>NZ_JAATEJ010000018.1 GCF_012034175.1 Actinacidiphila epipremni
GTGTGTCCCAGAAGGTGCGATGCAGCCGCAGCGGTGGAGTTGTTGAGGAACGACCTGCGGTTCACGGGCTGCTCCATATCGCCTGCGCAACTGTTCTGAGCCGTCGGTTCGAATCCAAGCTCTTCCAGAGAACACCCGAACACCGCCTCCAGGGCAAGCCGCGTACGCTTCCAGGGGCGTCGGGTTCTTCCCGTGACCCAATACCTCACCATGCGGTCGCTGACAGTGCCCTCTTCACCATGCTCACGCAGCCAGTCGTTCAGCACTTCGGCCAACTCCGCCTGCCCGAAGCCTGCCTCAGCGATCTTGCGCCGAAGAAGCGCATTGCCCGTCGATGCACTCACAGTAGCGACGCTGTGACATACGGGTGCCGGTGTCAAGGGACGGCCCCTTCGAGAGTTTCCGGTTCTCCGCGAGTGCGCCTCACGGAGCGTTTCCTCCTCAGGCGGATCGGCGACCCGTTCACTGAAGACCGATGCACACCGTTCCCTTCGGAAAGAGGTACGCCAGTGAAGCCCATGGTGCCGACGAGCGAGCCGGCCATCTCCGACGACGCCCTGAACGACCTGGTCTCCGCAATCAAGGAGGACCCGGTCGGGGTCGTGACCGGCGTGATGACGCGCGTGGTCGCGTCGAGGAGCGACGCGAACAACTGCATGATGGGCGGCTGGACCGCCTGACCGGCAGCCCGGCGCCCCGACTTCCGAACGCGCCCGGGGCGGGGACACCACGTCTCGGGCGCGCGCCAGACCACGTCAAGGGGGATCCCTCGTGCACTTCATGAACCTCGGCCACACCTACGAGAACACGGCGCGGATGGTCTCCGCGCTCATTCGCGAATACCCCACGGCAGAGGAACTGCCGGCCGCGTACCGAAAGGCCATCAGTACGCTCCGGCCCCTGCCGGCCCATTACAACGACGACAAGAACAACAACCACGCCGCCATCACCTTCGAGGACGGCGGATGGGCGGGCCACTGCCTCAACCACGGGATCTTCGACCACATCTTCGGCGGGGCCACGCCGAGCGACGCCGCCACTCGTGACGGCTGGCGGGGGAACATCACCGCGGCTCTCCGGCACCTCCGCGACGTGAGTCCGGGTCTCCACCGGATGGTCCGGCTGTTGGTGACGGACATCGTGGTCCTGAACTCGGGGGCGGACGGCGGAGGTTCCGCCTCCCAGATGCCCGGCGTCGTCGTCATGAGCCCTGGCCGCGGGTGGAAGGTGCCGCAGTACGCCGAGTGCCTGACACACGAGGCCATGCACCTCAACCTGTTCGTCGCAGACACGGTTTACGGCACCTTCGCCCTGCCGTCCACCGACCTGGAGGCCGACGAACACCGCGCTCTCTCGGCCGTCAAGATCGGCCGGAAGAGGCCGCTGGACAAGGCGTTTCACGCGGCAGCCGTCACCGTTCCGCTGATGTACCTGCAGCACCGGCGCGGCACCACCGAACTCATCGACCTCTACACGCAGTCGCTGCGCGACGCCTGCGCGGACCTGGCCTCGCACCGCAGCGTCTTCACCGACTACGGCGCGATGCTCCTGGACGAACTGTGCGGCTTCGCAGACGACATCGACTTCGCGCACGTCGCCAGGACCATCACCGATCCCGCGTACGCGGGATACCGGCCGGCGGTGGCCGCCTAGGCGGGCTCCCACTACTCGAAGAGGATTCCCACTTCGCGTGCAAGGCTCAGGGCCAGCTCCATTGCCCCTGGGCCTTGCACAGTTGCGCCTTTGAAATGGGCCACTCCCGCTACGTCGACCAGCGTCGAGTTCTCAAACCGGACGTTACCCATGGCGACGTTGCCGAACTGTGCACCCGTGAGGTCGCAGTTCACGAAACGCACGTTGTGCATCTCCGAGAACTGGAAGTCGGCTCCAGCCATACGGCAGTCGACAAACGCCACGGCGTAGATCTTCGCGTTCCGGTACATGGCCGGCGCACTGACACAGCTCTCGAAGGTCACGTCGCGAAAAGTGCCGGATTTCCACGAGGAGCCCGTCATACGGCTGCCCGTCACGTGACAGCGCACCAGCGACACGTTCTGCGCCGAGACCTCGGCGAAGTCACATGTCTCGATCCGCGAGTCGCTGATCTGACTCTGGCGCAGGCGAGTCCCGGCGAAACGCAGGTTGCTGAAGATGCAGCCCTCTATCTCAACCGCCTCGACGTCCCGGGCGGCCAAGTGGCTTCCGTCGTAACGCACCTGCCGAATGACCACATCATCCTCGAAGTCGTCCCTGGGGAATTCCGCTTGTCGCAGCACAGTGGGAAGGCGCGGAGAGGCCGGATTCTTCACTCGTGTGGTCTTGCCGAGTTTCCGGTCGGTTGGAGGCATGCGTCGATAGTCCGTTTCACCGATGGGGAAGCGACTGGATACTCCACCCTACGACGAGTCGGCGCTCCGTATCGACGATCTCCCTGCCACCGAAGGAGGACTCGTTCGGTTCAGCGCGTGAAATCAATGCCTCCGCCGCTGGGCGTAGCGGTCCTGGACGAGGGTCATGGCTCCCAAGGGGTCTGCGGCGACCTGCGAGGCCGAGAAGTAGACGTTGCCGCGGACCTCAGGGTAGTGGGCGCAGAGGTCGAGGTGGCGGAGGAGTTCGCGGGGGTCCTGCCACGGGGCCGGTTGGGTCGGGTCGCCGGCTTTGTAGAGGGCCTCGCCGATGTACAGATTCACACCGGTGCCTCGGACGACGTCGGACCACCAGGGGACGAGGGTCGCGTAGTCGGCGGCGGCGAAGCCGATGTTCCAGTAGACCTGGGGGACGATGTAGTCGATCCAGCCGCGCTTGACCCAGCCGCGGGTGTCGGCGTGGAGGTCGTCGTAGGTCTGGACGCCGGCGGTGGTGGCCGAGCCGAGGGGGTCGTTCGCGGCGTTGCGCCATACGCCGAAGGGGCTGATGCCGAACTGCGTGCCGGGGCGGATGGCCTTGATGCGGGCGGCGGTCTCGCGCACCAGCAGGTCGGTGTTGTGGCGGCGCCAGGCGTCGCGGTCGGGGAAGCCGGCGCCGTACGCGGCGTAGGCGGCGTCGTCGTCGAAGACCTGGCCGGCGACCGGGTAGGGGTAGAAGTAGTCGTCCCAGTGCACGGCGTCGACCGGGTAGCGGCGCACCGCGTCGAGCATCGCGTCCTGGACAAAGCGGCGGACCTCGGGCAGGCCCGGGTTGTAGTAGAGCTTGCCGCCGTAGGTGACGGTCCACTCCGGGTGCCGGCGCGCGGGGTGGGTGGGGGCGAGCAGGGCCGGGTCGGCGCTGTTGGCGACACGGTAGGGGTTGAACCACGCGTGCAGCTCCAGGCCGCGGCGGTGCGCCTCGCGCACGGCGGTGCCCAGCGGGTCCCAGCCGGGGTCGCAGCCCTGCGTGCCGGTCAGATACGCCGCCCACGGCTCGTACGGGGAGGGCCAGAAGGCGTCGGCGGTCGGGCGGACCTGGAACATCACGGCGTTGAGCCGGCGCTCCACGGCGAGGTCGAGCAGGTCCAGCAGCTCCTGGCGCTGCTGGGCGGGCGGCAGGCCGGGGGCGGAGGGCCAGTCGGTGTTGGCCACCGTGGCGATCCACATGCCGCGCAGCTCCCGCCGCCGGCCCGGCCGCCGGTGCCGCTCCCCCGCCGGCGCCCCAGCCGCAGCCGCGGCCTGAGCAGCCCGAGCCCCAGGCTGAGCAGCCCCCACCCCAGCCCCCGCCCCAGCCCGGGCCTGCGCCGGCGCCGGCAGCGCGATGGCCGCCGCCACCCCGACCGCGCCGGTTGTGAGCGTTCGCCGCGAGAGCCCTGCCATGCCTGCCTCCTGACGTCGCGCCGGCCCCGCGGCCGGGCATCGTCCATCCCTGCCCCGCGCGCCGCGCCCTTGAACGTACCGGCGCACGCGGGGCGTACGGACGGCGTCCCGCATGACGCACCGTCAACCCGCCGGGCGAGCCGGCCGGTGAGCGGTACGAGCCCCCCGTGCGCCCCGCCGCCCGCCCCGGCAGGGCGGGACCCCCGCGGCCCGGCACCGGCTCACAGGGCTTCTCCGGGAGGAATGCGAGCGCTATCATCGGACCTCTCGTGGGAGCGCTCCCACGCGCATGCACCTCCCCCACCCGCACCGCGCTCCCGTCCGTCCACCCCCACACACAAGGACGTACGCATGCTTCGCAGACCCCTCGCCGCGCTCGTCGCGGCGCTCTCCCTCATCGGCGGCGCCCTGGGCGTCGCGTCGGCCACCGCCGCCGCCACCGGCGCCACCGGCGGCTCCGGCGCGGCGGCGCAAGCCGCACCCGCCGCCGTGGCGGACACGTACACCTGGAAGAACGTGCAGATCGAGGGCGGCGGCTTCATCCCCGGCATCGTCTTCAACCAGTCGGAGAAGAACCTCGCCTACGCCCGCACCGACATCGGCGGCGCCTACCGCTGGAACCAGTCGACGAAGTCCTGGACCCCGCTGCTGGACTCGGCCGGCTGGACGGACTGGAACCGCAACGGCGTGGTGAGCCTGGCCACCGACGCGCTCGCACCCGACAAGGTGTACGCGGCGGTCGGGATGTACACCAACTCCTGGGACCCGGACAACGGCGCCATCCTGCGCTCCTCCGACCGCGGCACGACCTGGCAGGCGACGGCGCTGCCCTTCAAGCTCGGCGGCAACATGCCGGGCCGCGGCATGGGCGAGCGGCTGGCGATCGACCCGAACAAGGACAGCGTGCTCTACTTCGCCGCCCCCAGCGGCAACGGCCTGTGGCGCAGCACCGACTCCGGCGTGACCTGGGCGAAGGTCGCCTCCTTCCCCAACGCCGGCACCTACGTCGCCGACCCCACCGACAGCACCGGCTACCAGAGCGACAACCAGGGCGACGTGTGGGTGACCTTCGACCCGCGCACCGGCACCAAGGGCAGCACCACGCAGACCATTTACGTCGGCGTCGCCGACAAGGACAACACCGTCTACCGCTCCACCGACGGCGGTACGACCTGGTCGCGGCTGGCCGGCCAGCCCACCGGCTACATCGCGCACAAGGGCGTCCTGGACAGCGTCAACGGCTACCTCTACCTCGCCACCAGCGACACCGGCGGCCCGTACGACGGCGCCAAGGGCCAGGTGTGGCGGTACGCGACGGCCACCGGCACCTGGACGAACGTCAGCCCGATGTCGGACGCGGACACCTACTTCGGCTACAGCGGCCTGAGCGTGGACCGGCAGCACCCCGGCACGGTCATGGTCACCGGCTACAGCTCCTGGTGGGCGGACACCCAGATCTTCCGGTCCACCGACAGCGGCGCCACCTGGACCCGCGCGTGGGACACCCCCAGCTACCCGACCCGCAGCGACCGCTACACCATGGACATCTCCGCCTCCCCGTGGCTGAGCTGGGGCGGCAACCCGGCGCCGCCCGAGGAGGCGCCCAAGCTCGGCTGGATGACGGAGTCGCTGGAGATCGACCCGTTCGACTCCAACCGCATGTGGTACGGCACCGGCGCCACGCTCTACGGCACCGACAACCTCACCAACTGGGACACCGGCGCGAAGTTCACCGTCAAGCCCAACGCCAAGGGCCTGGAGGAGACCTCCGTGCAGGACCTGATCAGCCCGCCCACCGGCGCCCCGCTGATCAGCGCGCTCGGCGACCTCGGCGGTTTTAGGCACACCAGCCTCGACACGGTGCCGCCGATGATGTTCACCCAGCCGAACTTCACCACCACCACGAGCCTGGACTACGCCGGGACGAACGCGAACATCGTCGTCCGGGTCGGGAACATCGACTCCGGCGCGCATGTCGCCTTCTCCACCGACAACGGCGCCAACTGGTTCGCCGGCACCGACCCCTCGGGCGCGAGCGGCGGTACGGTCGCGGCGGCGGCCGACGGCAGCGGCTTCGTGTGGAGCCCGTCGGGCACCGGCGTCCAGCACACCACCGGCTTCGGCTCCTCCTGGCAGGCGTCCACCGGCATCCCCACCGGCGCGGCCGTCGCCTCGGACCGGGTGAACCCGAAGAAGTTCTACGGCCTGTCCGGCGGCAGGTTCTACGTCAGCACCGACGGCGGCGCGACCTTCACCGCGACCGCGGCGACCGGGCTGCCCGCCGACAGCGGCAAGCTCAAGGCGCTGCCCGGCACCGAGGGCGACGTGTGGGTCGTCGGCGGCTCGGGCTCCACGTACGGGCTGTGGCACTCCACCAACTCCGGGGCGTCCTTCAGCAAGCTGGCCAATGTGCAGGAGGCCGACACCATCGGCTTCGGCAAGGCCGCGCCCGGCGCCTCCTACCAGGCGCTCTACACCAGCGCGAAGATCGGCGGGGTGCGCGGCATCTTCCGCTCCACCGACGCCGGCGCGAGCTGGGTGCGGATCAACGACGACGCCCACCAGTACGGCGTGACCAACGCGGCGATCACCGGCGACCCGCGGGTCTACGGGCGGGTGTACGTCGCGACGAACGGGCGCGGGATCATCTACGGCGACACGTCGGACACCTCGGGCGGCGGTACGACCCCGCCGACGACACCTCCGACCACTCCCCCGACGACCCCGCCCACCACGCCGCCCACCACACCTCCGACGACTCCGCCGACCACACCGCCCACGACCCCGCCCACCACGCCGCCGACGAGCGCGCCGGCCGGGGCGTGCACGGTCGGGTACACGATCACCAACCAGTGGCCCGGCGGCTTCCAGGCGTCGGTGACGGTCACCAACAAGGGCAGTGCGGCCGTGGCCGGCTGGAAGGTCGGCTGGTCCTTCGGCGCCGGTGAGACGGTGACGTCGCTGTGGAGCGCGGACTACTCCCAGAGCGGCGCGGCGGTCACGGTGACCGCGCCGGGCTGGGCGACCACGATCCCGGCCGGCGGCAACGCCGTCTTCGGCTTCACGGGCGCCGCGCCCGGCACCCCGGCGGTACCGGCCGCCTTCACGCTCAACGGCACGGCCTGCGCCAAGGGCTGACCGACCGCCGGGCCCGCCCGTCCGCCGCGAGCCGGCGGGCGGGCCCGGCGCCGCGTCCGCCGGCGGCCCGGGTAACGTACCGGAGGGTAGGCAGGTGGCGGCGGAGCAGCGTGAAGGGCTGGTCGAGTGGGAGACATCGAGCGCGTCGGAGTCGTGGGCGCCGGTCAGATGGGGTCCGGTATCGCCGAGGTGTGCGCGAAGGCCGGGCTGGACGTCCGGGTCGCGGAGACCACCGGTGAGGCGCTGGAGCTGGGCCGGGGGCGGCTCACCAACTCCCTCGGCAAGGCCGCCGAGCGAGGCAAGATCACCGAGGAGCAGCGGGACGCGGCGCTGGGCCGGCTGAGCTTCACCACCGACCTCGGCGAGTTCGCCGACCGCGACCTGGTCATCGAGGCGGTCGTGGAGGACGAGCGGGTCAAGACCGACATCTTCAAGGTGCTGGACCAGGTGGTGCGGCGCGAGGACGCGATCCTGGCGTCCAACACCTCCTCGATCCCGCTGGTACGGCTCGCGGTCGCGACGTCACGGCCGGACCGGGTGCTCGGCATCCACTTCTTCAACCCCGCGCCCGTGCAGGCCCTGGTGGAGCTGATCCCGGCGCTGACCACCGGCAGCGAGACCTTCACGCGCGCGGAGGACTTCGTCGCGAAGGTGCTGGGCAAGCACGCGATCCGGGCGCGGGACCGCTCGGGCTTCGTCGTCAACGCGCTGCTGGTGCCGTATCTGCTGTCGGCGATCCGGATGTACGAGTCGGGTATCGCGACCCGCGAGGACATCGACAACGGCATGGAGATGGGCTGCGCCCACCCGATGGGGCCGCTCAAGCTGTCGGACCTGATCGGCCTGGACACGGTCGCGGCGATCGCCGACTCGATGTACGCGGAGTACAAGGAGCCGCTGTACGCGGCGCCGCCGCTGCTGCAGCGGATGGTGGACGCCGGACGGCTCGGCCGGAAGTCCGGGGCGGGCTTCTACCCGTACTGAGCGGGTTCGCGGGGCCGCGGCGGCCCGGGCCCGTCAGCCGGCCGGGCCCGGGGGGCCGGGGTCTGCCGGCCCGGGGCCGTCGGAGTGCGACTCGTACGCCTTGACGACGTCGTCGGTGGGGCCGTCCATCAGCAGCTCGCCCTTCTCGATCCACAGCACCCGGTCGCAGGTGTCGCGGATGGCGTTGTTGCTGTGGCTGACCAGGAAGACGGTGCCGGCCTCCTTGCGCAGCTCGCGGATCCGCTCCTCCGAGCGCTTCTGGAAGGCGAGGTCGCCGGTGGCCAGCGCCTCGTCGATGAGCAGCACGTCGTGGTTCTTGGCGGCGGCGATGGAGAAGCGCAGCCGGGCGGCCATGCCGGAGGAGTAGGTGCGCATGGGCAGGGAGATGAAGTCGTCCTTGTCGTTGATGCCGGAGAAGTCGACGATGCCCTGGTAGCGCTGCTGGATCTCCTCCTGGGACATGCCCATGGCCAGGCCGCCGAGGATGACGTTGGTGGCGCCGGTGAGGTCGTTCATCAGGGCGGCGTTGACGCCCAGCAGGGAGGGCTGGCCGTCGGTGTAGACCCGGCCGCGCTCGGCCGGCAGCAGGCCGGCGATGGCCTTGAGCAGGGTGGACTTGCCCGAGCCGTTGGAGCCGATGATGCCGATGGCCTCGCCGCGGTAGGCGGTGAACGTCACGCCCTTGACGGCGTGCACGGTCTGCACGGTGGGGGCCTGCTGCCGCAGCAGCAGCCGGCGGAAGGCGGCGGTGGCGTTGCCGCGGCCGGTACCGGAGCCGTAGACGCGGTAGACGACGTGCAGGCCGTCCACGATGACGGTCGGGACCCGCGGCGGCTGCGGCCCGCCCGGCGGCGACTGCGGCGGGGCCGCCTCCCGCGCGGACTGCTCGGCCACGGCGGTCCTCCCTCGGTGGACGCGGACGCTTCCCTTCCGTCCACCGTCGCGCATCGGCGCGGGCGAGGCCAGCGATGTTCTCCGAACGGGCGAGCTAGGTCGCCGACAGGGCCGTGTCGAGGGGGATGCCGGGGCGGGGGCCGCCGTCGCGCAGGAGGACCAGCAGGGCGAGGTCGTCGTCGCAGCGTCCGCCGGTGTGACGCACGACCGCGGCGCGCAGCAGCGACGCGACGTCCGTGCCGCGCACCCGGCGGGACGCCAGCTCCGCGACGGCCTCGGACAGCGCGAAGAAGCGGCCCGCGGCGTCCCGGGCCTCGGCCACGCCGTCGGTGTGCAGCAGCAGGCCCTCGCCGGGCTCCAGCCGGTCCCGGCTCACCAGGACGGGAGTGCCGGCCGGGTCGAACAGGCCGAGCGGCGGCAGCGGCTCGGCCAGCGGCAGCAGACCCGTGCGCGGGCCGAGGACGTACGGCGCGGGGTGGCCGCAGTTGACGGCGAGCAGCGCGCCGTCCTCGGTGAGCTGCACGATCTGCAGGGTCGCGAACTCCTCGGCGTCCTCCGCCTCCTCCGGCGCGGCGCCCGCCGCGCCGGCGCGCTCGGCCAGGTGGCGCTGCATCGCGCCGTCCAGCCGGCCCAGCACGCCGGCGAGTTCCGGCTCCTGGTGGGCGGCCTCGCGGAAGCTGCCCAGCAGGGCGGCGACCAGGCCGATCGCGGGCAGGCCGTGGCCGCGGGCGTCCCCGATCAGGACGCGCACGCCGAAGGGGGTGGCCAGGACCTCGTAGAAGTCGCCGCCGATCCGGGCGCCGTGGCTGGCGGAGACGTATTCGCCGGTCACCAGGAGGCCGCCGACCTTGCGGGGCAGGGAGGGCAGCAGGACCTGCTGGGCGGCGGCGGCGATCTCGCGGGTGCGGTCGAGCTCGGCGGTCATGAGGGTGTGGCGGCCGGCGGTCCACATCCCGGCGGCTATCACCGCGAGCACCGCGCCGGCGGCGCCCGCGGCGGTGCCCGCCGAGAGCTGCACGGAGTCGTCCGCGATGTCGGTGCCGAGCGCGGCGAGGGCGAGCGTGCCGCTGGCCAGGACGTCGAGGCGGCGGGCGCCGGTCGCGACGGTGAGCGCGGGGGTTGCCACGAGGGCGGGCAGGACGTCGGTGCCGTCGGGCACGGCCCAGGCGAGCAGGCCCATTGCGGTGAGCCACCCGGCCGACATCACGGCCCACGGTGCGCGGGCCCGCCCCCAGAGGGTTCGCTTCAGCCTCATCCAGCCGGCTCCCCCTTGCGGCTCGCGTCGACGCGCACCATTCTTGCGCCCCGAGCTCGCCCTTCGCGCCTCCCGAGGCCCACCCTCACCCGAACGAGCGAGCTTCCCCTCCCCCCGTTGCCGCCCCACCCTGCCCCTCGGGCCCGTCCCCCCCCCGGGGCTGCGCCCCGAAGAGCCCCTTGAGCCCGTCCCGCGAACGTCCCTTTCGCCATGGCTTGCCGCGCAGTTCCCCGCGCCCCTGGTTTGCCGGCCCGCGCGGCAAAAGGCCGGCTCACGAGGGGCCGGCACGTGCGCGTGAGGGCAACCAATCAGGGGCGCGGGGAACTGCGCGACCAGCCCACGTGGACGGATGGTCGCAGGACGGGCTCAAGGGGCTCTTCGGGGCGTAGCCCCGGGCGGGGGACGATCGCGGGGCGGGCTCAAGGGGCAGGGCGGGGCGCAGCCCCGAGGGGGAAGGGCGGGCGCCCCTCCCCCCGGGCTCGCGGTGAGCGTTATGCGCCGCGGAGGGTGGCGTCCGTGTGGCTCGCCGCCGAGGCGATCGCGGCGTCGCGGGCGGCGGAAGCCTCCTCCGCGGTGAGGGTGCGGTCGGGGGCGCGGAAGCGGAGCGCGTAGGCGAGGGACTTGCGGCCCTCGCCGATCTGCGGACCGGTGAAGATGTCGAAGAGGCGGACGGACTCCAGGAGTTCGCCCGCCCCCGCGCGCAGCGCGGCCTCGACGTCCGCGGCGGGGACAGCCGCGTCCACCACGAGCGCGACGTCCTGCGTGGCGACCGGGAAGGTCGACACGCGCGGCCCCGTCGCCCGTTCGCCGCCCGCCGCGGCGAGCAGGTCGAGGTCGACCTCCATCGCGGCGGTGCGCTCGGGCACCCCGAAGGCCTTGCTCACCCGCGGGTGCAGCTCACCGGCGTGGCCGACGACCTGCTCGCCGGCGAGCAGCACCGCGCACCGCCCGGGGTGGAAGGGCGCGTACTGCCCGGCCCGCACGGTGAGGGCGACGCCCGTCTCGCGGGCCACCGTACGCGCCGCCTCGATCGCGTCCGCCCAGCTCGCGGGCTGCGCCCCGCCCCACCAGCCGGCGAGCTCGCGCGCCCCGGCGAGGACCACGCCGACCCGGCGCGGCTGCTCGGGCAGCGCGGCCTCCAGCGCGGCGATCTCCTCGGCGGTCGGGCGCCGGTCGACCGGCAGCCGCGGCGGGAGCAGCCGCTCGGCGCGGGGCAGGAAGACCAGCCCGGTCTCGAAGAGCGCGACGTCGTGCGCGCCCCGCCCGACGTTGCGGCGCAGCGTCGCCAGCAGCCCGGGCAGCAGCGTCGTGCGCAGCGACGGCTCGGTGTCGTCGAGCGGGTTGGCGAGCCGTACGGTGCGGCGCCGGGCGTCGTCCGCGTCGAGGCCGAGCTGGTCGAAGGTCCCGGCGCTGACGAAGGGGTAGCTGGGCGCCTCGACGTATCCGGCGCCGGCCAGCGCCCGGCCGACCCGGCGGCGCAGCAGCTGGTTGCCGGTCAGGCCGCGGCCGGCGGGCGGCTTGGGCAGCGTGGAGGGCAGGTTCTCGTAGCCCTCCAGCCGGATGACCTCCTCGGCGAGGTCGTTGACGTAGTTCAGGTCGGGCCGCCACGAGGGCACGGTGACGGTCAGCTCGTCGGAGCCGGTGACGTCGCAGCCGATCTCCTGGAGCCGGCGCACGACGGTCTCGCGGCCGTACGCGGTGCCGGCGACCTTGTCGGGGTGGTCGGCCCGCATGGTGATGGCGGTCGGCGCGACCGGCGCGGCGATCTCGGTGACGCCGGGCCCGGCGGTGCCGCCGGCGAGCAGCACCAGCAGGTCCACCGTGCGCTGGGCGGCGGCGGAGGTGGCGAGCGGGTCGGTGCCGCGCTCGAAGCGGCGGGACGCCTCGGAGCCGAGCTTGTGGCGGCGCGAGGTGCGGGCGATCGGGATCGGCGCGAAGTGCGCGGCCTCGATGACGACGTCGGTGGAGCCGCCGTCGGCGATCTCGGTGCCGGCGCCGCCCATGACGCCGGCCAGTCCGACGGGCCCGGAGTCGTCGGTGATGACCAGGTCCTCGGGGTCGAGGGTGCGCTCGGCGCCGTCCAGCGTGGTGAGCTTCTCGCCGGCCCGGGCGCGGCGCACCACGATGGGCCCGCTGAGCCGGGAGCGGTCGTAGGCGTGCAGCGGCTGGCCCAGCTCGATCATGACGTAGTTGGTGACGTCGACGGTGAGCGAGATGGGCCGCATGCCGACCTTCTGCAGCCGGCGCTGCAGCCAGATCGGCGAGGCGGCCTCGGGGTCGATGCCGGTGACGGTGCGGGCGGTGAAGCGGTCGCAGCCGGCCGGGTCGGCGAGGGTGACGGGGTAGCCGTCGCCGTTGTGCGCGGGCACGTCGAGCAGCGCGGGGTCGCGCAGCGGCACGCCGTAGGCGATGGCGGCCTCGCGGGCGACACCGCGGATCGACAGGCAGTAGCCGCGGTCGGGCGTGACGGCGATGTCGAGGACCTCGTCGACCAGTTCCAGCAGCTCGATCGCGTCGCTGCCGGGCTCGGGGCCGGGCTGGAGCACGATGATGCCCTCGTGGTCGTCGCCCATGCCCAGTTCGCGCGCGGAGCAGATCATGCCGTGCGAGACATGGCCGTACGTCTTGCGGGCGGCGATCTGGAAGTCGCCGGGCAGGACGCCGCCGGGGAGGATGACCACGACGAGGTCGCCGACGGCGAAGTTGCGGGCGCCGCACACGATCTCCTGCGGCTCGCCGGTGCCGTTGGCGTCGCCGACGTCGACGGTGCAGAAGCGGATGGGCTTCTTGAAGCCCTCCAGCTCCTCGATGGTCAGCACCCGGCCGACGACGAGCGGGCCTTTGACGCCGGCGCCGAGCTGGTCGACGGTCTCGACCTCCAGGCCGGCGGAAATGAGCTTGGCCTGGACGTCGCGGCCGGTGACTCCGGCGGGCAGGTCGACGTACTCCCGCAGCCAAGAAAGCGGGACCCGCATCAGATCTCCATCCCGAACGGGAGGGTGAAGCGCACGTCACCCTCGACGATGTCTCGCATGTCCTCGACGTTGTGGCGGAACATCAGCATCCGCTCGATGCCGAAGCCGAAGGCGAAGCCGCTGTACTTCTCCGGGTCCACCCCGCACGCGGTGAGCACCCGGGGGTTGACCACGCCGCAGCCGCCGAGCTCGATCCAGCCCTCGGAGGAGCAGGTGCGGCAGGGGCGGTCGGGGTTGCCGACGGACTCGCCGCGGCAGACGTAGCAGAGCATGTCCATCTCGGCGGACGGCTCGGTGAAGGGGAAGTGGTTGGGCCGCAGCCGGGTCGTCATGCCCTCGCCGAACAGCGAGACGACCATGTGGTCGAGGGTGCCCTTGAGGTCGGCCATGGTCAGGCCCTCGTCCACCGCGAGCAGCTCGACCTGCGCGAAGACCGGGGTGTGGGTGGCGTCCAGCTCGTCGGAGCGGTAGACGCGGCCCGGCGCGATCACGTACACCGGCAGCTCGCGCTCCAGCAGGGCGCGGATCTGCACCGGCGAGGTGTGGGTGCGCAGCACGACACCGGACTCTCCCCCACCGGAGCCTCCGTCCTCGGGTCCGGCGACGAAGAAGGTGTCCTGCGTCTCGCGGGCCGGGTGGTCGGGCGGGAAGTTCAGCGCGTCGAAGTTGAACCACTCGGCCTCGACCTCGGGGCCTTCTGCGACCTCGTAGCCCATGGCCGTGAAGATGTCCTCGATGCGCTCGGACAGCGTCGTCAGCGGGTGCCGGGCGCCGGCCGGGCGGCGGTCGTAGGGCAGCGTGACGTCGACGGACTCCTCGACGAGCACCCGGGCGTCGCGCTCGGCCTCCAGCTCGGCCTGCCGGGCGGCGAGCGCCTGGTTGACCGCGCCGCGGGCCTGGCCCACCCGCTTGCCCGCCTCGGCCTTGGCCTGCGGCGGGAGGGCGCCGATCTCCCGGTTGGCCAGCGCCAGCGGCGAGCCGCCGCCGGTGTGGGCGGTCTTGACGTGGGTGAGCGCTTCCAGGTCGCCGGCCGCGGCGATCGCGGCGAGCGCTTCGGCGCGCATCCGCTCGATCGCTTCCGGCTTCAGCGCCTCGACCTCGACAGGGTCGTAGGACTTGTTGGGTGCCGACATCTCTTCCCGTTCCGAAAATGGACGATGGTGGTGGGCGCCGTCGCGGGCCACCGCATGGCGGTGGGATCGCGGTGGAGGCTGTGCTGCGTTGTGCTGCCTGTGCTGCCCGACCGGACACATGCCAGGACCCGAGTCTACTGGCGCCGGTACGACCGGCGGTTTCGCCCGTCGTGACCTTCCCGGAGGCCCGGCGGCGGTGCCGCTTCAGGCCAGGTACGCGGGGGCCCCGATGGGCAGCGTAAATCGGAACTCGGCGCCGCCGCCGGCGGCCCTGCCGACGGTGATCGTGCCGCCGTGCGCCTCGACGATGCCCTTGACGATGTAGAGCCCCAGGCCCGTGCCGCCGCGCTTGCTGCCCCGCCAGAAGCGGGTGAACACGCGGCTCATGGACTCCTCCGGGATGCCGGGACCCTCGTCGCTCACGGTGACCGCGGTCGCGTCGGACCGCCGCTCGCCGTCGTCGCCCGGGACGTCGGGCGCCACCTCGATGGTGACGGTTCCCTCGCCGTGGCGCACCGCGTTTTCCAGCAGGTTGCCGAGCACCTGGTCGATCTTGTCCGGGTCGGCCCACAGCGCGGGCAGCGGCTGCGCGACCCGGACGTGGAAGCGGTCGGGCTGCTGGCCCGCGGCGACGTGCGCGTCCACGTGCCGGCGTACGGCGGCGGCGAGGTCGACCGGCTGGCGGCGCACCTCCAGGCGCCCGGAGTCGATCCGGGAGATGTCGAGGAGCTCGGCGATGAGCCGGGTGACGCGGTTGGCGTCGGCGTCGACGGTCTCCAGCATGAGCTTCTTCTGGTCGTCGGTGAAGCGCTCCCATTTCGCGAGCAGCGTCGCGGTGAAGCCCTTGACCGACGTCAGCGGGGAGCGCAGCTCGTGCGCGACGGTGGCGATCAGCTCGGCGTGGCTGCGTTCGGTGCGCCGCCTGGCCTCGGTGCCGCGCAGCGTGACCACCAGCCGCAGCACCGGGCCCGCGGGCCGCTCGCGTACGTACCGGGCGGCGACCAGCACCTCGCGCCCGCCGGGCAGCAGCAGGTTGCGCTCCGGCTGGCCGGTGCGGATGGGCAGTCCCCCGTACGGGTCGGTCAGCGGCCACCAGCGGCGGCCCTCCAGGTCCTCCAGCGGCAGCGCCTGCTCCACCGGGCGGCCGAGCACGTCCTGCGGGCGCAGCCCGCTGATCCGGGCGGCGGCGGCGTTGAAGCACACCACCCGGCCGGTGCGGTCGGCGACCAGCAGCCCGTCGGGCAGGTCGTCGGGGTGCAGCGCGAAGCCGTCGGCGGTGCCGCCCGCGGGGCTGCCGGCCGGGCCGGGATACGGGCCGGGCGCCGGGCCCTCGCCGGGGTCGTGGGGCTGTGCGGCCAGGACCGTCACCCCGCCCTGCGCAGCCTTGTCTGACGCCGTGACACCCATGAGCGCCGCCCCCCTTTCCGGGTCGCCCGGGCGAGCCACCCTACTAGGTGGACGTAACGCTGCGGCACCCTCCGGGCGCACGCTGCTCCCTCGCGGAGGCGTAGAGGCACACCGCGGCGGCGGTGGCGAGGTTGAGGCTCTCGGCGCGCCCGTGGATGGGGACGCGTACGACCTCGTCGGCCAGCGCCCTGGTCTCCTCGGGCAGGCCCCACGCCTCGTTGCCGAAGATCCACGCGGTGGGGCCGCGCAGCGTGCCCTCGTCCATCTCCGCGTCGAGGTCGCGCTGCCCCGCGCCGTCGGCGGCCAGGAGGCGTACGCCGGCGGCGCGCAGGCCCTGGACGGCCTCGGTGACGGGCACGCCGACGGCGACGGGCAGGTGGAACAGGCTGCCGGCCGAGGCGCGGACGGCCTTGGGGTTGTAGAGGTCGACGGAGGCGTCGGTGAGGACGACGGCGTCGGCGCCGGCCGCGTCGGCGCAGCGCAGCACGGTGCCGGCGTTGCCGGGGTCGCGGACGTGGGCGAGCACGGCGACCAGCCGGGGGCGGGTGCGCAGCACCTCGGCGAAGGGCGTGTCGAGGAAGCGGCAGATCCCGACGACGCCCTGCGGGGTGACGGTGTCGGAGATCTCCGCCATGACCTCGGGGGTCGCGGTGAGCACCGGCGCCCCGGCGGCGCGGGCGGCGGCCACCAGGTCGGCGTGCCGCCCGGCGGCCTCGGGGGTGGCGTACAGCTCGACGAGGGTGCGCCCGGCCGGGCCCCCGGAGTGCGCGATCGCCTCCCGTACCGCCTGCGGCCCCTCGGCCAGGAACCGCCGCTCCTTGCCGCGGAAGCTGCGCCGGGCCAGCCGGTGCGCGGCGGTGACCCGCGCGGAGCGCAGCGAGGTCAGCTCGGGGGTGGTGGCCATGGGGGTGGTGGCTCCAGGGGGTTCAGTGGCCTCGGCCGGGTGCGGCGCCAAGTCCGGGTCCGGGTCCGAGGGGGCAGCGAACGGGCCCGCGGGGGCGATGCCGCCCACGGGCCCGGGGTACCGCGCTGTGCGCTCGGTGGGGTGTCACGCCGCCTTCGGGGCGTTCACGTCCGCGGGCAGCGCCTTCTGCGCGACCTCGACCAGCGCCGCGAAGGCGTTGGCGTCGTTGACGGCGAGCTCGGCGAGGATCTTGCGGTCCACCTCGACGTTGGCGGCCTTCAGACCCTGGATGAAGCGGTTGTAGGTGATGCCGTTGGCGCGGGCCGCGGCGTTGATCCGCTGGATCCACAGCTGGCGGAAGTCGCCCTTGCGCTTCTTGCGGTCGTTGTAGTTGTAGACCAGGGAGTGGGTGACCTGCTCCTTGGCCTTGCGGTACAGGCGCGAACGCTGACCGCGGTAACCGCTGGCCTGCTCGAGGACCGCCCGGCGCTTCTTCTGGGCGTTGACTGCCCGCTTGACGCGTGCCACTTGATAACTCCTTCTAGGGGACCGCGGACGTACTCACGCGGCCCGAAAGCGAATGGACTCCCGACCCGGGACGGCGCGCCCCGGACGGGGCACGGCCGTCACTTGCCGAGCAGCTTCTTGATCTTCTTGGCGTCCGGGGCGGCGACCTCGACGGTGCCGGTCAGCGCGCGGGTCTTGCTGGACGGCTTGTGCTCCAGCAGGTGGCGCTTGCCGGCGCGCTCGCGCAGCACCTTGCCGGAGCCGCTGATCTTGAAGCGCTTGCTCGCACCGCTGTGCGTCTTGTTCTTCGGCATGGCGCCGTAGTCTCCTCGTCGCTGGCCTCCCGTGCGCCGCTCGGGCACACGGAGAGCGTCAGTTCTGCATTACCACCCGGAGCCGGGGCTCCGGGACGTCTCGTCTCAGCCGGCGTCGGCCGGAGAGTCGGCCGCTGCCTCGGCCGGGGCCTCGGCGTCCGCGTCCGGCTCGCCCGGGGCCTCGCCCTGGCGGCCTGCCTTGCGGGCGGCCTGGGCCTCGCGGGCCTCGGCCATCGCCTCGGTCTTCTTCTTGTGCGGACCGAGGACCATGATCATGTTGCGGCCGTCCTGCTTGGGGTTCGACTCGATGAAGCCGAGCTCCTGGACGTCCTCGGCGAGCCGCTGGAGCAGGCGGAAGCCCAGCTCGGGGCGGGACTGCTCGCGTCCGCGGAACATGATCGTGATCTTGACCTTGTCACCCTGCTTGAGGAACCGGACGACGTGACCCTTCTTGGTGTCGTAGTCGTGCGGGTCGATCTTCGGCCGGAGCTTCATCTCCTTGATGACCGTGTGCGCCTGGTTCTTGCGCGCCTCACGGGCCTTCATGGCCGACTCGTACTTGAACTTCCCGTAGTCCATGAGCTTGCACACGGGCGGACGGGCGTTCGCCGCCACCTCGACCAGGTCGAGGTCGTACTCCTGCGCAAGCTCCAGGGCCTTGGCAAGCGGCACGATGCCGACCTGCTCGCCACTGGGACCGACAAGTCGCACCTCGGGAACGCGAATCCGGTCGTTGATGCGGGGCTCGGCGCTGATGGGGCCTCCTCGGTTGCACCACGCGGCCGATCTGGCGGACAGCCGCGCGTGAGTCTGTCTTCTGTGGACCGACCCGTACCCCAGGCGTTCAGCGTCAGCAAAAACGCCCCGTACGGGACACAGGCGGGGCTCCTCACAACCGGGAGCACCGCCGCGTTATTCCGCGGGGCGCATCGGACGGCACCGGGCGGCGCGTACGCCGGAGGGCGTACGATCCGGACCGGACCGTCTGACCGGGACCCGTCGGCCTTCCGGCCGCTCGGGTGGGAGATCGGAGCCTCCACTTGATGGTCGGACACACCTGTGCCCGACCGGTCGTCCCCCCAGCATAGCAGCGCCGGGCCAAGGGCCGTAATCGGCCGGACGGGGCATATCGTGTCGGCATGAGCGACGTACCTGTCCCCCCCGGCCCCGACCAGGCCCCCGGCTTCGACGACCTGACCCGCGACATCGCCGACGTGCCCGCCGTCGAGGTGATCACCACGGTCGCCGTCCACCTGATGAGCGCGGCGGCGGTCAACCTGGGGCTGGCGGAGGAGGGTGCGCGGCACAAGGACCTCGACGAGGCGCGCAAGCTCATCCAGGCGCTGGCCGGGCTGGTCACCGCGAGCGCCACGGAGATCAGCTCCTTCCACGCCGCGCCGCTGCGCGACGGCCTGAAGTCGCTCCAGCTCGCCTTCCGCGAGGCGTCGGTCGTGCCGGACGAGCCGGGCCAGGGCCCGGGCGAGAAGTTCACCGGCCCGGTCTACGGCTGAGGCTCCGGGGGCCCGGGCTCACGCCTCCGGCCGGCCTTCCGCCCTGGCGGCCGTCTCCTGCTCGGCCGCCGCGGCCCGGGCGGCGTGCACCGCGGCCAGGGCCGGGTGGCTGACCTCGTGGGCGAGTGCGGCGAGCACCGCGCCGATCGGCGGCGCGACCAGGAACAGCCACACCTGGCTCAGCGCCGGGCTGCCGGCGAAGAGCGCGGGCGCGAGGCTGCGCGCCGGGTTCACGCCGGTGCCGGTCAGCGGGATGCCGATCAGGTGCACCGCGGCGAGCGCCATCCCGATGGGCAGCCCGCCGAAGCCGAACACCGCGACCCGGTGGGTGACCGCGAGCCATACGAAGACCAGCAGGAACGTCAGGATGATCTCGGTGACGAACGCGCCGAAGATGTTCACCCCGATGGCGGAGCGGAAGCCGTAGCCGTTGGTGCCGAAGGCGCCGTGCGTCTGGAGCCCCGGCACCTGCTTGGCGACCAGCAGCAGCAGCGCGGCGCCCACGATCGCGCCGAGGAACTGCGCGACCCAGTATTCGACGGCGGTGCGTACGGTGATCCGCCGGGCGACCAGCATGCCCAGCGTGACCGCCGGGTTGACGTGGCTGCCGGAGATCGGCCCGATCGCGTACGCGATGGCGAGCAGCGTCAGGCCGAAGGCGAGCGCGATGCCCAGCGTGCCGATGAACTCGCCGGAGAGCACGGCCGCGCCCACCGCGAAGAAGACCAGCAGGAGCGTGCCGAGGAATTCGCATACGAACGCGCGCTCGTCGTCGGCCGTGCGGCCCTCGGTGATCCTCTTGTAGACCTCTCGGCTGTCCATCCGCGCCTCCGTGACGGTGGTCGGTGTCCGCTCTCGTATTGTCGGCGCGGCGGAGGAAAGCCACATCTCGGCGGTATCCGGGCGACGGAGGGCGGCGGAGGCGGGGAACGGGCGGGGGTACGCCCGGGGGCGTACGGGACGGCGTGGCGGTCGTACGGCTCAGCGGGTGAAGAGCGGTTCGCCCGGCAGCGCGGCGCCGGCCGGCAGGAGGGCGAGGTCCAGGCCCTGGCGCAGGGCGCCGCGCAGCGTGTCGTCGGCGGCGAGGGCGGCGGCGAGCGCCCGGCCGGTGGCGGCGACGTCGGCGTCCGGCGCGAGCACCAGGCCGAGCGTGCCGTCGCTGCCCCGGCCCGGTGTGAGGTGGGCGCGCACGACGCCCGGCTCGGCGGCGACCGCGGCCCGCAGCGCGGCCCGCACCTCCGGGTCCGCCAGCGGCTCGGCCCGGCCGGGCCCGAGCGCGGCGGCCCGCAGCGCGGCGCCGGCCAGCTCGTACGGCACCGGCCCGGCGAGGTCGATCAGCAGCGTGTCGGCGCCTTCCTGCGCGAGCGCCTGCAGGGCCTGGCGCAGCGGTACGGCGACCGGCCGGGCGTCCGGCCGCCAGGCGGCGAGCGCGGCGGTGGAGGTGAACGCGGGCAGCGCGCGGCGGCCGTCCGGGGCCTGGATCGTCGGCACCGCCATGTCGCTGGTCTTCTCCCGGCGCAGCCCGTCGGGGCCGGTCTCCGCCTCGCCCAGCACGGCGACAACCGGGACGAGCAGCCGCGCGGAGTGCAGCGCCTCGATCACCGCGCCCTCCCGCCCCGGGTCGGCCCGCCACGCCGCGAGCGCCGCGGCCAGCGCGGGGACGGCGGAGCCGTCGTCGTCGGGGTAGCCGGGGTCCGGGATGTTCTTCAGCGCCACCCGTGCAGCCTATCGGCCGACCCGCCCGCCTCCGGCGGGGCGGGTGGGGGCGGGCGCGGCCCGCGGCCCGGGGCGTCGTGTGCGGGCCGGCGCGCCCGCTCCCCCCACGCGGCGCGTGGCGGCGAGCGCGGCCCGTGCGGGGCCCGGCGGCCCGGGGGATCGCGTGCGGGCCGCCTTACGGCTGCGCGACGCCGGTACGTACGTGCGGGGGCGCGGCGGACGGGGCGAGAGCTGCCCGTGCGGGGCTCACCTGCCGGGCCGGCGTTACGGCTGCGACGCCGGTACGCGCGGGGCGCGGCGGACGGGACGAGCTGCCTGCGCTGGGCTCCCATGCCGGGTCGGCGTTACGGCTGCGAGGTCGGTGCGTGTGGGGGTGCGGCGGGTGGGGGGGTGCGGCGGGGGCGGGACCAGAGGATGCCGGCCGTCGCTACCAGCGCCGCGCCGATCGCGGCGAAGGCGGCGGCGACGCCGTTGCCGAGGACGCTGGAGCCCTGGGCCGGGCGCGGGGCGGGGTCGGCGCCGTGGGCGCTGCCGAAGTAGCGCTGGGGGTAGTCCGCGGGGACGGGGGCGAGCGGCGCGGGCTTGAGCTTCGCGGCGGCGGCGAGCGCGGCGGCCGGGTCGATCTCGCCGGTGCCGAGCTCGTCGCTCCGGCCGCCGTCGGGCTTGTGCCGGGTGGTGGACTGGAGCACCTGCTTGATCTGCAGCGGGCTCAGCTCGGGGTAGGCGGACCTGAGCAGCGCAACCGCCCCGGAGGCGTACGCGGACGCCGCGCTCGTACCGAGCCCGTCGTAATACTTGCGGTCGGGGTCGGCCATGACGATGTCCTCGCCGGGCGCGGACACCGAGGCGTACCAGCGGTGGGTGGAGAAGGCGGGGTGGCGGCCACTGGAATCGACCGCGGCGACCGCGATGACGCCGGGGTAGGCGGCGGGGTAGGAGGAGCGGTCGGTCTTGTCGCCGCTGTTGCCCGCGGAGGCGACCACGACGACGCCCTTGCCCAGCGCGTACTGGATCGCGTCGGCCTCGGCGGCGACCGGCGCGGCGGTGGCGCTGTCGTCGCCGAGGGAGAGGTTGATGACGTCGGCGCCGTGGTCGACGGCCCACCGGATGCCCTCGGGCAGCGCGCTGCCGCGGCTGGACCTGGCCTTGTCGCGCTGCGGGTCCTTGTCCTCCAGGATCACCCGCACGGGAAGGATCTTCGCCTCGGGCGCGAGGCCCAGGACGCCCTCGGTGCGGCCGGGCCCGTGGCCGTGCCCGGCGATGAGCGCGGCCATGCCGGTGCCGTGGTTGGCCCACGTCTTGTCGCCGCGGGCGGCGCCGAAGCCGATGAGGTCGGTGCCGGTGAGCACCTGGCCGGTGAGGTCGGGGTGGGTGGCGTCGACGCCGGTGTCCAGGACGGCGACGGTGACGCCCGCGCCCTTGGTGGTCTGCCACGCCTTCTGGGCGTGCAGCGCGGTGAGGGCCCACTGCCGGTCCCTGATGCTGTCCGCGGCGGCGGGCCCGCCGCCGGCCGTGAGCAGCACGACGGCCGCGGCGCCGGCGGCCCCGCCGGTGAGCAGCCGCGCGCGCAGCCGCGGGCGGAGGGCGCCGCGCCCCGCCGGCCGGGATGCGGTCCGTGCGGCCCGCGGGGCGGCGGGCGCGCTCGGGGGGCGCTCGGCGTAGGCGCCGGTGCGCGAGGCGGCGCCCGGCTGCGCACCCGGGCCCGCGGCGGGCCCGGAGGGCTCCGCGGCGGCCGGGGCCGGGGGCGGTGTGCCGCCGGGGCGGCGGGTGCGGTGGCTCATCGGGGCTTCTCCGTCGCCGCGGGGGTGGTCGTGCGGGCGCCCGTCGTCGGGTGGAGCTCGGCCGCGACGGTCGCCTGGAGCCGGTCGTCGACGGCCTTGGCCAGGCCCGTGGCGTCGAAGCCGAGGCCCGCCTGGGCGGGGGCGGTGGTGGCGCCGGCGGCGTTCGCGAGGGCCGCCGGCTGCGGGGTGGGGACGGCCCTGCCGTCGGCGAAGCCGCTGACCGCGTAGACGACGAAGGGCAGGTTCGCCGAGACCCGGACGTCCCAACTGCCGCGCTGCGCCGCGCCGAAGCGGCCCGCGGCGGTGCCGGGGAAGGCCACCGGGCGCGGGATGAGGTCGATGCGGTCGCCGAGGTGCTCGGCGGTCCAGCGCTGCGCGAGCGCCCGCATGCCGGCCGCGTCGCCGGCGGTGACGAGCACGCCGACCGTCGTCACGGTGGTGGAGGTGCTGTCGACGTAGGTCGCGCGCAGCAGCTTGGCGCAGCCGGTGGGGGCGAGCACCCGGTCCAGCAGCGGGTCGAACGCGTCGGTGCAGTCGCCGGGTTCGGCGATCCCGATCCGGGTCCAGGTCCGGTCCGCGCCGCCGGGCCCGGCGCCCTTGCCGGCCACGACGGGCGGCAGCAGCGTATCGACCGGCGCCTCCCGCCACACCTGCCGGGCCTGCGCGAACTGCGCCGGGCTCCCGGGCGCCGCGGCGGGCGCGGCCTTCGGCTGGTGCTCCAGGACCGCCCCGGCGGTGGCCCCGCCGATGAGCCCGAGCCCCAGCACGAGGCATACGGCGACGGCGCCGCGTACGGCGACGGTCCGCCGGGGCGCGGGGGTGGGCGCGGGGGCGTACGGGCCGGGCGCGGGGCCGCCGTACGGCCCGAACGGCGGCGGGGCGGCGGCGGGCGCGGGGCTGACCCGTACCGGCCGCGGCGGCTCCACCGGCACCGGCGGCACATGCGCCCCCTCCCCCGCACCCGGCCCGCCCTGCGGCGGCACGGCGGGCGCCGGCGGTGCGGCGGGGCGCCGGGGGGAAGCGGGGGCGGCCGGATCCGTTCCCGGGCCGGCGGGCGAGGGCGCGGGACCGGGGGCGTCCAGGCCGCCCACCCGGGTGCCGGGCCGGGGCGGCGGCGGTGCGGCAGGGCGAGCCGGCGGGGTGCCAGGCGGAGCCACCGGCGACGCGGCAGGCGCAGCCACCTGCGGCGGGGCAGGCGCAGCCACCTGCGGCGGGGCAGGCTGGTCCGGTGACGGGGCGGACGGGGCCGGGGGCCGCGTGGCGGGCGGAGCTACCGGCGGCGCGGCAGGCGGAGCCGGGGGCCGCGTGGCAGGCGGAGCTACCGGCGACGCGGCAGCCGCAGCCAAGGGCGACGCGGCAGGCGCAGCCAACGGCGACGCTGCGGACGGGGCCGGGGGCCGCGCCGCGGACGGGCCCGGGGGCCGAGCGGCAGGCGGGCCCGGGCGGTGAGGGGACTGCGGGGGTGGGGAGTCGGCGGATATCCGGGGGAGTTCGTGCGTCTCCTCCACCTCCGACGTGCCCGGGTCCGGGAGCCGGGTGGACGGGTTCGGCGGTGGCGGGGCCGGGCGGTGCCGCGGCGGCGGGGGCGTACGGTCCGGGGAGGGCGGTTCGCCCTGCGTGTCCGGCGCCGCGGTGCGCGGGCGGCGGGTGGGGAACGGAGTCGCCGGGGGTTCTCCGTTGTCCACTCCGGTGCTCACCCGGCGCCCCCTCGACCTCTACGTGCACGGCTTGCGCGTCACTCTACGGGGTTGTCGGGGCCCTCGGTTCCCACCCGTGCCTCCCGCCGCAGGAGGCGGCCCCCGCGGGGCCGCCGTACCGGCATCGGGCCCCGGCCCTACCGCTCGGTAGGGCCGGTCTGGCAAGCTGCGGCCATGTCAGAGCGCGCAGCCGACCGCGCCCGGTACGACCGGGCCACCGCCCATCTCGACGCCCCCCTCGCCCTCGTGGACCTCGCGGCGTTCGACGCCAACGCCGCCGATCTGGTGCGGCGCGCGGCGGGCAAGCCGATCCGGCTCGCGACCAAGTCGGTGCGCTGCCGGGCCCTGCTGGAACGCGCCCTGGCCCATGAGGGGTTCGGCGGCCTGATGTCGTTCACCCTCGCCGAGTCGCTGTGGCTGGCCCGCGCCGGTTTCACCGACGTCCTGCTGGCGTACCCGTCCGCGGACCGCGCGGGGTACGCGGAATTGGCCGCCGATCCCAAGCTCGCCGCCGCGGTGAGCGTCATGGTCGACGACGTCGCCCAGCTCGACCTCATCGACGCCGCCCGCGGCTCCGGCACCGAGACGGTCCGGGTGTGCCTCGAACTGGACACGTCCTTGCGGAAGTTGGGCGGCCGGCTGCGGATCGGCGCGTTGCGCTCGCCGCTGCACGACCCGGAGCGGCTGGCGGAGCTGGCCCGTGCGGTCACCCGGCGGCCGGGCTTCCGGCTGGTGGGCCTGATGGGCTACGAGGGCCATGTCGCGGGTGTCGGCGACGCCGTGCCGGGACGGCCGCTGCGGTCGCTGGCGATCCGGGTGATGCAGTCCACCGCCCGCAAGGAGCTCGCGGCCCGCCGGGCGGACGCGGTGCAGGCGGTGCGGGCGGTCGAGCCGGGCCTGGAGTTCGTCAACGGCGGCGGCACCGGCAGTGTGCAGCACACCGCGGCGGAGGCGGCGGTGACCGAGATAGCCGCCGGGTCGGGCCTGTACGTGCCGCGGCTCTTCGACAACTACACGTCCTTCCACGGCCGGCCGGCCGCGCTGTTCGCGCAGCCGGTGGTGCGCCGGCCGGGCGTCGGCGTCGTCACCGTCCTCGGCGGCGGCTACCCGGCCTCCGGCGCGCCGGGACCGGACCGGCTGCCGGAGCCGTATCTGCCCGAGGGGCTGCGCTACGACCCGCAGGAGGGCGCGGGCGAGGTGCAGACGCCGCTACTCGGCTCGGCGGCCGACGACCTGCTGATCGGTGACAAGGTGTGGTTCCGGCACGCGAAGGCCGGCGAGATGTGCGAGCGGTTCGCCGAGCTGCACCTGCTGGACGGCGACGAGATCGCGGCGGTCGTGCCGACGTATCGCGGCGAGGGCAAGACCTTCCTCTGACGGCTGGGCCGCACCCGAAAGGCCCGTCCCACCACTGCGGGTGGGACGGGCCTACGTACGCCCCGGTCACGGGAGGTCAGACGCCGGTGCCGCCGGTGCCGCCCGTGCTGCCGCTGCCGTGGCTGGTGTCGGACTTGATGCCCTGCGCGATCTGGTCCATCACGTCCTGGCCGGGGGCCTTGTCGGTGATGTCGAAGCCGAACCGGACCAGGACCAGCTGCTTGGTGGTCGGGGACGGGAAGACCAGCGACTCGACGTAGCCCTTGGTGCCGGACGCGGTGACGACCTTCCACCGCACCAGGTAGCCCTTCTGCCCGGCGACGGTCACCGCGCCGGCCTTGATCTGCTGGTGCGAGGTGGTCGCGCCGTAGGTGTCCTTGCTGTACGAGTTCGCGGCGTTCGCGGCGATGTCCTGCTTGGCGGCGGCCTCCGCGGTGGTGGCGGAGATGTCCGCGGCGAGCGTCGGCATCGAGAAGACGCCGCCGAGCGAGCACGTACCGCCCTGGGTGCCGGGGCAGTCGTAGTCGCCGGTGGTCACGCCGGCGCCGGTGGTGCCGTCCTGGCCGGTCCAGCCGTCCAGGACCGGCAGGCTGATGGCGTCGTAGGCGTCGATGGCGGTGCTGCCGTCGCCGCGCCCGTCGCCGCCGCCGCTCGTGCCGCCGTTGTCGCCGCCGCGGTCACCGCCGGTGCCGTCGTCGCCGCCGCTGCCGCCGTCGGACGGCCGGGGCGCGGGCAGGTTCCGGCCGCCGGTGCGGGTGGGCGTCGGGGAGTTCTTGGCGTCGTCCTTGCCGTCGTCGTTCTTGCCGAGCACCAGGACGCCGGCGACCACGGCGGCTATCAGCACCACGGCGGCGACCAGCGCGATCACCACCGTGCCGGTGCGCTTGCCGCGGTCGCCGTTCGGGCCGCCGATCACGTCGGAGGGGTAGCCGGGGTAGCCCTGGTAACCGGGGTAGCCCGGGTGGACCTGCGGCGCGGCGGGCGGTACGGGCGCGGTCCGCGTGTACTCCGTCCACGTGGAGCCGTCCCACCAGCGTTCCATCGCCGGGCTGTTGCCTGTGTGCCCGGGTTCTGGATACCAGCCGGGCGGGGTCGAGGTCGTCACGGCGGTCACCTTATGGTCTTTCCATGAGAATCCCGTAAGCGCGTCCGGTTTACATACTGCGCAGTGCGGCTTTCGCGCCGGCGGCCGGCCGGGTGAGGGCGAGCAGGTCGCGGGCGGGGCCGGCCGGGCGGTGGCCGGCGGGCCACACCGCGCGCAGCGCCCGGCGCAGGTCGAGTCCGGCCACGGGCACGGCCGCCAGGCGGTGCGCGGACAGCTCGTCGGCGACCGCGAGCTCGCTGAGCACCGCGGGCCCGGCGCCGCCGACCGCCGCGGACTTCACGGCGGTGGTGGAGGCGAGTTCGAGCAGCGGTACGGCCGGCGGTCCGCCGTGCGCGGTGAGCGCGGCGTCGAGGACCTGGCGGGTGCCGGAGCCCTCCTCGCGCAGCAGCAGCGGGGTGGCGGCCAGTTCGGCCGCGGGCAGCGGGCGGCGGCGGGCCGCCCACGGGTGGCCGGGCGCGACGACGACCAGCAGCCGGTCGCGCCCGATGACGGCGGCGTCCAGCGCTGCGGGCACGTCGAGGCCCTCCACGAACCCCAGGTCCGCCTCCCCGGCGGCGACCTGCTGGGCGACGACCACGGAGTTGCCCGCGGCGAGCGACACGGCGGTGCCCGGGTGCCGGGCGTGCAGCGCGGTCAGCCAGCCGGGCAGCAGGTATTCGGCGACCGTCATGCTCGCCGCGACCCGCAGCCGCGAGTCCCGCCGGCCGCGCAGGGCCCGCGCGCCCGCGTCGAAGTCGGCCGCCGCCTCCAGGACCCGCCGGGCCCATTCGGTGACGACGGCGCCCTCCTCGGTCAGGGCCGAGCCGCCCGTCGAGCGCCGGACGAGCGCGACGCCCAGCTGCCGCTCCAGCGCCCGCATCCGGCCGCTCGCCGCGGGCTGGCTGATGCCCAGCTCGCGGGCCGCCCGCCCGAGGCTGCCCAGCCGGGCGACGGCCATCAGCAGCTCCATCGCCCCGAGGTCGGGCACGCGCCGGGACAGCGCCCCGCCGGGGTCGCGCTGCTCGCTGCCGGTCATAGGGCCAGCGTATGTCCGCGGCGGGGGTGGGTCGTGCCGCCGCGGGAGGGCGGGGGGCTCGCCGCCGCGGGAGCGCGCGGGTCATAAGCGGCGGCTATGACCTGATAGCCCGCGGGGTGCTACCGGCGGCGCCCGGCGCGCAGGAGTGTGAGGGCATGGTCACCACAGCTGCCGCCGCCCGCTCCCTGCTCCGCCACCACGCCTTCCGCGGGGTCGGGCCCAACTGGTACGCGGGCGTGATGGGCACCGCGATCGTCGGCAACGCCGGGGCCGCGCTGCCGGGCTGTCCCGGCTGGCTGCGGGATGCGGGTACGGGGGTGTGGGTGCTCTCCGTGGTCGTGCTGGCGCTGGTGCTGGCCGCCCGGGCGGTGCACTGGGCGCGGCACCGGGAGGCGGCGGTGCGGCATCTGCACGATCCGGGGGTGGCGCCGTTCTACGGGTGCCTGCCGATGGCGCTGCTCGCCGTGGGTGCGGGGGCGCTCGCGGCGGGGCCGCGGGTGGTGGGCGAGCGGGCCGCGGTGGGGATGGACTGGGCGCTGTGGTCGGCGGGCACGGCCGGCGCGCTGCTGGTCGCGGTCGCGGTGCCGTACCTGATGGTGACGCGGCATCGGATCGGGCCGGCGGACGGCTCGCCGGTGTGGCTGCTGCCCATCGTCGCGCCGATGGTCGCGGCGGCGGTCGGGCCGGCGCTCGTACCGCATCTGGCGGTCGGCGGGCGGCAGGCGCGTGAGGCGCTGCTGCTGGGGTGCGTGGCGATGTTCGGGCTGAGCCTGCTGGCCACGCTGATGACGCTGCCGCTGGTGTGGGGCCGGCTGCTGCGGCACGGCCCGCTGCCGCTCGCGGCGACGCCGGCGCTCTTCCTGGTCCTGGGGCCGCTGGGCCAGTCCACCACGGCGGCCGGCGCGTTCGCGGACGCGGGCCGGTTCGCGGTGCCGGGTCCGTATCCGGCGGCGCTGCGCGGCTTCGCGGTGCTGTACGGGGTGCCGGTCATGGGCTTCGCGCTGCTGTGGCTGGCGCTGGCGGCGGCGCTGGTGGTGCGGGCGGGCCGGCGCGGGATGGGCTTCTCGATGACGTGGTGGGCCTTCACCTTCCCGGTCGGCACCTGCGTGACGGGCGCGGCCTCGCTGGCCCGGCACACGGGGCTGCACGCGGCGTCGTGGCTGGCGGCGGCGCTGTACGTGCTGCTGGTGGCGGCGTGGGCGGCGGCGTTCGGGGGTACGCTGCGCGGCCTGCTGGCCGGTGACCTGCCGGTGCCGGCCGCCGCGCCCGCGGTCCACCCGGTACGTCAGCCGGTCGCCGCCGCGAGCGCCGCGGCCAGTGCCGCGGGGGCCTCGGTCAGCGAGGGGCCGTACCAGGTGAGGTGACGGCCGCTCGGCAGGGCGGCGGGGACGCCGGGGAAGGCTTCGGGGCCGTCGCCGGCGGTGAAGCGGTAGGGCTCGTCGGGCAGCACGACCAGGTCGGGGCGGGCGGCGAGCAGGTCGGGGAGGGGCACGCGGGGGTAGCGGTCGGGGTGGCCGGCGTAGAGGTTGCGGACGCCGAGGCGGGCGAGCAGGTCGCCGGCGAAGGTGTCGCGGCCGAGCACCATCCACGGGCGGCGCCAGATCGGCACGACCGCGGTGCGTACCGGCGCCGCCGCGGTGACATCCCGCCAGGCGGCCCGCGCCGCGTCCAGCCATGCCGGGCGGGGCAGTCCGCAGGCGCCCACCAGCAGCCGGTCCAGCTCGGCGAAGGCGTCGGGCAGCGAGCGCACCCGGGTGACCAGCACTTCCAGGCCGGCCGCCCGCAGCGCGTCGAGGTCGGCGGGGCGGTTCTCCTCCTCGTTGGCGACGACCAGGTCCGGGGCGAGCGCGGCGACCGCCGCCACGTCCGGGTTCTTCGTGCCGCCGATCCGCGGTACGTCCAGGTCCGCGGGGTGCGTGCACCAGTCGGTCGCGCCGACGAGCAGCCCGGGCCCGGCCGTCACGGCGACCGCCTCCGTCAGCGACGGCACGAGCGAGACGACCCGGCGTACGGGGCGGGCGGGCCCCGGGTTCTGGTGTGGCACCGGCCCACCGTACGGCCGGTTGTCGGTGCCGCGTGCCATGCTGGCCCGGTGAGCGACCAGAATCCCGGCAGCGGCGGCGGCCTGCTGCTGCTCGACACCGCGAGCCTGTACTTCCGCGCGTATTTCGGCGTGCCCGAGTCGGTGAAGGCGCCCGACGGCACGCCGGTCAACGCGGTGCGCGGGCTGCTGGACTTCATCGCCCGGCTGGTCGCCGACCACTCCCCCGCCGGCCTGGTGGCGTGCATGGACGCCGACTGGCGCCCGCAGTGGCGGGTGGAGCTGATCCCGTCGTACAAGGCGCACCGGGTCGCCGACGCGAGCGAGGGCATCGAGGAGGTGCCCGACACGCTCTCGCCGCAGGTGCCGGTCATCGAGGCGGTGCTGGACGCGCTCGGCATCGCCCGGGTGGGGGTGCCGGGTTACGAGGCGGACGACGTGATCGGCACGCTCGCGGCCCGGGCGGCGGGCCGGGTGGACATCGTCACCGGCGACCGCGACCTCTTCCAGCTGGTGGACGACGCGCGCGGGGTGCGGGTGCTCTTCCCGCGCAAGGGCGTCGGCGATCCGGACGTGGTGGACGAGGCGGCGATCGAGGAGCGGTACGGCGTACGGGCCCGGCAGTATGCCGACTTCGCGGCGCTGCGCGGCGATCCGAGCGACGGCCTGCCGGGCGTGAAGGGCATCGGCGAGAAGACCGCGGCGCAGCTGGTCTCGGAGTACGGCGACCTCGCGGGGGTGCGGGCGGCGGCGAAGGACCCCTTCTCCCGGCTGACGCCGGCCCGGCGCCGCAACATCGCCGCCGCGGCGGACTACCTGGACGTGGCGCCCGCGGTGGTGGCCGTCGCGAAGGACGTCCCGCTGCCGGCGTTCGACCCGGCGGTGCCGTCCGCCCCGGCCGCGCCCGCCGCGCTGGAGTCGCTGGCGCAGACGTGGGGCCTGGGCGGTTCGCTGACCCGGCTGCTGGCGGCGCTGGCCGCGAGCGGCTAGCGGATCGCCGGCCGGGCGGCCCGCGACCCCCAGGTCAGCCAACTATACGCCGTGGGTATAGTGCACAGCGTTTCCACAGGAACGCCCCCCGCCACCCCACCCACGGAGGTCCCGCCATGCCCGCTCAGACCCGCAGGACGCGCCGGACGGCGCTGCTGTCCGGGCTCGTGGCGCTGAGCCTCGGCCTCGCCCTCACGGGCTGCGCGACATACGACGCCCAGTCGCCGCGGGACGCCCGCGAGCACGCGTACAAGGCGGCGGGCACGACGGGCAGCACCGCGGGCGAGGGCCACCCGGCGGGGAGGTCGGCGGCGCTGCCGGCCGGGGCGGTGGACTGCCGCACGGCCAAGTGCATCGCGCTGACCTTCGACGCGGGGCCGAGCGCGCACACCCCGGCGCTGCTGAAGGTGCTGGCGGACAAGAAGGTCCGGGTGACGTTCTTCCTGCTCGGCCACAACCATGTCGACAAATACCCCGACCTGGTGCGGCAGATGGCCGGCAACGGCAACGTCCTCGGCAACCACTCCTGGACCCACCCCCGGCTGACCGACCTGGAGCCGGCGCGGATACGCGCCGAGCTGGACCGCCTGGACGACGAGGTGGAGCGGCTGACCGGGCAGCGCCCCACGCTGATGCGCCCGCCGCAGGGCCGCACCGACGAGAAGGTGTCGAAGGTGTGCAAGGAGCTGGGCCTGGCGCAGGTGCTGTGGAGCGACACCGCGAGCGACTACGCCACCACCGACACCGCGCTGATAACGAAGCGGATACTCAAGGACGCGAGCCGGGACGGCATCATCCTGCTGCACGACCTCTACGACGGCACCGTGCCCGCCGTGCCCGGCATCATCGACGCGCTGCGGGCCCAGGGCTACACCTTCGTGACGGTCCCGGAACTGCTGGCCCCCGCCGCCCCCGAGCCCGGCAGGGTCTACCGGCCCTGAGCCCCGCGGGCCCGCCGCCGGGCCGGGCCGCGGCAGCGCGGCTACGCTGGCCGGAGAGGACTCCTCGGGCGACCCGACCTGGGAGGTGAGCGGCCATGGCGCTCGGTTCGCTGCGGCCCGGCCCGCTGGTGGAGCAGGCCACCGAGCATCTGCGCGAGCAGATCGTCGCCGGGCGCTGGCCGGTCGGCACCCGCCTGCCGGGCGAGACGGCGCTCGCGGCGTCGCTGGGCGTGGGCCGCTCGACGGTACGGGAGGCGGTACGGGCGCTGGCCGGCGCCGGGCTCGTCACCTCGCGGCAGGGCGCGGGGGTCTTCGTGGTCCGCACGCGGCCGGACGAGGACTTCGGCACCCGGCTGCGGCGCGCGGCGGTCACCGATGTGTACGAGGCCCGGGCGGTGGTCGAGGTGCAGGCGGCCCGGCTCGCCGCGCGGCGCCGCACCGCGGCGGACCTCGCGGGCCTGGAGTCGGCGCTGACCGCCCGCCGGGAGGCGGCCGGGCGCGGCGGCGCGGCGCTCGTCGACGCGGACCTCGCCCTGCACGCCGGCGTGGTGGCCGCCGCCCGCAACCCCGTGCTGACCGATCTCTTCGCCGAGTTCGCGCCCGCGCTGCGGGCGGCGCTGATCGGCCTGGCCGCGCTGCCGGGCCCGGACGGCTCGGGCCGGGCTCCGGTGGACGGCGACGCCTCGCACATCGCGCTGGTCGCGGCGGTCGCCGCCCGCGACGGGGACGAGGCCGCGCGGCTCCTGGAGGCGGAGTTCGCCGCACCGCCGGCCCGGCCGCGCGGCTGAGCCGCCCGTACGCCCACCCGCAGCCGGACCCGTACCGGTAGGCGCGGACGAAGGCGGGGCCCCCGGCGTACCGGGAGCCCCGCCTCGTCAGTGCGCCGGCGTCAGTCCTTCAGCAGGGCGAAGTCCGCCGTCGTCGTGCCCCCCTTGGTGATCTTGACCGTCGTCGTGGTCGGCTGGTAGCCGTCCTTGGCGATGATCAGCTGCAGGGGGTTGTTGCGCACGTCGAGCCACAGCGCGTACGTGCCGTCCTTGGTGGTCTTCAGGGTGTAGTGGGTCGTCCAGGTGTTGATCTGGACGGTGGCGCCCGCGAGCGGCTGGCCGCCCGAGGTCACCGTGCCGGTGATCTTGCCCCAGGTGGCCGGGGGCTTGACCGTGAAGGCGACGCCCACCGACGGCACCGCGTACGGGGTGTCGCTGGCGACGCCGAGGGAGGCGGAGAAGGTGCCGGGCTGGGTGATCTCCGGCACCGCCGCGTTGAGGCCGACGGTGACGGTGGTGCTGGCGCCGGCGGCCAGGGTGACCGTGGTGGCGCTCTCGGTCAGCCAGCTGACGTCGGTGCTGTCGGACTGGTCGTAGCCGGCCAGCACCTCGGAGGTCTTGGCCGGGATCTGCCCGGCCAGGCCGCCGACCGCGTAGAAGCCGAGGCTGCCGCCGCCGCGGTAGAGCGAGGCGTTGGCGTTCGGCAGCGCGGTCCAGGTGTTGTCGGCGGGCGAGTAGGACCAGGTCTGGTTGGTCAGCGCGCCGCCGTCCTCGATGGCGCCGCCCTTGACCAGCAGCAGGCCGTTCGCGGCGGTGTAGGCCGCGCCCCACGCGTCGGTGGGCTGGTCGGCGATCGGCGACCAGGAGTCGGCCGCCGGGTCGTAGACGTAGGCGTGGCTGATGCTGCCGGCGTCGGTGGTGCCGCCGGAGCAGTACAGCTTGCCGCCGACGCCGCCGCAGGCCTCCCACGCGACGGGCTCGGGGTAGGCGGCCAGCTGCGCCCAGGTGTTGCTCGCCGCGTCGTAGGCGGTCACGTCGGTGGTGCCGCACGCGGTGGCGGTGCAGCCGCCGACCGAGTACAGCTTGCCGCCGAGCACCGCGCTGCCCGCGCCCGCGTAGGGCTTGGGCGAACTGGCGCCGGTGCTCCAGGAGTTGGACGCGATGTCGTAGATCTCCAGCTTGCTGTCCGGTGCGCCGGAGGCGCCCCAGCCGCCGACGGCGTAGAGCTTGTCGCCGATCGTGCCGTGGGCCGCGGCCTCCCGGGTGTCGGCGGCGGAGGCGAGCTTGGTCCAGGCGCCGCTGTCCGCGCTGTACGCGTACAGGTCGCTGGTGTCGGCCAGCCCGTCGTAGCCGTAGCCGGAGTAGACGGTGCCGTCGTGGGTGAAGACGGAGTTGTCGCCCACCGCGGTCGGCAGGTCGGGGATGGTCGTCCAGGCGTCGCCGGCCGCGGGTTCCGCGGCGGGGGCGGCGGCCTTGGCGCCGGGCTTGGCGCCGGCCTTGGTGCCGTGCGCGGCGAGCGCGTGCGGCGAGTAGTGGCCCGCGACCAGGTTGAGCGGGGCGCCGGCTTTCTGCACGACCGCGCCGCCCGGGGTCTCGCCCAGGGTGACGGTGGCCGGCGCGCTGCCGGTGTTCTTGATCGTCAGGACCTGCGAGGTGCTCTTGCCCCACGCGACGGTCTTGTCGATCGAGGCCGGGGTGACCTTGATCCGGCCGGCCTTGAGCGACAGGTCGCGCTCGACCGCGCCGTCCGCCGCGATGGCGGCCTTGGCGGACGCCCCGGAGTAGCGGGAGGCCGCCGCGGTCACCTGGTGCTTGCCGGTGACGTGCGAGAAGAACCAGTAGAAGCCGTCACCGAGGTTCGGGTCGTCCGGGGTGGCGACGGTGGTGGCGTGGTCGTCGGGGTGGTCGGTGCTGGTGACGGTCGCGCCGTCGACGCCGTCCTTGGTGTTGGCGTCCTTGACGATGCCGACGACCAGGCCGCCGGGCACCGGGTCGAAGGACCGCTTGCCGACGAAGACGTTGTCGAGCTGCCACCAGTACGCCCAGGTGCCGGTGTAGTGGAAGCGCAGCCGGACGTCGCTCTTGCCGCCGAAGTCGCTCAGCGGGATCTCGACGTGCTTGCCGGTGACCGAGGTGGTGGTCTGCTTCCACACGCTGGTCCAGGTGGTGCCGCCGTCGGCGGAGACGTCGACGCTGGCGGTGGAGTTGGAGAACTCCTTGTAGTCGGTGTCGAAGGACAGCAGCGGGTCGGCGGTGCCGCTCAGGTCGTACGACGGCGAGAGCAGCGAGGTGTCCTGGTGCAGGCCCTGGCCGATGGTGTCGCTGTCGACGATGGCGAAGCCGCCGCTGCCGCCGGTGCGGTTGCCGCGGCTGCCCGGGTCGTCGAAGACCCAGCCGCCGGTGGTGCCGTCGGCGTCGGCCACGCTCCAGCCGGCCGGCGCGGCGGTGGTGGAGGTGAAGGGCTCGGTGGGGCCGTCGAGGTGGACGGTGTAGCCGGGCGCGTCGGTGGAGGCGCTGTCCACGGGCACGGCGACGTTGAGCGACTGGTCGCTGTCGCCGACCTGGACGGTCTTGTCGACCGGCTTGTAGCCGGGGTAGTTGGCGGTGACGTGCAGGGTGTAGGTGGAGTCCGCCGGCAGCGTCAGGGAGTACGAGCCGGTGGCGGGGTCGGTGTAGACCGGGCCGCCGGGCACGCCCTGCGCGCTGACCGTGGCGTACAGCGGCCAGCCGTGGCCGCCGCCGTCGCTGACCCGGCCGGTGACCGTGTGGGTCGGCACGGCGTCGAGCGCGAAGGACTCGGTGACGGTGGCGCCGTCGGCGAGGTCCACGCCGGCCGCGCTGCCGCTCTGGTAGCCGTAGGCGGCGGCCGTCAGGTCGTACGTCCCGGGCGGCACGTCGAGGGTGTACGTGCCGTCGGCGGCGGTGGTGGCGGTGTTGTCGCCCGCGGTGACCTTGGCGCCGGCGATCGGCGCGCCGGTGGCGTGGTCGGTGACGGTGCCCTTGAACACGCCGTGCGGGCCGCTGGTGAAGGCCGCGAGGCCGTTGGGCGTGCCGAGGCCGGTCGGGCCGTCCCAGCCGGGGCCGGCGGTGCACAGGGCGGCGGGGCTGCACGAGCCGTTGTCGCCCTCGGTCACGTCGTTGAGGGCGCCGGGCTTGGCGTAGGGGTAGGCGTTGGGGTACGTGCCCGCGCCCGGGGTGCCGGCCGCCGCGTAGACGCCGGCGATGAGCGGGGAGGCGGCGCTGGTGCCGCCGTAGACCGCCCAGCCGTCGTTGCCGTAGGTCTGGTAGACCGACACGCCGGTGACCGGGTCGGAGACCGCCGCGACGTCGGCCTCGCCCCGCTTGCCGCACACGGTGTCGGCTACCGCGCCGGCCTGGAAGGACGGCTTGGGCTCGTACAGCGAGCACCCCGAGCCGGGCCCGCCGTACGCGTTGTTCCACACCGACTCGCTCCAGCCGCGCGTGGTGCCGGGGTCGCGGGTCAGCGAGGTGCCGCCGACCGCGGTCACGTACGGCGAGACGGCCGGGTAGCTGACGCCGTATCCGTCGTCGCCGCTGGAGGCGACCATCGCGACGCCGGGGTGGTTGTAGTACGGGTCCATCTCGGTGGCCTCGGACGGGTCCTCACCGCTGCCGGGCGTGCTGTCGTAGCCCGTGCCGTAGGAGTTGGACACGTACTTGGCACCGAGCGCGACGGCCTGGTCCACGGCGGCGCCGAGGTCGTCGAAGTAGCTGGAGTCGGCCTCGACGAGCAGGATGTGCGCCAGCGGGGCGGCGGCGGACACCATGTCGAGGTCGAGGGAGATCTCGCCGGACCAGTCGGGGTCGGGGTCCGGCAGGTCGCTGCCGCCGCGCTGGCTGACCTTGCTGAAGCAGCCGTTGTCGGTGGTGCAGGCCGGCAGCCCGTACTGGGCGCGGTAGACGGCGAGGTCGGCTTCTGCGGTCGGGTCGTCGTAGGCGTCGACGATCGCGACGGTCTGGCCGGCCCCGCCGTCGGCGGGCAGCGCGTACGCGCTCTGCAGGTCGGTGGCGCCGAACCCCTCGGGTGTGGTGGCGTGCGGCTGGAGGCCGGCCTTGGCGGGCACGTCGGTCCGGCGCAGCGCCAGGCACGAGAAGTGCCCGGGCTGCGGTGCGTCGCACTGGCGGACGACGTCCGGCCGCTGCGAGGGTGCGGCGGCGGCCGGTGCCGCGGCGGGCAGTTGCAGCCCGACGACCGCGAGGGCGGCCGAGGCGAGGGACGCCACCACACCGGCGGTGCGGCGGCTGGGTCTGAGAACGGGTATGCGCAAGGGGGTTCTCCCTGAGGCAGCGGAAACCACCTGTGGCGGCGGGCGTCACGGTGGTCACGGTCGATCGGACCGCTGGCGTATACATGTGCCTCAGGTGCACCAAGGATTCGCCAAATGGTTGTCGAATACCTGACACCCTGTGTTCCGCTGGGCGGAGTCGTTTTCCCGTCAACCGGACGGTCTGTGCGCACTTCCCGGTAAGTGCCCCTCGGGGTGGCCGTCCTGGTGGCCGTCGGACCGGCCCTCCGGGTGGTCGTCCGGGGCGTCGTCGAGCCAGCCGTGCCGGGCGGCGTGCCAGACGAGCTGGATGCGGTTGTCGACGCCCGCCTCGCGCTGCATCGCGGCGACATGCCGCTGCACGGTACGCACCGCGACGCCCAGCGAGCGGGCCATCGCGGCGTCCGTGCTGCCGCTCACCAGCATGCCCAGCACCCGCAGCCGCAGGGCGCTGCGCGGCTGCTGGGCGTCGGGGCGGCGGCCGAGCGGGACGCCGCCGGCCCACACCGCGTCGAACAGCGCGGTCAGCGCGTCCAGCAGCGGCCCGGCGAGCACCACCAGCATCACCGGGTCGGCGGCGTCGTCGTCCGGCGGCGGGAGCAGGGCCACCTCGCCGTCGGCGATGCCCAGCCGGGCGGGCAGCCGGCCGGTGACCCGGACGGTGGTGAGCGGGTCGCCGGGCGGGCCGAACGCGCCGGCCGCCTCCAGGCCGGCGCGTTCGAAGACCAGCCGGCGCCGTACACCCGGCGGCAGCGGGTCGAGCGGGGCGAGCGCGGGGCCGGGCACGAACGAGGTGATCTCGCGGCGGGCGGAGCCGCGGAAGTCCTCGACCCGGCGGGCGATCGCGGCCCGGCCCGCGACGACCTGGACGGCCTCGTCGGCCCGGTGGCCCTCGTGGACGCGCTGGTACTCCGCGTCCAGCCGGTCCAGTAACTCCCCGCCCAGCCGCAGCTGCTCCTGCGCCCGGGACAACAGCGGCCGGAAGCCGGCGTGCGGCGGCACCGGGTACCACCGCCCGTCCCGGCCCCGCCGCGCCAGCCCGCGCGCCGCCAGCTCCCCGCAGGCCGCCTGCCCCCGGTCCGCCGGCACCGCCATCTGCCGGGCGAGTTCGGCCGCGGCGACCCCCCTGGTCGAGACCAGCAGCGAGTAGGCGCGGTCCGCGTCCGGGCTCAACCCCAAAGCCTCAAACGGACGTTCGGTCATGCCGCCGCACAATAGCCTGCCGGCGGGCCGGCCGCCCGACTTACCTCAGGGCGGCCAGCTCCCGTGCTACGGCCGCCTCGTGGGCGGCGGCGTCCTCGCGGGCGCGGCGCGGGCTCCAGCGGCCGGACATCAGGAAGACGAACGGCAGGAAGAGGACCTGCCCGGCGACGCAGATCCACCACCAGGTGCGCCACTGGCCGGGGCCGTCGTGCGCGGCCCGCTGGACCTTCGTGCCGTACTGCTGGAGGACGGCGAGCTGCGGCTGGGCCCGCTGGACGGTGGCGAGGTCGGCAGGGCCGACTTCCTGGACGGCGCGGGCGGTGACGTCGGCGGGGGCCTTGCCCGGCGGGTACGTGCCGAGCTCGGCGAAGACCTGCGGGTGGGCCGCGACGATCGCCAGCGCCGGGGCGGCCTGCCGCTGCGCCGCGGTGACCTGCGGGCCGTGGTCGACCAGCGGGGTGACCGAGGTGACCAGCACCGGGATCAGCGCGGAGGAGACCGCGACCACGATCCGTATCGTCCAGCCCCACACGGCCAGGCCCGTCGCGGTCGCGGCCGGGTTGTGCTTCTCGACGGTCTCGGTGAAGCCCGCCATCCACGGGCCGTAGGCCACCCCGCTGAAGACGCCGATGCCGACGAACAGCCAGGCGAAGGTGTAGTAGCCGGTCCCCGGGTGGGTGGCCCGGGTGGCGAAGACCGCCGTCACGGCGATCGAGCCGACCGCGCCGGCGATCATGAAGGGCTTGCGCACCTTGAGCCGGTCCGACAGCAGCCCGACCGCGACCAGCGCGAGGGCGTTGGCGGCCCAGTACCAGTTGGCGACGGCGTTGGCGCGCTGCTCGCTGTAGCCGTAGGTGGTGGCGAAGTAGACGACGAAGTTGCCGACCGCGGCGAAGTACAGCAGCAGGAACAGCGCGATGCCGAGCCCCGAGCCGGCGATGTCCCAGCGCAGCATCTGCCGCCACTGGGTGCCGCGGCGCAGCGTGCCCGGGTCGATGCCCTGGGCGCGGGCCTCGACGAGCGCGCGGTCGCGCAGCGAGACCATGATCTGGTCGCGCAGCGCCGGGGACAGCTCCCGCAGGGCCACGAGCGCCACGACGAAGACGACCAGCCCGGCGAGCGCCGAGTAGCGCAGCTCGTCCTGCCAGCCGGAGGTGTCCAGCGTCTGGCTGGTGACGGTCGTGACGACCAGGCTGCCGACGACCGGCCCCATCGTCCACGCGCCCATCGCGGTCGCCCGCCCCAGCTGCGGCGAGAAGTCCCGGATGAGCGCGGGCGTGGCCACCAGCACCATCCCCTCGATCACGCTGACCAGCGCGAACAGCACCAGATACGTCGACTTGCCGCCGGCGTTCGGCAGCCCGAAGAACACCAGCAGCGAGGCGACCAGCAGCCCGTAGACCACCATGTTGGCCCGCCCCCAGCGGTCGGCGAGCCCGGCGACGAGCGAGGCGAAGGCTCCGACGGCGTTGCCGATCACCGAGACCCACACGAAGTAGCGGTAGGTCATGCCGAAGTGCGTCATGATCGACGTGGCGACCGCGTACTGCACGTAGAGCATGTAGTAGAGCACGACGGTGGTGACCACCACGATGGCCAGGTACCCGATACGCGCCCCGGTCGCCGGATAGCCGCCGAGGTCCCGGCGGTAGAGCCGCCGCAAGGGCGTACGGGCACGGGGGTCCGCGGGCTGCGGGCCCGGTCTGGCGGCGTCGGACGACGTGGGTGTGGCGGACATACGGCTCCTCCAGGGATACGGAAACGGGTGGGGTGACGGAGGTGTCCGCGCAAGGTAGTACCGACCGGTCGGTATGCCTAGAGGGTGCGCGCGAGGTCGTCTTCGTACGACGGCATGCCCCGGCGCGCGGTGCGCCGGTACGGTGGAGGACGTGAATGGGGGGACGGACGAGCCACCGCCGCGGGCCCGGCGCTCCGGGGGGCCGCCCGCCGGGTCGCTCCTGTGGGGGGACTGGGTCGAACCGGCCCCCGAGGACAAGCTGCTGACGGACCCGCAGGTGCCCGAGCACCGCCGCATGTGCGGCAGCTGCGGGGTGCCGGTGGGCCGTTCCTACGTCGAGGGCCACCCGGGCCGCACCGAGGGCTTCTGCCCCAGCTGCGGCACCCGCTTCTCCTTCACCGCCAAGCTCGCCGCGGGCGACGTGGTCGCCGGCCGCTACGACGTTGCCGGCTGCCTGGCGCGCGGCGGCAGCGGCTGGGTGTATCTGGCCCGGGACCGCGCCACCGGCGAGCACGTCGTCCTCAAGGGCGCGCTCGACAGCGCGGACCCGCAGGCCGGCGCCGCCGCCCAGGCCGAGCGCCGGGCGCTGACCGCCCGCTACCACCCGGGCATCGTGCGCATCGTGGACTTCGTCGGCCACGAGGACGTCCGCGGCGGCACCGGCGCCGGCGCCCGCAGCGGCGACCGGACCGGCGACCGGACCGGCGACCGGACCGACTACATCGTGATGGAGTACGTGCCCGGCCCGTCGCTGCGGGAGCTGGCCGCCGCCGGGATCCCGCTGGCGACGCTGCTGACCGTGCTGCGGGACGTGGCCGAGGCGCTCGCCGGGATGCACGCGGGCGGCCTGCTCTACTGCGACATGAAGCCGGACAACGTCATCGTCGGCCCCGACCGCGTCACCCTCATCGACCTCGGCGGGGTCCGCCCGATCGACGACGACACCACGCCCATCCTCGGCACGCCCGGTTACGAGGCCCCGCAGGAGGAGCTGGAGCAGCACGGCCCGACCGTCCGCTCCGACGTCCACACCCTGGGCCGCACCCTCGCCCGGCTCGCCCCGCACTGCACCGACTGGCAGGACGCGCAGGACACCCCGGACGGCTCCGTGGCCCTGGAGTCCGTCCGGCGCCTGATCGAGGGCACCACCGCCCCCTTCGAGCGCCGCCACCCCAGCGCCCGGCATGTCGCCGGCCAACTCGGCGGGGTGCTGCGGGAGCTGCGGGCCGAGCAGGGGGTGGTGGTCGCCGAGCCGGGCGGCGCCGGGCTGTTCGCGCCCGCCGGGGACAGACCCACCGCGGTGTGGGCCCCGCTGACGGCGGCGTGGTGGCTGCGCCGGGTGGACGGCCCGGCCGTGGACGGGCTGCCCGCTCCCCCGCCCGCCCGGGCCGGGCTGCCGCGGCCGGACCGGGAGCACGCCGAGGCCGACCTCTGGCTCGGCGAGTGGGACCGCGGGCTCACCGCGCTGGCCGAGGGCCGGGCCGACGTGGCCGCCGGGTGCTTCGACGCCGTCTGGACCGCCTTACCCGGCGAGCCGGCGCCCAAGCTCGCGCTGGGGCTGTGCCACGAGACCGCCGGCCGGCCCCGGGAGGCCCGGCGCCTCTACCGCTGCGTCCGCTCGCGCGACCCCGGGGACGCCGCCGCCGCCTTCGGCCTCGCCCGCACGCTGGCCGCCGAGGGCGCCCGCGACGAGGCCGTCGCCGCCCTGGACTCCCTGCCGGCGCGCTCGCCCCACCGCCCGGCCGCCGACGCCGGGGCGGTGCTCACGCTGTGCGCCGTCCTGGCCGCGCCGGACGGTCCCCCGCGGGCCCCCTCGCCCGGCCACCTCGCCGCCGCCGCCGAGCGGCTGCGCCGCCTCGACCCGCCGGGAACGCCCGAGGGGCGCGAGGACCGCGCGGTGCTGGCGGCCCTCGTCTGGAGCAGCGTCCGGCAGGGCCCCGCCCCGGACATCTCCCGCGCGCTCGGCGAGGACGTCGCCAGCACGGCCCCGGCCGAACTGCGGGCCGCGCTGGAGCGGCTGGCCGACACGGCGCAGGACCCGGCGGAGCGTACGGCCGTGCTGGGCGCGGCGGTACGGATCGGGGTCGGCACGGCGGCCGGGACCCACGACGTGCGCGCCGCTTCCCCGCCCGCGGAGCCGGCGCGCCCGAACCTCTCGCTGAGCTACGGACGCCGTCTCTCGGAGGGCGAGAGCATGGTGTACGTGGCGGTCGCGGTGCGGGACCTCCGCCGCTCGCGCAGGCTGTTCCACCGCCCGGACCTGTACCTGGACCTGCGCTGTGAGCCGGACGTCCGGCTGGTGATGATGCAGCAGATCCTCCCCGAGCCGATGGACGTCCTGGATCGGGTCCGCCGGATACCGACGGGCCGGCGCATCCCGGTGTCCGAGGACTGCGCCTTCCACATCGCGCTGCGGATACGGGCCGGCCTCACGCCGGGCACGGAACGCCCGGTCGCCCGGCTGCGGCTGCTCGGCGACTCGGGCGCCCTGGCGGGCACGTCGACCGACGTGGTGGTCCGGCTCGACCCCGCGCCCGGCCCGGCGCGGCCCGGCGTGTGGGCGGTGCCGGCTTCCGGCGGGGAGCGGGAACCGGGAGGCCCGGCCGAGCGGCGGGCGGCCCTGGAGGCACGCGCGGCGGCGGATCTCGCGGCGGCGGACTTCGGGCAGCCGGACGCCCTCGACCGGCGCGGGCCCGCGGCGGCTCGCCGCGGCGCTGCGGAAGCGGCGGCCGTCGAAGCGGTCCTGGCCGGGGACCCGGCGACCGCGGCGGCCATCATCGCGGGGAACCCGGCCGCCGCCGCTGCCGTCCTGGCCGCGTATCCGGCCGCCGTGACCGGCCTCGTCCGGATGCTCGCCCAGGGCGGCCTTCCGGGGGTCGCCGGCGATCTGCACCGCCGGGAACGCTCCACCGCCACCCGCACCCGCGCGCGGACGACCTGGCATCCGCGCCAGGCGGACCCGGTCTCCCCTCCCGCCGGCTCCCCCGGTACGGCTCCGTGGACTCGCGCCTGCACCGTATCCACCGCGGCGGCGGCCACGGCGCGAACGCCTTCGGCCCCTACGAGCCGCCGTACGAGCCGCCCGCCCGCGCCCGGGGGCCGCAGGCACCGCACTACTGCGAGAGCTGCGGCCAGCCGCTGGCGGCGGCGGACACCGTCTGCACGACCTGCGGGACGCCCGTCGCGCCCGCGCCGGATCCCGCGGCGGGGCGGCCCGCACGCGACGGCGCCGCCGCCTCCGTGCCGCCGCCGCTGGCCGGCGCCCGGATCTGGTGCCCCGACGAGAGCGCCGTGCAGTCCGGCCGGCCCGTGGCCGTACGGTTCGCCTTCGCGCCCGAAGGCGCACCCGGCGCCGGGGAGCCGCCGCTCGCCGAGCCCGTGCCGCTGCGCATCCTGCTGGAGTCCGAGGCCGCCGCCGTCCACCCCGTCACCCGTGTCACCGAGCTGCGCCCGGACCGTACGACCGAAGCGGTGGAATTCGCCGTCACGCCCGAGCGCACCGGGCTGGCGCCGCTGCACTTCAGCGTCTACCGCGACCGGGACGGCCAGCTGCTGCAACGGGTCAGCGCCGAGCTGCCGGTGGACGCGCGGGGGTTCCCGGACGTGGAAGTCGAGGTCCTGTGATGGCGCTGCACCTGACCTCCCGGGTCGTGCTGGACCACACCGACGGCATGCGCCAGGTCGCCCAGCACACCTACAACCGGCAGCGCTCCATCCATCTGCGCTTCAGCCGCGACCCGCGCGGCGACGGCTACGAGGTGCAGGCGTGGGGCAGCGCCTTCCCCGAGGACGGCTCCGGCGGCTACCGGGGCCGCACCCGGCACTCCGCGGCCGAGATCGCCAACGCGGTCGCGGTGCTGCGCGACACCTGGCAGCGGCATCTGGTCGAGCACCGGCACACCGGCCCCGACGGGCGGACGGTCTACCCCTTCGTCGAGGACGTGGACTGCTCCGCAGCCGCCGACTGCCTGCACGGCGCCGAGCGGATCGGCCTGCGGCTGGCGCGCGCCGGGCACACCCTGTTCACCACCCTCTTCGGCGCCGAGCCGAGCCCCGGCGCCGGCCCGGGCCCCGGGCCGGCGCCGGACGCGGACTTCGGCGACCCCGGGACGGCCGAGATCGCCGGCCACCTGCGGGCGGCGCTGCGGACCGCCGAGCACGCGGTCACCGTCGAGTCCGACGACCTGTTCGTGCCCTGGGGGCTGCTCTACCTGCCGCCCGGCACGGACCGCGAGCTGTACGGGGCGGCGCCGGCCTGGTCGTACGACGGCTTCCTCGGCCACCGGCATGTGGTGGAGCACGGGTTCTCCCGCACCCGCGGCTTCGACAGCAGGATCACCGTGCCGCGCGCCCGCGTCACCGTGGGGCTCAACGTGGACGAGCGGGTGGACGAGGAGTACCCGCAGACCCCGTACGTCGAGCGGGTGATCCGGTTCTTCACCGACCGCGCGGACGTCGTCGTGCGCCGCAGCAAGGACGAGCTGGCCGACGCGCTGCTGGCCCGCACCCTCGACGAGCAGATCACCTGCTTCGGCTGCCACGCCGAGGTCGGGGGCACCGGCCCGGGCCCGGGGCCGTATGTCGTGCTCGGCGACGACGAGGAGATCTACGGCGCCGACATCCTCGCGTGGCTGTCCGGGCAGCCGCTGCCCTCCCGGCCGCTGGTCTTCGTCGGCGCGTGCCAGGGCGGCCAGCTCGCCTCGGTGTTCTACCCCAGCTTCGGGCACCACCTGCTGCAGCACGGCGCGCGCTGCCTGCTCGGGCCGCAGGTGGACCTCCCGCGGGCCTTCGCCGGCGCGTACACCGAACGGCTCTTCGAGGCGTTCCTGGAACCCGGCGCGAAGCTCGGCGACGTGGTGCGGGCGCTCGCCCGCTCCTTCGCCGCCGAGCAGGGCAACCCGCTCGGGCTGATCTTCTCCCTCTACCGCGGGATGGACGTGCATCTGTGGCCGGCGACGGACAAGTGACCGCACCGCACGCGGTGGTCGACCTCGACGCCCGCGGCGACCTGGTGGACCCGGGCACGGGCGCGCCGGTGCCCCCGGAGGCGGCGGGTGCGTTCCTGGGCCGCCGGCTGGCGGTGCCGCCGGACGCGACCGACATCGTGGTGTTCGTCCACGGCTGGCGGAACACCCCGGCGCAGGCGCTGGCCCGCTCGGCGGCCTTCTTCTCGCTCGTGGAGTCGGTGCACGCGGCGGCCCCGGACCGCTACCCGGGCCTCGGGCCCTGGCGCGGCTACTACGTGACGGTGCGCTGGCCGTCCATGAGCGACCCCTTCCTCACCGGCTACCGGCGGATCCGCGAGCGGGCCCACGCGATGACGACCGGCGGTCACGCCGGCCAGGTGCTCGGCCAGCTGCTCGGCTACCTCGACGCCGCGCGCCGCACCCCCGGCCGGCCGCCCACCCTGCGCGGCGCCGGCGGCCAGTACCTGCACTGCGTGGGCCACTCCTTCGGCGGCCGGTTCCTCACCGAGGCGGTGCAGGCCGCCGCCGGCGACCGGCCCGCCGTCCTCGGCTGGAACCGCGCGGACCCGCGCTACCCGTACACCGTCGACACGCTGCTGGTCTTCCAGATGGCCGCGCCCCGGCCGGTCTTCGCCGAGCGCTTCCCGCGCATCCTGCACGACGCCCCGATCAACGGCCCGGTCGCGCTGACCTTCTCCCGCGCCGACCGCGCGACGGGCCTGTGGCACCGCCTCGCCGAGGGCGCCCCCGGCATCGGCTTCGCCGGCGCCACCGCCCCCGCCGACCACATCGCCACCACCCCCCTGCTCCCCGCGGACCGCCCCTACACCCGCGACGACTTCCCCCGCCGCATCGCCAACATCGACGCCACCTGGCGCTTCCGCCGCGGCCACCACTGGCACCCCTCCGGAGCCCACTCCGACTTCCACCACCCCGAATCCGCCCACCTCCTCCTCTCCCTCGCCACCCTCGCCCGCTGACCGCGCCTGCCGCGCGCGGCTAGAACCCGGCGAGGATCCGGGCGAGTTCGTAGGCACGGTCGGAGCCGGGCGGGACCGTCGCGTCGAGCCGCCGCAGCCGCCTGAGCGTGTTGTTGTCCATCCGCTCACCTCCCCCCGCCTCGATGACGCGGCGCAGCGCCCGGAGCGCCCAGTACTGGCCGAACGGCTTGTCCTCACGGTCGATGAGGCTGTCGACCAGCGGGATCAGCAGGGCGGCGTCCGGGCGGACGTACAGGCGGACGTAGGCGGTCAGCCGGGTTCCCCGGCTCGGGCTCTCAAGGCCGGCCGGCAGGTCGACGTCCTCGCCGTCCTCGACCGCGGAGATCATCCGCCCGACGACGGTCGTCATCGCGTTGGTCCGGGACTCACCCGGCGGCAGCCCGGCCCGGATCCGGTCGTACTCCCCGGCGAGCTCCGCCAGCGCCGCGTTGCCGCCCGCCGCCCTGGCGTCCTGCCGGGCCAGGTCGCGCGCCTCCCCCGTCTCGGCGATACGCCGTGCGCTCCGCGTCTCCCCGGCGAGTGCGTCCACCCGCCTTTCCATGTCGCGGAACTCGAAGCCGCCGAAGGGGGTCTGGACCGACTTGAACAGCCCGTCGAGCCAGGGGATCAGCGCCACGACCAGCAGCCCCAGCGTGATCAGGTCGATCTTGAGGTGCGGCCACACCACGTGGACCACGCCGAGCACGACGGCCACCGAGGTCAGCACGGTCTTCGCCACCAGCCGGCCGCGCTGTGCCGCGTCCGTTCCAGTGCCAGTGCCGGTGCCGGCGCTCGCGCTCGCGCTCGCAGAAGACTCCTCGCTCATTCCCCCACCACCCGACAGGCCGGCCGCCGGGCGGGGCCGTTCCGCCCCCAGCGTAGTGAGCGCACGGGGGGCTCAGCACGGCGCAGGCCGGCTGGTCGGGGGGACCAGCCGGCCTGCTTGGGGGTGGGGGTCAGGAGGCGGTGCAGGTGAGGGTGGGGGGTGTGAAGGTGCCGGAGGCGGTGCCCTGGAAGCCGAAGCTCGTGGAGGCGGAGGCGCCGAGTGAGCCGTTGTAGCTCAGGTTGGTCGCGGTGACCGAGGTGCCGGTCTGCTGGACGGTGGCGCTCCAGGCGCTGGTCTCCTGCTGGCTGCCGGGCCAGGTCCAGGTGACCTTCCAGCCGTGGATCCCCGCGCTGCCGGCGGTGACGGTGACGGTCGCGGTGAAGCCGGCGTCCCACTGGTTGTCGACGTGCAGCGTCGCCGTGCAGCCGCTGCTGCCCGTTCCGCCGGTGCTGCCGGACGTGGTGCCGGTGCTGGTGCCGGTGGACGTACCCGTGGAGGTGCCGGTGGACGTGCCGGTGGACGTGCCGGTGCTGGTGCCCGTCGAGGTGCCCGCCGTCGTGCCGGACGACGTGCCCGAGCTGGTGCCGGTCGACGTGCCGGTGCTCGTGCCCGTCGAGGTGCCGGAGGACGTGCCGGAGGACGTGCCGCCGTTCGTGCTGCCCGTCGAGCCGCCGAAGGTCGGGGCCTTGATGCTGGCGAGGTAGCCGTCCTTGACCGTGTCGACGGTCTGCCAGTCGTCCTTCAGGATGCCGCCGGTGTCACCGGAGTCGGGGTTCCAGGACCAGAAGGTCCAGCTGAAGCTGTTCCCGCCGTTGCCGGAGGTCGGCAGCATGTAGCTGACGAGCGCCTTGAGCCACTGCTGGTCGATCGTGGACTGCAGCGTCGTGCCGAACTCGCCGACCCACACCGGGGCGATGTTCTGCTTGAAGAGGTAGCCCCAGTACTTGTCCCACACGGCCGGCATGTTGGCCGGGAACGTCGGGTCGGTGAACCAGGTCTGCTGCGAGACGGACGTGGCGTAGTCGTGCGCGGAGTAGACCACGCGGTTGGCCACGTTCAGCTCCACCGGGTACTGCCCGGCGCCCATCAGGTTGCCGCCCCACCAGCCGGAGACGCCGTCGAAGGTCTGGATGCCCTCGACGAAGATCAGCAGGTTGGGGTTGACGCCGAGGATCGCGTTGCCGGCCCGCTCGGCGGCCAGCCGCCAGTCGATGGTGGTGTCGCCGCAGCCCCAGCAGGCCGGGTCGTGCGGCTCGTTGTGCAGGTCGATGCCGACGACGGCGGTGTTGCCCTGGTAGCGGGTCGCGAGCGCCTTGAGGTTGGTGATCCAGGTGGACTCCGGGACGGTGGCGGTGTACCAGAGCGCGGACTGGCCGCCGGCGTCCGGGCGGTGCCGGTCGAGGATGACCCGCAGGCCGATGGAGCCGGCGTAGTTGACGATCTTGTCCATGACCTGGAGCGGGCTCAGGCCCTCCAGGTCGGCGTTCATGTTGTAGAAGTTGATGCTGTTGGCGGTGGCGCCGGACTTGAAGATGTCGTCGCTGTAGGGCAGCCGGATGGTGTTGTAGCCCAGCTGCTTCATCTGGTCGATCATGCTCTTGTAGTCCCGCGACCACAGGCCGTGGACGACGTTGTTGCTGGTCTCGAAGCCGAACCAGTTGATGCCCGCGATACGCACCGCCTGGTTGTTGGAGTCCAGGATCTGCCGGCCGCTGGTGTGCCAGTAGCCGGTGCCCGCGTCGGCGGCCGGCGCGGCGGCTGCCGGGGCCGCGGCGGTGGCGTGGCTCTGGCCCGCGAGCGACACCAGGGCGAGCATCGCGGCGGCGACGGCCGCGGCGAGTACCACCCGCAGCCGGCGCAGACTTCTCAGCGGACTGCGGACGTCCGGATAGGGAACCACGGTGCGCTTCCTCTCGGTGGGGGGATGGAACGCTTCGGTTCGTGGTGTGAGGGGCTGCCCGCGGTGGGCAACCAGCCATGGGAGCGCTCCCACTGGCTACAAGGTATGGAAGCGACGCCACCCGACAACCGTCAAGGGGTCGTACCGCGTTCACAGCTTGAAGCCGGCTGCGGCACGGCGCCGCCGGACGGGGTTAGGCTTGCCTAAGTACGGGTGTCTCCGGCAGAGAGCGGGTTCCTCATGGCAGACCGACCGGCACGCAGGTCCCCCCGGGCCCGGCACGCCACCGTGGCGCGCACCGAGCGCCTGACGCCGCACATGCTGCGGGTGGTGCTGGCCGTCGATCCCGCCGACCGGCCGGAGATCGGCGAGTTCACCGACCACTACGTCAAGCTGCTCTTCCCGCCCGCGGGCGTGGACTACCCGCAGCCGCTGGACATCGAGGCGGTACGGCGCGACCTGCCGCGCGAGCAGTGGCCGCGGACCCGGACGTACACCGTACGGGCGTGGGATCCGGACGCGGGCGAGATGACCGTGGACTTCGTGCACCACGGCGACGAGGGCCTGGCCGGGCCGTGGGCCGCCACCGCGCGGCCCGGGGACGGTATCGACTTCATGGGCCCCGGCGGCGGCTACGCGCCCGACCCCGCGGCGGACTGGCATCTGCTGGCCGGCGACGAGAGCGCGCTGCCGGCCATCGCGGCGGCCGTCGAGGCGCTGCCGCCGGGCGCGCCGGCGAAGGTCTTCGTGGAGGTCGCCGATCCCGCCGAGGAGCAGAAGCTGCTCGGCGGGGGCGACGCGGAGGTGGTGTGGCTGCACCGCGGCGGGCGGCCGGTCGGCGAGGCGCTGGTCGCCGCCGTGACCGGCATGGACGTGCCCCCGGGTGACGTGCAGGTCTTCGTGCACGGCGAGGCGGGCTTCGTCAAGGAGCTGCGCCGCTTCGTCCGGGTGGAGCGCGGGGTGCCGCGCGAGCGGCTGTCGGTGTCCGGCTACTGGCGGCGCGGCGCGGACGAGGACGGCTGGCAGTCCTCGAAGCGCGAGTGGAACGCCGAGGTGGAGCGGGAGCAGGAGGGCGGGGCGTAACCCCCGCGCCTTTGCGTACGTACGCGGCCGGCCCGTCGTCGCGGAGACCGGCCGCGTACGTGAAGGCGTCAGACCGACTGCTGGTAGGAGCGGAAGGTGCGGGTGGACAGCCACACCGCGACGACCGCGAGCGCCAGCAGCGCGCCGCCGCGGCCGAGGACGTCGCCCCAGTCGGGGTCGGCGGCCATCGCCGAACGCCCGGAGACCAGCGCCCAGTTGACGGGGTTGAAGGCGGCGACGTGCCGCATCCAGGAGGGCATCAGGCCGGGTGCCATGAAGGCCGAGGAAAGGAACGTCAGCGGCAGCAGCAGGAAGCTGTTGATGCCGATGATGCTCTCGCGCTGCCTGACCAGCATGCCGACCGCGTTGGAGCTCGCCCCGAAGACGGTGCCGAGCAGCGCCGACACCACGATCAGCACCAGCAGGCCGAGCACGCCGCCGGGGTAGTCCGCGCCGCCGAGCTTGCCGAGCAGCACGATGAGCACCGACTGGGCGGCCGTACTGAGGCCCTGCTGCACGACGTTGGCGTTCATCAGCGCCGCGCGGCTGACGGGTGTGGTCAGGAAGCGGTTGAGGGTGCCGCGTTCGATCTCCTCCAATGTGCCCATGCCGGCCCACATGTTGGAGGACACCGCGCTCATCACGACGACGCCCGGCACGAGGTAGTCCAGGTAGGAGCCGGCGCCGAAGCCGGGCAGTTCGACGACCTTGTGGAAGAGGGCGCCGAACAGGAAGAGCCAGATGACGGGTTGGACGAGCGTGACGACCAGGAAGATCGGCTGGCGCATGATCGCGGTGAGCTGGCGCTGCGTCATGTACCAGGTCTGGTGCAGGGTTTCGGTGCTCACGCGGCGCCTCCCGCGCTCTTCGCGCCGGCCGCTTCCTCGGCGTCGGCGAACCGCCGCCCTGCGTACCGGAGATAGACGTCGTCGAGGGAGGGGCGGGCGACGGTGACGGACGCGACGGTGGCGCCCTGCTGTTCGAGGACGGCCAGCACGTGCGGTACGGCGGCGGGTCCGTCGTCGGCGCGGGCGGCGATACGGCGGCCGTCGACCGCCACCTCGCGTACCGCGGCGAACTCGCCGAGCGCGGTGGCCAGCAGCCGGGCGTCGACCTCGTCGGGCGCGTCGCGCAGCTCCACATGGACGGCGTCGCCGCGCAGTTCGCCCTTCAGCTCGTCCGGGCTGCCCTCGGTCACGACCCGGCCGCGGTCGACGATGGCGATGCGCTCGGCGAGCCGGTCGGCCTCCTCCAGGTAGTGCGTGGTGAGCAGGATCGTCAGGCCCTCGTCGCCGGCCAGCCGGGATATCTCCTGCCACATGGCGGTGCGCGCCTCCGGGTCGAGGCCGGTGGTGGGCTCGTCGAGGAAGAGCACCTGCGGGCGGTGCATGAGGCCGAGCGCCACGTCGAGGCGGCGCTGCATGCCGCCCGAGTAGGTGCGCACCTGCCGCTTGGCCGCCGCGGCGAGGTCGAAGCGGGCGAGCAGCTCGTCGGCGCGGGCGGTGAGCGCGGTGCCGCGCATGCCGTGGAGCCGGCCCTGGAGCAGCAGGTTCTCCCGGCCGGTGGCGACGGGGTCGGCGCCGGACTTCTGCGCCACGACCCCGATCGCGCGCCGGACGCGGTCGGGGTGGCGCAGCGCGTCGTGCCCGGCGACCCGGGCGGTGCCGGCGTCGGGGCGGGCGAGGGTGGTGAGGATCTTGACGGTGGTGGACTTGCCGGCGCCGTTGGGGCCGAGCAGCCCGAAGACGGTGCCGGCGGCGACGGTGACGCCCATGCCGTCCAGGGCCTTCACCCCGCCGGCGTACGTCTTGGTCAGCCCGCCGGCTTCGACGGCGGGCGCTGCGGTGGTCATGCTGGTGGGTCCTCCGGGTCGGGCGCGTGGGGCGCGGAAAGCGGGGCGGATGGGGCGGGAGCGGGTGGGGCGGGGGGCAGGACGGGGCGCTCGGGCGGCTGCTCCGGGCCGGTTTCGAGCTCGGACCAGCTCTCGGGCAGGTGGCCGGTCTCGTGCCAGCCGCGCCAGTCGGCGAGCCCCGGCAGGGTGCCCGCGGTCAGCTCGTCGAGCACTCCGCGGACCCAGCCGGCCTGGGCTTCGCACATATGGGCCTGGTACTCGGTCTCGATGAGGAACAGCCGGGGCAGTTCCGCGCCGAGCTTGGCCAGCACCCCGCGCAGCGCCGCCGCCTGGACCTCCAGGGCGGACAGCCGCTCGGCGAGCAGTTCCGCGGCCTCGTCGGGGTGCAGGGCGGCGATGAGCGAGAGGGCGGCCTCGAAGACCGGGTATTCCGGGACGGGTACGGCGACGAGGTCGGCGAGCCAGTCGTGCATCTCGGTGCGGCCCTCGTCGGTGAGGCCGTACAGGGTGCGTTCGGGCCGGTTGCCCTGCCGCTGGACGCCGGCGACGGTGACGAAGCCGTGTTTCTCCAGGTTCTGCACCACGGTGTAGAGCGAGCCGTAGTTGATCTTGATGCTGTGTTCCTTGCCGCGCTGCCGCAGCAGCCGTGCCATCTCGTACGGGTGCATGGGGCGCTCGGCCAGCAGCACCATGACCGCCAGCGCCAGCGGGTTGGACAGTTTGCGCCGCTTGGCCACGGCACCACCCCCGATTCCTCGTGGCCGTATATCCGGCACCGAACATATCGCGTCTGGCGCTCTTCTGACAAGCGATGTATCGCGAATGCCAGCGGGAGTCTATATCGCGTGTCGCCCGGCGGTGCGTGAGCACTTCGGCCCGCGACCGACATGGCCGCGTCATCGGGGCGAAACACCCCGTTCCTAATTTCTGTCAACCGACAGGAACACCGGACAGGGGGCCTCCCATGACTGCCAGCGCACCGCCGGACGCCGGCGCCGACCCGCGGGACTCCGCCCGGCTCGCCGACTTCGGCTACCGGCAGGAGCTGCACCGCAGCCTCGGGCGCTATGCGTCCTTCGCCGCCGGCTTCTCCTTCATCTCGGTCCTGACCACCGTCTTCCAGTTCTTCGCCTTCGGCTACTCCTTCGGCGGCCCGCGGTTCTTCTGGACCTGGCCCGCCGTGCTGCTCGGCCAGTTGCTGGTCGCCGCGTGCTTCGCCGAACTGGCCGCCCGCTACCCGATCTCCGGCGCGATCTACCAGTGGTCGAGCCGGCTGAGCAACGCCGTCTTCGGCTGGTTCGCCGGCTGGATCATGGTGATCGGGCAGATCGTGGTGGTCGCCGCCGCCGCGCTCGCCCTCCAGGTGGTGCTGCCCGCGGTGTGGTCCGGCTTCCAGGTCGTCGGCACCGACACCTCGCCGGTGTCCTCGGACGGCGCGGCCAACGCGGCGCTGCTCGGCATCGTGCTGCTGGCGCTCACCACCGCGGTGAACCTGCTCGACAACCGGGTGATGTCGCTGGTCAACCGGATCGGCGTCACCGCCGAGATCATCGGCGCCGTGCTGATCATCGTGCTGCTCTTCACGCACGCCGACCGCTCCCCGTCCGTCACCGTCCACTCCGGGGGCGGCGGGTCCGCGCTGCTGGTCGCCTCGATCGCGGCGGCGTACGTGATGATCGGCTTCGACAGCGCGGGTGAGATGAGCGAGGAGACCCGGCACCCGCGCCGGGTCGCGCCGCGCACCATCCTCACCGCGCTCACCGCGGCCGGCGTGCTCGCCTCACTGCTGGTGCTGGCCGCGCTGATGGCCGCCCCGAGCCTGAGCGACGGGCACCTGGGCACCGACGGCCTGTCGTACGTGCTGACCAGCCGGCTCGGCAGCGGGGTCGGCCGGGCGCTGCTGTGCGACGTGGCGCTGGCGATCGCGGTGGCCACGCTGGCGATCCAGACGTCCGCGACCCGGATGCTCTTCTCGATGGCCCGCGACCGCGCGCTGCCCTTCTCCGGCACCCTCTCCCGGGTCTCGCCGCGCACCGGCCAGCCGCCGGCGCCCGCGCTGGTGGTGGGCGCGCTGGCCGCCGCGGTGCTGCTGATCGCCTTCGCCTCGCCCGACGCGTGGCTGGCGATCGGCACGACCTGCATCGTCATGCTGTACCTGGCGTACTCGATGGTGACGGGCCCGCAGCTGCTGCGCCGGCTGCGCTCGCCGCTGCCCGCGGCGGTGGACGAGTCCGGCGCGCCCGCCTTCTCGCTCGGCCGCTGGGGCGTGCCCGTCAACGCCGCCGCGCTGCTCTACGGGCTCGCCATGACGCTCGACCTCGCGTGGCCGCGGGCGGCGGTCTACGACCCGTCGGGCGGCCACTGGTACTTCAGGTGGTTCACCCTGCTCTTCCTGGCCGGGACCCTGGCGGCCGGCTGCGCCTGGCGCGGGGCGCGGGCGCTGCGGGCGCGGCGTGCGGCGCGGCTGCCGGCGGCCGGGCAGGCGGTGGCGCAGCCCAGCACGCCGTGAGCGCGGGGGCGGGCGGCGCTGGACCGCGGGCGGTGTCCGGGCGGGCCGGGCGCCGCCCGCCGTCGCGCTCGGGCCGCGCTCGGGCCGCGCTCGGGGGGCGCTCAGGCCATGTCCGGGCCATGCCCGGGCCGCGCTCAGGCCGGCCGGCAGCCCGTCAGGCGCAGGGCCGCGTCGGCGGTGGCGGCGGCGAAGGCGGGCGCGGGGTGGGTGCGGGGAGTGAGGATGACGCCCTCGATGAGCGCGAAGAGCAGGTCCGCGCGCAGGCCCAGCTCCTGCGGCCCGAGCGCGCCGCCGGCGGCGGTGGCGGCGAGCAACGCCCCGTAGGCGGCGCGCAGTTCGTCCCGGGCGGCGCGGAAGGGCGTGAAGCGCTCGGAGCGGACCTCGGGCAGCAGGTAGAGCGCGCCGAGGTTGTACGGGCCGGCGCACAGCAGCGCGACGTCCGCGCGGCACAGCTCCCACAGGCGCTGCTCGGCCGGCCGCGCGGCGTCGGCGAGCAGGGCGTGCGCGAGGGCAAGCGACGGGGTGACGGTGCCCTCCAGCAGCTCGGCGAGCAGGTCCTCCTTGCCGCCGACGTAGTGGTACATCGACGCCTGCCGCATGCCGGCCCGCTCGGCGATGGCCCGGGTGGTCGTCGCGGTGTAGCCGCGGGTGGTGAACAACTCCGCGGCGGCGGCCAGCAGTTCCTGCCGGGGGCTGAGCCCGCTGTCGGGCCGGGCCTGCGCCCGCGGCCGGCCGACCCGCCGCCCGCCGGCCCCGTACCCACCGCCCGTACCGCCCGTACCTCCGCCACCGCCCGCACCGCTCCCGCCGCCCGTACCGTCCGCACCGCTCGTCCTCACCGCGCGATCGTCGCACAGCGCCCGGGCTCCCCGCCGGTCGGCGGGCCGCGGTGAGGGGGCGGTAACCGGGCCGCAACTCACGGGCAACGGGCCGGAATCCGCACCGACCTAATTTCTGTCGCACGACAGAAATGAGGGAGGTGCACCGTGGCGACAGGGACGACGTACGGGGCCAGGGACCACGCCCGGGCGCAGCAGGGCCGGCGTACCGCGGCGATGCCGCTGGTGCCGGCGCCCGAGGGCCTGGTGTGGGCCGAGAACGTGGCGGGCGGCAACTACACCCACAAGGCCGTGGCCCGCGGCACCGAGCTGCGGCTCGCCGACCCGACCGGCACGGCCTGCGCGCATGTGCTGCTGTACGTCACCGGCGCGCCCTGGGAGCGGCTGAACGTCGCGGACACCGTCAAGGTGCAGTGGAACGCCTACCTGGGCGCGGGCCGGCTGCTGCTGTCCGACCAGGGCCGGGTGCTGGCCTCGCTGGTCGCCGACACCAGCGGGCGGCACGACACCCTGTGCGGGACGTCCACGGCCGCCCGCAACACCGCGCGCTACGGCGACGGTTCGCCGCACGGCGGCACGCCCGCCGGCCGCGAGCTGTTCAAACTGGCCGCCGCCAAGCACGGGTTGGCCCCGCGCGACCTGCCGCCCTCGCTGTCGTTCTTCCAGGGCGTGCGCGTCGAGCCGGACGGCGCCCTGGAGTTCACCGGCTCCGCGGGCCCCGGCACCGCGGTGACGCTGCGCGCCGAGATGCCGCTGACGGTGCTGCTGGCGAACGTGCCCCACCCGCTGGACCCCAACCCGGCGTACGTGTGCGGTCCGCTGGAGGTGCGGGCCCGCGCCGGGCAGCCGACCGGCCCCGGCGACCCGCTGTGGGACGACACGCCCGAGGGGCGCCGGGCCTTCCAGAACACCGCCGAGCACCTGACCGCCAGGGGGCTGTGATGACCGCCGTGACCGTACCCGCCCGCGCGCCCTGGTCCGCGGTGGTCCCCGCCGGGGGCCTGCTGACCGTCACCGACCTGCACGGCAACCAGGCCGTCGACTTCCTCGTCTACGACGCCGCCGACACCGCGGTCCGCTACAGCGCGCCGGACACCCTCCAGGCCCAGGGCAACATCTTCCTCACCACCGGCAGTGTGCTGCTGTCCAACGAGCACACCCCGCTGATGACGGTCGTCGCCGACTCCTGCGGCGGCCACGACACCATCGCCGGCGCCTGCTCCAAGGAGTCCAACACCCTGCGCTACGGCCACCACACCTGGTCCCAGCACGCCTGCGTCGACAACTTCCTCGCCGAGGGCGCCCGTTGGGGCCTGGGCAAGCGCGACCTGGTCGGCAACGTCAACTGGTACATGAACGTGCCCGTCGAGGACGACGGCACCCTCGGCATCGTCGACGGCCGGTCCGCGGCGGGCCTCGAAGTGACGCTGCGGGCCGAGCGGGACGTGCTGGTGCTGGTCTCCAACTGCCCCCAGATCAACAACCCCTGCAACGGCTTTGACCCGACACCGGTACGCATGACGGTCACTGCACCCGAAGCACCCGAAGCACCGGACGCACCCGAGGCGGCGGGGACCCGATGAGCTTCGACACCCTGCTGGTCGCCAACCGCGGCGAGATCGCCGCCCGCATCATCCGCACCGCCCGCGGCATGGGCCTGCGCACCGTCGCGGTCTTCTCCGACCCCGACCGCGGCGCGCCCCATGTGCAACTCGCCGACGAGGCGGTCCGGTTGGGCCCGGCGCCGGCCAAGGAGAGCTACCTGGACGCCGCCGCCGTGCTGGCCGCCGCCCGGGCCACCGGCGCCGGCGCCGTCCACCCCGGCTACGGGTTCCTGTCCGAGGACGCCGGCTTCGCCCGCCGCTGCGAGGCCGAGGGACTGGTCTTCGTCGGGCCGCAGCCGCGGCATCTGGAGGTCTTCGGCGCCAAGCACACCGCCCGGGAGGCCGCGCGGGCCGCCGGCGTGCCGCTGCTGCCCGGCACCGGGCTGCTGCCCGGCCTCGACGCGGCGCTCGCCGCCGCCGAGAGCCTCGGCTACCCGGTGATGCTCAAGGCCACCGGCGGCGGAGGCGGCATCGGCATGCGCGCATGCGGCTCCGCCGCCGAACTGGCCGCCGCCTGGGAGCCGGTGCAGCGCGCGGCGGCGGCCGGCTTCTCCTCCGCCGGGGTCTTCCTGGAGCGCCTGGTACGGCACGCCCGGCATGTCGAGGTGCAGGTCTTCGGCGACGGCCGCGGCGGTGTCGTGACGCTCGGCGACCGCGACTGCTCCCTCCAGCGCCGCCACCAGAAAGTCCTCGAAGAGGCCCCCGCGCCCGCCCTGCCGGCCGCCGTACGGGAGCAACTGCACGACAGCGCCCGCGCGTTGTGCGCCTCGGTCGGCTACCGCTCGGCCGGCACGGTGGAGTTCGTCTTCGACGCCGAGCGCGAAGAAGCGTACTTCCTGGAGGTCAACACCCGCCTCCAGGTGGAGCACCCGGTCACCGAGGAGACCTACGGCGTCGACCTCGTGGCGTGGATGCTGCGGCTGGCCCGCGACGGCGAAGCCCCCGCGAAGCCGCCCCGGCCCACCGGGCACGCCGTCGAGGCCCGCGTCTACGCCGAGGACCCGGCGCACGGGCACCGGCCGAGCGCCGGCGTGCTCACCCGGGTGCACTTCCCGCCCGGCGTCCGGGTCGACACCTGGGTCGCGACCGGCACCGAGGTCACCACCTCCTACGACCCCCTGCTCGCCAAGATCGTCGCCCACGGCGCCGACCGCGCCCAGGCCCTGGACACACTTGCCGCCGCCCTGGCGGCGACCCGGATCGACGGCATCGAGACCAACCTCGGCCTGCTGCGCGCCGCCCTCACCGCACCCGCGCTGCGCACCGCCCGCCACACCACCGCCACCCTCGACGGCGTCACCGACACCTCCCGGCGTATCGACGTGGTGCGGGCCGGCACCCTCACCACCGTCCAGGACTGGCCCGGCCGCACCGGGCTGTGGCACGTCGGGGTGCCGCCGTGCGGGCCGATGGACGACCTGTCGTTCCGGCTCGGCAACACCGCGCTCGGCAACGACGAAGGCGCCCCCGGCCTCGAATGCACCCTCCAGGGACCGGCGTTGCGCTTCAGCCACGCCACCACTGTCTGCGTCACCGGGGCGCCCGCGCCCGTCACCCTCGACGGGCTGCCGGTGCCGCAGTGGGAGCCGGTCACCGTGCCGCCCGGCGCCGTCCTGGACGTCGGGGCGCCGGCGGAGGCGGGCCTGCGCACGTACGTCCTGGTCGCCGGCGGGCTCGACGTGCCGCCGTACCTGGGCAGCGCCGCGACCTTCACGCTCGGGAAGTTCGGCGGCCACGGCGGGCGGGCGCTGCGTACCGCGGACGTCCTGCACGGCGGCACCACCACCGCCGCGGGCGCCCCCGTGCCGCCCGCCCGGCGCCCGGCCATCGGCGCCGCGTGGCAGATCGGCGCGGTCGAAGGACCGCACGCGGCACCGGAGTTCTTCACCGAGGACGACATCAGGGACTTCTACGCGGCCTCCTGGAGCGTGCACTTCAACTCCGCCCGCACCGGCGTGCGGCTCGTCGGCCCCAAACCGCGCTGGGCGCGCGCCGACGGCGGCGAGGCGGGCCTGCACCCCTCCAACATCCACGACACGCCCTACGCCGTCGGCGCCGTCGACTTCACCGGCGACATGCCGGTGCTGCTCGGCCCCGACGGGCCCTCGCTCGGCGGCTTCGTGTGCCCCGCGACCGTCGTGACCGGACAGCGCTGGAAACTCGGCCAGTTGCGGCCCGGCGACACCGTGCGCTTCGTGCCCGTCACCGAGGACGCCGCCGCGGCCCTGCGCGCCGCGCCCGCCACCCCGCCCGTCGCAAGCCGTCCAATGCTCGGCGACGGCGGCGTCCTCGGCCGCGCCGAACCCACCGGCGAGCGGCCCGCGGTGACCTACCGGCGCAGCGGCGACGACAACCTGCTCGTCGAATACGGGCCCATGCACCTCGACCTGGCCCTGCGGATGCGGGTGCACGCCCTCGCCGAGCACCTCGCCGCCCGCCGGCTGCCCGGTGTCGTCGACCTCACCCCGGGCATCCGCTCGCTCCAGATCCATGTCGACCCCGAACGGCTGCCCACCGGCAAGCTGCTGGACCTGGTGCGCGAGGCGGAGGAGCAACTGCCGCCCACCGAGCACCTGGTGGTGCCGAGCCGTACCGTGCACCTGCCGCTGTCCTGGGACGACCCGGCCACCCGCGAGGCCATCGCCCGCTACATGGCGGGCGTACGGGACGACGCGCCCTGGTGCCCGTGGAACATCGAGTTCATCCGCCGCGTCAACGGCCTGGACAGCGTGGACGACGTGCACCGCACCGTCTTCGACGCCGAATACCTCGTCCTCGGCCTCGGCGACGTCTACCTCGGCGCGCCCGTCGCCACCCCGCTGGACCCGCGGCACCGCCTGGTCACCACCAAGTACAACCCGGCGCGCACCTGGACTGCGGAGAATTCCGTCGGCATCGGCGGCGCCTACCTGTGCGTCTACGGCATGGAGGGGCCCGGCGGCTACCAGTTCGTCGGGCGGACGGTGCAGGTGTGGTCGGCGCGGAACGCCGCCGCGGGCGTACGGCAGCCGTGGCGCCTGCGGTTCTTCGACCGCATCCGGTGGTATCCGGTGGGCGCGGACGAACTCCTCGACCTGCGTGCCGACATGGCGGCCGGGCGGCTCGAACTCCACGTCGAAGAAGGCGAATTCGCGCTCGCCGACCACCAGCGCTTCCTCGCCGAGAACGCCGGGCCGATCGCCCGGTTCCGCGCCCGGCAGGCCGCCGCCTTCGCCGCCGAGCGCACCGCGTGGGAGGCGGCCGGCGAGTTCGCCCGCGCCGAGTCCGCGGCCCCCGGCGCCGCGCCCGCCCCCGACGCGGTGCCCGTGCCGCCCGGCGGCTGCGCGGTCGAGGCGGAGTTCGCGGCGGGCGTGTGGCGGCTCGCGGTGCGCCCCGGGGACACCGTCGCCGCGGGGCAGCACCTGCTCACCCTGGAGGCGATGAAGATGGAGTCCCCGGTGACCGCCCCTGTCGCCGGCCGCGTCGCCGGCATCCATGTCGCGCCCGGCGACCAGGTCTCCCCCGGCACGACCCTGCTCACCCTGGCCCCGCGCTGACGGCGGCCCCCGCCGCAGGCAGCCCGGCCCCTCGACGAACGGAAGCAGCATGACCAGAGCCCAGCAGCGGGTACGGGCGGCGTACGAGGCGATCGCCCGGGCCGGCCGGCCCGAGGTGTGGATCACCCTGCGCGACGAGCACGACGTCACCGCCGAGGCACGGCAGGTGGACGCGAGGGCCGCCGCCGGGCACGCGCTGCCGCTCGCCGGCACCCTGCTCGCCGTCAAGGGCAACATCGACGTCGCCGGGCTGCCGACCACCGCCGGCTGCCCCTCCTACGCCTACCGGCCGGCCCGCGACGCCCCCGCGGTGGCCGCCCTGCGGGCCGCCGGCGCGATCGTGCTGGGCACCACCGCCATGGACCAGTTCGCCACCGGCCTGACCGGCACCCGCAGCCCGCACGGAGCCGTCGCCAGCGCCCTCGCCCCGGACCGGATCGGCGGCGGCTCCAGCTCCGGCTCCGCGGCGGCCGTCGCGCTCGGCCTCGCCGACCTCGCCCTCGGCACCGACACCGCCGGCTCAGGACGCGTCCCCGCCGCCTTCCAGGGCGTCGTCGGCCTCAAGCCCGCCCCCGGCCTGATCCCCACCGAGGGCGTCGTCCCGGCGTGCGCGAGCCTGGACTGCGTGAGCGTCTTCGCCCGCACCCTCCCCGAGGCCCGCCGCGCCCTCACCCTGCTGGCCTCCCCCACCGCCCCGCCGCGCCGCCCCGGCCCCTGGCGGATCGCCGTGCCGCCCACCGCGCAGCTCGGCGAACTCGACGACGGCTGGGCCGCCGCGTACGAGGCCGCCGCGCGGCGCCTCGCCGCCGCCGGGGCCGAGCTGCGCCCGCTCGACCTCACGCCCTTCACCGAGACCGCCGAGCTGCTGTACGGCGGCGCGTTCGTCGCCGAGCGGTACGCCGCCGTAGGCGCGTTCGTCGACCGCGGCGGCCCCGACCTCGACCCGACCGTCGCCGGCATCATCCGGGCCGCCCGCGACATCCCCGCGCACCGGCTGGCCGCCGACCGCGAGCGGCTCGCGGTGCTGCGCGGGCGCGCCGCGGCGGAGCTGGGCGACGCGGACGCGCTGCTGCTGCCCACCACGCCGGGCCACCCCACGCTCGCCGAGGTCGCCGCGGACCCGGTCGGGACCAGCACCCGGCTCGGCCGTTTCACCAACAGCGCCAACCTCCTCGGCCTGTGCGCGGCGGCGGTCCCCGGCGGCAGCGTGGCCGGCCGGCCCTTCGGGGTGATGCTGCTGGGCCCGGCCGGCACCGACGAGCGCATCGCCGGGATCGCCGCGCTGCTGGAGCCGCCGCTGCGGCTCGCCGTGGTCGGCGCGCACCTGTCGGGCCAGCCGCTCAACCCGCAGCTGCTGGCCCTGGGCGCCCGGCTTGCGGCCACCACGGCGACGGCCCCGGCGTACCGCCTGTTCGCCCTGGACACCGTGCCGGCCAAGCCGGCCCTGGTGCGGGTCGCCGAGGGCGGCGCGGCGATCGAGGCCGAGGTGTGGGAGCTGCCGCCCGCCGCCCTCGGCGCCTTCGCCGCGGCGCTCCCCCGCCCCATGGCGCTCGGCCCGGTGACGCTGCGCGACGGCACGCAGGTCACCGGCTTCCTGTGCGAGCCGGCCGCCCTCCCCGGCGCGGCGGACATCACCGCGTACGGCGGCTGGCGCGGCTACCTGGCCCGCGCGGGCGGCTGACGCCCGGGGCGGCCACCTGAACCGCGGGGTTCGCGCGCCCCCTCCGTACACTGGCGCGGACCACCGATACACGGGGAGAGGACACCGGCCTCATGCGCCACCACCGCACCGCACTCACCGCGTCCATACTCGGCGCGGCGCTCGCCGCCAGTGTGCTCAGCGGCTGCTCGTCGGACTCCTCCGGCAAGAAGTCCGACGACGCCGAGTCCACCGCGTCCGCGCCCGCCACAACCGGCGCCGCGGCCACCGGCGGCGCGACCACCGCGCCCGGCAGCGCCTCCGCCACGCCCGACAAGCCGGCCGGCAAGTCCTCGGGCCACCTCGACTACTCCGGTGCCGCCACCGGCGGCGCCGACTTCACCGGCGGGGTGGCCTGCGAGGTCAAGAGCGGCAAGCTCATCGGGGTGACCACGCCGGACGTGCTGGCCAAGAAGCAGATCTTCCCGTCCTTCATCGCCACGACCGGCGACAGCCCCACCCAGGTCGCGCTGTTCAACACCCCCGACGGTGTCTCCTACTCCGGCCGGACGTCGCAGTCGCAGGGCGTCACGGCGAAGAAGGACGGCGACACCTGGACGGTGACCGTCGACGGCCTGAAGATCGCCAAGGAGTTCGGCGGCACCGGCCCCGAGATCACCCTCAAGGGCTCGCTGACCTGCACCCACCTGACCTGACCCGGCCCCGCGGGGCCGGACCGGGGCCGGGCGAGGGCCCGAAGGTCCGGGGCTGCTCGGGCCCGGGGGCCCGGTCAGCCCACCGACGAGTACGCCACGACGCCCCGCAGCAGCCCGTCCACGGCCTTGCGGGCGGTGCGCCGCACGGGGCTGCCCTCCGGCGCGGCCTCGCTGATCTGGCCCAGTACGTCGATGAGCTGCTTGCACCAGCGCACGAAGTCCCCGGCGGGCATGTCGGCGTCGCTCAGCACCGAGTCCAGGCTCTGCCCCGAGGCCCAGCGGTAGGCCGCCCACGCGAAGCCGAGGTCCGGCTCACGCTGGCCGACGCCCTCGGTCTGGTTGATCCGGTGGTCCTCCTCCAGCGCGTCCAGCCGGCCCCAGATCCGTACCATCTCGCCGAGCGCCGCCCGCGCGTTGCCGCTGGGCAGCTTGGGCGCGACCGCGTCGTCGGACTGCCGGGACTCGTAGACCAGCGCCGAGGCGCACGCGGCCAGCTCCGCGGGCCCCAGGCCGTCCCACACCCCGTCGCGCAGGCACTCGCTGGCCAGCAGGTCCAGCTCGCCGTAGAGCCGGGCGAGCCGGCGGCCGTCGGCGGTGACCTTGTCGCCTTCGAGATAGCCCAGCTCGGCCAGGACCGCGCACACCCGGTCGAAGGTGCGGGCGATGGTGTTGGTGCGGCCCTCGATGCGCCGCTCCAGCTGCTGGGTGTCGCGGCGCAGCCGCTGGTAGCGCTCGGCCCAGCGGGCGTGATCCTCGCGGTCGTCGCAGCCGTGGCAGGGGTGTGCACGGATGGCGGCGCGCAACCGCATGATCTCGGTGTCGTCGGCGGCGGCCGACCGCTCCTTGCGGCGGTGGTGCGTGGGCGCGGCCCAGCCGGCGGTGCCGGCCTTGGAGCGCATCGCCGAGGCGAGGTCGCGGCGGGACTGCGGGCTGCGCGGGTTGAACGACTTGGGGATGCGCATCCGGTCCAGCGCCTCGACCGGCACCGGGAAGTCCAGCTGGGCGAGCCGCTTGACCTGCCGCTCGGCGGTCAGCACCAGCGGGCGCGGCCCGTCGTGGTACTCGCCGTCGCGCGGGTGGCGCCCGCCGGCCCGGCCGGCCGGCAGCCCCGGCTCCAGCACCAGCGCGAGGCCCGCGTACTTGCCCGCGGGCACATGGATGATGTCGCCGGGCTTGAGCTTCTCCAGCGCGTCGGTCGCGGCGGCCCTGCGCTGGGCGGCGCCCTGCCGCGACAGGTTCGCCTCGCGGTCCTTCAGCTCGCGCCGCAGGTTCATGTACGCGTCGAAGTCGCCGAGGTGGCAGGTCATCGACGCGCGGTAGCCCTCCAGGCCCTCCTCGTTGCGCTGCACCTGCCGGGAGATCCCGACGACCGACCGGTCGGCCTGGAACTGCGCGAACGACGTCTCCAGCAGCTCGCGCGAGCGGTGCCGCCCGAACTGCCCCACGAGGTTGACCGCCATGTTGTACGACGGCTTGAACGACGACCGCAGCGGATACGTACGGGTGCCGGCCAGGCCCGCGACCGCGCCCGGGTCGAAGCCGCGCTGCCACAGCACGACGGCATGGCCCTCGACGTCGATGCCGCGGCGGCCGGCCCGGCCGGTGAGCTGGGTGTACTCGCCCGGGGTGATGTCGGCGTGCATCTCGCCGTTCCACTTCACGAGCTTTTCCAGTACCACCGAGCGGGCCGGCATGTTGATGCCGAGCGCCAGTGTCTCGGTGGCGAAGACCGCCTTGACCAGGCCGGCGGTGAACAGCTCCTCGACGACCTCCTTGAAGGCCGGCAGCATCCCCGCGTGGTGGGCGGCGATACCGCGCTCCAGGCCCTCCAGCCACTCGAAGTAGCCGAGGACGTGCAGGTCCTCGTCGGGGATGGCGCGGGTGCGCTCCTCGACGATCGCCCGCACCCGGGCGCGGGCCTCGTCGTTGTTGAGCCGCAGCCCGGCGTACAGGCACTGCTGGACGGCGGCCTCGCAGCCGGCGCGGCTGAAGATGAAGGTGATGGCGGGCAGCAGGCCCTCGTTGTCGAGCCGGTCGATGACCTCGGCGCGGCTGGGTGTCCACACCCGGCTGCGGGCCCGCCGCTCGCGCTCCCGGTCGGCCTCCCGGCCGCGCTTGGCCCGCGGGTGGTAGGTGCGCTGGTTCTCCATCCGGGCGAGCCGTTCGAGGTCGGCGTTGACCTCGCGGCGGCCCTGCGGGCCGGTGCCGTCGGCCTTCTCCTCGAACAGGTCGTACATCCGGCGGCCGGCGAGCACGTGCTGCCACAGCGGCACGGGCCGGTGCTCGGAGACGATGACGGCGGTGTCGCCGCGCACGGTGTCCAGCCAGTCGCCGAACTCCTCGGCGTTGGACACCGTCGCCGACAGCGAGACCAGCGTCACGGACTGCGGGAGGTGGATGATCACCTCTTCCCACACCGCGCCGCGGAAGCGGTCGGACAGGTAGTGGACCTCGTCCATGACCACGTAGCCGAGCCCGTCGAGGGCGGCGGAGCCGGCGTAGAGCATGTTGCGCAGCACCTCGGTGGTCATGACGATCACCGGCGCGTCCCCGTTGACGCTGTTGTCGCCGGTGAGCAGGCCGACCTTCGCCGCGCCGTACCGCTTGGCCAGGTCGCTGTACTTCTGGTTCGACAGGGCCTTGATGGGGGTGGTGTAGAAGCACTTGCGGCCCTCGGCGAGGGCGAGGTGGACGGCGAACTCGCCGACGATCGTCTTGCCGGAGCCGGTGGGCGCGGCGACCAGCACGCCGCTGCCGGCTTCCAGCGCCCGGCAGGCCTCTATCTGGAACGGGTCAAGCCCGAACTCGTACAGCTCGCGGAACTGTGCGAGTGCGGTGGCGTTCTCTGCGGCGCGGCGACGGCTGGCGGCGTAGCGTTCGGCCGGCGACATCTCATCTGTCATCTTGTCTCCGAGCCTACCCGGCGGCACCGACACACCGCGTGATCTTTATGCCCCGACCTCAGACCAGCAGCCGCAGCGCCCCGGGCACGGTCCGCGCGGTCAGCGGCAGCGGCCCGACCCGCTCGCCGTCGGCGTAGGCGGTCACGTCGGCCGCGGCCAGGCGCACCCGGGCGGCGCGGTGCACGGTGACGACCGGGTGGCGCGGGTGGGAGCCGCTGTAGACCAGCGGGAAGACCCGCAGCAGGGTGCGCCGGGTGCAGGGGCCGACGACGCAGATGTCGAACAGCCCGTCGTCCATCTCGGCGTCGGCGCACATCCGCATGCCGCCGCCGTACGAGGACCCGTTGCCGACCGCGATGAGGGTCGCGTCCAGCTCCCGCTCGGGAGCGTCGTCGAACTGCACCCGGTAGCGGATGGGGCGCAGCGCGGCGAGCTCGGCGAGCATGGCCATGTCGTAGCGGAAGCGGCCCTTGGGCCAGCGCATACGGTTGCCGCGGTCGTTGACGCGGGAGTCGAAGCCGGTGGCCATGACGGTGCAGAACCAGCGCTCGCCGATCCGGCCGAGGTCCAGCGCGCGGCTGCGTCCCTCGCGCAGCGCGCCGGCTATCGCGGTGCCGGCGGCGTGCGGGTCGCGCACCGGCAGCCCGCTGACCCGGGCGAAGTCGTTGCCGGTGCCGGCGGCGACCACGCCGAGCGGGGTGCCGGTGCCGGCGACGGCCTGCACGGCGAGCGAGACCATTCCGTCGCCGCCGACCGCGACCAGCGCGGCGGTCCCGCCGTCCACCGCCTTGCGGGCCTGCTCCAGCGCGTCGGCGGCGTCGGCGCCGACGACGGTACGGACGGTGTGCCCGGCCGCGCGCAGCGTGTCGGCGGCCGGGCGGGCGGCCCGGGCGCCCCGGCCGCGGCCGGAGACGGGGTTCACAAGGAGCGTGATGTCGCTGGTCACGGGCGGACCCTACCCCGCGTCACGGCCCCTGCGGTACGGCTGCGCGTCAGGTCGCGTCGTCGTAGCCGTCGCGCCCGGAGTCCTCGTCGTCCAGCGCCGAGGGGCCGCCGACCTGCTCGGGGATGTGGTCAAGGCTGGACGCCTCGTCGGGGTCGAGGCCGAAGTCCGGGTCGGCGGCGCGGCGGCGGGCCCGGCGGGCGTCGTTGAAGAAGCACACGCCCATCGCCAGGAAGTACAGCAGCACGATCGGCGAGGCCAGCAGCAGCATGGTGAGCGGGTCGCCGGTGGGCGTGGCGACGGCGGCGAAGACGGTGATGCCTATCACCATGCCGCGCCACCAGCCGAGCATCCGCTTGCCGCTGACCATCCCGGTGAAGTTCAGCAGCACCAGCACCAGGGGCAGTTCGAAGGCGAGGCCGAAGACGACGACGAGCCGGACGACGAGGTCGAGGAAGTCGTCGAGCGGCAGCAGGTTGGTGGTGTCGTCCGGCACGAAGCCGATCATGATCTTGGCGGTCTGCGGGAGGATCTCGTACGCCAGGACCGCGCCGCCCAGGAACAGCGGGACGCCCGCGCCGACGAAGCCGAGGGTGTAGCGCTTCTCGTTCTTGTGCAGGCCGGGGGCGAGGAATCCCCACAGCTGGTAGAGCCATACGGGCGAGGCGCCGACGATGCCGGCCATCAGCGAGACCTTCAGCGCGATGGAGAAGCCGCCCATCAGGCCGCTGACGGTCATCTGGGCGCACGCCTGCTTGTCCTCGGTGCCGGCGGCCCGGCCGGCCTTGGTCAGGCACTGCACGTCGTCCGGGATGCGCTGCTGCAGCAGGTGGATGATGTGCTTGTAGAAGAACGCTGCCACGATGGTGATGACGATGATCGCCAGCACCGACTTGAACAGCCGGTTGCGCAGCTCTCGCAGATGGTCCGCGAGCGGCATCCGCCCCTCGGGGTCCTTCTCCTGCTTGCGGGCAGTCTTGAGCACCCACGTCCTCGTCTCGTGCGGGCAGCCGTCGGCGGCGCGTGAAGGTCAGCCGGTAGCCGGCCGGTAGCCGGTCAGCCGGTGGTCGTGGTGCGGTCCTCGACCGGCCGGGCGCTGGCGGTGTCACCGGGCGCGGCCTGGATCGTACGGGCCGGCGCCTGCTCCTGGGCCGCGGTGCCGGACGGGGCCGGCGGCGTCGGGTCGTCGTTCTTCATCGCCTTGGCCTCGCTCTTGAGGATGCGGGCCGACTTGCCGAGCGACCGGGCCATGTCAGGCAGCTTCTTGGCGCCGAAGAGGAGGACGACGACGAGAAGGATCAGGAGGATCTCAAAGGGCTTGAGGTTGCCGAGCATGAGTGGTCTACCTTCTCACCGGGGGCGGCGTGGTCCGTGCGGTACGTCGTACGTGGCCGGTGGTCGGACGATTTCCGGCCATCACCCACGCAAGGATCGTAGCGTGCGGTGGTGAACGCCGGAATATGCCCCGGAATCCACCAGGTTGCGACGCCTGCCGCGGCCGTACCAGGTGGGGCGTGGCCGCGTCGGGTCGCCCGGGTCAGCGTACCTTCACCCGGCGCGCGGCGGCAGGTTCAGCGGCGGGTGATCTCGCCGGCGCGACCGGCCACCGGTGCCGCCGCGCGCTGCAGCCGGTCGCTCGCGGCGGCCAGCGCCCGATGGCTCGCGGCCACCTGCGCGGACAGCTCGCCGACCGCGCCGAACACCCGGGCGGCGAACACCGCGAGCACCAGCAGCCCGGCGGCGGCCAGGCCCACGCTCAGATAGATCCACCACATGGCCCGGCAGCCTACCGCTGGAGCCGCAGGGTGCGGACGCCGCCGCCGGTCAGCAGCTCCACGATCCGCTCGCCGGCGGGCTTGCGGACCGCCTCGCCGCACTCGGGGCAGGTGAAGGAGTAGAAGGTGGTGCGGGCGCTCGCGCCGACGGTCAGCCGCAGCTCGCCCGCGGCCAGCTCGAAGCTGGTGCGGCAGTGCGGGCAGCCGGCCCGGAAGACGGCCGGCCCGCCGCCGTCCGGGGCGCGGCCCACCGTCATGGGCGTCACCGGCATGGGCGCACCCTCGTACCCCGTGCCCGCACCCGCGCCTGCATGCGTACCCGCGTCCGCATGCGTACCCGTGCCCGTCATTCGCCGTATCCGGCCAGGGCCCGGGCCGCCGCGTCGCGCGCGTCGGCGGCCAGCGCCGCCGGCGCGACGATCCGGCCGTCGCGGCCCAGCCGCAGCGCGAGCCGGCGCAGCGACCCCGGGTCGGGGGTGCGCAGGGTGACCCGCAGCCCGCCGTCGGGCAGCTCCTCGGCGCTGTCGTGCGGGTAGTACTCGGCGACCCACCGCCCGCCGGGGCCGACCTCGACGACCACCTCGGGGTCGTCGCCGGCCGGCTGGACCAGGCCCTGCGACAGGTCGCGCGGCTCGATGCGCGGCGGGTCGGACGGCTCGTCCAGCAGCCGGATCTCGGCGACCCGGTCCAGCCGGAAGGTGCGCCGGTCCTCCGACAGCCGGCACCAGCCCTCGACGTAGGTGTGGCCCACCGCGAACAGCCGGATCGGGTCGACCTCGCGCTCGGTCAGCGCGTCGCGGGCCGGCGAGTAGTAGCGCATCCACAGCCGCCGCCGCTCGGTCAGGGCCCGGTCGACGGTGGCGAAGACGCTGCCCTCGGACTCGAACGTCACCGACATCTGGGCGCTGCCGCCGGCCGCCTCGCCCGCCGCGGCCTCCAGCTTCGCGCCGGCCCGCAGCAGCGCCTGCCGGTCGCTGTCGCGCAGGCCCGGCAGGTTCGCCACCGCGCGGGCCGCCACCAGCAGCGCGGTGGCCTCGTCGGCGGCCAGCCGCAGCGGCTGTGCGACGTCGTCGGCGGTGCCGGGGTTGTGCCACCAGATGCGCTCGCCGTCGGTGTCGATGTCGAGCAGGTCACCGCCGCGGAAGCTGGTCCCGCACAGCGGCAGTACGTTGAGGTCGCCGATCAGCTCGGCCTCGGTGACGCCGAAGGCCCGCGCCACCTCGCTGACCCGGGCCCCGGGCCGCTCGCGCAGATACGTCACCAGGGACAGCATCCTGCGGGTCTGGTCGATCGCGTTGCTCATGACGGCATCCTCTCCCCTGGCAGCCCCGCCGCCTCCGACGGCCCCGGCGCCCCTGGCACCTCTGGCACCCTTGCGGACCCTTCGCCCCTCGGCCCGCTCAGCCCTTGGCCACCGCGCGCAGCCGGTCCAGCACCTCGGAGCGCAGCTCCTCGGGCGCCAGCACGACCACGTCGGGGCCGAACTCGGCGAGCCAGGCGTCCAGGCCGTGCCCGTACGGGACCTCCAGCTCGTCCCAGTCGGCGTCGACCGGGGTGATGTCGACCGCGCGGGCCCGCAGCGGGTAGCCGCTGTCGCGCCGCAGCCGGATCGTCGCGGTGGTCGTCGCGCCCTCGCCGGCCCAGCGGGCGACGGTCTCGCGGACGTCCACATGCGCCGGGACCTCGGCGGTGAAGGCGCCGCGCGCCTTGACCCGGCCGCTGATCCGCGACAGCCGGAAGACCCGCACCGCACCGCGGTCCCGGTCGTAGCCGGCCAGGTACCAGTGGCCGCGCCAGCACTCCAGCGCCCACGGCTCGACCTGCCGGGGCTCGGGCCGCGCCGCGTTGGCCTTGCGGTAGTCGAAGCTGACCGCGCGCCGCTCCCGGGTGGCGAGCATGAGCGCCTCGAACGCCGGCTCCGGGGTGGGCACCCGCGGCTCCAGCGCGCTGTGCGCGTCCTCGTACGGCACGCCGGCCGCGCGCAGCTTCTGCAGCGCCCCGCTGGCGGCCTCGGCGAGCCTGGCCTGCTGCCACACCTTCGCCGCGAGCGCGAGGGCCGCGGCCTCCTCGGGGTCCAGCGCGATGTCGGGCAGCCGGTTGCGGTCCTGGCGGGCGAGGTAGCCGAAGTCGCCGTCCAGGTTCTCCACGGTGTCGATGACCAGGCCCAGCTCGCGCAGGTCGTCCTTGTCCCGCTCGAACATCCGGTTGAAGGAGTCGTCCGAGGTGACCTCGTGGTAGGCCTCGATGGACGCGCGCAGCTCGCGCTTGCTGAGCGGGCGGCGGGTGTTCATCAGGCACAGGGCCAGGTTCATCAGCCGTTCCGCTTTGGCGATAGCCATCGGTCACCCCCTGAAGTGTGTTCCCGCACCGTATCGCGTCGCCGGTGACGGAAGGTGGTCCCCCCTGCGCACCGCAGGGGGGACCACCGGGCGGTCCTGCCGGGCCCGCGCGCACGGGCCCGCATGCACGGGCCCCACGTGCTCGGGCCCCGTGTGCCGACCGCCGTCAGACCGAGACGAGGTCGCAGACGAAGATCAGCGTCTCGCCGGGCTTGATCGGGCCCGCGCCGCTGTCGCCGTAGGCCAGGCGCGCCGGGATGGTCAGCTGGCGGCGCCCGCCGACCTTCATGCCCTGCACGCCCTGGTCCCAGCCGGGGATGACCTGGCCGACGCCCAGCTGGAAGCGCAGCGGCGCGCCGCGGTTCCAGCTCGCGTCGAACTCCTCGCCGGAGGAGAAGGACACGCCGACGTAGTGGACGGAGACGGTGTCCCCGGCCTTGGCCTGCGGCCCGTCGCCCTCCCAGATGTCCTTGATCTCCAGGTCGGCCGGCGGCTCGCCGCCCGGGAAGTCGACCTCGGGCTTGTCGATGTTCACGTCCGTGCTCCTTGTGCGGTTGCAGGCAACCGGGACAGTCTTGCAGAGTCCGGCCGGAGCGGTCGGGCTAGAGCACCGCGATGATGTCGACGGTGAACACCAGCGTGGAGTTCGCCGGGATGGAGCCCTGCGCCTGGTCCTTGTAGGCCAGGTCCGGCGGGGTGACCAGCATGACCCGGCTGCCGACGTTCTTGCCGGTCAGGCCCTGCGTCCAGCCCGGGATGACACCGGTGAGCGGGAAGTCGGTGAGCTGCTTGCGGGAGTAGCTGGAGTCGAACTCCTTGCCGCCGTCCCACAGCACGCCCTTGTACTGCACCAGCAGCGTGTCGCTGCCCTTGACCGCCGGGCCGTCGCCCTTGATGACGTAGTTCGACACCAGCTTGGTGGGCGCCTTGCCCTTGGGCACGGTGATCGACGGGGCGAGCCCGTCGACGTTCGTGCCGACCTTGGGCAGGCTCGCGTCGGTCTGCGGCTGCGTCGTGCCCATGGCCGAGGAGCGGCCGGTGTAGACCTTCAGCACGTCGACGACGAAGACGAGCGTGTCGGTCGCGCCGATGCCCGCCTGCGGGTTGCCCGAGGGGCCGTAGCCCAGGGCCGGCGGGATGCCCAGCATGACCCTGCTGTTCGCCTTGGCGCCGATCAGGCCCTGGTCCCAGCCGGGGATGACCTTCTGCGCGCCGATCTGCGTGGTGTACGGCTGCTTGCCGAAGGAGGTGTCGAAGACCTTCGCGGTGTTCCACACCTGGCCCAGGTAATTCACCTGAACGTAGTCACCCGAGGCGACCGCGGGGCCGCTGCCGGGGATGAGCGTCTTGACGGCCAGGTCCGTGGAGGGGGTGCCGGTGCCCTTGGCGATCGTCGGCTTGGTGTTGAACTTCGTGCCCGCGGTGACGGCCGGCAGCGGCCCGTCGGTGGTCTTCGGGGTGGGCGTGCCGGTGGCCGACGCCGTCGGCGAATCCGAGGCCGAGGGGGATTTCGATGCCGCGGAGTCGCTGTTCTTGGAATCGTCGCCGCAGCCGGCGGCGGTGAGCAGAAGAGCGGGCACGGCGAGCAGGACGGAGCGTCGGCGCACGGATTCCTCGTTCGGGTCGGGGTGTGGGGGTCGTCAGGCACGGGGGTTGCCGCCCCACACCCTACGGTGTGCCACAGGCCCCGTACGAGTTCCGTACGGGGCCTGTGAGCCGTCTGTGCCGGGCGGGAACACGGTCCCCGCGGGTCCTGCATTCCGGCTACATTCCGGCGATCAGCTTTTCCACCCGGTCGTCCACCGACCGGAACGGGTCCTTGCACAGCACGGTGCGCTGCGCCTGGTCGTTGAGCTTGAGATGCACCCAGTCGACGGTGAAGTCGCGGCGCTGCTCCTGGGCGCGGCGGATGAAGTCGCCGCGCAGCCTGGCCCTGGTGGTCTGCGGCGGGACCGACTTGGCCTCGAAGATCCGCAGGTCGTCGCACACCCTGGCCGCCTGGCCCTTGCGCTCCAGCAGGTAGTACAGGCCGCGGCGGCGGTGGATGTCGTGGTAGGCGAGGTCTATCTGCGCGACCCGCGGATGCGACATGGTGATGTTGTCGCGGCTGCGGTAGCGCTCGATGAGCTGGTACTTCATGACCCAGTCGATCTCGGTGCCGATCCGGCCCAGGTCCCCGCTGCCGATCGACTCCAGGGCGCGGCCCCACAGCTCCAGGGCCTGCTCGGTCACGCCGCTGCGGATGCCGCGGCGCTCGCAGAACTCGACGGCCTTGGAGTAGTACTCCTGCTGGATGTCCAGCGCGGAGGCCTCGCGACCGGACGCGAGGCGGACCTTGCGCCGTCCCGTTATGTCATGGCTGACCTCGCGGATCGCCCGGATCGGGTTCTCCAGGGTGAGGTCGCGCATGACCGTGCCGGCCTCGATCATCCGCAGCACCAGGTCGGTGGCGCCGACCTTGAGCAGCATCGTCGTCTCCGACATGTTCGAGTCGCCGACGATGACGTGCAGCCTGCGGTAGCGCTCGGCGTCGGCGTGCGGCTCGTCGCGGGTGTTGATGATCGGCCGGGAGCGGGTGGTGGCCGAGCTCACCCCCTCCCAGATGTGCTCGGCGCGCTGGCTCACGCAGAACACGGCGCCGCGCGGGGTCTGCAGCACCTTGCCCGCGCCGCACAGCAGCTGCCGGGTGACGAGGAAGGGAATGAGGATGTCGGCCAGCCGGGAGAATTCCCCGTGCCGGGCCACCAGGTAATTCTCGTGGCATCCGTAGGAGTTGCCGGCGGAGTCCGTGTTGTTCTTGAACAGGTACACATCCCCGGCGATGCCCTCTTCGTGCAGCCGCCGTTCGGCGTCCACCAGAAGGCCTTCGAGGATCCGTTCACCGGCCTTGTCGTGCGTGACGAGTTCGGTGACGTTGTCGCACTCGGGAGTGGCGTACTCCGGGTGCGAGCCCACGTCGAGGTAGAGGCGGGCGCCATTGCGGAGGAAAACGTTGCTGCTCCGGCCCCATGACACGACACGGCGGAAGAGGTACCGCGCCACCTCGTCCGGGGACAGGCGTCGCTGTCCCCGGAACGTGCATGTGACGCCGTACTCGTTCTCCAGCCCGAAAATGCGGCGGTCCATGTCTGAACATTACGCCTGATGCGTGGTGCTGAAACGGGGTTCGACGGCACGGTTTGGATCTTTTTCCGCGGGTGAATCGAGGTTTGAGCCCGTCAGGAAACGCCCGGTCGCGAGCAGTACGGCCGTCGCGACCGCGCAACCGGCCGCCACCACGCCGAAACCGGCCGTGGCGCCGCCGTGCTGGGCGGCGGCGCCGGCCGCCGCGGTGCCGAGCGCGCCGCCCACGCCCACCGCCGTCACCACCCACGAGAAGGCCTCCGTCACGGTGCCCGCCGGGGCGTGCCGGTCCACGACCACGAAGCCGCAGGCCAGCGCCGGCGCCAGGAACACCCCCGAGAGCGCCGCCAGGGCCAGCATCCACGGCACCGAGGGGACAAGCAGCAGCGGCAGGTAGCAGGCCGCGAGCACCACCGCGAGCACCCGCAGCCGCCGCTCCGGCGCGCCCGGCCAGCTCCGCGAGCCGTAGGCGAGGCCGCCGGCGAGCGCGCCCACCCCGTTGGCGGCCAGCACGTACGAGGCGACCGGGCCGCCGCCGTGCGCGTCGCCGTACGCCACCGCGGCGAGCGCCAGGGCGCCCAGCGTGATGCCGAGGAAGAAGAAGGAGACCAGCAGCGCCGCGAGCCCCGCCGAGCGCAGCGCGCCGAGCCAGTGCGCCTCGCGCGCGGCGGCCCGCCAGCGCCGCGAGGGCGCCGACGTCACGACCACGGCGGTGCCGGCCACGCCCAGCAGCCCGGTGACGACCACCGCCGCCGCCCGGGAGGCCACCGCGACGACCAGCGTCACCAGCAGCGGCCCGACCACGAACAGCACCTCCTGCGCCGCCGCGTCCAGGGCGTAGACGCGCTGCACGCGGTCGCCGCCGCCCAGCACGTCCGGCCACAGCGCCCGCAGCCCGCCCTCCAGCGGCGGCGTCGCAAGCCCCGCGACCACCACCGCAGCCGCCGCCACCGGCAGCGGGTCGGGCCCGGCCAGCGCCAGCACCGCGAAGCCGGCCGCCGACACCAGCGCCGCCGCCGCCATCACCCGCGGCTGCCCCCGCCGGTCCACCGCCCGCCCCAGCATCGGCTGGCCCACCGCGACCGCGCAGCCGTACGCCGCCGACAGCGCGCCCGCGAGCCCGTAGCCGGCGCCCTCGTCCCGCAGGAACAGCAGGATCGCGAGCGCCGCCATGGCGTTCGGCAACCGCCCGAGCAGGGTCCCGCCGAGCAGCCGCCCCACGTGCGGCGTCCGCAGCAGATCCGTGTAGCCGCCCGCCATGCCGTCCCCTCCCACCACCGCCGTGTTACGTATAACGTCCGGGGTCATACGTACCATGGCGCCACCCGCCCGGTCCATCCACCCGAAAGGGCCCGCTCGCGTGCACTCCCCCGACACACCGCAGGCGCACCCCGGCGCGCGGCCGGCGGCCCGTACCGCCGGGCGCGGCACCGCCGCCCGGGTCACCTCCCGGGACGTCGCGCGCGCCGCCGGGGTGTCGCAGGCCACCGTGTCGCTGGTCCTCGGCGGGAAATGGCGCGGACGCGTCTCCGAGCCGACGGTACGGGCGGTACGCGAGGCCGCCCGCGCGCTGGACTACCGGCCCAACCTGGCCGCCCGCAGCCTGCGGCTCGGCGCCACCAGGACCGCGATGCTCGTCGTCCCCGCCCTCACCCACGAATACTTCGCCCGGGTCTACACCGGCGCCGCCCAGGTCGCCGCCCGGCACGGCTTCGGCGTCGTCCTCTACCCCTCACCCGCCGGCATCGGCCCCGCCCGCGACCCCTTCGGCTCGGCCCGCACCGCCATCGACGGCGTCATCGCCTCGTCCATGGCCGCCGACGCGCTCACCGCCATCGGCGACGGCGGGCTGCCCCTGGTCATGCTCGACAGCGACCCCGGTACGCCGAAGGGCCCGCCCACCGTGAACCTCGCCGTCGCCGACGGCATCCGCCAGGTCGCCCGGCACCTGCTCGGCCTCGGCCACCGCCGGATCGCCCACATCGCCGCCGACGTCGACACCTGGACCTTCCGGGCCCGCGCCCGGGCCGTCGAGGAGGCGCTCGCCGCCGCCGGGCTGCCCGCCGCGCCGCGGCACCCCTGCGCGCTGGACGTCGGCGCCGCCAAGGACGCCGCCGTGGCCGCCCTCACCGCGCCCGGGCCGCGCCCCACCGCGCTGCTGTGCGACGACGACATCCTGGCCGCCGGCGCCTGCAAGGGGGTGCGCTCGCTGGGCCTGGCCGTCCCCGGCGACGTCTCCGTCACCGGCTTCGACGACCTCTCCCTCGCCGCCGCCCTCGACCCGGAGCTGACCACCGTACGGCTGCCCGCCGAGGCCATCGGCGAGCACGGCATGCGGGCGCTGCTGCGGCTCCTGGACGGCGAGGACGCGCCCGCGGTCGAACTGCCCCTCACCCTGGTCCCGCGCGGCTCCACCGCGCCACCGCGCTGAAGGGCGGGGCCGCGTACGACCCCGCCCTTCAGCGCCCGTCGGCGGACTGCTCTGCTACTCGTCGTCGAGCGGCGGCGCCGTCGGCGCCGGACCGTCCGAGGAGTCCGAGGACGGCGCGGACTCCTCCGCGGCCCCGGAGGACTCCGCCGGCTCCGTCGCCAGCAGCCGGCTGAGCTGCGAGCCCAGGATGCGCTTGAACTTCCGCTGCTGCGGTCGCGTGCGGTCCAGCACCGCGACCTCCAGCTGCTCCGCCGTGATCTGCCGGTCGCTGCCGTTGGTGTCGCGCTTGAGCGACTCCACCGCGAGCTCCAGCGCCTCGGCGAGCGTCATGCCGTCGCGGTGCCGCTGGTCGAGGTAGCTGCCGATCTGGTCGGAGTTGCCGCCCACCGCGACCGCGCCGTGCTCGTCCACGATGGAGCCGTCGTGCGGCAGCCGGTAGATCTGGTCGTCCTCGGGCCCCGCGCCGACCTCCGCGACGATCAGCTCCACCTCGTACGGCTTCTCGCCGACGCTGGAGAAGATCGTGCCCAGCGTCTGGGCGTAGACGTTGGCCAGGCCGCGGGCCGTCACATCGTCCCGGTCGTAGGTGTATCCGCGCAGGTCGGCGTAGCGGACACCGCCGATCCGCAGGTTCTCGAACTCGTTGTACTTGCCGACCGCCGCGAAGGCGATCCGGTCGTAGATCTCACTGACCTTGTGCAGGGCGCGCGAGGGGTTCTCCGCGACGAAGACGATGCCGTCGGCGTATTGCAGCACCACCACGCTGCGACCGCGCGCGATGCCCTTGCGGGCGTATTCGGCGCGGTCCGCCATGGCCTGCTGGGGCGAGACGTAAAAGGGCGTGGACACCGGCTAACCGTGCCTTTCTGCGGTCGGCGCTGGGACAGCGCGGAGGGACGTCGGCTGACCTGGGGTCACAGCACCGGGGCCTGCGGGCCGTCGGGGCGCTCGCGGCGCGCGTCGACCACCTCGCGGGCGATCGGGCCGACCTCGGAGTCCGGCAGCAGGCGGAAGCCCTCGTCCGTCATCACGGTGACGATCGGGAAGACCTGCCGGATCAGGTCGGGGCCGCCGGTCGCCGAGTCCTCCTCGGCCGCGTCGTAGATCGCCTGCACCACGGCCGTCACCATCTGCCGCTCCGTCAGGTCCGAGCGGTACAGCTTCTTGAGGGTGCTGCGGGCGTACACCGAGCCGGAGCCGGTGGCGGCGAAGCCCTTCTCCTCGCTGCGACCGCCGGTCACGTCGTAGGAGAAGATCCGGCCCCGGCCGCGGTCGGTGTCGTAACCGGCGAAGATCGGCACGACGGCCAGGCCCTGGAGCGCCATGCCCAGATTGCCGCGGATCATCGTCGACAGCCGGTTGGCCTTGCCTTCGAGGGAGAGCGTGGCGCCCTCGATCTTCTCGTAGTGCTCCAGCTCCAGCTGGAAGAGCTTGACCATCTCCACGGCCAGGCCCGCCGTGCCGGCGATGCCGACCGCCGAATACTCGTCCGCCGGGAAGACCTTCTCCATGTCGCGCTGCGCGATGACGTTCCCCATCGTCGCCCGCCGGTCACCCGCGAGGATGACGCCCCCGTCGAAGACCGCGGACACGATCGTCGTCCCGTGCGGCAGCTCCACCGCTCCCTTGAGCGGCGGCAGCGTCCGGTTCCCGGGCAGCTGCTCCGGCGCGTGCTCGCCCAGGAAGTCCCAGAAGGACGACGAACCGGGCGTCAGGAAGGCAGCTGGTAGACGCCCGGTGCTACGAGAATTGGTCTCCACGCGTTTCCCTCCAGATAAACGATCGCCCGCCGCGCAGTGCCGGGATCGTCTCCCAACTTGCCGATGGCGGAATTGCAGTTGAAGCACAGTACGCCCCGGACCCTACCCGTTTCGCGGCAGTGATCCACATGAACCGGCGGCCCTCGGGCACCCGGCCGCGCGGACGGTCCCGCCGGCCGCGCGCCGGCTGCCGCTGCCGGTGGTGGGGCGCCGTGCACTCACGGCAGCGCCGTTCACATCCGTGACTACTGTCCGCCCTTCTGGACGAAGGACCGGACGAAGTCCTCGGCGTTCTCTTCGAGGACGTCGTCGATCTCGTCCAGGACGGAGTCCACGTCGTCCGAGAGCTTCTCGTGGCGCTCCTTGAGGTCATCGGCGGCCTTGGTGTCCTCCTGGACTTCCTCGACCTCGTCCGTGGAACGCGTCGCCTTCTGCTGCCCGCCGTCGGTGTCCTTGGTTGCCATGTCCCTCACCCCGCTCGGTTGCGTGCCCTACAAGATCAGACCCTACAAGGAGGGTCTGATCTTGGCTCTCGATTAGTCAACGTCCGAGTGCTACCCCGTTGATTCCCGGTTCTGGCCCGTTTCAGCCGCGCGAGCGCCGGGCGGTTCAGCCGCCGGAGAGGATGCGGACCAGCTCCTCGGCCGTGCGGCAGCGGTCCAGCAGCTCCTTGACGTGCTTGCGGGTGCCGCGCAGCGGCTCCAGGGTGGGGACGCGCTGGAGCGAGTCGCGGCCGGGCAGGTCGAAGATGACCGAGTCCCAGGAGGCCGCGGCCACGTCGTCGGCGTACTGCTCCAGGCAGCGGCCCCGGAAGTAGGCCCTGGTGTCCTCCGGGGGCTGTGTGACAGCCCTGGCGGTCTCCTCCTCGTCCAGCAGCCGCTTGATGCGCCCGCGGGCCACCAGGCGGTTGTAGAGGCCCTTGTCGGGGCGTACGTCCGCGTACTGCAGGTCGACGAGCTGCAGGCGGGCGGCGTCCCAGCCGAGGCCGTCGCGGCGCCGGTAGCCCTCCAGGACCTCCAGCTTGGCGACCCAGTCCAGCTCGCCGGCCAGGCTCATCGGATCGCCCTCCAGCCGGTTGAGCACGTCCTCCCAGCGGGCCAGTACGTCCTTGGTCTGCGCGTCGGCGTCCGAGCCGTAGCGCTCCTCGGTGTATTTGCGGGCGAGCTCGTAATACTCCATCTGGAGCTGTACCGCGGTGAGTGTCCGGCCGTTGCGCAGCGTGATCAGCCGGCGCAGGCCCGGGTCGTGGGAGACCTCGTGCAGGGTGCGGACCGGCTGGTCGACGGCGAGGTCGACCTTGATGAAGCCGTCCTCGATCATCGACAGCACCAGCGCGGTGGTGCCGAGCTTGAGGTAGGTGGAGATCTCCGAGAGGTTGGCGTCGCCGATGATCACATGCAGGCGGCGGTATTTCTCGGCGTCGGAGTGCGGCTCGTCCCGGGTGTTGATGATGGGCCGTTTGAGGGTGGTCTCCAGGCCGACCTCGACCTCGAAGTAGTCGGCGCGCTGGCTGAGCTGGAAGCCGTGCCCGCGGCCGTCCTGGCCGATGCCGACCCGGCCGGCGCCGGTGACGACCTGGCGGGAGACGAAGAAGGGCGTCAGGTGCCGGACGATGTCGGAGAACGGGGTCTCCCGGCGCATGAGGTAGTTCTCGTGCGTGCCGTAGGAGGCGCCCTTGTTGTCGGTGTTGTTCTTGTACAGGTGGATCGGCTGGGCGCTGGGGAGCTGGGCGGCGCGCATCGCGGCCTCGGCCATGATGCGCTCGCCGGCCTTGTCCCACAGCACCGCGTCGCGCGGGTTGGTGATCTCGGGGGACGAGTACTCCGGGTGGGCGTGGTCGACGTAGAGCCGGGCGCCGTTGGTGAGGATGACGTTGGCCAGGCCGATGTCCTCGTCGGTCAGCTGGCTGGTGTCCGCCGCGTCGCGTGCCAGGTCAAAGCCGCGGGCGTCCCGCAGCGGGTTCTCCTCCTCGAAGTCCCAGCGGGCGCGGCGCGCCCGGTGCATCGCCGCCGCGTAGGCGTTGACGATCTGGGACGAGGTGAGCATGGCATTGGCGTTCGGGTGGCCGGGGACGGAGATCCCGTACTCCGTCTCGATGCCCATTACTCGCCGTACGGTCATGCGGCCCTCCTTGCCCGGCTCCGGCCCGTGCGGGCCGGGAAACACACCGGCTGCGGGTACCCGCTGTCGGGACCCGCAGCCGGAGGGTAGTGCTTACAGATACTGTCCGGTGTTCGCCACGGTGTCGATGGAGCGACCCGTGTCGGCGCCCTGCTTTCCGGTCACCAGGGTGCGGATGAAGACGATCCGCTCGCCCTTCTTGCCGGAGATGCGGGCCCAGTCGTCGGGGTTGGTGGTGTTGGGCAGGTCCTCGTTCTCCTTGAACTCGTCCACGCAGGCGGCGAGCAGGTGGGAGACCCGCATACCGCGCTGGTCGTGGTCGAGGAAGGCCTTGATCGCCATCTTCTTGGCCCGGTCGACGATGTTCTGGATCATCGCTCCGGAGTTGAAGTCCTTGAAGTAGAGGACTTCCTTGTCACCGTTGGCGTAGGTGACCTCCAGGAAGCGGTTCTCCTCGCTCTCGGAGTACATCCGCTCGACCACGGACTGGATCATGGCGTCCACGGTGCCGGCCCGCGAGCCGCCGTGCTCGGCGAGGTCGTCGGCGTGCAGCGGGAGGGTGTCGACGAGGTACTTGGAGAAGATGTCCTTGGCCGCCTCGGCGTCGGGCCGCTCGATCTTGATCTTCACATCGAGCCGGCCGGGGCGCAGGATGGCCGGGTCGATCATGTCCTCGCGGTTGGACGCGCCGATCACGATCACGTTCTCCAGGCCCTCGACGCCGTCGATCTCGGCGAGGAGCTGGGGGACGATGGTGTTCTCCACGTCGGAGCTGACGCCGCTGCCGCGGGTGCGGAACAGCGACTCCATCTCGTCGAAGAACACGATGACCGGGGTGCCCTCGCTGGCCTTCTCGCGGGCGCGCTGGAAGACCAGGCGGATCTGCCGCTCGGTCTCGCCCACGTACTTGTTGAGCAGCTCGGGGCCCTTGATGTTCAGGAAGTAGCTCTTGCCCTGCGGCTGGCCGGTGACCTCGGCGACCTTCTTGGCCAGCGAGTTGGCGACGGCCTTGGCGATGAGCGTCTTGCCGCAGCCGGGGGGGCCGTAGAGCAGGACGCCCTTGGGCGGGCGCAGTTCGTATTCCTTGAACAGGTCGGCGTGCAGGTAGGGCAGTTCCACCGCGTCGCGGATCTGCTCGATCTGGTTGCCGAGGCCGCCGATCTGGCGGTAGTCGATGTCGGGGACCTCTTCGAGTACGAGCTCCTCGACCTCGCTCTTGGGCACGCGTTCGTAGACGTACCCGGAGCGGGGTTCGAGCAGCAGTGCGTCACCGGTGCGCAGGGTGCCGTCGAGGAGGGGTTCGGCGAGCCGGACGACCCTTTCCTCGTCGGTGTGCCCGATGACCAGGGCGCGCTCGCCGTCCTCCAGGATCTCCTTGAGGGTGACGATGTCGCCGACGCGTTCGAACTCCATGGCGTCGACCACGTTGAGCGCCTCGTTGAGGAGCAGTTCCTGGCCGCGCCGGAGCTCGTCGAGGTCGACGGAGGGGCTGACGTTCACCCGGAGCTTGCGCCCGCCGGTGAAGATGTCGGCCGTGCCGTCGTCGTTGGCCTGCAGGAAGACGCCGAAGCCCGCGGGGGGCTGGGCGAGCCGGTCGACCTCCTCCTTCAGGGCCACGATCTGGTCGCGGGCCTCGCGCAGGGTGCTCGCCAGCCGTTCGTTCTGCGCGGATACGCCGGACAGGTTGGTCTGCAGCTCGACGATCCGCTCCTCGAGAATCCTCGTGTGCCGCGGAGAGTCGGCGAGCTTGCGTCGCAGGACGGCGATCTCCTGCTCAAGAAAGGCGACCTCGCTCTTGGGGTCTTCCGAACCCCGAGCGGGTCGGCCGCCACGGTTGATGTCGTCGTCGTGGGCCGCCACGGTCCTCACCTCCTCCAAGGGGAGCTGGACGTTTCCAGACCCTACCTGGGCTGGTGGGGGTTGAAACCCCTAGATCACAAAGACGATCGCGGTGTGTCCGATCTTCACCCTTGCGCACGTCCCTCCGCCACTGAGATACCCACCGAGCCCGGCACGAAAGCCGCCGGTTGTATCGTCGATTCGGTCAACAGCCGGACAGGGCGGTTGCTTCCCGAACGATCGACGGCAGGGATGAGTTTCCGTGAGCAACGAGACGGTGGATACGGCCGAGGCGCTTGAGGTCTGGATCGACCAGGACCTGTGCACCGGTGACGGCATCTGCGTGCAGTACGCGCCCGAGGTCTTCGAGCTGGACATCGACGGCCTGGCCTATGTGAAGGACGCGGCCGACGAGCTGGTGCAGACCCCTGGGGCCACCGTACCGGTTCCGCTGCCTTTGCTGCGGGATGTGGTGGATTCGGCGCGGGAGTGCCCGGGCGAGTGCATCCATGTGCGGCGGGCGGCCGACCGGGTCGAGGTGTACGGGCCGGACGCGCCGTAGCGGGCCCCCGGGGCGCTGCGGGTCAGGCGGCGGTGCCGGCGGGGCCGGGGAGGGCGACGTAGCGGTCGCCCCGCCATTCCCAGGAGTAGCTGCGGCTGAGGTCGGGGCAGCACTGCGGGACGCTGTCGGAGGAGAAGCCGAGGACGGTGGCCTTGACGGTGCGGCCTTCGAGCCGGAAGTCCTGGATCTGCCGGTTGTCCTGGGGCTTGACCAGGGTGACGGCGATGACCGGGGCGCCGCCGGGCTCGGCGGGCGCGTGCAGGACGTAGACGCCGCTGGGCGGGGTGCCGGTGTCGGAGTGGCAGCGGACGACGACGGCGGTCTCCGGGCGGCCGTCGCCGTCGAGGTCGCCGGAGACCCGGCTGATGACGTCGGTGCGGACGCCGCCGGGGCAGTTCAGCGGGTACGTGGCGGCGGTCGGGTCGGGTGCGGTGACCGGGGCCGTGGGGGCGGCGGGGGTCGCGGGCGCCGCGGTGGTGTGCTTGCCGGACGAGGCGTCGGCGGTGGGGACGAGGGCCATGGCGGCGACGACGGCGCCGAGGGCGGCGGCCGTGCTGATCCAGTGGACGCCGCGCGCGTGGGTGTGCGGGTGGTCCTGGCCTGCGGACGGCTGCACTCGCCTGTCTCCTGGGGTCGTTCGGCGGGGGTGGCCAGCATCGTGCCATACGTCACACCGGGCGGGAACGGCGGGGGCGGGCCCGGGGAGCCCGGGCCGGGAACGCGACAGCCGGTCCGTCCTGGGCGGGCGGACCGGCGGTGCAGGGGGGTGAAGTTGGCCGGAATTCGGCGGGGCCGCGGGGGGGCGGCGCGGCGGCCGGGCGGTTCAGCTGTCGGCGGCGGGGCCGCTCGGGCTGCCGGGGCCGGCGTAGTCCTCGCCGTAGGCGCCCTTGGCGGGCCGGCGGCGGCGCAGCGGCGGCTCGACGCCGTCGGCGAGCCGGCGGGCGGTGAGCAGGAAGCCGGTGTGGCCGATCATGCGGTGGTCGGGCCGCACGGCCAGGCCCTCGACGTGCCAGGTGCGCACCATGGTCTCCCAGGCGGCGGGCTCGTTGAAGGTGCCGTGCTCGCGGATCGCCTCGACGGTGCGGGCCAGCTGGGTCGTGGTGGCGACGTAGGCGCACAGGATGCCGCCGGGCACGAGGGCCTTGGAGACGGCGTCCAGGCATTCCCAGGGGGCGAGCATGTCGAGGATGACCCGGTCGACGTCGGTGTCCGACAGGTGGTCCTGGAGGTCGCCGACGGTGAGCTGCCAGGCGGGGTGGGGGCCGCCGAAGTAGCGCTCGACGTTCTGGGCGGCGATCTCGGCGAAGTCGGCGCGCCGCTCGTAGCTGTGCAGCATGCCGTGGTCGCCGATGGCGCGCAGCAGGAAGGTGCTGAGCGATCCGGAGCCGACGCCGGCCTCGACCACCCGGGCGCCGGCGAAGATGTCGGCCATGGCCAGGATCTGCCCCGCGTCCTTGGGGTAGACCACGGCGGCCCCGCGGGGCATGGACAGGACGTAGTCGGGGAGCAGCGGGCGCAGCGCGAGGTAGGCGACGTTTCCGGTGGTACGGACGACACTGCCTTCGGGAGCACCGATCAGCTCGTCGTGCGGGAAGGCACCTTTGTGGGTGTGGAACTGCTTCCCGGCTTCGAGCGTGAAGGTGTAGTGGCGTCCCTTGGGGTCGGTGAGCTGGACCTGGTCCCCGACTCTGAAGGGCCCGCGACGGCGGGCGGCACCGGTCGGTTCGGACATGGGGATCACCTTATCGGGCTTTCCCGCCGCCCCTGACCGCCGCTGACCGGCCCGGGCCGCCCCGGTAACAGGCCGCAGGGTCAGGCCGCGGGGTCAGGCCGGGCGCGCGGGGTCAGGCCGGGCGGGACATGGCCGCGATGAAGGCCTTCTCGACGTCGGCGGTGGACAGGACGCCGTAGATCTCGCCGGTGGGCTCGATGACGAGGTATTCGGTGGACGGGGTGGCCCTGAGGGTGTCGAGGAGGTCCTCGCCGGCGAGCTCGGCGGAGACCCGCATACCGGGGGTGAGCTCCTGGGACAGGCCGCTGACCGCGACCCAGGGGCGGCGGTGCTCGGGGATGGAGACGATCGCGGACTCGCGGACCAGGGCCGTGGGGTCGCCGCGGCCGTCGACGACGACCAGGGCGCGGGCGCCGGCTTCGTCGGCGCGGCGCAGCGCCTCGGACAGCGGGGTGTCGGAGGCGACCGGGACGGCCCGCCGGGTCAGGGTGCGGGCGCGCAGCTCCGGCAGGGCCTCGCGCAGCCGGGCCATCCGCAGGCTGTTGCCGGCGCCGGTCCAGATGATGGCGGCCAGGATCGCGGCGAGCAGCGCGTCGGTGAGGGAGTCGACGCCGGTGGTGGAGCCGCTGCCGCGCCCGTAGGACAGCAGGGGCAGGCCGATGAGCACGGCGAGCGCCAGGGCACGGCCGACCCAGGCGGCGGCGATGGTGCCGGTCATGGCGCGGCCACTGATCTTCCACACGACGGCGCGCAGCATGCGACCGCCGTCCAGCGGCAGGCCGGGCAGGAAGTTGAAGATCGCAACGATGAGGTTGCTGACCATGAGCCCGGCGAGCAGCACCCCGGGCACGGTGCCGGATTCCACGAGCTGCATGCCGCCGAAGAAGATCCCGGCCAGGACGAGGGAGAGCAGGGGGCCGACGAAGGCCAGCACGAATTCCCGGCCGGGGGTGTCGGACTCCTTCTCGATCTCGGAGACGCCGCCGAAGAACTGGAGCTGGATGCGCCGTACGGGCAGCTTGAAGCGCAGCGCGGCGACGGTGTGGGCGAGCTCGTGGACCAGCACGGAGGCGTAGAAGGCGACGGCGAAGAAGAGCGAGACGAGGTAGCGGACGCCGCCGAGGTGGGGCAGTACGGTGTCGAGCTGGTCGCCGAAGACCCAGGTGATCAGGGCGGCGACCAGGAACCAGCTGGGGGCGACGTAGATGGGGACGCCGAAGAAGCGGCCGACGGGGATCCCGCCGCCGGGCCCTCGTGGGGCCGTGCCGGGGTCTGCGCCGTGGCCAGGGGCGTCGTTCTTTCCGGACGGCGGCCCACCGCTCTCGCTCACTGCTTCCCCTCGTTCGGCTGTCCGACCTGGTACCGATCATGCGGGACGCAGGCCTCACCAGCCATGCTATTGCGCCGTTACGCCCGGCGGGCACCGGCTTGTCAGTGGCAGGCCGTAGGGTCGTCTGCCATGGGGAGCAATATCGAGAGCACCGACCGCGCCACCGTCCCGCCGCCGCGACCGCCGTCGTCGCTGTCGCCGTCGCGGGCGTCCGACTTCATGCGCTGCCCGCTGCTGTACCGGCTGCGGGTGATCGACAAGCTCCCGGAGAAGCCGAGCCTGGCGGCGACGCGCGGGACGGTGGTGCACGCGGTGCTGGAGCGGCTGTTCGACGCGCCGGCGGCCGAGCGGACCGCGGAGCGGGCCCGGGGCCTGGTGCCGGGCGAGTGGGAGCGGCTGCTGGCGGCCCGGCCGGAGCTGGCGTCGCTGTTCGACGCGGCGCAGCCGGCGGCGCTCGCGGAGTGGCTGGAGAGCGCCCGCGCCCTGGTGGACCGCTGGTTCACCCTGGAGGACCCGACGCGGCTGGAGCCGGCCGAGCGGGAGATGTACGTGGAGACGGTGCTGGAGTCGGGGCTGACGCTGCGCGGGTATGTGGACCGGCTGGATGTGGCGCCGGCCAGTGGTGATCTGCGGGTGGTGGACTACAAGACGGGCAAGGCGCCGCGCCCGGAGTACGCCGACGAGGCGCTGTTCCAGATGTCGTTCTACGCGCTGGTGCTGTGGCGGCTGCGGGGGGTGGTGCCGCGGCGGCTGCAGCTGGTGTATCTGGGCAGCGGGGATGTGCTGACGTTCGATCCGTCGCCGGCGGATCTGCTGCGCACCGAGCGCAAGCTGCTGGCGCTGTGGCAGGCGATCCGCGCGGCCACGGCGAGCGGGGACTGGCGCCCGCGGCGGACTCCGCTGTGCGGGTGGTGCGACCACCAGGCGGTCTGTCCGGAATTCGGGGGGACTCCCCCGCCCTATCCGCTGGCGGTGACCGCGGGGGCGGTGCCGGCGGTGGGCGAGAATGATCCGGTATAGCGAAGACGGAGGATGATCGTGGCGATCCGCGTTCTGCTGGTGGACGACCAGCCCCTGCTGCGTACCGGTTTCCGGATGATCCTGGAGGCCGAGCCGGACATCGCGGTGGTCGGCGAGGCCGGTGACGGCCAGCAGGCGCTGGACCAGGTGCGGGCACTGCAGCCCGATGTGGTGCTGATGGACATCCGGATGCCCCGGATGGACGGGGTGGAGGCGACCCGGCAGATCACCGGTCCTGACCGGTCGGGGCCGGCGAAGGTGCTGGTGCTCACCACCTTCGACCTGGACGAGTACGTGGTGGAGGCGCTGCGTGCCGGGGCGAGCGGGTTCCTGCTGAAGGACGCGCCGGCGGCGGAGCTGGTGCAGGCCATCCGGGTGGTGGCGGCCGGTGAGGCGATGCTGGCGCCGAGCATCACCCGGCGGCTGCTCGACAAGTACGCGGGGCGGCTGCCGTCGGGGGACGAGTCGGTGCCGCCGCCGCTGCACACGCTGACCGAGCGCGAGGTGGAGGTGCTCAAGCTGGTGGCGCGGGGGCTGTCGAACGCGGAGATCGCCGCGGAGCTGTTCGTGTCGGAGACGACCGTCAAGACGCATGTGGGGCATGTGCTGACGAAGCTGGGGCTGCGCGACCGGGTGCAGGCGGCGGTGTACGCGTACGAGAGCGGGCTGGTGCGCCCCGGGGCGGGCTGAGGGGCCCGGCGCCGGGGCGGCCCCGGGTGCGCCCGGTGGCGCACCCGGGCGGGCGGGTCAGCTGCTGCGGCCGAGCTCCCAGAACTGCGTGGTGGTGGAGGAGTTCAGGGCCCATTCGGCGCCGGTGATGTCCTTGCGGGCGGCGATGAACTGCTTGCCCTGCCACAGCGGCAGCATCGGCACGTCGTCGGCGATGAGGTCCTGGGCCTTGGTGAAGTCCGCGACGGTGGAGCCGCGTTCGGCGAGCTTGCGGGTCTTGGGCAGCAGGTCGTCCTGGATGGTGGTGTTGTTGTAGGCGAGGTTGAGGAAGTTGTCCTTGTCGAAGAACGGCGCGATGTAGTTGTCGGGGTCGGGGAAGTCCGGGAGCCAGCTGAGCGCGAAGACCTGGTAGTCGCGCTGGGACGCCTTCTTCAGGAAGGTGTTCCACTGCTCGCTCTTGGTGGTGACGGTGAACAGCCCGCTGGCGTTGAGCTGCTGGGCGATCTCCTTGGCCTCGGCCTCGTTCATCGTGCCGCCGGTGTCGCGGCGGAAGTTGATGGTCAGCGACACCTTGTCGGTGATGCCGGCGGTGTGCAGCAGCTGCTTGGCCTTGGGCACCGACGGGTCGCCGTAGCGGTTGTAGAAGGAGTTGGTGTGCGAGGTGATGCCCTGCGGGATGACCGAGTACAGCGGGTCCGCGGTGCGCTTGTAGACGTCGCGGGTGATCGCCTGCCGGTCCAGGATCTGGGCCATCGCGCGCCGGACGGCCAGCGACTTCAGGTCCGGTGAGGCGGTGTTGAGGAACAGGAAGCGGGCCTCGCCGCCGGCCGACTCGGTGATCTTGATGTCGGGGTCGGTGCTGCTCTGCAGCGAGCCGATCTGGTCGGGGCTGAGGGTGCGGGCCATCACGTCGATGCCGCCGGACTTCAGGGCGGCCTGCATGGCGTGGGAGTCGGAGAACAGCTTGAGCTCGACGCCGTTGTTGTTGGTCTTCAGGGTGCCGCTGTAGCGGCCGTTCTTGCTGAAGACGCCGTGCTTGGCCTGCACGAAGGAGTCCAGCGTGTAGGGGCCGGAGCCGACGAGCTTGAAGCCGTCGTAGGGCTTGTCGGCGGCGTAGACCTTGTGGTCGACGATCGCGGCGGCCGGGGTGGCGAGCTTGGCCGGGAAGGTGGTGTCGGCGGCCTTGAGGTGGAAGATGACCGTCCTGTCGTCGGGGGCGTCGACGGACTTCACCCCGGATATCAGCGACGCGGGACCGGTCGGCCAGTTGATCTTCTGCATGCGGTCGACCGAGAACTTCACGTCCTGCGCGGTCAGCGGGTCGCCGTTGGAGAACTTCTGGTCGCCGGGCAGCGTGCACTGGTAGGTGAGCACCGTGGCGTCGGTGTAGTGGCACTCCTTGGCCGCGTCGGGGCTCGGGGTGGTGCTGCCGCGCTGGTAGGTCAGCAGCATCTGGAAGGTGTTGTAGAAGATGTTCCAGGTGGCGCTGTCGTACGAGGTGGCCGGGTCGAGCGGGGCCGGGTTGTCGTCGGTCAGCTCGATGCTGTCGGTGGTGCCCACGACGATGGCCTTTCCGCCGCCGCCTCCCGCGTCGGTGCTGCCGCACCCGGCGAGCAGGGGCGACATCGCGCCCAGCAGGGCGGGCAGCACCAGAAGCTTGCGGTTCATCGTGGTCGTTCTCCTCTTGCTTCTTGGGGTCGCGCGGGCGTGCGTTGTTCGCAGGCCCCGCGAGTGTGCGGGCTCCGCGTGATGGGCGGCGCCCGCGGGGTCACGCGGGCGTGCTCATGCGCCGGTGGAGCTCGGACCGGTCTCACGCAGATGGCAGGCGACCCGGACGTCGGTGGCCGGAATCAGGCTCAGGATCGGGTCGCGCGGCGCGCTGAACTCCACGACGGCCCGGCCCTGTTCGCTGCGCAACTCCGCGACGCCGCGCCACAGTGGCTCCTGTGGCTCGGTGTCGGACGCGTCGTCGCGCAACTGCCGGAGATATTCCAGCACGTCCTCGGGGGTGTGCCCGCGCCCGGGTGCAATCTTGGCGGTACTCAGGCCCGGTTCGGTCAGCGATTCGACGTCGGCGAACAACGCCCGCTCCCGTTCGGCCACTTCGGGGGCGAGTTCCAGCCACCGGTTCTCCAGCAGCGTCCGCAGGTCCCGGGCCTCCCAGCCGCAGGCGCTCACGGCGACCGGGCAGCGCGGGTGGAAGGAGCAGCCGAGCGGCGGCCGGGCGGCGTCCGGGATCTCGCCGCGCGGCAGTTCGCGCGGCACGGCCCGCTCCGGGTCGGGCTCGGGGATCGCGGCGAGCAGCGCCTCGGTGTAGGGGTGCTGCGGGTTGGCGAAGACGTCGGCGGTGGGCCCGTACTCCACGATCCGGCCGAGGTACATGATCGCGATGGTGTCGCAGAAGAACTTCGCGCTGGCCAGGTCGTGCGTGACGTAGACGTAGGTGAGGTCCAGGTCGCGCTTGAGGTCCAGCATGAGCTGGAGGATCTTGGCGCGGACGCTCATGTCGAGCATGGAGATCGGCTCGTCGGCGACGAGGAGTTCCGGCTCGGCGATGATGGCGCGGGCCAGCACGGCGCGCTGCTTCTGGCCGCCGGACAGGTCGCCGGGGAATTTGCCGAGGAAGCGCTCGGGCGGGGTCAGGCCCACGCGCTCCAGTGCGTCGACGACCCGGGCCTCGTACTCGGCGTCGCTGGAGACCAGGTCGTGGATGCGCAAGGGGTGGCCCACGGCGGTGCGGATGTCCATGGCCGGGTTGAGGGAGGCGTGCGGGTCCTGGAAGACCATCTGCAGCCGGCGGCGCAGCGGGCGCAGCTGGCGCTCGCCGAGGCCGGTGATGTCCTGGCCGCGGTAGCGGACGCTGCCGGCGGTGGCGCGGGTCAGGCCGATCAGGGTGCGGCCCAGCGTGGTCTTGCCGGAGCCGGACTCGCCGACCAGGCCGAGTACCTCGCCCTTGCGCAGGGTGAGGTCGATGCCGTCGACGGCGCGGACGGCGCCGGCGGTGCGGCCGGTGAAGCGGCCGAGCAGGTTGCCGCGCAGGCCGAAGTGGACCTCCAGGCCGGTGGCCTCGACGAGCGGTTCACCGGAGGGGGTGGGGGCCGGCTCGCCGGACGGGTCGGTGTCAGGCTTCGTCAGCAACGCTGATCTCCTCTACGGCGTGGAGCGGTTCGCGCCCGTCCGGCCCGAACTCCTCGACGAGGGACGGGTCGGCGGGCAGCGCCTGCTGCCAGCAGGCGCTGGTGACGCCGGTGGGCAGCAGGACCTCGGGCGGCTCGATCTCGGCGCAGCCGCGCATGGCGACCGGGCAGCGCGGGTGGAAGCGGCAGCCCCGGGGGGGTTCGACGAGGTCCGGCGGGCTGCCGGGGATGAAGTGCAGCCCGGTGGTGGCCAGCGAGATGGTCGAGCGCAGCAGCTCCCGGGTGTAGGGGTGCTGGGGGTTGGCGAACACCTCGCGGGCGTCGCCCTGCTCGACGATGTGCCCGGCGTACATCACGGCGACCCGGTCGCACGCCTCGGCGACGATGCCGAGGTTGTGGGTGATGAGCACGAGCGAGGTGTCGAAGTTCTTGCGCAGGTCGGCGAGGATCTTGATGATCTGCGCCTCGACCAGCACGTCCAGGGCGGTGGTGGGTTCGTCGGCGACGATGAAGGCGGGGCGCAGCACGAGGGCGAGGGCGATCATGATGCGCTGCCGCATGCCGCCGGAGAACTCGTGCGGGTAGCTGGTGTAGCGGCTCTCGGGGATGCCCATGCCGCGCAGCGCCTCCAGGGCGCGGGCGCGGATCTCCTTCTTGGGCAGGCCCTTGTGGTGGGCGCGCAGCGCTTCCTCGAAGTGCTGGGAGATCCGCATGAGCGGGTTGAGCCGGGTCATCGGCTCCTGGAAGATCAGGCCGAGGTCGGGGCCGCGCAGCTTCTGCAGTTCCCTGGCGGGCAGGCCGACGAGGTTGCGGCCGGCGCCGCCGGGGCTGCGCAGCACGACCTCGCCGTCGGTGGCGGCGGCCGGCGGGGTCAGGCCGAGGACGCCGCGGCCGAGGGTGGACTTGCCGCAGCCGGACTCGCCGACCAGGCCGAGGGTCTCGCCGGGCCGTACGTCGAAGCTGACGCCGTCCACGGCGCGTACCGGGCCGCGGTCGGTGCCGTACCAGACGCGCAGGTCGCGGACGGACAGGACGGGTTCGGTCACTTGACGGCCTCGCCTTCGGTGGCGCCGGGGGCCTCGGGCAGCGCGGAGGCGGTGACGGTGCGGCGCCGGGTGTGGTCGGGGAGCAGCACCTTGCCGAGCCTGCGGCGGCGCATGGTCGGGTTGAGCACGTCGTTGAGGCCCTCGCCGAGCAGGGTGAAGCCGAGGATGGCGATGACCATGGCCAGGCCCGGGTAGAGGGTGGTCCACCACATGCCGGCGTTGACGTCGTCGATGGCGCGTTCCAGGTCGTAGCCCCATTCGGCGGCTTCGGTGGGCTGGATGCCCAGGCCCAGGAAGCCGAGCCCGGCCAGGGTGCCGATGGCGTCGGCGGCGTTCATGGTGGTGATGACCGGTACGGACTGGATGACGTTGCCGAACAGGTACTTGCGGATGACGACGGAGGGCTTGGCGCCCATGGCGCGGGCGGCCTCGACGAAGGTGGCCTCGCGGGCGGACAGGGCCGAGGCGCGGACCACCCGGTAGTACTGGGGGATGTAGACCACGGTGATGGACAGGGCCGCGGTGACGACGCCGCCGCCGGAGACGCCGGAGAAGACGAAGCCGGCGACGATGGCCAGCAGCAGGTAGGGGAAGGCGAACAGGGCGTCCATGACCAGCACCAGGATGCGGTCGAGCCAGCCGCCGAAGTAGCCGGAGACCAGGCCGAGCAGCACGCCGAGGATGAGGGAGAAGATGACCGCGAGGACCATCACCTCCAGGGCGGTGCGGGCGCCGTAGATGGTGCGGGAGAGCACGTCGAGGCTCTGCACGGTGGTGCCGAACCAGTGGTCGCCGTCGGGTGAGCCCTGCTTGGGGAAGTTGGTGCCGCCGGCCCGGTAGGTGTCGAAGCTGTAGGGCGCGATGAGCGGTGCGAACACCGCGGTGATCACGAACAGCGCGGTGATGACGGCGCCGGTCCACAGCATGAACTTCGGTACGCCGTGGGCCTCGCGGACCGCGGTGGTGATGCGGCGCAGGCCGCCGAAGCGGGAGGACGCGGCGGTGCCGGCCGCGGGGGTCGCGTCGGGCTCGATGGGCCCGGTGGGCAGGGTCGTCGTGGCCATCAGTAGCGCACCCTCGGGTCGATCAGCGCGTTGACGAAGTCGATCAGCAGGCTGATCACGACGACGACGAGGGCGAAGACGGTGACGATGCCCTGGACGGCGACGTAGTCGCGCTGGTTGATGTAGTCGATCAACTGGCGGCCGATGCCGGGCCAGTTGAAGATCTTCTCGGTCAGGACGGCGCCGCCGAGCAGCATGGCGACCTGCAGGCCCAGCACGGTGATCACCGGGACCAGGGCGTTGCGGAAGCCGTGCCGGGCGACGACATGGCGTTCGCGGACGCCGCGGGCGCGGGCGGCCTCGATGTAGTCGCCCTGGAGCGACTGGATGAGGTTGATGCGGATCATCCGGATGAAGACGCCGACGATGAGCAGGCCGAGGGCGATGGACGGCAGCAGCAGGTGCTGGAGGATGTCGGTGACCGCGTCCCAGTCGCCGTCCAGTGCCGCGTCGACGATGAGGATGTGCGTCTGGGTGGGCACGTTGAGCTGGATGAGCGGTGAGGCCTGGCCCGAGGTGGTGCCGAACGCGAGCATGAGCAGCGGGGCGGTGACGAAGACCGGGGAGGCGTAGCTGATGGTGCTGGCCAGCCGGCTGAGGACGTCGACGGGGCGGTCGCGGTAGCGGCCGGCGAGCAGCCCGACGGGGATGCCGATGACCGCGGCGAAGACCAGCGCGCCGGCGGTCAGGGTGAGGGTGGCGCCGCCGTTCTCGATGATGATGTCGCGCACGCTGCGGCGGTCGGAGAAGGTGGTGCCGAAGTTCAGCGTGACGACGGACTTCAGGTAGTCCCAGAACTGCTGGTACAGCGGGGCGTCGAAGCCCGCCGCGTGCCGCCGTGCGGCCAGTTCCGTGGCGTTGAGCTTGCCGCCCTGGGAGGAGGAGATGGGGTCGCCTGGCGCCACCCGCATCATGACGAAGACCAGGATCAGCAGGATCAGGACCATGGGCACGGCCAGCGCGATCCGGGTGAGGATGTAGCGGCGCAGCGAGCCCGACTGCTTGCTCGTGTTGCTCATGCGGTGACTTTCCGGTGGCTGCCGGGTGGGGGCCCGGACCGTGGACGACGGGGGCGCGGCGGGGGGTGCCGTGTGCCGGGCCGGCCCGCGGGGCAGGTCACTGCTCCGCGGGCCGGCCGCCGGTCACTTGGTGCCGAGTTCGTAGAACCGGAACATCGTCGGGTCGAGTGCCTTGTCGGCGCCCGTGACGCCGTCGCGGATCACGACGGTCTGCTTGCCCTGCCACAGCGGGATGATCGGGACGTCCTCGGCCACGATCTTCTGGATGTCGGCGAAGGCCTGGTCGCGCACGGTCTTGTCGTCGGTGCCCTGCTCCTTGGAGAGCAGGTCCAGGATCTGCGGGTTGACGTAGCCGGTGCCCAGGAAGGGCTCCTTGGTCAGGAACGGGGCGACGTCGTTGTCGGGGTCCGGCAGGTCCGGGTACCAGCCGATCATGTACGAGGCGTACGTGTCGGACTTCTCGTCCTTCTGGTACTGCTGCCACTCGGTGTTGCTGAGGTTGACCTTGAACAGGCCGGTGGCCTCCAGCTGCCGCTTGATCGTGGTGGCCTCGTCGGCGGACGCGGCACCGTAGTGGCTGGGCGTCCAGGCGTAGGCGAGCGTCACCGGGGTCGTGATGCCGGCGGCGTCGAGCAGCGCCTTGGCCTTGGCGGTGTCGGGGGCGCCGTACTTGTCCTTGAAGGCCTCGGTGTGGCCCTCGATGCCGTTGCCGACCATGGAGTACAGCGGCGCGACGGTGTTGTCGTACGCCTCCTTGGCGATGCCCGCGCGGTCGATGACCTGGGCGACGGCCTGCCGGACGGCCTTCTGGTCGGCCGGCTTGACCTTGGCGTCGAAGACCATGTAGCGCTTCTCGGTGCCGGTGCCTTCGAGCACCTGGACGCCGGAGGTCTTCTTCAGGTCCTCGGTGTCGGTGGGCGACAGGCTGCGGAAGGCGGCGGTCACGGTGCCGTCCTTGACGGCCTGCTTGAGCGCGGACGCCTCGGAGAAGTACTGCAGGACGACCTGGCTGTTGTTGAGCTTGTTGGTGCCCTTGTACTTGGCGTTGGCCTTGAGCGAGGCCTGCTGCTTGGCCGTGTACTTGTCGAGGGTGTACGGGCCGGAGCCGACGACGGCGGAGCCGTCGAGGAGCTTGTCGGCCGGGAAGACCTTCTCGTCGACGATCGCGCCGGCGTCGGTGGCGAGCACCGAGGGGAAGGTCGAGTCGGGGTTCTTCAGGTGGAAGACGACCTGGTCGGCCCCGGTGGTCGTGGTGCTGTCCAGGTTGGCCAGCAGGCTCGACGGGCCGTTGGGGGCGGCGATCTTCAGCATCCGGTCGAAGGTGAACTTCACGGACGTCGCGGTGAGCGGGTCGCCGTTGGAGAACACCAGGCCGGGCTGCAGCTGGCAGGAGTACGTCTTGGGGTCGGTGAAGGAGCAGCTCTTGGCCGCGTCCGGGGCCGGGGTGGTGGCGCCGGTCGGGAAGTGCATGACCTTCTGGTAGACGCTGTCGATGATCTCCCAGGAGCCGTAGTCGTACGCTCCCGCGGGGTCCAGCGAGGACACCGAATCGGTGGTGCCGACGATCACGGCACCCTTGCCGCCACCGTTGCCACCGCCGCCATTGCCGGACGAATTATCCTTTTTGCCACCGCACGCTGCGGCACCGACGGCCAGGAAGGCCACGGCTGCTGCGGCGACGACACGCTTGTTTCGTGACATCCAGTGAATCCCCTTGCTCACATGCCGGAAGGTTGAGTCGGCATCGACCGCCACGGACACTAGCGGGATGGGCATCTCTCACTGGGACACGGAGTGATTGAGGGGGCATTACATACCGGTAACAGGACGTTCACCTCCGATATGCGAACGTGCGGGCTATCGATACACGGAGCGACAAACGGGACACTTCGCCCGGGTAAAGAACCGATAAGCGAAATCTCATCCAGCCGGGCGACCGGCTGTCGAGGACGCGTCGTGTGACAATCATCACACCGCGCGGATTCCACTTCGTGAGATTTTATTCAGCCTTCACCTTCAGTGAAGATCCGCGTTCACAGAGCGCCTGACCAGCGAGCGCAGGAAGGGCACGTCCACCCCGTCGAGCGAGCGCACGACGGTGCGCCGGGGGGCGGGCGGGATGGTCACGAGCGACGGCACCGCGACCACATGGCAGCCGGCCGCCTCGCCGGAGGCGACCCCGGTCAGGGTGTCCTCGACGACGACGCAGCGAGCCGGGTCGGCGCCGAGCCGGGCCGCCGCCGTCAGATACGGGTCCGGGTGCGGCTTGGTGCGGGCGATCTCATCACCTGCCAGGGTGAAGGAGAAGTTCTCGGCGCCCAGGGTGCGCAGCATCGCGTCGATCGTGCGCCGGTGCGAGGCGGACACCAGCGCGGTGGGCACCCCGTGCGCCGCGAGCTCGGTCAGCAGCCGCCGGGCGCCGGGCATCAGCGGGGCGCCGCGCTCGATCAGCTCCTCGAAGCGGGTGTCGATCGCGACCATCAGCTCGGCGAGCGTCGCCGTGGTGCCGGTGACCTCCATCAGATGGGTGACGCTGCGGGCCATCGGGCCGCCCACCACGACCTCCTTGTGCACCTCGTCGAGCACATGCCCGAGGTCGGCGAACACCCCCGTCTCGGCCGCCCACCAGATGCCCTCGGTGTCCACGAGGGTGCCGTCCATGTCCAGCAGTACGGCCTGGAGGTCCTGGCCGTGCCCCGTGAGGGTGGCGACGACGGGGATGCTGCTGGTCATAGGCTCACTCCTCGGCCCGGTGCGGACCCGGGCGCGGGACCGGCCGTCGGGCCGGTGCCGGCGCGCCCCCTCCCAGGGGGCACAAAGGCCGGTCGCCGCGTCCCGGGATCGGGAAGGGCAACCGGCCTCTGCCGGACCCACCAGTCTACGTCGCCTCTCCGGGACACGCCCGGAAGGGCCGCCGGGGGTGCGCTGCCGAGGGGTGCGCCGCCCTGCGCCGCCGGCGTCAGCGGGCGTTGAAGTACTTCGCCTCCGGGTGGTGGATCACGATCGCGTCGGTGGACTGCTCCGGGTGCAGCTGGAACTCCTCCGACAGCTTCACCCCGATCCGCTCCGGCTCCAGCAGCGCCGCGATCTTCGCCCGGTCCTCCAGGTCGGGGCAGGCGCCGTAGCCGAGCGAGAAGCGGGCGCCGCGGTACTTCAGCGCGAACATGTCCTCGATCTCGCCGGGGTCCTCGCCGCCGAAGCCCAGCTCGGCGCGCACCCGGGCGTGCCAGTATTCGGCGAGCGCCTCGGCGAGCTGCACCGACAGCCCGTGCAGCTCCAGGTAGTCGCGGTAGGAGTCGGACGCGAACAGCTCGTTGGTGGCCTCGGAGATCCTGCCGCCCATGGTGACCACCTGGAAGCCGACGACATCGGTCTGGCCGGACTCCTCGGGCCGGAAGTAGTCGGCCAGGCACAGCCGCCGCCCGCGGCGCTGCCGGGGGAAGGTGAAGCGGGTGCGCTCGGTGCCGTCCTCGTGCAGCACGATCAGGTCGTCGCCCTTGGACACGCACGGGAAGTAGCCGTAGACCACCGCGGCCTCCAGCAGGCCCTCCGACTGGAGCTTGGTCAGCAGCCCGCGCAGCCGCGGCCGGCCCTCGCTCTCGACCAGCTCCTCGTACGTCGGCCCGGTCGCGCGCGCCTGCTTCAGGCCCCACTGGCCCTTGAACAGCGCCCCCTCGTCCAGCCATGAGGCGTAGTCCGCCAGCGGGATGCCCTTGACGACCCGGCTGCCCCAGAACGGCGGGGCCGGCACCGGGTTGTCCACCGCGACGTCGGAGCGCACCGGGCCGCGCGAGTCGTCCAGGATCTCGTCCTCCTGCGGGCGGATCGGCACCCGGCGCTGCTTGAGCTCGGGCAGCTGCACGCCCGGCACCCCGCGCTTGACGCCGATGAGGGCGTCCATCAGCCGCAGCCCCTCGAAGGCGTCCCGGGCGTAGCGCACCTCGCCCAGGTACAGCTCGTGCAGGTCCTGCTCGACGTAGGCGCGGGTGAGGGCGGCGCCGCCGAGGATCACCGGGAACTCGGCGGCCAGTCCCCGCTGGTTGAGCTCTTCGAGGTTCTCCTTCATCACCACCGTGGACTTCACCAGCAGCCCCGACATGCCGATGACGTCGGCGCGGTGCTCCTGCGCGGCGTCCAGGATCGCCGAGACGGGCTGCTTGATGCCCAGGTTGACGACGTTGTAGCCGTTGTTGGACAAGATGATGTCGACCAGGTTCTTGCCGATGTCGTGGACGTCGCCGCGTACCGTCGCCAGCACGATGGTGCCCTTGCCGCCGCTGTCGTCGCTCTTCTCCATGTGCGGTTCGAGGTAGGCGACGGCGGTCTTCATCACCTCGGCGGACTGCAGCACGAACGGCAGCTGCATCTGCCCGGAGCCGAACAGCTCGCCGACGATCTTCATGCCGGCCAGCAGCGTCTCGTTGACGATGTCGAGTGCCGGGCGCTCGGCCAGCGCCGCGTCCAGGTCGTCGGTCAGGCCGTTCTTCTCGCCGTCCACGATGCGCCGCTGGAGCCGCTCGTCCAGCGGCAGCGCGGCCAGCTCCTCGGCCTTGCCGGCCTTGACCGACTTGGCGTCCACGCCCTCGAAGAGCGCCATGAGCTTCTGCAGCGGGTCGTAGCCCTCCCGCCGGTTGTCGTAGACCAGGTCGTACGCGGTCTGGCGCTGCTCCTCGGGGATGCGGGCGATCGGCACGATCTTGGCGGCGTGCACGATCGCGGAGTCCAGGCCGGCCTTGACGCACTCGTCGAGGAAGACCGAGTTGAGGACGACGCGGGCGGCCGGGTTCAGGCCGAAGGAGATGTTGGACAGGCCCAGCGTGGTCTGCACGTCGGGGTGGCGGCGCTTGAGCTCGCGGATCGCCTCGATGGTGGCGGCGCCGTCGCCGCGGGACTCCTCCTGGCCGGTGCAGATGGTGAAGGTCAGGCAGTCCACGAGGATGTCGGACTCGGCGATGCCCCAGTTGCCGGTGAGGTCGGCGATCAGCCGCTCGGCGATCTCGACCTTCTTCTCGGCGGTCCTGGCCTGGCCCTCCTCGTCGATGGTCAGCGCGATGAGCGCGGCGCCGTGCTCGCGGGCGAGCGCGGTGACCTTCGCGAAGCGCGACTCCGGGCCGTCGCCGTCCTCGTAGTTGACGGAGTTGAGCACCGCCCGGCCGCCGAGCTTCTCCAGGCCGGCCCGCAGCACCTCGACCTCGGTGGAGTCCAGCACGATGGGCAGCGTGGAGGCGGTCGCAAAGCGCCCGGCGATCTCGGCCATGTCGGCGACGCCGTCCCGGCCGACGTAGTCCACGCACAGGTCCAGCAGGTGGGCGCCCTCGCGGATCTGCTCGCGGGCGAGCTCGACGCAGTCCTCCCAGCGGCCCTCCAGCATCGCCTCGCGGAACTTCTTCGAGCCGTTGGCGTTGGTGCGCTCGCCGATCGCCAGGTAGGAGGTGTCCTGCCGGAACGGCACGGTCTGGTAGAGCGAGGAGGCGCCGGGCTCGGGGCGGGGGTTGCGCGGGGTGAGGTCGTGGCCGCCGATCCGCTCGACGAGCTGGCGCAGGTGCTCGGGGGTGGTGCCGCAGCAACCGCCGACCAGCGACAGGCCGTACTCGGCGGCGAACGTCTCATGCGCGTCGGCGAGCTCGGAGGGGCTGAGCGGGTAGTGCGCGCCGTCCTTGGTGAGCACCGGGAGCCCGGCGTTGGGCATGCAGGTCAGCGGGATGCGCGAGTGCCGGGCGAGGTAGCGCAGGTGCTCGCTCATCTCGGCCGGTCCGGTGGAGCAGTTCAGGCCGATCAGGTCGATGCCGAGCGGTTCCAGCGCGGTCAGGGCGGCGCCGATCTCCGAGCCGAGCAGCATCGTGCCGGTGGTCTCCACCGCGACCGAGCAGATCAGCGGCAGGTCCACGCCCGCCTCGGCCATCGCCTGCCGGGAGCCGATCAGTGCCGCCTTGACCTGGAGCAGGTCCTGCATGGTCTCCACCACCAGCGCGTCGGCGCCGCCGGCGATCAGGCCCGCGGCGTTGGCGTGGTAGCCGTCGCGCAGATGGGCGTAGGTGGTGTGGCCGAGGGTCGGCAGCTTGGTGCCGGGGCCGATGGAGCCGAGCACCCAGCGCGGCCGGCCGTCGGCGGCGAAGCCGTCGGCGACCTCGCGGGCGAGCCGGGCACCGGCCTCGGCGAGCTCGTAGATGCGGTCCTCGATGTCGTACTCGCTCATCGCGGTGGCGTTGGCGCCGAAGGTGTTGGTCTCGACGCAGTCCACGCCGGCCGCGAAGTACGCCTCGTGCACCGAGCGCACGATGTCGGGGCGGGTGATGTTGAGGATCTCGTTGCAGCCTTCGAGCTGCTGGAAGTCGTCCAGGGTCGGTTCCTGCGCCTGGAGCATGGTGCCCATGGCGCCGTCGGCGACGACGATGCGGGTGGCGAGCGCTTCGCGCAGTGCCGCTGCGCGGGCGTTGCTCGCGGCGGCGGGGGCGGGCGAGGGGGACGGCAAGGCCATGGAACTGCTCCCTGGGATGCGACGGCTGTCGGCTATGCGCCGGTCCGTCCCGCCAGGGGGCGGATCGCGCACGCGGCCAGCCTAGCCGTCCGGGCCGTTTCGGCTCGAAGGCATTCCGATGGGCGGACGAGTGGTGCCGCTCCCCCGCTCTGGGAGAATCGGGGCCGGCAATGCCGACCACCGGCCGGCCGCCGTCCGTTTCGTACGCCGGCGCCGGCCTTCCGCCCTGGGAGTGCGCGATGCCCGGTTCCATCCAGTCGCTGGAGCGGGCCGCCGCGATCCTGCGGCTGCTGGCCGGCGGCGAGCGGCGGCTCGGGCTGTCCGACGTGGCGTCGTCGCTGGGCCTGGCCAAGGGCACCGCGCACGGCCTGCTGCGCACCCTGCGCAGCGAGGGCCTGGTGGAGCAGGACGCGGCGTCGGGCAAGTACCAGCTGGGCGCGGAGCTGCTGCGGCTGGGCACCGGCTACCTGGACGGGCACCAGCTGCGGGCCCGCGCGCTGCGCTGGACCGACGACCTGGCCCGGGCCACCGGCGAGGCGGCGTACGTGGCGGTGCCGCACCGGGACGGGGTGCTGGTCGTCCACCACGTCCCGCGCCCCGGGGAGCCGCCGCGGACCGGCGCGATGCTGCCGCTGCACGGCAGCGCGCTCGGCCGGGTGCTGTGCGCGTACGACCCGGTCACCCGCGCCGAGCCGGCCGGTGGGCCCGGGTTCGAGGCGGAGCTGGCGGCGACCCGGGCCCGCGGCTTCGCGGTGGACCTGGAGCCGGCCGGCGGGGGGACGGCGTCGGTGGCGGCGCTGGTACGGGACGGGCGGCGGATGCCGGTGGGGGCGGTGGGCGTCACCGGCGCGGCGGAGCGGATGTGCGACGCGGGCGGGGTCCTGGCCGGCGTGGTCGCGGCGGTACAGGACTGCGCGCGGGGCATCTCCGGCGACCTGGGCGCCGGGCGCGCCTGACGCGTACCGGCGTGCGCCGCCGACCCGTACACCTCTCTTGACCTGTTCAGCGCAAGGGGAGAACACTCTCGTCCTGCGATCGACAATGTCGAACACCAAGAGTGTGGGACTAGGGAGTCGCTGTGTCCAACGGTCATATCGTCATCGGCGAGATCTTCGGTACCGCTGTGCTCATCCTGCTCGGCTGCGGCGTCTGCGCCGCGGTGACACTCAAACGGTCCAAGGCCAGGGACGCGGGCTGGCTGGCGATCACCTTCGGCTGGGGCTTCGGCGTGCTGGGCGGCGCGTACATAGCCAACGGCTACTCGGGGGGCCATCTCAACCCCGCGGTCACCCTCGGCATAGCCATCAAGACCGGCCAGTGGTCGAAAGTGCCGTACTACCTGATAGGACAGCTCGTGGGCGCCGTGATCGGCGCCCTTTTGGTGTGGGTGGCCTACTACGGGCAGTTCCAGGCGCATCTGAGCGACCCGGCGGACTTCGCCGGCCCCGAGGCCGATCCTGCCGGGCCCACGACGGGCGACCCCACGCTGCCGGGCGGGCCGGTGCTGGGGATCTTCTCCACCGGCCCGGAGATCCGCAATCCGCTGCTGAACCTGCTCACCGAGGCGGTCGCGACGCTGGTCCTGGTGCTGTTCATCCTCACGCAGGGCATGACCGACGGTCTGGCGGAGAATGGAATGGGCATCCTGCTCACCGCGCTGATCGTGGTCGGCATCGGCCTGTCGCTGGGCGGGCCGACCGGGTACGCGATCAACCCGTTCCGGGACCTCGGCCCGCGGATCGTGCACGCCCTGCTGCCGCTGCCGCACAAGGGCGGATCCGACTGGGGCTACGCGTGGATACCGGTCGTCGGCCCGCTGGCCGGCGCCGCCATCGCGGGCGGACTTTACCGGCTCGCGTTCACATAGAGGTGAGGCCCATCCGACGACACCATTCCTGCCGGTGAAACCGTCGTCACCCGTAACCACCGGGCGGACATCCGACGAGGAGCACACCATGACCGACACGTCCACCAGCACCAACGCCTCGGGACCCTTCATCGCGGCCATCGACCAGGGCACGACGTCCAGCCGCTGCATCATCTTCGACCGCGACGGGCGGATCGTCGCGGTCGACCAGAAGGAGCACGAGCAGATCTTCCCCAAGCCCGGCTGGGTGGAGCACGACGCCAACGAGATCTGGGCGAACGTCCAGGCGGTGGTCGCGGGCGCGATCGCCAACGCCGGGCGCGACGTCGCCGGATTCACTCCTTCGGACGTCAAGGCGATCGGGATCACCAACCAGCGCGAGACCACCATGATGTGGGACAAGAACACCGGTGAGCCGGTGTACCACGCGATCGTCTGGCAGGACACCCGCACCGACGCGCTGTGTCGTGAGCTCGGCCGCAACGTCGGGCAGGACCGCTTCCGGCGGCAGACCGGCCTGCCGCTCGCGTCGTACTTCGCCGGGCCGAAGGTGCGCTGGCTGCTGGACAACGTCGAGGGCCTGCGCGAGCGCGCCGAGCGCGGCGACGTCGTGTTCGGCACGATGGACTCCTGGGTGATCTGGAACCTCACCGGCGGGGTGGACGGCGGGGTGCACGTCACCGACGTCACCAACGCCTCCCGCACCCTGCTGATGGACCTCAAGACCCTCCAGTGGGACGAGAAGATCTGCGCGTCGATCGGCGTGCCGACCGCGGTGCTGCCGGAGATCAGGTCGTCCTCGGAGGTCTACGGCACCACCAGCGTCGGCGGGCTGACCGCGGTGCCGGTGGCCTCGGCGCTCGGCGACCAGCAGGCTGCGCTGTTCGGCCAGACGTGCTTCGCGGTGGGCGAGGCGAAGTCGACGTACGGCACGGGTACGTTCATGCTGATGAACACCGGGGAGACCCCGGTGAACTCCTACGCGGGCCTGATCACCACGGTGGGCTACCGCATCGGCAGCGACAAGCCCGTCTACGCGCTGGAGGGCTCCATCGCGGTGACCGGCTCGCTGGTGCAGTGGATGCGCGACCAGATGGGGCTGATCAAGACCGCCGCGGAGATCGAGGAGCTGGCCGCGTCGGTGGACGACAACGGCGGCGCGTACTTCGTGCCGGCGTTCTCCGGGCTGTTCGCGCCCTACTGGCGCTCCGACGCGCGCGGGGTGATCGCGGGCCTGACGCGGTACGTCACCAAGGCGCACATCGCGCGCGCCGTCCTGGAGGCGACCGCCTGGCAGACCCGGGAGATCGCCGACGCGATGCTCAAGGACTCCGGCACCGAGGTCAGCACGCTGAAGGTCGACGGCGGCATGACCGCGAACAACCTGCTCATGCAGACCCTCTCGGACTTCCTGGACGTGCCCGTGGTGCGCCCGATGGTCGCCGAGACCACCTGCCTGGGCGCGGCCTACGCGGCGGGCCTGGCGATCGGCTTCTGGCCGGACACCGAGGCGCTGCGGGCGAACTGGAAGCGGGCCGCGGAGTGGACGCCGCGGATGGACGCGGCCGAGCGCGACAAGGAGTACAAGCAGTGGCTCAAGGCCGTCCAGGCGACCATGGGCTGGCTGGACGAGCAGTAGCGGCGGCGGCGAGCCGGTCCAGCTCGGCGAACAGCGCCGCGGGCGGCTCGCCGCCGGTGCGGGCCGCGAGCTCCCGCCAGCGCTCGCGGCCCTCCTCCCACAGGGCCGCGAGCGTGCCGGCGCCGGCCGCCGCGACCGTACGGGCCGGCAGCTCGGCCTCGGCGGCGCGCGAGGGGGTCAGGTAGTGGGCGGTGCTGCCCTCGGCGACCCTGGCCATCCACAGCAGGTGCCGGGCGGCGTGCGCGAGCGCGTCCTGCGCGCGCAGGTGCTCGCCGCGGGCGGTGACGTGCGCGGCGAGCACCAGCCAGTTCGCGAACCGCCCGCACAGGTCGGCGATCTCGGCCGGGCTCCGCGGGACGGCGGGCCGCTCGGGCAGCGCCCGCAGCACCGGGGTGAGCGCGCCGTCCCGGTCGACGACGACCATCGCCTCGACGGCGGCGCCGCGCGCGGGCCAGCCGGCGACCGAGGCGATGTCGGCAGTGGTGGCGAAGTGGAACTCGCCGCGCACCGGGCCGGGGAAGAGCGCGACATGCGTGCCGAACTCGTTCTCCAGCACCAGGTTCACCGGCGCGACGGCGGCGCACCAGGCCGCCGGGTCCAGCGCGGCGCGGGCGGCCGGGGTCAGGAAGAGCCAGAACTCGACGTCGCTGTGCGCGTCGCCCTCCCCCGCCGCGAAGGAGCCGTACATCAGGGCCGCGCGGACGTCGCCGTCCGCGCGGCACCTCTCCCGTACCCGGGCGATGAGGTCGTGCTGGATCACGCGGCCCAGTATGGGTCGCGGCCCGACAGCGCGACAGCGGTTTTGAGCGGGCCCGCGTCCGCGGGGACGTCCGCGGGCTCGGCGAAGCCCTTGTAGTCGCGGTACATCTGCGCGACCTCGCGGACCTGGGCGAGCATCAGCTCCGCGGTGGCGTCGGGCAGCGTGAACTGCTGGCCGGTGGCTTTGGCGAGGTCCCAGCCGTGCAGGCACAGCTCCAGGAAGAGCATGGAGGCCATGGAGCCGGCCGGCATGGAGTTGATCTCGCCCTGCCAGACGGCCGGGTCGGCCCACGCGGCCACCGAGCGCTCCAGCTGCTCGGCGTACGCCTTCGCCCACTCGGGGTCGGCGGTGAAGTCGCGGGTGCCCAGGTCCGCGGGGTGCGGTTCGCGGCGGGCGCGCAGCTCCATGCCGATGCCGGTGTAGGCGACCAGGTGGTTGACCAGGGTGCGGGTGTCGTAGTCGGCGCAAGGGGTCGGGCCGGTCAGCTGCCCGGGGCTGACGCCCGCGGCGATCCGGGCGGCTTCCCGCGCGCTGTCGGCGATCTCAGAATGAAAGGTCATGCCCGCGACGCTACCGGCGGGCGCGCCCGCCGGTCTTGAACAAGCGCGACACCTTCTCAGCTGTTGCACGAGGCCGCGGCGCGGGCCGACGAGGGCGCGGGCGTCGACTGGGCGGCCCTCGCGGCGGATCTCGGCTATGCCGGCCAGGCCCATCTCACGCGGGACTTCGCCGCCGCGGTGGGGACGCCGCCGGGCAGGTACGCCGGGCGCTGATTTCCCGTTTCGTTAGGTAAACGCGCCGCGCGGGCACATAATGAGGCTATACATCGGAGGTCTGGCGGTCCGCGGGACCTGGACTAAGGGGAGGTCGCGGTGGCCGTCACCGACGAGGCGATCGAGAAGATCAAGGAGATGATCGTCTCCGGGGCGCTGCGGCCCGGCGACCGGCTCCCCAAGGAGAGCGAGCTGGCGGCCGAGCTGGGCCTGTCGCGCAACTCGCTGCGCGAGGCGGTGCGGGCGCTGTCCCTGATCCGCATCCTCGACGTCCGGCAGGGCGACGGCACGTACGTCACCAGCCTGGACCCGCAACTGCTGCTGGAGGCGCTGAGCTTCGTGGTGGACTTCCACCGCGACGACACAGTGCTCGAATTCCTGGCGGTGCGGCGCATCCTGGAGCCGGCGGCCACCGCGATGGCCGCGACGCGGATCCCGCAGGAGGAGCTGGAGGCGCTCCAGGGCAAGCTGGACGCGCTGGGGGCGCAGCCGTCGGTGGAGGAACTGGTCGCCTCCGACCTGGAGTTCCACCGCGGCATCGTCGCGGCGTCCGGCAACTCGGTCCTGTGCTCGCTGCTCGACGGCCTGTCCGGCCCGACGACCCGGGCCCGCGTCTGGCGCGGCCTCACCCAGGAGGACGCGGTGTCCCGCACGCTGCTGGAACACCGGGCGATCCTCGCCGCCCTCCGCGACCGCGACGCGGAGGCCGCGCGCTCCTGGGCGACCGTCCACGTCGCGAGCGTCGAACAATGGCTCCGCTCCACCCTCTGAGCTCCGCGCAGTTCCGCGCCCCTGATGGGTTGCCGTCAGGGGCGCGTGCCTGCCGCGCAGGGCAGCAAACCAGGGGCGCGGGGAACTGCGCGACCGGCCGGGGCGGCGGGAAGGTCCCGCGAAAGCCCCAGCCCGGCAGGGCGAGGGGCTAGCCCAGCCCGTAGACCGCGGCAGCGTTCGCGCCGAAGACCTGCGCGGACTCCGCCGGTGAGAGGTCCGAGGTCGCGGACCGCGCGAGGGCGAGCACCTCGCCGTAGGAAGCCGCAAGCGTGCAGACCGGCCAGTCGGAGCCGAAGAGCACCCGGTGCGGCCCGAAGGCCGCCAGGACGTGCCCGGCGTACGGAAGAAGGTCGGCCGGCGCCCAGCCGGACCAATCCGCCTCGGTCACCAGCCCCGACAGCTTGCACACCACATTGGGCAGCGCGGCCATCGCACCGACCTGCGCGGCCCACGGCTCCCAACCGCCGGAGGCGACGGGCGGCTTGGCCGCGTGGTCGAGGACGAAGCGCAGCTCGGGCAGCGCCGCCGCCGTCTCCAGCGCCGCAGGCAGCTCGCGGGGCGTGACGAGCAGGTCGTACGCCAGGCCCGCCGCGGCGACCGTGGCCAGGCCGCGGCGGACGGCGGCGCGGGCCAGCCACCAGGGGTCGGCCTCGTCCTGGACCTGGTGGCGGATGCCGACGAGCGGGCCGGTGAGCGAGGCCAGCACGTCGGCAAGGCCGGGGTCGGTGAGGTCGGCCCAGCCGACGACGCCGGCGATCCGGCCGCCGGAGCCCGCGGCGACCTCCAGCAGCTCGCGGGTCTCGTCCAGCGAGGAGCTGGACTGCACGACCACCGTCGCGTCGACGCCGTGCGCGTCCAGCAGCGGCTCCAGCTCGGCCAGGGCGAAGCTGCGGTCGATGGGGGCGAGCCGGGGCCCGGTCAGCCAGGGCTGCGGGCGCCGGGTGAGGTCCCACAGGTGGTGGTGCGCGTCGATCCGCCGTGCCGGCTCGGTCATCGTCACGCCCCCGCCGCCGGGTCCGCGCCCGGACCGGCGGCCGGGCCGCCGGTCAGCGGCAGCGGCACGTCCGGGTCGAGCAGTCCCTCGCCGACCAGGGCATGCCACATCGCGTCGGGGATGTCGTGGCCGAACATCGCCTCGTTGTCGCGTACCTCGTCCGCGCTCGCGGCGCCGACGAGCGCGGAGACGACGCTCGGGTGCGCGAACGGGTAGCGCAGCGCGGCGGCCCGCAGCGGGACGCCGAACTCGCCGCACACCCTGGCCATCGCCAGCGCCCGGTCGAGCAGCTCCTGCGGGGCCGCCGCGTAGTCGTAGGGCGCCCCGGGCCGGGGGTCGGCCAGCAGCCCGGAGTTGTAGACGCCGCCGACGACGACCTTGGTGCCGCGGCGCTCGCACACCGGCAGCAGGTCGTCGTAGGCGGTGCGCTCCAGCAGCGTCCAGCGGCCCGCGCACAGCACGACGTCGACGTCGAGGTCGGCGACGAGCCGGGCCAGGACGCCGCTGACGTTCATGCCGAAGCCGATGGCCTTGACCACGCCCTGGTCGCGCAGGTCCGCGAGCGCGGCGAACCCGGTGGCGTACACCTCGGGCAGGTGGTCCTCGACGTCGTGGAGGTAGACGATGTCGACGGCGTCCACGCCGAGCCGCTCCAGGGAGCCCTCCAGCGTGGCGCGGATGCCGTCGGCGGTGAAGTCCCAGACCCGGGCCCGGCCGGGGACGTCGGTGAAGCCCTGGCCCTCGGGCGCCTCGCCCGGCGCCAGGTCGCGCAGCCGGCGGCCGACCTTGGTGGACAGCACGTACGACGCGCGGTCCCGGCCGGCCAGCGCCCGGCCCAGCCGCTCCTCGGAGCGGCCGAGCCCGTAGTGCGGGGCGGTGTCGAGGTAGGTGACGGGCCGCCCCGCGTCGAAGGCGGCGGCCACGGTGGCCTCCGCCTGCTCGTCGGTGATGGCGCGGTAGAGGTTGGCCAGCGGCGCGCAGCCGAGGCCGAGCCGGGGCAGTGCCGGTAGGGGCATACGTGGTGTCTTTCTGCTGGGCTTGGCGGTCGGCTGCGGCCGGTGGCCGTACGGTCGGGGTCGGGGTCGGGGTCGGCGCCCGGTGACGGCGCCGGGGGTCGGTGCCCGGGGTCAGTCCTGCTTCTCGCCGCTGGCGAAGCGGGAGATGATCAGGGCGACGATGATGATGGCACCGTAGAGGAACTTGTCCCACAGCGGCGGCACTCCGCCGAGGGTGGTGACGTTGACGACCAGTTGCAGGCTGACGACACCGGTGAGCGCGCCGAACAGCGTGCCGCGGCCACCGTTGAGGCTGACCCCGCCGATGACGGTGGCGGCGAAGACCTGGAAGATCCAGCCGTCGCCCTGGGTGGCGGAGATCGCGCCGTAGTGCCCGGTGTACAGGACACCGGCGAAGGCGGCGATGAGGCCGCCGAGCGCCAGCACGATCCAGGTGATCCGGTCGACCCGGATGCCGGCGGCCCTGGCGGCCCCGGTGTTGCCGCCGATGGCGTAGAGGGCGCGGCCGTGCCGCAGGTAGCCCAGGGCCAGGCCGCCGATGACGAACAGCAGCAGGCAGATCCACACCGCGGCGGGCGCCCCGAGCCATTCGGCCTTGCCGAGGTAGGAGAAGGACGCCGGGACCGCGACGATGGACTTGCCCTGCGCGACGCCGTCCTGGAGGCCGCGCAGCATGGTCAGCATGCCGAGGGTCGCGATGAAGCCGTTGACGCGCAGCTTCAGGATCAGGAAGCCGTTGATCGCGCCGATCAGCAGGCCGACGACCAGGCACACCGGGATCGAGGTCCAGGTCGGGAAGAGCCCGATGCCGTGGAAGGTCGCCGGGCCGCTGCTGGGCAGCACCAGCCACATCGCGATGACCGGTGCGACGCCGATGGTGGATTCCAGCGACAGGTCCATCCGGCCGCATATCAGGATCATCGCCTCGGCGAGCACCAGCAGGCTCAGCTCGCTGCTCTGCTGGAGCACGCCGATGAGGTTGTCCGAGGTCAGGAAGACCGGCGAGACGATGAAGCCGATCACACCGAGGACGAAGATCACCGGGATCAGCGAGAGGTCGCGGTAGCGGGCGAGCTGGAAGCGCGGCGGGGCCGCCGCCTTCTTGCCGGACACCGCGGCGTCGGCGGTCAACTGGGTGGTCTCACTCATTCCTGGTCTCCCTTGTCGCCGCCCGCACCCGCGGGCAGCCCTTCCATTGCCGAGACCAGGTCCCGGTCGCTCCATCCGCTGCCGAACTCCGCGATCACCCGCCCGTGGAAGAGGGCGATCACCCGGTCGCAGACCCGCAGGTCGTCGAGTTCGTCGGAGACGATGACGGCCGCGTCGCCCCGGTCGGCGACCCCGCGGACCACGCCGAGCAGCGAGTCCTTGGACTTGACGTCGACGCCCGCGGTGGGCCGGACGGCCACCAGCACCCGCGGGTCGCGGGCCATGGCCCGGGCGATGACGACCTTCTGCTGGTTGCCGCCGGACAGGTCCGCGACCGGCTGGGCCGGGCCCGAGGTCTTGATGTCCAGCGAGTCGATCATGCGCTGGGCGAAGGCCCGGGTCTTCGACGGCAGCACCGTGCCGTACGGGCCGAGCTGGTCGGTCACCGTGAGGGTGGCGTTCTCGGCGACGCTGCGGCCCAGCACCAGGCCCTGCCGGTGCCGGTCCTCGGGGACGTAGCCGATGCCGGCGTTCAGGGCGTGCGGCACGCTGCCGGGCCGTACCGGCTGCCCGGCGACCGTGGTGCGACCGCCGGTGGCCTTCCGCAGGCCCACCAGCGTCTCGCCGAGCGCGGTGTTGCCGCTGGCGGTGGCGCCGGCCAGGCCCAGGACCTCGCCGGGGCGTACGGCGAAGTCGATGGGGTCGAACGCCCCGTCCAGGGCGAGCTGCTCGGCCCGCAGGACGGGTTCGGTGCCGCCGTCACCCTTCCTGGTGACGGCGGCGGCGTGCCAGGAGCTCGCGGTCTGGGTGGCCTCGCCGGTCATGGCCGCCACCAGGTCCGCCTTGCCGAGGTCGGCGACGGGCGAGGTGAGGATGTGCCGGGCGTCGCGGTAGACCGTGACGGTGCTGCACAGGTCGTAGACCTCCTGCAGGTGGTGGGAGATGAACAGGAACGCCACGCCCTGCTGCTGGAGTTCGCGCAGCTTGGTGAACAGCCGGTCGATGCCGGCCGCGTCGAGCTGCGCGGTGGGTTCGTCGAGGATGATGAAGCGGGCGCCGAAGGACAGCGCCCGGGCGATCTCCACGAACTGGCCCTGCTCCACGGTGAGGTCGGCGGCCCGGGTGGCGGGGTCGACGTCGACGCCGTATTCGGCGAGCAGGTCGCGGGCGGCGGCCCGCAGTTTGCTCCAGCGGATCCGGCCGGGCCCGAACCGGTTGAGGAACAGGTTCTCGGCGACCGTGAGTTCCGGGACGACCATGGACTTCTGGTAGACGCAGGCGACCCTGGCCTGCCAGGCGGCGGTGTCACCCGCCGCGGGCGCGGGTTCGCCGAGGAAGGCGACCCGGCCCGCGTCGGGTGCGTGCAGCCCGGTCAGCACCGACACCAGCGTGGACTTGCCGGCACCGTTGCGGCCGACCAGCGCGTGCGAGTCGCCCACGCCCACGGTGATGCCCACCCGGTCCAGCGCGACGGTCGGGCCGAAGCGCTTGACGATGCCCTCGGCCTGGACCGCGGGCGGCGGGGACGGCGAAGCTGCGGAAGAAGGCGTCCGACCGTTGCTCATCTGCGCTCAGCTCTTTCCGAGCTGGTTGGCCCACAGGCTCGGGTCGTCGACGTTGTCCTTGGTCACCAGCGGGGCGGGCAGCTGGTCCTCCAGGCCGTTGGGGATGGCGACGATGGTGGAGTCGTGGTCGGTCGGGCCGGGCTTGAAGGTCTGCCCGGCGAGCGCGGCCTTGGCGTAGTACAGCGCGTACTTGGCGTAGAGGTCGGCCGGCTGGGAGATCGTGGCGTCGATCTGGCCCGCCTTGATCGCCTTGAACTCGTCCGGGATGCCGTCGTTGGAGATGATGGTGATGTGGCCCGGCGTGCCCGGCGGCTTGAGCAGGTGCTTCTGCTCCAGCAGGGCGAGGGTGGGCTGCAGGAAGACACCGCCGGCCTGCATGTAGATGCCGTTGATGTCGGGGTCGGAGGCCAGCGTGGTCTGGAGCTTGGCCGAGGCGACGTCGCCCTTCCAGTCGGTGGCCAGCGCGATGACCTTGATGCCGGGGAACTTGGTCTTCATGCAGGACGCGAACGCCTCGGAGCGGTCGCGGCCGTTGATGGAGTCCAGCGCGCCCTCGAACTCCACGACCTTGCCCTTGCCGCCGAGCTGCTTGCCGAGGTAGTCGCAGGCGTTGCTGCCGTACGCCTTGTTGTCGGCGCGTACGACCATGTAGACCTTGCCCTTGTCGGGGCGGGTGTCGACGCTGATGACCGGGATGTTCTTGCCGGCGAGCTTGTCGAGGGTGGAGGCGACGGCGCCGGTGTCCTGGGGGGCCATGACGATGGCCTTGGCGCCCTGGTCGGTGAAGGTCTGGACGTTGGCGACCAGCTTGCCGATGTCGTTCTGCGAGTTGGTGCGGGGCAGCGCGGAGACGCCGTCGGACTTGAGGTCCTTTTCTATGTAGTTGTTGTACGAGTTCCAGAAGTCGCTGTCGGAGCGCGGCAGGTCGATGCCCACCTTGCCGGAGCTGCCCGCCTTGTCGTCGCTGCCTCTGTTGCAGCCGGCGAGCGCGCTGACCGCGAGGATCGCCGCGACGGCGGCGACGGTCGTGTGACGCAGTCTCATCGTCGAGTTCTGCCCTTCGGAAGTGTGTGTCGGCTCTGTGTGGTGCGGGGTGCTGCTGTGTGGTGCGGGGGTGGTGCCGGGGTGCTGCTGGGTGCTGCTGGGCTGTCGCGCGGGCGTGGGTCAGGGGGCGGGACGCAGGCGCAGGCCCTGCATTCCGCCGTCCACGGCGAGCGCGGTGCCGGTGACGCCGGCCGCGGCCGGGCTCGCCAGGTAGGCGATCGCGGCGGCGACCTCGTCCGCGGTGACCAGCCGGCCCATCGGCTGCCGGGCGTCGAGTGCGGCCCGCTCGGCGGCCGGGTCCTCGGCCTGGTCGAGCAGCCTGCCGATCCACGGGGTGTCGGCGGTCCCGGGATTGACGCAGTTGACGCGTACGCCTTCGCGTACGTGGTCGGCGGCCATCGCCAGGGTCAGCGAGAGGACCGCCCCCTTGCTCGCGCTGTACAGGGCACGCTGTGGCAGCCCCGCGGTCGCGGCGATGGAGCAGGTGTGGGTGATGGAGGCGCAGCCGGGCCGGTCGGCGGCGGCGGCGCGCAGATGGGGCAGGGCGGCGCGGGCGGTACGGACCATGCCGAGGACGTTGACGTCCAGCACCCGGGCCCATTCCTGGTCCGCGTTGTCCTCGACGGTGCCGATGGCGCCGATGCCGGCGTTGCTCACCAGGACGTGCAGGCCGCCGAGTTCGGCCACGGCCTGCTCGACGGCGGCGCGTACGGCCGCGTCGTCGGTGACGTCGGCGGCGACCGGGACGGTGCCCTCGGGGGCGCCGGCCGGATCGCGGTCCAGCACGGCGACACGGGCGCCGCGGGCGGTGAGCAGGGCGGCGGTGGCCGCGCCGATACCGGAGGCGCCGCCGGTGACCAGGGCGGTCAGGCCGGCGAAGTCCTGGAGCGGGGCGGGGGCGGGGACGGAGGCGGGGGTGGTCATCGGGTCAGCTCCTGTCGCTTCTCGCGCGCCTGCCACACCGGGCCGTCGGGGTAGCGGTAGTCGGCCAGCGTTCCGGGAACCATACGGGCGGAGAAACCGGGGGCCGAGGGGGCCTGGTAACGGCCGTTCTCCACCACGGCGGGGTCGGTGAAGTGCTCGTGGAGGTGCGGCACGTACTCGATGACCCGGCCCTCCAGGCTGCCGGAGACGGCGACGTAGTCGAACATCGCCAGGTGCTGGACCAGTTCGCACAGGCCCACGCCGCCGGCGTGCGGGCACACCGGGACGCCGAACTTCGCGGCGAGCAGCAGGATCGCCAGGTTCTCGTTGACGCCGGCGACGCGGGCGGCGTCGATCTGCACGAAGTCCACCGCGCCGGCCTGGAGCAGCTGCTTGAAGACGACCCGGTTGGCGACATGCTCGCCGGTGGCGACCCGGACCGGCTGCCCGGCGCGGACGGCGGCGTGCGCGAGGACGTCGTCGGGGCTGGTGGGCTCCTCGATCCAGTACGGGTCGTGCGGGGCGAGGGCGGCCATCCACTCCAGGGCCTCGGCGACGTCCCAGCGCTGGTTGGCGTCGACCGCTATCCGGATGTCGGGGCCGACCGCGGCCCGGGCCAGCCGCATACGGCGCAGGTCGTCCTGGAGGTCGGCGCCGACCTTGAGCTTGATCTGGGCGAAGCCGGCGGCGACCGCCTCCTTGGCCAGCCGGGTCAGCTTCTCGTCGGAGTAGCCGAGCCAGCCCGGCTCGGTGGTGTACGCCGGGTAGCCCTCCTTGCGCAGCCGCTCGGCGCGGGCGGCGCGGCCCGGTTCGGCGCGGCGCAGGATGTCCAGCGCCTCGTCGCGGGTGAGGGCGTCGCTGAGGTAGCGGAAGTCGACGAGGTCGACGAGCTGGTCGGGGCTCATCGAGGCCAGCAGCGCCCACACCGGCTTGCCGGCCTCGCGGGCGGCGAGGTCCCAGGCGGCGTTGACCACCGCGCCGGCCGCCATGTGCATCACGCCCTTCTCCGGGCCGAGCCAGCGCAGTTGCGAGTCATGGGTGAGCAGCCGGTAGAAGGCGCCAAGATCACCGGTGACACTGTCCACCGTCCGGCCGACCACGTAAGGTCGCAGCGTGCCGATCGCCGCGGCGACGACGTCGTTGCCGCGGCCGATCGTGAAGCACAGGCCGTACCCCGCGAGGCCGCCAGGGGCGTCGGTGCGGAGCACGACATAGGCGGCGGAGTAGTCGGGGTCGGGGTTCATGGCGTCCGAGCCGTCGAGCTGCTCCGAGGTCGGAAAGCGGATGTCGTACACGTCGACCTCGGTAATGGTCGGACTCATGCACACTCCCGTCGCGAGACATCGGATCTTTTCTTGATGATCCGATGTATAGCGGCGAGCCGGGGTGCCCGTCCAGGGGGGAGCACGAAGTTGTTGATAACAGATCGGATGTCTCGACGTCTCGCGTCGATGTCGGCCACACGGCGATTGACAGGGCTGCGACGTGCGGCAATAGGTGTGGCGGCAGTGGCGGTGCTCGCCGTGCTGGCCGCGACGACGGCGCTGCGGCTGGAGTACCAGGGCAGTCCGGCCGCCGGCGGGCGTACCCGCGGGCACGACGCGGTGTGGCTCGGCCACGCCTGGGTCGACGGCCGCCGCACCGCGGCGGACCTGGAGGACCTGCGCCGCCATGTGGCCGGCACCGGCATACACGACCTGTACGTGCACGCCGGCCCGCTGGAGCACGACGGCAGCCTGGACCCGGCGCTCTACCCGAAGGCCGCGGCGATGATCGCCGGCATCCACCGCGTCCTGCCGGGCGTACGCGTCCAGGCCTGGCTCGGCGACACCATCGCGCACGGCGGCACGCCCGGCCTGCACCTGTCGGAGCCGGCCGTACGCGACCGGATCCGGGCCTCGGCCGCGCAGATCCTGGACGCCGGCTTCCAGGGCGTCCACCTGGACCTGGAACCGGTCGCCGACGGCGACACCGGCTACCTGCGCACCCTGGACGAGGTGCACGCGCTGGCCGCCGCCCGCGGGGCGCCGCTGTCGGTCGCCGTGCCGCAGATCGACCCGCTGCCGCATCTGCACGCGGTGGCGTACCTGCCCTTCAGCCACCCCAAGTGGTGGTCGCAGGGCTACTTCGGGCAGGTCGCCCGGCGCTGCGACCAGATCGCCGTGATGGCGTACGACACCGCGATGCCGGCCTCGTCGCTCTTCGGCGGCTACATCGCCCAGCAGACCGCGCTCGCGCTTGAGGCCACCCCGCCGGGCACCGACCTGCTGATCGGGCTGCCGGGCTTCCACACCGAGGACATGGGCCACCACGGCTACGCCGAGACCGTCCCCGCCGCGGTGCGCGGGGTGCGGGTGGCGCTGGGCCGGCACGGCGGCGGGCGGCAGGGCGTCGGGGTGGCGCTCTATGTGGACTTCCACGCCACCGAGAGCGACTGGACCGCCTATCGGGAGGGTTGGGGCACGTAGGCTGGTGGCGCACGCACAAGGCCATGCAGAAGTCGAGCAGCGCCGGTCAGGGGCCGCCGCCCCCGCCGGCCGGAAGGAGGCGCCGGGTGATCGAGCTTGAGGGGGTACCCGAGCTGATCGATCCGGTCATGGTGGCGGCGTTCGAGGGCTGGAACGACGCCGGCGACGCGGCCTCCACCGCGGTCGAGCACATGGAGCGGGAGTTCAAGGGCGAGGTCTTCGCCGCCCTGGACGCCGAGGACTACTACGACTTCCAGGTCAACCGGCCCACCGTCTGGATGGAGGACGGCGTCCGCCGCATCACCTGGCCGACGACCCGCCTCTCGGTCGCCAGGATCCAGACGCGCAAGCCGCGCGACCTGGTGCTGGTGCGCGGCATCGAGCCCAGCATGCGCTGGCGGTCGTTCTGCAACGAGATCCTGGGCTTCGCGCACGAGCTGGGCGTGGAGATGGTGGTGGTGCTCGGCGCGCTGCTGGGCGACACCCCGCACACCCGCCCGGTCCCGGTCTCCGGCGTGACCTCCGACCCGGACCTGGCCACCGCGCTGAACCTGGAGGAGTCCCGCTACGAGGGGCCCACCGGCATCGTCGGCATCCTCCAGGAGGCGTGCACGCACGCCGGCATCCCGGCGGTGAGCCTGTGGGCGGCGGTGCCCCACTACGTGTCCCAGCCGCCCAACCCCAAGGCGACCCTGGCGCTGCTCAACCGGCTGGAGGACCTGCTGGACCTGCGCATCCCGCAGGGCGAGCTGCCCGAGGACGCCCGGGCCTGGCAGGTCGGCGTCGACCAGCTGGCCGCCGAGGACAGCGAGGTCGCCGAATACGTGCAGACCCTGGAAGAGGCGCGCGACACCGCGGAATTGCCCGAGGCGTCGGGCGAGGCGATCGCCAAGGAATTTGAGCGTTATCTGAGGCGCCGCGATCCGCAGCCCGGCGGTTACGCGAGCGAGGGCGCCGACGGGGTGCCGCAATTCCGCGAGCACGGCCGGCAGCGGCCGGAGGAAAAGGACACCGGCGACGGCCCCGACGCGCCGGAAAACGACACCGGCGGCGGCGCCCACGGCACCCGCGGCACCCACGACTCCGACAGCTCTGACGACACCGGCGGCACCGGCGGTTCCGGGGACGACGGCGGCACCGGCCGATAGGGCCCCGCGGCCCCGCATGCGACGCATCGTCAAGACAGCGGGCACGCACTGCCAATGCGGAACCCCGCCCGCCGCTGCCATGCTGGGCGTGCCCGGTCGGCAGCGAAGGCTCAGGGCCGATCGGGCACCGGAGGCAGCAGTGCACAGGGAGCACACAGCGGGCGGATACGGTCTTTCCGTACGTTGCATGCGCCACCCGGGTACGGCCCGGCGGCGTGACATTCACCGGATCGTCAATTGCGCCGCTGAACTGTCACCGGTTACCATGAGGCGGATTCATCCGTTGGCGTACCTTCCCCGGGGGGGGGATCATGGTAATCGACGAACGCATGGACGACGTGGATTTCCGGATACTGGCATTAATGCGTGAAGGGTTTTCCGACGCCACTATCGGAAGAAAGCTCAGTTGCGGGCACCGGACGATCCAGCGCCGCATCTGCCAGATGATGAACAGTCTCGGCGTCACCGGCCGGTTCGCACTCGGCCTGAAGGTGGCGGAACTCAATCTGCTGGCGGCCGGGGAGATCGTCCCCGCGCACGCCGGCGAGCTGGCCGGGCACGCCCCGGCCGGCTCGTGACAGACCGGGCTCCCGCGAGGGCGCCCGACCGGGGGGGATGCAGGGGGGAACCCCGGAGGTAAGGGGGGACGAGGGGCGGTCATCGACCGGGCGACCGGCGGTGCTCGCCCCTCGGCATGTCCGGGTACGGGGGATGCCGCGCCGGTGCCCGGCCTGACAGCCGGGCACCGGGTCGGTCATCCGCGGCTCGGGCGCCGGATCACAGGGCCACGCCGAGCAGCGCGTCGACCGCGCGGCTCACCAGGCCGGGGGCGCCGGTGTCGGTGCCGCCGCCGGCCTCCTGGGCCGCCGCCCAGGCGTCGACGGCCGCGAGCGCGCCGGGCGCGTCCAGGTCGTCGGCCAGCGCCGCACGGATCTGCGCCAGCAGCTCCTCGGCGGCCGGTCCGTCCGGCCGGGACACCGCGGCCCGCCAGCGCGCCAGCCGGCCGAGCGCCTCGGCCAGGACGGCGTCGGTCCACTCCCAGTCCAACCGGTAGTGGTGGGCCAGCAGCGCCAGCCGGATCGCGGCCGGGTCCACGCCGTCGCGCCGCAGGGTGGAGACGAAGACCAGGTTGCCCTTGGACTTCGACATCTTCTCGCCGTGCAGCGCGACCATCCCGGCGTGCACGTACGCCTTGGCGTACGGGTACTCGCCGGTGAGCACCTGGGCGTGCGAGGCGCCCATCTCGTGGTGCGGGAAGACCAGGTCGGAGCCGCCGCCCTGGACGTCGAAGCCCATGCCGAGGTGGTCCAGGGCGATGGCGACGCATTCGATGTGCCAGCCGGGCCGCCCCGGGCCCAGCGACGCGCCGTCCCAGCTGGGCTCGCCCGGGCGGGCGGCCATCCACAGCATCGGGTCCAGCGGGTTCTTCTTGCCCGGGCGGTCCGGGTCGCCGCCGCGCTCGGCGGAGAGGGCCCGCATGGCGGCGGCGTCGAAGCGGGAGACACTGCCGAAGTGCGGGTCGGCCTCGACGGAGAAGTAGGTGTCGCCGTCCAGCTCGTAGGCGGCGCCGGCCTCCCGCAGCCGCTCGATGAGCGGCACGATGCCGGGGATGGCCTCGACGGCGCCGATGTAGTGCGCCGGCGGCAGCATCCGCAGCGCGGTCATGTCCTCGCGGAAGAGCGCGGTCTCGCGCTCGGCCAGGGCCGTCCAGTCCTCGCCGGTGGCGCCGGCGCGCTCCAGCAGCGGGTCGTCGACGTCCGTCACGTTCTGCACGTACTGGACCTGGTGCTTCGTGTCGAGCCACACGCGCTGTACGAGGTCGAACGCGTTGTAGGTGGCCGCGTGCCCCAGATGGGTGGCGTCGTACGGGGTGATGCCGCAGACGTAGAGGCGGGCGACCGGGCCGGGCTCGATGGCCACCAGGCCACCGGTCGCCGAGTCGTGGAGACGGAGTTCGCGTCCAGTGCCGGGAAGGGCAGGGACGTCGGAAGCGGGCCAGGCATGCATGTCATGAGATTAACCGCCCGGGACCGGGTCAAACGACCGGGAGCAGCACGTTTGCCCTGGCAAGGGGCCCATCCGCTGCGTTTCGGTCAGCGATACGCCTTTCGGCTCGGCCGACGGTCGTACCGCGGGTCGTATCGCCGGTCTCGCCGGTCATCGCGCCCGGCGGGCCGTACCCGCCGCTTCACACCGGCGGCCACGGTATGGACGGCCAGTCGCCGCCCGGCCCCGGGTGCACCCCGGTCTCCAGCAGCCGCGCCACCCGGGCCCGCAGCGCCGCGATCTCGGCCGCGGTGAGCAGCGGCTCCAGCCGCGCGCCGAGGTCGCCCGCCAGCGCGGTGGCCAGCGAGCCCAGCACCGCGACGGCCTCCGGCGGCAGCGGCTCGCCGGCCCAGCCCCACAGCAGGGTGCGCAGCTTGTCCTCGGTGTGGAAGGTCACGCCGTGGTCGATGCCGTAGAGCCGGCCGCCGGGTGCGGGCAGCAGGTGGCCGCCCTTGCGGTCGGCGTTGTTGATCACCGCGTCCAGCACCGCGAGCCGGCGCAGCCGGTCGTCGTCGGCGTGCACGAGCAGTGCGGTGCGGCCCTCGCCGACCTCCGCCTCGGCCACGGCCTTCCAGCCGGGCGCCGGCTCGTCGTCCTCGGTGAGCGCCAGCAGCGCGGGGCCGGCGGCTTCGGGGGCTTCCGCGGCTTCATCGGCCCCGGCGTCCCCGGCGTCCCCGGCACCGTCGGGCCCGTCGGCCCCGCCTGCTCCGGCCGCCTCGATCCACAGCTGCACCATGCCCTCGCCGTACGGGCCGTCGCGCAGCACGGTGGGCGGCACCAGGCCCCAGCCGGTGGCCTCGGAGACCAGATACGCGGCGACCTCGCGCCGCGCCAGGTTGCCGTCGGGGAAGTCCCACAGCGGGCGCTCCCCCGCGACGGGCTTGTACACGCAGGCCGCGGTCCGGCCCTCGTGGGCGACCTCGCAGTAGAGCACCGCGTTGGACGCGTCGCGCACCTGGCCGCGTACGGTCAGCTCGCCCTCGGTGAGGAGGGTCAGCTCCGGCGCCGCGGTGGCGCTCAGGCCGACCTCCGGTACCCGTTCTGACGCGGGCATACGTGTCCTTCCGGATCCAGGGGCAGGCTGCACAGCGGGCACGGCGGCCGGCCGGCGGAGACCACGTCGAGGGCGCGCTTGGCGAAGGAGCGGGCCTGGGCGCCGGTGAGCAGCACCCGCAGCAGCGGCGGGCCGTTCTCCTCGTCCTGGAGCATCTGCTCCTCGGCGGCCTCCAGGTCGTCCTCGTCGTCGCCGCTGAGCTCGACCAGCGCCTGGGCCTCGATGACCATACGGTCGTGGGCGCCGTCCCAGGCCAGCGCCATCGTGCCGACCCGGAACTCCTCCTCGACCGGTACGTCCAGCGGCGCGGAGTCGGCGAGTTCGGTGGGGGCGACGGCCGGCACCGGGGCGTTGCCGCCGCTGCGCCGTACGACCTCGTCCAGCAGCTCGTCGATGCGCTCGGCGAGCGCGGCCACCTGGGTCTTCTCCAGGGCCACGCTGGTGGTCCTGCCCTTGGCGGTGGCTTGCAGGAAGAACGTACGCTGACCCGGCTGGCCGACCGTACCGGCCACGAAACGGTCCGGGTGCTCGTAGAAGAAGACCTGGCGGGGCACGTCCTGCTCCGTTTGCTGGGCTAGTGGATCCGGCTGGGGTTTCGACTGGGGTTTCGGCTGGGGTCACGCGGTGGGTGTCACCGTGCGGAGGCTGTGGCCACCACACTACTGCGGAAGCCGATCACGGGGCGCCCGTGGAGCCGCCGACGACCGCGTCGCCGGCGTCGGCGGCGGTGTCGCCGGGCGGCGCGGGCTGCGGGGCCAGGCCGCCGAGGTCGCCGGTGTCGCCGAGCCGCAGCAGGAAGGGGCGGTGCGGGGTGTAGCGGATCGCGGTCACCGAGCACGGGTCGGTGCTGATCCGCTGGAAGAGGTCCAGGTGCATGCCGAGCGCGTCGGCGGCCAGCGCCTTGATGATGTCGCCGTGCGAGCACAGCAGGTAGAGCGCGTCCGCCCCGTGCTCGACCTCGATCCGGGCGTTCCAGTCGCGTACCGCCTCGACCGCGCGGGCCTGCATGGAGCGCAGCGACTCGCCCTCGGGGCCGGGGAAGACCGCGGCGGAGGGGTGCCGCTGGACGGTCGTCCACAGCGGCTCGTCGGCCAGTTCTGCGAGCTTGCGGCCGGTCCAGTCGCCGTAGTGGCACTCGCCGATCCGCTCGTCGGTGTGCAGCGGCAGCCCGGCGCGGGTGTCCAGCAGCGGACGGACCGTCTCCTGGCAGCGCTGCAGCGGGCTGCACACCACGGCGGCCAGCGGCAGCGCCGCCAGCCGGGCGGCCAGCGCGGTGGCCTGCGCGCGGCCCGTCTCGTCGAGGGCGACACCGGGGGTCCAGCCGGCCAGCACCCCCTGCGTGTTGGCGGTGGACCGGCCGTGCCTGACAAGGATCGCGGTGGGCATGTCCGCCACCGTAACCCTTTCCCGTCGCGTCCGTTGTGCTGGGTGACGGCCGTGGCGGGGATGATCCCCCCGAGCCCCCACCACGGCCGCGGAATTCCGCGCGGCTCCCGGAGATTCGCACGATCCGCTGTCGCCGGCATAGGTCCGGCGCTCCCGCCCCCTCGGTAAGGTGCACCAGGGGTCGAGTGGGCCCCGGGACGCCGGTATCGCGAAGCGGGTGGAGATGTTCAGCAAGGCGACGAGAAGCCGCCCGGCTGCGAGCGGGACGCATCCCGCGGGCACCGACTGGTCTCCGTACGCACGGCTGGAGGACGCCGCCGAGGTGTACTTCCTGCACGCGGACGTCGCGCTGGACGCCATCACCGGGGTGCTCGGCAGGCGGCGGGTGCGCGGCTTCACGCTGGAGCGGGTGGTGGACCTGACCGAGGCGGGCGCCTCGGTGTGGCAGGAGGCCGCGGTGTGCGACGGGCGGCGGCTGATCCTGTGGCACAGCGAGGAGCTGGCCGACTCCTCCGCGCCGGGCGGCACGGTGCTGGACTCCTCGGTGCAGGTGCTGCCGCTGGACGCGATCGGGCATGTGGGGATGCGCACCCTGGTCGGCCACGACCAGCTCGGCCGGCGCATCGACCGCGGGGTGTACCTGGTGCTGGCGACCGCGATGCCGCACGAGCTGAGCGCGGTGCCGGCCGACCCGGACGCGGCGTTGCCGGTGGCCTCGGCGAAATTCCGGCCGGAGGCCTTCCGGTTCAGCAAGTCGCTGGACGACGGGGGCGCGGGCCAGATAGCCCGCCTCATCGACTTCGGCCGCCTGCTGGGCCGCCTCGTCCCGGGCTGAGCCGCCCCGCGGGCCCTCGGCGCGCGTACGGGCCCGCGGGGCGGGCGTGGGTGGGGCGTGGCAGGGCGTTGGCGCTACGCCAGTCCGGCGTGCTCCAGGGCCTCGACGCCGGCCCGCAGGCCCGCCACGCGCTCGTCCAGGGTGAAGCCGGCCGGGGCGAGGGTCAGCGTGGTGACGCCGGCGTCGGCGTACGCGCGCATCCCGTCGGCGATCCGCTCGACCGGGCCGAGCAGGCAGGTGGACTCGATGAGCCGCTGCGGTACGGCCGCTGCCGCGCCGTCCTTGTCGCCGCCCAGGTACTTGTCCTGGATCTCGGCGGCCTCCTTCTCGTAGCCCATGCGCTGGGCGAGCTGGTTGTAGAAGTTCTGCCGGCGGCTCCCCATGCCGCCGACGTACAGCGCGGTGTACGGCCGGAAGAGGTCGGCGAGCGCGGCGACGTCCTTGCCGACGGCGAGCGGCAGCGTCGGGCAGACGTCGAAGCCGTCCAGCGTGCGGCCGGCCTTCGCGCGGCCGGCGCGGATGTGCCGCAGCGCGGTGTCCTCCAGGTGCGCGGCGGAGGGGAAGATCAGCAGGGCGCCGTCGGCGATCTCGCCGGTCTGCTCCAGGTTCTTCGGGCCGATCGCGGCGATGTAGAGCGGGATGTGCTCACGCGTGGGGTGCACGGTGAGCTTGATCGGCTTGCCGGGGCCGCCGGGCAGCGGCAGCGTCCAGTGCTCGCCGTCGTACGACAGCCGCTCGCGGGCCATGGCCTTGCGGACGATCTCGACGTATTCGCGGGTGCGCGACAGCGGCTTGTCGAACTTGACGCCGTACCAGCCCTCGGAGACCTGCGGGCCCGAGACGCCGAGGCCGAGCCGGAAGCGACCACCGGACAGCGAGTCCAGCGTCGCGGCGGTCATCGCGGTCATCGCCGGGGTGCGGGCCGGGATCTGGAAGATGGCCGAGCCCACGTCGATGCGCTCGGTCTGCGCGGCGACCCAGGACAGCACGGTGGGCCCGTCGGAGCCGTAGGCCTCGGCGGCCCAGCACACGGAATAGCCGAGCCGGTCGGCCTCCTGGGCGACGGCCAGGTTGTCCGCGTCCATCCCGGCACCCCAGTAGCCGAGGTTGATCCCGAGCTTCATGGCTCTCCCTTGAGCTGGTCGGTGGCGATGTGTCGGTGGTGCTGTGTCGGTGGTGCTGTGCGGTGGTGCTGTGTCGGTGGCGATCGTGCCGCGCCCTGCTCGGCGCGGTACGTCCCCGGTGGGCGCCGGCACCGCCACGGGTGCCGTACTCGCCGGTAACGTCGTTGTCCCACCGGACTGTAGCGTGCGCCGCCGCCACGGGACCTGTCAGGTACGTCACTGCCGCCCATTCGGGCGGTGCGGGCAGTAATCTCAGCGCCCATGGAGCAAAGGCACCTCGGCCGTACCGGTTTGCGCGTGTCCCGGCTCGGGCTCGGCACGCTGACCTGGGGCCGCACGACCGGCGAGCGCGACGCCGCCGACCAGCTCAAGGCGTTCTGGAGCGCCGGGGGCTCGCTGGTCGACACCGCCGACGTCTACGCCGACGGCGGGGCCGAGTACCTGCTCGGGCGGCTGGTGGAGGACCTGGTGCCGCGCTCCGACCTGGTGATCGCGACCAAGGCGGGCAGCGTGCCCGACCCCGACCGGCGGTTCGACACCTCGCGCGGGCATCTGCTGGCGGCGCTGGACGCGTCGTTGCAGCGGCTCGGCACGGACTACGTCGACCTGTGGCAGGTGCACGCCTTCGACCCCGGCACCCCGCTGGAGGAGACGCTCCAGGCCCTCGACATCGCCGTGAGCTCCGGCCGGGCCCGCTACGTCGGGGTGTCCAACTTCTGCGGCTGGCAGCTCGCGAAGGCCGCGACCTGGCAGCTGGCGAGCCCCGGGCGGACGCCGCTGGCCAGCACGCAGATGGAGTACTCGCTGCTGCAACGAGGGGTGGAGCGCGAGGTGCTGCCCGCCGCGCGGGACCTCGGGCTCGGGCTGCTGCCGTCCTCGCCGCTCGGGCGCGGCGTCCTGACCGGCAAGTACCGGGGCGGTACGCCGGAGGACTCGCGCGGCGGCTCGGAGGACCTGGCCGCCTTCGTCGCGCCCTACCTCGACGACACCGCCCGGCTCATCGTGGACGCGCTGGCCATAGCGGCCGACGGCCTGGCCGTCTCACCGCTGCACGTCGCCCTGGCGTGGGTGCGCGACCGGCCCGGCGTGACCGCGCCGCTGCTCGGGGCGCGCAACGCCCAGCAGCTCACGGCGGCACTGTCGGTGGAGGCGCTTACGCTTCCGGATGAGATCTGCATGGCGCTCGACGACGTGTCGGCGCCGCTGCACCGCTACCCGGACCACGACTGGAGCACGCTCTGAACGCGCGCACCACTCCTTCCACGGAGGCCGCGATGCCCCCCGCCGACCCTGCTTCCCCCGCTACCCCCGCTGCTCCGGCTGCTTCGGCTGCTCCCGCCGCTCCGGCGCCCGGCGCTGGCCGGCCGGCGGCCGATCTCGCCGGCCTCGCAGCCGCGATGCGCTCCATCGAGCGCGGCGAGAGCGCGGCGGCGCCTGCTCCGCGCGGTGACGCGGCGGCGGCCCGGCGAAGGCGCCGGGAGGCGATGGCGGCGGAGGCGGAGGCGCTCCGGGCCGCGGAGGCGGCGCAGGCCGCGGGCGTTCCGGCGCCGGCCGCCGCGGCGGGCGAGCCGGGGGCTGCTGCCGAGGGCGCTCCGGACGGGGGTGGAGCCGGCGCGGACGGCGCCGGGTCGGGCGCCGCGGCGGCGGAGCAGGGCGCGGAGCCTGAGCCGGAGCCCGGGGCGGACGGGGGTGCCCCGCGGCCGGGGGGCGCCGGGCGCGCTGCCCGGGCGCGCGGTGAGGGCAGGCGGGCCGCGCGGGGCGAGCCCGTCGCCGTGGACCCGGCGGCCGTCGCGGCCGTCGCCCAGGTGCTCGGCGAGGGCGGCGCGCCCGCGGAGCTCGCCGCCGGGGTCGTACGGCTGCTCGGCGAGGGGGCCGCGCAGGTGCTGCGGGACGACCCATGGGCGCTGCTCGGGCTCGCCGGCGTACGGGTGGAGCAGGCGGACGGCTTCGCGCGGGAGCTGCTCGGCGCGGCCTGCGGCCCGGCGGACGAGCGGCGGGTACGGGCGCTGGTGACGCGGGCGTTCGAGGACGCGGCGCTGCGCGGCCACACGGCGCTGTCGCCGGCGGACGCGCTCGCCGCGCTCGGGCGGTACGGACTCCCCGACGCGCAGGGCGCGTTGGACGCGGCCGTCGCGGAGGGGCAGGTGCTGGTCTTCCGCGAGGGCGGCGCGGACGCGGCGGACGGCTCGGCGGACGGCTCAGCGGACGAGGAGGAGGGCGCCGGGGAGGGCCCGGTGCTGCTCGGGCTCGACCGTTACGCCATGGCCGAGGACAGCCTCGCCGAGGGCTTCTTCCGGCTGCTGCGCTCCTTCGCGGAGTCCGGCGCCGGGCAGGAGTGGGATGCCTCCGCGGCGCCGTCGCGGTCGGCCGCGGAGCTGATCGGCGCGGTCGCCGGCAGCGGGCTCGTCGCGCACACCGGCGGCGAGGCGGCAAGGGCCGAGCCGGCGGCGCTGGTGGTGGCCGCGCGGGCGGCGGGCCTGCGGGCGTACGCGGCTGCGTACACCGAGAACGGCCGGCGCAGGCTCGCCGCGCAGGTCGGTGCGGACGCGGCGGTGACCGTGGACGGGCTGATGTCGGGCGCCGAGGGGCCCGGCCGCGCGCCCGACGGCAGCCTGGACCTGGACCTGCTGGCGGTGCTGGACGCGCCGCAGTTGTCCGTCGAGGAGGCGGCGACGCTGGTGGAGTCGGTGCCGGACGGGGCGCGGCTGGTGCTCAGCGGTGATCCGCACGGCCTGTGGTCGGCCGGGCCCGGCCGGGTCTTCGCCGATCTGCTGGCCTCCCGGGCGTGCCCGCGGGTGGTGTCCCGCACGCCGGACCCTGGGCCGATCGGCGAGCTGGTCTCGTGCGTCGGCGAGGGTGAGCTGGTCGCGGTGGAGGCGCCGGGCAAGGAGGTCGTGGTGGTGCCGGTCCGCGACCCCGGCGAGGCCGTGCACCGTACGGTCCAGCTGGTCGCGGACTCCGTGCCGCGGGCCTTCGGCGTCGAGGGGCCGCAGGTGCAGGTGGTCACCACCGGGCACGGCGGCCCGGTCGGCACACAGGCGCTCAACGCGGCGCTTAAGGAGCGGCTGAACCCGGGGCCCGGGCGCTTCGGCGGCTTCGACGCGGGCGACCGCGTCGTGTACGTGCCCGGGCCCGGCCGTGCCGTCCCCGCGACGGTGGCCGGCGCCGAGCCGGGCGGCCTGCGGCTGGAGGCCGAGCGCGGCCCGGTGCTGGTGCCGCGCGAGGACGTCCCGACGGCCGTACGGCACGGCTGGGCGGTGACCGGCCACCAGGCGGCGGGCATGCGCTGGCCGGCCGCGGTGGTCGTCGTCCCCGGCGACGCGGGCCCGCTGCTGACCCGCTCCTGGGTCCACACCGCCTTCAGCCGCGGCGAGCGCCACCTGTCGGTGGTGCAGGGCGCGGAGGGCCGGCTGGCCCAGGCCGTGGCGGGCCCCGCGGCCCCCGAGCGCACGACCCGCCTGACGGCGGCGCTGCGCGAGCTCACCGCGCAGAGCTGAGCGGACCGCCCCGGGCGGGGGCGGCGGGGCCCCGGGCGGTCCGGCGGCCGGCCGCCCGGGGGCTAGTCCGGGGCCGGTCCGGGGCTAGTCCGGGTCGAGGAGGCTCAGCTCGTCGTCGAAGACGGCGCTGACGTCGAAGCGGCAGATGACCAGGCGCGGGTCGGCCTGGTCGAAGGGTGCCTCCAGCCACTCCCCCGGGTCGGCGGGCTCCGCCGCGGAGACCCACACCGTGGAGTCGCCCTCCTCCAGCCCGAAGTCCTTGTGGCGCTGGGCGATCTCGTCCGGCTCGTACTCGCCGAAGATCACCCCGAGCGCCGCGTTGACGGACGCGGTCGCCGAGCCGTCGGTGTCCTCACTGGCATGTCTGGCCTGCGAGTAGAGCCGGTCGGGCGCGACGATCGTGTAGTCGCGGCGGACGAGCACGGTGATCGCCTCGGGCTCCTCGGGGCCCTCGTACTCCGGCATCTCCCCGCCGGGCACTTCCAGCGGCGTGACCTCGTCGTAGACCTCGTACAGCAACTCGTCATACGACTCGGCCGCCGAGGCCAGCGCCTCGAACGCCTCGTGAACGGCGGGGTCGTCCTCGCCGCTGCGCTTCTCGATCGCCTCGAGATGCCGGTCGAGCGCGGCCTTGACCACCTCGACTGCGGCACGAACACCGGCCGCCGTGGGCTGTACGTCATCAGACATGAGGCAGACGCTATCCGCACCGGGGCGTTGCTTGCACAATAGATGCGATGCCGGAATACGAATTCAGAGAGATGTACGTGCCGCGCGGGGTCTCCCGCAAGGACGCGGCGCGCCTGCTGACCGACGAGGCGGAGTATGGCCACTGGGAGCTGGACCGGCTCCGCCTCTACCCGGACGGGAGCAGGCGCGTGCGGCTGCGGCGACGGATCATCCGCCAGTTGCGGGCGACCTGGTGATGTGACCGGGTCGCCCTCACCCGTCCCCTGACCCTGCTCTTGCCTCTGCTTCAGCCTCAGGCTCAGCCTCAGCCGCTACCGCGGGCTGCCGCCGCTCAGCGTCGAGCGGCCCGGCCGCGGCGGTAGAGCACCGCGCCGCCGAGGACGAGCGCGCCGGCCGCGAAGGCGCTGAAGCCCATGGCGTCGGTGCCGGTGTGCGCGAGTTCGGCTGCGCCGGGGCCGGCGGGGACGTCGACCGGTGTGGTGCGACCGGGTGCGCTGCTGCCGCCGCTGCCCGGGGTGTCCGTGCCAGGGGTGCCCGGGGTGCTGGGCGTACCGGGGGTGCCAGGGGTTCCGGGCGTTCCCGGGTTGCCGGGCGTACCGGGCGTACCCGGAGTGCCGGGGTTGCCCGGCGTTCCCGGGTTGCCGGGGGTTCCGGGGTTGCCGGGCGTTCCCGGAGTGCCGGGCGTACCGGGGTTGCCCGGCGTCCCAGGGGTGCCCGGATTGCCCGGCGTCCCAGGTCCTCCCGGATTCCCGGGGTTGCCGGGGTTGCCCGGCGTACCGGGGTTGCCGGGGCCTCCCGGGGTGCCGGGCCCGCCCGGCTGGGAAGGCCCGCCCGGCGGGGTGTCGGTGTTGGCGCAGTGGTTGCCGAACGCCGGGTTCAGCAGGCCCACCACGTCGATGGTGTTGCCGCACACGTTGAGCGGGATGTGCACCGGGATCTGGACCGCGTTGCCGGCCAGCACGCCGGGCGAGCCGGCGGCCGTACCGGACGCGCCCGCGTCGGCGTGGGCGAGGCCGCCCGTGGCGGCGAGGACGCCGCCGGTCGCGATCACAGTGAGCAGGCCCTTGGTTGCGACCTGTCGCATTGCTCTTCTCCTTGCTTGCCCTGCGCCTCGCGCAGCCCCGCCCCTGCGGGCGCCGCGCGCGCACATGCGGAAAATGCCGAGCGGCCCCGGAGCGCGCGAGGGCGCGCCCGGGGCCGGTTCTGGGCCGCCGGCCGCGGTCGGACCGCGGCCGGGGCGGGATCACCCGTTGACGCAGGCGTTGCCGAAGGCGGGGTTGAGCAGCCCGATCACGTCGATGGTGTTGCCGCACAGGTTGACCGGGATGTGCACCGGGACCTGGACGACGTTGCCCGACAGCACGCCGGGGGACTGCACCGCGGCGCCCTGGGCGCCGGAGTCGGCGGCGGCGATGCCCGCACCCGCGAGCACCAGACCACCGGTGGCAGCCGCAGCCGCGACGACCTTCTTGAGCATGTACTTCCTCCTCATGGACACGTGCGGTCCCAGCCTGCGGACCACACCGTCGTAACGACGCCCGGAGGAATAGAGCTACGAAAGCACCGGCCCCTTCACCCGTACCGGCGACGCCGACCGCCGGTACGGGTACGGGTGTTCGGCCGCTCAGCTGTGTTCGATGAAGCGGTCCAGGACGCGGACGCCGAACTTCAGCCCGTCGACGGGCACGCGCTCGTCCACGCCGTGGAACATCCCGGCGAAGTCCAGCTCGGGCGGCAGCTGGAGCGGCGCGAAGCCGAAGCAGCGGATGCCGAGGTCGTCGAAGGACTTGGCGTCGGTGCCGCCGGAGAGCATGTACGGCACGGCGCGGGCGGCCGGGTCCTCCGCGACGAGCGCGGACTGCATGGCGTCCACGAGGGCGCCGTCGAAGTCGGTCTCGACGGCCTTGTCGGAGTGCACGGACTCGCGCTTGACGCGCGGGCCGAGAATCCGGTCGAGGTCGGCGAGGAACTCGTCCTCGTAGCCGGGCAGGAAGCGGCCGTCGACGTGCGCGGTGGCCTGGCCGGGGATGACGTTCACCTTGTAGCCGGCGCCGAGCATGGTGGGCGCGGCGCTGTTGCGCAGGGTCGTGCCGATCATCCGGGCGATGCCGCCGAGCTTGGCGAGGGTGGCCTCCATGTCCTCGGGGTCCAGCTCGGTGCCGAGCGCGTCGGACAGCGCGTCGAGGAAGCCGCGGACGGACTTGGTGACCCGCACCGGCCACTCGTGCCGGCCGAGCCGGGCGACGGCCTCGCACAGCTCGGTGATCGCGTTGTCGTTGTTGGTCATCGAGCCGTGGCCGGCGGTGCCGTCCACGGTGAGCCGCATCCAGTGCATGCCCTTCTCGGCGGTCTCGATGAGGTAGAGCCGCAGGTTCTCGTTGACGGTGAAGGAAAAGCCGCCGACCTCGCCGATCGCCTCGGTGACGCCCTCGAAGAGGTCGGGGTGCTTGTCGACCAGGAAGCGGGCGCCGTACGTGCCGCCGGCCTCCTCGTCGGCGAGGAAGGCCAGCACGACGTCGCGCGGCGGCTTGCGTCCGCTGCGCAGCCGGTCGCGGACGACCGCGAGGGTCATGGCGTCCATGTCCTTCATGTCGACCGCGCCGCGGCCCCATACGCACCCGTCGGCGATCTCGCCGGAGAAGGGGTGGTGGGTCCAGTCGTCGGCGTTGGCCGGGACGACGTCGGTGTGGCCGTGGATCAGCAGCGCGGGCCGCGAGCGGTCCTCGCCCTCGACCCTGGCCACGACCGAGGCGCGGCCCGGGTGGGACTCCAGGATCCGCGGTTCGAGCCCGACCTCGGCCAGCTTCTCCGCGACGTATTCGGCCGCGCCGCGCTCGCCGGGCCCGGAGTGGTCCCCGTAGTTGCTGGTGTCGATACGGATCAGCTCGCTGCACAGGTCGACGACCTCGTCCTCGCCCGTGACTCCCCCGCCGCTGCCGCCGGCCCTGCCGCCTGGCCTGGACTCGCTCACGCTGTCTCTCCCTTGTCGTCGCCCACCCGCCCGCCGCACGCGCCGGATGCCACCCCCATCCTGCCCCCCGACCCACCACCCGCCCAAGGCTCACCCCGCCTGCCTGCCCTTTTCCCCACCCTCCGGCCCCCGCCCCGCAGCTGATCGGCCGGTGATCGGCCCCTCCCGATCTTTGCTATGGTTTACCCCGTCGCCACGGCCCGGAGGCCGTGACGTCAACACCCGTCCGGGTGGCGGAATGGCAGACGCGCTAGCTTGAGGTGCTAGTGCCCTTTATCGGGCGTGGGGGTTCAAGTCCCCCCTCGGACACCACCAGAAACCCCAGTCCACCTGGGGTTTTTCTGTTTTCCCGGCCTACCGCACAACCGACCGCGCGGCGGGCCGCGGGCGGGGCCGGATAACCGGTTGCCGGCCGGTGGCCGGGTGCATAGCGTCCCCGCCATGGCGCAGCCTGATCGACCGCCCCTGGGGGCGGGGTGGGCCGAGGGGTTGCTGCGGGAGGTGTACCCCGCAGCGGAAGTGGTCGAGGCGGTGCCGCGGACGGGCGGCCGGTCGGGTGCGGTGTACGAGGTCCGCTGTGCGGATCCCGCGCATACGGTGATCTTCAAGGTGTACGCGCCTCGGTGGGCGTGGAAGCAGGCCAAGGAGGCCCGCGTCTACCGGATGCTCGCGGGCCTCGGGTCCCTGCCGGTGCCGAGCGTGCTGCACCGCACGCCGGGCGGGGGCCCCGGCGGCGGGGCCGTCACGATCCTGAGCCTGCTCGAAGGACGCCCGCTGTCCGAGGCGTCCAAGGATCTGGACCAGCGGCTGATCCCGTCCTTCTACCGCGAGATGGGCGCCGTCCTGGCCTCGGTGCACCGGGTCGGCCAGGAGGCGTACGGATACCTGGCCGACGGGATCGTCGATCCGGTGGCCGGCAACGGGGACTACATGCGCCGCCGGTTCGCCGCGAAGCTGGCGGAATTTCGGGAGTTGGGCGGCGACGAGCGGCTGCACGACGCGGTCGCCCGGCGGGTCGCGCGCGACGGGGCGCTGTTCGACAACTGCGGGTCCGCGGTGCTCTGCCACAACGACCTGCACGAGGGCAATGTGCTCGTCGCACCCCGCCCGGGCGGCTGGGCGGTGACCGGCGTGATCGACGTCGAGAACGCGATCGCCGCCGACCCGCTGATCGACCTGGCCAAGACCACCTACTACGCGCTCGGCCGCGGCGCCCCGGAACACCGCGCCCTCCTCGAAGGCTACGGCCCACTCCCCGCCGACACCCCCGACCGCCTCGCCCTCTACCAGCTCTACCACGCCCTCGAACTGTGGGACTGGTTCCGCTCGCTCGGCACGACCGAGCCCCTGCCCGGCATCACCGAGGACATCGCCCGCCTGACCGACCACCCCGCCCGATGAGCCGGCCCGCGGCGCGGCGAGTACCGCCGCCCGGAACCCGGCGGCAGCAAGAATTCGTCAAGCCCGCGCCAAGGCTTCCGCCGGAGCAGGAGGACACCACTCTCTCGTACGGTCCCACCGCCCCGGCAGGGGCTGATGACAAACGAGGAGTGTCGTGTTCAACGGGGAGTTCACGGAAGGCCGGACGACCGAAGGAGGGGGTGCCGACCGGTGGCGTACGCTCACCGGCCGCAAGAAGCTGCTGGTCCTCGCGCACACCGAGGTCTATCGCCGGCGGCTGCAGGATCTGGTGGCGCTGGTGGAGTCCGACCTGCGGGTCGAGGTCACCTTCACTGTCCCGCCGCACGCGTTCAACGGCGGGGTCGCCCGCTTCCTGACCGGGGTCGGGGCGGAGGTCATGCCCTGGGCCGAGGCGGTGCGCACCGATTTCGACCTGGCGCTGGCCGCGGGGTCCAGGGGAATGGAGCAGGTACGGGCGCCGCTGCTGCGGGTGCCGCACGGCGGCGGGGAGATGTCACTGGTCGCCGCGGCGCCCGGGGCGGCATCGGGGGATGCCGTCCGGGTACGGGAGCCGGCCGGGATCACCGGCCGGAGCTATCTCACCTGGCGGGGCGCGGTCGTGCCGCGGGCGGTCGCCCTGCCGCACCGTGACGACCTGCGGGCGCTGCGCCGCTGGTGCCCCGAGGCGCTGCCGGTCGCCGAAGTGGTGGGGGACCCCGCGTACGACCGGATCGCGGCGAGTCTGCCGTTCCGCGAGGCATACCGCGCGGCGCTCGGCGTGGAGCCCGAGCAGCGGCTGGTTCTGGCGACCTCAACCTGGGGTCAGCGCTCGCAGTTCAACCATCTGGACGCGCTGCTGCCCCGGCTGCTCACCGAGCTGCCCAGGCGGCACTTCCGCACCGCTCTGCTCATCCACCCCAATGTACTCGCCCGTCACAGCCGTCTGCGGGTGCGCTCGTGGCTCGCCGACTGCAGCAGGGCGGGCGTGCTGGTCGTACCCCCGGAGGCCGACTGGCGGGCGGTGCTCGTGGCCGCCGACCTGGTGGTCGGGGATTTCAGCTCGGTCACCCTGTACGCGACGATGACCGACGCGCCCATCCTGCTGGCCCGTTACCCGTACGCGGACGCGAACCCGGCCTCGCCGGGTGTCGACATGGCGCTGGCCGCGCCCGCGCTCAGCCCCACCTGGCCGCTGGCCGACCAGCTGGCCTACGCCGCCGCCCACTACCCCAGGCGCGAATACCGCAGGATCGCGCGCCGCATCTCCTCCGAGCCCGGCCGCTTCGGGCTGCGGACGCGCAGGCTGATGTACCGGCTGCTGGGTCTGGGCGAGCCGGCTTTCCCACCGGTGACGGAGCCGGTCGCCCTGCACGCCGGGGAGCTGGCCCTGTGACCCGCGCCCCCGTCCCGGAGCGCTCAGCGCTCGTCGAGGCCCCGTAGCCGTTCGCCGAGCCGGTGGGCGTCCCGGGGGCTGATCGGCCCGTAGCGGGCCAGGGACTGCCGGTAGCAGTCCCTGGCCCGCCCGTAGTCGCCGCGTTCCTCGGCGTTCACGCCCTGCATCTCCAGGACCCGGGCCTGCCAGCCGACGGCACCGCACGCGTCGAGTTCGCTCAGTGCCTGGCCCAGCTCCCACTCGGAGAGCGCGATGTCGGCCTCGGGCCCGGTGGCGTGGGCGACGCCGAGGAAGGCCAGGGCACGCGCCGCGTCGTACGGGTCGGGTACGGCCAGCAGGTCGGCACGGGCGCGGGTCAGCAGGTCCACCGCTTCCCGCGGTGAGCCGGCGTCGAGCGCCAACTGGCCCAGCGACAGCCGGGACAGCGCGGCGCCCCGGGTGTATCCGATGGCCTCGCGCAAAGCGAGGGCGTGGCGGTAGTAGGCCGCCGCGCTCTCCGGCCGGCCGCCGAACTGGTGCGCCTGGCCCAGCCCGTGCAGGGCCTGCGACTGCGCCCTCCGGTCGCCGGTCTCCTCGCCGAGGCTCAGCGCGCGGCCGAACCACTGCGCCGCCTCGTCGAACAGCCCGGCGTTGCACAGCCCTCCCCCGCCGGTGGTCAGCATCTGCATGACCGCCGTCGGCCGCCCCGCGCGGTCTGCCGCGGCCAGGCCCAGCCGGTGTGCCTCGACCCACATCTCCGCGGGGCGCAGCCTGACCCAGAGCGGCTGCATGCTGTCGACGATCTGCCAGGCGGTGTCGTCGAAGCCGAACCCGATGGCCGTGTGGACGGCCGCCATCAGGTGCAGGCGCTCCGCGTCGAGCCAGGCGAGCGCGCCGGCGGGGCTGTCGAAGGGGGGCTCCTCCTCGGGTATGCGCACATAGTCGCGGCGCAGCCGGACATGGGCCGGTGCCAGCAGCGCCCGCGCCTCGGTGGCCGTCCACAGGTACCAGTCGAGGGCGCGGCGCACGGTCGTCGCGCGGACCGCCTCGGTGTCCTCGGCCGCCGCCCGCTGCGCGGCGTGCAGCCGGATCAGGTCATGGAAGCGGTAGCGGTCGGGCCCCAGCTCTTCGAGCAGGCTGACGTCGACCAGTTCGTCGACCAGCTCCCGCGCCGCCGCGGAGGGCAGATCGCAGGCCGCTGCCGCGATCCCGGCACCGAAGTCGGTCACCGGCAGCAGCCCCAACTGCCGGTATCCGGCCGCCACGTCGACGGCCAGTGCTCCGTAAGCCCCGTCGAGCACCGTCTGCACGGCGAGGTCCCGGCCGGCCCTGAGGCTCGCCAGCCGGTCACCGTCCCGGCTCATCGCCGCGACGAAGGCGGTCAGCGACTGGCGCGGCCGGGCGGCGATCCGGGCGGCGGCCACGCACACGGCGAGCGGCAACCCCGCGCACAGCCGGGCGATCGAGGCCACCGCCTCCTCCTCGCGCGCCGCGCGTTCCTCCCCGAGTCGTCTGCCGAGCAGTTCCACGGTGGCCGCGGGGGGAAGGACGTCGAGGTGGTGGAAGCGCGCTCCGTGGACACCGAGGCCCGGCAGCCGGTTGCGGCTGGTCACGACGACCAGGGAGCCGGGCGACGCAGGCACCAGCGGGAGGACCTGTGCGGCGCTCAGAGCGTTGTCGAGCAGGACGGCGACCCGCAGGCCCGCGGTGACCGTGCGCCATAACGCTGCCATCTCGGCGAGTTCTGCGGGCAGCCGGTCGACCCCGAAGCCGCGCAGGAACCGCCCGAGCACGGCGTCGGGCGGTACGGGATCGCCGTCGTCCGCGTGCCCGCGCAGGTCGACGTAGAGCTGGCCGTCGGGATAGTCGCCGACCCCGTGGTGCAGCCAGGTCACCGCCAGCGCCGTCTTGCCGACACCGGCCGCTCCGGTGACCACGACGAGCGGTGCGCCGCTGCCGCCGCCCGCGCTGCGCAGTGCGTCCAGCGCCACCAGGTCGGCTACCCGGTCGGTGAAGTGCGCGGGGGGCGGTATGAGTTGTCGCGGCACCGGGGAGGCGGAGGCGTGCGGCGGGCCTTGCGTACGGTATTCGTGCAGGTGGATGCCGCCGGTGACGCTGCCGGCCTGGACGACGGGGCCGCTCACGGTGGCGCCGGAGACGGCGTTGCGGGTGGCGTTGCGGGGGGCCGTTTCCGCGGCGGGGAGGGTGTCGCCGCCCGCGGTGGGCTCCGGCTCATGGATGGGCGCCTGGTCCACGTCTGCCTCCTGGTGCGTCCCGACGCCGTGTCACCGCGCCCATCCAACGGGGTGGCCAATACCCGCTCGGACCTGCGCGCACCACAAAAGCCCGTTCTCGACCATGAAAGACCGGTAACGACAAAGTAAGAAACGATTCGGCCAATCATTTTCCACGTTCGAGTGACCCTATTGCTCGAAGTTGACGGCGTGTCACTCTTGACTCCCAGGGTGTGTACCGGCGTGAGGAGCGTGCTGGTGGACATCGACATCCGGGTCCTCGGCCCGGTGGAACTGTGGGTCGACGGCCACTGCCGTATGTCCGGCGCCGCCAAGGCGACCCACCTGCTGGCCGCCCTCGCGATGGACGTCGGCCGTTCGGTGCCGCTCGACACGCTCGCCGACCGGCTGTGGGACGACTCCCCGCCCAACAAGCCCCATGCGTCCCTGCATTCCTACGCGACCCGGATCCGCGACAAGCTCGGACGCGACCGCGTACCGCACCTGGCGCATGCCTACCGGCTCGACGTCGAACCGGACGCGGTCGACCACCACCGCTACGAGCGCCTCACCGCGCAGGCCCGCGCCCTCGCGGCCGGCGGTGACGACGCCCAGGCGCTGGAACTGCTGCGGCAGGCCGAGTCGCTGTGGCGCGGCACACCGCTCACCGGCTTCACGGGACTGTGGAGCGAGCAGGTCAGACGCCGGCTGGCAGAAGCGCAGCTGGGGGCGAGGGTGCTGCGGGCGGAGGTCGTCATGCGCGCCGGCCGCTTCGCCGAGGCACGCGCGGACCTCGCGGACCTCGCCGAGCAGCACCCCGAGGACGAGACGGTCGCGGCGCTCCTGCTGACCGCCGCGTACGGGGCGGGCCGCCAGTCCGAGGCGCTGCGGGCGTACGAGACGCTGCGGCGGCGGCTGCGGGTCCACGGCGCCGAGCCCGGCGAGGCGCTGGTGCGCGTCTACCACGGCATCCTCCGCCGGGCCCCGGCCGGCGAGCTGCTGGCGCATCGCTCCCCGGCACCGGCGGAGACCGCGCCCAACACCCTCCCGGCGCACAGCCCCGTCCTCATCGGCCGGGCGACGGAACTGCGGGCGCTGCGCGCGCCGGAGCCGGGGGTGGTGGCGCTCCAGACGGTCACCGGTATGCCGGGCGTCGGCAAGACGCAGTTGGCACTGCATGCGGCGCGGCGGCTGGGTGAGCGCTATCCGGCACAGGTCTACATCAACCTCCAGGCTCACTCCGGCCGGGCCCCGCTGTCCCCGCACGCTGCCATGACCGTACTGCTGCGGCGGCTGGGGGTGCCGGCCGAGACGCTGCCGCACGACGAAGACGCTCTCGCCGCCGTGTGGCGCACGGTACTGGGCGGTCGGCGCGCTCTCGTCGTGCTGGACGACGCGGCGGGGCCCGAGCAGGTGCGGCCACTGTTACCGGGGGACTCGCAGTCGCTCGTGATCGTCACCAGCAGACGCCGCCTCACCGGGCTGCCGGGCGTCCGGCACCTCACGCTCGACGTACTCCCGCCCGCGGATGCCGAGACGCTGTTCACCACGCTCGCCAACGACGGCAGGACGCACGACCCCGCCGACGTGACCGCGCTGGCCCGGCTGAGCGGCTACCTGCCGCTCGCCCTGGAACTCACCGCTGCCCGCCTTCGGTCGCACCCCACCTGGACCGCCTCCCGCCTGGTCGCAAAGCTCTCCCGCAGCCCTGGAGGCAGGCTCGCCGAGATCCGGGACGGGCAGAAGGAACTGACCCACGCATTCGCCGGGTCCTACGACGACCTCCCGCCGACGCACCGCCGGGTCTTCCGCCTGCTCGGCTTGCACTTCGCGCCCACCTTCTGCGCGCACTCCACCGCAGCGCTCGCCGGCCTGAGCCCCGTGGAGGCGGAACGGGTGCTGGAGGCGTTGCACGATTTCCATCTCATCACCGAGCCGGCACCCGAACGGTACGAGCTCCATGACCTCCTGGCCGTCTACGCGCGTTTCCTGGTGAACCAGGAGCCACCGGAGGAGCGCCGGTCGGCGCTCGACCGGCTGGCCGGTTACTACGTGAGCGCCACGGCGACCGCCGACCGGGCGCTCTTCAGCCGCCGTCTGCGGCCCGATCTCGAACCCCTTGAATCCGCCTGGCCGGCGCCGCCATGGGCCGACGAGAGCCAGATACGGGAATGGCTCCAGCGCGAAGCCGACGCCCTCGTCGCGGCCGAGCTCCATCTGCGGGGGCGAGGGGAGCGTCGGCAGGCAGCACGCCTGGCGCACCACGCGGCTTCGTACCTCGACGCCGAGGGACGCTGGGCGGAAGCGGAGAACATGCACACGAACGCCGCCGCATGGTGGCGTTCGACGGGTGAGCTCTCGGCAGAAGCGCACGCGTTGCTGGCGCTGGTGGTGGTGCAGACCCAGACCGGCCGCTACGAACCGGCCGGCCGGAGTGCCGAGCAGGCCCGGATCGCGGCAGCCGCCGCCGGTGACCGGGCGGCCGAGGCGGAGGCGCTGTCCGCGGCAGGGCTGGTGCGCTGGAACCTCGGGCAGTACGCCGAGGCCCGGGATCTGCACCGGCAGGCGCTCAGCCTGGGGGAGCAGCTCGGCGACCCGTACAATATTGCCCGCTACCATAACAATCTGGGCATCGACCAGCTGCACTTGGGCGAGCACGCGCCGGCGATGCAGCAGTTCCGCGAGGCATTGGCAGGGTTTGCGGGGACCCGGGACCTTCGGGGCGAGGCGCAGGCACTCAACAATCTGGGCAATCTGCACCATCTCCTCCTTGAGCCCGAACTCGCTCGCACGGCCTTCCATCGCGCCCTGGACCTCTTCCACCGCGCGGGCAGTCGCCACGAGGTGGCCGTCGCCCGCCTCAACCTGGCCGGGGTGATGCCCCTGCCGGAGCAGTTGGCGCCCGCCCTCGACATGTGCCGCGAGGCGCTTGCCGTCTTCCGGCAGATCGGCAGCCGACGCGGAGAGGCGGCTGCCCTCAACACCATCGGCACCGCCTTCAGAGGCGCGTCCCGGGACGATGAGTCCGTGGCCCACCACACCGCCGCGCTGGCGGTGGCCCAGTCCATCGGCGCAGGCCAGGAAGAGGTCGAGGCCCTCCAGGGAATCGGCCTGGCCGAACTTCACGCGGGGCGCATGCCCAACGCCGCCGAACGGTTGTCCGCCGCACTGCTTCTCGCTCAGCGCATCGGGGCGTCGGAGCACGAGGCGAATGCCCACACAGCACTCGCCGACTGGCATGCGGAAGCCCATCAGTACGATGAGGCAGAACGACACTTGCGCGTAGCTCACACGATCCAGATGAGGCTCCACTCTCCAATGGCCGCGCTCACCCTTCGCCGGCTGCGCCGGATAGCCTCCACCTGATCAACCGTCAGAAGCGGCAGGTGACGCGCATACCATGCGCAAGTCAAGATCGACCAGCGTGACGGACAGACACCGGGCGATCACCTTATAGTGCTTACCCAATCGCCGTGCGAGGCACGCATTTACTACGCAGAACCTCGCGCGCAGTACGCACTATGGAGCCCAGAGTCCTATGCTCATCACCCTGCTTGTCCTCACCTTTTCCCTCAGCCCTTCGCCGATCATCAGCGGCGGGCAGGACGCTTCCGTCCACTGGGCGCAAGCCGCCGAGGTGATATCGGAGCCCACCAGCGCGAGCGAGCCGGCACACGGCCCGACCCGCATGGAGCCCGCCGGTCTCTGCACTCCGTCACTGGCCGGTTCGCCGTGGCGAGCTGAGCCGCTCCCGAATGACCCCGCAGCCCCGTCACGCGGGGTGCGGGGTCACGGCGTGAGGGCGGGTCAGGGGATCAGGACGGCCGCGCCGTTGATGTGGTCGGTGGCGAGGTCGTGGAGGGCTTCCGGGGCGGCGGTGAGGGGGTAGCGGGTGATCGTGGGGTGGAGGGGGATGCGGGTGGCGGTGGTGAGGAAGTCCGTGCCGTCGGCGCGGGTGTTGGAGGTGACGCTGCGCAGGTCGCGCTCCTGGAAGAGGTGGTCGGCGTAGGTCAGGGCGGGGATGTCGGTGAGGTGGATGCCGGCGATCGCGAGGGTGCCGCCGCGGTCGAGGGCTTCGAGGGCGACGGGGACGAGGTCGCCGACCGGCGCGAAGAGGATCGCGGAGTCCAGGGGCTCGGGCGGGGCGTCGTAGGCGTCGCGGGCGGAGGCCGCGCCGAGGGAGAGGGCGAGGTCGCGGGCGGCCTGGGCGCGGGTCAGGACGTGGACGGTGGCGCCGTCGGCGAGGGCCACCTGGGCGGCGAGGTGGGCGGAGGCGCCGAAGCCGTAGATGCCGAGCCGGCCGCCGGGCGGCAGGGCGCTGCGGCGCAGGGCGCGGAAGCCGATGATGCCGGCGCACAGCAGCGGCGCCAGCTCCGCCGGGTCGGCGTCGGGCGGCAGCGGGTAGGCGTAGTCGGCGGGAAGCAGGGTGCGCTCGGCGAAGCCGCCGTCGGCGTCCCAGCCGGTGTAGACGGAGTACGGGCACAGGTTCTCACGGCCCGAGCGGCAGTAGCGGCAGGTGCCGCACGTGCCGCGCAGCCAGGCGCCGCCGACCCGGTCGCCCGGCGCGAAGCGGGTGACGCCCTCGCCGGCGGCGAGCACCCGGCCGACGATCTCGTGGCCGGGCACGGTGGCGGGGCGGTGCGGCGGCAGGTCGCCCTCGGCCAGGTGCAGGTCGGTGCGGCACACCCCGCACGCCTCGACCTCGACCAGGACCTCGCCCGGGCCCGGCGCCCCGACCGTGCGGCGCACCGGCTCCAGTGGCCCGCTCGCGACCGGCCCCGGCGTGCCGACGGCCCAGGCCCGTACCTCTTCTGCGTGCGCGGAGGTCATACCTCCAGGATGCTGCGGGCCCCGGCACCGGGCAATCGGCGGGCCGGGAGGGGTCAGACGGTGACCCGGTAGCGGGCCATCATGCAGTCGTCCTCGTGGTCGAGGATGTGGCAGTGCCAGACGTAGCCCTGGAGCGGTGAGCCGTCCAGCGCGGTGAAGGCGGCGTCCGGGTCAAAGCCGAGCTCGGCGGCGTCGGGGAAGCGGACCAGGACGCGGGTGACGGTGGCCGGCGGGCACGCCACCGTGTCCTTGACGCCCGCCTCCCACGCCTCCGGCGGCTGCACGGCGCCGACCAGGTACGCGTCGGGGGCCGGCGTCCAGGCGGTGCCGGCGGCCGGGCGCGGGTTGGCCTTGACGTACGACTCCAGGTCGACGCGCTGCCGGCCGACGATGCGCATGTGCACCAGGTGCAGGTGCATGGGGTGGGCCTGCGGGGAGATGTTGACGAACTCCCACAGCTCGGACGTGCCCTGGCGCGGGGCGAGGATGGGCGTGTTGTCGTAGAGCATGTTGTTCATCGTCATGCCGGCGGGCGGGTAGCCGGGGACGCGGGCCGGGGTCAGGGTGATGACGCGGCGGCGGTCGAAGGTGGTGGGCAGGGCGGGCAGCGGGGCGGGTTCGCGGGCGCCGCCGCGCAGCCGGGGCGGCGGGGGCGCGGCGAAGCCGGGGGTGCCGGTGCCGATGAAGCGCAGGACGTCGGTGACGGGGGTGACGCCGGTCGCGGCGACGACCTCGGGGGCTTCCTGGAGGTCGTTGGTCAGGTCGATGTGCTCGCCGGCGCCGAGTCCGCCGAAGTCCACGACGAGGTCGAGGCGTTCGCCGGGGGTGAGGCGCACAGAGGTGGTGCGGACCGGCGCATCCAGCAGGCCGCCGTCGGTGCCGACGACCCAGAACGGCATCTTGCCGGCGGAGCCCGAGGGGCCGGAGGAGCCGGCGGCCCCCGAGGCGCCGGAGAAGGAGAGCCGGTAGCCGCGGGCGTTGGAGGCGTTGAGCACCCGCAGCCGGTAGCAGCCGCGGGCGACCTTCACATACGGGGCGACGACGCCGTTGACGGTCATGGTGTCGCCGAGCATGCTGCCCTCCCAGCGGCCCTGCGGCACGGCCGGCGAGGTGCGGAAGTTCAGCGAGCCGTCGGCGTGGAAGCGGCGGTCGGCGAGGGTGAGGGGCAGCTCGAACTCGCCGGCGGGCAGGCCGAGCGGGTTGCCGGCGGCGCCGGTGTCGTACGCGTCGCGCAGCAGGTACTGGCCGGCGAGGCCGGCGACCGCGTTGAGCCGGGTGATGCCCATGGCGTGGTCGTGGTACCAGAGGTGCGCCGCCTGCTGCCCGTTCGGGTGCCGGTACGTCATCGTGCCGCCGGGGCGGTACGTGTCCTCGGGGTGGCCGTCGGCCGCGGGCGGGGTGATCGCGCCGTGCAGGTGGACGGCGGTGCGGGGGCGGGTGCGGTCCAGCTCGGAGGCGCCCATGAGGCTCGGGTCGATGTCGGCGGCGAACAGGTGGTCGCCGAAGGCGTTGTCGAAGGTCAGCGACAGCGGCTCGTCGCGCCGTGCCTCGATCGTCGGCCCGTAGTAGGGCTGCCCGCCGTACGACCAGGTCGGCGCGATGCCGAGGTCGCGGTGGAAGCGGTGGGTCGCGGGGGCCATGACCAGCGTCCGGTCGCCGGTGAGGACGGGCGGCACGGGCAGCTCGTCCACGTACGGCGTCAGCTGCGGCGAGGCGAAGGCGGCGGGCCCGGGGTCGTCGGCGGCCCTGGCGCCCCCCGCGCCGCCGAGCGCTCCGAGGGCGCCGAGACCTGCGGCGGTGAGCAGCGAGCGACGGGACGGGCCGTTCGGCATACGGGCTCCTCGGGGGTCGGCGGACCCGACCATAAGCAGACAAATACGGCGGGGTCAACGACCCGGCCCCCGTGTCCCGCCGCCCGCCGGAAGGGCGCCGCACCCCGCCACGGCACGCCACCCCGGCGTCGGGCGGGGGGCTTCGGGGCGCGCCTCGCGGCAAGGGGGCGGCGCGGGCGGCTCGCCCGTACGTACCCGGGCACGCGGGGCGGGGCCGCGGCGGGATAGTTTCGCGGGGGCGCGCAGGGGGCGCGGCGGAAGAGGAGGCGTGGAGATGGCCGGCACGGGCGACCGTCCCCGTCCCGAGGGCACGACCCCTCCCGAGGGCACGGGCCGCTCCGAGGGCAAGTCCCGCCCCGACGCGAGGACCCGCCCCGAGGGGAAGACGCTCGCGGTGATCGCCGCGGAGGCGGGCGTGTCGGTGTCCACCGTGTCCAAGGTGCTGCACGACCGCTCGGACGTCGCCGCCCGCACCCGGGCCAAGGTGCAGCGGCTGCTGGCGCAGCACGGCTACCCGGCCAGGAGCGGTCCCGCCGCGACCGCGCTGGCGGCCGGCGGGCTCATCGACTTCGTCGTGGACGAGATCGACGGCGCCTGGGCCACCGAGCTGATCCGCGGCGCGGAGGAGGCGCTGGACGCCGCGGGGCTCGGCCTGGTGGTCTCCGCCGCGCACGGCCGCGGCAGCATCGCCCGGCGCTGGCTGGACGCGCTCGCCGCGCGGCGCACGCTCGGCGCGATCCTGGTCGTCCCCGAGCTGGACCTGCGCCAGCACGAGGAGCTGCGCCGGCTCGGCATCCCCTTCGCGCTGATCGCCCCCGCCGAGGAGCCGCCGCCCGGCGTGCCGTGGGTGGGCGCGACCAACTGGCCCGGCGGGCTCGCCGCGACCCGGCATCTGGTCGGCCTCGGCCACCGCAGGATCGCGGTGATCGGCGGCCCGCCGCACCGGCTCGCCTCCCGGGCCCGGATCGACGGCTACCGCTCGGCCCTGGAGGAGGCGGGCCTGCCCTTCGACCCCGCGCTCGTCCGCTACGGCGACTTCAGCAACGAGCCCGCCTACCACCACGCCCTGGACCTGCTGCGGCTGCCGGACCCGCCGACCGCGGTCTTCGCCGGCAGCGACCAGCAGGCCCTCAGCACCTACCGCGCGGCGGCGACGCTGGGGCTGCGCGTGCCGCAGGACGTGAGCGTGGTCGGCTTCGACGACCTGGCGTTCGCCGAGTGGGTGACCCCGCGGCTGACCACCGTCCGCACCCCGCTGGCCGACATGGCGGCGCTGGCCGCGGGCATGGTCCTCCAGCTCCTCGGCGGCGAACGCCCGGCCTCGACCCGGGTGGAGGTCGCGAGCGAACTGGTCGTCCGCGACAGCACCGCTGCTCCCCCGCCGCGCTGAGCCGGCGGGGGGGCTACCTGTCGGCGAGGAAGAAGATCTCCCAGTGGTGCCCGTCCGGGTCGTAGAAGCTGCGGGTGTGCATGGGGCTCGCCTCGTCCGTGAGCGGTGCGGGGCGGGCGCCCGCGGCGAGGGCGGCGTCGCCGATACGGTCCACGTCCGCCGCGGTGTCCTGCGCCACGGCGATGATCGCCTCCGTGGTGGTGGCGGTGTCCGGGACCGGGCGGCCGGTGAAGGACGTGAAGAAGGGCTCCGTCAGGAGCATCACGTAGTTGCCGTCGCCGAAGACCATGCAGCCGGAGCGCTCGTCGGTGAGGTCCGGCGCGAAGACGAAGCCGATGCGCTCGAAGAAGGCGATGGAGCGCGGCAGGTCCTTCACGGGCAGGTTGATGAAGATCTGGCCGGGCATGCTGTCCGCCTCCACTCGGGGTCCGTACGGGGCAGGTCTCGCCGGGGTGGACCGGTCGGCGGCCCCGAACTCATCGGTCGCCGCCCGCGAGCAGCGTGTCCACGACCCGACCGAACACCCGCCGCCCGACGTACGCGGTGGCCGCGTCGGCGGTACGGGGCAGGCCGCGCACCCTGGCCTCCTCGCGCCAGCGCACCGCCGTGCCGGTGCCGTGCGGGTGGACGTCGATCTCGGCCCAGCCGGTGACGACCCGGCCCAGCTTCTCCAGCCGGCACCGCCCGGGGCGCCCGTCGCCGGGCGGTTCCCACACCGCGACCCGCATCGGGTCGGCGAACGCGGCGCGGCCCACGCCCGTACGGGCGACGACGACCGTGCCGACGCCGGTCGGCGGGAGCGTGTCGGCGCCGACCCGGGTCAGCGGCACCGTCCCGGTGTGCCGCTCCCAGTCGGTCAGCAGCCGCCACGCCTCGGCGGGCGCCAGCGGCGTATGGCGCACGATCACGAACAGGCCCACACCGTGAGGGTAGGCGCCGCCCGGCGGCTCGGCACCCCGGCGCCGGCCCGGCGCCCGGCGCGGCTCAGTCGTCGAGCCGGCTGCGCAGCCATGCCAGCGCGGCCCGCCCCTGCCCGGCCTGGAAGGGCCGCAGCGTCGGCAGCCCCGGCGGGGCGGGGCGGCGGGCGTTGCCGAGGAAGAAGCCGGCGACGGCGGCGACGAGCGAGGTCACGGCGCCGGGGTCGGCGACCGGGTGCCGCACGAAGAGCGACTGCGGCGGCGGGCCGCCCTGCATGCGCACGCTCGGCAGCAGCAGGACCAGGTCGTACCAGGGCGCGGCCAGGCACGCCCACGGCCAGTCGACGACCACGACCCGGCCCTCCGGCGTGATCAGCAGGTTGTCGGCCCGCAGGTCGGCGTGCGCGAGGGTGTCGCCGGCGGCGCCCTCCGCCCAGCCGGCCTCCAGCGCGGCGAGCGCGTCCAGCTGCCGCGCCGCCCACGGGTCGAGCCCGGCGAGGTCGTCGGTGCCGGCGGCGTGGTCGGCGGCGAGGGTGCGCCAGCCGCGGAAGGCGCCGTCCTTGCCCGCGACCGGCGGCGCGGCCACCGGGCTCGGGGTGAGCAGTCGGGCCAGCTCGGCGACGGTGCGCAGCACCAGGTCCAGCTCGTGCGGCACCCAGGGCTGCGCCGGATGCCGACCCTCGACGTCCTCGAAGAGCAGCGCCACCCAGCCGTCGGCCTCGATGGCGGCGAGCAGCCGCGGCGCGGGGACGGCGGCGGTGAGCGCCCCGGCGATACGGGCCTCGTCGCGGTGGAGGCGGGGGCTCTCGGGGTTCTGGGCGGCGCTGACCGCCTTGACGAAGGCCCGCCGCCCGTCGGCGAGGCGCAGCCGGGCGGCGACGCCGGGCGAGAAGCCCGCGGGCTGCGTCGCGGCCACGAGGACCGGGGAGCCGAGCCGGCTCTCGACGGCCGCGCGTACGTCCGGGGGCAGCGCCTCCCACGGGGTGCGCACGCCGCGCGCCGGCGGGGCGGGCTCTCCCCCGCCGAAGCCGTCCGTCCGTGTCCGCCGGCCGCTGCCGCCGTCGTGGTCGTGGTCGCCGTGGTCGCCGTCGCCGCTCATGCCGGAGATCGTGGCCCGGACCGTACCGGGCGGTCGATCGGTTTTCCGCCCGGGGCGGTGCCGTCACCAGGCGGCGGGGGCGTAGTCCTTCAGGAAGCAGCCGTACAGGTCCTCGCCCTGTTCGCCGCGCACGATCGGGTCGTAGACGCGGGCCGCGCCGTCGACGAGGTCGAGGGGCGCGTGGAAGCCCTCGGCGGCGAGCCGGATCTTGTCCGGGTGGGGGCGCTCGTCGGTGATCCAGCCGGTGTCCACGGCGGTCATCAGGATGCCGTCGCTCTCCAGCATCTCCTGCGCGCTGGTGCGGGTCAGCATGTTGAGGGCGGCCTTGGCCATGTTGGTGTGCGGGTGGCCGGCGCCCTTGTAGCCGCGGGAGAACTGGCCCTCCATCGCGGAGACGTTCACGACGTACTTGCGCCGGGCCGGCGAGGCGGCCATCGCCGGCCGCAGCCGGCTGACGAGTATGAAGGGCGCGGTGACGTTGCAGAGCTGGACCTCCAGCAGCTCCACCGGGTCGACCTCGCCGACGGTCTGGATCCAGGTGTTGGTCGGGTCGAGGTCCGGGACCAGGCCGCCGGCGTCGATCGCGGTGCCGGCCGCGATCCTGGCGGGGCTGGCGGAGCCGGTCACCAGCGCGAGGCCGGTGACGTCCTGCGCGGTGAGGGCGGGCTCGCCGCGGCGGGGCGCGGGCAGTGCGGCGGCGGTGCGGGCGCCGCTGCCGAAGGCGCCGAAGACCTCGGTCGCGGGCAGCTCGCCGGCCGGCAGCGGGGCGCCCTCGGCGGTGACGAGCTCGCGGTAGGCGGCGGCGGAGCGGCGTACGGTCTGGGCGGCGTTGTTGATCAGGATGTCCAGCGGGCCCTCGGCGGCGACCGAGTCGGCGAGGGCGACCACCTGGGCCGGGTCGCGCAGGTCGATGCCGACGATCTTGAGCCGGTGTATCCACTCGGCGCTGTCCGGCATCGCTGTGAAGCGGCGGACGGCGTCGTGGGGGAAGCGGGTGGTGACGGTGGTGTGGGCGCCGTCGCGCAGCAGCCGCAGCGCGATGTACATGCCGATCTTGGCGCGCCCGCCGGTGAGCAGCGCGCGGCGGCCGGTGAGGTCGGTGCGGGCGTCCCTGCGGGCCCGGTTCTCCCGCGCGCAGTCCGGGCACAGCTGGTGGTAGAAGGCGTCGACTTGGACGTAGCGGGTCTTGCACACGTAGCAGGAGCGGGGGCGCTCCAGGATGCCCGCGATCTCGGTGCTGACGGAGGGCGCGAGGTGGATGCCGCGGGTCTCGTCGTCGATACGGTCGGCGGCGCCGGTGGCGGTGGCCTCGGTGACCCGGCGGTCGTTCTCGGTCTTGGCCGCCCGGCGCTCCTGCCTGCGGCGCTGCTTGACCGTGCGGTAGATGCCGGCGGTGGCGCGGCGCACGGCGATCGCGTCGGGGTGGTCGACGGGGAGGGCGTCGAGCTCGGCGAGCACGGAGAGGCAGATTTCCATCCGGGCCGGGTCGATCCCGGGGGGTGTGTCCGCGCCGGGAGCTGTCTGCCCGGTGGGAGCTTTGTCCTCGGCGGGGGCCGTCTGCACGGTGGGAGCTGTCTCTTCGGCGGCCGTGAGCGACTGCGCGTTCGTGCCGGGTGCTGGTGCGCCGTGCGTGGTCGCCGTCATGCCGCTGCTGCTCTCCGTGTCCGCCGGGTCCGCCTTTGGGGGGAACTTTACGTTTGACCTGCGGGCAGCTCCAAACCCGGCGGCTGGGTAGTCTCGGGGCGGTCACGCCGCCGCCTTCCTGGAGGTCCGTTGAGCGCCGCGCCTTCCGCCGAGAGCCCTGGTCCCGCCCCCGCGGCGGACCCCTTCGCCGTACCGCACGACGATCCGTTCGGGCCGCACAACCTTCCGTACGGGGTGTTCACGACCGCCGGGGACCCGGCGCCGCGGCTGGGGGTGCGGTACGGCGGGCACGTCCTGGACGCCGGTGCCGCGGCGCGGGCGCTGGGGGCGCCGGCGGAGGTGGCGCGGCTGCTGGGGGCGCCGGTACTCAACCCGCTGCTCGCGGCGGGGCGGCCGGCGTGGACGCGGGTGCGGGCGGCGCTCACCTCGTGGCTCACCGAGCCGGCGCACCGGGAGGCGGTACGGCCGCTGCTCGTGCCGCTCGACGCGGTGACCTTGCATCTGCCGTTCGAGGTCGCCGACTACGTCGACTTCTACGCCTCCGAGCACCATGCCGCGAACGTCGGCCGGATCTTCCGCCCCGGGGCGGATCCGCTGCCCGCGAACTGGAAGCACCTGCCGGTGGGCTACCACGGGCGGGCCGGGACCGTCGTGGTGTCCGGTACGCCGGTCGTACGGCCGTGCGGGCAGCGGCGGCTGCCGGGCGAGGACGCGCCCTCGTACGGGCCGTCGCTGCGGCTGGACGTGGAGGTGGAGCTGGGCTTCGTCGTCGGGGGGCCCACGGAGCAGGGGTCGCGGGTGCCGATGGGCGAGGCGGATGAGCACGTCTTCGGGGTGTGCCTGCTCAACGACTGGTCCGCGCGGGACATCCAGGCGTGGGAGTACGTGCCGCTCGGGCCGTTCCTCGGGAAGTCGTTCGCGACGTCGGTGTCGCCGTGGGTGGTGCCGCTGGATGCGTTGGCGCATGCGCGGGTGGCTCCGCCGGGGCGGGATGCGGCGCTGTTGCCGTACCTGGACGATGCGGGGGTTACGCCGGGGTGCGGGTTGGACGTGCGGTTGGAGCTGGCGGTGAACGGGGTGGTGGTGGCGCGACCGCCGTTCGCGGCGATGTATTGGACGTATGCGCAGATGGTGGCGCATATGACGGTGAACGGGGCGAGTTTGAGGGCGGGGGATTTGTTCGGCTCTGGGACGGTGAGTGGGGCGGGGGCGGATGAGGTGGGGGCGCTCATCGAGTTGTACGGGGGTGGGGGTGGGTTTCTGGCGGACGGGGACGAGGTCACGATCACCGGGGTTGCGCCGGGGGCGGGTGGGACTCGGGTGGGGTTCGGGGCGGTGACCGGGCGGGTGGAGGCGGCTCGGTAGCTCGTCGCTAGGGTGCGCGTGCTGCCGGGGGGTGGGGTCGGGGCCGCTTCGGGGGGTACCTCCTCGGACTGCGCACCATGACCTGACCCCGCATTCGGTGGCCTCTTGTCGTGCGCAGTCCTGCGGGGGCACCCCCCGAATCAACCCCTCCCTACGTCCGTTGGCGACTTTCCCGCCGTTCACCTTCCGGCGGTTCCGATGCGCCGTGGACTTCCGGCCGTGGGGCTTCTGTCCGTTCCGGTGGGCCTGACCTGTTCAGCCGCGGTAGCTCGGGGACGGGACGGTGTGGACCGGGACGCCGCCCTCCGTGGTGTGGAGGAGGGTCAGGGTGGGGGTGGGGAGGCCGGAGGGGGTGGTGGGGGTGGAGAGGAGGGCGAGGGCGAGGGTGTTGGTGGAGGTGGTGCGGAGGATGCCGTTGGGGAGGGGGAAGGTGTGCTGGGGGCCGACGTCGTTGGCGTATTGGCCGAGGTTCCAGCCGTTGAGGAAGATCTGCGCGCGGTAGGCGCGGGTGGGGTCGTCGGTGAGGGTGAGGGCGATCGAGGCGTCGGTGGTGGGGGCGATGTCGAGGGTGAACTGCGTGCGGTACCAGGTGACGCCCTGGCGGGTCTGGGTGTGGGGGGCGGAGACGCGCTGCCAGTGGTGGTCGGGGTAGCCGGGCAGGTGCCAGCCGGCGCGTTCGCCGTGGAGGCCGCCGGTGTTGAGGATGCCGCGGACGGGGTCGGGGGCGGGGGCGCCCTGGATGCGCCAGGTGGGCGGGGTGCCGTCGAGGGTGGCGGAGAGCAGGCCGCGGGCGGCCTTGAAGGCGTCGTTGGCGCCGCCGTCCTCCGCGTGGGCCATGGGGCGGACGAGGACGGCGACGGTGTGCGGGCCGGGGCCGCGCAGGTTCGCGGGGACGGTGAAGTCGGCGGTGGCGGTCCAGCTGGCCACGGTGTCCTCGGACTTGGCGGGGGTGGGGAGCTGGTGGGTGCCGAGCGGGGTGCCGTCCCACCAGGCCATGAGGAGGCCGAGGGTGCCGCCCTGGTAGGTGAGGGAGAGGGCTTCGCCGGCCTGGACGGTGGCGCGGTACCAGACGTCGCCGTAGTAGCAGCCGTAGTCGTCGGCGTAGAGGACGGTGGGCTGGCCGGCGGGGAGCTTGGTGGAGCTGTGGGACGTCGTGAGGTCGCACACGCGCCAGCGGCTGTCGTCGTAGCCGGGTGCGGACTCCGGGTTCTCCGGGGCGTAGCGCCAGTCGGTGAGGGCGGGCAGGTGGACGGGGGCGGGGCCGGGCAGGGGGCGGGTGGCGGCGAGGCTGCCGTCGCGGGTGGTGCGGGTGTCGGTGCGGCGGCCGTTCCAGGTGAGGTGCTTGACGTGGCCCGGCGCCCACACTTCGAGCGGCGTCGCGGTGTCGGTGTCGCCGGTGAGGTCGAGGTTCGCGCCGTGGGCGGCGGCGGTGCGGACCAGGGCGGGGCCGCGTACGAGCAGCGGGCCGGCGTCGGTGGTGCGGGGCCAGAGCGTGGCGGCGGCGGTGTCGTCGGCCAGGAGCAGCAGCAGCGGGGTGGGGCTGCCGCCGCCCTGGATGCGGATACGGGTCAGGCCCGCCAGGGTGGCGGTGATGCGCAGGGTGCCGGAGGCGTACGAGGTCTGCGCGCTGCCCTCGGTGACGGTGACGGTGGGCCGGGAGCGGCAGGCCAGCACGGTCTCGACGGGGTCGCCGGGGCGGCCGGTGAGCAGCGCCAGGTCCTGGGTGTCGCCGGTGGCCCGCCACATGGGCTGGGCGGTGGTGGACAGCAGGGCGCGGCGGCCGAGGGAGAGGTTGGTCGCGAGGACCTTCATGTCCTTGGCGGCCACCCGTACCTGGGCGGTGGTCTCGCCGGCGGCGGTGCTGACGGGCAGCGTGCAGGTGGCGTCGGTGGAGTTGTCGTTGCGCAGGAAGTACAGGTGGGAGCCGCGGTCGGGGCTCGTGAGGTGGTAGACGCGGACGGCGCCGCCGGTGACGGGTGTGGCGGTGACGTCCTCGGCGCGGTCGAGTCGGCCGAGGTCGGGGAAGGCGGCGAGCATCGAGCCGATCTGCCGCATGGGCAGCAGCTTGGACGTCTGGCCGCGGCCCTCGTCGATGGCGGCGCCGTAGTCGTAGGAGGTGTAGACGACCGGGGCGGGCAGCCAGCCCCAGGAGGTGCCGCCGAAGGTCATGTAGACGTTGTGGATCTTGATGCCGTTGGCGAGGTTGGTGAGGTAGAAGCGGCGCTCGAAGGCCGCGTCGCGGGTTCTGCGGGATTCGGCGTAGCCGAGGCCGCCGAATTCCGCGCCGCCCCACGGGTCGAACCAGCCGCCGCCGAACTCGGCCATGAAACCGGGGGTGCCGGGGCTGGCGGTGGCGCCGCCCTTGGCGCCGCCGGTGCCGAAGTAGCCCCAGTCCGGGGGCAGTCCGGTGGGCGAGGGGTAGCCGTCGAAGGCGTAGAGGTAGCGGCCCTCCTCGCCGCCGGTGTCGAAGGCGCCGGGGACCCAGTAGCCGTTGCGGCCCTTGTCGTTGTGGAAGAGCGGTACGTCGATGCCGTCGGCGCGGACCTTGGCGTAGAGGTGGGCCATGTAGTCGGTGCCGGTGGGGCTGGTGACGAACGAGGCGTATTCGTTCTCCAGTTGGTAGAGCACGACGGTGCCGTCGCCCTTGGTGTGCAGGTGCCGGCCGATCACCGCGTCGACCGCGGTGAGCCATTCGTCGGCGTGGGCGAGGTAGGTGGGGTCGCTGGTGCGGGCCCGGCCGGGGGTGGTGGCCAGCCACGCGGGATAACCGCCCGCGTCCACCTCGGCGTTGATGTACGGGCCGGGGCGGGCGATGACGTACAGGCCCGCTTCGGCGGCCATGTCGAGGAAGCGGTCGAGGTCGCGGACGCCGGTGAAGTCGTATCTGCCGGGCGCGGGTGAGTGGAAGTTCCAGGCGACGTAGATGCTGACGGCGTTGTAGCCGTTGGCGGCCATCTTGTGCAGGACGTCGAGCCACAGCGACGGGCTGGGCAGCCGGAAGGGGTGCACCTCGCCGGACCACAGCGGCACCGGGCGGCCGTCGATGAGCAGCGCGTACTTGTCGAAGGTGACGGTGTGGCGCCGGCCGCCGGGGGCGGGGCGGTGGGCGTCCCCGGCGGGTGCGGCGGGCGTGGCGGGTGCGGCGGGTGCGGCGTGGGCGGTGCCGGCGGGCAGGGCGAGGGCGGCGGCGGCCGTGCCGGTGAGGGCGGTGAATGTGCGGCGGGACAGTTCCACGGCGGGGTTCCCTTCGGCGGCTGGGGCGGTGAAGGCGTGTGGAACGTAACTTCAGGTGGGGTGGCACGCAAGGGTTTCACACATAATCCCTCATAAACGCGCGGCAATTCCTGGGGTGCCGCGGGATATTGGCGGGAGCTTGCCTCAGATTCGGACAGTTTCAATCATGGTTCAATGCGATGCCCTGAGCTTCCGACACTTTCGACCAGCTGCGGCGCGGCAGAACCGATGAGCCGGGCGATCGGGGGCAGATTCTCCAGGCGGGGCGGGATCGCGGCGGAGGAGGAGCAGCGGCCATGACAGAACACGCACCGGACGGCAGGGGCGGCCACGGGCGGGACGAGACCCCGGAGGAGCGGGCGGACCGGCGCTGGGCGGATCTGCTGCAGGAGCTGCGGGTGGCGCAGACCGGTGTACAGATCCTGTTCGGCTTCCTGCTCACGGTGGTCTTCCAGCAGCGCTTCCCGCAGCTGTCCGACACCGACCGCCATCTGTACGCGGTCACGGTGGTCCTCGGCGCGGCGACCACGGGCGCGCTGGTGAGCCCGGCGGCGATGCACCGGCTGCTGACCGGGCGCCGGCTCAAGCCGGAGACGGTGGTGTGGGCGTCCCGGCTGACGGTGCTGGGGCTGTTCCTGCTGCTGTGCACGATGACCTGCGCGCTGCTGCTGGTGCTGCGGCTGGTGCTGCCGTCCTCGACGGCGGCGTGGCTCGCGGTGGGGCTGGTGGTGTGGTTCGCGGTGTGCTGGCTGGCCGTCCCGCTGTGGACCGCGCGCCGGGCGCGTAACGGGCACTCGGGCTGAACACCCCTGGCCGGCATTCCGGTTGGCCGCCGGAAAGGTGTCGAGGGGTCGGTGGATACGGATGCGCGGGCGGTTCCGTTCAGGGCCCCGGGGGTCGGATGGATCACATTGACCAGGAAATTTAGGTGAGCCTAACCTAAGCCGCGTTTCGTCCCCGCGAGCAAGGGTTTCCCGTCATGCCCCTCCCCCTCCCGCCGTCCGACGTGCTGCCGTACACGGCCGCGGCGGCGCCCTCCACACCGCTCGGGCCGTTCGAGGACAGCGCCGTGGCATGGACCACCTGGGCCACGCTGATGGGCTTCACCGGCCTGGTCGCCCTCGCCCTGCTGGCCGCCGGCCCCGCGGCTGCGCGGCTCACGCCGGGCACGCTCGCCGGGGTGACCGCGCGGCTGGCCCGGGCGGCGGCCGTGCTCGGCGTGCTGGCGGTGCCGGCCGTGCTCACCGACCTGGCCCACGGCGCCTCGGAGAACGGCGGCTACGACTACTCCGCCGCCTGGTCCGCGCTCTACGACGGCAGCAACGCCGGGCGGCTGCTGGGCCTCGAAGTCACCCTCGTCCTCGCCGGCGCCGTCCTGGTCGCGCCGCTGACGCTGCGCCGGTACGCGGCCGGGCCCGCCCGGCGTCCGCTGCTGGCGGCCGGGCTCGCCGCCGGGGCCGTCGCGCTCGGCACCACGAAATTCCCCGACGCCGTGCCCGACGACTGGTCGCGTACGACGTTCGAGACCGCCATGTGGATGCTGCACCTGCTCGGCGGCGCCGTATGGACCGGCGGCCTGGTCGGGCTGCTGCTGCTCGCCGCGCCCGGCGCGGTCGCGCCCGCCGACCGGGGCGCCTTCTGGTCGCCGGCGATACGCCGCTTCTCCGCCGCCGCGATGAGCTGCGTCACCGCGATCGCCCTGTCGGGGCTGTTCCTGTACTGGGAGCACGTCGACGGCCTGTCCCAGCTGCTCTCCACGATGTACGGGCGGGTGCTGGGCGTGAAGATCCTGATCTTCGGCACCCTGCTGCTGCTCGGCGCCTTCAACCAGTTCTGGCTGCACCCGCGGATCGACGCGCTGCGGGAGGCGGGCGACCGCCGCCCGGCGCACGTCCTGCTGCTGCGGACCTTCCCCTCGGTCGTCGCCGCCGAGGCGGTGCTGGCGCTGAGCGTGCTGTTCGTCGCGCCCTTCCTGCACGGCTCGGCCCGCAACCAGGCCTACCAGGCGGACGTGGCCGCGCACTCCCCCACCGTGGACCCGGGCAACCTGCCGAAGCTGCCGCAGAAGGAGGTCAGCGCGGCCACCTGGGTGTGGGGCACCGGCGAGACGCTGCTGGTGCTCGCGCTGATGGTCGGCGGGTACGTGCTGTCCGGCCGGCTCGCCCGGCGCCGCGCCGCCCGCACCGCGGACGCCGCCCCCGTGCTGGCCGCGCCGGTCGGTGAGGCGCTGTGACGGCCGGGTAGCGCCGCCGTGTGCCCCCGTACGGCCGTACGGGGGCACACGGCGGTGACCTGCGGGTGCTACCCGCGTAGCGCGGGGGCCGTCAACTCGCCACGGGGGCTGGGGTGTTGAGGCGGATCGGGACGTAGGACATGTCGTTGCCGATGAAGGTCGGCTGCGGCACCAGCTCGGCGGCCGGGACCTCGACGCTCAGGTGCGGGAAGCGCGCGAAGAGCGCCGGGATGGCGATCTCGCCCTCCAGCTTGGCCAGCGGGGCGCCCATGCAGTAGTGCATGCCGTAGCCGAAGGCGAGGTGGCTCTTGTCCTCGCGGTCCATGTCGAAGTCCAGCGGGTTCTCGTGCTGGCCGGGGTCGCGGCCGTGGGCGCCGAAGCCGACGATGATCGCGTCGCCGGTGCGGATGACGACGCCCTCGCCGAGGTCGATGTCGGCCGTCGCGTACCGCAGGGGCATATGCATGATCGGCGGGTGCAGCCGCAGCGTCTCGTCGATGACGTCCAGCCAGCGGGCCGGCTCGCGCTGGGCCGCCGCGAGCTGGTCGGGGTGCGCGACGAGCTCGCGGACCGCGTGGCTGATCATCGCGACCGCGGTCTCGCTGCCGGCGCCGATCATCAGGATGAGGGTGGAGATCAGCTCGGTCTCGCTGAGCCGGTCGCCGTCCTCCTCGTGGGCGCCCAGCAGCAGGCTCGTCATGTCGTCGCCCGGGTCGTGCCGCTTGGTCTCCACCAGGCGGTACATCGCCGCGCCCATGTCGTTGTTGATGGCGGCGGCCTCCTCCTGGCCGACCCCGCTCATCGTCAGCACCCGGTCGATGACGCCCAGCATGTTCGCGCGCTGGTCCTCCGGGACGCCGAACAGGTCGCATATCAGCCGGGTCGGCACCTGGTAGGCGTAGTCCGCGCGCAGGTCGAAGACGGTGCCGGGGGCGTTGCGCTCGCGCTCCTCCAGGGTGTCCAGCAGGTCGGTGACGATCCGCTCCAGCACCGGCCGCATGGCCTCGATCCGGCGCGGGGTGAAGGCGCGGCTGATGAGCTGCTTGAGCCGCTGGTGGTCGGCGCCGTCGGAGGTGAACATGCTCTTGACGTCGACCCAGGAGAACAGCCACGGGATGGCGCCGGGGACGTAGCCGGGCCAGGACTTGCGGGCGTCCTTGGACACGTCGTTGCTGCTGAGCAGCTTGCGTATGACGTCCCCCCGGGTGACGGACCACGCCGTCACGCCCTCGGGCAGCTGGACGCGGACGGCGGGGCCGGCCGCGCGCAGTTCGTCGGCTTGTGCGTAGAGGCGGGCTCCGCCGCTGGCTTCGAGCGTCACTTCGGTACCGGTGCTGGTGGTCACGCTGTACCTCCACTGGGTGCGGCGGCGGCCTGGATGGCCGCCGCGGACTTCGGGCGGAACGTCACGGGCATGGCGACCGGGCACTGGTGGAACGGCCCGTGGCGGAGGGCGATCTCGTCGTCCGCCACGGCCAGCTGCATGTCCCACAGCTGGTCGAGCGCCGTCTCCAGGCCGGTCTGCGCGATGACCGTGGCCTGGCTGATGGCCGGGCAGCGGTGCGGCCCGGCGGACCAGGCCAGGTGCGAGCGGTTGTCGTAGCCGAGGTCGGCCGGCAGGGCGGGGTCGGTGTTGGCGGCGGCGTGGCTGATCAGGACGGGCACGCCGGCGGGCACCTGGACGCCGTGCAGGGTGGTGTCCTTGCGGGCGAAGTGGACGGAGAAGTTCGCCATCGGGCTGCGTACCCACAGCGCCTTCTCCAGCGCGCGGCGCACGGTGACGGTGCCGGCGGCGAGCGTGCCGGCGTAGGAGTCGTCGCGCAGCAGCAGGTGCAGCGCCCAGCCGACCCACGCGGCGGTCGGGATCACGCCGGCGCCGACGGTGGTGTAGAGCTGGTTGAGGGTCTCCTCGTCGCTGAGTCCGGCGTCGTGGCCGAGCATCCAGGAGGTGAGGTCGTCGCCGGGCTGCTGGCGGCGCAGCTGGATCAGCTCGTAGAGCAGGCCGGCGTAGTCGATGGCGCCCTGCGCGGCCTGCGGTCCGGCGCTGATCATCGCCTGCGCGTAGCGGACCATCCGGCCGGCCATCTCCGAGGTGCAGCCCAGCAGTTCGGCGAAGACCAGCAGCGGGAGGGTGTCGGCGAAGTCGGCCATCATGTCGGCCTCGCCCTTCTCCGCGACCCCGGCGATCAGGGTCAGCGCGCTGCGCCGGGTGATCTCGCGCAGCCGGTGCGGGCTGATCCGGGCGATGCAGTCGTCCAGCGCCCAGCGCAGCCGGGTGTGGTCCTCGGCGTCGGCGTAGAGCACCGAGGCGCGCCAGGCCATGAGCGGCAGCACGGGGCTGTCCTGCGGGACCTTCCCGGAGTTGAGGTCGGCCCACAGCCGGGAGTCCTTGGCGTACGTGGCCGGGTCGTTGAGCAGGTCGACGGCCGCGCGGCGGGCGGTCACGACGAGCGCGTGCACCCCGGGGGCGATCTCCGCCCAGCCGGCCGGGCCCTGCTTGCGCAGCTGCTGGTAGACCTCGGGCGAGTGGGCGGCGAACGACTCGCCGTGCAGCACCGGGCAGCCGCGCTTGGACAGCGGCAGGTCGGGGGTGCTGGTCATGAGGCGGGCTCCAGACTGGAACGGGACAGCAGGTGGGAGACGAGCGCGATCAGCACGGCCTTGGCCGACTCGCGCTTGCGGACGTCGCACATCACCAGCGGCGTCCACGGGTCCAGGTCGAGCGCGGTGCGCAGCTCGGCCTCGGTGTACTTGGGCGAGTTGGGGAACTCGTTGACCGCCAGGACGTACGCCAGGCCGGCTTCCTCCAGCCGCTCCATCGCGTCCCAGGACTCGGCCACGCGCCGGGTGTCGACCAGGACGACGCCGCCGAGCGCCCCGTACATCAGGTCCTCGATCATCGCGGCGAACCGCGGCTGGCCGGGGGTGCCGAACAGGTACAGCACGATGTCCTCGGTCAGCGTGAGCCGGCCGAAGTCGTGCGCGACGGTGGTGGTGTCCTTGTCCTCCAGGCCGCGCAGGTCGTCCACCAGCTCGCCCGCCTGGGTCAGCCTCTCCTCGGTGGAGGCCGGCTTGATCTCCGAGACCGCGCCGACGAAGGTCGTCTTGCCGACGGCGAAAGGTCCCATCACGACCAACTTGACCGGGGTCACCCCGGCGTCGAGGTAGTGACCGTCAGAGCTGTTGGAGTGCATTCAGGATCCTCTCCAGCAGCGCCCGGTCGTGCTTTTGTGCGGCGGGCGCTGGGTTGCGGGCGATGAGGTGGCCGCTGTCGACCAGGTGCGCGGCCAGCACTTTCGTGACGGCCCCGGGCAACTGGAGATCGGCGCTGACCTCGGCCACCGACAGCGCACCCGGCAGGCAGTGCTCCATCACGCGGTAGGCGTGCGGGCTCAGGCCGTGCAGGGGCATGTCGCGGTCGGCGATGAGGATCGTCGCCAGGTCCAGGCTGCGGCGGGTCGGCGCGGCATGCCCCTCCGCCGGCGTGTACGGGCGCACCATGCCGGTGCGGCGGCGGCCTCGGGGGGTCATGACGTGGCCGCCCCCGGTGCGGACGCCGCCCGCCTGCGCTCACGTGCCGACAGGGCGTCCCGCAGCCCGTTGATCGCCTTGATGGTCGCGGCGGAGGCCACGGCCACCTCGGGGCTGGTCATCTCGGCGTCGATGGCGACCGCGAGGGCGGTGCCGTGGCCAGCGCTGAAGACGAGGATGCAGTGCTCGGGCAGGTCGATGATGATCCGGTGCGGGGCGGTGCCGTCGATCTCGGCGAACTCGCTGATGCTGCGGCCGAGCGCGAAGGCCGCGCACGCGTTGGCGGCGGTGCGCTCGGCGGTGGCCCGCTCCAGGTCCGCGGTGGCCGCGAGGACCAGTCCGTCGGCGGAGAACAGCACCGCGTGCAGGACGCCCTTCTCCTTCTTCAGGTGCTCGAGCACCCAGCTCATGTCGTGGGTGTCGGCGGTGGGCTGCTGCTCAGTCATCGGTGGGCTCTCCTTCAGGGTGCTGGTCCTCGCCGTCGCGGATGGCTGCCGCCAGGCCGGCGAAGCCCTCGCTGAACGCCTCGGGGTCCTCTTGCGGGGCCGGTCCGCCGGCGCGGCCGGCAGCGGGGTCAGCGGTACGGGGCGTGCGCCGGCGCCGCTGCGGCAGTCCGCGGCTGCTGTCCGGCCGGGTCTCGGCCGCCGGGGTCTCGGTGAGGGCCGACACGCCCATGGCGGCGCGGGCCTCCCGGCGTTCGGCCTCCTGCTCCTCCTGCGTCGGCCCGGTGCCGAGCAGTTCGCGGGGCACGTGCAGGACCGCGCGGACGCCGCCGTAGGGCGAGGTGGAGCTGACGTCGACGCGGAAGCCGTAGGCGGCCATGAGCCGGCCGATCACCGGGAAGCCGAGGCTGAGGGTGTCGGGCACGGTGGTGACGTCCAGCACGGTCTGCTGCGACAGCAGCCGCTCGGCCTCGGAGCGCTGCTGCGGGCTCATGTTGAGGCCGCTGTCGTCGACGACGATCACCCAGCCGGTCTGGGTCTGCTGGACCTCGACGAGCACCTTGCCGTCGGAGTAGGAGGTGGCGTTGGACAGCAGCTCGGTGAGCGCGATGGTGACCGGCTCGACGACCCGGCCCTCCACCCACACGCCGCCGCTGATGGGCTCATGGGTGTAGTGGACGCGCAGGTAGGGGTCGATACGGCCGCGGGCGGACTCGACGATCTCGGCGAAGGTGCAGTCGGCGCGCTGCAGGCCGGGCCAGGAGCCGGCGAGGATGCGCAGCCGCTGGAGGGTGTGCACGGAGCGGGTGAGCGGGTGGTCGATGTTCATCAGCCCCTGCTGGAAGGCGGTGGCCTCGGGGACCTTGTTCATCTCGTCGATGACCGCCAGCTGGCAGCGCACCAGGTAGGTCTGCGCCTCGTCGACCAGGTCGCGCACCGAGGACCGGGCGGCCAGCCCGATGGTCTCCCGGGTCAGGCCTATCGCCTCGGTACACAGGTCCAGCACGGTCTGGTGATGGTCGTCGACCGGCATGCCCTTGAGGGCCTCGTCCTTGAGCCCGGGGACGGTGATGCCGCGGTGGCCGCGGGCCTGGGTGTCGACGAGGGCCGGCAGCCGCACCGTGGCCAGGTGCTCGATCTCCGCGGAGAGCGCGGCGGCGTGCTGCTGGGCCTCGCGCAGCCGCTCCTCCAGCTCGCCGGTGCGCACGCCGGCCGCCCGTTCGGCGGCGCGGGCCCGCTCCTCCAGTTCGCCGGTGCGGACGGTGACGGAGTGCTCGGCCGCCCGCAGGCGGTCCTCCAGTTGTCCGGCGCGGGCGTTGGCGGCCCTTTTGGCGCGGGTCTGCGCGACGAGGCCCGCAGCCGAGGCGGCGAAGCCGCCGCCCAGCAGCGTGGCAGTGGTGACCAGGGGCTCGATCATTGGGGGTCCTTGGACGGCGTCAGATGAGGGGCACGTACGAGTGCACGGCCGCGACGGCACGGGGGCGGCTCACGCCGTGGTGCGCTGCGCTGGAGGCGGAGCCGGAAATGCGCGGCCGGGCCGGATGGGGGGCGTGCCGGCGGGCGCGGGAAAGAACACCGAATCATGACCGAGACTGCACAGTGGAGGCCCAACCTGGTAAGCGTTGATTCGTAAACCTTTGAGCGCGTGCATCCCCATCCACAGCTCGGTGCGCACGATGTCGATCACGATACCACCCGCGGGGGTATGCCGGGGAGTTTGAGCGAATTGAATGCGTCAGGGCCGCGGAGTGCCGAAATTGAGGGAATGCCGTTGTGCCGGCCGCGGCCCAAACGGCAACCAGCCTGGCGGTCCTGACGGGGTGTCGACACGCCGAATTTCGGCCACATCGTGGCTGGTTCCGACCGGTGCATGGAAGCCCCGGGGGCGTCGCGGGCAGTAATGGGCGAATGTGCGTGGAGCGTAGCGCGATGCCCGAATCGTGCCGGAGCGGCGGGGATTTCCGGGCGCTAAACCGAAGACGGCCGCCGGACGGATGTGGGGGGCAACTATCACTTTCCGCTATTAATGCACAGCGCCACGGTCTTCGATATCGGCGTTTTGGCCAGGTCGTGGAAGCTGATTGTCGTTTGTTCCCGTTCAACCGAAATGCCCGACTGGCCCCGCTCGGCGCGCCGGGCCCCGGCGCGGGGAAGGCAATGGCCTCCGGGAGAGCGCGTGCCGTATTTCCGCGCCGCTTTTCCCATGACCCGCCGGGATATCGCACGCCCGGGGTTGGAATTCCGCCGGCACCAGGCAATGCGCCGGTTGCGGCGCACTCCGGAATCGATCCCGCTCCCGTGTGCCCGCGCACTCCCGCCGGTCCAGGGTCCGGTTGGGAGTCCGGCCCCCGGGGCACCGGCCTGCGGCCGGCCGCCGCACCGCACCGCCTTCTCCCAGCTTGCCGCGCCGAACGCCCGCCCCTCGACCTCCCGCCGCGAACCGGCCGCCGCGGCACCGTGACCGGAAGCGTGCCCCCGGACGGCGGGACCCGACATCGCCTCCCGGGAATGATTCCGGTATTCCGGCGCCGCGCTGTCGCCCCTCGGTACGCCGACGCCTCGCCGTTGCCCTTCAGCGTCCTTCGGCGTCCTTCGGCGGGAATTCCGGGCAGTGCCGCCAGGTGCGGCGGCGGCAAAGGAATTCGCCGGAAGCAGGCGGCCTCGGCAGCCCGTCGAAGGGCGCGGTCTTCGCGGGTCTGGTTGCCGACCTGCGGGTGGCGGCGCGGCAGCTCGGGGGGCGGGGCGCCGGGTCGTAGCGTGGGCCGGGCCCGCGGGCGGCGCGGCGGCGACCCCTACGCAGCGAGGTTCATGCGATGCACGCGCTGTTGCACGCGCTGTCGATCACCGGGTCCATGACCTGGGAGATCGCCTGGGCGCTGATCCTCGGCTTCGCCCTGTCCGCGGTCGTCCAGGCCGTGGTGCGCCGGTCCACCGTGGTCGCGCTGCTGGGCGACGACCGGCCCCGTACGCTGCTGACGGCCGCGGGGCTGGGCGTGGCGTCCTCGTCCTGCTCGTACGCCGCGGTCGCGCTGGCCCGGTCGCTGTTCCGCAAGGGCGCGGACTTCACTGCCGCGATGGCCTTCGAGATCGCCTCCACCAACCTGGTCGTGGAACTCGGGGTGATCCTCGCGCTGCTGATGGGCTGGCAGTTCACGGTGGCGGAGTTCGTCGGCGGTCCGGTGATGATCGTCGTGCTGGCGGTGCTCTTCCGGCTGCTGCTGAGCGACCGCCTGCTGCGCGCCGCCCGCCGGCAGGCCGAGCGGGGCGTGGCCGGGTCGATGGAGGGGCACGCGGCGATGGACATGTCCGTGCGGGGTGAGGGCTCCTTCGCCCGGCGGCTGCTGTCCGCCGAGGGTTTCACCGCGACCGCGCACGTCTTCGTCATGGAGTGGGCGGCGATCCTGCGCGACCTGGTCGTGGGGCTGCTCGTCGCCGGCGCGATCGCCGCGTGGGTGCCGGACTCCTTCTGGCGCGCCTTCTTCTTCGACGGCCACCCGTTCGCGTCCAAGGTGTGGGGCCCGCTGGTCGGCCCGCTGGTGGCGATCGCGTCCTTCGTCTGCTCCATCGGCAATGTGCCGCTGGCGGTCGTGCTGTGGAAGGGCGGCATCAGCTTCGGCGGGGTCGTCGCGTTCGTCTTCGCCGACCTGCTGATCCTGCCCGTCCTGAACATCTACCGGAAGTACTACGGCGCGCAGGCGGCCCTCTTCCTGCTCGGCACGTTCTACGTCGCGATGGTCGTGGCCGGATACGTCGTCGAGCTCGTCTTCGGCGGGCTCGGGCTGGTGCCCGACCAGGCCGGCGCCGAGGTGCCCGCGCAAGGCGTGCGGTGGGACTACACGACCTGGCTCAACATCGTCTTCCTGCTGCTCGCGGCGGTGCTGCTGGTGCGGTTCGCCCGGACGGGCGGCCCGGCGATGCTGCGGATGATGGGCGGCCCGCCGGACTCCCCCGGGCACGGCTCGTAGCGCCGGGAACTCCCCGCGCCGGCCGGTGTCTTGCCGGGGCGCCGAGCACGGAGCTATGGTCCAGTCCAACAGTCAGGAGCTAGCAGCTACTAACCAGTCAGCTCACCGGACCACCGCGCCGGTTGCCGGCGCCTCTCTCCTGACGTACCGCACAGCACTACGCCCTGCACGCAGGGCGGCAGGTCGCGTCTCCGGCCCCACACGGGCCGCACCTGACATCCTTGGAGGAAGTGCACCATGCGAGCTTCACTGCGACGGCGGGCCAGACCCCGCCCCCTCCGGGCGGCGCTCGCCGTCGCCTCGGTATGCGCCATGGCCCTGGCCGCCCTGTGGACCGGGCCGGGCACCGCGTCGGCCGCCGTAGCCACGCCCGGCACCATCGTGGGCGGCCAGAGCGGACGCTGCGTCGACGCCGCGGCAGCCGGCACCGCCAACGGGACGGTGGTGCAGATCTACGACTGCAACGGCACCGGCGCCCAGCAGTGGCAGGTCCGCTCCGACGGCTCCATCCTCAACCCCGCCTCCGGCCGCTGCCTGGACATCGTCTCCGGCGCCACCGCCAACGGCTCGCGCGCGCAGCTGTACGACTGCAACGGCACCGGCGCGCAGAAGTGGACCGTCAACGCCGCCGGCAGCATCACCAACCCGCAGTCCGGCCGCTGCCTGGACGCCAACGGCCAAGCCGACAGCTCCTACCTGCAGATCTGGGACTGCGCCGGCACCGCCAACCAGAAGTGGACGGTCAACGCCCCCGGCGGCGGCACCGGCGACCCCGCAGGCCCGGGCATCTGGAGCCAGGTGCGGGCGGGTTGGAACCTCGGGAACTCGTTCGACGCCACCCCGTGCGAGACCTGCTGGGGCAACCCCGCCACCACCAAGGCGATGATCGACACGATCGCCACCAAGTTCAACTTCCTGCGTATCCCGGTGACCTGGTATCCGCACCTGACCTCCGGCGCGCCCGGCTACACCGTCGACCCGACCTTCCTCGCCCGGCTCAAGCAGGTCGTGGACTGGGCGGTCGCCGACGGCATGTACGTCGACGTCAACATGCACCACGACGGCGGCGGCGACCAGTGGCTCATCCCCAGCGCCGCCCGGCTGCCGCAGGTCAGGCCGGAGTTCAACGCCATCTGGAAGCAGGTGGCCGGCTACTTCGGCGGCTACGACCAGCACCTGCTCTTCGAGGCGATGAACGAGCCGCAGGACGCCAACGGCGGCAACCGCTACGGCGGCGGCACGTCCGACAACTGGAGCGCGATCAACACCCTCAACCAGGACTTCGTCAACGACGTACGGGCGGCAGGCGGCAGCAACGCCACCCGCTGGCTGCTGGTCGTCCCCTACGGCGCCAACGCGCAGACCGGCGCGAACAACCTCGTCGTACCGAACGACAGCCATGTCGCGGTGTCCGTGCACACCTACAACCCGTGGTCCTTCTGCTCCACCACCGCGCCGAACTACACGACGTGGGACGGCTCGATGAACTACCTGCCGGACGGCGACGTGAACAACGCCGACCGGCTGTTCAGCAGCCGCGGCATCCCGGTGGTGTGGACCGAGTTCGGCGCCACCGTCAAGCCGCTGGGCGGCGGGGACAACGCCGGCCAGGTCGCCGACTACGAGACCCACATCGCCTCGTACGCCAAGCAGTTCGGGCAGAAGACGATGGTGTGGGACAACAACAGCACCGGGCTCGGCGACGACCAGTTCGGGCTGCTCGACCGCAGCACGCTCACCTGGCAGCGGCCCACCATCGTCAACCGGCTCTCGGCGGTCTACAACTGACCTCCGACGGCCCGGCAGCACCGGCCGTACGGCCTGCCGGCGCCTACCATGGCGCTGGTCGGCCGCGGACGCCGGCCGGCGCACCACGACAGGACAGGAGAAGCCCGGGTATGAGCGGGGAGGCCCCCACGTACCGCCGTGACCGTCCCCGGCTGCCCGGCCCCGAGCGGCGCCGGCAGATCATGGAGGTCACCTCGGGCCTGATCGCCGAACGGGGCTTCTGGGGCATGTCGATGCAGGACGTCGCCGACCGCTGCGGGCTGACGGTGCCCGGCGTGCTGCGCCATGTCGGCTCCAAATCCGGGCTGTTGACGTCCGTGCTGGCCTACCGCGACCTGGAGGACGCCCGCTCGCTGCGGGCCGCCCTGGGCGTGGGCGAGGACCAGGTGCCCGACGAGTGGTCCCAAGTGCGGCCGGCCGGGGTGGACTTGCGCAGCCTGTGCCTGGCGACGGTGCGCCGCAACGCCGAACAGCCGGAGATCGTCCGGCTGTTCGCCGTTCTCGAAGCGGAGTCCCTGACCCCGAGCCACCCGGCCCACGACTACTTCGTCAGGCGCCAGCGCCAGGCGGTGGCCGCCTTCGCCGCCCTCGCCGCGGACGTCAGCGACGAGCCGGACGCGCTGGCCCGGCACGTCGTGGCGATGATGGACGGCCTCCAGCTCCAGTGGCTGCGCGACCCGTCCATCGACCTGGTCGCCGCCTGGCAGGCCGCGGCCGAGGTGCTCTTCGGCGGCTGAGCGGGCCGCGGGTGCTCAGGCGGCGCCCGCCGCCGGGAGTTCCGCGGTACGCCACAGGTCGGGGCCGAAGACCTCGTAGTGGACGGCCGCCGGGTCCAGGCCCGCGGCGAGCAACTGGCCGCGTACCGCGCGCATGAAGGGCAGCGGCCCGCACAGGTAGGCGGTGGTCCCGGCGGGCAGGGGCAGGCCGGTGAGGTCCGCGCGGCCCTGGCGTACCGGGTGGCCGGCCACGGCGTCCGGTGCGCCGGCGGCGTCCTCGTACCACACGTGGAAGGCGGCGCCCGGCAGCCGGCCGACGAGCTCGGCGTGCTCCTCGCGGTGGGCGTGGGCGGCGGGCGAGCGGTCGGCGTGCACGACGGTGACCGGGCGGCGGGCGGAGGTCAGGGCGAGGTGGTCGAGCATGGCCAGCATCGGGGTGACGCCGATGCCCGCGGAGGCCAGCAGGACCGGGCTGTCGCCGTCGGGCAGCACGAGGTCGCCGAAGGGGCGGGAGACCCGCAGCAGGTCGCCCTCCCGGGCGTGGGCGTGCAGCCGGCCGGAGACCTCGCCGTCGGGCCGGGCGGGGGAGCCCGTGGTGCCGCGTTCGCGCTTGACGGTGATGCGCCAGGTCTTGCGGTCCGGGGCGGCGGACAGGCTGTACTGCCGGATCTGCCGGGCGCCGTCGGGCAGTTCGACCTGGACGCTGACGTACTGCCCGGGTCCGAAGGGCTCGGTGGGCAGGCCGTCGGTCCTGCGCAGGGTGAGGGAGACCGCGTCGTCGCCCTGCCGGGTGCGGCCGGCGATCTCCATCTCGCGCCAGACGTCGCCCTCGGCCACGCCGGCCCGCGCGTAGAGCCCGGCCTCGATCGCGACCAGGGCGTTGGCCATCAGCCAGTAGACCTCCCGCCAGGCCGCCGCGACCTGCGGCGTCACCGCGTCGCCCAGCACCTCGCCCACGGCGTCCAGCAGATGGCGGCCGACCAGGGCGTACTGGTCGGCGGTGACGCCCAGCGACGCGTGCTTGTGGGCGATCCGGCCCAGCAGCGCGTCCGGCCGCTCGCCGGGGCGTTCCACCAGCAGCGCGGCGAAGGCGGCGACGGCGCCGGCCAGCGCCTGGCGCTGGGTGCCGCTGGCCTGGTTGGCCCGGTTGAACAGGTCGCGCAGCAGCTCGGGGCGGTCGTCGAAGAGCCGGCGGTAGAAGGCCGCGGTGATCGCGTCGAGGGAGCCGGCCACGGCCGGGAGGGTGGCGCGGACGACGGGCAGGGACTGCGCGGAGAGCACAGCGGGCTCCTTTTCTGCATCTGAGATGCCGATTATCGGGCGGGCCGGGCAGGCAGGGCGCAGCGCGAGGCAGCGCGCGGGCCGCGGGGCCGACGCCTACGGGGGGGGTGGGATGCCGGACCCGGGGTTCGGGAAGGGGTCCGGGGAGGGCGTCAGGAGGGGGGCGGCCCGGTCAGGGAGAGCAGGACGGGGCCGGTGGGCGAGGAGACGAGGTCCTGGACGGTGAGCCGGTCCAGCGAGGCGTAGAAGGCCAGTTGGGCCTCGCGCAGCGCGTGCCGCAGCCGGCAGCCGGCGGCCAGCGGGCACGGGCTCGGCCCCTCGCAGGCGACCGGCTCGCGGTCCGCGCCCTCCAGCGCGCGGACCAGTTCGCCGACCGGGGCCCGCCGGCCCCGCTCGGTCAGCGCCAGCCCGCCGCCCCGGCCGCGCCGGGACTCGACGACGCCGAGGTGCTGGAGGTGGGCGATCGCCTTCGCGGTGTGCGTGTACGGCACGCGCATCGCCTCGGCGACCTCCTTGGTGGTCATCAGCTCGTGGCCGTCGGCGACGGCCAGCCGCATGGCCGCGCGCAGTGCCAGATCCGTGTACTTGGTCAGCTGCACGGACAGCAGGTTATCGAATGCGCATCTGAGATGCATATTTGGGGGGCGTGACTCCCGCCACCGCCGGCCGGGACGCGGCGCTCAGTCCCCGCGGAGCAGGTCGCCGACCGCGCGGATGCCCTCGGCGATGGCCCGCTCCCCCACCGCGCCGAAGCCCAGGACCAGGCGGGCGGGGGCCGGGGTGGGCGCGGTGTGGCAGGCGCTCATGCCGTGCAGGCCCACCGCGCGGGCGCGGGCGGCGGTGATGACGCCGTGTTCGGTGACGCCCGCCGGGAGGTGGGCCACGGCGTGGAAGCCGGCGGCCAGCCCCGTCACGGCGACCGCGGGGGCGTGCTCGGCCAGCGCCGCCAGCAGGACGGCCCGGCGGGCGGCGTAGAGGGCGCGCATCCGGCGCAGGTGGCGGTCGAAGCGGCCGGACGCCACCAGCCCGGCGAGCGCGAGCTGGTCGAGCACCGGGGTGCCGCGGTCGTCGAGGTGCTTGTGCTCGGCGACGGCCGCGGTGAGGGCCGGCGGGCACAGCATCCAGCCGAGGCGCAGGGCGGGGGCGAGGGATTTGCTGACGGTGCCGATGGAGACGACCCGGTCGGGCGCGAGGCCCTGGAGCGCGCCGACCGGCTCGCGGTCGTAGCGGAACTCGGCGTCGTAGTCGTCCTCGATGACGAAGCCGTCCCGCTCCCGGGCCCACCGGGTCAGCTCCAGCCGGCGCTCGGGGGCCAGGACGACGCCGGTGGGCCACTGGTGCGCGGGGGTGACGACGACGGCCCGGGCGCCGGTCGCGGCCAGCGCCCGTACGTCGATGCCGTCGTCGTCGACGGGGACCGGGACCAGGGACATGCCCGCGCGGGCGGCGGCAGCGGTGACGGTCGCCGGCGAGCCGGGGTTCTCGTACGCCACCGTGCGCACGCCGCCGGCGGCCAGGACCCGCAGCGCCAGGCTCAGGCCCTGGGCGTAGCCGTTGCAGACGACCAGGTGCTCGGGGTCGGCGGCGGCGGCGCGCACCCGGCGCAGATAGCCGGCCATGGTCTCGCGCAGGACCGGGTTGCCGCGCCGGTCGCCGTAGTCGAGCGCGGCGGTCGGCATGGTGCGGGCGGCCTCGCGCATCGCCCGCAGCCAGTCCTGGAAGGGGAAGGAGCGCAGGTCCGGCACGCCCCAGCGGAAGTCGGCGAGCAGCGGTGGCGCGGCCGGCGCTCCGGCCGGCGCGGCGGGGGCGGCGGTCGCGCCGGCGGCGACCCGGGTGGCGGAGCCGGGGCGGGTCACCAGGTAGCCCTCGGCCTGGAGTTGGGCGTAGCACTCCTGCACCAGGCCGCGGGACAGGCCAAGGGTGCGCGACAGCTCCCGGGAGGAGGGCAGGCGCTCGCCGATGTGCAGCCGGCCGGTCCTGATCGCGTCCCGGAGCGCCTGCTCCAGCTGGACGCGCAGCGGCCGGCCGTCGGACCGGTCGACGGCCAGCAGCAGCTCGGGCGACGAACCGGACCACTCCACGGGCACGGAACCGGATCTTACCGGCGGGTCCGCGGGGCGCTTAGCGTCCTTCCGTGACCAAGATCCTCGACCCGTGCGACGTGTCGCGGCCGACGCGACCGCCCCTGGTGACGCGGCCGTTGCTGCTGCGCTTCGTGTCGCTGCTGGGCTCGGCGACGAGCTTCTACCTGCTGCTGTCCGTCGTCCCGGCCTACGCGACGGCCGGCGGCGGGGGCGGCGGGGCGGCGGGCCTGGCCACCGGGGCGCTGATGTTCGCCACGGTCGCCGGGGAGCTGGCCACGCCCGCCCTGGTCAACCGGTTCGGCTACCGGGTGGTGCTGGCCGCGGGGCTGGTGCTGATGGGGGCGCCGGCGCTGGCGCTGGGTGCCTCGGACGGCCTGGGGTGGATCGTCGCGGTGTGCCTGGTGCGCGGGGTGGGCTTCGCGTTCACGGTGGTGGCGGGCGGGGCGCTCACGGCCGAGCTCATCCCCGCCGAGCGCCGGGGCGAGGGGCTGGCACTGGTCGGGCTGGTCTCCGGGGTGCCGTCGCTGGTGGCGCTGCCGCTGGGGGTGTGGCTGGCGGCGCACGCCGGTTACGGCCCGGTCTTCGTCGCGGCGGGCGTGGCCGCGCTCGGGGTGCTCCTCGCGGTGCCGGGCCTGCCGGACCGCGCGCCCGCGCAGGGGCGTCCGCTCGGGGTCGCGGCCGGGCTGCGGGCGCCGGGGCTGATGCGGCCGTGCCTGGTCTTCGCCGCCACGACGGTGACGGCGGGGATCGTCGTGACGTTCCTGCCGCTCGCGGTGCCGGCGTCGTCGGCGGGCCTGGTCTCGGTGGCGCTGTTCGCGCAGCCGGCCGCGGCGACCGCGGCCCGCTGGCTCGCGGGCCGGTACGGCGACCGGCGCGGCCCCGACCGGCTGGTCGTGCCCGGGCTGCTGCTGTCGGCGGCCGGCACGCTGCTCATGGCGCCGACCGGCAGCCGGGCCGCGGTGCTGGCCGGGGCGACGCTGTTCGGCGTGGGCTTCGGCGTCGCGCAGAACGCGACGCTGACGCTGATGTACGCGCGGGTGCCCGCGTCGGGTTACGGCACCGTGAGCGCGCTGTGGAACTTCGCGTACGACGGCGGCATGGGCGCGGGGGCGCTCGCCTTCGGCTGGCTCGCGGCGGGCACCGGCTACCCGTGGGCGTTCGCGCTGACCGGGGCGGCGATGCTGACGGCCCTGGCCCCCGCCGTACGCGACCGGCGCGCCGGGACCGGGCACGTACCGGCCGGGACGCTGCCGGCGCCGTGAGGGCGTCCGCGATCATGGGGCGTGCGACGCCGCAGGCCGCCCAGACCTTCGAGACCGTGGCGGCCCCGGGAACGGCCGGGGCCGCGGAGGCAGGAGTGCACATGACGACGACACCTCCCCTCAGCGTGGCCGTGCTCGGTCCCGGCGGGGTCGGCGGGCTGATCGGGGCGGTGCTCGCCCGTGCCGGGCACCGGGTGGTCTGCCTGGCGCGCGAGGAGACCGCGGACGTGCTGCGGCGCGACGGACTGGCCCTCCGCAGCGGGCAGTTCGGGGATTTCTCCGTCCCCGTCGAGGCGGACACGCAGCTGCGCGGGCCGGCCGACGCGGTGTTCGTGACGGTCAAGGAGGCCGCGCTGTCCGCGGCCGTGGACCGGGTGCCGCCGCGGGTGCTGGGCGGCGGGGTCGTGGTGCCGCTGCTCAACGGCGTCGACCATGTCCCGGCGCTGCGCCGGCGCTACCCGGCGGACGGGCAGGTGGTGGCCGGCACGATCAGGGTGGAGGCGACCCGTGTCGCTCCCGGGCACATCGCGCACACCAGCCCGTTCGCGGCGCTGGAGCTGGCCGGGCCGCCGCAGGGCCTGGTGGCCGCGCTGCGGGCGGCCGGCCTCCAGGTGGCGGTGCGCGACGACGAGACCGCGATGCTCTGGGACAAGCTGTGCTTCCTCGCGCCGTTCGCGCTGCTGACGACCCGGCACCGTACGGCCATCGGCGAGGTACGGACCCGGTGGCGGGACGAACTGCTCGCCGTGGTGGGCGAGATCACCGCGGCGGCGCGCGCGGCGGGCGCCCCGGCCGACACCGGCGCGGTGCTGGCCGCGCTCGACGGCGCCCCGGAGGGCATGCGCTCCTCGATGCAGCGTGACGCGGAGGCGGGCCGCCCCCTCGAACTCGACGCGATCGGCGGCGCGGTGCTGCGGGCCGCCATCGCCCACCACGTCGACGTCCCGGTGACCGCCCGGCTCGTCCGGGAACTGTGCCAGGAGCAGCCGGAGCGGGGCTGAGGGGTGGTGAGGGATGGTGAGGGGTGGTGAGGGGTGGTGAGGCACCCGGGCCGCGGAGGGGGCGGTCCGGGTCAGGGGGTGGCGGCCGGCTCCTGCGGCGCGGCGGCGTCCTGCGCGGCGGCGGCGCGCTTGCCGCGGTAGGCGGCGGTGCGGGCCTTCGTGCCGCAGGCGGTGCTGGAGCACCAGCGGCGGCGGCCGGGGCGGCTGGTGTCGACGAAGAGCAGGCCGCATTCGGGGCTCGCGCACTCCCGGATACGGCCGGTGGCCGCGCCCGAGAAGAGGTCGACGGCATCACGCGCCACCGTGCTGAGCGCGGCCTGCTCGCCGCCGGCCAGGGGCACGGTCAGCCGGCTGGTCCCGGCGCGCAGGACGGGGACCAGCGGCGGGGCGGCGGCCACGGCGTTGACGACGGCCTCGTCGGCGCCCGCCGGCGGCCGGCCGGCGATGAGCGCGCGGGCGATGCGGTAGACGGCCTCGCGCAGTGCGCGGGCGGCGTCCAGGCCCGCGGGCGTGACGGCGGGCGGGTCGTCGAGCAGGCCGGCCTCGCGGTACCAGCGGGCGAGGTCCGCGGGCTCCCGCAGCCGCTCATGGCGCCCGCGCCACCGCTCGCCGACCGTCGCGGCGAAGGCCAGGCACAGGCGGCCGGAGCGGAAGACGAAGCGCAGTTCCTGCGGCGGCACCGCCAGGACGCCCGGGAAGTCGGTTGCCTCGGCGTTCATGTCACGACTATAACTCGTGACATGACGACACGTCCGAAGGATCAGCCCGCGTCCCCCTGGCCCGCCGCCGAGGAGCTGCTGCGCGAGCGCGGCGCCGGCCGCATGCCGCACCCGGGCGGCACCCTGCTGGAGCACCTGCTGCGGGTCGCCCGGACACTGGCCGACTGGGGCGCCGACCCCGACGTGCAGGCCGCGGGCCTGTGCCACGCCGCGTACGGGACGGACGGCTTCGACGACTCCCTGCTCGCGACCGGCGAGCGGGCGAGGCTCGCCGGCCTCATCGGGGAGCGGGCCGAGGCGCTCGTCCACCTCTACGGCGGCTGCGACCGCTCCGCGGTCTACCCGCAGCTCGGCCGGGCGCAGCCGCCGGTCTTCCGGGACCGCTTCACCGGAGCCGAGTTCACCCCCGCCGACGCCGATCTGCGGGCCTTCGCCGAGATCACCGCCGCCAACGAGCTCGACCTCGTCGCGCACAACCCGGACCTCGCCGACCGCTACGGCCCGGCGCTCGCCGACCTCTTCGCCCGCGCCCGCCCGCTGCTGTCCGCCCCCGCCCAGGACGCCTGCACCCGCCTGCTCGGGCCCTACACCGCCGACCCCGAACCCGGCCCCGCGCTCGACGCCGGGCCCGACGCCGAACCCGGCTTCCGGGTCAGCCGGCTGGACCACCTCGTCCTGACCGTCGCGGACCTGGACCGTACGACCGCCTTCTACCAGCGGGTCCTCAGCATGGAACCGGTCACCTTCGGCGACGGCCGCCGCGCCCTGGCCTTCGGCGCGAGCAAGATCAACCTCCACCCGGCCGGCCGCGAGCTCCTGCCGCACGCCGCCCGCCCCACCCCGGGCAGCGCCGACCTGTGCCTGGTCACCGACGACCCCCAGGACCGCGTCCTCGCCCACCTCGCGGCCTGCGGCGTCACCCCGGAAGAGGGCCCCGTCCCGCGCACCGGCGCCCTGGGCCCCTTCACCAGCACCTACTTCCGCGACCCGGACGGCAACCTCGTCGAGGTCAGCACCTATCCCCCACGTCCCCCGGCGTAGGAACCCGCACCGTCGACCGGGACGCTTGACCTGGAGCGCGCTACAGGTCCGAGCATGGGCGGCATGAACAGCACCGACCCCCAGATCGTCCTCGGGACGATGGACTTCGGCACCCGTGTCGGCACCGACCGGGCCTTCGCGATCCTCGACTCCTTCGTCGCCGGCGGCGGCGTCTGGCTGGACACCGCCAACTGCTACTCCTTCTGGAACGACCCGGGCGGCGTCGGCGGCGCCAGCGAGCGCGTCATCGGCGCGTGGCTCAGGGCCCGCCCCGGCGCACGCGAGGCCGTGCGGATCGCGACGAAGGTCCGGCAGAATCCGCTCGTCCCGCACTCCTGGCCGGACAGCGCCGAGGGGCTGTCCGCCCGCGCCGTGCACACCGGCGTGGAGCAGAGCCTGGAGCGGCTGGGCGTGGACCATGTGGACCTGCTCTGGGCCCACGCGGAGGACCGCACCGTGCCGCTTGAGGAGACCGTCGGCGCGTTCGGCGAGCTGGTGGCGAAGGGGGTGGCGCTGCGGATCGGGGCCGCCAACCACGCCGCCTGGCGCGTCGAGCGCGCCCGGGCGCTGGCGCGGGAGCAGGGCGTGGCGCCGTACTCGGCGCTCCAGTTGCGCCACTCGCTGGTCCTGCCGCGCCCGCTCACGCCCGTCGCCGAGGGCGGCCACCGGATGCTCGCGGCGGAGGACCTGGACTTGGCGGGGGCGGAGGGGCTGGCCGTATGGTCGTACAGCTCGCTGCTGTGGGGGTCGTACGCGCGGGCCGACAAGCCTTTTCCGCCGACTTACGATCACCCGGGGACCGCGCGGGTGCTCGCGGTGCTGGACGAGGTCGCCGGCGAGCTGTCGGCGACGCGCAACGCGGTCGTGCTGGCGTGGCTGATGCGGCAGGGCATCGAGCCGATCGTGGGCGCGAGCCGGGTGGAGCAGGTCGAGCAGGCGCTCGCCGCGCGGCGGGTGCGGCTCGGCGAGGAGCACATGGCGCGGTTCGCGGCGGCGCGGTAGCGCCGGCAGTCAGGCAAGGAGCCCCATGGACACCCTCACCCCGGCCGCGGCGGCCGACCGTACCGGCGTCTCCCTGGAGACTCTGCGCTACTACGAGCGCGAGGGGCTCATCGGCCCGATCCGGCGCTCGCCCGGCGGCCGGCGCGAGTACACCGAGGACGACGTCTTCTGGATCGGCCTGGTCACCTGCTTCCGCGAGGCCGGCCTCGGCATCGCCGACCTGCGCGGCTTCGTCGCCCTGCTGCGCGCCGAGCACCCGGCGCAGGACCGGGTCGCCTTCCTGCGCGAGCGCCGGGCGGCGCTGGAGGAGCGGGTGGCGGCGCTGCACCGGGCGATCGGCGTCCTGGACGAGAAGATCGCCTATTACGGCTGACGTCCCCACGCCCCGGTCGACCGCCCACGCCCCCGGCTACGGCTGACCGCCCACGCCCTGGCTGGCCGGCCCCCGCCACCGGCTACGGCTGACCGCCGCCCGCCCCGGACGGCTCGGGGGCCAGCAGGTCCAGCAGCGCCTCGGTGCCGCCCCGCGCGAGGGCCGAGCGCTGCCGGGCCGCTCCGGTGCCCTCGGTCAGGAGCCGGTGCGCGCCGTCGGTCACCCGGTCGGCGTCGCCGAGTTCCTTGAGGGCGGGTGTGATGTGGTCCAGCAGGCCGGCCACCACATCGGCGGCCGGGGCCGGCTTCTCCGTACGCGGGTCGACCAGGTCGCCGTCCAGGCCGTGCCGGGCGGCGTGCCAGCCGGACGCCTGGAGGATGCTGGCCGGCGGGTCCAGGGGGCGGGCGCCGCGGCGGCCCTCGCGCAGGGCGGTCACCACCAGGCCGCGGGCGATCCCGGCGAGGGTGACGGCGCTGCCGACGTCGAGCTGCACGTCGGGGGCGCGTACCTCCAGCGTCGGGTAGTCGTCGGACAGCCGGGCGTGCCAGTAGAGCTGGTGCCGGTCGCGTACGACACCGGTGGCCAGCAGCGCGGCCACCCGCTCCTCGTAGTGGGTGGCGTCGGCGAAGAAGGGCGGCGAGCCGCTGACCGGCCAGCGGCCGAAGACCACGGTGCGCCAGCTCGCGAAGCCGGTGTCGCGCCCGTCCCAGAAGGGCGAGTTGGCGCCGAGCGCGACCAGCACCGGCAGCCAGGGCCGCAGCCGGCCCAGCGCGGCGGCGCCGGCCTGCCGGTCGGGCACGGCCACATGGATGTGCATGCCGCAGATCAGCTGCTCGTCGGCCAGCCGGGCGGCGTCCGCGCGCAGCTCGCGGTAGCGCTGCGTCCCGGTCACCGGTACCGCCACCTCGGCGACCAGGGGCGCGCCGCCGGTCGCGGCGAGCCGGCAGTCCACCCGCCGGGCCGCCGCGCCCACCGCCGCACGGAAGCGGGTGAGGTGCGCGGCGACCTCGTCGAGCTGCGAGCACACCGGTGTGGCGACCTCGGCCATGGCCTGCAGCAGTTCGGTGTCGACCTCCCCGCGCCTGAGCCCGGGCTCGCTCTCCGCCGCGGCCTGCAGCCGGTCGACGCGGGGCGCGGGCAGCGCGGTCCGCCGGTCCAGCAGCAGGAACTCCTCCTCCACCCCGAGTGTCACGGCTGTCGTCATAGCAGGCTGCTACCCCCGATCCGGCGGGCCACCGCATGCGTAATCGCCGGGGCGGCCGGTGGCCGAAACGGGCCGGCCGGTACGGGCGGGGGCGCGGCGGCCGAGGCCGGGGGCGTAAACTGACAGGCTGCGCGGGCGGCGCCGGCATGCCGGGCGGCGCGGCGGGCAGACGACGGCTTCGGTACGCAGGTGCTGGTGAGGTGGGGTGGCGGGGTGCGGCAGGCGGGGGTTCTCGACGTGGGGTGCCACAGCGCCCTGCTGACGGTGGCGCGGCGCGGGAAGGGCGGGCGGCTCACGTTCGTCTCGACGCGCAAGGTCCGGCTCGGGCTGCACCACGCCTTGGGGGACGACGGGCGGCTGCGCCGGGCGGGGATCAGGAGCGTGGAGCAGGCGGTGGCCGGGGCGGTGGCCGAAGCCGCCGCGGGCGGTCCGCGGCTGCGGCCGGAGGAGGTGTTCCCGTTCGCCACGTCCGTCATCCGGGACGCGCCCAACCGCGAGGAGGTCGTCAGCCGGGTGGCGCGGGCCACCGGGGTGCGCCTGCGGGTGCTGCCCGGCGAGGAGGAGGCCCGGCTCGCCTACGTGGCGGCGCGCCGCTGGGCGGGCGCCGGGGCCGAGCCGCTGCTGGTGCTGGACGTCGGCGGCGGCACGGTGGAGGTTGCCGCGGGCTCGGGCGTGCGGCCCGACCGGGTGGTCTCGCTGCCGCTGGGCGCCCGCCGGGTCACCCGCGACCTGCTCCCGTACGGCGTCGCGCGCTCCGCCGCGCATCTGGACCGGGTGCGGGCGCGGCTGCGCCGGTCGCTGGCCGCGGTCGAGGGCGGCCTGCCGTGCGCCCCGGCGGGCGGTCACGCGGTGGCCTGCTCCAAGACGTTCACCCAGCTCGCCCGGCTCGCCGCCGCCGGGTCCGGGACCGGGTCCGGGATGGGGTCCGCGTCCGGGATCGGGTCCGCGTCCGGGACCGGGTCTGCGTCCGGGTCCGGGTCCGCCCGCTCCTGGCGCGAGCTGACCCTGCCGGCGCTGCGGGCGACGATCCCGCTGCTGGCGCGCACCGGCGTCGCCGCCCGCGGCGAGCTCCCGGGGATCACCCCGCACCGCGCCGAGCAGAGCCTGGCCGGCGCGCTGGTCGCCGAGGCCCTCATGGAGTCCTGCGCCGTCACCACGCTCACCGTCTGCCCCTGGTCCACCCGTGAGGGCCTGCTCCTGGAAGCCCTCGACGCCCCGGCGGCCACCGCCGTGCGGCACGCCGCCTGACGGGCCGGCTCGTCAGGCCGGCCGGTCCCCGCTCGGGTCGAGGTGCTCGGCCAGGTGGAAGAGCGCGGGCAGCGCGGCGTCCACGGCGGCGCGGTCGGCCGCGCTGAGCGAGGACAGCGCGCCCTCCATACGGCGCTCGTGCGCCTGGGTCCACGCGTCCAGTTGCTCGCGGCCGGCGTCGGTGAGGGTCACGACGGAGGCGCGCCGGTCGGCCGGGTCGACCTCGCGGGCCACCAGTCCTGAGGTGATCATCTGCCCGATGAGGCCGCTGACGGTGCTGGCGGCCAGCCGCTGGCGCGCGGCGAGGTCCCCGACGCGGGCCGGCGAGTTCTCGCCGAGGACCTGGAGCAGCTCCACCTGCGCCATGGGGAGCTGCTCCCACGGGTATTCGCTGCGGATGGACGCGCGCAGGGCGCGGCGCAGCCGGGTCACGGCGTCGGTGAGTGCGCGGGCGGCCGGTGCGTCGTTGCCGGTCGTCGATGCGGCAGAGCGGGGGCGCGGCTGCGGGGGCATGGGATGAAGGGTAGTGGCTCCCGGCAGCCGTCCCGTCACCCCGCGGCGCCCGCCGCCCCCGGCGTTCTACGAGGTGGTCGGCGCCGCCGAGTACAGCGGCCGGACGTCGAAGACGTAGCCGAGTCCGCGCACGGTGCGCAGCCGGGCGCGCAGCTCCGGGTCGGCGGCGGCCAGGTGCTCGCGGACCCGCTTGATGTGGACCTCCAGGGTCTTGGTGCCGTCGGGGTGGCCGGGTCCCCAGCAGGCGTCGAGGAGCTGACGGCGGGACAGGACCCGTCCCGCGTTGTCCATGAGCGTGGCCAGCAGCAGGAACTCCTTGAGCGGGAGGTGGATGACCTCGCCGGAGATCCGCAGCTGCCGCCCGTCGAGGTCCAGTTGCACCGGTCCCACGGTCAGCAGCCGCAGCTGCCCCTGGGTGCTCGGAGGGACGACGACGTAGCCGCCGCGGTCGTCCGGTGCGTCGGCGGTGCCGCCGGGCTGCTGGACCATGCGTGCCTCCTGGGTGTCGGTTCGGTGCGGACCGCGGGTCAGGCGCGGCCGTGTCTCTTCCACCAGGCGATCAGGCGGGCGGCGAGGTTGAGCAGCATGATGATCAGGATGAGGGTCAGCGCGCCGGCCCAGGCCCGGTCGACGGCGGGGGCGTAGGGCTGGGTGGCCTCGTTGTAGATGAAGGCGGGCAGCGAACCCTGGGCGCCGTCGAAGGGGTTGGCGTTGATGGAGGAGGTGAAGCCGACCACGAGCAGCACCGGGGCGGTCTCCCCCATGACGCGGGCGACGCCGAGCATGATGCCGGTGACCATGCCGGGCAGCGCGGTGGGCAGCACCACCCGCAGGATCGTCCGCCACCGTGGCACCCCGAGGGCGTAGGCGGCTTCGCGCAGGGAGTCCGGGACGAGCTTGAGCATCTCCTCGCTGGAGCGGATCACCATGGGCAGCATCAGGATGACCAGGGCGAGGGATCCGGCGAAGCCGGAGTCCTTGAAGCCGAAGGTGAGGATCCACAGCGACAGGACGAACAGTCCGGCGATGATCGACGGCAGGCCCATCATGACGTCGACGGTGAAGGTGACGGTACGGGCGAGGGCGCCGCGTCCGTACTCGACGAGGTAGACGGCGACCATGACGCCCAGCGGCACGGCGGCCAGGGTGGCGATGCCGGCCTGTTCCAGGGTGCCCAGGATGGCGTGGTAGGCGCCGCCGCCCGGGTCGGACTCGGCGATGTTGCGCATGGAGTTGTTGAGGAAGACGCCGTCGAGCCGTCCGGCGCCGTTGCCGGCGACCAGCCACAGGATGGACGCGAGCGGCAGCACCGCGGCGGCGAAGGCCGCCGCCGCCAGCAGCCGGGCGGCGGCGTCGCGCGCCCGGCGGGTGGCCGAGGTGCGCGCCATCGGGACGGCGGGCGCGGGCGCGTCGTGGCGCTCGGGCGCGCTGCGGGGTGCGGCGGCCAGCAGGTGGTGGAGTGCGGCGGCCGGGGTGTCGGCGGCGACGGCGGTCGCTTGCGGCGCGGCGGGCGCGGGTTCGGTGTGCTGGGCGGCGGTGCCGCGGCGGGCGATCCAGCGGGCCAGGTAGTTCATCAGCAGGGTCATGACGAACAGCACCAGGCCGGAGGCGATCAGGGCGCCGCGGCCGGTGCCGAAGGCGTTCTTGAACTGGATCGCGATGTTGGCGGCGATGGTGTTGCCGCCGGGGTCGAGGAAGTGGCTGAAGAAGGTCTGGGTCTGCGACAGGACCATGGCCACGGCGATCGTCTCGCCCAGGGCGCGGCCGAAGCCGAGGACGACCGCGCTGATCACGCCGGAGCGCGCGTGCGGCAGGACGGCCAGCCGGATCATCTCCCACCGGGTGGCGCCCAGCGCGTAGGCGGCCTCCTGTGTCTCGGGCGGGGTCTGCAGGAACACCTCGCGGGACAGGGCGGCGATGATCGGCAGGATCATGATGGCCAGCACGATCCCGGCGGCGAACACCGAGCGGGGGGCGGGCGAGCCGTCGTAGGAGAACACCGGGATCCAGCCGAGGACGTCGTCCACGAGGCGGGAGACACCGCCCATGTGCGGGACGAGGAAGATGATCCCCCACAGGCCGTAGACCACGGAGGGCACCGCGGCCAGCAGGTCGACGACGTAGCCGAGCGCCTGGGCCAGCCGCCGGGGCGCGTACTGCGTGATGAACAGCGCCGCGCCGATCGCCACCGGCGCCCCGATGACCAGGCCGAACAGCGAGGTCACCAGGGTGCCCCACGCCACCAGGGCCACGCCCCACACCGAGGGGTCCTCGTCGGGGTTCCACTCGAACGCGGTGAGGAAGTTCGCGTGGTCGGCGGAGATGGCGTGCAGGGCCTGGGTGACCAGGAAGACGGCGATCGCGCCCATGAGCGCGAGCAGGAGCCCCGCCGCCCCGACGGCGGTGCCGCGGAAGGCCGCGTCACCGCGCCGGGATCCGCCGCGCCCGGCGGTCAGCGCCCCGGCGGCCGGCGCGCCGGGTGGGGTGGGGCCGGCCGGACCCGCGGGACCGGTCGGCGTACCGGACGGGTCGGCCACCGCCGGTGACTCTCCGCTCATGATGCTCCTGACAGTGCGTGGTGCCGGCTGGGACGTGCGGGCTGCCGCCGGGGCTCTCGGTGTCCGGCGGCAGCCGTCTGGGGGTCAGCTCAGGGAGGCGACCGAGGACTGCACGAGCGTCTGGATGTTCTTCGGGAGCGACACGTAGCCGGTCGCGGGCAGCTCGCCCTGCGCGGTGTCGCCGGCGCCGTACGACAGGAAGCCCTTGATGAGCGGGAGCTGGCCGGCGAAGTTGCCCTTCGCGCAGGCGATCTCGTACGTCACCAGGACCGCGGGGTAGGCGCTGGGGTCGGCGTAGCTGTAGTCGAAGGCGAGCTGGAGGTCGGAGCCGTTCTGCTGGGCCTTGGCCTTGGCGATGAACGCCGAGGCGTTCTGCGTGGTGGCCTCGACGAACTGGCCCTTGGCGTTGCCGACCTTGGCGGTGGCCAGGCCGTTGGCCTGGGCGAAGGAGATCTCGGCGTAGCCGATGCCGCCCGCGGTGGTCTTGACCGCCTGGGCGACGCCGGAGCTGCCGTTCTGGCCCTGGCCGCCGCTGCCCGGCCACTGCTTGTCGGCCTTGGCGGGGAAGTCGGCGGCGTCGGTCTGGTTGAGGTAGTTGGAGAAGTTGTAGGAGGTGCCGGACTTGTCGGCGCGGTGGAAGGTGGTGATCTTCGTGCCCGGCAGGTCGACGCCGGGGTTGTCCTTCGTGATGGCCGGGTCGTTCCAGGTGGTGATCTTGCCGTTGAAGATCTTCGCGAGGGTCTGCGCGGAGAGGTTCAGCGGCGCGCTGACGCCGGAGACGTTGTACATGACGGCGATCGCGCCGGGCACGAGCGGGATGTTGATCGCCTTGTTGCCGTCGCCGCAGCGGGCGTCCGCCTTGGGCTGGTCGTCGGCCGACAGCGGGAAGTCGGAGCCGGCGAAGTCCACCTGCTTCTGCTCGAACGCGGTCACGCCGGCGCCGGAGCCGCTGGGGTTGTAGTTGATCGTCGAGCCGGAGCAGGCGCCCTGGTAGTCCTTGGTCCACTTCGATATCGCGTTGGCCTGCGCGCTGGACCCGGCCAGGGTCAGCGTGCCGCTGCCGCACGAGATCCCGGACGCCGCCGAGGACGGCGCGGACGACGATCCGCCGGCGCCGGAGGAGGCCGAATCCGCCGGGCCGGCGTCGTTGTTGTCGTTCCCGCACGCAGAGAGCGTGGCCGTCGCGAGCAGACCGATCCCCGCCGCAAGCGCAAACCGCTGGAGCTTCACCGCAACTGTCCTTTCCTGGGCGCACCGGCTGCCGTGAGGCAGGTCCCGCCGCCGGGTTCATGAGCCTGTCGGGTGCAGGCACCGGCGAAGTTAGGAGCGGCTGGTGAAACGGAAGGCGAACGGGGGTGAACGGGCGGTGTACCCGCAGCGAATCTCTTCGGACACCGATATATTTGGGCAGCCACATGTTCGTAGAGCCATCTTTTCGGTGTCCGCATCACTCTCGGTGAGGTCCGCCGGCGCGGCCGTGCCGGCGGCGGGCCGCCAGCCGGCCCTGGCGCCAGGCGAGGGCGGCCCACCCGGCGGCCAGGCAGGCCGGCCAGACGGTGCGGGTGAGCGCGGCGGCCACGGCGAGCCCCGCCGCGAGGAGGGTGTCGGCCGCGGCCAGCCAGTCGTCCCTGGTGCCGCGCGGCACTCGCCTCACCTGCCGCGCCCGGCCCGCCGCGGGCTGAGCCAGGCGGCCAGCAGCATCACCGCGGCGGCGGCGAGCAGCACGGCCACCGCCCGGTGGGTCGCCGGGGCCACGCCCCCGGGCGGCGCCAGGTGCAGGGCGAGCGTCACCAGCGCGACGCCCAGCGCCGTACCGAGGCCGCGGGTCATGTTCACCAGGCCGCCGCCGGTGCCGGAGGCGGCCACCGGGAAGGCCCGCATGATCATGGTGTTGTTCGCGGGGGTGAACACGCCGAGGCCGAGCCCGAGCAGTGCGAGCAGCAGCGCCGTCCACCCCGGGGTCACCGGCGCGAGCAGCATGCCCAGCAGCGCGGCCCCGGTGACGGCGGCGCCCAGCAGGCACCTGCCGCGGTCGGCCACCGCGGGCGGCAGCAGCCGCTGCGCGCCGGTCGCGGCCAGGGCGAAGCCGGCGGGCAGCGCGCTGACCACCACCCCGGTGAGCAGTTCGGAGCCGCCCGCGCGCACGAGCACGACCGGCACCAGCACGAGCGGGCCAAACAGCACCAGGTAGCCGCTCAGGGCGCCCAGCAGCCCGGGCCCGACCGCGGGCAGCCGCAGCAGCCCGAGGTCCAGCAGGGGTACCGGCGCGCGGCGCTGCCGCCGTACGAAGGCCGCCGCCGCGCCGGCCGCCAGGGCGAACAGCCCGGCCACCGCCCAGGGCGGCACGGGCAGCCCGGAGACCGCGGACACCGCCAGCAGCAGGGAGGTCGTGGCCACCGAGAGCCGGCCCAGGCCCTGCCAGTCGAACGCCGGGACGGGGGTGCGGCTGCGGGTGCGCGGCAGCAGGAAGTGGCCGGCGACCACGGCGACGACGCCGATCGGCACGTTGATGCCGAACACCCAGCGCCAGCCGATGGTGGCCACCAGCGCGGCCCCCACCGTGGGCCCGAGGGCGAGCCCCAGCGCCTGGGCGGCGGCCTGGACGCCGAGCGCGGCGCGCATGCGCTCCCGCGGCGCGCTGGTGGCGATCAGGGCGACGCTGTTGGCCTGGAGCATCGCCGCCCCGGCCGCCTGCACGACCCGGAAGGCGATCAGGGCGCCCAGGGACGGCGCCAGCCCGCAGGCCGCCGAGGCGGCGGTGAACACGACGAAGCCGTAGAGGTAGAAGAGCTTGCGCCCGCGGGCGTCCGCCAGCCGCCCGACCGGCACCAGCAGCGCCACCAGCGTGATCAGGTAGCCGAGCGACACCCACTCCACCCCGGCCAGCGGGGCGTGGAACCGCGCCCGCAGGCTGGGGTAGGCCAGCGTGACGATGCTGGCGTCGAGCTGCCCCATGAACGCGCCGAAGCACACGGTGGCGACCGCGAGGCGCCAGGCGTCGGGCCGGTTGCGTACGACCTCGGGCCGCGCCCGCTCCCGTACCAGCACCGCGGGCCACCCGGCCTCCGCCCGGCCCGCCCCGGTACGCGTGCCATGCCCGCCCACAGCGCCTCCTCACCTGCCCCCGTTCGTCCCGTACGCCTCCAGATTACATCGGCGACAGAACTATTCGGAGTCCGCAAGGAAGAGCGGTGGCGCGGCCTCAGTCCTTGACC
>NZ_JAATEJ010000019.1 GCF_012034175.1 Actinacidiphila epipremni
GGGGGCGGGGGGGGGGGGGGGGGGGGGGGGCGGCCGGCCGCCGCGGGGCGCGCGGGCGCGCGTCAGGGCGCGGCGGTGCGCGGGAAGGCGGGAGCGGGGGCCGTCAGGGACGGCGGGGCGTCAGCGACAGAGCGTGGTGTGGGTGCGGCACAGATCGACGTGCCGGCGCTTCGTCCGGCCGGGCCGCAGGACGGCGGCCCCGGCCGTCACGGCGCGCGATCCCTTCACGACGACTCCGATCGGCCCGGGCACGATGCCCCGGGCGCTGCTGCGCGGCTCCGGGCGGACCGGACCGCGTGACGCGTACTGACCGTGCAGGATGAACGTACGTGCCGGACGGCGTCTTCTGTCAAGCCCTTACGTCCACCGTCCCAGGTCCCGCGGGTGGCCGGCCGGGGGTCGTGCGGGTGCCGGCGGGCGGGTCGGGAGCGGCCGGCGCGGGCGGCCGGACCGGCGCCGGGTCCGGGGGCGTCCGGGGCGTCCGGCGGACGCGGGCCACCGGACCGGCGGGTCCGGCGCATCCGGCAGGTCCGGCGGGCGCGGGTCCGGCAGGTCCGGGTCCGGCGTACTCGGCGTCGGCGGGTCCGGCGTCGGTATCAAGAGGTACGGCCGCACGGTCAAGGCGGGGCGGGGCGCGGCCCGGAGACTGGGCGCATGAACTCTGAGGACTATGTGACCGGGAGCCCGCCGGACGCCCCCGGCGGCGCTGTCACGGACGCCCCCGTCGCAGCCGGCTCCCCGGCGGACGGCCCCCAAGCAGGCGGCTCCCCGGCGGACGGCTCCCCCGCGGACAGCCTCCGCGCGGACGGCTCCTCCGCGGACGCCCCCCGCGCGGCTCCCGGCGGCAAGGGCGCCAAGCCCTCCTGGGCGCCGGTTGCCGCGCTCACGCTCGGCATCGCGACGCTCGTGGCCGCCGAGTTCCTGCCGGCGAGCGTGCTGCCGGCCATGGCGTCGGACGTGGGTGTCAGCGAGGGCACGGCGGGGCTCGCGGTCGCGACGACGGCCGTCGCGGGGGCGGTGACCGCGCCGACGATCGCCGTCGTGCTGCCGCGCGCCGACCGGCGGACCGTGCTGATCGGGCTGCTGGTCGTCGCGGTGGCCTCCAACGCGGTGGTGGCGCTCGCGCCGGACTTCGCCGTACTGCTGCTGGGCCGGCTGCTGCTGGGCGTGGCCATCGCGGGCTTCTGGTCGTTCGCGCTGGGGGCGGGCACGCATGCGACGCCGGGGCGCGACCACGTGGTGTCCACGAGCCTGGCGCTGGGCGTGAGCGCGGCGACCATCATCGGGGTGCCGCTGTCCTCGGTGCTGGGCGACGCGGTGGGGTGGCGGCCGGTGTTCTGGTCGGCGGCGGGCCTGAGCGCGCTCGCGGTGGTCGCGGTGACGGTGACGCTGCCGCCGGTGCCGGCGCACCCGGGGGCGGGGCTCGGCATGCTGCGGCAGGCGCTGGCGAACCGGCGGCTGATGGCCGGGGTGGGCTGCATCGCGCTGGTGGCCTTCGGCAACTTCGCCGCATACCCGTACATCCGGATCGCGATCGAGCGGGTCACCGACGGCGGCACGGTGTGGCTGCTGCTCGGCTGGGGTGTGGGCGGGCTCGCGGGCAACCTCGCGGCCGGGGCGCTGGCCCGGCGGCTGGCCGTCGCGGTGGTGGCCGGGCCGGGGCTGCTGGCGGTGAGCCTGGTGCTGCTGGCGACGGCGGGCGGGCTGCCGGTGGCGACGGGGGCGATCGTGCTGTGGGGCTTCGGCTTCAACATGGTGCCGGTCGCGACGCAGCTGTGGGTGACCCGCGCCGAGCCGACCCGGGTGGAGTCGGCGCTGTCGTTGCAGGTGACGGCGTTCCAGGTGTCCATCACCGCCGGCTCCGCGGTCGGCGGGGCCGTGGTGGACGGCGGCGGGGTGCGGGCGGCGCTACTGGTCGGCGCGGTCGCGGCCCTCGCCGCGGGCGCCGGGTTCGCCGCACTGCACGGCCGGCGGGCGTGAGCGCCAGCCCTGCGGGGAGCTGCCGTGGTAGGCGGAGAAGGCGCGGCTGAAGGCGGCGGCGGAACCGTACCCGACGGTGAAGGCGATCTGCTCGACGGGCTTGTCGGTGCCGGCCAGCAGCGCGCGGGCGTGCCGCATCCGGACCTCGCGCAGCACCTGCGCGGGGCTGCGGCCGAGGTCGCGGCGGAAGCGCTCGCCGAGCGAGGAGCGGGACAGGTGCGCGACCCGGGCCATGCTCTCCACCGTCCAGGGCCGCCCGGGGTGCGCGTCGAGCACCGAGACGAGGGCGGTGAGCCGCGGGTCGGGGCCGCGGCGGGCGTCCTCGTCGAGGGTGCGCAGCATCGCGGACTGGATGAGCCCGCCGTAGCTGGCGGCGAAGAGCGGCTGCTCGCGGCGCGGGTCGAGCGGGCACATCCGTACCAGCTCGACGATGCCGCGGTTGCCGCTCGCGAAGTCCCGTACGATCAGCGGCTCTTGGCGCGGCGGCACCGCCCGCAGGGTGCCCACCGCGACCTGGGCGGCGGTGAGCGCGACGAGCCGGCAGGGGGTGCGGCCGTCGGCGTGGAAGGCGTCGCCTGCGACCAGCGTGTGCGCCCGCCCGGCGGCCTCCAGCCGGACCTCGCCGTCCAGGACCAGCACCCACACCGGCACCCCGTCCACGCCGTCGAGCCGCTCCCGGGGGCCGAGCCGGCGCAGCACGACGGCGATCATGTCCCACGCCGCCCCGCCGCCACCGCCCCGGGGCACGCCCGCTCCCTCCACCACGGTCATGCTCCACCAAGCGCCCGCACGGCGAGCACTATTCCGCCGCCGGCGCCGCGGGCTGCCCGCCGGGCCGCACCGGGGGCCTCGCCGGCAGGTTCTTCCGCACGCTGCCCCACGGGTCGTGCCGCAGGGTGTACGCCGAGCTGCCGGCAGGTCTCAGGGCGAGCTGTGCTGCGGCGCCTGGCTGCGGGCCGGGCCGCGTCGCCCCGCGGAGCGCTACGCGGCTTCGTGTTCCTCCAGGCACTCCTTGCCGCGCCGGGCCGCGGCCATCGCGGCGTCGAGCAGGTCGCGGGTGTGGAGGAGTTCGGCGATGTGGGCGGAGAGCTTCTCGCGTTCCTGGGCCATGCGTTCCAGGGCGGCGCGGGAGTTCTCCAGGCTCGGGGAGTCCACGCACGGGAGCAGCTCGTGGATGGTGCGGCTGGACAGGCCGGCGGTGTAGAGGCGCTGGAGGAACAGCACGCGCTCGACGTCGCCCTCGGCGTAGTGACGCTGACCGCTGGGGCTGCGCTCGCTGGTGAGCAGGCCCTGCTCCTCGTAGTAGCGCAGCGACCTGACGCTGACGCCGCTGCGCCGCGCGAGCTCCCCGATGCGCATCGCACTGCCCTTCCGCCCGGCGGTGTGTGGTCCGCGTCACCCGCGGCGGGCTTGCCTCTGACATGGATGTGAGGTTTTAGCGTAGCAGCCGGCCCCGAGATCCGGGCGCCGGAAGGCAAGGAGTCCCCCCAGATGACGACACTGCTCAGCGGCTACCGGCTCGGCGCTCTCACGCTGCCGAACCGCGTCGTGATGGCCCCGATGACCCGGGCCCGCGCCACCGCCGACGGCCTGGCGACCGCGTCCATGGCGACGTACTACGCCCAGCGCGCCACGGCCGGGCTGATCGTGACCGAGGGCGTGCAGCCGAGCCTGATCGGCCAGTCCAACCCCGCCACGCCCGGGCTGCACACGCAGGAGCAGGCCGACTCCTGGCGCCAGGTGACCGACGCCGTGCACGCCAACGGCGGCCGTATCTTTGCCCAGTTGATGCACGGCGGACGCGTCTCGCACCCCGACACCACCGGCCACCGGCCGGTCGGCCCCTCCGCCGTACCCGCGACCGGCGAGGTCTTCACCCCCACCGGACCGCAACCCGCCCCCGTACCGCGCGCGTTGGAGACGCACGAGATCGCCGGGCACGCCGGGTCGTACGCGCAGGCCGCCCGGCTCGGCGTGGCGGCCGGCTTCGACGGCGTCGAACTGCACGGCGCCAACGGCTACTTGATCTCCCAGTTCCTCTCCTCCAACGCGAACCTGCGCACCGACGGCTACGGCGGTACGATCGCCGGCCGGATCCGCTTCGCGGTGGAGGCCGCCGCCGCGACCGCCGACGCGATCGGCCCGGACCGCACCGGCATCCGGCTCTCGCCGGGCGGCACGTTCTGGGGCGTACGGGAGGACGACGTGCCGGAGCTCTACACCGCGCTGCTGGCCGAACTCGCCGCGCTGGACCTGGCGTACGTGCACGTCGAGGCCACCGCGGACGAGCCGACGCTGCTGGCGCTGCGCCGCGCGTGGCCGGGCACGTACATCGTGAATCCGACGCTGCCGATGGGCCCCAAGCAGACGGACCGCGCCGCCGCGGACCACTGGCTCGGCCTCGGCGCGGACCTGGTCAGCTTCGGCCGGGCCTTCCTGTCCAACCCCGACCTGGTCGAGCGGCTGCGCACCGGCGCGCCGATCGCGCCGGTCGACGAGTCCACGCTGTACGGCGGCGGCGACGCCGGCTACCTGACGTATCCGGCGCATCAGTACGCGGCCTGACCTCGGGAGCGGTCCGTCCGCCGGGCGTCGGCTCGGCGACGGCCGCGGGACGGGCCGCCGTACGGGAGCGTTCATGCGGCATTGACACGATGAGCGGGCCGTCATCAGCATGTGCACGTCACGACGGACGCCCTCCCGCTCCCCGGCGCGCACCCCGCGCGGCCACGTCCGCCGCCCGGGCCGCCCCCACCGGACGTCAGGAGAACCACCCATGGTCAACGTCGATCGCCGAAGGTTCCTGCAGCTCGCGGGCGCCGGTGCCGCCGCGTCCGTGCTCACCGGAGGGGTCGCGAGAGCCGCCGCGATCCCGGCCGCCGCGGGGACGGGCACCCTCCAGGACATCGAGCACGTCGTCGTCCTGATGCAGGAGAACCGCTCCTTCGACCACTACTTCGGCACCCTGCGCGGCGTCCGCGGCTTCGGCGACCCGCGCCCGGCGACCCTGCCGAGCGGCAAGTCGGTCTTCCACCAGGCGAGTTCGGCCGGGCGCGAGACGCTGCCCTTCCGGCCGGACGCCGACAACCTGGGCCTGCAGTTCATCCAGGACCTCGACCACAGCTGGTCCGGCACCCACCAGGCGTTCAACGGCGGGAACTACGACCGCTGGATCCCCGCGAAGACCACGACCACGATGGCCTACCTCACCCGCGAGGACATCCCCTTCCACTACGCGCTCGCCGACGCCTTCACCATCTGCGACGCCTACCACTGCTCGATGCTCAGCTCCACCGACCCCAACCGCTACTACATGTTCACCGGTTTCGCCGGCAACGACGGCAAGGCGGGCGGCCCGGTGCTCGGCAACGAGGAGGCCGGCTACGGCTGGACGACGCTGCCGGAGATCCTGGAGAAGGCGGGCGTGTCCTGGAAGGTCTACCAGGACACCGGCACCGGCCTCGACGCGGCCGGGAGTTGGGGCTGGACCAGCGACGCCTTCATCGGCAACTACGGCGACAACTCGCTGCTCTACTTCAACCAGTACCGCAACGCCAAGCCCGGCAGCCCGCTCTACGACAAGGCCCGCACCGGCACCCAGGCCAAGGGCGGCGAGGGCTACTTCGACCGGCTGCGGGCCGACGTGCTGGCCGGCGCGCTCCCCCAGGTCTCCTGGATCGCCGCCCCCGAGGCCTTCTGCGAGCACCCCAACTGGCCCGCGAACTACGGCGCCTGGTACGTCTCGCAGGTGCTGGACGCGCTCACCGCCGACCCCGACGTGTGGAGCCGTACCGCGGTCTTCCTCACCTACGACGAGAACGACGGCTTCTTCGACCACGTCGTGCCGCCCTTCCCGCCCGCCTCCGCCGCGCGCGGCCTGTCCACCGCCGACGTCACCGCCGACCTCTACACCGGCGGCCTGTCCGGATACGCCGCAGGCCCCTACGGGCTGGGCCCGCGGGTGCCCATGCTGGTGCTCTCGCCGTGGAGCACCGGCGGCTGGGTGTGCTCGCAGACCTTCGACCACACCTCGATCGTGCAGTTCATCGAGAAGCGCTTCGGCGTGCACGACCCGAACGTCTCGCCCTGGCGCCGGGCGGTGTGCGGCGACCTCACCTCCGCCTTCGACTTCACCCGTAGCAACGCCGCCGCGCCCGCGCTCCCCGGCACCGGCGGCTACGCCCCGCCCAACCACACCAACCCCGGCAGTTACATCCCCGAGCCACCCGCGACCGGCGCCGTACCCCGGCAGGAGCCCGGGCTGCGCAGTGCCCGGCCGCTGCCGTACGACCTGGCCGCCGACACCAAGCCGGTGAGCGGGCGCATGCAGTTCACCTTCGGCAACTTCGGGGCGGCCGGGGCGTCCTTCCTGGTCACCTCGGCGGTGCGCACCGACGGCCCGTGGCCGTACACCGTCGAGGCGGGCAAGACGCTCGCCGACACGTGGGCGATGCCCGCCGCCTCGGCCCGCTACGACTTCTCCGTCCAGGGCCCGAACGGCTTCCTGCGCCGGATGGCCGGCACCGCGGGCAAGGTCGGCCCCGAGGTCACCGCCCGGCACGACGCCGCCACCGGCCACGTCACGCTGGTCTTCAGCAACCCCGGCACCGGCTCGGTCACCTTCACCGCGACCGACGCGTACGCGCCCACGCAGCACTACACGTACACCGTCGCGGCGGGCGGCTCGCGCACCGTCACCGGCTGGGGCGTGCCGGCCGGCAACCGCTGGTACGACGTCACCGTGACCTCCAGCGCCGACTCGGCCTACGTACGGCGCTTCGCCGGCCACGTGGAGACCGGCGCGCCGGGCACGAGCGACCCGGCGACGCTGACGACCGGCTGACGGCGCCGCGGCTGACCGCGCCGCTCACAGCGCCGCTGACCGCACCGCTTTCCGGGCCCGCACTGCCAGACTTGGCCCCATGGCTGAGATCAGACGCAGCGCGGGCCTGCTCCTCTTCCGCCGCACCGCCGCCGGGGCGGAGGTGCTGCTCGGCCACATGGGCGGGCCGTTCTGGGCCCGCAAGGACGCCGGGGCGTGGACGGTGCCGAAGGGCGAGTACGGGGCCGGTGAGCGGGCCTGGGACGCCGCCCGGCGGGAGTTCCGCGAGGAGCTGGGCCTGCCCGCGCCCGAGGGCGCGGCGCTGCCGCTGGGCGAGGTGGTGCAGTCGGGCGGCAAGCACGTGACGGTGTGGGCCGTCGAGGGCGACCTCGACCCGGCGCTGATGGTGCCGGGCACCTTCACGATGGAGTGGCCGCGCGGCTCGGGCCGCACCGCGGAGTTCCCCGAGCTGGACCGGGCGGCGTGGTTCGGCCTCGCGGCGGCCCGCGAGGTCGTGGTCACGGCGCAGACGGCGTTCCTGGACCGGCTGGCCGAGCTGCTGTGACGGGCCCGCCCCGCGCCCGGGGTGTCCGGGGCGGGGCGGGCTCTGCCGGCGTTGCGGGAATCGCGGGATTCGCGGGATTCGCGGGCGTCAGCTCGCGGGCATCAGCTGCGCCATGTTGAAGCCGGCGACGTCCTTGCTGGAGCCGATGCCGTCGCCCCACTGCGTATAGCCCTTGCGGACGCCGTTGTCCTTGTCGTTGTCGTCCAGGGCGAAGGAGAAGACGGTGTTCGCGGTCGGCTGGACCGAGGTGAGGTCGCTCCAGGGGATGGCCAGCCGGTAGAGGGTGGTGTGGGCGGCCTCGTCGCGGGTCACGTGCACGACCGCGTTCGTGACCTGGCCGCTGCCCTCGGTCGGCGCGGTCCAGCGGTAGAGCTGCTCGCCGAGGGAGGTGAGGGCGGCGCCGTATTCGTAGTGGCCGTCGACCGAGGCGGTGGACGGCGCGGCCGACGAGCCGGGGACGCCGGAGGTCGCGGCGAACTGCAGGCAGTCGCCCTGCCAGATGTCGGCGCCGGTGGCCGGCTCGGAGAAGACGTCGTCGGTGAGGTCCGCCGTCAGGTAGAGGTGGGCGGCGTCCCAGTCCAGCCACACCTTGCCGGACAGGTCCGGGTCGCCGCCGTACGGCTGGGAGCCGTCGAGGGTGGACCAGGTGCCGTCCGCGGAGGTGGACAGGTCGACGGCGGGGCCGTCGGAGACGTCGGCGAGCGTCCAGTCGTCGCCCAGGCTCTTGTTGACCACCGGCAGGAAGGTGACGTGCCCGGAGAAGGACTCCGAGGCGCGGTCGCCGGCGATGACGCCGGTGACGGTGAAGGAGTAGGGCGTGGCGAAGGTGATGCCGGGCACCGGCACGTCCACCGTGGCCGAGTCCTGCGGGGCGATGGTCGCGCTGACCGGCTGGGTGCCGGTCCGGCTGCCGAGCTTCCACTGCACGCCGGTGACGGTGGTCGGGGTGTCGGACGGGTTGTGCAGCTGGACCTTGAGCGTGCCGGCCGCCGGTTCTGTGCCGGTGACGACCGGGGTGACCTGCTCGGGGGTCGCGCCCGAGGTCACGGTGAGCGGGCTGACCGCGGCCTGGCTGTAGACGCCGGCGGCGCCGGTGAAGGCCGCGGTGGCGTCCAACTCCGCCTTGGTGCCGGGGCTCGCGTTGGCCGGGACGGTGACGCTCCAGGTGGCGGTGACCTTCCTGCCGGGCGCGACCGTGCGGATCGTGACCGGTGAAGTGGCCTTCGCCGCCCAGCCGTCGGGGGCGGTCAGGCCGAGGGTGAGGCCGCGGACGGGCTGCGCGCCGGTGTTGGTGTAGCTCGCGGTCGCGGTGACGGTGGTGCCGGGCTTGACGATGCCGGCGGCCTGGAGGCCGAACGGGTTCTGCACGACGATCGGGGCCGTGCCCGTCACGCCGTCGACGGTGACCTCGATGGTCGCGGCGCCGGGGGCGCGCGCGGTGACCACGCCGGTGCGGCTGACGGTGGCGACCCGCGGGTCGGTGCTGCGGTAGGTGACGTGGGCGCGGCGCAGGTCGGCGAACGACTGGTCGTTGTTCGCCGCTTCGACGATGTGGTCGGCGGCGGCGTGCGGCTGCTCCAGCACCGGGTCGGTGTCCGGGGCGAGGAAGGGGTTGGTGCCGGTGAGGTCCAGGGTGCCGCCGGGCGCGAAGACCACCTGCGGCGGCTGGACGGTGACCGACCGCACCTTCGGCGTGATCGCGCCGTGCACGCGTACGGTGCCGGAGCCGACGGCGGTCGCGGAGTCGGGGCCGACGCGGAATCGGTAAGTGCCGTCGTCCACGACCTGCTTGAGCCTGCTCTCGTCCCAGCGGCTGAGGTCGGCGACCTTGACCGACAAGGTGATGTGCTGGGTGCGGCCGGGCTTGAGGACCGCGGTCTTCTGGAAGCCCGCGAGCTGCTGCTGGGGCAACTCCACGCCGGGCACGGTGAATTGGCGTGCCGCGTAGAGCTGGGCAACGGTGGCGCCGGCGGTCTTGCCGGTGTTGGTGACGTCGAAGCTCACCTTCACCGTGCCGTCCGCGGACACCGCGCCGGGTCCGACCCGTACGTGGGAGTAGGCGAAGCGGGCGTAGGACAGGCCGTATCCGAAGGGGTAGGTGGGCGTGTCGGTGAAGTACATGTACGTGCGGCCCAGTCCGCCGGTCTCGGAGGGCGTGAGGCCGTAGGAGTCCATCGAGGGCAGCTGCGAGGTGTCGGTGAACCACGTGAAGTCCAGGTGCCCGGACGGGTTCTGCTGCCCGAAGAGGACCTGGGCGAGCGCGGTGCCCTGGCTCTCGCCGTTGTAGCCGGAGAAGACGATCGCGGGGAAGTCCTGCTGCGCGGCCCGGATGTCGTACGGCCCGTCGGCCTGCATGACCAGCGCGGTGCGCGGGTTGCCGAGGGCGGCGGCCTGGCTGATGAGCGAGTCGTAGTTGCCGGGCAGGGCGAGCGCGGAGCGGTCGGTGCCCTCGTCGGCGACGCCCATGTCGGAGCCGACCACCACCAGCACCAGGTCGGCGGTCCTGGCCGCGGCCTGCGTGGCGGCCGAGCAGGCGGCGGGCGTGGTCGCGCCGGTGGAGGTGCCGCACGCGTCGAAGGTCACCGTGGCGGCGGGGTCGGCCGCGTGGACGGCCGCGGTGATGCCCTGCACGGCGTTGACGGTGAGCGTCGGTCGGCCCGAATAGCCGCCGAGCGTCGTGGTGTTGGCGAGGTTGCCGAGGATCACGACGCTGCGGAGCTTGGCCGGGTTCGCCGGCAGCAGCGGCGCCGAGGTGCCCTTGACGTCGTCGTTCTGCAGCAGCACCAGGTCCTGGGCCGCGACCTTCGCCGCGAGCGCCTGGTGGGCGGGCGACTCGATCTGCGCCTTGGTGATCTTCGTGTAGGCGACCTTGCTGGCGGGGTCGAACTCACCTGTCTGCATGCGGACGGTGAAGAGCTTGGTGAGCGCCCCGTCGATGACGCCGGGCGTCAACAGGCCGAGCGAGATGGCCGCGTCGATGTTGGCGGTGGTCAACTCCCCGCCGGCGCAGTTGAGCTGGGTGCCGGCCCGCAGCGCGTACGCCTGCCCGCCGGCCGCCGCCGGGACCTGCTTGCCGGTCGCTTCCTGCGTCCACGTCGTGCCGTTGGTCGTCCACCCCGGGGGCGCCCAGTCGTGCGCGCCGGAGGAGTAGACGTCGCCGACCGCGCCGCAGTCGGAGGTGGTGTAGCCGCCGAAGCCGTAGGTGGCCTGGAGCAGTTCGCCGACGGTGTACGTGTTCGCGGGCGCCGGGGTGCCGTTGACCGCGTTGTAGGCCGTCATCACTCCGGAGACGTGCGCGTCCTGCACCAGGCTCGCGAACTGCTTGGTGTAGTAGTCGCGGATGTTGGCGTCGGTGGTGTTCGCGCTCTGCGTATGGCGGGCGTTCTCGTCGTTGTTGAGCGCGTAGTGCTTCGCGGTCGCGGCGACCTTCAGATACGGCGTCGTCTGCCGGCCGTCGATCGTCCGGCCCTGGTAGCCGTTCACGAACGCGCCGGCCATCGTGGAGGCGAGGTAGGTGTCCTCGCCGAACGACTCGTTGGTGCGCCCCCAGCGCGGGTCGCGGTCCATGTTGACCGTCGGCGCCCAGAAGGTGAGGTCGCCGTAGTCGGACGCGGACGGGCCGAGGTTGTTCTGCCCGGTGCCGAACAGGGACTTGTCCAGGAAGCCGCGCGCCTCGTCGGAGATCGCGGTGGTCTCCTGGTACGTCAACTGCGGGTCCCAGGACATGGTGGCCGCGAAGTTCACCGGGAAGCTGGTCGCCGCCGGGTTCAGCTCGCCCTGGCTGCCGGCCGCGGTGTCCGCGCCGAGCCGGTTGATGCCGTGCTGGCCCTCGCTCCAGTACGTGTACCGCTGCACGCCCAGCCGCGGTATCGCGGGCGCGTTGTTGGTCTGGAGCTGCGCCACCTTCTCCGGCAGCGTCATCCGCGCGACGAGGTCGGCGGCGCGCTCGGCGAACGAGTAGTGCGTGTCGAGGTAGACCGGCGGCGAGGCCGCGGAGTGACCCGCCCCCCGCGGGCTCGCCTGCGCCACGGCCGGCACCCCGGCCACCACGGTCGCCGCGACCGCGGCGGCCAGCAGTCGTCCGGCTGATTTCCTGAGTCTTCGGGAGCGCACAGTCGTCTCCTTCACGTCACGCGCCACAGGGGCAGTTCACGGGAAGCGCACGAGCACTTGCGCGGGCGGCCCGCCTGACATCGTTGTCCCCCGTCCGGCCCAAAGCCCCGGGAGACGGCCGCCCACCGAACGGATGGGAAAGTCGCCCCGCCACTGTTCAGCTTGGTATGAGCAGAAGTCAAGGCGTCGACAGGGGCGGAAGGGAATGGTGGGAAGCGGCGGAAAAGTCGACTGACAAAGGGAATCCCGCACGCGGCGGCAGGTCGCGCCGTTTACGGCAGGGCTCCCCCCGCCCGGCGTGCGGAGGGACACCCGCACCGCCCCTTCTGCCCAAAACCGGCAGAACCTGCACGCCCGCCGCGCCGGCTCAGTCCCCGGTCAGCAGCACCAGCGCGGCCAGCACGATGCATCCCGCGCCCGCCACGACCCCCGGGTCCAGGGAGCCCGGCTGCCGCCACACCGCGACGGCGGCGACGACCAGCGGCTCGGACAGCAGCCACGTCCCGTCCGTGGCCGAACGGGACCGGGCGGCGCCCACGTAGAGGAGCAGGTACGGGGCGGCCGTGCAGACGATCCCGGCGGCGGGTACCAGCAGCAGCGCGGCAGGGCGCAGCCGGTCGGGCTGCGGCACCACGAGCGACGGGTGCACGAGCACCACGACCGCGGCTGCCACCAGGCACATCAGCAGCGCGGCCTCGAAGGAGCGGCGGGCGAACTGCCAGGTGTCGGGGAAGGCCGCCGCCGACCGGCGGGCGATCAGCGTGGTCAGCGCCAGCAGCAGCCCGTTGGCGAGGGCGAGGCCCACACCGAGCCACCATCTGCCGCCGGACCCGGTGGACCGCCAGAACTGCGTGGTCAGCACCGCCCCGAGGACGCCCACGGCGATCGCCGCCCCGGAGCGGATCCCCAGGCTGTCCCGCCACTGCCGCAGGGACGTCAGGAGCGTGTACCAGACCGGGTAGAGGTAGACCAGCGCGGTGGCGACCGTCGGGGACACCCCCAGCGCGAGCGCCTGCGCGAAGGTCCAGAAGGCGGCCACCAGGCATGCCGCGTTCAGCCACACCAGCCGCCGGCCGCCGCTGCCAGCGCCGTACGCGGCGCGCCACTGGAAGAGCCCCGCGGCCACCGCGACCCGCAGCAGCACCTGCGCGGGCACCGGAACGCCGGCCGCGGCAAGCGGGTTGACCAGGAACGACAGCAGCCCAAAGCAGGCGCCCGCGCCCACCAGATACCCCGCCGCCGCATGGCGCCGGTGCGGCGGGGCGGTCGCGCCGGCGCCGGCCCGGCTCATCCGGTCTGCCGGGCTCCGGGCACCGCCAGGGGGAACTGGGCGCCGCTCACGTCCGGTTCGACGGCCGGCGCGAACGGCACGTCCTGCAGCCACCGCACGCCCGTGGTGAACTCCACGGCCGGGCCCGCGTCCTGCCCCCGGGTGACCCGGACGTGGACCCGGGCGCCGGAGGGCTGCACGACCCCCATGCTCGTCACCCGCCGCCCCGACCGCCGCCAGGCGTCCAGGGCCAGCGCGACCGCGGCGCTGCCGCAACTGGTCTCCCGGGTCAGCACGTCGAGCGCGCGGACGTAGACGTACGGGACGATCCGGACGTCCGGGGGTGTGCGGCGGACGAAGATGACGCCGAGGGCGGCGGTCGGGCTGCCGGCGGCGAACCGGTCGACGAGTTCCCGCACCCGGGCGGGCGCCGGCTCGCCGGTCGGGTCGTCGACCAGGACGTGGGTGATGCCGGGCAGCGCCACCACCCGCACCCGGGATCCGTCGCCCGCCGCCGTCCGGGTCGTCTCGAACGGGAAGGCGCCGAAGCGCAGGCTCACGTCGGTGCGGTCCTCGCCCGGGCCGTGCGACGCGGCACCGCTGACCATCAGCACATCGCCCGCGATGTCGCAGGCGAAGGAGAAGCGGGGCCGGCGCTCGTACCAGCGGTAGATGGCGAAGAAGGCCGAGGCGAGCCCGTTGACGCTCAACTCCCCGCCCATCATCCGCAGGGCCGGGAAGGTCGTCCGCGCGGGTGTCCCGGCGGGGTGGCCGGGGTCCGCGGGCGGGGTGAGGTGCAGCCTGGGGGTGACGACGCCGACCTGTTCGACGCCCAGCCGGGGCAGCAGCCGCTGGAAGAACGCGGCCGGCGCGTCGTAGAACGGCGCGGGAAGGATGCAGGTCGGATTGCCGGAGGGCAGCAGTATCGCCGCGTGCGGGACGTTCACGGCCTCGTCCTCTCCCATGCCGCGACGGCCGTCTCGACCGCCTCGTGGGCGGCACCCCAGGACAGGGTCACGCCCGCTCCCCCGTGGCCGTAGTCGTGGACGACCGTCCGGCCGCCGACCTCCTCGGCTTCGAGGCGGACCCCGCCCAGCCGGATGGGCCGCAGCCCGCCGACCGCCGCGGTGATCCGGTCCGCGCTCAGCTCGGGAACGGTCAACTCCAGTGCCGACAGATCCAGTTCCCGCCACCGTTCATGGAAGGCGAGGATCGTGTCGATCTCCTTCGGCGTGGGCTCCTCGGTTGCGTAGTCGGTGAAGTAGCCGGCACCGAGCGCGATACGGTCCGAACGCGGCGCCAGCACGTAACTCCCGGTGGACAAGATCGCGTCGAGCCGGTCCTGCCGGTGGGAGAGCACCACTCCTTTGACCGGGCGGAATCCGGTGTCCTTGCACAGGTCCGCGGAGCCCAGCCCCGTGCAGTTCAGCACCACGCGCCCGGCGGATCGACCGACCGCGTCGTCCAGGGACGTGAAATGGACTCCGGTACGGATCCGGCCGCCGCGGGCGGTGATCTCCGCGTCCAGACTCCGCAAATAGACGTCCATCTCGATGACGAACGACGGAAACCGCCAGGCGTACCGCATGTCCTCCGGGAGATGCGGCAGATGGTAGGTGCGCAATTCGCCGGCGAATTCCCCGACGGCGGGGCGGTCGGCGTCCGACGCCCCGAATCTGATCAGGTCCACCGGCCTGATCCCCCGGTCCTGCGCCGCCATCCGCCGGAAGGCGCCGTAGGTCTGCGCCGCCCACCGCCGCACCCGCTGCGCCGCCCGGTCCCCCGCCGGGCCGTCGCCGCCGGCCACGAATATCGGCAGCCATACGGCGCACGCGGCGCTCGACGCCGTCGCGTCCCACGGCCGGTCGGCGACGACCTCGACGCTGTGGCCACGGCCCGCCAGCATGGATGCGCTGGTCAGGCCGATGACGCCATGCCCTATCACCGTGAAGTCCATCATTCCCCCCCGATCGTTCGACCCCCGGGCTCAGCCCCGTCCGCCGAGCCACTGTGCGTTGACGACGTTCACCGGCGCGCCCCGCAGATACGCCTCGACGTTGGAGACGCACACATCGCCCTTGCGCACGACCGCCTCATCGGTGTTGAAGCCGATATGCGGGGTGAGGACGACATTGGGCAGTGCCAGGACCGCCGGGTCCGGCACGGCGATCTCGTCGAGTCCGGCGCCCGCGATCTCACCGCCGGCGAGCGCGGCCACGAGCGCGGCCTGGTCGACGACGGCCGCCCGGGTGGTGTTGATCAGCACCGCGGTCTTCTTCATCGTCCGCAGTTCCTCGGCGCCGATCAGGCCGCGGGTCTGGTCGGACAGCGGTACGTGCAGCGACACGAAGTCGCTGGCCGCGAGCAGTTCGGGCAGCCCGACGAAGGTCACGCCCAGTTCCGCGGCGCGCTCGGGGTCCGTCCGGCGCGCGTGGGCGAGCACGTTCATGCCCAGCGCCCTTCCCGCGCGGGCCAGTTGGCCGCCGATGTCGCCGACGCCGACGACGCCGAGGGTGCTGCCGCGCAACTCCCGGGCGCGGAAGCCCTTCCAGGAGTAACCGCCCTTGCGGACGTGGTCGTCGGCCCGCAGGATGTCCCGGTTGACGCTGAGCATCAGGCCGAGGGCGAGTTCGGAGACCGCGCTGCCGGCGTAGGAGGGGATGTTGGAGACGGGGATACCGCGCTTGGCGGCTGCGGCGACGTCCACGTAGTCGTAACCGGTCGCCCAGACCGCGATGAACCGCAGGTCGGGGAGCCGGGCGAGCACCGAGTCGGCCACGCTGGTCCAGCCGAGGACGGCGATCTCCGCGCCGGCGAGCCGGGCGACGATCTCGTCCTCGCCCTGCGGGTTGTCGTGGTACCAGGTCACCTCCCCGGCGGCGCTCAGGCGGTCGATGCTTCCCTTGTCGAGTTCCACCTCGTCCAGCACGACGATGCGACGGCTCACGATGTCACTTCCTTTCTGCTGTCCAGCGCTCAGCGTTCGGCCCAGCGCACGGTGTCGAGCAACTGCGTCATCCGTTCGGCGGGAATCGCCGCGTGGTCACTCAGGCGTTCCGGCGAACTCCACTGCGTGAACAGCGTATTGGCCCAGCGGGCGCTTTCCGCCTGCGGCAGCGAGCGAATATTCCGGTCGAGGGACGCGAGTTCGAATTCCAGCAGGTAGCGGCCCCAGCCGCCGTGCACCGCGAGACCCGGCAGCGAAACGGCGTAACGCGCCATGGCCTCCTCGGTGTTGCCCAGGCCGAAATGCGCCTCCGCCTCCAGTTTCAGCAGCCGGCTCCACAGCAGCGCATGGCTGTCCTTCGTCCGGTCGTAATAGCCGGCTATCCGGGCCCGGCAGGCCAGGGCAGCAGGGAAGTCGCGGGCCTCGATGTCGAGTTCGCACATCCCGACCTCGTTCTCCAGGATGTAGCGGAGATCCTCGGCCGACCGGGAGATGCCCAGGCTCTCCCGCCACAGCTCGATCGTGGCCGTCGTGTCACCGCGCTCCCAGAAGACGTGCCCGAGTTCGTGCACGGCCTTGGGCAGCAGCTGCCGGTTGTACGTACGGCACAGCTCGACGCTGCGCTGGAGGTCGGCGTGGGCGAGGTCCAGGATCGGCAGGTAGCCGCTCGCCGGGCCGCCGGTGCGGCCGTAGTGCGCGACCTCGTACTGCAGCAGCCGGCACAGGCCGCGCTCCATGAAGACGGCGGCCTCCCAGTGGAAGTCGCCGAGTTCGACGAAGCGGGCCAGCGCCCGCTCGTAGTGCTCGATGGCCGACTCGAACTGCGAGCCGTCGCGCATGACGGCGGCGGTCGTGTGCATGCTGACCGCGACGTCCAGCGGGCTGCCGAGCGCGCTGCGCAGGGCCACCGCCTTGCGGGCGTGGCCCACCGCCTCGTCGTGGGCGCCCAGGATGCTGGTGGCCCACGCGAGCCGGTCGTAGGCCCGGGCGGCCAGCGCCGTCTCACCGCGCTCTTCGAGCTTGGGGGCGCAGGTCGACAGCAGGTCGGCGGACTCGCGGACCAGCCCGGTGGCGTGCAGCACCTCGCCGTCCACGGTCTCCGCGAACAGCGTCAGCCGCTCGGAGTCGATCTGCCCGGCGATGTCCCTGGCCCGGCGGACGACCGGGCGGGCCAGGGGTGCCTCGCCGTCCTCGTAGAGCAGCGTGGCCAGCAGGCACAGCGCCTCCACCCGCACGCCGGCAGCCCCGTCGTCGCTCTCCTCGATCTGCCGCAGCAGCGCGCGGGCCGCCTTACGCCGGCCGGTGAGCCGGAACCACCGGGCCCGCAGCAGGATCGCCTGGGTGCGGGAGTCGGAGTCGAGGGAGGCGATCAGCTCCCGGGTCTGCTCGATCAGCAGGCCGGCGAAGTCGATGTTGCCCGACTCCAGCGCGGTGTCGATCTGCGCGATCAGCGCGGCGAAGCCGCCGACGCGGTCGCCGCGCAGCCGGTAGAAGGCCCGTTCGGCGTGCAGCATCCACAGCGCCGCCCGGCTGCCGTCGGCGGGGGCCGCCGCGACCTGCTCGTCGTACCAGGCGATGATCCTGCTGTCGAGATCGGCCCGCTCCAGGCCCACCGAGTCGACGAAGGGCCACACGTAGCCGTTGATGAGGTCACGCATCTCGTCGTGCAGGACGTAGCCGTAGCCGGGGATCTGCTTGACGAAGAACAGGCCGTTCAGTTCGGCCAGTTGCCGCGCGGCCACCTCGGGTGCCTCGCCGCCGAGGTGGCCGACCATCGCGGCGGTGTAGCGGTGCGGGAAGTGGGCCATGCGCAGGACGTGGGTGTCGATGGGCTCGCTGAGCTGCAGCACCGCCTTGACGAGGCTGCCGCGGAAGCGGTCGCGGATCTCCGCGATGCGCGGGCCGCCGTCGTCGACCACCTCGTGGGAGGGGCCGGTGTCCAGTTCCGGCAGCGGGATGTCGTACTCCAGCCACTGGGCCGCCAGCCCCAGCAGGATCGGCCGGCCGCCGGACAGCAGGGACAGCGCGGCCAACTGGTCGGCGGCCAGGCCCAGGCCGTCGAAGAAGCGGGCGGATGCCTCGGCCTCCAGCGGCTGCAGCGGGAAGGAGCGGCATTCGACGGCGGGGTCGACCTCCGAGAGCGCGGTGAACGCGTCCCGGCCGGCGAGGACGACGGTGACATTGCGCAGCCGCGGCACCGTCCGCTCCAGGAAGCGGCGGAAGACCGCCGAACGGGACGCCGGCGAGTCGACGGTGTCGACAAGGACGACCGCGCGTCCGCCCCGGGTACGGTCGGCGAACAGCCGGCCGAAGGTCTGCTCGGCGACGTCGAGCAGGCTGCGGACGGTCTCGGAACTTGTCCCGTCCCGCTGCGAGGCGATGTAGCGGTCCCTGGCCCGCCGGTACTCGCCGTCGTCCGCGCCCATGCCGCGCAGGATGTCGGTCTCCAGCGTCAGCGGCAGGCGGTAGCGGTTCGACGCCAGGTCGAGGAAGGTGCAGGTGGTGCGGTCGGTTTCCGGCCCGCCGGCGATCTCGGCGGCCAACTCCCGCAAAAGGCGGGTCTTCCCCATGCCGCCGATCGCCTCGATCGCGACGATCCTGGTGTGCGATCCGGTGGTCGCCCATTCCCTTAACTGGGCCAACTCGGCGTCCCGACCGACGAAGGTGAGCTCACGAGCCATTAATCCGTACCTTCCCGTGGCGCGGGCTCGTCCGCCGGAAGTGAGCGGATGGCCTGCACGTGCCGCGCGTACGCGTCAACGGCGGCATCTCCACCCACTTCGGTCAGGATAGCCCAGAACTCGCGGTCGTTCTGCAGAATTTCGTGGAACTGCGCCCGTAACTCGGCTGGTTCACCGAATGTGCAGCGGAACTGCGCAACCAGTTCCCTGGTGAGACCGGCGAGGGCCGTGGGGAGATCGCCTTCCTCCGGACTGACGCGACAGGTGTCGAGCCGGTGGTAGAGCGCTTCCACGGCGAAGAAGATCTGCAGCTGGTCCATCGGCTTTTGCGGCAGCTCCTGCCCCTCGGGACCGACACCGAGCACCCAGCCCCGGAAAAGGCGGGCGGCATATTGCGTCAGGCGCAGATAGCGCTCGGGTTCGGTGAGCCGCATCATGCTCGCGGACAGCAGCCGCACAATAGCGTCACGGTACATCGGATACGCACCGCTGGGCGGCGAGATCAACCAGGTCTGCCGGGACAATATGCCCAGCAGCTCGACCGGGGCGCCGTCCCACCGGATCAGGTTCTCGCGGATCAGCATGCTGATCACGTTGGCGTTGAAGCCCCGGAAGACACTGAGGGACCGCATGGCGAATGCCGCCTCGTCCGGCACGCGTGAGTAGATCTCGTCCAGCGCCGGGGCAACATGGCTTTCCGCCAACTCCGCGGCGGCCCGCGGGCTGAAGGCGTAGGTGTCGGAACGCGGGTCGAGGTCGAGCGCGAAGCCGTAGGCCGCGAAGTCGGCCACTATTCCCGAGATGACCTTCGGATGTCCGCCGCTCAACTGCACGATCTTGGTGGCCATGTGGTGGAGGTGCTCATTGCGCAGCACCCGCCCCATGCCGTCGCGTGACGCGGACTGCACCGACTCCATGACCGCCCGGGTGTCGAACGGCTCCAGCACCAGGCGGTGCAGCCGGTGGCGTACCGATCCCTGCCAGGTGGACTGCACCTTGCGTCCGCTGAACACCACGCGTAACTCGACGACTTCGGCCAGCCGGCGTTCCAGCGCGAGCACCGTGCCGTCCCAGAAGAACTGCGCGTTCTCGGCCGTCACCAGCTGTTCCATGGCGTCGAAGAGCAGGGTGAGGGCGGTACGCCCGGGGCCGGCGGCGTGCGCGACGATGTCCCCGACCAGCTTGGGGTCGCCCAGCCGGCCGCGGCTGACGATGATGTCGTTCGGCCCGACGAAGTGCGTCTCCGGCATGTCCTCGGCGCCGTCACCGCCACCGCCACCGTCTGCGTCCCCGGCGCCGGTGCCGGTGCCGGGGAGCAGGGGGACGGACGCAAGCAGGCACAGGCCGGAATCCTGCGTGGTGTTGAGCCGGCGTTGGTACTCCCGTAACAGGAATGTCTTCCCGTAACCCGCGGGCGCTTCGAGAACCACGTATTGCGGGCAGGTAGGCCGCATGAGCTGTTCGAGTTCATGCTCGCGGTTGATGAACCTGACCGTGGGAGCGAGCCGTTCCTGCACTTCGACGCGGTCGAGCGCGGAAATCTGCAGCAGGAGCGCCGATTCGGCTTCCCTCAGGCGGATCATGTCGGCGCGATCGGACACCGACTGCTCGCTGCGTGGCGCGGCGGCGAGCTTCTGCCGGAGTGCCGTGATCGTCACGCGTAGTTCGGCGAGTTCCGTCTCCAGGGCTGATCGGTCGCCGCCCGGCATTGCTCACCACCCCCCGTCCGGTGTCCGAATGTCCCGCTGCCTCACGCCTCCGCGGGAAGATCGTTCAACTGTGTCTCCAACTCACCCACGAGAACGCGTTGCTGTTCCAGATCGCGGCTCAGCGAGATCGTGCGCTCGGAGGCAGGTATGCCGGCGGCCTTGACCTCCAGGAAGTGCAGAGTGCGGCGCGCCTCTTCGAGCGTCCGGGTGAGCTCGGAACGATCATTCGGCATTTCGGGGTTCCTTGTCCTGTTCGGTCCGGGCGCGCCGGAGGGGGAGATCCGCCCGTAGAGTCCGGCGAGCAGCAGGAGCACCGATGCACCGACGAGAACGTAAAAAGGGATGTCCGCCTCGGGGCCCGCGCCGGCCAGCGTGACGAACGCGACGGTGAGCAGGATCAATCCGCCCAGCAGGAACCTGAAGGACTGGTTTCTTATCCCTTCGAGGGCGGCGCTCAACGCGCTGTACAAGCCGTCCACGTGTCCCCCCAGATCGTCAGCGCTGGCGCCAGTATGGCGGAGTGCACCGAATGTCTCCATGAAATCGCCGAATTCCCCCCGATCGGTTCTGACCAGGCGTCAGGGCAGGGTTCTGGCCAGGAGGAGGGCGGTGTCGTCGTCGGTCGGGGCGCCGGAGAGCTGGGTGCGGACGACGGTGGCGCAGAGGTCGTCGAGGGTGCGGAAGGGGTGGGCGAGGGCGGCGCGCAGGCGTTCCATGCCCTCGTCGAGGTCGCCGCCGCGGGTCTCGATCAGGCCGTCGCTGTAGAGGGCGATCACGCTGCCCTCGGCCAGCTCCACGTCGATCGAGGTGAAGGACGCCAGGCCCACGCCGATCGGGGCGCCCGGCGGCAGGTCGGCGAAGGTGACGGAGGGGGTGGGCGGGGATGTGGACCGGGAGGTGGCTGGGGTCGCGTTTTGCGGGGGCGTGGGTGGGGCGACGATTGCCGGGGGCGGGTGGCCGGCGCTGGCCAGGGTCCAGTGGCGGGTCGCCGGGTCGTACACGCCGTAGACGCAGGTCGCTCCGACGACCGGTGGCATGGGGCCGACCTCGCCGGAGGGCTCCGGGGTGAGGTCGACGGCGAGTTCGTCGACCAGGGCGAGCAGGCGGTCGGGCGGCACCTCCAGCTTCGCGAGGGTGCGGACCATGGTGCGCAGCCGGCCCATCGTCGCCGCGGCGTTGATGCCGTGGCCCACCACGTCCCCGACGACCAGGGCTACCCGGTCGCGGGACAGCGGGATCACGTCGAACCAGTCGCCCCCGACGCCGGCGTGCGTGTCCGCGGGCAGGTAGCGGAAGGCGACGTCGAGCGCGCTGCCGCCGGACAGGCGGTGCGGCAGCAGGTCCTGCTGGAGCGCGAGGGCGGCCATGCGCTCACGCGTGTAGCGCAGGGCGTTGTCCAGGCTCAGCGAGGCGCGGGCCGCCAGATCCTCGGCGAGCTCCAGGTCCGCGCGGGTGAAGGGGGTCGCGTTCTCGGTCCTGACGAAGACGGCGACCCCCAGCATCGCCCCGCGCGCCTGGAGCGGGACGATCATCAGGGAGTGCATGCCGGTGGCGTGGATGACCCGGGCCCGGTCCGGGTCGTTGTCCAGCCAGGTGCCGGGCGAGGTGTCCAGGACCGGCTCGAAGTGCGACCTGCGGCTGTCCAGCACCGCGGTGAAGGGCGACCGCGGCGGCACGAAGACCGGCGTCCCGCGGCCCCACAGGGATTCGCGCAGGTCGGGGTGGATGGAGGCGACGCCGGCGCGGTAGAAGCCGGGGATGCTGACGTCCGTGGACCGCAGGTGGCCGAGCGGGACGCTGCCCAGCGGCACGGCCTCCGCGAGGTCGATCGTGACGTAGTCGGCGAGGTTGGGCACCGTGGTCTCGGCCAGCTCCTGGGCGGTCTCCATCGGGTCAAGGTTCGTGCCGATCCGGCTCTCGGCCTCGCTGAGCAGGTGCTGCCGGCCCCGCTCCCGGGCGTCGTCGGGACGCCACATGAGCCATGCCGCCTCGCCGGCGGTGGGCAGTGGGGTGACCCGCAGTTCCACGGTGGCCTCCCGGCCGCCGCGACAGCGGATCCGCACGCGGCCGGACCAGGGGCCGCCGGTGAAGGGGGCGCCGGGGGGTTGCGGGGTGGGGGGCGCGCCGCCCGCGGGTTGCGAGGTGGGTTGCGGGGTGTCCGGGGGTTCCGGTGCGGGTTGTTGCCGGCCGCCTGGGGGTTGCGGGGGCTGGGGCTGGGCCTCTGCCGTTGCCTGCGCCTTCAGTTCCGCGGCGGCGTCCGGGGCCAGGTGGCAGGCGGACGTGCCGCCGGCCAGCAGTTCGCCGACGGGGCGGTGCAGCGCCTCCCGCGCCGTGAGGCCCCACAGGCGCTCGGCGGTGGTGCTCCACACGGCGACGCTCAGGTCGCCGCCCAGCACCGCGAGGACGTCGACCGCTTCGTGGACTCCGCCTTCCCCGGAGGAGGAGGCCGGAGGCTCGTGCCCGAGCATGACGGGACTATGCCCGGATATGCGGCTGATACTCCCTTTGCGGCGCCGGGCGCCGGGCCCCGGCGATTATTGACCGGTCGGTTTGTTATTGCCCTAGGGTGCGGGCATGGCCAGGACCAAGGAGTTCGACCCGGACGCCGCGCTGCAGTCAGCCCTGGAGCTGTTCTGGCGGCGCGGGTACGAGGCGACGTCGGTGGCGGACCTCGTGGCGCACCTCGGGGTCGGGCGGGCCAGCATCTACGCCACGTTCGGCAACAAGCACGAGCTGTATCTCAAGGCGCTGGACCGGTACAGCGAGAGCCGCGACGCGAGCCTGCTCGGGGAGCTGTCCCAGCCGGGGCCGGCGCTGCCGGCCGTACGGGCGGTGGTGCGGCGGTTCGCGGCGGAGGCGAGCGGTGAGGAGCGGCGGCGCAAAGGGTGCTTCGTCACGAACACCGCCGCCGAGCTGGGGGCGCGCGACGCGGCGGCGGCCCGGCGGGTCGAGGCGAGCTGGGGCCTGGTCGAGACGCTGCTGCGGTCGGCGCTGGTCCGCGCGCACGCGCAGGGTGAGCTGGCGGCGGACCGCGATCCGCGGGCGCTTGCGCGGATGCTGCTGGTGCTGATGCAGGGGCTGCGGGTCGTCGGCAAGGCCGCCGGTGACCCGGGGGTGGTGCGGGACGCCGCCGAGCAGGCGCTGGCGCTGCTGGACTAGGCGCGCGGGCGCCTGTGCGGGGGGTGCGGGGGCGTCGGGAGGGTGCGGGGGGGGTGTGGTTGGCCTGGGTGGGGCTTGTGGGGGCTGTTTTTGTGGAACGGTCGGTCTGGTATTGGAGGGTTCTTCATGTCCGCACGCTTCGCCGGCTCGTCCGTCCTGGTCACCGGGGCGGGCCGGCCTGAGCGGTGGTCTGGTCCGGGGGTGGCGGTGGGGGTCGGGGCCGCTCCCCGGGGTGGTGGGGTCGGGGCCGCTTCGGGGGGTACCTCCTCGGACTGCGCACCATGACCTCGCTGCGTCTCCGGTGACCTCTTGTCGTGCGCAGTCCTGCGGGGGCACCCCCCGAACCAGCCCCTCCCGCTCTCGTCGCACCTCTGACCGCCGGTGGGGGGTCGGGGTGGGGGTGGGTGGGCCCGGTCCCTGCCGCTCGCCCCGTGCCTCTGACCGCCGGTGGGGGCGGGGGTGGGTGGGGTCCGGGCCATGCCGCTATCGCCGGGCCTCTGACCGCCGGTGGGGGTACGGGTGGGTGGGGGTCCGGTCCCTGCCGCCCTTGTCGGGCCTCTGACCGCCGGTGGGGGCTCGGGTGGGTGGGGGCCGGTCCCTACCGCCCTTGTCGGGCGGCTGACCGGCGGTGGGGGTGCGGCGGAGGGCCGGGCCCTGCCGTTCTCGTCGGGCCTCTGGCCGCCGGTGGGGGTGCGGGTGGGTGGGGGCCCGATCCCTGCCGCCCTTGTCGGGCCTCTGGCCGCCGGCGGGAGCTCGGGTGGGCGGGGCCGGGCCCTGCCGTTCTCGTCGGGGCTCTGGCCGGCTGTGGGGTGGGGGGGTGCGCCTGGGTGGTGGTGGGGGAACCGCCGGGGGTGGATGTGGTGGGGGGGCGGAGTTGTACGCCACAATCGGGGGGCGGCTCGTCCGGTTCGGGGGATGGGCCGTGGTGTGACCAGGCAGCCTGACGACGCCCTCACGGGAGGATTCCCCATGTCCGCAACAGCTCAGGTTCCGCCGCCCGATACGGGTGACCGGGCGGTGGCCGTCACCGGGCGGCTGGCGCGGGTGGCGCGCTTACTGGTCGGGCGGCGGCGGGTGGCGCTGCTGGTCGTGGCGTTGGTCGCCGTCATTGCGGCGGTCGCCGGCGGGGGTGTGGAGGGCATGCTGTCCAGCGGCGGGTACACCCCGCAGTCGGCGCAGTCCGTCAGTGCGGACCAGGTGCTGGCGCAGCGGTTCCATGCCGGGGCGCCCGACCTGATCCTCGTCGCGCATACGGACGCCGGGGTGTCGGACGCCGCGGCCGTACGGGCCGGGGAGGCGTTGACGGAGCAGGCCGCGAAGGCCCAAGGCGTCGTCTACGCACGGTCGTTCTGGTCCACCGGGGACGCCACGCTGCGGTCCGGGGACGGCGACACCGCGCTGGTGCTGGTCAAGCTCGCCGGTGACGAGGACGCCGCCTACCACCGGGCGCATGACCTCACGCCGGTGCTGGAGGGCCGGCACGGGCCGCTGAACGTCCGGGTGACAGGGCTCTCGCAGGTCAACTCCGAGGCGGACGACCAGAGTTCGAAGGACCTCACGCGGGCCGAGCTGCTGGCGGCGCCGCTGACGCTGCTGATCCTGCTCGCCGCGTTCGGCTCGCTGCTGGCTGCGCTGCTGCCGGTGCTGGTCGGCGTCGTCGCGGTCCTGGTGACGTACGCGATGCTCGCCGGGCTCGCGCAGGTGACGTCGGTGTCGGTCTTCGCGCTCAACATCACGACCGCGCTGGGCTTCGGACTGGCCGTGGACTACAGCCTGTTCCTCATCAGCCGCTACCGCGAGGAGCTGGCCGCGGGCCGGGACGTGACGGAGGCGGTCGCGGCGGCCGTCCGGACCGCCGGGCGTACCGTGCTGTTCTCCGCGCTGACGGTCGCGCTGTCGCTCGCGGCGCTGCTGGTCTTCCCGCTGTACTTCCTGCGCTCGCTGGCGTACGCGGGTGTGCTGGTGGTGATCCTCGCCGCGGTGGCCGCCCTGGTCGTGCTGCCGCCGATGCTGGCCGTCATCGGGCGGCGGATCGACCGCTGGGACGTCTTCGCGCCGCTGCGCCGCCGGCTGCCGGGGGCGCGCGGGCCGGAGCAGGGGGTGTGGCACCGTACGGCGATGGTGGTGATGCGGCGGCCGGTGGCCGTCGGCGGGGTGGTCGCGGTGGTGCTGGTGGCGCTCGCGCTGCCGTTCCTCCAGGCCCGGTTCGCGCTGATGGACGACCGGGTGCTGCCGCGGCACAGCGACGCGCAGGTCGCCGCCGACGTGCTGCGTACGCAGTTCCGTTCGGCGCAGACCGCGCCGGACGTGGTGGTGCTGCCCGATGTGGACGCCGCCGCGCAGGGGGCGTCGCTCACGGCGTACGCCGAGCGGCTCTCGCGGGTGCCGCACACCGTGCGGGTGGACTCCGCCGCGGGCAGCTTCGCCGGCGGGCGGCAGGTGGCGCCCGCGGCGGACGGGTACGTGGCGCCGCGGGGGGCCGGGACGTGGCTGTCGGTGCTCTCGGACGTGGACCCGTCCTCGGCGGCGGGCGAGCGGCATGTGCGGGCGGTACGGGCGGTGCAGGCGCCGGGGGCGGCGCTGGTGGGGGGTGCGGCGGCGAGCCAGGTGGACACCAAGGACGTGCTGGCCGACCGGCTGCCGTGGGCGGGCGGCGTGATCGCCGCGAGCATGCTGGTGCTGCTCTTCCTGTTCTCCGGCAGCGTCGTCATCCCGCTCAAGCAGCTCGTGCTCAACATCCTGAGCCTGACGGCGTCCTTCGGGGCGATGGTCTACGTCTTCCAGGACGGCCATCTCAAGTGGCTCGTGGGCGACTTCGTGAGCACCGGGCGGCTCGAAGTGACCGTGCCGATCCTGATGTTCTGCGTGGCCTTCGGGCTGTCCATGGACTACAGCGTGTTCCTGCTGTCGCGCATCCGGGAGGAGTACCTGGCCACCGGGGACACGACGCGGGCGGTCGCCTTCGGACTTGAGCGCACCGGGCGGCTGATCACCGCGGCGGCGCTGGTCGTCGCGACGGTGCTGGGCGCGCTGGCGACCTCGCAGCTGAGCATCCTCAAACTGCTGGGCGCGGGGCTGGCGTTGGCGGTGATCGTGGACGCCACGCTGGTGCGCGGGCTGCTCGTGCCGGCGCTCATGCGGCTGCTGGGCCGGCACAACTGGTGGGCGCCGGGGCCGCTGCGCCGGCTGCACCAGCGGATCGGGCTGACCGACTGAGCCTCGGGCGGTGGCCCCGGAGGGTCCCGCAGGACCGTCCGCACGGGCGGCGCCGCGGGGCCCTCCGGGCATATAAGGGGCCCCTACGGGCGGGCTTGCGTTGCCCGTACGGACGGGTCCGCGCGGCCTTCCCGGGCGGTTCCGCTCCGCGCGCGGAGACACCCGTTGAACGGGCTTTACCTCCCCTTGACCCGCCTTCCGCTACCGCCGCGAACGGCTCCAGTAGACGTATAGACGCCGTGCAGAACCTGTGCAGTGCGGTCGGCACATACTTCGCCCTTGAACGACCATTTCGGGGACGCGGACGAGGCGACGGGAACGCACGCATGGGGAACCGGTGTTGAGCACGGACGTGGAAGCGGAGGGCCCCGCGCCCTTCATGGTGGCGGTGGTGGGGAAGCGGCCGTGGTTCCACCAGGCGGTCGCGACGGCGCTGCGGGATCTCGCCGGGGACTCGGGGCGCCGGCTGGACTGCGGTGAAGTCCCGGTGCGGGAGGGGTCGTTCGACGAGCCGGCCTACGGGCAGGTGCTCGCCCGCTCCCGCCGGTTCCTGGACGCGGTGCTGCCCGGCGCCGCCTTCCGGCTGGTGCGGGCCGACTCGCTCACCGACCTCGGCCACGCTCTGGGCCGGCTGCCGCAACTCCCGGACGGGGAGCGGCCGGTGCTGGCGCTGGTGCTGATCGACGCCGCGGCGGCCGGGGTGAGCGCGGCGCCGCTGGACCGCGAACTCGACGCGGCGCTGGAGCAGTTGCGCAGCGACGTGGCCGGCGCGGCGGCCTTCGAGCCGTCCGGCTACTCCGTGGTGGTCTACGAGGCGGCCGGGCCGGACACCGTGCACGTGGCCTCGCCCTTCACCCACCGCGTACTGCCCGAGCAGGCATGGGTGCTGGCCGGCGACGCCGTGTGCTGCCTCACCGACGTCCTCCAACTGCGCCAGGGCGCCGCCGCGTTGCGCGCCGCCTCCCGTACGACGGCCTCGGCGCTGGCCGCCGCGCTCGCCGGCTTCCTCGACGGGGAGGCCCGCGGCAGCTGGGGGCTGCACTACTACACCGGGTCGGCCGTCAGCGGGCTCATCGGCGACCTGGAGGAGCTGGCCGCGGCGTCCGGCAGCCCGGTGCTGCGCGGGCCCAGCGAACACAGCCTGGCCTGCGGGGCGTTGGCGCGCTGGCAGGTGGACGGGGCGCCCGCGCTGATCGTGGCGACCAGCGGCATGGTCGACGAGTTCCGCGGCACCCTGGCCAATCTGCGCGAGGCCCGGGCCCGCGGCTTCATCGTCTGCGCCGACTCCCCGAGCGGCGCCTGGTTCCCCTTCCAGGGCACCGTGCACGCCGCCGAGGACTCCCGCGAGGTGCTGCGAGCCCGCCGGCTGCCCTGCTTCTACCTCGACGACCCCGCCCGCCTCGCCGACGACCTGGCCGCCGCGTTCGCCGCGTACGGCGAGCACCGCGGCCCGGTGGTGCTGCTGGCCACGCCCGAGGTGTTACGCGTGCCCGCGCCGGCCGGGCAGCAGCAGCCCGAGCCCGCGCGGGCACCGCTCACGGAGGTCACCGAGGACGCCCTCGCCCCCGTCATGGACCTCGTCAACGACGGCCCCACGCATGTCCTTTGGCAGTGCGGCGCCCTCGACGCCGAACAGCGCGGCCTGGTTTACGACATCGCCGCCGAGGCCGGTATTGCGCTGGCCGACTCGCTCACCCGCCCCGGCACCGTCGCCGGCCACCACGAGGGCCGCCGCGTCGAGGAGTACCTGGGCACGCTCGGCATGTACGGCTACTCCGCGCGCGTCCACGCCTTCCTGCACGAGGGCAGCCGGCTACGGCACCGCGACCGGCAGGCGCTGTTCTTCCTCAACAGCCGCATCCCCGAGGCCGCGACGCCCTTCGCACCGCGCACCCTGAAGCGGATGCTGCGCATCGTGCAGGTCACCCGGGAGGCCGCGCACCTGGCGCCCTTCACCGACCACCCCGTCCACGCCGACGGCACCGCCTTCCTCCGCGCGGTACGCCAACGCCTCGCCGTACCCGAGGAGTTGCGCGCGGCCCGGCGTGCCGCGATCGCCGCCACCGCGGACAGCCCGTCGGACGTCGTGCACCTGCTGCCGGTCGCGCCGATGAGCCCCAACTACTTCTTCCACCGCCTCGCCGCCGTCCTGGACGACCTGATCACCGCGCACGGCTACACGTACACCGGTGTCTTCGACGTCGGCCGCGGCGGACTGTCCGCGATCCGCAACCTGCCGCGTACCGGCCCCGGTTTCTCCGGCTGGTACGGCAGGGCGCTGATGGGCGACGCGCTGATGGCGGTGCCCGCGCTGGCGCTGACCCGGCAGGACAATGTGCTGGCCTTCGTCGGGGACGGGGCCGCCGCGCTGGTGCCCGACATGGTGCCGACGCTGGTCGAGCACATCTGCCTGGACGGGCGCCGCCCGGCCGGGAACGTCAGCGTCTTCCGGCTGGTCGACGGCGGCCACTCGGTCATCCGCACCTACCGCGAGGGCCGGGCCGGCGCCGCCTCGGCCCGGCAGACCCGGGTGCTGCACCTGCTCGACGACGAGCGCGAGCAGTCCTTCGGGCCCGTCACCGTCAGCCGCCGCCGGCTCACCGACGTGGACGGCGACGCGCTGCGCGACCAGCTCACCCGGCCCTCCACCGTCAACCTCTACGACGTGCTGCTCGCGCACAACAACGAGGGCGACGGGCTGAGCCTGCTGTCCTCGCTCGGCTGGCAGCGCGACGAACTGTCCGACCTGGCGCTCGCGATGGGCCCGCGCCCCCGCCCCGCCGCCGCCCGCACCACCCCGCGCCCTGGGAGCACACGGTGAAATTCGGTTTCCTGGCCCACCCGATCAGCGCCGGCCACCGCAACCAGGTCCGCGGCATGGACCTGGTCAGCCGGCTGCTGGAGGACCAGCTCGGCACCGTCCGCGAGGACGCCCCGCGGCACCACGTGCGGCTGCCGCTGCTGTCGTCGGTGACCTCGGCGACCGGCGCGTACGCCACCGGCGACGTCCGCTATCTGCCGTACACCGCAGGGGAGTTGCTGCGGCTGCCGGGGACGGCGAAGGAGGTCGTGGCCGCGGAGGTGCTGGCGCTGCGGGAGGCGGGCGCGGACATCGTGGGGCTCGGCGGGGCGACGTCCATCGTCGGCGACCGCGGGCTGTGGACGGCCGAGCACACCGGCATGCCCGTCACGAGCGGCAACTCCCTGACCACGTACGCCGCCCACCAGGCGCTGCTCACCTGCGTGCGGCTGCTGGACCTGCCGGTGGAGAGCACCCGGGTCGTGGTCGTCGGCTACCCGGGCTCCATCGGCCTGGCGGTGACGCGGCTGCTGCTCGACGACGGCTTCCCGCTGGACCTGGTGGCCCGGCGCGGCAACCGGGCGCCGGAGGCGCTGCTGCGGCACCTGGCGCCCGAGCAGCGGGCCCGGGTGGTGCTGCACGACGACATCGCCGAGTGCTACGACGGGCCGCGGCTGTACGTCACGGCGTCGTCCACGGGCGGGGTCGTGGACACCGCGCGGCTGCACCCGGGTTCGGTGGTCGTGGACGTGGCGCTGCCGCGGGACGTGGCCGCGCCGCCGCCGGCCGGGCGGGACGTGCTGGTCGTCGACGGCGGGCTCGTCACGGCGAGGGACGACGTGGCTTTCGGCGACGGGTCCGTGCCGGGGCCGAGCCAGCAGCTCAACGGGTGCCTGGCCGAGACGATGGTGCTCGCGTTGGAGGGGCGGGCCGCGTCGTGCTCGCTGGGGCGCGACCTGGACATCGGCGTGGTGCGGGAGTTGGGTGCGCTGGCCGGGCAACACGGCTTCGTGCCCTCGCCGTTGGCGTCCTTCGGCCGGCCGCTCGCCGAGGAGGAGATCGCGCGGCTGGCCGTGCACCACGCCCCTTCGCGTACGGCCCGGGCAGGCGCGCAGGACGTGACCGCGGCGACGAAATGGCGCTTCCGGGAGCACGTCAACCCGCCCATGGCCAAGCTGTTCGCCGCCCACCACATGGACCGGGTCTTCACCTCGGCCCGCGGCTGCACCCTGACCACCGAGGACGGCACGGACTACCTGGACTTCGTCGCCGGCTACGGCTGCCTCAACCTCGGCCACAACCACCCCGCGGTGACCGGCGCTTTGCGCACGTTCCTGGACGGCGGCGCGCCGACCTTCGTGCAGTACGTGTCGATGCCCGCGCAGACCGCGGAGCTCGCCGAGCGGCTGTGCGAGGTCGCGCCGCCCGGCCTGGAGCGGGCCTTCTTCAGCAACTCCGGTGCGGAGGCGGTCGAGGCGGCGCTCAAGCTGGCCCGTGCCGGTACGGGCCGGCGGCGGCTGGTCTACACGGCCAACAGCTACCACGGCAAGACGCTCGGCGCGCTGTCCGTCACCGGCCGGGACTCGCACCGGGCCGGCTTCGGCCCGCTGCTGCCCGACTGCGTCGAGGTCCCCTACGGCGACGTGGCCGCGCTGGCCGCGGTGATCGACGGGGCGGCGGCCTTCGTCGTCGAACCGGTGCAGGGGGAAGGCGGGGTGGTGCTGCCGCCGCCCGGATACCTGCGCGCGGCACAGGAGTTGTGCCGGCGGGCCGGGGCGGCCTTCGTGCTGGACGAGATCCAGACCGGACTCGGCCGCACCGGCGCGATGTTCGCCGCCGAGCACGACGGGCTTGAGCCGGACGTGCTGTGCGTGGCCAAGTCGCTGTCGGGCGGCCTGGTGCCGATCGCCGTCACGCTGTCGCGCGCGGAGCTGTGGGACCAGGCGTACGGCAGCAGCAACCGGGCGATGCTGCACTCGTCCACCTTCGGCGGCGGCAACTTCGCGGCGGCGGCCGGGCTTGCGACGCTCGACGCGCTGGAGGCGGAGAAACTGCCCGCGCGGGCCGCGGAGTTGGGCGCGCATCTGCGGGCCGGGCTGCAAGAGGTCGCCGGGCGCTACGACTTCATCCGCGAGGTGCGCGGGGTCGGGCTGATGAACGCGATCGAGTTCGACGGCGACTTCTCCGGCGCGGCCCGCTCGCTCGCCGACGAGCTGCTGACCCGGCTGCCGGGCGATCTGCACGCGCTGGTCGACTGGATGCCCGACGACGTGACCGACGCGATCCGGCACGCCGGCCGCACACTTGAGGCCACCCTCGGCGACCTGATGTGCCTGCGGTTCGTGCACGCGCTCGCCCGCGACCACCGCATCCTCACCTTCGTCACCGCCAACCACGGCCGCATGCTGCGCATCCAGCCGCCGCTCGTCCTGGACCGCGCCGAAGCCGACCGGTTCGTGGCCGCGACCGACGCCGTATGCCGCGAACTGGGCCTGCACGCGGGCCTCGCGGCCCGCACCGCCCGTACTCCCCGCCCCGCCCACTCGTGAGGACCACACCTGTGACAACCGACGCCACCCCCGCGGACCTGCTGCGCAACCGCATCGCCGACGTGCTCGTCGACCGGCTCGGGCTGCTGCCCGAGGAGGTCGTGCCCGAGGCCCGCTTCAAGGAGGACCTCGGCATGGACTCGCTCGACATGGTCGAGCTGCTCACCGTCGTCGAGGAGGAGCTGGGCGAGCCGCTGGACTCCCCCGACGACACGCTGTCCTCGCTCGCCACGATCGGCGACGTCGCCGACTTCCTGCTCGCGCGCGGTGTCGCCGCCGAGGAGGCCCAGGAGGTCGGGGCATGAGCGGGACGCGTGTCGTGGTCACCGGGCTCGGTCCCGTGACCACGATCGGCGTCGGCGCGGCGGACTTCCACCAGGCGCAGCTCAAGGGCGTCAGCGGGGTCGGGCCCATCACGCGCTTCGACGCCTCGGGGCTGTCCTCGCGGATCGCCGGCGAGGTGGAGCTGCCGGCCGAACTCGCCCCGAGCCGGCGGGAGGCGCTGGCCGCCGACCGGTGCACGCTGCTGGCGCGGGCCGCGGCGACGCTCGCGCTCGCCGACAGCGGGCTGGACCTGGCGGCGGAGGCGCCGGAGCGGTGCGGGGTCGTGGTCGGGACGGGCGCGGGCGGCCTGGAGACGTGGGAGGCCAACACGCGCACCCTCATCGCGTCCGGGCCCGGGCGGCTCGGGGCGCGCTTCATCCCGATGGCGATGAGCAACGCGCCGGCCGCGAGGATCGCCGTCGACCTGGGCCTGACCGGGCCGTGCTCGGCGGTCTCCACGGCGTGCGCGTCGGGGGCGGACGCGCTGGTGGCCGCGTACCAGATGATCGTGTGCGGTGAGGCGGACGTGGTGCTGGCCGGCGGTACGGAGGCGGCGGTCAACCCGCTGACGGTCGCCGGCTTCGCGCGGATGGGCGCGCTGTCGCGCCGCAACGACGCGCCGGAGCTGGCGTCGCGGCCCTTCGCCGCCGACCGGGACGGCTTCGTCCTCGCGGAGGGCGCGGCCGTCCTCGTCCTGGAGTCCGCCGAGCACGCCGCCGCGCGCGGGGCGACGGTGCTGGCCGAACTGCGCGGCTACGGCCGCTCGTGCGACGCCCACCACATCACCGCGCCGCACCCCGAGGGCGCGGGTGCGCGGCGCGCGCTCACCAACGCGCTGCGCTCCGCGGGCCTTTCGCCGGAGGACGTCTCGTACGTCAACGCGCACGGCACGGGCACGCAGTTCAACGACGCCGCCGAAGCGCTCGCCCTCCAGGCGGCGTTGGGCCCGGCGGCGGGCTCCGTCCCGGTGTCGGCGACCAAGTCCATGACGGGCCACGCGCTCGGCGCGTCCGGCGCGATCGAGGCGGTGGCCTGCGTGCAGTCCCTGGTCCACCAGGTCGTCCCGCCGACCCTGAACCTCGACGACCCGGACCCGTCCGTCCCGCTCGCCCTGGTGGGGGCCGACCCGCAGGAGGTCCCGGTGACCGCCGTCCTCTCCAACTCCTTCGCCTTCGGCGGCCACAACGTGGTGCTGGCGTTCACGACGGTGTGAGGGGGGCTTCGCGGGCGGCTTGCGGGGCGGGTCATGTGCCTATGAAGCTCACGGTTTCCGCCAGGGCCGCGCGGGCGGTGCGGGGCCGGGGGGCGCCGGGCAGTTCGTAGCCCACGGACAGGCCGCACAGCAGGGTGAGTTCGTCGCCGGCGGCGACGGTTCTGCCGACCGTCTCGCGGTACATGGTCCACATCACCTGCGGGCAGCTGTGCAGGCCCTCCGCCCTCAGCAGCAGCATGACCGTCTGCAGGTACATCCCCGCGTCGGCCCACTGGCCGGGGCCCATGGTCCGGTCGAGGTAGCAGAACAGGACGACCGGCGCGCCGAACGCCTCGGCGTTCACGGTGGCGATCCTGCGGGGCCGGTCGGGGTCGTCGCGCTCGATGCCCAGCGCGGCGTAGCGCTGGGCCGCGGCGGCGGTGAAGCGGTCGAGGTACGGGGGGACGAGCTCGTCCGGGTACATCGGATACTGCCGGGCGTCGCCCGGATCCCCCGCCCGGGCCCTGCCGACCGCGCGCCGCTTCAGCTCGGCCAGCGGCTCGCCGGTCACGACGTACAGCCGCCACGGCTGGAGGTTGCCGCTGGACGGGGCCCGGGCCGCCGCACCCAGCACGCGTTCGAGCACGTCCCTGCCGACCGGCTTGTCGCTGAACGCCCGTACGGCCCGGCGGCTGTCCACAGCCTCGTACACATCCATGCCGGTTGAACGTACACGGCGGTGGAGACGCTCACTCCGGGCGCAGAGGGCGCGCGGAGCCCGCCGGGCCCGGACGGACCGCGGCACGGCTGTCGGTGCCGCCCGCTAGCGTCACCGCATGACCGACTCCCCCGCCGGCTCCGCCTCCCTGGAGCCGCTGACGTTCTTCGAGTACGACCACAAGCCCGGCCACTACTGCCTGCTGCTCAGCGACGACCACATGGTCGGCCTCCTCGACGTCTTCGAGTCCTGCGGCCAGTACGGCAACGGCTACGGCTGGGCGGGCGTGGCCCGCTCGGCGATACGCTCCCGCGCGCCCGAACTGGAGGACCGCGTGTCCTTCGACCCCGAGGCCGGCATGTTCGTCGCCTACGGCGAGGACCCCGCAGCACTCCAATCCCTCGGCACCCTCCTCCACGCCGCCTGGCACGACCGCACCCTCCTCCACACCCTCATCACCACCGGCGACCCCGACTGGTTCGACTGACTTCCCTCATCCCCACCCGGACTCTGTCCTTGCATTTCGGCACTCACCACGAGGAGGCTGTTCCCCGGCATACGGACGTGCCGATGGGAGGGGCCACCGCCCCCGATTTCCGAGGGCCTCATCCGGGGCGCGGTTATGGGGCCAAGAGTGCGAAGGATCTGCTCCAGGAGTGGCGACACAGACCGCCAACGAGACGCTCTACATCACGGACGGTGTGACGACCGGCCACATCTTTGCTTGTGACGCTCATCGACAAGCAGCGTGACCGCTGCGCCGGCGTCGAGTCGATCTGCACCGCGCTGACTGTTTTGGCCTGCGCTTTCCCTCGAACGGTCCTCAATGGCCACCGTTGACTCCAACGAGTGTTGGAGAGTAACAACGGCTAACACAATGAGTTGATCTGTCGCAGGGTGATCAGGCAGCAGGCGAGTTTGAGGAAGGCTTCGTGGATGTCGGCTCTGCGCTCCCAGCGGATGCGGAGTCGTTTGAAGCCGTGGAGCCAGGCGAAGGTGCGCTCGACGACCCAGCGGTAGGTGCCCGGGCCGGTGCCGTGCCTTGTTCCGCGGCGGGCGATGGCAGGCGCGATGCGGCGGGCGCGGACCTGGTCGCGGTAGATGTCGTGGTCGTAGCCGCGGTCGGCGAACAGCGAGTCCGGTTTCCGGCGGGGGTGCCCGCGCCGGCCGCGAGTGGCCGGGATCGCGTCGATCAGCGGCAGGAGCTGGGTGACGTCGTTGCGGTTCCCGCCGGTGAGGATGACGGCCAGCGGTGTGCCGTGGCCGTCGGTGACCAGGTGGTGTTTCGAGCCCGGCTGGCCCCGGTCGACCGGCGAGGGGCCCGTGTGGAGCCCCCTTTTGACGCCCTGACGTGGGACGAGTCGACCACCGCTCTCGACCAGTCCAGCCGGGCGGCTGCGTTCAGTTCAGCAAGCAGCACTTCGTGCAGACGCTGCCACACGCCGGCCTCGTTCCAATCCCGAAGCCGCCGCCAGCACGTCATCCCTGATCCGAACCCGAGCTCCTGCGGCAGGTGCTCCCACTGGATCCCGGTGCGGAGCACGAACAGGATCCCGCACAGCACCTCACGGTCTGGCACCGGTCTGCGGCCCGGGTAACGGAAACGCCGCTCCCTCCTCGGCAGCAGCGGCTCGATCCGCCCCCACAGCTCATCCGACACGATCCACGGCGAGGCACCCACAACCTGCCCAACGCCCAACTCATAGGCCAGACACGCCCACCAGGACCGATCCACCTCATTGTGTTAGCCGTTGTAAACCTCACCTCTGTGCCACAGAGTACCGGCTTCCCCGATGACCGCTCAGGCAGACGGGCGGCCTGGTACTCGCTGGCTGCTCTCCTTCGCGCGGCTGCGGGTTCGCTCCTGCAGGTACAGCCCAACGAGATCGCGTCTGGCATCCACGGTACCGGCACCGGAAGCAGCAAGGCGCGTACCTTCGCTTTTCTTTCCGACACCTTGGACAACGGTGCTGGCTATTGCACGCACCTCGCCGACCGGGGTGTTTTCGACCAACTCATGACGACTACCTCTAGGATGCTGGCCGAATTCGCGGACGGCGCCCACGGCCGCGACTGCCGTGGGTCTTGCTACCAATGCCTACGCGACTATACGAACATGGCGTACCACAGTCTCCTGGACTGGCGGCTGGCAGGCGAGCTCCTAAGCATTCTTCGAGCTACGGACGATACCAGCAACCAGCACGGCCGCCAATCCGCGGAATTGCTCCGAGACTGGGCGTCCAACATTCCGCCCGGAGATGTGGAGTTTTGGGACGACCTGGGCGGTACCGGCCCCGCGGTCCTCTTCGAGGAGCGAGTCTGGGTCGCTGCCAAGGGCCCGTTCGAGGCGGCCGACGCCGCGATGTCCTCGCCGCGCATCAGCATTGTACGCGACGCCGTCGCGGCAAATACCCGAGGCGTTTGCGACATGGTCTTCGTTGACGACTTCCTTCTCGATAAAGCCCCGGCACGGGTGTCCGCCATGCTCGCCGATTTCGACGGCGCGTAAGGGCTAGCGAAGTTGCTCGCTGCAGGCTCCGAAGCTGCAACGAGCAGCGCAGCCGTCCTGTGAGGCACAAAATGCCACTCTATCTTCGGCAGCCAGATCGCTCGATTTTCACCGCTGTCGCGCAACGAGTCGTCATAAATCGGCGCAGCAATAGAGCTGATCGGCTGTTGGTGACAGGAAGGCTGGTACGGCCGAATAAATCGAGTAAGCTAAGCCCATGAGCGACAAGAAGTCATGGGCGTCATCTCCAGGACGGCGCAGAAACATGCAGGCGAACCGTGCTCGCGACACCGGGCCTGAGCTAGCTGTACGGAAGCTACTCCACGCTCAGGGCTTCCGCTATCGGGTCCACTACGCTCCTCTGCCAAGTATCCGGAGGCGCGCCGACATTGTCTTCACTCGGCAGAGAATCGCCATATTTATAGACGGGTGCTTTTGGCATAATTGCCCTGAGCACGGTCACCCAGTGACCGTGAATTCTGATTACTGGAACCCGAAACTGGCCAGAAATCACGAACGCGACACTGAGACAAATTTCCTTCTACGCACAAACGGGTGGCTGGTGCTACGATTCTGGGCCCACGAGGATGCCATGGAAGTTTGCAAAAAGATCGCATCATCCGTGCGTGCTCATTAAAGTCGGGCCAGAAATATAAAGCCGAGCCTAGAAATTTGAGATATTTTGTCCACAAATCCCTATCATCCGATGCGCTCCTGACGAACCGCCCAGTTGCGATACGCGCTCACGTCGTAGCCGGCAGATCCAAGAAGCGAAGATGACTCCGAAATGCACACCTCGAACTCATCTGCTTGCTCTCGGATTACGTCATCAACACGGACTCGATCATGAACGCGGCGCGGGACTCTGAACGACTGCTCACACTCTTTAACAAACTCTGGCACTTGCTCTGCTGGAATTTGTGTAAGCCCATGAGGATCTTCACGCACAATAGGATCTGGCTTAAACCGGATCGCTAGCGAGACGATGTCGTCTTCACCCGGGCGAGTACCTGTGCGGTAGGTCATAAAACTACGGACCGAAGCTTTAAGGCCTGTCCGTACGCCACAGGAGATAATCCACTGAGTCAGACCAAGCATAAACAATTCTGCGGTCGTAGCCACCTCTGATATTTTTTGACCTAGCTCGACATGTGGCAGTCCCCATAGCGTGGAAAGTTCTTCCGAGTATCCCGAGCACGTATCACTTATTTCCTCTACAATCCGTGTTAGCTTTCTCTTCGTTTCTTCTTCGATATTATCATCGTCCATGCGCGTGGTGATGAACAATAGGAAATCTTCGTTAGTTCTTTCTTGATTCTGTAGTAGGACCTGCAGCGCCGCAAAGTAGTTAGGTATCCCAAGCGCCTTCTCTTTGCCTGCAAAACCCCCACACAAGTCAATATTAATCGCGTGGAACGGTCCTTCCTGGCGAATCCTTTGATAAGGCTGCGATCGATGGCTAGCCACCATCCGAAAGTCGCCTGGGACTACCTGAGATTCCGAATTAATACACTCGAGTCTATTTACGGAGAATTGCGCAGAATTGAGTTCGGATTGCGCGGAACTTGCTGGGTTTGCAGCATTATTAAAACCTAGATAACGTAGCTCCATGTTGTTCCGGGCGCAAACGGCTTCGACGATGTGCCGAATATCCAGGAGATCGTTGCCAGGCAGCGTGAGATAACGCAGCTGGCCTCGCTGGAGCTTGAGATCACGTGCAAGGATATTGATTTCCCGGCTCCACTGCATCCTGCGCACGTACTGCTTCCGGGGCCGATGCCATGGCTGGAATTCACGTTCCGCTTTGGTTGGAAAAGGTACCGGCCCGTCGCCCAGGATATTGCGAAGGTCATCCTGCTCGTCTGGCTCGTCTGCTCCCAACGGTGCGTCCATCTCTTCAGCCAAGGTTTTCAACTTCCAGGATACCGAGAATAGAGCCGAGAAGGTTGTCCTGCTCCTTGGGGGATAGTTGCTCGAGTACCCCGTAAACAGACAGCACCTTAGTGATGGCCTCCAATTTACGCAGGTTGTCAGGATCCGGCGATTTTGCAGATGCGCCTGGGATTTCCCGGACAATCCGATCAAGATCGAAAGACTGAACGATACGTACGGCGCTCGACGAACGTTTCTCTTGACCTTGGCGAGAAAATTGGATATCTGGGATTACGCCTTCGCCATCCGTTCGCACTGCGTTAGCAGAGTCCACGATGCGACCGATACGGCCTTCTATGCCAAGCTTCGTTGACGACCGGGCTTCTTGGCGAAGCTGTTGAGCTTGCCGCTTCTGCGCTGTAGCGAGTTGCCGCAGAGCATTGTGGACCCACCGGGTGAGCACCACGGTATGCGGGTGAGCCGTATTAAAGCTTTCACGGTCGATGTTGAGCGCCGCTTCGAGCCCTTGCTTGACAAAGATCTCACAAGTAATCTGCCGAAGCCGGGTCAACTCCGCGACTTGATAATTGAAAAACGTAGAGTCAAAAAGGGTACCACTTGCTCCATGGATACGTACCAAAACACCTTGGTGTTCGGTAGGGGCAACCTTAGGGGTCCAGAATAGGTAGCCTTCAAACTCAAGCGGCCCGGCGCTGACATCCCTATCAAATCCTTTGAACTCCTCACGCAGCGATCCAACAAAAACCATCGGTTTCTTCAGAACATGCTGAGTCATCGGTAGATTGCGAAAACGGATAGGGCGACTAAGCTGCACGCCATCTACAGTAACCTTAAAATCCGCCTGAGATTCTACGGCGGGAGGCATGCCGGCAGCCTCCCGCAAAGTAATGTCGGCTTGCTCGTTACTAATTGGACGGGCGGACCCTTTGGAATTGTTAGCAAGCCTGTAAAAATACGCCCACTCATCGGCAACAGTCTCATCGAGGACGTTCTTTTCGACGTATGGTAGGGGAAGTGCCAGTGCGAGATTCCAAAGCATTTGGAGGTAGGCGTCGAAGATGTGGGCGAGCTTCACTGTTGTCTGCCCCTGTACTGCCGCCCAGACGCTTGAGACCATCTTCGAAAATGCCGCTTCACCGGTGTCCCCTTCGTCCCAGGGGAGGTTTCTCAGCCTTCTTTTCTGGTCATCAACGTGGAGATCCTGGGCATCGAGGTGACCAATATGATACATCGGCACACTAGAGAGAGACTTCTCCTGTGCGCTGCTTTCAATGGTAGTGCTAATTGCACCCCACATTTGCTCGCTTCGGAGACTGTCCCTAGTCTGCGGACGAATCGCAGTTAGCGCAATCGTCGTTCCATGCACGTCGACATCATCTGTGGGCTCCCGCCAGACCTGATAACGCCCTGCTTGGAATTCCCCACCGTCAGAGCTTGCTGGGCCATCGGAGAACTGGCGCAGGTTTACGAGTACGACTGTACGATATCCGTCGCCCTGTGTTTTGGTGATGATCTGGAAGCTATGTGTCAGCTGAGAAACGGAGAAAATTCCAATGCCAAGCTTTCCAATGAGCGTTCGGCCCTTGGGGCTTGTGGTTGGATCTGTTCCTGAGGTGATGCCGAGTTCCTGACCCTGTTCCGTGCGCTTGGCGCTTCCACCAATATTGTGAAGCAAGTGGACAACTGCCTCAGGTGTCATACCAGTGCCGTTGTCTTCGATAGTGATGCGGCTGAATTTGGGCGCATCCGTTTTTACGGAAACCCATGTTGCGTCTGCGTCATAAGCATTTGCAATAAGTTCTCTTATGGCTGATCCGGGCTGCCGATAGATACCATCTGTCACCCGAGCAATAACACGATCGTTAGTTGTCAGTACTGATTCAATGGAGTCGGACTGGCTCTTTGCGTCGCGGAGCTGATTAGCAAACGCCCGGTCTCTCTCATTTCGCAGTGAACTCATTGCCGCTCCTAATCTCCCTCTCAGCGGCGTCGAGCGCTTTAGCAGTTGCGTTGCCTAGTGCTCGAGCGAGTGGCGGCGGCACGGCGTTTGATACTTGTTCGACTTGCGCCGATAGTGATCCTTCGATTACAAAGCTTGCTGGAAATCCTTGGAGCATCATTGCTTCAAAAATACTCAGACGCCTATGTCCATCAGGATGAACGTGAATTTCACGGTGCCCATATGCAACGGTAGGGCTGGGTTTATCCCAATCTAGCCGTCGAAAGCTTCTGGTGGCACCCTGCGCATCATTAGGCCGCTGAAAACGACGAGAGAGTGGGCGCATCGTCCAATGGTTCGGATGATGCGGAATATCTCCAGCGTCTAGACCCCGGCTAAAATAAGCTGGGTCCGGGAGGCCATAGATGGCATCCCTTACATGAAGATTAGCGCCAATCGTCTTACGTGGCGAAAAATTCTTCCCAGCTTCGGCAGATTTGAACGCTGAGATAATTACACGCCTACGATTCTGTGGTACCCCAAAATCCAAAGCGCAGTATTCGTCCACGCTTTCATTAAGCCCCAACTCTCGGAATTTCGAAAGGATCCCGGCAAATGTAACCTCGTGCTTTACGTCTTTGATTCCAAGAACGTTTTCAAAAAGCACGAACTGTACATCATATCGCTTCTGCAGTTCTTCGACAATTTCTAGATAAAGAATAGGAAGTCTATTTCGCGGATCAGTTGCAAGGGCTGCAGGATTAGCTCTTGAGAAACCCTGGCATGGTGGTCCGCCAATCACCCCGATCGGCTCACCGTCAGCCAATATCTCCGCGAGGAGGTTAAGTACGCCGACCGGCTGCAAAGCGTTCAGATCTGCTGCCACTGACCTGGTGTCTCTGAAGTTCCGCTGGTGCGTTTTGATGGCCCACTCAGAACTGTCAACCGCAAACGAAAGAGAGAATCCCGCCTCTTGGTATCCAAGGTCGAGCCCGCCAGCGCCGGAGAACAAGCTAACGATCTTCGGCAACACCACTGACCTCACCTCGTCATGTACACACCCAGAGGTGTGTGCTCTTAGCCAGGACTACCTTCCTGCTTGAGCCAGGGACACCCCGACGCGCGCATCATATCCGGGCAAGTGGGACATCTGTTGCTAAAACACGCCAATTCCTAGCTTCAGCCGTGTGTAACAGCCGCTGTAGTCTACGACAGCGTACTGGCTCGTGACCTGCACTTGTTGGAAATCTGATGATCTCCAAAAGCCAGGGCGTAGCCGACTACTCCAGGGAGCACTAGAGCGGAGCGTGTGAGACCTTGCAGATCAGAGGGAGGTCTGCACCCTGGCCACGCGCAGCTGTCCCGCTTCGCTTGTCTGAGATGTGCTAGGCCACGCAGGCGTCGTTGTCGCTGGTGAGCGTACGAACGAGTATGACCACGCTCGTAGTGGCTATTTAGCCGTCTAGTTCGACAGCGAGACGGGCGAACAACCGAAGCACACTTATACGTGTGGGGTGGCTCCGCCGCCGAGACCCTGCGCCGTACCCCCCTGCGTGTACGGCACCGACCGACCCCAAAGGTGAGGGTCTCGGGTGCGGCGCCTTCCGGCGGCTTCTTCAGGTCGCCGCCCAGAGCCACCGCGTCGCCGTCGTCGGGGCGCACCTCTGCGGCGAACCCAGCGCACGCTTCATCTCTTGCTCCGCCCCCTTTGGTTCCTGCCCTTTTATAGCCCTCTATTTCACGGACCACATCCGTCCAGCGTCGGCTGCGGCAGATGTTTCGCCGATACCACATTGACTGTGCTTTCCCTGTTCAAAGCGCTGTGGAGCCTACAACGTAGCGTTGTTGACGACCCAGTCGATGTCGCACAAGTTGTGAGGTGCGGGTGGGGTGGGGGCGTGAGACGGTGGGTGGGGGCGGTGAGGAGGTGGTGGGTGTGCGGGCGCTGGAGACTATCGGGTTTTCGCTGGTCGTGATCGCCTTCTGGGTCGCCACGATGTGGGTGTTCATCGATCCGCCGAACCTGCGGCGGCGGAAGAAGTAGCGGTGGCGCGGTGGGGGGCGTCACAGGGGGGTGGTGTCACATCTCGTGGGGGCGCGGGCGTCTTGGGTGTGACGCGACGTCCGTAGGGGGTGGGTGGCTGCTCCTGGGCGGGGGGCTCGCGTGACCGCGAGACAAGGAGAGCGCAGCATGGCCGCATACGATGCGGGGACCGGGGCCGATCCCCGGCGGTGGTGGATCCTGGGGGTCATCGCCGTCGCCCAGCTCATGGTCGTCCTCGACCTCACCGTCATGAACCTCGCGCTGCCGTCCGCGCAGCGCGCGCTGGACTTCAGCAGCACCGACCGGCAGTGGGTCGTGACGGCGTACGCGCTGTCGTTCGGCAGCCTGCTGCTCTTCTGCGGGCGGCTGGCGGACCTGGTCGGGCGCAAGGTCACCTTCCTCACCGGGCTCGCCGGGTTCGCGGCGGCCTCGGCGGTGGGCGGGGCCGCGGTGAACTTCACGATGCTGGTGAGCGCGCGGGCGTGCCAGGGGGTCTTCGGGGCGCTGCTCGCGCCGTCCGCGCTGTCGCTGCTGGCGACGACGTTCCGGGACCCGAAGGAGCGCGCGAAGGCGTTCGGCGTGTACGGGGCGGTCGCGGCGGCCGGCGGCGGGCTGGGGCTGCTGCTGGGCGGGGCGCTGACCACGTACCTGTCGTGGCGCTGGTGCATGTACATCAACACCGGGTTCGCGGCCGTCGCGATCGCCGGCGGCGCGGTGCTGGTGGGCCGGCAGCAGCGGACGAAGGCCGGGCGGCTGGACGTACCCGGTGTCGTCGCCGTGTCGGGCGGGATGTTCTGCCTGGTCTACGGCTTCTCCAACGCCGCCTCGCACAGCTGGCACACCCCCTCCGCGTGGGGCTTCCTCGCGGGCGGCGGCGCGCTGCTGGTGCTCTTCGCGTGGTGGCAGGGGCGCACCGCGCACCCGCTGCTGCCGCCGCGCGTCGTCCTGGACCGCAGCCGGGGCGGGGCGTACCTCACCGTCCTGATGATGGGCGCGGCGACCTTCGGCGTCTTCCTTTTCCTCGTCTACTACATGCAGGTCACCCTCGGGTATTCGGCCGTCCGGTCGGGGGTGGCGATGCTGCCGATGGTGGTGTGCAGCGGCGTCATGGCGACCGCCGGGAACACCCGGCTGCTGCCGCGCTTCGGGCCGCGGCCGATGGTCGTGGCCGGGATGCTGCTCAACGGCGCCGGCATGGTGTGGCTGACCCGCATCGGCACGCACGCGGAGTACGCCTCGGCGCTGCTCGGGCCGCTCGCGCTGGTCGGCGCGGGCAGTGGGCTCATCTTCGGCATGGTCGCGGCGACGGGGACGTTCGGCGTCGCGCCGCACGACGCGGGTGTCGCCTCGGCGAGCATCAACACCGGGCAGCAGCTGGGGGGTTCGATCGGCACGGCGCTGCTCAACACGATCGCGGCGAGCGCGAGCACGCATTACGTCGCCGGGCACGCGCACGGCCGCCCGACGCCGGCGCTGCTCCAGGCCGCGGCGGTGCACAGCTACACCACGGTGTTCTGGTGGTGCGCCGGCATCTACCTCGCCGGCGCGCTGATCTGCGGCACCCTGCTCCGCGGCGGCCCCCTGACCCCCCACCAGGACACCCCGGCCCCCACGCCCACCCCGCAACCGGCCCCCGCGGGGTCCTGAGCCACGGCTGACGATCAGCGCGCGCGAAGGGTCAGCTCGGCCGATGCTCAGCCCGGCTGACGGTGAGTCTAGGCGGACGATCAGCTCAGGCAAATCGTCAGCCCGGCTGACGGTCAGCCGCCGCGGACCGTCAGCCCTGGGCACTCGTGAGCCCCGCCGATGCTCAGCCCCGCTGACGATCAGCTCGCGCCGCGCAAGAGCCCAGTGCGCTCCCAGCCCGCGTCGACCAGGGCTGGGACGGTGCTTCGTAGCGTGAGGGTCCCGTTCAGCGGATGCGGGTTCGGATGGAGCCCGCGGACCCCCAGGAGGACACCGTGCGGCTCGTCGGGAAGGTCGCCATCGTCACCGGTGGTGCGAAGGGCTTGGGGCGAGCGATCGCCGAGGCATACGTCAAGGAGGGCTGCCGCGTCGTGTGCGCGGGGCGGGACGCGGCAGCCGGGGGCCGGTTGCCGGGGCTCGGGGAGGGGGAGCTGGCCTTCCAGCGGGCGGACGTGCGGGACAGCGGGTCCGTGCGGGGGCTGATGCGGGCGGTGTACGAGGCGTACGGGCGGCTGGACGTGCTGGTCGCCAACGCCGGGGTCAGCCGGCCCGGGCCGAGCGCGGACCTGGAGCCGCAGGCGTGGGAGGAGGTCGTCGACACCAACCTCAACGGTACGTTCCGGTCGGTGCGCGAGGCCGTGCCGTACCTGGAGAAGGACGGCGGCGGCCGGGTCCTGACGATGTCGTCCGCGCTGGCCACCCGGGTCGCGCGCGGCTCCGCCTCGTACGCGGCGTCCAAGGCGGGCATCGAGGCGTTCACCCGGGTGGCCGCGGTGGAGCTGGGCCCGCGCGGCATCACCGCCAACTGCCTGAGCCCCGGCTTCATCGACGAGGGCATGGGCCGGGCGCTCGCCGCGAACGAGCGGCTGTGGAGCCATTACGGCGCGAAGATCTCGGTCGGGCGGGCCGGCGACGCCGCCGAGGTCGCGCAGGCTGCCATCTTCCTGGCCTCGGACGAGTCGGGTTACGTCAACGGCCACGTCCTGGAGGTCAACGGCGGCCTGAGCTGGTGATCGCCCCGGGCCCGGGCGCCACCCCGAGCCCCGCCCCGAGCCCGATCCCAAACCCCGCCGCACGCGGCCCCCGGCCCCGCCCCACAACCCACCCCACCCCCCGCCGGACGGCGTGTTGAGCGGGGTTGGCCCGCGCCACCAGTCCCGCTCCATCCCCGTCTCACACGCTCATTGACAAGCACCGCGCACACCGCACGCATCCCCGACAGCCACCAGCAGTGGAAGGTCAGCGGAATGACGGACAAGGCAAGGACCGACGCAGCCCGGCCCGCGCCGGGACGCCGGGTGGTCATCACCGGCATCGGGGTGATCGCCCCCGGCGGAGTCGGCACCAAGGTCTTCTGGGACACCCTCACCTCGGGGCGCACCGCGACCCGCGGCATCACCCTCTTCGACGCCTCGCCGTTCCGGTCCCGGGTGGCCGGCGAGGTCGACTTCGACCCGGCCGCCGAAGGGCTCGGGCAGCAGCAGATCCGGCGGCTGGACCGGGCGGCGCAGTTCGCCGTGGTCGCCACCCGCGAGGCCGTCAGGGACAGCGGCCTCGACGCGCCCGACCCGTACCGTACCGGCGTCACCGTCGGCAGCGCGGTCGGCGCGACGATGAGCCTGGACCGGGAGTACGCGGTGGTCAGCGACGCCGGGCAGTCCTGGCTGGTGGACCACGCGTACGGCTCCCGGCACCTCTACGACTGGTTCGTGCCGTCCTCCTTCGCCGCCGAGGTGGCGCGCGAGGTGGGGGCGGAGGGGCCGGCCGTGGTGGTCTCGGCGGGCTGCACCTCGGGCCTGGACTCGGTCGGGCACGCCGCCGAGCTGATCCGGGACGGCTCGGCGGACGTGATGATCGCCGGCGCGACCGACGCGCCGATCTCCCCCATCACCGTGGCCTGCTTCGACGCGATCAAGGCCACGACCTCCCGCAACGACGACCCCGAGCACGCCTCCCGGCCCTTCGACCGCAGCCGCGACGGCTTCGTGCTCGGCGAGGGCTGCGCGATGTTCGTGCTGGAGGAGCTGTCGCACGCGCGGGCCCGCGGCGCCCGCGTCTACGCCGAGATCGCCGGCTTCGCGACCCGCTGCAACGCCTACCACATGACCGGACTGCGCCCGGACGGCCGGGAGATGGCCGAGGCGATCCGGGTCGCGCTCGCCGAGGCGCGGCTGAACGGCGAGCAGATCGACTACGTCAACGCGCACGGCTCGGGCACCAAGCAGAACGACCGGCACGAGACCGCGGCCGTCAAGCGGGTGCTGGGGCAGCACGCGTACCGCACGCCGATGAGCTCCATCAAGTCGATGATCGGGCACTCGCTCGGCGCGGTCGGCTCGATCGAGATCGCCGCGTGCGCGCTGGCGATGGACAACGGCGTCGTGCCGCCCACGGCGAACCTGCACGAGCCCGACCCCGAGTGCGACCTCGACTACGTGCCGCTCACCGCGCGCGAGCACCGCACCGACGCGGTGCTGAGCGTCGGCAGCGGCTTCGGCGGCTTCCAGAGCGCGATGGTGCTGGCCCGCCCCGACCGGCGGCCGGCATGAACGCGACCCGTACGCAATCGGCCCCCGCGTCCGCGCCCGGCACGACCGCGACCGCCGTGGTGACCGGCCTCGGGGTCGCCGCGCCCAACGGCTGCGGCATCGAGGACTACTGGCGGGCGACGCTGCGCGGCGAGTCCGGCATCGGCCGCATCACCCGCTTTGACCCGTCCGGCTACCCGTGCCGGCTCGCCGGCGAGGTCAGCGGGTTTGACCCGGCCGCGCACATCCCCGGCCGGCTCATGCCGCAGACCGACCACATGACCCGGCTCGCGCTCGCCGCGACCGGCTGGGCGCTGGCGGACGCGGGCGCCGACCCGGCGGCGCTGGAGGAGTTCGGGATGAGCGTGGTGACCGCGAACGCCTTCGGCGGCTTCGAGTTCGGGCACCGCGAGCTGGAGAAGCTGTGGAGCCGGGGCGGCAAGCACGTCAGCGCCTACCAGTCCTTCGCGTGGTTCTACGCCGTCAACACCGGCCAGATCTCCATCCGGCACGGCATGCGCGGGCCCAGCGGTGTGCTGGTCTCGGAGCAGGCGGGCGGCCTGGACGCGGCGGGGCAGGCGCGCCGGCACATCCGCAAGGGCACGCCGTTCGTGGTGACCGGCGGGGTGGACGGGGCGCTCTCGCCGTGGGGGTGGGTGGCGTATCTGTCCGGCGGGCAGGTCAGCACGGGCGAGGATCCGGCGCGGGCGTATCTGCCCTTCGACACGGGCGCCGCCGGCTGGGTGCCCGGCGAGGGCGGCGCGATCATCATCGTGGAGGAGGAGGCCGCCGCGCGGGCCCGGGGCGCGGCGCAGATCTACGGGGAGATCGCCGGCTACTCCTCCGGCATCGACCCGGCCCCGCACACCGGCCGGCCGCCCGCGCTGCCGCGGGTCGTCCGGCAGGCGCTCGCGGACGCCGGGCTCGAACCCGGCGACATCGGCGTGGTGTTCGCCGACGCGGCGGGGCTGCCGGAGCTGGACGCGGCGGAGGCGGCGGCGATCACCGAGGTGTTCGGGCCGCGCGCGGTGCCGGTCACGGCGCCGAAGACGATGGTCGGCCGGCTCGCCTCGGGCGGCTCCGCACTGGACACGGCGACGGCGTTCCTGGCCCTGCGCGACCAGGTCATCCCGCCGACCGTCCACGTCACCGACCCCGCGGGCCCGGCCGCCCACCTGGACCTCGTCCTGGCCGCCCGCGAGACGCCGCTGACCAGCGCCCTGGTGCTGGCCCGCGGCACGGGCGGCTTCACGGCGGCGCTGGTGCTGCGTACGGCGGGGTGAACGAGCCGCCGCACAACCCGAGTTGACGGTAGCTCAGGGCTGAACGGACCACCGCGTCCGTACGTACCGATGGAAGAACTCGCTTCGGAGGAGGGGCACATCACATGGCCCGGATCACGCTCGACGAGCTCAAGGACATGCTGGCCAAGGCGGGCGGCGAGGGCGCCGGCGCGCCGCGGCTGGACGGGGACGCGGTGGACACCCCGTTCGCCGACCTCGGCTACGACTCGCTGGCCATGCTGGAGGTGACCAGTATGGTCGAACTCGCCTACGACATCAGCCTCGACGACGACGTCGCGCAGACCGCCGAGACGCCCCAGGCGCTGCTGGACCTCGTCAACGGGCTGCTCGCCCAGGCCGCCTGAAAGCGGAGGGGACACCGTGAAAGCTCTTGTGACAGCGGCCGGCGAGGACGCCGGCCTGCGGCTGGACTCGGTCGCCGAGCCGGTGCCGCTGCCCGGGCAGGCGCTCGTGGAGGTCGCGGCGGTCGCGGTCAACCGCGGGGAGCTGTCCGTGATCGGGCAGCTCCCGCCGGGCTCCCGGCTCGGCTGGGACGTCGCCGGGACGGTGGTCGCCGCCGCGGCGGACGGCAGCGGGCCGCCGGCCGGCACCCGGGTGCTGGGGCTCGCCGACCGGGACGGCTGGGCCGAGCGGGTCGCGCTCGACACCGGGCGGCTCGCGGTGCTCCCGGACTCCCTGGAGTGGGCCGCCGCCGCGGCCCTGCCGGTGGCGGGGCTGACCGCGCTGTACGCGCTGCGCCGGGCGGGGACGCTGCTGGGCCGTACGGTGCTGGTCACCGGCGCGGCCGGCGGGGTCGGGCGGGCCGCGGTGCAGCTCGCCGCGCAGGCCGGGGCGCGGGTCATCGCGTGGGTGGGCTCGCCCGCCCGCACCGAGGGGCTGCACCTGCTGGGCGCGGACGTCATCGACCTGTACGGGGCCGGCGGCACCGAGCCGGTCGACGTGCTGCTGGACAGCTGCGGCGGCGAGGTGCTGACGCAGGGCTTCCAGGCGGTCGCGCCCGGCGGCACGGTGGTGTGCTTCGGCAACACCGCCCGCGCCGAGCTGCGGCTCCCGGTGGACTGGGGCCGGGCCCGCCCGGGGGTGAGCCTGCACTACCTCTTCCTCTTCGACGAGATCACCCGCCGCGACGTCGGCCGCGACCTGGCGACGCTGGTCCGGCTGGCCGACGGGCAGCAACTCGACCCGCAGGTCGCCCTGGTGGCCGACTGGACCGACCCGGCCCCGGCCTTCGCCCGGCTCCAGGACCGGCAGGTCAACGGCAAGCTGGTCCTCGCGCTCTGACCTGCGCGCCGTTGCGGACAGGCCGCCGCCCCGCTCGACGCCGAGCGGGGCGGCGGCTTTTCGCGGGTACGGGCCCCGGCGCGGTCCAAGCGCCGCACGAACGTCCTCCCAGCGGCGGCGGCGACGGTGGACGCATGACCTCATCCCCGCCCCGCCCCGACGTGGCCGCGCCGCCCGAACCCGCACCCACACCCGACCTCGAACCCCCGTACGTCCAGGCCCTCGCGCCCGGCGTGCACGCCTTCGTCCAGCCCGACGGCGGCTGGTGCCTCGGCAACGCCGGCATCGTCGCCGGCGACGGCATGACGGCCCTGATCGACACCGCCGCGACCGAGCACCGCGCCGGGCTGCTGCGCGACACCGTCACCGCGCTCACCCCGCACCCGCCGACACTCGTCGTCACCACCCACCACCACGGCGACCACCACTTCGGCAACGCCCTGTTCGCGCCCGCCGCCACGATCGTCGCCTCCACCGGCACCCGCGACGTCATGACGGAGAAGGGCACCGCCCTGCGGTACGTATGGCCCGACACCCCCTGGGGCGACCTCCCCCTCACCCTCCCCACCCTCACCTTCGACGGCCGCCTCACGCTCCATGTCGGCGGCATCCGGGTCGAGTTGTACGAGCTCGGCATCGCGCACACCACCAGCGACACGGTGGCGTGGCTGCCGGAGCAGCGGGTGCTGTTCGCCGGCGACGTCGTGCTGCCGGGCTGCACGCCCTTCGTGCTGGCCGGCTCGGTGGCCGGCTCGCTCGCGGCGCTGGAGCAACTGCGGGCGCTGGGGCCGACGGTGGTGGTCGGCGGGCACGGGCCGGTCGCCGGGCCGGAGGCGCTGGACGAGGCCGAGGCGTATCTGCGCTGGGTGCGGGAGCTGGCCGCCCGGGGCGTCGCGGAGGGCGTGAGCCCGTACGAGGCCGCCGTCCGCGCGGACTTGGGGCCGTACGCCGAACTGCGGGACCCGGAGCGGCTGGTGGCGAATCTGCACCGCGCCTACGCCGAGGCCGCGGGCCTCCCGCCGGACCACCAGATCCGCTCGGCCCCGGTGTTCGAGGAGATGGCCCGCTTCAACGGCGGCCGGCCGCTGACCTGCCGCGCCTGAACGCTCCGCACAAGCAGCGGCGGCGCCCCCCGGACTCCCGGGAGGCGCCGCCCAGTTCACGCACGCGGCAGCTCAGCCGACCTTTGACAGGCCGGCCCGCTCCTCCGCGTACCGCTTGGCGTGGCCCAGCGTGGCGAGGCTGTTGGCGCCGAGCGCGTTGCGGACGAAGTCGCGGGCGTCGGCGACGGTGGCGCCCTCGCCGAGCACGCGGGTGACGGCGTCCGGGTTGACGACGATGCTGTGCCGGGAGGTCGCCGACAGGCCCCGCGGGGTGTCGCGGAGGATCCACTCGCCGGTGTGCACGGTCAGCAGCGCCGGCACCAGCAGCTGCTTGTAGACGATGCGGCCGGGCCGGAAGCTCACCCGCACGGACTTGGTGGTGTGCTGCGAGCCGTCCTTGGCGAGGGTGTCCATCTCCAGCGTCTGCACGCCCTCGCCCGGCTCGGTGAGCACGACCCGCTTGACGTGCGGCAGCCGCGCCTCCCACTCGCGCGCCTGCCAGATGAAGTCGTGGACGTCGGCGGCCGAGCCCTGGATGGTGACCTCGTCGTCGAAGGTGAGCGCCAACTCCGGCAGGCGCGCGGCCAGTTCGGCGGTCGCCCGCATACGCTCCAGCTCCGCGCCGCTGTTGCGGTCGACGGCCTGCTCGATCCAGGCCACGTTCTGCGCGGTGTCGCCGACCGCGGTGAAGTCGTGGTCCAGGACGACCTCGCAGGAGGTGCCGGTCAGCGGGCGGACGGTCCAGCGGCCCCCCATGCTCGCGACCGGCGGCTGCGAGACCTCCTGGCGGAAGTCGACGGTCCGGGCCGCCGGGTCCAGCCGGCGCCGCGACGTCCAGGTCTTGACCTCGTCGTTGGCGGTCGCCCAGATCCTCAGGGTCTCCTCGCCGCCGCCGAGCGGGGTCTGCTCGACGTGCACCGAGGGCGGGAAGACCCGCGGCCAGTTCGCGGCGTCCGCGACGAGGCCGTAGACGGTGTCGGCGGGGGCGCCGACGGTGACGGTGTGCTGCATGCGGTGGACGGTTGCCATGGAGGGTCCCTCGAAGTCGGCGGTGACGGGCGGGGGTTGACGCGGGCCGGCGCGGGCCGCGGGCCGGCGGGGTTGGCGCGGGCCGGCGGAGTTGGCGCGGGCCGGGTAACGCCTGGGCGCGGCTCAGTAGTTGCCGAGGCCGCCGCAGACGTTGATGGCCTGCGCGGTGATCGAGGCGGCGGTGTCGGAGACCAGGTAGCCGACCATCCCGGCGACCTCCTCGGGCGTGGAGTAACGGCCCAGCGGGATCTTGGCGTTGAAGCGGGTCAGCACCTCGTCGGCGGTGGTGTCCCAGGCCGCCGCGTAGCCCTCGCGGACCCGGGCCGCCATGGGCGTCTCGACGTAGCCGGGGCAGACCGCGTTGACGGTGATGTTGCTGCGGGACTGGGCGAGTTCGAGGCCGAGTGCCTTGGTGAAGCCGACCACCGCGTGCTTGGAGGCGGAGTAGGGGGCGCCCAGCACGACGCCCTGCTTGCCGCCGGTGGAGGCGATGTTGACGATCCGGCCGGGCCGGTCGCCGCCGAGGCCGCCTGCGGTCAGCGCCTCGCGCGTCATGCGGAAGACGCTGTGCAGGTTGGTGTCGATGACGTCGAACCACAGCTCGTCGGTGATCTGCGCGGTGACCCCGCCGCCGCTGCGGCCGGCGTTGTTGACCAGGATGTCCAGCGGCCCGAAGCGCGCCACGCAGCTCGCGACGGCGGCCCGTACGCCCTCGGGCTTGCGGACGTCGGCGGCGATGCCGTCGGCGGTGATGCCCGCGGCGTCCAGCGCCTTGACGGTGGACTCGACGTTCTCGGCGGTGCGGGCGGTGAGGAAGACCTTGATGCCGGCGCGGCCGAGGGTGTGCGCAATGGCCAGGCCGATGCCGCTGGTGGCGCCGGTGATGAGCGCGACCCGGCCGTCGCCGCCAGTGGTGGTGTCGTCGCTGCCGGCGGGGTGGTGCGCGGTCGTCGTCATGACGGTCCCTTTCCGGGGGTCGGGTGGGGTGTGCGGGGCGTGGCCGGCGCCGGGCCGGTGACGGTGTGCAGGGCGCCGCGGTGGAAGACCATGGGCGGTACGGACCCGGCGACGCCGAGCCCGACCACCTCGGCGACGGCGAAGAAGTGGTCGCCGAGCTTCTGGACCTGCTGCACCAGGCAGTCCAGCCAGGCGGTCGTGCCGGGCAGCACCGGGTTGCCGTGCGGCGACTCCCACCACGTGAGGTCGGCGAACTTGTCGCCGCCGCTGCGGGCGAACCGGGCGCACAACTCCTGCTGGTCGTGGGCGAGGACGTTGACGGTGAAGGAGCCGGTGCCGCTCATCGGCGGCCAGCTCGCCGAGGACTCGGCGATGAACACCCCGACCAGCGGCGGCTCCAGCGACACCGACACGAACGACCCGACGACCAGGCCCGCGGGCCCGTCCGCGGTGCTCGCGGTCACGACCGTGACGGTGGTCGGCACATGGCCGAGCACCTGCCGGAAGACCTGCGGCTCCACATGGGTGCCGACGGGTGGTGCCATGCCCATCTGCGGCCTCCTGCCTGCGGGTTGGGTACTTCGAGGTGCCTCGACGTGCCTCGACGCCGATGCTGGCAGCCCCGCTTGGGGCCCCGGTGGGCGTGCGGTGAAGCCCCACCGGAGCCGTACGCCACGCCGGGCGGCCCCCGGCGCAGAAGGACGTGGCGGCCGTACGGGCGGCTCACCCTGCCGGCCGTGACGTACGGCTCACCCCGCCCCCAGCGGGCCCCCAGCGCGCTGGGCGACGATCACCGGTGCGCCCGGGACACCCGCGGGCCCGTCCCCGCCGACCGACGAGACCGAGGAGCCGGCCCATGGCCGTACCCCAGCAACGCGACCCCGACCTCACCCGTAAACGCCTCACCGGCTGGCTCGCCGACCGGCTGCCGGACGCCACCGACCTCACGCTCGCCGTACGGCTGCCCGAGGGGCTCGGCTTCTCGCACGAGAGCCTGCTCGTGGACGCCGAGTGGGCCGAGCAGGGCCGGCCCCGGTACCGGCGGCTGGTGGTGCGGGTCGGCCCGGTGCACTTCCGGGTCATGCCGGTCTCGCACCTGGCCGACGAATACCGCATCCTCGCCGCGCTCGCCGGCACCGACGTACCCGTGCCCGCCGTCCTCGGCTACGAGGCCGACCCCAGCCTGCTGGGCGCGCCTTTCTACGCCATGGAGCACGTCACCGGCTGGGTGCCCACCGACCTGCCCTCGTACCACCGCGCCGGCCAACTGCACGACCTGCCGCCGGACGGGCAGGCGGCGGTGTGGTGGAGCGGCGTGGACGTGCTGCGCCGGCTGCACGCCCTCGACCCGGCGGCCCTCGGCCTCGGCGACCTCGGCGCACCGGCCGGGCTGACCGCCCAACTCGACTTCTACGAAAGCCACCTGGACCACTTCGCCGGACCCGGCACCCCCATCGCCCTCGAAGCCCTGGCCTTCCTGCGCGACCGACTCCCCCCGCAGGCAGCGCAGTCGCAGCTGGTGTGGGGCGACGCGCGGCTCGGCAACGTCCTGTTCACCGGCACCCGGGCCGCCGCCGTCCTGGACTGGGAGATGGCCTTCCTCGGCCCCGGCGAGGCCGACCTCGGCTGGTACCTGTGGTTCGACCGGCACCTGAGCGAGGGCGTCGGCGCGACCCGCCTTCCCGGCCTGCCCGCCAAGGCCGCCACCGTACGCCGCTACGAGGCCGGCACCGGACGCCATGTCGCCCCGCACATCGGCTGGTACGAGCTGTTCGCCGGCTTCCGGTTCGCCCTCATCGCGGGCCGCGTGGGCCGGCTCATCGTCGAGCACGGCATCGTCGCGTCCGAGGCCGACGTGCCGCTGGCCCGCAACGCCGCCGGGCTGCTGGCCCGCGCCCTGCACGCGCACTGAGCCGGCCGCAACCCCAACCCGCCCCGCCCGTACGCGACGTGCGTGCAGGCTGAGAACCGCAGCACCACCCGTCCGTCCCACCCGAAAACCTGGAGGCCGACCCGTGGAAGACCAGCAGCACCGCACCGACGCGCTCGTCGTCGGCACCGGATACGCGGGCGCCATCGCCGCGCTCCGGCTCGCCGAGGCAGGTGTGCGCACCCTCGTGCTGGAGCGCGGCCGGCGCTGGCCCGTCACCGCGCAGGGCGACACCTTCGCCACCCAGCGGGACCTCGACGGCCGCGCCGCCTGGCTGAGCGAGCGCTCGCCGCTGACCGACAAGACCCTCGACGTCTACACCGGCGTCCTGGAGTCGCTGGACGGCGACGGCCTGACGATGATCGCGGCGGCCGGCGTCGGCGGCGCGTCCCTGCTCAGCAACGCCACCATGGTCGAGCCGTCGCCCGCGCTCTTCCGGCAGGCGTTCGGCGACGTCCTGGACCACACCGAGATGACCACCCGCTGGTACCGCGAGGCCCGCGACCTCATCGGGTGCAGCCCCATCCCGCAGGACGTCTACGCCTCGGAGTTCTACCGCTCGGCCCGCTCCTTCGCCGAGCAGCTGGACCGGGCCGGCATCCCGTACAGCCTGGTCGACCTCGCCGTGGACTGGGACGTGGTGCGCGAGGAGATGGCCGGCCGCCGGGTCGCCGCCGAGGTCGCCGGGCTCAACCTCTTCGGCGTCAACAGCGGCGCCCAGCGCAGCGTGGACGTCACGATCCTCGCCCGCGCCGAGGCCACCGGCCGGGTCGAGGTGCGCCCGCTCAGCGTCGTGACGTCCGTCCGGCCCGACGGCAGCGGCGGTTACGCGGTCGCGTACGAGCGGATCGACGAGCGCGGCACCGTCCTGGAGCGGCACGAGGTCCGCACCCGCACCCTGGTGCTGGCCGCCGGCACCCTCGGCACCACCCGGCTGCTCATGCGCGCCCGGGCGGCCGGCGCGCTGCCGGACCTGGACGGGGCGCTCGGCACCAGGGTCGGCAACAGCGAGGTCATCACCGCCCGTACCGGCATGCCGGAGAACAACCCCACGCAGGGCGGCCCCTGCGCGATCCTGGTCCGCGACTGGGAGACCAACCCGCACGCCCCGGTCTCGCTGCTCAACTTCCCCTGGGTGGACGCGCCGGCGGGCGAGGGCTGGATCACCACGATCGGCGCCTGCCCCTCCCCCGCGCTCGGCAGCTTCCGCTTCGACGAGAAGAAGGACGACGTCGTGCTGAGCTGGCCGGTGGACGACCCGCGGGTCACCGTCATGGCCAAGGCCGTGCAGGACACCCTCGACCGGCTCGACGCCGCCAACCCCGGCTCCAGCACCGCCTTCGCCCGGGTCGGCACCACCGGCGGCAACGTCGTCGGCGGCGTCCCGCTGGGCCTGGTCACCGGGCACGACGGGCAGGTCCACGGCCACCCGGGCCTCTACGTCGTCGACAGCTCGCTGCTGCACGGCTCCTCCGGCGGCGTCCCGCCGGCCCTCACCGTCGCCGCGGTCGCCGCCCGTACGGTCGCCGGCATGGTCGCCCGGGTCGCCGGCTGAGCCCGGCGCCCGTGTACGAGGGAGCGGCCCCCGGCTCGTGCAAGCCGGGGGCCGCTCCGTATGCGCTGCTCCGTACGTGCCGCGGGTTACGCGGGGGTGCGGAAGTGCGGCAGGACCTGCTCGGCGAACAGCCGCATCGAGCGCTCGGACTCCTCGTACGGCGGGTTGCCCGAGATGATCTGGAGGCTCACGGTGACCTCGCCGTACCACTCGCGGATCGTCCGCAGCCGCTCGGTGACCTCGGCCGGCGTGCCGACCAGGACCTTGTTCTCGGACAGCGAGCGGTCGAAGTCGGCCTTGGAGATGCGGTCCACGATCTGCTCGTAGCCCGCGTAGCCCTCGCTGCGCCGCTCGCCCCAGGCCGCGACCGCCTCGATCATGGTGGCGTTGGTGCGCTGCGAGTAGAGCTTGCCCTTGGCACGGGCCTCGGCGGCGTCCTCGCTGAGGTAGCAGTTGTAGCTCATGTGGACCTCGTCGCCGCCCGGCGGGTGGCCGGCGTCGGCGTACGCCTTGCGGTAGAGCGTGAGCATCTCCTGGACCTTCTCGCGCTTGGAGATCGACGGCACGAGCAGCAGCCCGTGGCCGTCGCGCCCGGCCTGCTCGCAGGAGGACGGCGTGATCGCGGAGGCGACCAGGATCGGCGGGTGCGGGCGCTGGTACGGGCGCGGCAGCAGCGTCACCGGGCCGAATGTGTAATATTGCCCGTCCCAGACGACGTCCTCCTCGGCCCACAGCCGCCGGCAGGCCCGCAGGCCCTCGGCGAACCGCGGCCGGCTCTCGTCCATCGACAGCTCGAAGGCGTCGAACTCGTCGGGCAGGAAGGCCCGTCCGAAGCCGACCTGGAGCCGGCCCTTGGAGATGTTGTCCAGCATCGCGAGCTTGCCGGCGAGCTTGAGCGGATGGGTGAAGGCCGGGATCACCGCGCCGGTCACCAGCTTCACGCGCTGCGTCCTGGCGGCGACGGCGGCCAGGAAGGTCACCGGGTCGGGGCTGTAGCCGCCGTAGCTGAAGAAGTAGTGCTCGACGGTCTTGACGTGGTCGTATCCGAGGTCCTCGGCCAGTTCGGCCAGCCGCAGGGCCTCCTCGAAGTACGTGCCGGCCGGCTTGTCGTCCGGGCCGACGGTGGGGAAGAAGTTGATGCCGAATTCCATGCGTTGCTCCCTGGGCACGTCGTAGGGCGGGCGCAGTCTGAGGCGGGGCGGGGGGACGCGGGGGCGCCGGGTCGCGGGGTCGCGGTGGGTCCGGGGTCGCGGGGGTCGCGGGGGTCGCTGGGGTCAGAAGACGACGCCGGCGCCGCCGTCCACCGCGACGATCAGGCCGGTCGCGAAGGACGCCTCCGGACGGGCGAGGTTGACCAGCCACCACGCCACTTCCTCCGGCCGGCCCACCCGCCCGAGCGGCACCCGGGACCGCTGCCGGTCGCGCAGTACGGCGACGGCCGCCGCGTCCAGCCCCGCGTGCTCGGCGATCGGCGTCTCCACCGGGCCGGGCGAGACCCCGGCGACCCGGATGCCGCGCGGCGCCAGCTCCAGCGCCCAGGTGCGGGTGAGGAAGTCCAGGCCGGCCTTGGTCGCGCCGTACACCGAATGGCCGGGCCAGCCGCGCTGGTTGCCGGCCGTCGTCACGTTGATCACCAGGCCCTTGGCGGCCTCCAGCAGCGGCAGCGCCCGCTGGGTGAGGAACAGCGGGGCCAGCAGGTTGGTCTCGACCTGCGCCCGGGTGCCGTCCTCCTCGATCCGGCCGAGCGGCGCCGAGCGCATGGTGACCGCGTTGTTCACCAGCACGTCCAGGCCGCCCAGTTCGCGTGCGGCGGCCTCGACGATCCGGTCCGGGGCGCCGGGTGCGGTGATGTCGTCGGTGTGGGCGGCGATCGCCGGGTGCAGGGCGGCGGTCTCGGCGAGCCGGCCGCCGCTGCGGCCGACGACCAGCACCCGCGCGCCCTCGGCGGCGAACGCCAGGGCGGTGGCCCGGCCGATGCCGGTGCCGCCGCCCGTCACGACGACCGTACGGTCCCGCAGGGCGTCGCCGCTCACAGCTCGGTGCGCTCGCCGGCGTCGTCGACCGGCGACCACCACAGGTTGCCGCGGGTCACGCCGTCGCCGAACAGCGCGCTGCGGCCCTCGACGACCCGGCCGTTCTCCCAGCGCAGCATGTGCACGCCCTGCACCTGGAGCCGGTCGTAGGGCGAGATGGTGCCCTCGGCCGCGCCGGGCCGGTAGCCGTCGAGCTCGTAGACGTCGATGGAGATGCCCGCCTCGGGCAGGATCAGCACGTGCTTGGTGGTCGCGGCGAACCGGCCGCCGTGGGCCTCGCCGAGCTTGCCCATCTTCGTCAGGTAGTCGTCGAGACCCACGTACCAGCCGGAGAACTGGTGGTGGCCGGGCATCTCGAAGCGCAGGTTCTCGTCCCAGTATTCGAGGATCTTGCTCTTGTCGCCGGTCATCAGGGCCGCGTAGGCGGCGTCCACCCGCTCGCGGGTCAGGTCAGCCATCGTCGTCGTCCTTCCGGAACGTAGGGGTCGTACGGGTCGTACGGGTCGTAGGGGTCGTACGGGTCGCGGAGGTAGCGGTGGTCGCGCCCGGGCCGGCCGCGGGCGCGTTGTCGTGGGAGTTGACGCGGTGCCGTACCCGCCAGGCGCCGTCCTGGCGGACCAGCACGTCCCGCCCGGTGGTGCTCAGGTAGACCTCGGGCACCCCGCCCTTGGGCGTCTGGAGCAGCACCGCCCGGTAGGTGGTGCGCAGGCTGCCGCCGGCGGCCGGCTCGACGCGGAGCATGCCGATGAGGTAGCGGCGCACGGCCGCGGCCTCCCGGCGGGCGGCCACCGCGCCGCGGGCGGCGGCCACGATCGCCGCCCGCCCGCGCCGCTCGGAGGGCGCGTTGCCCGTCCACACCCGGCCGGCCTGCGCCTCCTGCGCGAAGACCGCGTCCTCGGTGAAGGTCGCCGCCCACCGGTCGAGGTCGCCCTCGCCGAGGAGCTGCACCTGCCGGGCGTAGAACCGCTCGATGTCGCCGTAGAGCGCGCCGTCCACGTACGGGACCGGTGCCGTACCGGCGTACGGGGCCGCGCGGGTGCCGCCGTCAGGCACCGTCGTGGTTGATCTCGCGGTACTTGATCCGCCAGCGGCCGTCCTCGCGTACGAGGGTGTCCGCGCCGGTCGTGCTCAGGTACACCGACGCCTTGCCGCCGACCGGCGTCTCGAAGACCACCGCGTAGTAGCGGGTGCGTACGGTGCCGGGGTCGACCTGGTCGGCGACGACCATGCTGAGCCAGTGCCGGCGCACCACGTTGCGGTTCTTCAGCCGGTCCACGCCGCGGCGCATGGACGCGGCGATGGTGTCCCGGCCGCGGGTCGGCTCCGGCTTGACGTTCTGCGCGAAGACGCCGTCCTCGGTGAAGCCGTCGGCCCACTCCTCGGCCTCGGCGTTGTCGAGCAGCTGCATGTGGTGCGAGTAGAACTGGACGATCTCGGCGTACGTCTGCGCGTCGACCGGCGCCGCGGTCGCCGGAACGGCCTGGGTCCCGGGGACGGCCTGCGTCGCGGGCGCGGGAGCGGCCTGCGTCATCGCACACCCCCGGCGGTCTCGGTCTCGGCGACGCCCTGCTCGACGATGTCGCTCATGTGCGGCTCTCCCTTGATCACGGTGCCCAGCGCCTTGAGCCGGCGGCGGAACTCCGGCTCGGCGAGGGCCTGGTCGAAGGTCTCCTGGGTCTCCCACTCGGCGACGTTGAAGTAGACGCCGGGGTCGTTCTGGGAACGGACGAGCTGGTACCGGATCAGGCCGGGCCGGGTGCGCATGAACTCGGCGACGTCGGCGTAGATCCGCTCCAGGTCCTCGGCCGCGCCGGTGAGCGTCAGCTTGTTGACGAAGACGAACACGTCGGCTCCTTGGCTTTTGTGGCGTGGGCTGAAGGGACGGTCCTTCGGACGGTCGTGCGCGGTGCGGCACCCACCCTCGTACGGCCCGCTGGCGGGCAGGTGGGGCGGCGGTGAGAGGCGGCAGGGGCCGGGGAAGGGGCGGCCGGCCAGCGGGCCGCGACCGGGAAGCGGGCGGCACGGCACCGCGGCCCGACCGCAGCACCAGAAGCCCTGGCCAAGCTGGCGGCACACCCAAGCCGCCCGCGACCCCTGGGAGGAGCCGCCGTGTCGGATCCGCAGGAAGCCCGTGACGTGACGCCTGGTGAGGCGGAGGAAGTCGAAGAGGTGCCGGTCCTGGTCGTCGGCGGTGGCCTGTCGGGCCTGACCACCGCGCTGTTCCTCGGCCTGTACGGCGTACGGCCGCTGCTGGTGGAGAAGCACCCCGGCACGTCGGTGGTGATGAAGGCCCGCGGGCAGTACCCGCACGTCATGGAGGCCCTGCGGATCGGCGGGGTCGCCGACGCGGTGACCGCAGCGTCCCCGGGCGGCACCGGCGAGTTCTACATGGCGCTCGCCAAGACCCTTTCCGGGCCGGTGCTGCGCGGCATCATGACCGAGGGCGAGATGGCCATGAGCCATGTCTCGCCCGAGGACTGGGCGATGGCCAGCCAGGAGCGCACCGAGGAGATCCTGGCAGCCCGCGCACGGGAGTTGGGCGCCCGGCTGCGCTTCGGCACCGAACTGGTGTCCTTCACGCAGGACGCGGCCGGCGTCACCGCCGTGCTGCGCGACCGCGCCGGCGCCACCACCCGTACGGTACGGGCGCGTTACCTGGTCGGCGCGGACGGCAGGCACAGCCCGGTGCGCAAGGCGCTGGGCATCGGCATGCACGGGCGCGGCCATCTCGGCGACGTCTTCCGGGTGTTCTTCGACGCCGACATGAGCGCGGCGGTCTCGGGCCTGGAGGGCAATGTCGCCGGCGGCGGCCGGTTCGCCCTCTTCCACCTGCTCGACCCGGTGCCCGGCGTCTTCTACACCACCGACGTGCCCGGCCGGTACGGCTACATCCGCGGCATGTCGAACGACCAGCCCGACTACACCGGTTGGACGACCGCGCAGTGCGAGGAGCTGGTGCGGTACGGCATCGGCGTCCCCGACCTGGCGATGACGGTCGTCGGCACCGGCGAGACCACCATCACCTGCGAGGTCGCCGACCGGTTCAGCGACGGCCGGGTCCATCTCATCGGCGACGCCGCGAAGGTGGTGCCGGCGCCCGGCGGGCTCGGCGGCAACACCGCGGTCATGGACGGCTTCTACCTGGCGTGGAAGCTCGCGATGGTCGTCAAGGGGCAGGCGGGGCCGGGGCTGCTGGACAGCCACGACCCGGAGCGGCGGCCGGTGTCGGAGATGATCGCCGAGCAGCAGTACACCAACACCGTCGAGCGCCTCGGCCCCGACCTCGACGCGACCGGCGCCGCCGCGCCGATCCACCCCGTCACGCAGGTCTTCGGCTACCGGTACGCGGCCGGTGGCGCCGTCGTCCGTGAAGTCGGCGACGCCGGCGAGCTGTTGGAGGACCCGACCGCGCCGACCGGCCGCCCCGGCTCGCGCGCGCCCTACGTACCGCTGGACGCGGTCGGCGTGCCGTCCACGACCTCGCTCTTCGGCCGCTCCTTCGTGCTGCTCGCCGGTACGGGCGCGGACGGCGAGGTGTGGGCGCGGGCCGGCGCGGACGCCGCGGCGCGGCTCGGCATCGAGCTGCCGGTGCACCGGCTCGGCGGCTGGGAGAAGGCGTACGGCGTCACGCCGGGCGGCGCCTCGCTGGTCCGCCCGGACCGCTTCGTGGCGTGGCGGGCCCAAGGCCCGGAGGGCGTAGGCGGGTTGGAGGCGGCGCTGCGGGCCGTACTCGACCGGCCCTCGGCGTGAACTGCCCCTGCCCCGCCACTCGTTCGACCCCGAGCTTCAACCCCCAGCGACAGGAGGGACGTTCATGTATCTGGTCACCGGAGCCACCGGCAACATCGGCGGGAAGGTGCTGGACCGGCTGCACGCGGCCGGCCACAAAGTGCGGGCGCTGACCCGCGATCCGGGCCGGGCGCGGCTGCCCGCGGGCGTGGACGTGGTCGCCGCCGACCTCGGCGACCCGGCGACGCTGCCGGCCGCGCTCGACGGGGTGCGCAAGGTCTTCCTGATGTCGCTGGGCCACAACAAGGCGACGCACGACGGGAATCTGGTGGCCGCGGCGGAGCAGGCGGGCGTCACGCAGGTGGTGCAGCTGTCCACGCTGGGCGTCGAGGAGGTCGACGAGGAGCACGACACCCCGCTCGGCCGCTGGCACCGGCAGGCCGAACAGGCCCTGACCGGCTCCTCGTTGGGCTGGACGATCCTGCGCCCCAACGGCTTCATGACGCACGCGCTGGGCTGGGCGCCCGGCATCCGGGACGCCTCGGTCGTACGCAGCCCGATCGCCGACCTGCCCGAGGCGCTGGTCGCCCCCGAGGACATCGCGGACGTCGCGGTGCGGGCGCTGACCTCGGACGGGCATGAGGGCGCGGTCTACTCGCTGACCGGGCCCGAGGCGCTGACGACGCGCGAGCAGGTCGCGGTGCTGGGCGAGGTGCTGGGGCGGGAGCTGCGCTTCGAGCAGATGACGCTGGAGGAGCACCATGCGGTGCTGGCGGCGCGCTACTCGGCGCAGACCGCGGACGGCGTGGTGAAGGCGCTGCGTACGGTGCTGGAGTCCGGCGACGACTTCCGCGGCCGGGTCTTCCCCGGCATCCCCCAGGCCCTCGGCCGCCCGGGCCGCACCTTCCGCCAGTGGGCGACGGAGAACGCGGCGGCCTTCGCCTGACCCCGCGCTCCCCTGACCCCGCGCCCCCCGTACGAGGGCCGGCCCTCTCCCGCACGGAGGACCGGCCCTCTTGCCGCGCTCCTACGGGGCGGGGTCCGCGTGTACGCCGCCGGGTACGCGGGCCGGCGCGCGCGGGGCCGGACCCGCCTTTACGCCGCCGGGCTCGCGGCGGGGTACGCCCGGGTCGCCGGGCCCGGCGTGTACGCCGCCGGGCGCTCGCTCAGCCCACCGCGTGCGCGGCCAGGAACGCGGCGACGATACGGCGGACGTACTCCCCGTCGAAGGTGCGGCCCGCCAGCAGCCGGCGGTAGACGAGCGGGCCGGCGAGCTCGTCGATGGCCTGGTCGGTCTCCAGCTCCGCCGGCAGCTCGCCGCGCGCCTTCGCTCCCTCGACGACCTCGCGGAAGACCTGCGAGCCGCCCCGGTAGAGCGCTTCCTTCAGCTCGGCGAAGACCGGGTCGCTGCCGGCCCGCTCGATGACCGCGCGCAGCCCCGTCTCGCTGACCGGCTCGTGCAGCAGGGCGCGCATCCCGTCCAGCTCCCGCTCAAGGTCGGCGCGCAGGTCGCCGGTCGGGGCGGTGTGGGCGCCGGCTATCCGTTCGGCGATGACGTCCCGGATCAGCCCGGCCGCGTCGGGCCAGTGCCGGTAGAGCGTGGTACGCCCGACGCCGCTGCGGGCGGCCACCGCGACATGCGTGACCGCCGACCAGCCCTGCTCGACCAGCAGCTCCTCGGCGGCGGCCAGCGCCGCGGCCCTGCTGCGGGTCGCCCGCGGGTCGGGCCCGCGCGCCGGGGCGGACCCTGACGCCGCCGCCCCGGACGCCGCCGCGGACGCCGCGGAGGCCGATGCGGCCCCGGACGCGCCCCCGGACGCCGCGGAGGCCGACGCGCCCCCGGACGCAGACGTAGACGCAGACGTGCTCATCGCACTCCCCTCCGTATCTCACCCGCAGCCACGCGCGCGGACCGCCGGCCGAGCTCCGGGCCCCGGGCCCCGGGCGCGGCGGCCCGGAGCCCGGCCGGGGCCTCAGCGAGCGGTGCGCCCCCACGGGGAGTTCTTCAGGTACTTCGGGCGCCACTGCCTACGGTAGAGGAACCGCACCGGCGGCGGCACGATCGCCAGCACCCGCTGCTCCACCTGCGGCGACGCGCCCTCCAGCAGCCAGGGGAAGAAGTGCGAGCCGCCCTTGAGCCCGACGGCCTTGCGCTGCTCGTTGCCGAAGGCGTCCCAGTCCTTCTGGGTGAGCACCGCGTCGACGAGCGGCAGCCCGGACGCCTCCTCGTGCTCCAGGTGCGCGGTGACGCCCGCGCCCAGCTCCTCCATGGTCGCCCGCAGCCGGGAGGTGTCGCCGGAGGCGAGCTGCCGGTCGACGGACTCCATGAGCGGGTCGAGCACCGCGTGCTCGGCCTCCATGGCGTCCAGCAGCGCGACCCGCTCCGGGTCGGCGCCGACCTTCGCGCGCATCGGCGGCCACAGCAGCTTGTCCTCGGCGGAGTGGTGGATGGTCAGGTAGCGCTCGAAGACCTCCCAGCCGGCCCGGAAGGCGGCCGGGTCGCCGATCCGCGGGTCGGACGCGGGGATCAGCCGGGACAGGTCGCGGCGGAAGGCGTCGTGCGCGGCGTACATCATCAGGAAGTCGATCTTCGTCGACCGCGCGTCGTATTCGGTGGCGGTGCTCATCAGTACCTCCAAGGGGGGTGCCGGGCAGGTGCCAGGCAGGTGCCGGGCAGTGGTGTCGTCACATCGCGACGGCGGCGTCGGCCCGCGCGGCGTCCTCGGCGGAGACCCGGATGACCGTCGCGGCGACGATCGCGGCACCGACGAGGACGAAGCCGGCGATCAGGAAGCCGAGGCTGTAGCCGTGCGCGAGCGAGTCGTTGATCGCGTGCTGCACCTGCGGCGGGACGGGCTTGCCGTTCGCCGCCCCGCCGCCGGAGCCCGCCCCGCCCCCGCTTCCGCTGCCGGGCAGCAGCTTCTCCATACGGTGCCGGGTCGCGGTCGCGGCGACGGTGCCGAGCACGGCCAGGCCCAGCGCGCCGCCCACCTGCTGGCTGGCGTTGAGCAGCGCGGAGGAGATGCCCGCCTGCTCGCCCTTGATGCCGGCGACCGCGGCGAGGGTGAGCGGCACGAAGCACAGCCCGATGCCGCTGCCGACGATGACCAGCGGGCCGAGCAGCGAGCCGGCGTAACCGCTGTCGGCGTCGATGGCCGACAGCCAGAACATGCCGCCGGCCGACAGCAGCGTGCCCACCGTCAGCAGCGGGCGCGGCCCGACCCGGCCGACCACGCTGCTGCTGAGGGTCGCGAAGACCGCGGTGCCGACGGCGAACGCCAGGAAGGCGAAGCCGGTCTTGAGCGGGCTGAAGCGCAGCACGATCTGGATGAAGAGGGTGAGGAAGTAGAACAGCACGATCAGCGACGTGCCGATCGCGAACATGATCGCGAAGGAGCTGGAGCGGTTGGCGTTGCTGAAGATCCGCAGCGGCATCAGCGGCGTCGCGGACCTGGCCTCGATGACGAGGAAGGCGACCAGCAGCGCGCCGCCGACCGCGAGCGGCACAACGGTGGCGGTGCTGCCCCAGGAGTGCGAGGCGGCGTTGATCAGGCCGTAGACGATGAGCGACATGCCCGCGGTGACCGACAGCGCGCCGGGCAGGTCGAGCCGGCCGCCGGCCGGGCGGGACTCGCGGAAGGCGCGGGTCGCGGCGAGCAGCACGAAGGCGCCGATCGGCACGTTGATGAACAGCACCCAGCGCCAGCTCAGCTCGTCGGTGAAGACCCCGCCGAGGACGTTGCCGAGCGCGCCGCCGACGCCGGAGACGGCGCCGTAGACGCCCATGGCCCGGTTGCGCTCGGCGCCCTCGGCGAAGGTGCTGGTGAGCAGGGCGAGCGCGGCGGGCGCGATGAGCGCGCCGGCCACGCCCTGGGCGGCGCGGGCGCCCAGCAGCCAGCCCTGGTTCTGCGCGAGGCCGCCGAACAGCGAGGCGGCGGTCAGCAGCGCGGCGCCGGCCATGAACGTACGGCGCTGGCCGTACTTGTCGGCGATCCGGCCGCCGAGCAGCAGCAGGCCGCCGAAGGTGAGGGCGTAGGCGTTGACGACCCATTCCAGGTTGGAGGCGGAGAAGTCCAGCGCTCCCTGGATGGAGGGCAGGGCCACGTTCACGACGGAGACGTCGAGGACGACCATCATCTGCGCGAGCGCGATCAGGGTGAGCGCCAGTCCCTTGCGGGAGGGCTGCTCCTTTGCGGTGGCGTCCGGCAGGGGCATGACCCCCGGCCGCACGGTTCGATCGGTCACGACGAGCTCCTGACGGTGAGCCGTGGGGGTGAGGGTGTCCGGGGTCGTCCCGGGGCCGGGTTGTCCCGGATTATCCCGGGCGGTGTCCGGGGTGGGGCGCTTCTGTGAAACAACCTGTACCGTATCTATGGAACAGGATGCCCCACAGTTGCCGCCGGCGGCAAGTTCCACCGGCCTTCGGCGCGGCGCGCCGCCCCGTCCACGGCGCGACTCGCGCCGGCACCCCGCGCCACGTGCGCCACAGGGGCGCCTCCAGATGCCTGAGACCCAGCCCCCATCGCGACCGACAAGAGTGGTCGCAGTTCACGGCTGTGACACTGGCGTTTCCGCCGTCCGCCCCACGGTCGACCGGTCTCCCGCAGTCCTCGGGGTGCCTTTTTCCATGAATTGACATAACGACAATTCGCCTCCGGAAAGGCACTATTCAATGCCCTGACGGGTGCTTTACATGGAGAAGCTTGAAGTCGTCACCGAGGCCGCATAAAATTCCCGATGGCTGTGCCCGAATTGATGGACTTGGCTCGCGTTTGTGATTCCGACCGCACTACCCCCTACCAGTACGACGCGTCACTTGGAAAGGTGGTACCAGGCCTTCATGGAATTCGCCATCCTCGGCCCGCTCGGAGTGTACGAGCAGGACCGGTTCTACGCACCAACAGCGCCCAAACAGCGACAACTCCTGGCACTGCTCCTGCTCAACGCCAACCGGGTCGTGTCCACCAGCACCTGCATCGAGGAGCTGTGGGAGGACAACCCGCCGAATACCGCGCTCTCCACGCTCCAGTCCTACATTCTCCAATTACGGCATCTGCTGAAGAAAGTCCCGCGCATCGGCAGCCTGCAGGCCGCCCGCCGTATCCTGGAGACCCGCGGCGGGGGTTACCTGCTCGCGGTGCACGGCCATGAACTCGACGTGAATGTCTTCGCCGATCTGGTACGGGACGGGCGCGCCGCGCTCGGCAAGGACGACGTCCGCGCCTCCCGGCTGCTCGGCCAGGCCCTCACCATATGGCAGGGCGCGGCCCTGTCCGACGTCATCGCCGGGCCGATCCTGCGCACCCACCTGGCCGGCCTGGAGGAGAACCGGATCAGCGTCCAGGAGCAGCGGATCGACGCCGATCTGCGGCTGGGCCGCCACCACGACCTGCTCGGCGAGCTCAGCGCGCTCACCACGCAGTACCCGACGCACGAGAACCTGCACGCCCAGTTCATGCTCGCTCTCTACCGCTCCGGCCGCCGCATCCAGGCCCTCGGCGTCGTCCAGCAGCTGCGCAAGGTGCTGCACGACGAGCTCGGCCTGGAGCCCTCGCCGCGCATGCACCGCCTGCACCAGGCGGTCCTCGCGTGCGACCCGGTCCTCGACGCGCCCGCCCAGCCCGAGAAGCTGCTCTCCCTCGACCTGGTGACCCGCACCGGCCACACCGGCAGACGCACCCTGGCCCAGACCTACCCGGTCACGGACCTGGCGGCCTTCGCGGCCCGCGCGGTGGACGAGTAGCCCCCGCGCCGAACGCCTGACGGCACGGGCCCAGGGGCCCACCGCCGTTCCGTGGTAAAGCCCCGCCGGCCGCGGGGGGCGACCGGGCCGGCCGCCGAATCCCCGGCAACGACGCCGGGCGACACGGCGGCAACCACGAGGCGATCCACCCGACGAGGCCACACCCGCTCCAGGCAGCCCCCTCCCCACCGAGGCCCAGGTCACCGACCTGGGCCTCCAACCCCGAACTCCCCCCGGCAGTCCGCCAGGAAGAGCGCGAGCGGACCGGCCGGAAGCAGGAACCGCCCCCGCGCTGCCGCGCGCAGCGCCTCGGCCATCGACCACCACGCGAGCGTGAACCCCTCCTCGCCGGCCGCAAGCTCCTGCGGCCCGCAGGTGAGACCACGGGCTTCATACAGATGAACCCGCGCGGGCACGCAGACGCCGAGAGCGTACGACCCCAGCGGTCGCCACGTCCTGGCAGTGATCCCCGCCTCCTCCCGCAACTCCCGCCGCGCGCACTCCTCGGGCGTCTCCCCGGCTTCCCGCCGACCGCCGGGCAGAAAAAGGAAGTCCCCTCGATGCGCCGGAAAGTGCGCACTGAGCAGAGCCACGAGCCCATCCCCGTCCCGGGCCACGACGACGGCCGCGTCCCGGACGACTGGGACCTCGCTCATACCGCCGGAGGCTAGTGCGCGTCAGCGCACCATTGCGGCGTACGGCACGTTCATGACGACCGGGTGGGCGATGCCGCGGCCGTGGTAGCCGTCCTCGCCGTAGGCGTCGCCGTGGTCGGCGCACAGGATGATCAGCCAGCGCTTCTTCACGGTGAGGGTGCTGATCAGGCGGGCGAGGTGGGCGTCGGCGTAGCCGAGGGCGGCCTGCTGCGAGGCGGCGGTGTCGCGGCTGTCGCCGAGGTAGTGGCCGTGGGGGACGTGGGTGGCCGAGATGTTGACGAACAGGTACACGGGCCGGCCGTCGTGGTGCTCGGCGATCTCCAGCGCGTGGTCCACCTGGTGCCGGGCGGAGTCGGGCTCGGGTGAGCAGAACTCGGGGCGCCAGTGGTCCTCGTCGAACAGGTCGGGCAGGACGGAGCCGAGTGGTGTCTCGCGGGAGAAGTACGTGACGCCGCCGACGCAGATGCTGCGGTAGCCGTGCTGGGCGAGACCCGTCAGGAGGTTGGGGGCGTCGAAGACGAAGGTCTGCGACGGGACCGTCTTGAACGCGGGCGGTCGGCACTCCCACAGCCGGGGCGGCTGCTCGGGCCGGGGCAGCTTGGGCAGGAAGCCGGAGAAGAAGGCGATGTGGGCGGGAAGGGTGAAGGTGCCGGGGGTCTGGCGTCGTTCCCAGCCGCCCTCAGGGAGCAGGGAGGCGAGGTGCGGGGTCAGCCCGTTGTCGTAGGCGGTGCGGGCGGTGTCGTAGCGCAGGGAGTCCAGCGTGACGAACAGGATGCCGGTCTGCGTACGGATGATCTCGGCTGCGTCGATCACGTGGTCGCCTCCGCTGTGGCCGGGGCGAGGTGCTCGATGGTTCCGCGGGCGCTGTCGCTGACGGGGATCGGTACCCGGTCCTCGGCGATCATCCGGCGAAGGCCGGCGAGTCCGGTGTCTTCCTGGAGCAGCAGGCCGTCGGCGTCGTAGAGCCGGATCCGGACGAGGTGCGTACCGTCCGGGCTGTCCGTTGCCGCCAGATAGGCGCCAGGTAGCGGCCGTCGGCTTCGGACGTAGGCAAGGAAGGTGTCCTCACCGATGCCGTCGATGGCGGTGACACGGCAGGCGTGGTGGTGGGAGTTGACGGCCCCCCGGCACAGACGGCGGAAGAACTCGGCCGTGACCGGTCGGCCGTCACCGCCCACGCCCAACTGCGGGGCCGCGGTGAGGGCGACGAAACTGGCGCCCAGCCACCATGCAACGCCCTCGTGGATCTGGCCGGGGAAGCGGCCGACCGCCCCGCCGTCCCTGATCACGGCATAAGTGTCGATGGGGTTAAGCACTCTGCGCCTCCAGGTCGGCGACGATCCAGTCGGCCAGGTGGCCTGGGGACTTGCCGTCCATGTCGAGAGGGACGGCGGTGGCGTCAGCAGCTCGGACCGACCGGAAGTTGGTCACCAGGCGCGCGAGTCGGCCGGGCACGGCGAGCAGATCGAGGTCGTCCTGCTTTGCGTCGGGCTTGATCGCGAGGCGCCCCCGCAGAGCTGCTTCGGAACAGCCCAGGTAATAGGTACGGGTCGGTGTCTCCAGGTAGGGCCGGAAAGGTTCGAGAAGGCCGGCGACCTCCTCGACGGGGACCTCGTGAACGGCGGCGTGGCATGCCACCACCGAGGAGGCGTATCGGTCGGCGACGACGGGACGGACCGCCCTCGCGAGCCGGATCAAGTCGGCGGCGTGGAGCAGCCCGGACAGGTAGAAGGCGAACTGCGGCAGCGCACGCAAGCGCTCGTTGATCAGTGCCGACCACCCGGTGTGGGGCGTGGGGAGGGTGTGCAGCGATGTCGCGCCGCCCAGCCGCTCGGCCAAGGCCCGGGCAAGGGTGGATTTTCCTGTGCCGGAGACGCCTTCGAGGACGATGAACGGGTGCTGCGGCCCGTCGAAGGGCAGAGGCCGGTACGGAGAAGGCAGGCTCACAGCGTCCCCTCCGTGAAAGCCGCGACGTGCCCAACAACCGTCCGGGCGAGCCGGGCGGGGTCGTCGACCAGGTCGTTCACTTCGACACGGAGGTCGTCGCGCAGCAGGCAGGGCTGTATGCCGCCGCCGTGGTCGACCCGCAGTGCCCAGAAGCCCTCTACGCACCGGGACCGTACGGGGCAGGTACCGCACTGGCCGACGTGGTGGCGGCCGAGGTCGCGGTGGATGACATCGATCTCGATGCCGTCGATACGGAAGACCCTGCGGCCCTGGCCGACTCCCGCGACCTCGATGTGCTCGTCGCTGGTGAGGGTGCGCAGATGCCCGACGATCTCGTCGGCCGGTACTGCCGAGGCGGCTCTGCCCACGTTGAAGTCGGTGCCGACCAGCTCGATGAACTGCACGGGAAGCCGCCGCTCCAGGGCGAAGTCAAGGATCTGGCGGACCTCGTGGGCGTTCTCCCGCTGCAACAGGGTGTTCAGCTCGACCCGCTCGAAGGTCTCGCGGGCGGCCTCGATGCCGTCCAGCACCGTGCCGATCCCGATACGCGTCCCTGCGATGGCCCGCAGCGAAGCGTCCGAGAAGTAGTGCAGGGACACTTTCACCTTGTCCAGGTGCGTCCTGGCCAGCCACGAGCGGTGGGTACGGATCCTGGTGCCGTTGGTGATCAGCGTGTAGGAGGCGTCCGGGCCGGGCTCGGCCAAGCCCTCCAGGACCTGCCGGGCGATCGGTGACGTCAGCGGCTCGCCACCGGTGAAGTACACGCGCTTCAGGCCGGCGTCCATGAGGGAGCCGATGACGGCGAGGTAGGCGCTGGCATCGAGCTGCCGGGGCCGCGGCTGCCGGGAACGGTCGTGCCGGGTCAGCGGCGGCGGCACGTCACCCTCGTTGTGGCAGAACCAGCACGCGATGTTGCAGCGCGGAGTGAAGGAGACGCGGAGCTGGCCGCGCAGGGCGGCGAAGTTGTGCAGTGCGGTCCAGTCGACGCCGGACGCCGGTAAGGAGATGGGTGGAGCGACCATGGCGGACTTCCTCCCGAAGAGGCGAGAATCGGCACCAACGACGCTAGGAACAGCAGCAGTTGCGGGTCCACGCAGTTGCACGCGGTTGCACGATTTCAACCGAGAGTGTCGAGGGCGCGCGTGATGCGGCTGCGGGCAGCGGCCCCGCGCAGGGCGTGCCGGGAGAGCTGATGGAAGGCCCGCAGGTACGTCCGGATCTCGCCAGGGCTGCTGACGTTGATCTCCGCCGTGAGGGTCTCGACGGCCACCATGTCCTCGTCGAAGGCGTAGAACGCCTCCAGCGGCCACACCGTGCGTCTGGCCTCGAACGGGATGATGCCGAGGGAGACGTTGGGCCTGACCATGAGTGAGAGCAGCGCCCGGAGTTGGGCGGCCATGGCCTCGTCGTCGCAGACCCGGTAGTAGAGCACCGCCTCTTCGAGCAGCAGCGCGAAGCCGTGATCGCCCTCGAAGACGACACGGGAGCGGGCCAGCCGAGCCTCGACCGCCCGCTCGACGTCATCGGGTGTGCCTTGGAAGGTCGTGATCGACCGCAGCAACCCTGTGGCGTACTCGGCGGTCTGCAGCATGCCGGGCACGAGGTTGGAGGCGTAGACGCGGAAGGTGCGGGTGCGCTGGTACAGCGGCGTGGTCTTCGCATGGACCTGCCGCAGGCCGTCCCGGTGGAGCTGGCGCCACTCGACGTACATCGAATCGGCGGTCCTCGACGCCGCGATGAGATCGGCCGCCAGCTCGGGCACACCGCACGCGTCGCACCAGGCACGAATGTCGTCGTCCGAGGGCGGCGTGATACCGCGGGCGATACGCGACGACTTCGACTTGTGCCAACCGCAGCGATCAGCCAACTCCAACCCCGACAGGCCGGCATCGAGCATCGCCTGTTTCAGGCGCTCGGCGATCTTGGCGCGGGCAGCCCGGGCCGAGGAGAGAGGCGACGTGGCCATGAGCCGACTGATCGTCCGCCGTCAGAGACTGAACTTCTCGTGCGGGATGGCACGGTCCCACACACCGTCGAATGCTTGGACGCAGCCGGCGACCGCCGCCGGCTCCTCGGTCTGGTCGGTCCGGATCCAGCGGCCGGCCTCGTCGAAGATATTGAACTGCACGAGGCGACGGTCGAAGAGCCAGAAGTCGTGCTGCGGGAGGGCGATTTCCACCGCGCTGCTCCTGGGCAGCCAGCGCACCTCCTCGCCCGCGGCCACGTTGGTGAAGGTGAACGAGTGCTCGTAGCGGATGTACTCGCTGGGGGGCTCCGTGACCACACGGGCGCGCTGGATCCGCACGCCCTTCGAGGTCACCTCCTGCACGAGGTCGAGCCAAGGACGCCACCACGAAGCGCGGTCGGCCGGGTCAAGGCGGTGGCCCCGCTTCCATGCCTCGAATCCGGCCGTCTCGTTCCCCATGTCGTAGGCGTCGCGCAGCTCCAGGTGAACCGCTGACCGCTCGACAGCACGGAGCAGGTCCGCGAAGCTACTCAAGCTCTGCGACATCAAGCGCCTCCCTGAGAAGCGGGATCATCCGCTTCGGCACACGCACGATCCCCTCGTAGGAGGGCATCGCGACATCCCGGTTGCAGGTCGCCTCCGTCCGGCGGTCGACCTTGACGCCCTGGAACAGCAGATCCTTGGAGTCCTCGTCGACCCAGACGGCCGGGGAGCCGTGGTCCCCCGACTCCGGGTCCTTCCCGACGAACCGTAGCGCCATGCTGTCCTCCAATGTCGAGCCAGTTGCAGTCGCTTGCGCAAGCCGCGCCGAGAACCAGCCGGTGCGGCGGCCAACGGCATCGCCCCGCAACGCTCCCTCACGTGGCGTCACATGCCTTTGACGTTCAGTGAAATCCCTTGCCGGTGAGATCAGTTCGCACAAGAGCCGCACAACCCGGTAGCGGGACGCCCTGGCCTGGAACAGTGGGTTCATGGACAGCACACCGGCCGCCGGGGAGAACATCGCCGTACTGCGCAAGGCCCGCGGGATGGGCCAGGCGAAACTGGCCCGCCTGTCCGGCATCTCCATCTCCTATCTGAGCAAGATCGAGACCGGCGACCGCCCGGCGACGCCTTCCGTGGTGGCCGCCATCGCCAAGCCCCTACGCGTCTCCACCGCACGGATCTACGGCCAGCCCTTCCTCGGCCTCACCGAGCAGGCCGACCTGCTCAACGACCTACGTGACGCCGTTCGCCGGCACACCCTGCCCAGGGAGGACACACCCGCCCCCGAGGTGCTGGCCGAGCGGCTGCGGCTTGCGGCTCGGCTGCGATCCGAGACGCGGTATCTCGAACTGCTCCGGGAGCTGCCGACCCTCCTCGGTCAGGCGACCGCGACCGCACTCGACGCCGGCGGTGACTCCCCGGCTTGGGGACAACTCGCCGACCTCTACGGCTGCGCCTACAGCGTGACGCACCGCTTCGTACAGCCCGACCTGGCCGACATCATCGTCGCCCGCCAGCAGTGGGCCGCCCAGCGGACCTGGAATCCGGGCGCGGAAGCGACCGCGGCCTGGAACGAGGCAGGCACGTACCAGAGCGCAGGCGCCTACGGCGACGGCATGGCGATCGTCGAGCGCGCGATCAGCCAGTACGAGAGCGCCCGCGCGGACAGCCCGGAGTCCGTGGTCGTCCTCGGCTCGTTGCACCTACGCGGAGTCGTCCTCGCCTCCCGCAACCGCGACCGCCACGCCACCGAGACGCACCTGCGCCACGCCAAGGGCTTGGCCGCCCAACTCGACGGCGACGTGCTGATGCACAACCTGACCTTCGGCGAGGGCAACACCGCCCTCTACGAACTGGCCGCCCACGTCGAGCTGGACCAGCCCGACAAGGCGGTGACCATGTCCACGCCCCTGATCGACCAGCCTCCCACAGGCCTCAAGCCCAACCGCCTCGGCCGCCTCTACATCGACGTCGCCCGCGCCCGCCTGGCCCTGAAAGACGCAGCGGGAGCGGAGGAGGCGCTGAAGGCCGCGTTCAAGGTGTCGCCGCAGATGGCAGAGATCCACCCGATGAGCCGCGAAGTCCTCCGCGTCCTCTTCATCCTCCACCAACGCGCCCGCCCCGACCTTGTGGCCATGGCTGAACGCGCGGGGCTTACTTCGTAGCCGGCCGCGAGCAGCCGCCGGCACGGAGCGATCAGGCACGCCCATGTCGGACTCCCGAGGCCCAGGTCACCGACCTAGGCATCCGGGCACACCCCGCCCTACCCGGCGGGACGGTCACCAGGACCCGGCCCGCATGATCCCGATCATCAGGAAGGCGCTCGATGAACTCGATCCCGGAGTTCGCTGAACTCCTCGCCGGCGCACGGCACTCGGCCGTCCACCTGGAGATGCGGGACGCGTACTACAGCAACCCCCGGTTCGAGGCGTGGCAGAAGGGGACGCGGGTCGACTGGGACGACCGCTCCTCGTGGTGGCGCCCCTTCCACCAGGACATCGCCGACGCCGTCGCCCGCGGCGTCGCGGTGCGCCGGGCCAGGGTGGTGTCCGAGCCGGTCACCGACTACATCCGCTGGGAGCACCAGCAGACCCGCGCCAACGTCGAAGCCGGCGAGGAGGTCCGCTGGCTGCCCCGCCACCGGGCGTGGGACCTGCTCCTGCCCGGCACCGACCTGTGGATCTTCGACGGGCGCCTCATGCGCGTCCACCACTTCTCCGGCGACGGGGAGTGGACCGGCAAGGAGCTGTGCGACGACCCCGCCGTGGTCGGCCGGCACGCGGCAGCGTTCGAGCAGGTGTGGCAGCGGGCCGTCCCGCACGACGCGTACGAGGTCGTACTGCCGGATGCCATGCGGGATGGGCATCCGGCGGTCGTGGCCCGGGGCGGGGCGGCCCGTAGCGGGCCTCTGGGCTGAGGCATGCCGTGCCGGGCGCCTCACTTCTCCGGCGACGGCGGGCGGGCGGGCCCGCCCCTCGGCAGCGGCGACGACGAGTACGGGGCCGTGCGCGTAGGGTGCTCGGGAGGAGGCGGTCATGGAGTGGATCAACCCCGCGCGGGCTGAAGTCATCGCGGCGCTGCGGCAGCGGCAGGCGGCCGGGCCACGGGCCGAGTGCTCGCGGTGCGGCGGGACCGGCGAGACGCGGCTGCCCGCCTCGCGCGGCGGTAGCGCGGTGGTGTGCCCGCGGTGCGGCGGCCGGAGGTCCGTACCGGCGGTGCGGATGTTCGTGACCGGCTGACGTACCGGCTCCCCGGGCGCCGCCCGGTCAGGGCATCGCGCCGGCCAGTGCTGCTCGGACCAGGGCGCGGCCTCGGGTTGCCGTGCGGGTGCGGTCGGGGGGCACCTCGGGGGGTGCGGGGTTTGCGCAGGGGCGGCAGTGGCCCTCGTACGGGATCGGGCGCGCGCAGGCTGCGCACTCGTAGCGGCGGGGGCTCGGCGGTGGTGGGGCCTCGGGCGGCGGGGGCAGCTTACGAGTGAGGCGGTCGCGGAGCAGCGCCGAGGCGCTGTGGACGCGTTCGGGCAGGCCCGCGAGCAGCGCGTGCGAGAGGTCGCGGGCGCCCAGGCCGCGTTCCAGCCAGGGCACGACCAGCGGCGCGAGCGTCACCGCCTCCCGCGCCCCGAGCCGCAGCCGCGGCTCCGGCGCCGTCACCCGGCAAAGCAACGCCGCGGCCTCCGCCCTCGCCGCGTCCGGCGGCCCGGGCGGTGGCGCCGCCCGCTGCCGGGGGAGGGTGGGTTCTTTCTCCAGGTTCTTTACGGGGTTGCTTCCCGGGTTCTCGGCCCCCGGCCCACCGGGACCCGGCATCCCGGCCCCCGGCGCGACCTGCGCCGACGCGTACGGAGTGTCGTACACATGCGCCTGGCTGACGATCGTGCCGTCCGCCTGCCGCACCCGGTCGACCCGGTAATACCCGAACGCCGTCAGCTCCCGCAGCGCCTTCGCCACGGCCATCCGCCCCTGCGGACTGCTGTCGGCCATCCGCCGCAGATCCTCCCGCCAGCCGTCCGGCCGGGAGAGCAAATCGGCCAAGAGGCCGCGCGCGGTGTACGAAAGTCGCCGGTCTTGCAGGGCTGTGTTCGGCATGACGGTGAAACCGCGCGTGTGGCGGATACGATGGATCTGCATGGGGAGCGTTGACTCCTTGTGCCAGGCCCCGGAGCGTTGGCGCGCTGCCGGGGTCACTTTTGCGTGACCGTTCGTGACAGAACGTATCACGCTCCTCGCCCATGATCGACCACTTCTGATCGTTCCCGGTCGCCGCGCAGCTCCCGCCGCTCCGGGGCGGCACGCATGGGCCCGCGGTCAGACGGCACCGAACTCCCCGGCGCGGACGCCCTCCACGAAGGCGGCGAGCACCATGCCGTCGTCTACGACCACTTCGCCGACCCGGGCTCGGGCGCCCTCTGGACCCGCTGGCAGGACGGCACCGAGCCGGACACCGTTTAGCTCCGCCCGGACTGCCCGGTCCGCTCCGAACACGGCGCCGCCTGTGTCCAGTTCGCCGCGTACCCGGGGTCGCACTCCTTCGAGACGGAGGAGCCGAGCGCCCCGAAGACGCCCTGAGGGACCCCTTCCGGAGCGTCCTTGTTGCTCGGTTCGACGTCGGACCGCCGGTCACCACGGCGTCACGCCGTGGAGGCCGGCGGGGCGCCGCGCCGAGCAGGCCGTGGACGGCGTCGGCGACCTCGGGCCAGGTCCCGAAGCCCATTGAATGAGCGGGGCGTTGGGGCTCTGCCATGTTCACCAGGGCAGAGCCGTTCCGCTCTTCTTCGCTGCCCCGAGCCGACGTCGTCGTGGCGGTCAGTCCAACGGGCGCTGCCGGTGCCCCGGGAGACACGTCTGCGGCGAGTCGCGAAACGGTCCACGCTGGGCCAGGTCATGCGTCGATACGGGTGACCTTCCGGCCCACCTTGAGGTACAACTCGGCGCCGGCGAGGGGCCCGGCCTCACCCACGATGTCGCCGAGTGTCTGCTGTACGGAAGCCTCGGTGAGCTGAGTGGTCTGCTGGTCTCCCCCTGCTTCGACGATGAGGCGAAGCCCGTTCTGCTGCGCCACACGCCGAACAGCGGAGACGCTGGAGGCGAAGCCCAGGGTGCGGCTGATCAGCACCCCAAGTGCGTCTTCGGCATGGTCCTTCAGCGAGACGACGGGGATGTTCTGGGCGTCGCCGAAGGAGCGCTTGGAGAAGCGCGCTGTGAACTCCGCGCGGGCTGCCGCGGCGGCGTCCAGGCCGTGGAGGGCGGCCACGACCTCACCGGCGAGGATCCGCTTGACCGCCATCGGGTGCGCGGTCCCCTCCTCCAGGCGCTTGGTGACGACGCGGATCTCGTCGTCCGTCCACTCGGTGAGCAGTTGGAGGTAAGGCTGGGTGAGGTGGTCGGGGATGGACATCAGGCGGCCGTAGACGTCATCGGGCGATGCCGAAAGTCCGACGTAGTTGCCTTTGCTCTTGCTCATCTTGGTGCCGCTCCCGTCGGTGCCCTCGATGAGCGGGGTGGTGATGACGACCTCGGCGGCCTGGTCCGAGATCTCCATGACCTTGCGGCACATCTGGAGATTCAGCAATTGGTCCACACCGCCGAGTTCGACGTCGGCGTCGATGGCGACCGAGTCCCACGCCATGACGACGGAGTACACGAACTCGGCGACGGACAGGCCGTGCCCCTCGGCGAGCCGAGTCCGGAAGTCCTCACGCTGGAGCGACATGGACACCGGCACCCGGGCCAGCACACCGACGAGTTCCGGCAGGGTGACCTTGTTCAGCCACTCGCCGTTGAAACGCAGGTCGGCACGCTCGAAGTCGATGAACGGCGTGACCTGCTGCTGGTAGCCGCTGAGGTTGCGGGCGATGTCCTCGTCGGTGAGCGGTGGCCGTTCCGAGGAGCGGCCCGACGGGTCGCCGATCTTTGCTGTGACGTCGCCGATGATGAAGACGACGTGGTGGCCCATCCGCTGGAAACGGCTGGCGATGATGATCGGCACCGCGTGGCCGAGGTGGACGTCGGGCGAGGTCGGGTCGATGCCGTACTTCACGACGAACGGCCGTCCCGCCGCGTGCGCTGCTTCGATTTTCTCGGCCAGGACCGCTGCCGAGGGGATCAAGTTGATCGCGCGGCTCTCGACCAGAGCCGCCTGCTCCTGCGGGGAGAGGTCGGACAGATCCAGAGACCGCCGTACTGTTGTCTCGCCGAGCAGCTGCGCGACCGTATAGTCCGCGCCCAGGTCCGCTCCATCGAGGATGTGCATGACACGGGTGACGGACTCACTCAAACGGCTCATAGCGCCTATACGCTCCTGGGTCGGACAACTGGCCTGACCAGTAGGGGGCTGGAAGGGGCGATTTTATCATCGCCGCCTACTGCTCATCGCCGAATTGATCACTGCCGGGGCTACCGTCATTGCCTCGCGCTCAGCCGCACGATCGGCCGTCCCGTGATCACGCTGGAAAGAGACCGGAACCACGGTGCTATTGAATCCCGAGCACGGAGAGCACTGATGAGTATTCTCGGAATCAGAAGTATCGCGGGCACACGCCGACCTCGCTGCACGGCGGATTCGATCTGATGGCCGAGAGCGATTGTGCGGAAATGCAGGGAAATCCTTCGGAGGCGGCAACCGGTCGCCCAGCCGGGGGGATCCCCACGCATTTCCTGGAGACAGTCGGCGAGGGCAGCGCAGACTTCCGCCCGGTAGTCCTGTGACACGCCTGGCGTGCTGCGGTCGGTCATGCTGCTCGGGTGGACACGGTAGAAAGTCGAGGGGGTGGAGAGCACGATTCCGTGGCCGGCTTCACGTAAAGCATGGAAGAAGATCTCGTTGGCCGCAGGCAGCAGGCTGCGGGCGGCCTCGCGATGAACGACCAACGTGCTGGTGTTCCCGCCGGGGTGCGGCTCCTTCACCATCGGATTTCCGTCGGAGTCGACGACGTTCTCCCGGTGTTCGATGAACAGCGCCCCGCCCGCCATCGCCTCAGCGCACGTACGCAGCTTCGAAGGGTGGAACCAGTCGTCGGCATCGAGCAAAGCCACCCAGTCGCCGGTGCTGAGGAGAAAGGCGTCCGTCAAGGTCTGCGCGAATCCCTGCCGTTGTCTCCGGATGACCTTGACGTTCCCCTTGTGGCGCAGGCACACCTCTTCGGTTTCGTCGTTGGAGCCGTCGTCGATGACGATGATTTCCTGGAGGGTGAAGTTTCCGGGCTCCTGTTCCATGCAGCTTGTTATGGCCTGGTCGAGATACCGGCCGTAGTTGTGGCAGAGGATGACGCACGAAATGCGCGGTGGGGCACTCACCGGTCACCCCCATACACGCGGCCGTACTGTTCCAGGATCTCCTGATGTTCGTAGGCCCTGTATTCGAGGAACTCGTGGTCCAGGCGGCGGACCCCGGAGCCGAGCCGATCCGCAGCCTCCTCAAGGGCGCTCAGGAATTTCTCGCCGAAGAGGTTGGGGTGCCCCTGCGACCAGTCGAACCATTCGGGTTCTTCGACGAGCCCCCGGTGCCGTTCGTACTGCTCGTGCACGTGCCCGGTGAGGGAGCAGACCGGCAGGAGGTTCAAGTCGAAGGCCAACTCCAGCTGTCCCGAGTGGCTGCCCCAGAGATACGGGAGTATCAGCGCGTCCGATGCAAGGCCGGCTCTGACCACTTCCTCGTCCGTGGGATACGGGCGCATGGCCAGGCGTATGCGGGGGTCGCGCCCGGCCGTCTCCAGAAGGAGCGGGGCACGGCCACCCTCGATGAAGTCGGCGGGGCTGAACGCGCGCAGAAGGACGTGGAGGGTGCTGTCGGGGTCGATCACGCCCAAGCTCCAGTTGGCCATGGTGGACAACTGGTCGCGGCTGGCACGGGAGGCCCCGTACATCAGATACCGGGGCGAAGCGCTCGGCTCGCGCTCCAGGCCGGCAAGGGTCTCCGGCGCCGCGACGTACCCGTGCGGAACGACGACCGCGTCGGGGCGGGCGCCGAGGATTCCGGTCAGCTTGGTGGCGGAGCCTGTGGTGAGGCAGACCCAGCCCACGTCGGCCGAGTGGAGCATCCGAAGCCGCGCGGTGAAGTCCTCGGCGCTGCCGACCATGGGCCGCGTGTCGTGAGCGGTGAAGACGACGTTGACCCCCTCGCGCAAGCAGGCGTCGAGCAGGCGCTCCAAGGTGGCCAGATCCTCGAAGTCGACGTGGTGCAGATGAAGCACATCGAGCCATGTAAAGGGTCGGTGATCGAGGAGCCAGGTCGCGTCGACCGCTGCCGGCACCATGTCGCCGCCAGCGATCTCGGTGCCGTTCAGGATGCGGAAGTCGCGGCTGCGCAGCTTCCAGGCGTACGGGGTACGCGCCGGGAGGTGGACGACACGCAGTGCCTTGGGTCGGGGCTTCCGCGTCACTGCCGGCCCCTGTGCGTCTCTTCGGCACCGACGAGAAGCAACTGGGTGGACAGGCCGTTGGAAGCGTCGTCGCTCCGCGTCAGCCCTGCGTAACGGATCTCGAATCCCGAGGCGGTCAGCAGTGCCTGGAACTCGTCGCTCGCCCACTCCCGGACGTGGCTGGGGTTGCGGGGCGGGCCAGGAGCGCTGTATCCGCTGCGGCACTCTCGGGCAGGCGTGGACAGTACGGCGACCGCGCCTCCCTCCACGAGGAGGCCGTGGACCAGTGACAGGACCGGAGCCGGGTCAAGCAAGTGCTCCACGACGTCGGAGCAGATCACGATCGAACGACGCACAAGGGAGGCGTCGATCGGCAGTCGCTCGGCCGATTCCAGGTCGACCTCGATCCACTCGCCGAAGGGGTGGTTGTCGCGGCACCACACGAAGTTGTCACCGAAGTCGACGCCGATGAACGTCCAGTCCGGGTATCCGTAAGCCAGCGATGCCAGCTTGCCGGCCCGTCCGCAGCCGATGTCGATCACGACGTCGCGGCCGAGTTCCTTGGCCCGCGTGGCGGCGTACGGGTATACGTCGGGCTGCCAGGTCACGGTGTCGTCCGTCTCGTCGATGAAGTACTCCACCTCCTTTCGACTGCGGTAGCCGTTCCTGATGAAGTACGTCTCGGGGCCGCCAATGGGCTGGTGGAAGGCCGCGGTGTCCGCGTGCATGAGAAGCTCCCTGTTCACTTCGGCCAGTGGGAGAACAGCGAGAGAATCCGCTCGACCAGTTGCTCACGTATGGCCAGCCATTCGGGGCTCCTGGCGCGGCGCGCAGCCGCCGCCCGGTCGTACGCCGGGCCGTCCACCTCGGGCAGGCACGCGTACATCTGGAGAAGTGCCGAGCCGTCTTCGGAGGGAGCAGTGTCGGCGTCGGCACCCAGCAGGGCTCGGATGTCCTCGCCGGGCAGGGAGGCGTCGATGCCTGAGCCGGGAATGCTCTTGCTCATCTTGGGGAGGCCGCCGAGGCCGGGGATCATCTTGGTGTAGATGCCGGACAGATGTTCCGAGGGCAGGCCCCAGCGTTCCGCTCCGCGTCGGGCGAGGGCGACGTACTTGTGCTCGTCGACCCCCAGGGACACGAGGACGTGGTGACCCTGAAGGAGGAGGTGGACGAAGTCCGCGGCCATGAGCAGCGTGGCCTGCTTCATCCCGTAGTTGAGGTGGTCGAAGACACCGTGGTTGCGGTAAAGGCCGGCCAGGTCTTCCTCCGCCCACTGGAAGTCGGCGTCGTCCAGGTGGCGCGACAGCAGGAACGCGGTGGCCATGACGTCGGTCTCGCCCTCCTGCCTCCGCAGGACCCCGCAGTCGGCGTCGAACCCCAGCCGGAGGACGAACTCCTCGTACCGGTCGGCGAGCTGCCGCACCGAGTCCAGGGGCGTACGGCGGGCATTGTAGGAATCCAGGTCACCCAGCACGATCTGGACGTTGAGCCCGCACTGCTGCAGCTTGACCGCGCGCAGCAGCTGGAAGAGGGTGCCGGCGTGGGGCGGTCCGCCGAGGCCGACGCCGGTGGTGACCGTGGCCGGCTCGCCCATGGCCACTGCCTCCGCGAAGTTGCCGGCTCCGGTGTGGCACATCCACTTCGTGCGCAGATCGTCGGGGCTCATCCCCGCAAGCCCGAAGTCGATGGCGCCGAGTCCCAGCCGCTCGTAGCGGTGCTGGTCGATCACACTGTCGTAGTACGCGGTGTCGAACTTCATGCGGTTCCTTCCCGATGCGTCTGCTCACGAAGGGCGAAAGCCCGGCGGACCAGCGGCTCGAACCCGTCGACGAGCAGGTTGCCGAGCACGGCGTTTCGAGGTGCCGCGACGCTGCCGAGGTCCGCCGTGACCGTGCCGTCGGCGAGGACCCAGACGCGGAACGGATACGGGTCCTCCGGGGCACGTGTCGGCTGGGCGTAGATGGTCATGTCGTTGATGTCGGCGTGCAGGTTGTCCACGGCTCGGACGAAGTCCCGTCTACCGAAGCCGTAGATCCCCGCCTTGCGGGTGCTCGCGCGGCCCACGGGGCGGTACTGGGAGATCAGCCAGTACTCGACCTCGGTTCGCCGGGACACTTCGGCGATGAGCAGCGCCAGGCGCGGCAGTTCCTTCACGGACACGGCTGTGGTGAAGGTGTTGAACGCGAGCCGCCGCTGGTCCGCTGCGAGGAAGTCGACGTTGGACAGGAAGCGTTCGAAGTAACCCTGACCTCGGAACCAGTCGGCGGTCCTGGAGTCCGGGCCGTCGACCGCCAGGGAGTACACGGTCACGTGGTCACGGATGCCGGCAAAGCGTTCGCTCAGGAGCAGCCCGTTGGTGTGGAGGTTGGTCTCGAAGCCCGCCTCGGTGGCGTGCCGGAGAGCCGCCTCCAGGTGGTTGTCGTACGGCATCACGGGGTCGCCGCCGGTGAAGACGCACCGGTGGGCCTCGGACTCCGAACGGAGGCGGTCGATGGCACGACGGACGGTGTCCGCGTCCGTGCTGACCTTGTTGCGCTCGCGGTAGCAGAAGCGGCACACGCCCGGGGACGTGCTGGTCGGTGCCAAGTCCCAGGCGTTGCAGTCGGTGTTGAGGACGAGGTGGACGATGGGGAGTTCGTCGTGCGTCAGCATGATGTCGGCTCCTTGGCCCCGGAGGCGGCGTGGAGCGGCGACCGCAAGGTGGGGCGGCGGAGCGAGCGGAGTTGGTGCAGGTCACCACCGGTGAGCCGTACGAACTTCTTGAGCGTGTCCAGGCCCGCGCCCGCTTCGATGATGGCGAGAGCCTCGCTGATGGCGGTCTGAATGGTGGGGGCCGCTTCGGAGATCACCAACAGCAGGGCCGCGTTGAGGGCGACGGCGTCGCGCGCCCGACCGGTGTCCTGGCCGGCCAGTACGCGAACCGCGGCAGCGACGTTCTCCCGGGGCTCCTCGTGCTGGGTGACCGAGGCCAGGTCCAGCGGCATCGCGGCTGCGCGGTTGTGCACCTCGTTCTGGAAGGGCACGTTCTCGGCGCCGGCGCTGATACGGCAGGCCCGTACGGTGCTTCCCGGGAGCAGCTCATCGGCCTGGACCGTCCGGCCCGTACTGGAGTTGACGACGGTCACGTCCAGCAGGCCGAGCCGGGACAGCAGCCGAGCGGAAACGGTGACCGCGGGGTGCGCCAGACCGTAGACGTAGGCGGGGCAGGAGACCGGGCTGAGGAGGGCCGGAAGCGCCAGGCTGAGGGCGTGTACGGCGTGGAACCGGCCTCCGTAACGGCGGTCGAACTCCGGTATGCGGTTCTCGATGGAGAAAAACCCGAAGCCGATCTGCGCGGTGATGTCGACCATCTCCTGATGCGGCACGGCGTCGCACGGCGCTCCCACCAGGTCGATGAAGTCGCGCGATCCGGTCTTTGACGACGCGCTGCGCGACCCGAGCTTCGCGATGTGCGCTCCTCCGGCCGCCGCTACCAGCGCGGCGGCCGTGCTCAGGTTGATCGTCTTGAAGGACTTCTTCCCGCTGCCGGTGTAGCCGACGAACCGCGTGCCGGCGGGGGGCTGGTGAAAGTCCCAGCCGGGTCGGTCCAGGGCGGTCGCCGCCAGGACCGCCGACTCCACCTCCGTCAGCCGCGGCCCCCGGATCAGCAGACCGGTGAGGACGCTGGCCAGCATCGCGTCCCGGGCGTGGCTCTCCGGTAACGCAAGGATGTGCGCGATGCCGTCGCGGACGATTTCCGGTGCGATCTCGTCAGGAGAATTGATCTTGTGGACCAGCAAGGGTGCTGTCGTCGACACGGTGTCGCCTCCTTTCCATCAGGTGTGGGACGTGAGGAGGAGCTTGAACGGGCGATGCCGGGCACCGCTCTTCAGTGCCCTCAGCCCCTGCGGGAGATCGCCGAGAGGGAAGCGGTCCCGGGTCATGAGGGCGGCCCAGTCGCCGCCTTTTGCGACGATGCCGACGGCGTCCGTGAAGTCGTCGTGGCCGTCCGCGCGGCAGTACGAGAAGGAGCCGCGCAGAGTGATCGAGCGCCGGAAGATCTCCCGCAGGGCGACGGAGAGCACCACCTGGGGCGCGTAGGCGTTCTGCACGAGAACGGTTCCCCCGTCACGGACGGCCTTCAGCGCCTGGCGTACGGGGGCGTCGCTACCACCGGACGCGGCGTCCACGACGGCGTCGCATCGTGGCAGCTCACCGGTATGGAGGCTGATGTGTGAGGGGAGCACGTAGCTCAATTGGTGTAACTGGCAGGGCTTTCTGATGAGCATGTGGACGTCCCATCCCGCGTCCGCAGCGCATATTGCCGTGCAGACCCCGAGGACGCCGCCGCCGATGATGCCGAGCCGCCCGGTGGCTGCCGGGAGGCCGCAGCGGACGCCGTGCAGGGCCACAGCCATAGGATCGGCAAGGACGCCGTGCGCCGGATCGTGGAGCGCGGGCAGCGGGACGACGTTGTCCCGGGGCACCCTCACGGCGTGGGCGAGACCCCCGGGCAGGTCCCATCCGACGCGTCGCAGTTCCGGGCAGAAGTGCACCTGCCCGCGCTCGCAGTACCGGCACGAGCGGCAGGGAACCAGCGGATCGACGGCGACCCAGCCGCCGGTCTCCCTGTCGATCCCGACGATCTCGTGACCGGGGTACCACGGCTCCGGCAACTGCCCCTGCCAGGGATGGCTGAGCTTCGCGACGTCACTTCCGCAGACGCCCGTGTAGTGCACCGCAACGTGCGCCGTGCCGCGCACCGCGTGTACGCCGACGGGCGCAGGGGCCCAGCCGAGGACGCCCTTCGAGACCGACCATCCGTAGGGGGCGTTCACCGGTCTCTCCAACTGCTCAACAAGGACGGAAGGGCCTCCACCCCGGGGATCGCGGTGCCGGACCAGCTGAACACGGCGGCGTCGAAATACGGTGCCGGCTTGCTTCGCCCCCACGCCTCGGCGATGTCGGGGGAGGCGTCGCAGCCGGCGGCCACCGTGAATCCCCCCTTCCGATCCGGTACGGGCAACTGGGCACCGACGCGATCAGCAAGGGCCGCGTCAGTGCGAACCATCACAGCGGTTCGGGAGGCCGCGGAGTATCACGAGCAGTTGCCGAAGCTCCTCATCACAAGGGCATGGCCGGCCAACCACGCCTTCAACATCGGCTTACACATGGGTTCATGAGAGGCTTGCTTAGGCTCCCGATCATGACCATTGATGGGCAGGCGGTAGGCGTGGCGGGGAAGAGTCGCCCGGGCTGGCGCCCGGACAAGTTGAGGCGGCAGCGTGAAGCCCACGGTCTGACGCTGGAGGGCGCGGGTGAGCGTCTCCGAGAGGTGGCCCGAACCGCCGGACTGACCGTGCCGGCGGCCAACTTCCAGACGCTCTGGCAGCACGAGCAGGGCGAGGTCTACCCCGGACCGCACTATCGGCGCGCCTACTGCCTGATGTACCGCGCGACCGAGCCCGAGCTCGGATTTCGCCACGCGCTGCCGGACGAGGCCACGAAGCTCTCGTTCACGGCATCGAGCGAGCCGCACGACGGCTCCCACGTACTGGCCGTGGAACGCGCCCTTCTCCAACTCACGCCCGCAACACGGGACATGGACGGACTGGGTGTGCAGCAACGGATCCTCGACGCCTGGAAACGACGTCACACCGGCGGCGACCCGAACAGGCCGACGCTGATGATGGTCGGAGGCTACGCGGGAAGCGGGAAGTCGGAGTTCTCCCGCTTCATATCCCAGCTCACCGGCTGGCCCGTCCTCGACAAGGACCCGATCACGCGACCACTCGTCGAACGCCTCCTCGTGGAACTCGACAGCGACCCCAACGACCGGCACACCGACATCTACCGGCAGCAGGTCCGCCCACTGGAGTACCAGTGCCTGTTGGAGACCGCGTACGCGAACATCGACTGCGCGATCAGCACCGTCCTCACCGCGCCGTTCGTCGCCGAGGCCACCGACCACCGGTGGATGCGGCGCCTGATCAATCGCTGCGAAGCGCGCGGCGTCACCGTCGTTGTGGTCTGGGTTCAGTGCGACCTCGACACGATGCATGAGCACGTCAGCTTCCGGTCCGCCGCCCGGGACAGCTGGAAACTCCAGAACTGGGAGGCGTACGCCGCAGGACTCGACCTCGAACTGAAGCCCGTCGTTCCTCACTTGGTGGTCGACAACCGGCTCGGTGCGGCAATCTCCCTCACGGATCAGGTACGCCAGGTCTTCGGGACGGTGTTCCCGTGAGACCGGGCGTTCTGCTGTACGGTCCGCCGGCGGCAGGCAAGGACACGATCACGGCGGCCCTCGTGGCTCTGGACGGGCGGTACGTTCCCTTCACCCGGCTGAAGGTCGGGGGCGGGAAGACCTCGGGCTATCGGATGGGCACGCCGGAGCAGCTTGCCGACCTGGAAGCACACGACGACGTCATCTACCGCAACGAGCGGTACGGCAACGTCTACGTCGTGGACCGGCCTGGCCTGGAAGAGGTCACCGGGGGCGGAGGGATCCCGGTCGTACACCTCGGGCAGATGGCAGGCGTGCAGGTGGTCGGCGACGGCTTCCCTGCCCGCTGGGCATGTGTCCTGCTGTGGTGCTCCAGGCAATCCACGGCCGAACGGTCACGTCAGCGGGGTGACGCGGACACCGTGGCGCGGCTGGCCGCGTGGGACGCCACACAGGCCGACCTCGCCGCCCATCCGCACGCTCGGTGGGAGCTGCGCGTGGACACGGATACGACGGCGCCTGCTGAGGCAGCGAAGCGGATTGACACCGTCGTACGCGCGGCGGTACCTCGCTCATAACGGCCAGAACCGTTGTGGGCGAGACGGGGCTCACCTCGGGGCGTCCGGCTCCCGCCGCAGGGCCTCCAGTGCTTCGGTGATGTCCAGCTGAGTGTCTTTGCAGTCGTCCCAGCGGGCGAGCGTCGCGGCAGCCGCGTGCATGAGCAAGTCGGGCAGCCCGACGTCGGCGACCAGGGAGGCCGCCTCCCCGATCTCCGGGCCCCAGCGCCAGGCACGGGTCGCGGTCTTGGGGATGTAGTCGGTTTCGACGAGATAGCTGCGAGTGCGCTGGGCCGCGATCGCCAGCAACTCGTCCCCGACGCCGTACGCGTCGGCCGCCCCGTACGCTACGGCTGCAAGCACGCGGGAGACCTTCTGGTAGCTGGTGTACGCGAGCTTCAACGCGGAGGCAGCGCCAAGGTTCTCCCCGAGGACCTGCGTCCGGACTTCGGTCCCCGCGAAGAGCTCAACGATTTGGTCGGTCTGTTCGCCGGCACCGGCCAGGTACAGCATCGGCGTCTTGCCGCCCGTCGGCGGCGATCCGACCACCGCGGCGTCCACCACCGGCATCGGAGCCAGGCATTCGGCAATGCCTGACATCCGCAAGGGGGAGACGGCGTTGGCCTCCACGTAGATCGCAGTCGCGCCGGCTACGACCGCAGCCACATCAGCGGCGGTCTGCTCGGCAGCGGCCGGCGGGCACAGAGATAGCACGACATCGGAGCGGAAGACGAGTTCGGCCAGCCCGGCGGGTTCAAAACCGGCGCCGTCCGCCCGCTCGCGGGTCGCCGCGCTGCGGCCGTCCGGGCACCACAGCACGACGTGGCCACGGGCATGCAGTTGGGCGCCGACCGCCGCGCCCATGCTGCCGGGGTGCAGCAGTCCGACGGTCGCCGTCACGTCCGTCCCCGCAGCCGGCTTACTCCCGGCAAGAGAAGGTCAACGGCCGCCCGGGCGCAGGACACCGTATGGTCCGGGGCCGGCGCGGACGGGTCCCAGGGGCGGCGGCCGTGCGCAATCCAGATGGTGTGCAGGCCGGCCGCACGACCGCCGCCGACGTCGTTGACCGGATTGTCGCCGACCATCCATCCGCCATCGGACAGCGCGGTTCCGCACCGCTGCGCCGCCAGCGCGAAGTGCCCGGCTTCCGGCTTGCGCACCTCGCCCTCCCCGGAAACGTAGGCACCGTCCACATGGTCGACGATACGGGTGGCCCTGAGCTTGGCCCACTGGATGTCCGCCATACCATTGGTCGCCACGCCCACCCGCCAGCCGGCGGCACGCAGTTCGTCCAGACCGTCGAGGACCTCGGCGGGGCACGACACCATGGCGGCGATGTCACGGCAGTACGTGTCCCACAACTCGGAGGCGGGCGCGGACAGGTCACAGCGAGCACGGATCGCCTCGAACGTGGCGGGGTACGTACGCTCACGGACCAAGCCCAAGACGTACTCGTACTCCACCTCACCCAGACCGTGCCGAGCCACGAACCCCGCGACCCAACTGGCAAGCGTGCCCTGCCGGTCCACGAGCGTGTTGTCGAGGTCGAAGAGGACGAGCGGGGGTCGCATGCCCTGCATTATGACTTGCGCAATACAGACGGCTCCGCTCATCGGAGCACCGGCCAAGCGGTCGTACGGGCAGGCCGCTCTCCGAATAGCCCGTGCGCCCGGCATCCCTTGCTGCGAAGGCCGCGTGGACCAAGCAGGCGACGGCCGGGCCGTTCCCTCACTCCTCGGCAGCGCGCGGCGCCCGGCGGCCGTTGACGCCTCACGCCGTCGTCAGGAGTTTGCGGACGTGGTCCGCGGCCTGTGTCACCGGTACGGACTCGGTCTCGCCCGTGGCGCGGGTCGTGATCTCGACGGTGCCGGTGGTGAGGCCGCGGGCGCCGATCGTGATGCGGTAGGGGATGCCGATCAGTTCGGCGTCGCGGAACTTCACGCCGGGGCGTTCGTCGCGGTCGTCGAGGAGGGTGTCGACGCGGGCGGCGCGGAGGTCGCGGTAGAGGGATTCGGCGGCGGACGTCACGGGGGTGTCGGTGCCGAGGACGGTGAGGGTGGCCTCGAAGGGGGCGATGGCGGCGGGCCAGATGATGCCCTTGTCGTCGTGGTGGGTCTCCACGACGGAGGCCAGGGCGCGTTCGACGCCGATGCCGTAGCTGCCCATGACGGGGACGATGGGGCGGCCCTCGGGGCCGAGGACGGAGACGCCCAGCGTCTGGGTGTACTTGCGGCCGAGCTTGAAGATGTGGCCCACCTCGATCGTGACGACGACCTCCAGCGCCGTACCGCACTGGACGCAGGGCTCGCCGGCGGTGACCTCGCGCAGGTCCGCCCAGCGGTCCACCTCGATGTCGCGGGCGACGCTCACGCCGCGCAGGTGGACGCCGTCGGCGTTCGCGCCGGTCGTCATGTCGGTGCGGCCCCGCAGGGATTCGTCCGCGAGGATGAGCAAATTGCTGACGCCGACCGCGCCGAGGCTGCCGGGCGAGGCGCCGAGCGCCGCCCTGATCTCCTCCGGCGTCGCGGGCCGCAGGGCCGTCGCCGCGAGGGTGTCGGCGAGCTTCTGCTCGACCAGGGCGTGGTCGCCGCGCATCAGGATGAGCGTCAACGCGTCGTCGACGACGTAGACCAGCGTCTTGATCTGCCGCGACGCGGGCACACCGTGCAGGCGGGCGAGTTCGTCGATCGTACGGGCGTCCGGGGTGTCGAAGCGCTCCGGCGCGGCCAGGCCGGGGCCGTCCTCGACCGTGGGCAGCGCGGACGCGGCCTTCTCGGTGTTGGCGGCGTAACCGCAGCCGGGGCAGCGTACGACCAGGTCCTCGCCGGCCTGCGACGGGCTCATGAACTCCACCGACGCGCTGCCGCCCATGCTCCCGCTGGACGCCTGCACCGCGAGCGCCGGCAACCCCAGCCGCGCGAAGATCCGTTCGTACGCGGCCCGGTGCAACGCGAAGGAGCGGTCGAGCGCTTCCTCGTCCGCGTCGAAGCTGTACGAGTCCTTCATCGTGAACTCGCGCACCCGCAGCAGCCCGCTCTTCGGCCGAGCCTCGTCCCGGAACTTCGTCTGGAACTGGAACCACATCTGCGGCAGGTCGCGGTAGGAGCGCAACTCCTGCGACAGCACGGTGAAGATCTCCTCGTGCGTCATCCCGAGCGCCAGATCCGCCCCCTTGCGGTCCCTGAGCCGGAACATCTCCTCGCCCATGACCTCCCAACGCCCGCTGCGCTGCCAGATCTCCGCCGGGTGCAGGGCGGGCAGCACGAACTCCTGCGCGCCGATCGCGGTCATCTCCTCCCGGATGACGTCCATGATCTTCGCCCGCACCCGCACCGCCAGCGGCAGCAGCGAGTAGTGGCCGGCCATGAGCTGCCGGATGAACCCCCCTCGCACCAGCAGGCGGTGACTGACCGCATCCGCGTCCGCCGGGTCCTCCCGGAGGGTGGGCACGTACAGCTGGGACCAGCGCATGGGACCGGGGACCGTCCTCTCGGGAAGACCAGGGAGCCCCGCAGTTTAGCGGCGCGGCCCCGCCCGGATCGCGCCGTTTTACCGGACCCGGGAGGCCCCTGACCCGGGAGGCCCCTGACCCGGAAGGCCCCCGTGCACGGCGAGGGGTTGCCTGGCGCGCACACGGGGGCCACGGGAACTACCGGGCCTCGGGGGCTACTTCGGTGGGGCGCCCCAGGTGTACGTGGCCGGGCCGGTCAGGTTGGTCCAGTTGGTGCCGTCCGCCGAGGACTGGACCGCGAGGGTCTGGGTGCGTGGGGGCCAGCCGGGCGGGAGGGTGAGGCCGAGGGTGGAGAGCGGGGAGGACGCGCCGAGGTCCACGGTCAGGATCGCAGGCCAGGCCCCGGGTTTGCTCTGCCAGTACGTCGCCGGGACGCCGTCCACCGCGTTGGCCGCCGGCAGGCCCGCGTCCTCGCTGGTCGCCGTCGCGCGGGCGCCGAGGGCCACGTCGCGGCCGGTCGGGTCGTACGCGCCGAACTCACCGAGCTGCGCACCGGATTGCGTGCTGTTGGCGCTGAACGTCAGCCGCAGGAAACGGGACTTGACGCCCGTGGGCAGTGGGACGGAGACCGTCTCGCCGGCCGTGTCCTCGCTGAACGCCACGTCCACCGGCGGCTGTTCGCCGATGAACTCCGTCGCGCCGCCCTCGCCGAGCACGCCCACGTCGAGCGTGCACGCCTCCAGCAGCGTGGCGTCCTTCACGCCGTCCTTCTGGCACAGCGCAACTGCCTTGTCGAACACGGCCTTCGGCAGCTGGTCGGCCCAGAAGGCCGCCTTCGGGTCGGAGTTCTGCGTCTTGTCCCCGCACACCGCCACCAGCGACTGGCCGTCCGGGACGCGCCAGCTGTCGCCGTAGACGCCGTAGAGCGTGCTGAGGTCCACCGGGATGGGCAGGACCAGGCCGGTGCTGGTGCGCAACGCGTCGGTCGTGCCGGGGGCGTTGGCGAGCAGGCCGACCACCGGCTGCGGGTACGAGCCGAGGCCGACGTGGACGTCCACGTAACCGGGGTTGAGGGTCGCGGACATGCTGTCGCCCTGCGGGTCGGTCACGACGTACTGGCTGCCCGAGCGCGTGATCCGGTCGCCGGACGGCAGGCTGATCGTGCCGCCCGGGTCGAGCGAGGCGGCCGAGCCGTTGACGACCAGGCCGCGCGAGGCGCACACCGCGACGGTGTCCGCGCCCATCTGCGTGGCCACACCGCTGTTGACGGCCGCGCCCGGCCAGCCCAGCGGGGCGCCCGAGACCTGGTTGGACTGCACCGTCATCGTCGAGGAGCGCGCGAGCGTGAAGGCGCCCTCCGCCTGGAAGTCGTAGTACGTGCCTCCGAACGTCTGCAGGTGCGTGTCACCGGTGCCCTGCGCCGAGGCGCAAGAGGCGGGTGTCGTCAGGACGTTGGACTGCACGCTCTGCAACGACGGTGACGCGCCCACACCGTAGGCGGGCGAGCCGACGAGGTTGAGGTTGTTGGTCTCGCCGGTGTAGCCCTGCGTGATGCATGTCGGCGCGTTCGTCGTGCCGTTGTGGGTCACGGTACGGACGGTGAGCGTCGAGCCGGGGTTGAAGGTGGCCTGCGAACCGCCGCCGTTCCCGCCGATCATGAACTCCACCGCATTCCACGCCGCCGCCAGGCTCAGCGTGCTGTCCGCCGTGGACGCGCTCACGCTGCCGCCGCCGGTCGACATCACCACGGTGTCCAGCGCGCTCGTCACGTTGCCGGACAGGCTCAGGCTCGCGAGGTTGCCGATCGGCTGCGACGGCACGGCGACGGCCGGGCCGTTCTTGTAGCAGTGGACCGAGTACGTCCACCAGCCGGCCGGGCAGGTGGCCGCGTAGTTCAGGATCCAGAACTGGATGAACGAAGAGCTCGCCCCGGAGCCGGGGTTGGAGAAGATGAACTGCTCCCAGCCCTGGCACCCCGGGTGCCCGGCGCACACCGGGCTGGAGAAGGGCGCGCTGTTGAGCTGCAGCGAGTACGAGTTGGCGACGCCGCCGCCGGTCTCGCTCGTCACGCCCGAGACGGTGGGGAAGGAGCCGGTGGCGCCGTTCAGCACGCCGGAGACGCCGGCGGAGTAGTCGATGCCGTTGCCGACGACGTACGGCGTGCCGCCGGAAGCGGAACCGGAGCCGGCGCCCGGCGCCGCGGCGACGGCAGGCAGGTGCGGGCTGGCCGCGGCCCCGGCGGCGGCTGCGGCTCCGGTGGGCGCGAGCGCCGCCGCCGGTGCGAACGGCTTGGCCGGCGCTGTCGTGCAGGCCGTGCTCTGCCAGGCCAGCGCCGGATACGACGCCGTGTAGCAGCCCTTGGCCGGCGTGGCGAGCTGCGCGATCGCGCTGTGCCACTGCTGCGCGGTCAGCGGCGCCGGACTCGCCGAACCCGCCGCCGAGCCCGACGGGATGAGCAGGCTCGCCAGCAGCGTGGCGACCACGGTGGCGACGGCCGCGCCGATACGGCGGAGCCGTCTGCGTGTGAGCCGTCTGTGCGTTGGTGCGGAAGGACCCTCAAGTGGCATGACTGCGCCTCACCTTCTCGCGAGAGGAGCCCCACGGACACCGCGGCGTACGCGCAACGGTGCGGAAGTGCGGACGTGCAGACGTTCAGGCGTACAGACGTTCAGGTGCACTGACGTTCAGGCATGCTGACGTTCAGGCGTGCTGACGTTCAAGTGCGCCGACGTGCAGGTGTGCGGACATGCGGTTGTGCCGACGTTCAGGTACGCCGATGTTCAGGCGTGCTGACGTTCAGGAACACTGACGTTCAGGCGTGCCGACGCGCAGTGGTGCTGACGTTCAGGCGCGCCGACGTTCAGGCGCGCGGAGGAACCGCCGTGCGGGAAGAGCCAAGTGCCGACGTAGCGAAGAGCGATGTCGGGCCGTGCCGCGTACGGAGCCGGTGCCATATGTGGGGGGAGTATTTCCGCGCATCGTAGGCACGCGCAGACGATTCGTCGATGTCATGTGCAGGTACATTTTCGGCCTTTAAACCGACGTGCCCGGAACGCCACTCGCCCGTTGCTGGCAGTTTCTTTCAACTGCCTTGTGCGCGAAGGAAGTTTCCTTCACTCTGGCCTGGACGACGCCGTCACACCCCCACCACCACCCGCGCCCGTATCGCGCTTCCCGCCGGAGGATGATCTCATGAATTGGCATGGACTTGTCAGGAAGCGCGCCGCCCTGGCGGCCGGCGCGGCGCTGGCCTGCGTCGCTCTCGGGGCGACCGCGCTCCCGGCCGCCGCGGCCGACGGCCCCACGACCGCGAAGAACAGCATCACGCACCCCGAACTCGACTGGGCCGGCTCGCAGATCGCCAAGCACCAGGCCGCCGCGCCCGGCGGCCACACGGTCGTGACGCCCAACGTCGCCGGCACGCCCGGGCTGGACGTCAGCGGCTACCAGGGCAACGTCAACTGGGCCTCGGTCGCCGCCAACGGTGGCCGCTTCGCGTACATCAAGGCGACGGAGTCCACGTCGTACACCAACCCGTACTTCACGCAGCAGTACAACGGCTCCTACAACGCCGGCCTGATCCGCGGGGCTTACCACTTCGCGACGCCCAACACCTCGTCGGGCGCGGCCCAGGCGGACTACTTCCTCGCGCACGGCGGCGGCTGGTCCAAGGACGGCAAGACGCTGCCCGGCATGCTCGACATCGAGTGGAATCCGTACGGGGCCACCTGCTACGGGCTTTCGGCGTCCGCGATGGTCAACTGGATCCTGTCGTTCAGCAACGAATACCACGCGAAGACGACCCGCTGGGTGACGATCTACACCGCGACGAGCTGGTGGAGCCAGTGCACCGGCAACACCGGTGACTTCTCCTCCACCAACCCGCTGGCGCTCGCCAACTACAACGGCAGCCCCGGCCCGATGCCGTACCACTGGCCCTACCAGACGATCTGGCAGTATGCCGACAGCGGCATCTTCCCCGGCGACCAGGACGCCTTCAACGGCGACTTCAGCCGCGTCCAGGCGCTCGCCAACGGCTGAGCCGCCGTCCCGCTCCCGCCGTGCGGGGCGCCGGCCCGCGCCCCGCACGGCACCACCTCGTACGGCACCGACCCCGCCGGTCCCAAACGCCCCGCATCCGCGTACGCCCCGAGGAGGCACCCCCCATGACCGGAACCGGCCCCTTCCCCACCCGTCGCAGCGTCCTGGCCGCCGGGACGGGCATCGCGGCCGGGCGGCTCGGGCTGAAGCACGGTCCGGCGCACGAGGACCCCGCCCCCGTCTGGCACCCCGCGCTCACCCCGCAGCAGCAGGCCGGCCGGCGGGTGATCTTCTCCTACTCCGGCACGACCGTGCCGCAGAGCCTGCTCAACCAGATCAGCGCGGGCCAGGCCGCCGGCGTCATCTTCTTCGGCGACAACATCAGCAGCCTCAGCCAGATCACCGCCGCCGTCGCACAGCTGCGGCAGGCCAACCAGGCGAGCCCCGAGCCCGCGCCGCTGCTGCTCATGACCGACCAGGAGGGCGGCCAGATACGCCGGCTGCCCGGCGCGCCCGTGCAGTCCGCCAAGCAGATCGGCGCCTCCGCCGACCCGGCCGGCGCCGCGGCGAGCGCCGGCACCGGGGCCGGCAACCTGCTGCGCAGCGTCGGCATGAACGTCAACCTCGCGCCCGTCCTCGACGTCTACCGCACCGCCGGCGACTTCGAGGACCAGTACCAGCGCTCCTTCAGCACCGACCCGGAGGTCGTGTCCGTCTGCGGCCAGGCGTTCATCGCCGCCCAGCGGGCCACCGGGGTCGCCTCCGCCGCGAAGCACTTCCCGGGGCTGGGCTCGGCGAGCGCGTCGCAGAACACCGACCTGCGGGCGGTCACGCTGGGCGCGACGCTCTCGCAGCTGCGCCACGTCGACGAGATCCCGTACACCGCAGCGATCACGGCGGGCGTGGAGCTGGTGATGGTGTCCTGGGCGGTCTACTCCCAGCTCGACGCGGCGCACCCGGCGGGGCTCTCGCCGACCGTCGTGCAGAGCGAGCTGCGCGACCGCTTCACCTACACCGGTGTGACGATCACCGACGCGATCGGGGCGGGCGCGCTGAGCGCGCTCGGCACGCCGGCGCAGAACGCGGTGACCGCCGCCGCGGCCGGCATGGACCTCATCCTCGACGCGTCCGGCGACATCGCGCAGGGCCAGGCGATCGTCTCCTCGCTGGCCGCCGCGCTCCAGAGCGGCAAGCTCGACGCGACGGCCTTCGCCGCCTCGACCTCCCGGATCGCCGCGTTGCGCAGCCGCCTGTTCTGACCCCGGGCCCGACGCCCGTACGCCCCGGAGCAGCGCCCCGTACGACCCCGGCCGTACACCCCCGGCCGTACGCCCGCCCGCGACCGCCCGTACGACCCGCGTCGTACGCCCCCGGCCCCACGCCCGTACGCCCGTACGCCGCTGCCCGTACGCCCCCGCGCCCCCCGCCGTACCCCGGCGCGGGGGCGCCGCCGCGTACCCCCCGAAAGCTCGCCGAAACTGTGCCGTTACTATGTTCGAACCTCTGTCCAGTAACCGCCCACCACCGTCCACTGCACGTTCACCCACCGCCGAGCCGCATCGCACCCACGCCCTTGATATCCATACCCTCCGCCATATCCGCCCGAATACGTCGCGGCGGCCCACCGAGCGCCGACGACCGCCCCGCGAGGAGCGGGCGGACGGCGCTGTGGGTCGCGGCCGGAGTGCTCACGCTCGGCTTCCTCGTGGCGCTGCAGATCGCCGCGCACCGCTACGACGTGCCCGGGCCGATCACCAGCCAGTGGCGCGAGGTGGTCCTGGCGCCCAAGTCGGGCTTCCTGCTCTACGCGAGCATGGGCCTGATGATGGTGGTGCTCACCTGGCGGCAGCGGCTGTACGCGCTCGGCGCCGCCGTCGGCATCGACGCCGTGTTCCTGCTCGTGCGCTGGGCGGCCGGCGCGGGCCCGACGTTCGGCAACGGGGCCCTGTGGGTGATCCTCGGCGTCGCGGGCCTGGCCCTCACCCGCCGCACCGGCAACGAGCGGGCGCTGCTGCTCAAGGGCGTCGGGCTGGGCCTGCTCCTGGTGACCGGCCGCAAGGTCGGCGACACATGGCTGCTCATCACGTCCAAGGCCCGCCCCACCGTGCTCGACCAGTACGCGGCGACCGCCGACCGCGCGCTCGGCGACCCCTCCTGGGTCGCGGGCCGGGTCCTGCACGCGACCGGCCCGGTCGGCACGCACCTGCTCGACTACGTCTACATCCAGCTCGCCGTCGCCGCGGTCGCCGTCGCCGTCTACCAGTTGCGCCACGTCGCGACCGAGCGCCGCTTCCCGCGCCACCACCTGGTGCGTACGTTCCTGGTCATCGGCATGATCGGCCCGGCGGTCTACATGCTCTTCCCGACCGTCGGCCCGGTCTTCGCGTACGGGCCGGACGGCGGGCACTGGGCCGTCGCCGACATGTGGCCGCACACGATGCCCGCGGTCACCGCGCCGCACGCGATGGACTTCGACCAGGTCACGCCGCGCAACTGCATGCCGAGCCTGCACACCGCGTGGGCCACCGCGATCTTCGTCCACTCCCGCAAGGGCCCGCGCGCCCTGCGCTACGCCGGCGCCTTCTGGCTGGTCGCCACGCTCGCCGCGACCCTCGGCTTCGGCTACCACTACGGCGTGGACCTCATCGCCGGCGCGGTCTTCTCGCTCACGATCGAGGGCGCGCTGCGGGCGTACGACCGCGGGTGGGACGCCTCGGGCGTCCAGCTCGTGGCGTACGGCACGGCGGTCTTCGCCGCGCTGCTCGCCGCCTACCGCTGGCTGCCGCTGGAGATGGCCGAGCACCCGTGGACGTCCGGCCCGCTGCTGACCTTCGCGCTGGTGTCGGTGATCGCGCTGTACGTCCGCACGACGCAGCTGTGGGAGCCGGACACCGCGCCCGCGCCGCAGCCGGAGCCGCAGCCCGCGCTGGCGTGAGCCCGGGCCGCGCCCTCACATCGTCTTGAACTCGACCTTGCCGGTGCTCATCCGGAAGTTGCCGTTGGAGTAGAGCGTGGGGCGGGCCTCGATGTGGTTGCCGCTGTATTTCTCGACGTGCCGGATCGTGGCGCCGCCGGGCGCGGTGAAGTCGATGAGCGCGATGGCGACCCAGTAGGAGAGATTGCGGTTGCTGAACAGCGGCGCGGTGACGGTCGAGCCGCGCCCGTCGGTGACGACGGCGTGGGCGCCGTACGAGCGGAAGGAGCCGGTGCCGTTCTCGACCGCGCTGTACGCGCACAGCAGTACGTAGCCCTGGAGGTCGGGACGGCGGATGGTGATCGTCTCGCGGCCGGGCACCTGCGAGTCGCCGTCGAGGGCGATGTACGGGGGCGCGGTGAGGGAGCCGAGCTCGCGGTAGTAGACGACGTCGTCCGTGCGGACCGGGCGCCGGCCCGGCGGCGTCACGCGGTGCCGCGGCACGTAGAGGGCGTAGAGGTCGAGGTCGGCGCCGGCCTCGCGGCGGGCCCGGCTGCCGCCGTCCCACTCCAGGGAGGCGGTGACGACGAGGTCCGGGTCCTCCTTGCGCATGTCGATCGTGGCGTGCCCGGCCTTGGTGAGGGCGACCCGGCCGAGCGGCTTCGGCCGCTGCGGGGCGTACGGGGGCGGGGTGGGCGGCTCCCAGGGGGCGGGGGCCGGCGCGGGGGCCGGCGCGGGGGCCGGCGCGGGGGCCGGGCCCGGGTCGTCGACGACGATGCCGAAGTCCGCCGCGAGCCCCGCGAGCCCGGTGTCCCAGCCCTGCCCCACCGCCCGGACCTTCCACGCCCCCGCCCGCCGGTAGAGCTCGACGAGCAGCGCGACGGTCTCCCGGTGCACCAGCGGCGGCGGCACGAAGTCGATCCGCGCCCCGCCGCACTCGACGACCGCCCGCGGCGTCGTGCCGGCGTCGAAGTGCGTCACCCCGAGGTCCGGGTCCACGCTGGCGACGACCGCGATCCGGTCGACCGACGCGGGCACCGCGGCGAGCGAGGCGAGGACGGTCCGGCCGTCGACCGAGACGCCGTCCTGCGCGGGGTGGTTGTAGAAGACGAGGTCCTCGTCCCCGCGCACCGACCCGTCCGGCCCGAGCAGCACGGCCGAGACGTCGATACCCGCCCCCGGCACGCCGAGCGTGACCCGGCATGTCGCGTCGGGCAGGGTGGTGTTGCCGCCTTTGGCGAGGGTGGTGGTCATGCGTCGCCTTTCGGGTGGTGGGGTACATCGTGGTCCCCCGGGCCCGGTTCCGTCCGGCGAAGTCAGCTTTCGATCAGCGGCCGGTACGCGCTCCCCTCCGGGGTGAAGACCAGCTCGACGTCCCGGCCCTCGTGGGTGGCGACATGGCGCAGGCGGGCCAGGGCCTCGGCCTCGGTGGGCAGGGTGAGGCCGAGTCGGGCGGCGGCGCGGTCGCGGCGGGCGATCAGGTCGGGGTCGTCCGCCAGGTATTCCGCGGCGAGTTCGGCGCTCTCCTGCGCCGTGAACGCACGGCAGTCCCGCCACCACGGGGCGACCAGCAGCAGCCGCAGCAGCTCGGGCAGGCCGATGGCGACGAGGGCGGCGCCGCCCTCGGAGTCCGCGTAGAGGACGGGGCGTTCCTCGCCGCCGTCGCCGCAGAAGAAGTACGTGCCGCCGGCGCCGTCGCCCGCGAAGCTCTCCAGCGGCTGCCCGGAGGCGAGGTGCACCTCCTCGACGTGCTCCGTGCGGGAGAGGTCGAAGTCGCCGGGCCAGTCCAGGAATTGCGCGGCCTCGGGGTTTTCGGCGAGGGCCGCCGTCAGTGAACGCATGCCGCGCACCCTAACCGCCGGCTCCGACACCACCGCTTTGCTACGAGGGCGCGCGGGCCTCCAGGTAGAGCTGGGCGAACGCCTCGACCTTGGCGCGGATGACGCGCGGGTCGAAGGGCTTGACGAGGTAGTCGACGGCGCCGGCGGTGTAGCCGCGGAACATGTGGGAGGGGTCCTGGTCCATCGCGGTGAGGAAGATGATCGGGATGTTGCGGGTGCGCGGGCGGCGCTTGATGTGCAGGGCGGTCTCGTAGCCGTCCATGTCGGGCATCTGGACGTCGAGGAGGATGACGGCGAAGCCGGTGCCGTCGAGCAGGGCGCGCAGGGCGGCCTCGCCGGAGTCGGCGGTGACGATCTCGTGGCCGAGGCCGGACAACACCGCTTCCAGGGCGAGCAGGTTGGCCGGGATGTCGTCCACGGCGAGGATACGGGCCCGGGGTTCGGCTCCGGGCGGGGATTCGGCGCCCGGCGGGGCGCTGTCGGGCGCCGGGAGGCCGGGCAAGGGGCCCTCGGCGATGGCGAGTTGGCGCTCCAGGATGTCGCAGCGGGACTCGGCGAGCAGCACCCGCAGCCGGGCCTCCTCCAAGTCGGCCTCCAGGGACCGTACTTGCTCCTCCAGCCGGCGGCGCTCGGCGCGCAGGCCGTCCACGCTCTCCGGCGCCTCGGGCGGCGGAGGGGCGGCGGTGCGCTCGCGCTCGGCGGCCCAGGCCGATTCCAGCAGGTTGAGGCGTACTTCGAGGTCGGCGATGCGGTGCTGGCGGTCCAGCAACGCGTCGCCGAGCAGGTCCTCCTGGGCGGTGGCCCGGCGTGCTTCCCGGTCGGCGTCGGCGAGTTGCTGCTCCAGGACCTCCACCCCGCCGCGGGCCGGCGCGACGGCCTGGACGGCGCTGCGGTGCAACTCCTTGACGTGGTCCAGGGTGAGGGATGTCGCGGGGGCGCCGTGGTCGGTGGCGAGGTCGGCGAAGAGGTCCACGACGAACTCCCAGGGCGGGACACGCGCGCCGCTCAGATAGCGCGAGACGGTGCCGGCGTCGCGGTAGCGCCGGGCGGCGTACCGGCGTACGGACACGCCGAGTCCGGCGAACAGGGTGCGCAGGGCCTGGGCGAAGCGCCGGCAGTCGTCGTCCAGGTCGTCGGCCAGCGGCCGTAACTCGCCCATCGGGCCACCTCCTTGCTCCGGCTCCTTGCGTCCGGCTCCTTGCGTCCGGTTGCGGACTGTACGTCAAGCATGGGGTGCGGGCGGCGTCACTCGGGGCCGGTTGCGCCGATGAGGCGGTCGAAGAAGGGGACGGCGAGGCCGAAGGCGCCGGCGCCGTACAGGACGCACTGCGGCAGGGGCGTGCCGCCCACCGCGGAGATGATCCCGGCGCCGACGCCGGTGAGCAAGGACAGCGTCAGGACGAGCGCGGCCCTGACCGACAGCAACGGATTACGCACGGGTGCCCTCTCTGCGCGGCGGGGTCCGCCGCGTGGTGACCGCCGCGGCTGCTCCGCCGGCGCCCCTCAAGCCTGCCCGTACGCAACACCGTTGCCGTACCGCAACGGCCGCCCGGCAGCACTCGGGCAACACCCGTGCTCAGGGCGCCCGTCGGCCCCGGGCGCGGGCCTGCGCGAGGGTGTCGGGCAGGTCGTCGAGCCGGTCCAGCCCGCGGACGGCCCGCGCGGTGCGGGGGTTGTGCGCGAGGCGGTCGCGGTGCCGGTGCAGGAAGGTCCAGTAGCCGGCGGTGTAGGGGCAGGCGTGCGGGCCGGTGCGGTCGGTGGGGCGGTAGGCGCACGGTCCGCAGAAGTCGCTCATCCGGTTGATGTACGCGCCGCCCGACGTGTACGGCTTGGTGGTCATCCGGCCGCCGTCCGCGTACTGCGACATGCCGACGACGTTGGGCAGCATCACCCAGTCGTAGCCGTCGACGAAGCAGCGGTGGAACCAGTCGGTGAGCGCCGCCGGGTCCCAGCCGTCCTGGAGGGCGCGGCTGCCGAGGACCATCAGGCGCGGGATGTGGTGCGTCCAGCCGGTGTCGCGGACCTGGGCGAGCACGGTGGAAAGGCAGCGCGCGGTGACCGCGTCGGCGTCGAGCTCGGTGAACCAGTCGGGGAGCGGGGCGCGTTGGTCCAGCGCGTTGCTCTTGCGGTAGTCCTCGCCGAAGTGCCAGTAGAGGTGCCAGACGTATTCGCGCCAGCCGGCGATCTGCCGGACAAAGCCCTCGACGCTGTTCAGGGGCGCGTCCCCGGCGCGCAGCGCCTTCTCGGCCCGGCGTACGCACTCGTCCGGGTGCAGCAGGCCGAGGTTGAGCGGGGCGGACAGCCGGCTGTGGCTCATGACGGGGTCGGCGGCGAGCATCGCGTCCTCGTACGGCCCGAAGGCGGGCAGCCGGTGCCGCAGGAAGTGGCGCAGGGCGGCGAGGGCTTCGCGGCGGGTGGCGGGGAAGGCGCGGGGGCCGTCCCGGCCGACGAAGCGGACCGCGCCCTCGCGCTCCCAGCGGTCCAGGTCGCGCCGGACCTCGTCGTCGATGGCGTCCTCGCGCGGGCACCAGGGCGTGCCGAGGTCCAGGGTGGCGCGGTCGCCGGGCGGCGGCTCGCGGTTGTCGTGGTCGAGGTTCCAGCTGCCGCCGTACGGTTCGCCGCCGTCCATGAGCAGGCCGAGGCGGTGCCGGGTGTGGCGGTAGAAGCCCTCCATGCGCAGGGCGCCCGCGTCGCCTTCGCCGGCCCAGGCGCGGAAGTCCTCCCGGGTGAGCAGATGCCCGCGCTCGGGCAGGACGTCGACCCTGCCGAGCCGGGCGACCAGCCGCTCGGCGGCCCGCGACGTCGGCGGGAAGACGGTGAGCCGCCCGCGCGGCACGGCCCGCTCCAGCCCCTCGCGATACGTCTCCGTCCGCACATACGTGACCCGGTCCCCCAGCTCCGCCGCCCGGTGCCGCATCGCCGAGAGCACCAGATGCGCCTTGGCCCGATGGAACCGCCGCCGCGCGAACACCCCCCGCGCCTCGACCATCACGACCGGCGCGTCCCGGTCCGGCCCGCCACGCCGCGGGTCCACGAAGTGCGGCCCGAGCTGATCCCCGAACACCCAATGCACCCGCCGGCCCACACCACCACCTCCCCCCTCACCCTCCCACGCCCCTCCCACCCCCGCCCGCCGCCTCCACCAACCCCGCAAGCTCCCCCGCCGCAGCACCCGCCCGGCCTCGGCCGCCCCGGTCGCCCGCAGCGCCCACACCGCGGAGCCGAGGACGGCTCCTACTGCTCGTGCGCGTTGCTCCATCCGGGGAGCGTAGGGCCGGGGAGGGGGTGGGGCACTCGGACGGGTGTGCTGCGGGGGACAGGGGTGGGGGGTGGGGACAGGGTGGAGGGGACAGGGCCGTGAGTCGAGGGAGGACCGATGACCGAGACGCAGTCTCCGGAGGACGCGACCGGGGTCGGGGTGGCGTCGGGCGTGGTGGGGCAGGTGGAGCGGGATCTGCGGCGGGTCGGGGCGAACCCGGACTACTGGTACCCGGTCGCGCTGTCCTCGCAGGTGCGGCGCAAGGCCGCGTACAAGGCGGTGTTCGGCGGCGAGCGGATCGCGCTGTACCGCGGGGAGAGCGGCGAGGTGTTCGCGCTGGAGGACCGGTGCGCGCACCGGCAGGTGCCGCTGAGCATGGGCGTCGTCGAGGGCGACACGCTGCGCTGCTGCTACCACGCGTGGGCGTACCGCGGCAACGGCCGCATCTCGCAGATCCCGTACCTGCCCAAGGGCGTCGGCCGCCCGCCGCGCGGGGTGCGCGCGTACCCGGTGCGGGAGGCGTACGGCATGGTCTTCGTCTTCCCCGGCGACCCGGCGAAGGCGGCCGTCACCGCGCTGCCGGACCTGCCGGCGTACCACTCGCCCCGGCACCGGACGATGACCTTCTCGCGGACGGTGCGCTGCCACTACTCCTTCCTGCACGAGAACCTGCTCGACATGAACCACCAGTTCCTGCACCGCGGCGTCGTCGGCAAGCTCCGCCCGGAGCTGCTCGGTTACGACACCGGCGCCGCCAAGGTGGAGGCCCGCTACCTGTTCACGCACGCCGGCGGCAAGCGCAACGCCGGCGCCGGCATCCTGTCCGGCGAGGGCATCGGCGGCGCCACCGCCGACGTCATGACGATCCGCACGGAGTATCCGTACCAGACCCTCGACCTCGTGCCGGAGAAGGCGGACCACCCCGCCTTCTCGCTGTGGGCCGCGTACGTGCCCGTCGACGCCGAGCAGCGCAGCTGCCACGTCTTCGGCCTGCTCATGATCGAGAAGCCGCGGCTGCCGGGCGCCCTGCACCTGGCGTGGCCGCTCATCCGGCGCTTCACCGAGCGGGTCTTCGCCGAGGACCGTACGGCGGTGGAGGCGGAGCAGGCCGCGTGGGACGAGCAGGGCGAGGACCGCAACCACGAGGTCTTCCCGCTCATCCTGGACGTCCGCGCCGTGCTGCGCGCGAACGGCGTGCCGCTGGCCGCCGCGGCACCGTGCGGCACCGCGGCCTGCCCCGCGCCCTGAGGCTGCCTCGGGCTCCCGGAGCCCCGCCCGGCGCCCCTGAACCGGCTTCCACTCAGGCGCCGACCCGGGAGCCCGCCGACTCGTCGTCGGACGGCTTGCGCGTGGCGATCGGCACCGTGCTGCCGGCCACCAGCACACTGCTCTTGGGCAGCAGCGGGCCGGCCAGCGCCGTCGTGACCAGCGCCATGATCACCATCATCGTGAACATCTGCGTGTCCAGGACGCCGAGTTGGACCGCGGTGTTCAAGATGATGAGCTCGGTGAGCCCGCGGGTGTTCATCAGCAGGCCGAGCGCCCGCGACTCCACCCACGACAGCCCGTAGATCCGCGCCGGCACCATCGCGCCGGCCAGCTTGCCGAGGCAGGCCACCGCCACGATCGCCAGCAGCTCCACGTACTGCCGGCCGCCGAGGCCGTTGATGTCCACGCCGAGGCCGGTGATGATGAAGAAGACCGGCATCAGCACGGTGCTGATGTTGTCCAGCGGCTTGCGCAGGTTCTCCACCAGCTCGCGCGCGGGCTCCCGCGGCATGATGAAGCCGAAGAGGAACGCGCCGAAGATGCTGTGGATGCCGATCCACGTCGTGGCGTACGCCGACAGGAACACGCCCGACGCGAGCAGCACCAGCAGGCCCTTCCACTGGCCGCGCCCGGCCAGGAAGGCGATCACCCGGGACATCAGCGGCCGGACCGCCAGGAACATCAGCGCCACGTAGCAGGCGCTGAGCACCAGCACCTGCGCGAGGTCGCGCCCGCTGCCGGAGGTCACCAGCGCGGAGACGTACGCGAGCATGCACCACGCGAGGATGTCGTCCACGGCTGCGCTGGCCAGCGACAGCGTGCCGACCCGGGTGTGGCCGATCCGGCTGTCGGTGATGATGCGGGCGAGCACCGGGAAGGCGGTCACGGACATCGCGGCGCCCATGAACATCGAGAAGGTCAGGAAGCCGATGTGGTGCCCGGCCACCGTGTCGTGGTGCGGGTAGAGGAAGAGCGCGACGAGGACGCCGAGCCCGAAGGCGCACGCGACGGACGACGTCGAGACCGCCGCGGCCAGGCCGCGGTGCGGGCGGAGCATCCGCTTCTCGAACTCCCAGCCCACCATGAACATGAAGAGCACGAGCCCGACTTGGGAGACCGCGTTGAGCAGCGGTCTGGACTCCATCGGGAAGAGCTTGTGCGTGAGGTCGCCGGGGAACTGCCCGAGCAGGCTCGGCCCGAGCGCGATACCGGCCAGCACCTCGCCGATGACGGCGGGTTGGCGGAACCGCGGGGCGAGGCTGCCGAGCGCGAGGCCGACCAGCAGGACGAAGGCGATGCCCGCCATCATCGTGGCGACCTGTAAGTCGGCGTGCGGCGCCAGGGACTTCAGGGCGAGGTCCGTCATCTGGGGTCTCCTCCGAGGGTGTGTGCCGGATGCCCGGGGGGGGCGGGCGCTCCGGCGCGGGAAGGACACGGGGCAAGCCTGGAGTTGCGGAATTGCGTGCGTGCGCTCATGCGCTCGTGCGCTTATGCCGGGGGGTGCGCAGGGCTCCGCCGCCGGGATCCGGTCAGTTGCGCTCTCGAACTGAGAGAACCGGACGAGTGTAATAAGTGGATTAAGCGACGTCTACGGAAGGCGTCGCCCCCGTCATTTACGCACTTCGACGGACGGCAACGGTCGTAGCTGCCATACGCCCGGCGGGGCGAGATCGCAGGTCAGGGCACTGCCGCAGGTCCCGTAACGTCAGGGGAACGGGAAGTTTTCCGGTTTCCCGGTTTGAAACGGAACGGCGCCGAATTACCTGGGGATTTCGCGGGGCTGCACCGCTTTGCGTGACGCCTTCGTATGCGCCTGCATTTCCGGCGTTCTGCGGATTTCCCGTCCCCCCGCACCTTTTACGGGCTTCCGGAGCCGGTCACCCGCGCCACACAAACCCCTGGTGGCTGCCCATGTCACTGCCGCCCCGAGGTGATGATCACCCGGGGTCATTTTGTCTACGGACGTCGGCTACAGGCGCCGTAGGTTGGTTCGTTCGGGTACGGGCGCGCACAGGCAGTGCATAGCGTGCGCGCCATGAATCGCACACGCATAGCAAGCGCACTGGTCGCCGGGCTCGCGGCAGCCGTCCTGACGGCCTGCGGCCCGGGCACCTCCGACACGGCGGCCCCCCGTATCTCCACCACGACACCCGCCGCCACCACGACGACCGACACACCCCCGAGCCCATCCCCCACCCCGCCGACCACCACCCCGCCGACGACCCCGCCCGCGACCCCGACGACGACCGCGCCGCCCACCACCGCACCGCCCGCCCCGAAGCCGACCCACACCAAGGCCCCGGCCCCCGCGGTCCACCACACCACGACCCCGGCGCCGCACCACACGACCGCCAAGCCGAAGCCCAAGCCCAAGCCCGCGCCGAAGACATGCAGCATCAAGTCCGCCGCCGGCAACTGCTACAAGGCCGGCCAGTTCTGCCGCAACGCCGACCTCGGCAAGACGACCACCGACGCCAACGGCCGCAGCATCACCTGCCGCATGAAGTCGGGCAAGCCGCACTGGGGCTACTGAGCCGCCCCATGACGGCCCGCGTCCACAGGGTGTGGACACCGTGGCGGATTCCGGATTCCGAAATCACGCCGGGTCGAACGTCAGGGACTTCAGGAGGGGGAGGAGGTGGGCGGAGGGGGAGTCGGGGGTGGTGGTGAAGAGGAGGAGGTGGTGGTCGCGGTCGGGGATCGTGAGGGTGTCGAAGTCGAGGTCGAGGGCGCCGAGGGTGGGGTGGTGGAAGGTCTGCCGGGCGTGGTGGGTGAGCTGGAGGCGCTGGGTGGACCAGAGGGTCGCGAAGTCGGGGCTCGCGGCGCGGAGTTCGGCGACGAGGGCGTGGAGTTCGGCGTCGTCGGGGTAGCGGGTCGCGGCCAGGCGCAGATAGGTGACGGCGGTGGTGCGGAAGCGCTCCGGGTCGGACGTGGGGATCGTGCCGGGGTGGAGGAAGATCCGGCGCAGGAGGTTGCGGTCGGCGGACCGCAGGGCGGTGAAGTCCGGGAAGAGGGCTGCCGCCAGGGGGTTCCAGGCGATGACGCGGCAGGTCGCGTCGACGACCATCGCGGGCGTGTCGGTGAGGCGGTCGAGCAGCGCCGCGGTGGTGGGGGCGACGTCGCGGGCCGGGTGGCGGTCCCGGCCGGGCGGTGCGGCGTCGGCGAGGGCGAAGAGGTGGGCGCGCTCCTGGTCGGACAACCGCAGGGCGCGGGCGAGGGACTGCAGGACCTGGCGCGAGGGGTGCCGGCCGCGGGCCTGCTCCAGCCGGGTGTAGTGGTCGGTCGAGATGTGCGCGAGCGCGGCGACCTCCTCGCGGCGCAGCCCCGGCGTGCGGCGCCGCGGGCCGCGCGGCAGCCCGGCGTCCTCGGGGCGGATCTGCTCCCGCCGGCCGCGCAGGAAGGCCGCGAGGGCGTGCTTGTCCATACCGCGAGGCTACGTCGCAAGGCGCCCCGGCGCGGCCCGCAGCCATGGACCGGCGGTCCCTGGATACCGACCGGGCGGCGCCGAAGGCTGGTAGTGGGCACGGACGCCGCCGCACCCCGGCGGCGCGGCCCTCGACCAGCAGGGATGCGGACGATGCGGATTTTCCTGACCGGCGGCAGCGGCTACCTCGGCGGCGCGCTCATCGAGCGCTTCCTCGCCTCGGGCGCGAAGGTGAGCGCGCTGGCCCGCTCCGAGGCGGCCCGGGAGCGGGTGGCCGCGCGGGGCGCGGAGCCCCTGGCGGGGAGCCTCGCCGACGCAGGGACGCTGCGGGCCGCCGCCGCGGAGGCGGACGCGGTCGTGCACGCGGCGGTCGACTTCACCGACCCGGCGATGCGCGCGGTGGAGGAGCCGGCCCTGGCCGCGCTGCTGGCCGGCCTCGCGCCTGGCCGGCCCTTCGTCTACACCAGTACGGGCCTGGTCTACCCGGACGCCGAGGCCCGTGCCGTCAAGGCGAGCGTCGGCGAGGACACCCCCGTCACGCCCGAGCGGTCGCCACAGCCGTACAAGGTGCTCGGCGAGCGGCAGGTGCTGGCCGCCGAGGGGCCGGCGGTCACCGTGGTGCGGGCGGCGCTGGTGTACGGGCGGGGCGGGTCCGCGCTGCTGCGGGGCATGATCGCCGGCGCGCGCGAGCGCGGCACCGTCCCGTACGTCGGGGACGGCGGCAACCTCTGGAGCTCCGTGCATGTCGACGACCTCGCCAATCTGTATGTCGCCGCGCTGGCCCGCGCGGAGAGCGGCCTGGTCGTCAACGCGGCCTCGCGCGAGGCGAGTTCGATGCGGGAGATCGCGGCGGCGGTCGCCGACCTCACCGGCGCCCGGGCGCTCTCCCTCACCCCGGAGCAGGCCGCGCGGGCACTCGGGCCGCTCGCCGGCGTGCTCACCCGCGAGACCGTGCTCGACCCCTCCCGCGCGGAGCGCACCCTCGGCTGGAGGGCGGTACGCCCGCCGCTGCTCGCCGAGTTGCGCGCCGGCTCGTACGCGTAGGGCCGCTGGAATCCGCGCCGGCTCGTGCGCGTAGGGCGCCCGCCCGCGCGAACTCCCCCGGCGGCGCGGCGGGCGACGCGACCGCCCCCGTCCCAGCGGCCACGCCCCGACCACCAGGCACAACAGCCCTGCGCACCGCCCGGGAACGACCGAAGCGCCGCCTCCCATTCAACCGCCCGTTCACCACGGGTCGGTGCGGAGTTCATCGTGGAACGCCAGGTTCAGGGGTATGTCTTCAGGACCCTTCTCTCGTAAGAGCGCACGGATCGCCGTGGCGATCGGTGCCGCGGTCGCCGTGGCGGGCGCGGGTACCGCCGTGGCCCAGGCCAACGGCTGGCTGTCGGCCCCCACGCACGACTTCCGTGCCAACGCCGACTCCTTCTCCGGGCACGGCACCGTGTCCGGCAACGTCCTGCGCAACGACTCCGGCGCGACCGCGGTCGTACGGCACACCGACCCGGCCAACGGCACGGTGACGGTCAACGCGGACGGCACGTTCTCGTACCGGGCCAAGCCCGGCTTCAAGGGCACGGACACCTTCACGTACACCACCACCGACGCCGTGCAGCTGTTCAAGGACACGCAGGCCAACGGCTCGCCGCTGGCGCCGCTCGGCAAGGTGCGGGGGCCGAACGGCACCACCACCGAGCTGTCCGGCGAGGGCTACGGCTCCTCGCTCGCGCCCGTTCCCGGCCGGTCCGGCTACTTCTACGGGCTCACCGACCGCGGGCCCAACGCCGACGCCCCCGACGGCAACAAGTCGGAGATGAAGCTCGATTTCACCCCGCAGATAGGCGAGTTCCGGCTCGTCGGCGGCAAGGCGGAGCTGGTCAGGACCGTCACCCTCAAGGGCCCCAAGAGCAAGGGCGGCGTCAAGTACACCGGCCTGCCGCCGCACGACACCAAGGAGGTCATCGACGACGTCGACGCCACGAACGCGAACGGCGGCACCCCGGTGCCGGTGCAGCGCTCCGCGTACGGCTACGACTCCGAGGGCCTGGTCGCGCTGCGCGACGGTACGTTCTGGGTCTCGGACGAATACGGGCCCTACGTCACGCACTTCGACGCGAACGGCTACGAGCTGGGCCGGCTGACCCCGTACAAGGACAGCCAGGACAACGCCGCGCACAAGGTCGTCGGCCACCTGCCCGCCGAGCTCGCCAACCGGCTGACGAACAAGGGCATGGAGGGCCTGACGGTCACCCCCGACGGCACGACGCTGGTCGGCGTCATGCAGTCCGCGCTCCAGCAGCCCGACCTCGGCAGCACGAAGGCGTCCAAGGTCGCCCCGGCGCGCATCATCGCCATCGACCTGCGCACGTACAAGACCAAGCAGTACCTCTACCTGCTGGACGACCCGGCCACCACCGGTGACGCCAACAGCGAGATCACCGCGCTGTCCAGCACCAAGTTCCTGGTCGACGAGCGGGACGGCAACTTCGCGCCGTTCGCGAAGAAGACGCTCTACGCGGTCGACATCAACGGCGCCACGGACGTCTCCGGGCTGACGATCGGCGGCAAGTCGCCCGAGGCGTACGTCGGTACGGCCGGCACCAACGCGGCGCTCGCCGCGCTGACGAAGGCCGGCGTGAACGTCGCGCAGAAGCAGGCGTCGGTGGACGTCGGCGCGCTGGTGAGCCAACTCGACCCGAGCGGGACGTTCTTCGGGCACGACAAGGTCGAGGGCGTCGCGACGGCGGACGCCGGCCGCACCCTCTACCTGTCCAACGACGACGACTTCGGCATCGACACCATCGCCGTGGACCCCGACGGCACCTGGACCGTCCACCAGAAGACCCTCCCGGCGACCGGGCAGACCGACACCGGCGAGATCCTGAAGGTCGACACGACCAAGCTCCCCGCGGTCCTGAAGACCGTCACGGTCACGATCCACGTCCGCTGACCCGCCCCGCGGACCCGCCGGGCCCGTCCACCCCCAACGGGTGGGCGGGCCCGATCTTTTGGGCCCAAAGGCTTCCGGCTGCTCACGGCGAACGCCGGATGCACATCCGGTGACCGGCTCGCGAAGCCGGCCCCGTGCCCGCGCCGCCCGCCTAGGGTGACCGAGCCGTCGCACATCCGGGGGAGGCGGGGCGACCGTGGGGGACTTCCTGAGCGCCGACAACGTCGTGGCCGTCGCGACCGCGCTGGTCGGTGTGCTCGTGTCGATCGGGGTGGTCTGGTACGAGCGGCTGGTGCGCGGCAAGAGCATCGGCTACCGCGTCCAGATGGACATCGCCGTCGACGGCGACAACGAGCTCTTCAACGCCCTTCCGCGCACCCCCGACGCGACGCTGGTGCTGCTGCGGATCGAGAACGACGGCGCCGAGGACATCCGCACCGGCGACTACACCGACCCCGACCCGCAGCGCGGCCTGACCGTGCAGTTCGCCGGCCGGCAGGTGCAGAGCGCGGCGGTCACCCAGCCCGACCCGAGCACCCTGATCGACCACTTCCGGCTGGGCCACGACGTCACGGGCGTACGGCACGACGGCAACCGGGTGTACCTGCCGCGGGTGCCGCTCAACCCCGGCGAGCACTACAAGCTGCTCATCCGCCTCACCGGCGGCCCGGTCAACTCCCGGGTGGAGATCACCGGTGGCATCTCCGGCGGCCGGGTCAAGCCCAACCGCTCGGTGCCGATGGACGAGAAGCCGCCGTCCTTCAGCCGCCCGGCGCGCGTCATCACCGTGCTGCTGACGGTGTGCGTCACCGTGCTCGCCGCCATCATCGTCGCCGGCGAGAAGACCCCGCAGCCGCGCGGCTGCGCGACCGGCGAGCTGAAGGTCACCGGCTCCACCGCGTTCGCGCCCGCCATGACCGCGATCGCCAAGGCGTACGAGGCGGACTGCCCGGACGCCACGATCACCGTGCAGGCGCGCGGAAGCGAGCAGGGCGTACGCCAACTGTCGGAAACCGGCGACGCGTTGCGGAAGGGCGCGGACGCGCCGGCGGTCGTGGCGATGTCCGACGGGCCCAAGCCGGACGGGAGTTACCCGGGCCTGACCGACCACCGGGCCGCCGTCATCACCTTCGCGCTCGTCGTCAACGACGACGTGCCCGTCACGGGCCTGTCCGGCCCCGACATCCGCCGCGTCTACAGCGGCGATATCACCGACTGGCGGCAACTCGGCGGCCCGGACCTCGACATCAAGCTGGTCAGCCGCAGCGCCGACTCCGGCACCCGCGACATCTTCCGCCGCCGCATACTCGACGACCACGGCGAGCCCGCCTTCACCTCACGCGACTGCCGCACCCGCAACTCCCCCTCCGACAAGGTCATCCGCTGCGAACTCGACAGCACCGCCGAGGTGTTGCGGACCGTCGCGGCCGTGCCCGGCGCCATCGGCTACGGCGAGGCGAGGGCAGCCGCCACGTCCAAGGGCGTGCGCGTCCTCAGCATCGACGGCCACGCACCCGGGACCGAGGGCAGCGCGGACCCCGCGTACCCCTTCACCGAGATCGAGCACGCCTATACGTACGGGGTGCCGCGCGCGGGCTCGCTCACCGCGAGCTTCCTTGACTTCGCGCTGCGCGGGGAGGGCCAGGACGTGATGGCCGGCGGCGGCTACCCGCCCTGCTACGCGCCGGACGTGGCCGCGCGCTGCGGGAGTTGAGGCCGGCGGGCGCGCTCAGCGCCACTGCGTCTCGTGGCTGACCGGCATCTGCCCGGCGTCGTACTGGTCGACGGAGGCGATGGTGCGGTGGTCCGGGATCGCCACCGCCCACGCCCGGTAGCCGGTGCCGGGCACGGTGACGGTAGGGGCGGTCAGGCGGGTGCCGTCGGTGAGGGTGACGGCCCCGGAGGCCACGTCCGGCGTGCAGTTGGCGACGAAGAGCCGCAGCCCCTCGGTGCCCTTGCCGGACAGCCCCCACAGCCCCTCCTCGCCGGACATGGCGGGGTCGTACGCGCCGCGCACCGTCTGGCAGTCCGACCACGGGCCGCCCGAACTGTCCACGCGCTCGGTGCCGATGAGCATCCGCTGGCACAACAGGTGCATTCCCGGGCGGTATTCGAGGGTGACCGACCATGCGGTGCCGTCCACCGTGCCGTGCGCGATCCGGGCGGTGACCAGGGAGTCCTGCGACGGCCGGGGCGTTGCGGTCACCGGCGGCCGGGAACGTACCGGCTCGGGGGCCGTACGGGCGTCCAGGCGCGGCAGCCACGCGGCCAGGCCCACCGCCAGGACGCACGCGGCCGACGCGGCGACGGCGGCGGTACGGCGCCGGGCCCGCCGGACCCGGCCGGCGGCGAGGATGCGGTCGACGGGGGCGGGGGAGGTGTCGCGGGCGGCGAGGGTACGGGCGAGGGCGGTGTGCAGGCGGGCGGCGATGTCGTCCTGGGGGGTGGCGGTGCGGGCCGGCGGGGGGGTCCGGGGGGCGTTCCGGGGCGCGTTTTCGTGGCCGTCCCGGGGAGCGTTTCCGTGGCCGTCCCGGGGGGCGTTTCCGTGGCCGTCCCGGGGGCCGCTCGGGGGGCCGCTGCGGGGGCCGCTGGGGGGGCTGGTCATCCGGTGCCTCCCGTCCCGTAGCCGCGGCTTTCCGCACCGACGGTACGCAGGTGCGGCGCCGCGTGGGGCGCGGGGACGTGGTCGGCGAGGGCCGGGCTCCTGCGCAGCTTGGCCAGCGCGCGGGACGCCTGGCTCTTGACGGTGCCGACGGAGCAGCGCAGCGTCGCCGCGACCTCCTCGGCCGACAGGTCCTCCCAGTAGCGCAGCACCACCACCGCCCGCTGCCGCTCGGGCAGTTCGGCGAGCGCCCGCACCAGCGCGTCCCGCTCCCCCGCGCCCGCCCCACCGGGTCCGCCCGCGCCGTGCTCGACGGCGGAGTGGTCCGGCAGGGCGGGCAGCAGCAGGTGGACGACCCGGCGGCGGCGGTGCCGGCTGCGGTTGGTGTTGACCAGCGCCCGCCGCACGTACTGCTCGGCGGTGTCCGGCCGCACCCGGCGCCAGTGCGGGTAGACCTTCACCAGCGTGGCCTGCACCAGGTCCTCCGCTTCGTGGAAATCGCCGGTGAGCAGGTAGGCGGTGTGCGTCAGGGCGCGCCAGCGGCCGGCGACGAAGCGGCTGAAGTCGGCGTCCGCGTCGTCGGCGGCGCCGCCGCTGCCCGAACCCCCCTTGCGGGGGCGGCCGTTGCCGGAGGGAGGGGACGGGTGAGCGGCGCCGAGCACGCCGGCGTCGGGACCGGCGCCGGATTCGGCACCGGACGCCGGTCCTTCGGGTCGCCGCACGGAACGCGTGTCCCCTCCCTCGCGGGGCCGGTCGCCCGTCAGCGCCAGTCGGTCTCGTGGCTGACGCGGTGGTGGTGCGCGTCGTACGCGTCGACGGTGGCGATCGTCCTGCCGTCAGGGATCGCGACGGCCCAGGTGCCGTAGTCCGTCGTCGGCACGCTCACCCGGCGGGCGGTCAGCCGCGTGCCGTCGGAGAGGGTGACGACGCCGTACGCGACATCACCTGCCGGGTTGGCGACGAACAGCCGGGCGCCGGTGGTGCCCTTGTCGTGCAGGCCCCACAGCCCTTCCTCCCCGCTGGCGCCGGGGTCGTGCGCGCCGTTCACCGGCTGGCAGTCCGACCAGGGGCCGCCCTGGTGGTCGATGCGCACACCATTGACGACCATCCGCTGGCACAGCAGCGAGGTGGCGTCCGAGGCGCCGCCGGGCAGCCCGGGCGGCGGCGCCGGGACCTCGTAGCCGGCCGGGAAGGTGGCGTAGAACTCCTGGGTGACGGACCACTTCTGGCCGTCCACCGTGCCCTTGGCGATGAGCTGCCGTACGACCTTCGGCGCGGTGTCCTTGGCCGACTGCGCGCCGGGCTCGGCGCCGGGCTTGACGGCGGGCTTCGCGGCGGCCGGCTTCGCCTTCTGCGCGGGCGCGTTGTGCGCCGCCGTACCCCCCTCGGCGAACGCCGACGCCCCGAACGACACGCCCCCCACGACGGCCGCGACGGCTCCCGCCACGACCGCCCTCCTCACATACGTCCCACGCATGTACGACCCCTCCTCCGTTCACCGCGCGACCTCGCCGCGCGCTCCAGTACCGACCGGACGTCCGCCCGTAGGTACTCCCGTACGACGATGGGGGGTTGCACGGCCCCGGCGCTTTTTTCCACACCGGGCCGAGGCGGAGGCACACACCGGCGCGTCCCGGTCGGCCTCAGTCGCGGTGACCGCCTCGCACCGGCGGGCACTCTGCCGCTATTTCCCCGCCTCGGGGCCGTACCGCTGGAGGGGCTGACCGGTGACGGCGGCGACGCACTCGAAGCCCCGGTCGCGGTGCAGGAGGGTCAGCCCCTGGAGTTCCGCGGTCGCCGGCCGCCTCGGCGCGGATCCCGTCGAGGAGATCCTCGGGGGTCGTCACCGTCACCCTCTTATTCGCCATGCAGAGCACCATGCTGCTGGTGCTCTGCGTCACACCAGGCCGGGAGCTGCGTCGCTCCCCGGTGGGGCACCGGGGCTATGTTGCCGGGGACGGTTGCGGTGGGACCAGTGGGTGGCGAGGACGGCGCAGACGGCGAGTTGCAGTTGGTGGAAGAGCATCAGGGGGAGGATCGCCAGGCCCGCGCGGGGGCCGAAGAGGGCGGCGGCCATGGGGAGGCCGGTGGCCAGGCTCTTCTTCGAGCCGCAGAAGACGACGGCGATGCGGTCCTCCGCGGGGAAGCCGAGGCGGCGGGCGGCGGTCGAGGTGGCGGTGAGGGCCAGCGCGAGCATCACCGCTTCGAGCAGCAGCAGCGCGCCCAGGCGCGGGGCGGTGACCTGGCGCCAGATGCCCTCGGCCATGCCCTTGCTGAACGCGGTGTAGACGACCAGCAGGATGGACAGCCGGTCCAGCCGGCCCAGCACGCGTTTGTGCCGGCCGATGAAGCCGTGCGTCCAGCGGCGCAGGAGCTGTCCGGCCAGGAAGGGCGCGACGAGTTGCAGGCCGAGCGCGGCCAGGCCCGCCGCCGAGAAGCGGACGGCCTGGCCGATGAGCCCGCCGGCGAGCAGCGGGGTGAGCAGCATGCCGAGCAGGCTGGAGTACGTGCCCGCGCAGATCGCCGCGGCGACGTTGCCGCGGGCGGTGGAGGTGAAGGCGATCGACGACTGGACGGTGGACGGCACGACGCAGAGGAAGAGCAGGCCGGTGCTGAGCTGCGGGGTCAGCAGGGACGACGCGGCGGCGCCCACCGCGAGGCCGAGCAGCGGGAAGAGCACGAAGGTGGCCGCGAGGATCAGCAGGTGCAGCCGCCAGCCGCGCAGGCCGGCCAGCGCCTCGCGGGCCGAGAGCCGGCTGCCGTAGAGGAAGAAGAGCAGGCCGATCGCGACGTCCGCGATGCGGCCCGCCGCCACCGCCGCCCCGCCCTCGGCCGGTACCGCCGCGGCGAGCGCGACGGTGCCGGCGAGGGCGAGGACGTAGGGGTCGGCGATGCGCGCGAGGCCGCGCAGGGCACGGCGGTACGGGCGGGGTGCGGTGCGCGCGATGCCGGTGCCGGTGCCGGGCGGTGCTTCGTGCCCGGGCGTACGGGGTGGGGCGCCGGGGCGGCGCAGGCGTAGGGCGGGCATGTCAGGGGGCTCCTTCGCGCGGGACGGCGGCGGTGTCGACGTCGCGGCCGTTGCTGCCGTGGCCGCTGCCGTCGTCGCCGTTGCTGCCGTCGTGGCCGTTGTTGCCGTCGTCGCCGTCGCCGTCGTGGTCGCTGCCCGCCGTGCCCTGGCTGTCCAGCAGCGTGTTGAGGGTCCGGTCGACTTCGAGCCAGGAGTCGGCGTTGGAGTTGTCGATGATCAGGAGCCCGTGGTTCGACCCGTGCGAGGGCGCCGGCAGCTCCGGCTCCTCGTCCAGGTCGGCGGGCTCCTGCGAGCCGGCCGGCGCACCGTCGCAGCACGGCGCCGCGAGCGCCACCCGTACGCTTCCGCCGCCCACGAGCACCCCCGCCGCGAGCGCCGCGACGACGCCCGCCCTGCGTACGGCCGCACGCCGGTGGCCGCTCCCGTAACGGAAGCCCATCCGTGGCCCCGGCCGCTCAGACGCCGACCGGGCGGCGGGCCGGCGCGGGGGCGGTGTGCGGGACGGACGGCGGGGGCAGCGGGTGGTGGCGGCTGATATTGCGCTCCAGCAGCTGCGTGGAGGCGGCCACGCCCACCGCGCCGGCGCCGCGCACCTCCGGCAGCCGGCCGTCCGCCGCCTTCAGGCCCACCAGCGCGTCCTCGATCGCGGTGTGCGCCGCGAACAGGCACGGCGTGCTGTAGATGGCGACGTCCACGCCGAGCGCGGTCAGCTCCGTGAGCGACAGCCGCGGCGACTTGCCGCCGCCGATCTGGTTGAAGAGCAGCGGCTTGTCGCCGATGACCTCGCGGATGCGGTGGACCCACTCGACGCTGCGCACCCCGTCGACGAGCACGACATCCGCCTCGGTGCGCGCCAACGCCTCGGCCCTGCGCAGGATTTCGTCGTCCTCCGTGGCATCCGTACGGGCGACCACGAGCAGGTCCCGGCGGCTGGCGAGCACCAGCTCCAGCTTCTCCAGGTACTCCTCCAGCGGCAGCGTGAGCTTGCCGTCGGCGTGCCCGCAGCGCCGCGGTCGCTTCTGGTCCTCCAGAATCACGCCGGACGCCCCGGACCGCTCCAGCCGCTGCACGACGTGGCAGGCCACCTCCGGGTCGACGTATCCGTCGTCGATGTCGACCAGCAGGTGGTGCGCGGGGAATGCCGTCCGCAGCCGCTCCGCAAAGGCGACCATGTCCGGCCAGGCGATGAAGCCGATGTCGGGCAGGCCGTAGTAGGACGCGGCGAAGCCGAATCCGGAGACGAAGAATCCGTTGTAGTGCCGGGCGGCGATCGAGGCGGAATACATGTCGTAGACCCCGATGAGCGGGGTGGTGCCGGCGGACGCGATCTCGTTCCGCAGGGCGGTTCCGTACTGCACGCGTTCTCCCTGGTGGTACCGGGTCGTACCCGGTCGGTCGGTACCTGCTGATGGCATGCGCAAGGCATGGACGTACGGCATATGCTTATGCCGAAATCTTTGCCCAGCTTTGCCGATTTTTGGCCGGTGTGCCAACTCCCCGGCGCATTACCAGCCCTATCGGGCTATTAGCCGGCACGGGAAGTGGACCGCTTCCGATCATCACAATTGGGATGGTCGGAAACGCGGGCGGAAACCGCCGGCGCACGCAGGAATTCGCCGGCCTTTCCGGGCGTACGGGAACGGCGGCGCGCGCGCCGCGCACGCCGCGCGTACGCGGGTCACGTCCCCGGGGGTGGCAGGCGGCGCGGCGGGTGCAAGGATGCTGGGGAGTGAACGGCAGAACAACCGGGGGGTTTCACCATGCCTGCGTCACGTCAGCGGAGTCTTCGGTCGGCGTCGGTGGTGCTGGGAGGGGTGGGGCTGCTCGCGGCGAGCCTGGTCGCGTGCTCCTCCGACCCGGACAAGCGGTGCGTCGACCCGACGACGTACAAGCAACTGCCCGACAAGGACTGCCACGACAGCGGGCCCGGCCGCTACTACTACGGCGGCTCGGTCCACAACGGCAAGGCGTACGGCGGGAGTTTCGAGAAGTCGGGGGTCAGCCGGGGCGGCATAGGCGGCCACGAGGAGGGCGTTCACGGCTGACGTGGGCGCCAGGGGGAGGGGATGCCGCGATGCGGCGGCACGTCATCGCACCGCGCGCGGACTGGCAGCGGATCGTCGAGGAGCAGGGCGTCGTCTACCCGCTCACCCGGCATCCGGACGGCAGCCTGCGCCCGTACTGGGACGAGAGCGCGTACTACTCCTTCGCCCTCGACGAGATCGAGGCGCTGGAGGACGTCGTCGCCGAGCTGCACCGGCTGTGCCTGGAGGCCGCCGAGCACATCGTCGCGCACGACCGCTTCGCCGAACTCGGCATCACCGACCGCCGGTTGGCCGGCCTCGTCGCCGAGTCCTGGCGGCGGCGCGCCGAACTCCCCTCCCTCTACGGCCGGTTCGACCTGCGGTACGGCGGGGGCGCCGGGCCGGGCGGCGACCCGGGCGCGGTCAAGCTGCTGGAGTACAACGCGGACACCCCGACCTCGCTGGTCGAGGCGGCGAGCGCGCAGTGGTTCTGGATGGAGGACCGCTTCCCCGACGCCGACCAGTGGAACTCCCTGCACGAACGCCTCGTCGACGCCTGGCGCGACCAGGCCCGCCTGCTGCCGCCCGGCCCGGTGCACTTCGCGCACACCGAGACCGACGAGGCCGGCGAGGACCTGATGACCGTCGCCTACCTGCGCGAGACCGCGGAGCAGGCGGGCCTGCCCACGGTCGCGCTGCCGGTCGAGGACATCGGCTGGGACAGCCTGGCCGGCCGCTTCGTCGACACCCGGCTCGGCTTCATCCGCACGTGCTTCAAGCTCTACCCGTGGGAGTGGCTGGCCACCGACCCGTTCGGCCCGCAGGTCCTCGACACCCTAGACAACGGCGGCGGCACCGGCACGACGTGCTGGATCGAGCCCGCGTGGAAGATGCTGCTGTCCAACAAGGCGCTGCTGGCCGTCCTCTGGGAGCTCAACCCCGGCCACCCCAACCTCCTGCCCGCCTACCTCGACTCCCCCCGCGACCTCGCCACCACCACCGGCTACGTCGCCAAACCCCTCCTCGGCCGCGAGGGCGCCGGCATCACCGTCCACCCCCCGTCCCCGACCCCACCACCGCCCCCTCCCCCACCCCCGCACGACCGCCACTGCTACCAGCAACTCGCCCCCCTCCCCACCTTCGCCACCCACCACACCGTCCTCGGCGCCTGGGTCATCGCCGGCGAACCGGCCGGCCTCGGCATCCGCGAATCCTCCACCCTCGTCACGGACGGCTACGCACGCTTCGTTCCGCACATCGTGGAGTGAGCCGGACGGCGGGCCGCAACGGCCGTGAGGTCAGCGGGCGATGAGGGTGTGGAGGAGGGTGTAGGCCGTGCGGACGACCGCGGTGGTGCGGTCGTGGCGGGTGGCGAAGGCGGCGACGGCGGTGCGGGTCGGGGGGTGGAGGCCGAGGAAGGACTGCTGGCCGAAGGTGGCGCCCGCGTGGAAGAGGAGGGGGCCGGCGGGGGTGGGGTGCTGGTACCAGGTGAGGGTGTGGATCTCGGCGCGGTGGCCGGGGGTGCGGCGGCGGAGTTGGGGGATCCGGACGTCGGCGAGGGCGGGGGCGAGGGGGCTGCTCGGGGGTGGGGTGAGCAGGGCCTCGGCGTACGTCAGCAGGTCGGCCGGGGTGGTGAACAGGCCGCCGGCCGGGGCGAAGGCGGACATCTCGGCCGGGGGCAGCGGGGTGCGGCCGTCGCCGCGGTGGGCCGGGGCGAGGGGGTGCGGGCCCGGGCCGAGGGTGGTGGAGGTCAGGGCGAGGGGGCGCAGGACGCGGGCGGTGAGGAGGTCGGCGTAGGGGGCGCCGGCGGCGTGTTCCAGGGCGGGGCCGAGCAGGGCCAGGCCGAGGTTGGAGTAGTGCCAGCGGGTGCCGGGCGCATGGCGCAAGCGGGCGCCGGCGAGGGCGGCGAGCAGGCGCTCGCGGGTGTAGCCGGCATAGGCGTTGCGGTACGGGCGCAGCACCGCGCCGGCGAGCAGATCCCGCGGGACCCGCGGCAACCCCGAGGTGTGCGTGGCCAGATGGCGCAGGGTGATCCGCCGGGCGTTGCCGGGCGGCAGCCGCACGCCGGGCAGATGCGCGGCGAGCGGATCGTCGAGCCCGAGGGCCCCGGCCCGGGCGAGGTCCGCGAGAAGCAGGACGGTGAACGTCTTCGTGAGCGAGCCGAGCCCGTAGGCCAACTCCTCGCGTTTGGGGGTGTGGTGCGGCCGTTCCAAGTCGGGGTGGGCGGCGGTCGCCGGCCGGCCCCCGGGAGGTGAGCCGGGCGCGGGCCCGGCCCCGCGGGGACCGGCGCCGACCGGGAGCCCGCCACCGGGGACGTATCCCCCGGGGCCGTACTCGGAGCAAGCGCCGGGTGCCGGTCCGTCCCCGAGCGGGCCCGCGCCGCCCGCAGCCGCGGGCCCGTACTCGGAGCAACCGCCGGGCGCCTGCCCACCCATGTTCGAACCCGCGCCGCCCGCAGCCGCGGGCCCGGGAGCGTACGAGCCCACCGCAGGCCCGGGCTCGGAGCAAGCGCCGGGCCCCTGCCCCACCCCGAGCGGGACCGTACCGCCCGAGGCGTAGGTCCTCGTGCCGGCGCGGCTTACCGCCAGCACCACGTCCGGGGCACGGACGCGGGAGACGGCGGTGGTGAGGAGGCGGGGCAGGGCGGCGTCAGGGGTGGGGGTCATGTGGGGAGGTCTGCGGTGAGGGCGCGGGAGGTGGCCATCGCGGAGGCGAAGGTGGCGACCAGGGTGGGGTGGTGGACCTGGTCGAAGACGTCGGACGGGGAGCCCGTGGGCATCGCGCCCTGGACGGGCATCGCGCCGGTGGGGGATTGCGCGGCGGCGTAGCGGGTCCAGAGGTCGGCGTCGAGGGTGGGGCGCGGCAGGCATGCGTCGACGACCAGCAACTCGCCGACCAGGTCCCAGTGGTGGAGCTCGGACCAGTCGGCGAGCCACGCCGGGAGGTAGGCGGTGAGGTAGTCCGCGAGGGCCGGCGGGATGCGGTCGGGGGCCGCGCCCCAGTCGGTGAGGTGGAAGACGGTGTGCGTGATGTCGTACGCCATGTGCAGCTGCACCGTCCAGGGTTCGGGCATCCGCCCGAGCCAGGTCGCCGCGAGCGCCTGCTCGGGGTCGCCGCTGGGGACAAGGCCGATCTTGCGTTCGGCGTTGAGGACGCCGAGCCGCCGGTTGGGCATCATCTCCAGGGCCTGCCAACTCCGGGTCATCCGCGCGAGGTCGATCGCCTCCTCCAGGCCCGGGTGCCGGTGGCCCAGCTCGTGGAGGCTCGCGTAGATCTCCAACGGCACCGGCGACATGGGCTCTTGGCGCTGGAGTTCGGCGAGCAGGTTGCCGCCGTCGAGGAGGTCGCGCCAGGCGTGGTCCAGCAGCCGTACGGACGCGTCGTGTTGCCGGGAGCCGGCCACGCCCTCGCGCGCCAGCACCCGCATGTTGATCGCCAACTCACCCACGGGCTTGAGGCGTTCGACGATGCCGCGGCCGGTCGCGCGGTCCTCCTCGGTGAGCCGGAAGTGCTCGCGGTGGGCGTCCAGCCAGGCCAGCGCGCGGTCGCCGACGGCGTGCAGAAGGGCGGGGGGCGCGGGGGTTGTTGGGGAGGGTGCGGCGGTCACGGGCTCTTCTCGCTTCCGGTGAGGGTCGTCATGGCGGCCGGGCCGCCCCCGCGGGCGGCACCCGCAATGCTCGTCGGCGCCGGGCCGCCGGCCCCCGAGCGCCCCACCGCCGCCCTGGCCAGCGTCGCGGCGAACGCGGCCACCAGCGTGGAGTGGTAGCACGCGGTGAACCGCTCCCCCGGCGTCGCATCGGGCCCGGGCGGTTCGCCGGACTCCGGCACCGCGTCCCCCGCGCCGCGCGCCGCCGCGAACTCCGCCCACCCCGCGGCGTCGTAGGGCGCGCCCGGCAGGCACGCGGCGACCGCGAGGAACTCCCCCACCAGGTCCCACAGCCGCTCCTCCGCCCAACTCACCGTCCACGCCGGCAGCCACAGCCGCAGGTAGTCCGCGAGCCGGTCGGGCAGCCGGCCCGGGGCGCGGCCCCAGTCGGTGAGGTGGAAGACGTCGTGCGTGATGCCGTACGCGGCCTTGCGGTCCAGCGCCCACGGCTCGGAGCGCATGCCGAGGCCGGTGTGCGCGAGGACGTCCGCGGCGTCGGCGTGCGGCGGCAGGCCGATGCGCAGTTCGGCGTTGAGGACGCCGAGGGTGCGGGTGTGGTCCTCGCGGGCGACCCGCCAGCGGCGCAGGGCGGTCGTCGCCTCGATCAACTCCTCGGCTCCCGGGTGCCGTAGCCCGACCCGGGCGAACACCCCGTACAGCTCGACCGGATACGTGGCGACGGGCTCGCCGCGCACCAGCTCCGCGAAGAGCTCGCCGTCGCGGGTCTCCTTCCACGCGAACGCGAACAGCTCGGCGGCGGCGTCCCGTAGCGGTGCGAGCGGGTGCAGGGTGTGGATGACCTGCGCCAACTCGGCCAGTTCGCCCAGGGGTTTGAGGGTGAGGTTGGGGTCGGCGTCGGTCGTGACGTCGGCCGGGAGGCGGAAGTGGGGCCGCATCGCGTCGAGCCACCGCAGGGCGCCGGCGGCGACGTCGTCGAGCAGCGCGGTGTCGGCGGGCGGGGCCGCGCGGGACCCCGCGGAGCGCCCGCGGCTCACCGGGACCCGCCGCCGGGGAAGCGCCGGGCGGCCAGCGCGTGCAGCGCGACCCGCGGGTCGCCGCCGCTCATCCGCCGCACGTACACCATGCCCGCTTCCAGGCCGAGGCTGTCGGGTACGTCGGGCGCGCGCACCAGCCAGCGCCCGACGCCCGCGGCCTGCAACCAGTCGCGCCGCCGCACCGCCCGGACGAAACCCCTGGCCAGATCCTCCGTCCGGGCGGCGAGCCCGGCGGCCAGCGCGGGGGCGAGGCCGGGGAGCGCGAGGGCGGCGAGCTGGGAGGCCCGGTGCGAGAGTTTTGGCCAGGGGGCGTCGCGCAGCCAGGCGTCGGCTGCGGAGCCTGCGGGGCTGGCGGGGTTCGCGGGGTTCGGGGAGCCCGCGGGGCCGGCGTTTTCCGGTGAGAGTGAGTACGAAAAGCGGTCCGCGTACGGCTGTCCGTCCGCGGGGTTCGCGCCGCCGCCGGCGGGTTCCGTACCGGAGTACCCGGACGTCCCCTCATCGGGGAGGAAGGCCCGGGTCGCCTCGGCGAGCCCCTGGTAGCTCCAGCGCGACACGTCGGAGGCGTCCGCGCCCGGCGGGTACGCGGCGAGCGCCCGGCGGACGAGCTGCCCGTCCGGGCCGCCGGCGCTCTGCCCGTCCGGGCCGCCACCCGCGGCGCGGCCCAGTGCGTAGGGCGCGAGGACGTCCGCGCCCAGTACCCGGATCGCGGCGAGCGCGACCCGGTCGTCCTGTGCGAGAAGGGCCGACAGCGCGTAGGAGCCGCCCCCGCCGTCAAGGGCGAGGGCGACTCCGTTGGCGACATCGGCCACCGCAGCGCTCAGGGGTGAGTTCTCCTGCGCCTGCTCGACCAATGCTCTCCCCTAAGCCGTCAGCGGGCGTCCGTCTTCGTCGGACGGGGCGTCGGGGGCGAGATGAGCAGGAGCCCTGCGAGGAGCAGGCCGCCGCCGCACTCGCGGGTGTCTCGGTAGATGCCTTCAGGTTCTGCGGAATCCAGCAGTCCTTCGACCTCGACGGCGAGGGCCGTCTCGACGGGGGCTGTCAGCTCCGTAGCCATGGAACCATCTCCTTCGTTTCGGGTGGATCTTCAGAATGGCATCTCGGGCATATGCCCGCAAACCGGACGGGGTGATCGGTCGGGGCGGTGCGCTGAGCTGCGGGAACGCGGGCGGTAGTCTCTGCTCGGAGGGGGGTCGGGGCGTGGGGGTCGGGCTCTGTGCGGGGTGGCGTGCGGGTGCCGTTCGGGGGGTGGTGGTGGGGTCGGGGCCGCTTCGGGGGGTACCTCCTCGGACTGCGCACATCGACCTCGCTGCGTCTCCGGTGACCTCTTGTCGTGCGCAGTCCTGCGGGGGCACCCCCCGAACCAGCCCCTCCCGCTCGCGCCGAACCTCTGACCGCCGGTGGGGGGTGGGGGTGGGGGTGGGTGGGCCCGGTCCCTGCCGCTCGCCCCGTGCCTCTGGCCCCCGGTGGGGGTCCGGGTGGGTGGGGGTCCGGTCCCTGCCGCCCTTGTCGGGCCTCTGGCCGCCGGTGGGGGCTCGGGTGGGTGGGGCCAAGGTTCCTGCCGCTCTCGTCGGGCCTCTGACCGCCCGTCGGAGCTGAGGTGGGTGGGGGTCCGGTCCCTGCCGCCCTTGTCGGACCTCTGGCCGCTGGTGGGGGTGGGGGTGGGTGGGGGCCCGATCTCCTCCCCTCGCGTCGGGCCTCTGGCCGCCGGTCGGAGCTGAGGTGGGTGGGGGTCCGGTCCCTGCCGCCCTTGTCGGGCGGCTGGCCGGCGGGGGGCGGGGGCGTGTGGGTTGGTGGGTCGCGGGCAGGATGCCCGTCATGGAGGCAGCAGATGAAAGCCATGCCCCCCGGCCCGGCGACCGGTCCGGCGGCCGGTCCGCGGGCCCCGCGTCGGGCGAGGCGCCGGACGGCGCGCCCGCCCCGCCGGGGCATGCTCCCAGCGCGGGTCCGGTGGCGGATGGCGTGGAAGGTCGCGCGGTGGGTGGGGGGTTGCGGGTGGGGCTGGTGGGGGTGGCCGTTTTGGTGCTCGCGGTTGGGGTTGGGCTTGGGGTGGGCGGGGATGGTGGGGGGTGGGCGTACGGGCATGGGGTCGGCGGCGGTTCGCGGCTTCGCGGGGGAAGCACCTTTCGTGGTGGGGATGCCGGGAGCGTCGTGCTCGACGGGGTGTCGGGGCGGGTGCGGGTCACCGCGGAGCCGGGCGCCCGCGAGGTCAGCGGGAGCTTTCAGCGGGCTGACGGCCGGCCCGCGCTCGTGCGGGCCGGCGGTGGTCAGGGCAGGGGCGGCACCCTCACGGTGAGCTGCGCCGACGAAGGCGGCGCCCCGCAGCCATGCGACGGCGACCTCGTGCTGGTCGTCCCCGAGCACACCGGCCTGCGGCTGCGGCAGACCTCGGGGGAGGCGGACGTGGACGGGCTCGGCGGGGACGAGGTGAGCCTCACCGGCTCGTCACTGCGGCTCACGACGCACGCGCTGCACCCGGCGCACGCGGACGTCACCCTCACGTCGGGCAGCGCCGACCTCGGGTTCTCCGCCGCGCCGGGCGACCTCGACCTGCACGCGACCTCCGCGTCCGTGGCCGTACGGCTGCCGCAGGTCGACGGCGGCTACGCGGTCAGCACGAACGCCACGTCCGCCGACGTCCAGGTGCAGGTCCCGCGCGACGACGCCGCCTCGCACCATGTCGCCGTGACCGTCACCTCGGGCTCCCTGGCGCTGCAGAACGCCTGACGGAGCGGCGGTCAGCTCACCGCCTGCCGCACCAGCGCCGTGATGCGCTCCTCGTCGGCCGCCGTCAGATCCGCCGTCAGGGCGTACGCGGTGGGCCACATCGTGCCCTCGTCGATACGGGCCTGGTCGCTGAAGCCGAGCGTGGCGTACCGGGTCTTGAACTTGTGCGCGCTCTGGAAGTGGCACACGACCTTGCCGTCGCGCGCATACGCGGGCATGCCGTACCAGAGCTTCGGCGTCAGCCCGGGTGCGGCGGCGCGGACGAGCGCGTGCACGCGGGCGGCGAGGACGCGGTCGGCCTCCGGGAGCTCGGCGATCTTCGCGAGCACCTCCGCCTCGGTGTCGGCGCCCTTGCCCGCCTTGGAGCCGCGCCGCGCGGCCCCCTCCGCCTTGAGCTCCTTCGCGCGGTCCTTCATCGCGGCGCGCTCGTCCTCGGTGAAGCCGTCGTACGACGCGCCGCCGCCCGACGTGTTCTTGCTGCTGGCCTGCATCGCGGTGGTCCTCTCCGGCCCGGCGGCCGTCCGCCGCCCGGGGTGGGACCCATGCTAGGGAGCGCCCGCGGCGGCGGCTTCTCGAAAACCGACCGGCTGCGTCGCGGGCGCTCCCCCGGCGTGGACCCCCGCCGGCGGCCACCGCGTGCCTCCGCGCCGGGGGCCACGGGCCGGCGGGAGGCGGGAACGCGGTGCGCCGGCGGGGGAGTCGGCAGGGCGTCAGTCCAGCGCGGGGGTCAGGTCGCGGTCCCCGGCGGGGGTCGCGGCCTGGGCCGGCGGGAGGCGGCGCGGCAGTACGGTCGCGGCGATGACGATCGCCCCGAGCAGCAGGGCCGCGCCGAGGGTCAGGCCCAGGGCGTAACCGGAGTTGGCGGACGCGAGCGTGAGGTGGTCGCCGGTGCGGTGGGCCGCGGCGGTGCCGAGGGCGGCGAGGCCGAGCGAACCGCCCACCTGGCGCGAGCTGTTGAGCAGGCCCGAGGCGGTGCCGGCCTCGTGCGGGGCGACGCCGGCGGTCGCGGTGGAGACCACCGGGCCGAGGCACAGGCCGAAGCCGGTGCCGGCGACCAGCGACGGGCCCAGGACGTCGGCGGCGAAGGAGCCGCCCGCGCTGATCTGCCCGAACCAGGCCAGGCCCACCGCGGTGAGCAGCCCGCCGGCGATGAGCAGCCCGCGCGGCGGATAGCGGTAGCCGAGCTTGACGGCGAGGACGGAGCCGGCGATCAGCGCGAAGGTGAAGGGCAGGAACATCGCACCGGTCATCGCCGGGCCCTCCCCGATGACGCGCTGGAGGTAGAGCGAGACGAAGTAGAAGGCCGGCGTCATGGCCGCGCCCACCAGCAGGTTGAAGCCGTTGGCGCCGGAGACCGAGCGGTTGGCGAACAGGCCCAGGCGGATGAGGGGTTCGCGGCGGGTGCCGCGCTCGACGGCGACGAAGGCGACGAGCAGCGCGACGGCGACCGCGAGGGTGAGAAGCGTCTGCACGGAGGTCCAGCCGTGCTGGTCGGTGCGGACGACGCCGTAGACCAGCAGGGTCATGCCGCCGGTGGCCAGGACCGCGCCGAGCGCGTCGGGCCGGCCGCCGCGCCGGCTGCCGGCGGTGTCGCCGGCGACCCCGCGCCAGGCCAGCGCGAGCGCGAGGGCGGCCATGGGTACGTTGACGAACATCACCCAGCGCCAGCTCGCGTACTGCGTGAGCAGCCCGCCGATGACGACACCGAGCGCGCCGCCGGCCGCGTTCGTCGCGCTCCACACGCCGAAGGCCCGCACGCGCTCGCGCCCGCCGGGGAAGGTGGCGGTGAGCAGCGCGAGGGCGGCGGGGGCGAGGGTGGCGGCTCCCACGCCCTGGACGGCCCGGGCGGCGATCAGCTCGCCGGGCTCCTGTGCGAGGCCGCCCGCGAGCGAGGCCAGCGCGAAGAGGACGAGCCCGAGGGTGAGCACCCGCTTGCGGCCGAAGGCGTCGGCCGCCTTGCCGCCGAGCAGCAGCAGCCCGCCGAAGGTGAGGGCGTACGCGTGGATGACCCAGGTCAGCCCGGCGGCGTCGAAGCCGAGGCCGGAGGCGATCCGCGGGAGCCCGACGTTCACGACGGAGACGTCCAGCGACACCATGAACTGCACGACGGCGACCACGGCGAGCGTGACCCCGGCCCGCCCGCCGGCGCCACCGGCCCCGACGCCGTCACCGCCGCCGCCCGCGCCCGCGCCCGCGCCGAATTCGGCCGCGCCCCCGGCCGCGGAGCCGTCGTTCCGCGGGCTGCCGCCCGCAGGGCTTCGTGTGCTCATCGTGCTCTCCGTTCTCGGCGTGACCGTGCCGCACTCGCCTTTAGGAACATGTTCCGAAAGTAGCACCGCCCAGCCGTATGCGCATCCGCGCAGGCCAGAAGCACGCCCGGCCGCAGGGGCGCCTACGACTGCGCCGCAGGGCGGCCCGCCCCGGCCGGTGGTCCGGATCGGACCGGACAGCCCCTTCCGGACGGTGGCGACCCGCGGGCCGCATACGGCCGGCCACACCTACAGCTGGCCACGCCGCTCCCCGCGCCCCTGCTGGTCGCCCCGCGGCGCGGGCCGCGGCTCGTGGGCGGGGGGCGCGGGGCATGATGGGGGGATGCCACCCACCGCCCCCGCAGGGAAACGCACCGGTCGGCCGCCGCGCACCTCGCGGGCGGAGATCCTCAGCTCGGCCCGCCGGCTCATCGACCGGGACGGATGGGAGAAGCTCACCATCCGGCGGCTGGCCGCCGAGACCGGCGTGGGGGCGACGACGCTCTACCACCACATCCGCGACAAGGAGGACCTGCTCGTCCAGCTGCTCAACCACCACGTCGAGCAGCTGGAGCGCCCGCCGATGCCCGCCGACCCGCGCGAGCGCATCGTGCTCGCCGCGACCGCGATGCACGACGCGCTCGCCGGCTGGCCCTGGGCCGCGGAGGTCCTCACCACGGACGGCTTCGTCGGCCTGCTGGACGAGTCCGCGCTGTGGATGGTCGACGCGATCCTCTCCGGCGCCGCCGACCTCGGCTGCACCCAGGAGCAGGGCGTCGACCTCTTCCGCAGCGTCTGGTACTACACCGTGGGCGAGATCCTGGTGCGCGCCCGCACCCGGCGCCGCGAGGCGGAGGGCGATCTGCCGCAGTTCCGCTGGGAGTTCGACGCCGCGCAGGTCCCGCACCTGGCGGCAGTGGGGCGGCGCTGGCACGAACTGGCCGTACGCGACACGTATCCGCACGGCCTGCGCGTCTTCGTCGACGGCCTGCTCGCCGGCGCCGGGCCCACCGCCCCGCTCGGCGGCGGCTGAACTCCCACCCGGAGCGGGCGCACTTCGGACGGGCCTACCCGCATGCGCGCACGGGCCCGTCCAACTCCCCCGCGCAGAGGTGAAGTTGAGCGGTCGCCGACCGCCCCAGACGCCTCACGCTCACCAATTGGTCTGGACCTATTGAGTACCCGGCCGCCACCCGGCACCCTTGATCCCGCGCGCGCGTTCCCCCTGCACCACACCCTGCCCACTCGGCGGGCGCTTCCGCCTGCCGCGGAAAGGAGTTGTGATCCACATGCGCACCAGGTTCCTGACCCGGGCGGCCACCGCCGCCGCCGGCGCGGTCCTCGCCCTCGGTATCGCCACCGCGACCGCCCAGGCGTCCCCGCCGCCCGGCAGCGGCTTCATGTTCATGGGCTACTACCCGACGTACGACAGCTGCGTCGCCGCCGCCCAGGCCAACGCGCCCATCCACGGCCCGGTCTACATCTGCGAGTACGGCACCAACAACCTCTACCTGCTCTGGATGCACTGACCCGGTAGCCGGCAACCGGTAGCCACAGCTAGCCGGTAGCCGGTAGCCGGGAAACGCGTCGGGCCGCCTGCCCCGGGGAGTTGGGGGGCAGACGGCCCGGCGTGCGGGGGGAGGTCAGTTGCCGACGCGCGGCAGGCCGGCCAGCGGACCCGGCAGTGCGGTGTTGGTCTGCTGGGCCCGCATGAGCGCGAGCACCGTGCCGACGCCGGCCAGGACCAGGCTCAGCCAGAAGCTGAAGCCGTGGCTGAGGACGTCGCCGAAGTCGTCGTGCGCGAAGATCGCGATGACGTAGAGGACGAAGCTGACCCCGAAGGCCAGCAGGGTCAGCACCCGCGGGGCCGCCGGCAGCGAGACCGTCGGCGCGAAGATGCTCAGGGCGAGGATCCCGGCGGCCACGACGCTGAAGGCCATCGCGAACCACGCGAGGAACAGCCCGCCGTCCCAGTGCCAGGCGCCGTAGCTCTTGCTGAAGGGCAGGCCGATGCTGCTGTAATCCAGCGTGTAGTAGCTGAAGAACGAGAAGATGAACACGATGAGCCCGATACCGAGAATCGCCCAGTCGAGGCGATTGACGGATGCGGGGTCGAACGAGCCCCCGGGCCGGCCGCCCGCTTTCGGCGGCGTGGCCGGCGGTCCGGGGGGCGGCGGCACCTCGTACGTCATGGCGTGATGTCTCCCTGTGCTTATGGACAATTGCAGGTGGGCGGCTGAGACTATCGCCTGACGTGTCTCACGTCAGCATTTTGCGGCGAGCTGTGTGCGGCGGTTCCGAATGAGTCGTGGCGCTACCCCAGAAACGCATGGGACGTCAGTCGGCTGGACGGATGCGCGGGAATGGCCGCCGTAATCGCTTACGCGTACGGTTGAGTAAAGCAACCGCGATGTGGGGGCAATTCGGGCGTAAATCGGTGCCCTTCGGGGCACGCGGGCCCGCAGCGCGCCTGCCGCGCCGCGGCGACCCCCTCGAACGCCGCGGCACGGACAGGACGGCGCCCCGGCCGCCCGGGCAAGGGCGGCCGTGCGGCCCGTACGGGGAAGGTGACGCGTACGCGGCGGTCCGCAGTTCCGCTCAGGACACCGCCGCCGGCTCGCGGGTGCGAGGGGCGCCGTAGCGCTTCCTGGCCTCGGCCGGGGTCAAGGTGGCCGGGTGCAGCGGCGGTCGGGCGGCGTGGTGGGCGCGCAGGATGTGGCCGCAGGTCGGGGCGATCGCCGAGGTCAGGGCGGTGGCGGGGGCGGGGTGGGCGGCCAGCCGCATCGTGAGGCGCAGCAGGGGGCGGCAGGCGCGGACGGCGGCGTGGGTGAGGCGGGGGCGGGGGAAGCCGGTGGTGCGCCAGAAGAAGTCCGGCATCGTGGTGAGGGTGAGCGCCGCGGTCACCCGGGAGACGGCCCACAGGCGGGCGCCGACCGCGCGCAGCGGCGGCCACAGCAGGTACCGCATGCCGTCGTTGGCGCGCTCGGACGTGCACAGGGCCGGGCGCAGCCGGGCGAAGTAGCCGGCGGCCTCCTCCCGGGAGCGGGGGACGCCGGCGGGCCCGCAGGTCTGGAGCTCCGCGGCGGTCGCGCACTCGGCCCAGTAGCGCCGCTCCTCGGCCTCGTCGAGCCGCCCGGGACCGAAGTCCTCGTACGCGCGCAGCATCGAGTGCCAGGCGACGACGTGGACCCACAGCTGCGTGCCCGGGTGGTTGGCGCTGTAGCGGCGGCCGGTGACCGGGTCGGTTCCGGTGACCCGGGTGTGGATGCGGGTCACCGCCTGCGCCGTGCGGACGGCGGTGCGGGAGTCGCCGAGGGCGATCGTGAGCAGGTAGCCGAAGGTCTGGTCGAAGCGGCCGTGCGGGTTGCGGTACATCCCGCCGCTGTCGGCGGCTGCCGCGGCGAGCAGCGGGTCCAGGTGCTCCAGGACGATCGCGCGCTGGAAGCCGATGAGGGCGGTGGGCGCCGCCCACACCTTCCAGCTCACCGATCCGGGCCCGAACAGGCCCTGGTCCAGGGCGCGCAGGGCGCCGCGCCGCACGGCGGCACCGTCGTCGTCATCGTCGGGGGCGGTGGTCAAGGGCATGGTGAAGTGCCTCCGGGCACGGGCGGTTTCGAGGGTCGGCACAGGGTCGGCGGGAGCAAGCGCCGGGCTCAGAAGGCCCGTTCGGGGTCCAGCTCGGCGTACTGCTCGGCGAACTGGTTGCGGAACAGCCCGTCCGGGTCGAGCTTGTGCTTGTAGCGGAAGAAGTCCTCGATCCGCGGGTACGCCCGCAGCAGCTGCCCGGCGGTCGCGTACCGGTGGTAGCTCAGGTAGTACGTCCCGCCGAGCGCCAGCGCCTCGTCCAGCAGCCGCCGCATCACCTGCACCGTGCGGGCGATCGCCGCGTCCTTCAGCGGCTGCCGGAAGTAGACGACGGCCGCGACCCGGTCGCCGGTCGCGTACGACAGGAAGGCGTCGGTGTTGCGCGGCACGAACCGCAGTGTGGTGTTGAGGAGTTGGAAGTCCGCCGCGCGCAGCACCGCCCGGCCGGCGTCGAGGAAGGCGGTGAGGTTCTCGACGGGCAGGAAGAACTCCTGGAGCCAGTAGCCGGACCGCCGGCGCGGGATGCTGAGCGCCTGGATGGACTCCTTGGCGACGTTGTTGCGCCGCACCGTCTCCATCCGGGCCCGGTGCTGCACCTCCCAGCCGAAGCGCCGTTCGCGCATCCACGCGCTGTAGGTGCAGCCGAGGAAGAGCCCGCGCTGCTTGAGCAGGTCGGCGCGGCCGAGCGGTTCGCTGCGCACGGGTTCGCGGGAGTTGCCGCCGGGGGTGAGCCGGTAGTCGACGCACAGCAGCTTGTCCCACAGCTCGGAGGGGGTGACGGCGAGCCGCGCGTAGTGGAAGTGGATCCCGGGGTCGGCGGTGACCTCCCGCAGCACGCGCGGGTATTCGCCGGTCGGCATCACCGCGACCCGCGACTTGCGGTATTCGTGGTTCTCGGTGAGCTCGATCGTGACGTCCAGCAGGACGCCGACCAGGCCGAGTCCGCCGAGGACGAGGCGGAAGACGTCGGGGTCGCGTGTGCGGTCGGCGTCGACGATCCCGCCGTCGGCGAGCATGACCCGCAGCGAGACGACGGTGGCGGCGAGCACGCCGGTGTCGATGTTGCGGCCGTGCGCGTTGATGCCGACCGAGCCGCCGACGGTGAAGACGCCGTAGCTCTGCGTCACGCGCGGCGACAGGCCGAGCGGGTCGAGGGCCTCGCGCAGCCGGTCCCAGGTGACGCCGGCCTGGACGCGGGCGGTGCGGGCGGCGACGTCGATGTCGAGGATGCGGTCCAGGCCGCCGGTGCCGATCTGCACGGCGCCCTCGGCCAGGCCCAGGCCGCCCTGGTTGTAGCCGCCGCCGCGGACGCACACCGGGGTGCCCGAGCGCCGCGCCCGGGCCAGCGCGTCGGCGACCTCGCCGGCGTCGCGCGGGCGTACCAGCGCGGCGGCCTCGGCGGCGTACGTCCGGCTGCCGTCGGTGATCAGCGTGCTCATGTGTGCGGGGCTCCCGGGGAGGTCGGACGCGCGCGGGCGGCGGGAACACCCCGCCACCGGCGGTCGGAGGGTAAGTCCCGGTCAGTCAACCGCACATGATCGCGTCACCCGGAATCCACCACTCCGCTTCCGGGCAATTCACTCAACTGCCAGCCACATTCCCGATATTCGGTCGGTATCGTCCGCCGCAGGCCGTCCGTGAGCGGACGGATATAGACGGATACAGACGGATACAGCCACTACCAGTACGACAGGACGATCAAGTGGGCGCACAGCACGGCGACATGGCTTCGGGCGATACGCGGGGGGCCGCCGGCGGCGAGCACGTCGTGCCGTTCCGGGCGGGCGACGGCACCTGGTGCCGGCTGCTGAACGTCCGCGGGCCCGAGGCCCCGACGCGCGGCCCGGTGCTGCTGGTGCACGGCGCCGGGGTGCGGGCGGCGAGCTTCCGGCCGCCCACCGCGCGGACGGTCGTGGACGCGCTGCTCGCCGCCGGGTTCGACGTGTGGCTGGAGAGCTGGCGGGCCGCGGTGGACCGGCCGCGGACGCGCTGGACGCTGGACGACGCCGCCGCGTACGACCACCCGGCGGCGGTCGCCGAGGTGCTGCGGCGCACCGGCGCGGACCGGCTGGCGGTCGTCGCGCACTGCCAGGGCGCGACGAGCTTCGTGATGGCGCTGATCGCCGGGCTCGTGCCGCAGGTCGAGACGTTCGTCTCCACCGCGGTGTCGCTGCACCCGGTCGTGCCGCGCCCCGCCGCCCGCAAACTCCGGCTGCTCACCCCGCTGTTCGGGGCCGTCAGCAGCTACGTCGACGCCCAGTGGGCCAACTCGCGTCGCGGCCTGGTCCCGGCGCTGACGTGCGCGGCGGCCGGCGTGCTGCACCGCGAGTGCGGCAACGGCGTGTGCCGTATGGCCAGTTTCATGTTCGGCGCCGGGCACCCCACGCTGTGGCGGCACGAGAACCTGGACGAGGCCACGCACACCTGGCTGGGCGGCGAGTTCGGCTGGTGCCCGGTGGACTTCTTCCGGCAGATGTCGGCGTGCGTACGGGCCGGGCGGCTGGTCTCCGTCACCGGAAACCCGCTGCTGCCGGCGGATTTCGGCGCCGCGGACGTACGCAGCGACGCGCGCATGGTCTTCCTGACCGGCGCCGCCAACGCATGCTTCGACCCGGTGAGCCAGGTCCGCTCCTACGAGCACTTCACGGCGCGGCAGCCGGGCCGCGGGCACCGGCTGCACATCGTCGAGGGGTACGGCCACCAGGACGTCTTCGTCGGCAAGGACGCCGCACGTGACGTCTTCCCGCTGATCACCGCGGAGTTGGGCGCCCCCGCCGGGCCGGCTCAGGAGGCCGCGGGCACGGCCGTCCTGGGCCGCGGCGGCGCGAACGTACCGGCGTAGGGCAGGCCGCTCAGTTCGCGGACGGACTCCATGACCGCCGCGGTGAAGCCCAGCGCGGTGCGCAGCGGCGAGCCGGCCGCGTCGGGGGCGGGCGGGGTGAGCGGGGCGCCGAAGCGGATCGTGACCTCGCCGCGGCGCCACGCCGGGAGCCGGCGGCCGATCGGCTGGACGCGGTCGGTGCCGGTGATGCCGACCGGGACGACGGGCACGCGCGCGGCGATCGCCAGGTGCGCGGCGCCGGTACGGCCGCGGTAGAGGCGGCCGTCGGGCGAGCGGGTGCCCTCGGGGTAGATGCACACCAGGCCGCCGCCCTCCAGCACCGGCAGCGCCGCCGCGAGCGCCGCCAACGCCTCGCGGCCACCGGCGCGTTGGACCGGGATCGCGCCGAGGCCGCGCATCAGCAGCCGCATGCCGGCGCCGCGCGCGCCCGTACCGTCGAAATACTCCTCCTTCGCCCAGAAGGTCATCCGGCGCGGCACCGCGGACATCAGGAAATACTCGTCGCATACGGACAGGTGGTTGGCGGCGACGATCGCCGCGGAGTGCCGGGGGATGTGGTGGGCGCCCTGGATGTCGAGGTCCCACAGGGCCCGCAGCGGGCGGGAGCCGAGCAGCCGGAAGGTGTCGTAGAGGAAGGCCATGGCGACTTCGTCTACCGGTGCGCGTGCCGGGGCATGTCCCGACGCCCGGCCGCGGGCGCGGAATTCACGCGTATGCCACAGGCGTCAACGCCGGTCGCCGGCTGGTCCGTGCAGTTGACTTGAACCGGCGTGCGTTGACGCACGCGCGGCGGCCGTCCGGGCCGCGCAACCGGCGGGCGACCCGCACGAGGAGGCATCCGTGGCCGCAGGTAACCGTGTCGTCGTGACCGGGCTCGGTGCGACGACCCCGGTCGGCGGCGACACCACCGCGTTCTGGCGGTCGCTGCTGGACGGGACGGTGGGCGTACGGGCGTTGCCGGACGCGTGGGCGCGGGAGCTGCCGGTGCGGATCGCCGCGGTCGCGGCGGTCGAGCCGCAGGGCGTCCTGACCCGGGTGGAGGCGCGGCGGCTGGACCGTACGAGCCAGTTCGCGCTGGTCGCGGCGCGCGAGGCGTGGGCGGACGCGGGGTTCGGCGGGCCAGCGGGTCCCGGCGGCGGGGTCGAGCCGCGGCGGCTGGCCACCGTGGTCAGCTCCGCGGTGGGCGGCTGGCACACGCTGCTGGGCAGTTGGGACGCGATGGTCGCGGGCGGGGCGCGGGCGGTGTCGCCGCTGACGATCCCCAAGCTCATGCCGAACGCGGCGAGCGCGCGGGTCGGCATGGAGGTGGGCGCGCGCGGCGGCTCCCACGCGGCGGTCAGCGCGTGCGCGAGCGGCGCGGAGGCGATCGCGTGGGGCTGCGACCTGATCCGCTGGGGCCGCGCCGACGTGGTGGTGGCGGGCGGCTGCGAGGCGGTCATCCACCCGCTGGCCTTCGCGGGCTTCGGCAACATGCTGGCGATGAGCCGGCGCAACGACGAACCGGCCCTGGCCTCACGGCCGTTCGACGCCGAGCGGGACGGCTTCGTGCTCGGCGAGGGCGCCGGCGTGCTGGTCCTGGAGTCGGCCGCGCACGCCGAGCGGCGCGGGGCGCGGGTCTACGCCGAGCTCGCCGGGCACGGCGGGTCCGCCGACAGCCACCACCTGGCGCAGCCCGAGCCGACCGGGCGGGGCGTGGTCGAGGCCCTGACGGCGGCGCTGGCCGACGCGGGCGCCGACGCCGCCGACGTGGTGCACGTCAGCGCGCACGCCACCTCCACGCCGGTCGGCGACCGCGCCGAGGCGCTGGCCCTCGCGGCGGTCCTGGGCCGCCGGGTGCGGCACGCCGGGATCGCGGCGACCAAGTCGATGACCGGCCACATGCTGGGCGCGGCGGGCGCCGTCCAGGCCATCGCGACCGTCCTGGCCCTCCACGAGCGCACCGCCCCGCCCACGGTCAACCTCGACACCCCCGACCCCGCCGCCCTCGACGCCGGCCTCGACCTCATCCGCGACAAGCCCCGCCCCCTCCCCCTGACCGGCCCGCTGCTCGCCCTCAGCAACTCCTTCGGCTTCGGCGGCCACAACGTGGTGCTGACCTTCCGCACGGCCTAAGGCCGCTTACGACGGGGGCGGGCGCGCGGCTCCGGGCCGCGCGCCCTCTTTCCTGCGGCTTTCCCGCCGCTTTCCCCGCGGCTATCCCGCCGTTCAGGCCCCCGCTCTCACCAGCCGGCGGCACTCGTGCTCCTCGCGGCGGGCGACGAAGCGGCGGGCGGTGGTGTCGAGCCGGGCCATCAGGCCGGCGATCTCCTGCTGGGCGCGGGCGCCCTCGCCGGACAGGCCGGGGGTGGTGAGGGCCCCGACGTGGCGGAGCAGCGGCAGCAGCACCTCGTCGTGGTGGATGCGCGGGTCGTACACGCCGGCCAGCGCCAACTCCCGTGATCTGCGGGCGAAGTTGGGGATGCCGTGCCCGGGCATGCGGAAGTCGGCGATGACGTCGCGCAGGGCGCGCATCGCCTCGTCCGGGGCGATCTCCAGCAGCGCGGCCAGCAGGTTGCGGTAGAAGACCATGTGCAGGTTCTCGTCCGCCGCGATCCGCGCGAGCAGCGCCTCGCACACCGGCTCGCCGCTGATCCGCCCGGTGTTGCGGTGCGAGATGCGGGTGGCGAGCTCCTGGAGGGCGACGTACGCGATGGCGTGCAGCGGGTCGTCCTCGTGCGGGGAGGCGTAGCCCTGGCTCATGTGCGCCATCCGGGAGCGCTCCAGGTCGTACGGGTCGACGCCGCGGGTCGCGAGCAGGTAGTCGCGGATGGCGGTGCCGTGCCGGGCCTCCTCGGCGGTCCAGCGGTGGACCCAGGTGCCCCAGGCGCCGTCGCGGCCGAAGAGGGTGGCGATCTGGCGGTGGTAGCTGGGGAGGTTGTCCTCGGTGAGCAGGTTGACCACCAGCGCGGTGCGGGCGACCTCGGGCAGCGTGGAGTCGGCGGGCTCCCAGGCCCGGCCGCCGAGCGGCCCGTCGTAGTCCTCGCCGCGCGACCAGGGCACGTACGCGTGCGGGAACCACTCGCGGGCGAGCACCAGATGCCGGTTGAGGTTGTCCTCGACGACGGGCTCCAGCTCGTGCAGCACCCGTACGGCGAGCCGGTCCGCGCCGGCCGCGGAGGCGCGCCTCACGCCCGCACCCCGAGCCGTGCGTGCAGCCGCGAAAGGGCTTTGGGCGCCCACCAGTTGGCCCGGCCGGCGAGCTTCATCACGGCGGGCACCAGCAGCGCCCGCACCACCACCGCGTCGAGGACCAGCGCGAAGGCGACGCCGACGCCGAAGAGCTTGGTCACCTGCACCTGCGAGGCGGCCATCATCGCCATCAGCACCGCCAGCACCAGCGCGGCCGACGTCAACAGGCCGCCGGTGCCGCGCAGTCCGTGCGCGACCGCGGCCCGGATGTCGCCGCAGGCGCGGTATTCCTCCTGGACGCGCGAGAGCAGGAAGACCTCGTAGTCGACGGTCAGGACGAAGACGATGACGGCGGCCAGCACCGGTGTGGAGATCTCCAGCCGGCCGTCGACCGTGGCCTCCCCGAACAGGCCGCGCAGATGGCCCTGTTGGAAGACCAGCACCAGGAAGCCGAGCGTGGCGGCGAGGCCGAGCGCCGACATCGCGAGCGCCTTGAGCGGGACGACGAGGCTGCCGGTGAACAGGAAGAGGAACAGCGCCATGCAGGCCGCGACGATGCCGAGCACCCACGGGAGCCTGCCGGTGACGGCCTGCTCGGTGTCGGTGAGGCTCGCGGCGGTCCCGCCGACCAGCACCTGCGGTCCAGGGGCGTCCGCCCGCAACGCGCGCACCAGGGCCTGCACTTGGCCGCTGTCGTACGCGCCCGTCGGGACGACCTCCGCGAACGTGCCCGCCGGGCCGGTGTGTTCGGCGCCGGGCGCCGGGTCCACGACCCGGCCGTGCTCGACCAGGCCGGTCGGTCCGGCGACCCGGGCGACACCGGGCAGTTGCGAGGCGTGCGCCAGGTAGCCGGCGACCGCCGCGTCATGCGGCCGGGCGCGGGGGAAGGCGACGCGTACGGGGTGCAGGGCGGGCGCGTCGAAGGCCGCGTCGATCTGCCGGGCGGCGGTCTGCACGGGCGAGTGCGGCGGCAGCACCCGCTCGTCGCTGAGGGTCATGTGCGCCCCGAGCGCGGGCAGCGCGAGCGCGCCCAGCAGCGCGCACACCGCCGCGAGCCACACCGCGGGGCGGCGCATCACGGTGTGCGCGAGGCGGTGCCAGGGGCTGCCGAAGCGCGCGGCGAACCGGCGGCGCAGCGGCGCGAAGGGGTCGAAGCGGTCCAGCTGCCCGCCGGCCAGCAGCAGCAGCGCGGGCAGCAGCCCGACCGCGGCGAGCGCCGCGAGCACCGTCACGGCGATGACGGCGACCGCCATCGACGACAGGAAGTACAGCGGCGCGAGCAGCAGCGCCGCCGCGCACGAGGCCACGGTCAGCGCGGAGAAGAGCACCGTCCGCCCGGCGGTGCGCACCGCCGCGGCCACCGCCTCCTGCCGCGGCCGGCCCGGCAGGCACTCCTCGCGGTAGCGGCTGACGATCAGCAGGCAGTAGTCGACGGCCAGGCCGAAGCCGAGCGAGGTGGTCAGGTTCATCGTGAGGATCGACACCGGCGAGAGGGCGGCGTACAGCCGCAGCACCAGCAGCGTCCCGGCGACCGCGAACCCGCCGACCGCGACCGGCAGCAGCCCCGCCACGAGCGAGCCGAGCGCGGCCACCAGGATCGCCAACGTCAGTGGCCCGCCGAGGAATTCGGCCCGGGAGACATCCGCCCTGGTCTGCGTGACGATCTCGGTACGGGCCGGGCCCGACCCGGTCGGGGTGAGGTCGAGCGGCCCGTGCCGCCCGGCGAAGGCGGCGACCACCCGCTGGGAGGCGTACGTCGACGACGTGTCGTCCCCGCGCAGCCGTACGGTCAGCAGCGCGGCCCGCCCGTCGCGCGAACGCAAGGCGGGCGCAGGGGAGTTCCAGTACGCGTGGACGGCCGTCACGTCCGGTGCGGCGGCGATCTGCGCGGCGACACGGCGGCCCTCGGCGACGGCGGCCGGCGCGTCCACGCCGCCCTCCGCGCGGGCCAGGAAGACCAGTTGGGGCTCGCCGGCGGCGAAGTGGCCGGCCAGCCAGCGGTCGGCGTGCGCGGCCTCGCCGGAGTCGGCGATGTAACCCCCGAGCGACAGCCGCTGCCCGAGGTCGTAGGAGCCGGCGGCGGCCACCGCCGCGAGCAGCACGGCGACCAGCACCGTACGCCACGGCCTGCGGCAGGTCAGGGCCGCCAACCGGGCGGCCACGCCCGGGCGTTGAGGGCGTGGCGGTGTTGTCGGAGGCGGGGCCGGAGTCGGAGCTTGAGCCGAAGCCGGCGCCGGGGCCGGCCTCGGACGGTCACTTGCGCGAACCTCGGTCATCGGGGACCACCCACGTGGTCACGGAACGTACACACGTGACAACGTCCTATCGGAGCGCGCGCGCTTTGTCGCGCCCCGGCGTGCGCGCCGGTGCAGCCTCATCCGTTCGGCGGAGGCGGAAGCCGGCCGGGCACGCCAACTCGGCTGTGCGCAAAGGCCGTACGCCCCCGCCGCGCAGGATGCAGCGGGGGCGGCGGAAGCGGGCCGTACGCGCCCCGGACGGGCCGGAAGCCCGCCCCGGGGCCGTAACGGAGCGTGAACGGTGGGGAGATCAGGCCGCGGCGGCCGACCAGCGCTGCTCGGGGCCGTTGCTCTGCGACCACTGGATGACCGCGGCCCCCGGGTCGGTGCTGCCGTGGCCGGAGACCGACAGGTACTTGCCGTTGCCGTTCGTCCACTCGCCGGTGTGCGCGTGGTACGTCCACTGCTGCTCGGGCCCGCTGTTGCACGCCCACTGGACGACGGCCGCGCCGTCCGCCGCCGAGCCGCCGCCCGCGACCGACAGGCACTTGCCGCTCTTGGCGTTCACCAGCCGCCCGTCCAGCCACTTCCACTGCTGCTCGGGGCCGCCGTTGCAGGTCCACTGGATGACGGCCCCGCCGTCGTCGAGCGAGCCGCCGCCGGACACCGAAAGGCACAGCCCGCTCTTGGCGTTGGCGTACTGCGGGCGGTCCAGGGCGTGGTCGTAGCGGTAGGGCGTGAAGCCGTTCGCGGTCAGGTAGCTGCGGGCGTACTGCGCCTGGCGGGTGTTCGTGCCCGAATGCGCCTCCTCCAGCACGGTCGCGGTGGTGTGGGAGGAGTCGGTCCACGCCTTGAAGAGCACGACGTGCTCCATGGCGGAGTTGGTGTCGATCATGTCGCCGGGCTGGAGCACGTCGAGGCTGCTCAGCTTGGCGGCGACGTCCGGCAGCGTGTACGTGGTGCGGCTGCTGCCCAGGTGCCAGGCCATCGACACGAAGCCCGAACAGTCCTGCCGGTAGCTGCCGTTGGAGTCCGTCCAGAACGCGCTCTGGCTGTACGGCACGCCCTCGGCGACCCACTGCTGCGCCCGGGCGAGCATCTCGGAGCGGGCGATGTCCCCGTTCGTCGCGCTCAGCGCCGGCGCCGCGGCTGGCCCGGCGGCGACCGCACCGGGCGCCGCGACGCCCAGCACCGCGCCGGCCAGCGCGACGGCGACCAGGGCCGCACGCGCGGCCCGCTTGACGGACCTCACGGTCACGGCGGCCGGCCGGCCGCCGGCTCTGAGCAGACCGAACGCGCGGCGGTATGTCACGGATCCCCCCGGGAAACGCATACGCGGGCAAGGTGCAGGAGAATGCGGAATTCCGAAACACGCCGCCGTACGAATTCCCCGGCACACCCCTCGCGTTCGAATTCCGTGCGGAGCGTAGCAGTGCGATGTGCCGCCGACCAGGGCTTATGGCGAGCGAATTGGCACCGGCGGCGGGCGGGCCGACCGGATTGTCCGGATGACGGGGCGGAATTCATTCGTCCGCCACCGTCATCGCTCAGGGCCGAATTCGGCCCCCCACTGCAGGACGGCCCGACCCGCCGAGCACCGCGCACCGCCCGCCGCACGCGCCGGCTGGCCGAAAAGGCGATGGCCCAGGGGCGGGACCGGGGGAAGGATGGGTGGTGTGCGGCATACCGGGCAGCCGAGTTGGCGGCTGAGCGTCTCGTCCCCGTTCGGGCTGTACATCGGCCTGTACGTGCGGGAGGCCGCCGGGCTGCGCCCGCCCGCCGCGGTGGACCTGCCCGCGCTGGACCCGCCCGTCGAGCTGCGCGCGGACCTGGTCGCGCTCGCCGTGCCCGCCGCCGCGCAGCAGTGGGCCGCCTGGTGGGACCGCGAACTGGCCCGCCAGGAAGGCCCGGAGCGCGGCTTCTTCAGCCCCGACGCCCGCTTCGGCGACGGCGCCGAACTCGACGCCCTGGTCCGCGCCTGCATGCCCGACGCCGCCCGCTGGGCCTCCGCCGCCCGTGACGACCGCCGCCCCGAGCCGACCCCGCACGGCGAGCGGGACGCCGCGGGCCGGCCGCGCGCCGGCGCGTACCGGACCGACGACTGGTCGCCGCCCGTGCCCGTCGGCACCGAGAGCGCCCTGGTCCGTACCGTCGAGGCCGAGCTCGGCCGCAAGGCCCGCGCCTTCGACCTGACGATCACCCAGCTGCCGCTCGCCGCGCCCGTCGGCTGGCGCCCGAGCCCGCACCACCTGCTGGTCAGCCGCGCCCTGCGCGCCGACCCGGCGGCCTACCGGGCCTGGCTCACCCCGATCCTCCGCGAGGTCGCCTGACCCGGCGGCCCCCGGTCGTACGGCCCCTGTCGGTGGCGCCTGCCACGATCACCCCATGACCGATTCCGCCCCCGCGCACGCCCCCGCCGCCCCCGCCGCGCACGACGCCGCCGACACCGTCACCCACCCTGACCCCGGCGACCTCCTGCGCCGTGTCGCCGCCCGCGCCGCCGCCGACCGCCCGCGGCTGCCCGCCCCCGCCGCCGCCGACGTGCTCGTACGGGCCGAGGCGCGGCTCGGCTTCCCGCTCCCCGCGCTCCTGGCCCGCCTCTACCGCGAGGTCGCGGACGGCGGCTTCGGCCCCGAATACCACCTGCTCCCGCTCCTCGACGGCCCGGGCGAGAGCGTCGTCGCCGGCTACGAGCAGCAGCGCGCCGAGTCCGCCGCCGACCCGGACCACCCCTCCTGGCCGGCCGGCGTCGTCCCGCTCCTGACGTGGGGCTGCGGCATGTACGCGGCCGTCGACTGCACGACCCCCGAGGGCCGGGTCCTGCTCTTCGAGCCCAACCCGTACTCCGGCGGCTCCTGGGCCGGCTGCTGGTTCGAGGACGCGCCGGGCCTCGCGGCCTGGCTGGAGGCATGGCTCGCCGGCACCGGCTGGTACGACGAGGAGGCGGACCTGCCCGACGAGCTCATGCCCCGCCCGTGGCCGGACGCGGAGTCCCGGCTGGCCGCGGCGGGCCTCACGCCCGGGTAACCCCGTCCCCCCGCGTGTGACGCGGGGGGATGAGCGTATGAGCGTTTTATGGTGCTGCGATGGGACATGTCACGTGGTGGGCCGTGGTCTCGTCGGGGTGCGCACCGGTGCTGCTGCTCGGCGGGTCCGCCACCGCGGCGGTCGTGGAGGGGCCGGACTACAACCCCGTGAAGCAGACGATCAGCGTGCTCGCCGCCGACAACCGGGCCGCGTACTGGGCGTTCACCGCGACGCTGGTCGCGCTCGGGGCGTGCCATCTGGCGACGGCGTGCGGGCTGCGGGCGGCCCGGCTCGCCGGGCGGCTGGCGCTCGGCGGGGGCGGGATCTCGGCGATGCTGCTGGCGCTGTTCCCGGCGCCCGCGACGGGCGGGTCGCTCTCGCACGGGTCGGTCGTGACGGTCGGCTTCGCGCTGCTGGCGGCATGGCCGGTGCTGGCGGCCCGGCGGCGGGCGGTGCACGCGGCGCCGTGGGGGCTGCGCCCGCTGCCGTCGTGGGTGGTGACGTCGCTGATGGTGCTGGGCGCGGCGTGGTTCGTGGTGGAGAACCAGCGGCACGGCCCGGCGGGGGTCGCCGAGCGGGTCCTGACGGCGGCGACCGCGCTGTGGCCGGTCGTGGTCGTCATCTCCTGCCTGCGCCATCCGCCGCCGGCGGTCGGGCCGCGCACCGCCGGCCCGCCCGTGGCCGGCTCACCACTGCCCGCGCCGCACGACGACACCTCCGAGAAGAGCACCTGACGACCCGCGAGAAAAGTACGTGACGGTTGAACTACCTCCCGGGCCGGTACGTATTGCTGCGTGGCGCCCCCGCCGATCCCGGTGGGGGCCTGCGGGTGCCGCGCACGCGCGGCCCGACCTGGAGGTACCAGTGCCCACAATGCGCAACGCAGGCGGCTTACGGCGTTCCCACCGGCGGCTGCGGCTGACCATCGCGGCCCTCGCGGCCATGGTCGCCGGCTTCGCCGCCGCGCTTCCCGCCGCGTCCGCGAGCGACGCCGGCGTCCTGGCGGACGCGGCGATCTCCCCGCACACCGTGACCGGCGGCGAGCCCGCCACCGGGACGGTCATCCTGGTCGGCCCGGTGGACACCGACACGGTCGTCACGCTGGAGAGCACCGACACGTCCGTCCTGACCGTCCCGGCCACGGTGACCGTGCCGGCCGGCGCCGGCAGCGCCACCTTCACCGTCACGACCCTCGCCTTCCACGGGCCCGGCGAGTTCGCGTGCGTGTACGCGACCGCCGGCGGCGTCACCGCCATCCCGTGCCTGAACAGCAACCCGGCGCCGTCCGGGCCCGTCGCGACCGCGGTGACGTTCACCCCCGCGACGGTCGGCGGCGGCAGCCCGGTCACCGGCAAGGTGAAGCTGTCGGCCGCCGCCGACAGCGACACCGGACTGATCCACCTGGTCAGCAGCGACCCCGCCGTGCTGGCCGTACCGGAGTCGGTCCTGGCGACCACCGGCTCCGACACCACGCCCTTCCCGGTGACCACCTCGGCGGTGAGCACCACCCGGATCGTCACGGTCACCGCGACCGCGGACGGCGGCAGCGCCTCCGGTACGCTCACCATCACTCCGGCCACGGCGCCGCCGACCACGGACACCGTGACCATCACCAAGGCCGAGTGGAAAAAGGGCCTGCTGAAGGTCAGCGCGACCGGCAGCAACCCGGACGCGATCCTGAGCGTCTACCTCACGGCCTCCGACAGCCTGATGTTCCCGCTGGCGAACAAGGGCGGCGGCACGTACGAGGCCCAGCACCAGTGGCTGGACAACCCGCGGTCGATCACGGTCAGGAGCAGCCTCGGCGGCTCCGACACCGCCTCCACCTGATCGACGGCGGCAGGGGCACCGGACCGGATCCGGTGCCCCTGCAACAGCAGGGGACACGCCCGAGGGGGGAGTGCGATGAGCGCCATCACGATGGCGAAGACCAGCCATGTCCGGTATGTCGCGCACGGGCCGATCGGCGGCGGCACGGTCGCCGTCGCCGTCGTCCTGATCGGCTCGGCGCTGGCGTTCTGCGCCCTCGGCTACGCGGTCGCCGCCCTCAGACGCCGCCAGGTGCTGCGCTTCGGCGTCACGGCGACCGCGGTCATCGACGAGATCACCTCCCAGCGCGTCATCGCCGGCGGCGAGGCGATCCGCGCCGACCTCTCCCTCATCCTCCCGCTCCCCGACGGCACCGACCTCGCGACCTACACGACGGCCGTCTTCCCCACCGACGACCTCCCCGAGCCCGGCTGGACGGTCCTGGTCCGCTACTGGCCCTCCAACCCGCACCGCATCGCCGTCGACATGGCCGCCGCCCCGCTGGACTGACGCGCCCCACAGGGGTTGGAGGATGTCGGGCGAAGCTCCTGGGGGGGCATGGCCACCTCAGCCGTGCCCTGGCACCGAAGACCCGGTGACTGCGCTGGGCCCCGACCTGGCTCCTCGGGGTATCAGCGCCCGAGCTTTTCATTGTTAAGAGTTTTGTTAAACTGACATCATGCCCCCAGCTCCCGATCCCGCCCCGGGCGAAGGTCCGGTCCGACCGGTCTCCGTATCCCTCCATGAGGGCACGATCGCCGCCCTCAAGGCACGCACCGGCAAACGCGGTATGTCCGCGTACCTCGAAGCCCTCATCCAGCGCCAACTCGAACGTGACCGGCTGCGCGAACTCATCGAGGACGCGGAGCGCGAGCACGGACCGGTCGACCAGACAGCGGTCGAGGCCAAGCGGGCGTTGCTGCGCAACGAGGCGCCAGGAGCGGCGGACGCTGCGTGAACGGTACGCTCGTCCTGGATTGCGAAGGCTTGTCCAAGCTCGTCCTGCGCGCGCCCGACCTCATCGAATGGTTGGCAGCGGCCGAGGCGGAGGACGTCCGTGTCGTCACCAGCTCCGTGACCCTGGTCGAAGCCCGCGACCCGAGGACCAACCAGGCACGCTTCGACTACGCCGTCTCCCGTGTCAACGTCGTCCCGCCGACGGAGGCCGTCGCCCGTCATGCCAGCAAGTTGCTTGCCGCAGCCGGCTTGCACGGCCACAAATACGCTCTCGACGCAATCGTGGCCGCCACTGCCCTGGCCTCGCCCTTGCCGGTGACCGTCCTCACCTCGGACCCCGAAGACCTGGTGATGCTGGCCGGCCCGGCCGTCCGCGTGATCAAGGTCTGACGCAGAGCCGCGGCAAACTCACCGGTCAGGCCGTGCGGGGGTGGGACAGGCGTTGGCGGTGGGCTTCGTAGAGGATGACGGATGCGGCGTTGGAGGCGTTGAGGGAGCTGGCGGAGCCGGTCATGGGGATGCGCAGGAGGTGGTCGCAGTTGTCGCGCCAGGCGGTGCTCAGGCCGGCGGTCTCGTTGCCGATGAGGAGGAGGACGGGCTGGGTGAGGTCGAACGCGGAGACCTCGGCGTCGCCGTGCTCGTCCGTGCCGACGACGGCGATCGGGCAGCCTTGTGCGCGCTGCCCGGCCACCCAGTCCATGACCTCGTGGTGCGAGGGGGTGCGCACGACGGGCAGGGCGAAGAAGGAACCGGTCGAGGCGCGGACCGACTTGGGGTCGTACGGGTCGGCCGCGTGGCCGGTCACGATGAGGCCGTCGGCGCCGAAGGCGTCGGCGGAGCGGACGATGCTGCCGATGTTGCCGGGCTGCGTGGGCCGGTCGAAGACCAGCCCGAGGAAGGCGTCGTGCGCGGCGATCCGCGCGAGGTCGTCGGGCGGCATCTCCACGACCGCGATCACCTCGGCCGCCCCGTCCGCCTTCTCGCTCAGCTCCGCGAGCAACTCCGGTGCCATGGCGACGCGTTCGGCGCCCGCCGTGCGCAGCAGGTCCTCCGCCCAGCGCGACAACGGCCGCGCGGCGTCGTAGAGCAACGACCGTACGGCCCAGCCGTGTTCGACGGCCATCGAGATGGGCCGCACGCCCTGTACGAGGAACTCCCGGGCCCGCCCGCGCTTGGTGCGGTTCCCGAGGAGGGTCTGCAACTGCTGGAACCGGGCGTTCCGACTCGTGATCCGCTGCACCGCCACCTGCTCTCTTGCCGAACGCCCGCCGCCCCGCACGTTACACGGACCGTGTCGGGCGAGGCGGTGAGCCGTCACCAGGCCCGTGGAACAGCCCCGAACTCCGCCCGGCGGAAAGCCGGGTGGAAGCGGGCCTCAGCGCGAGGTGTCGATGACGCAGAAGCGGTTGGCGTCCGGGTCGGCGAGGACGATGAAGTCGGGGTCGGGGGGGGTAGAGGTCCCAGGGGACGCGGTGGGCGCCGAGGGTGAGGAGGCGGGTGACTTCGGCGGCCTGGTCGGCCGCGTCGCCGGCGTAGAGGTCGAGGTGGACGCGGGGGTGGGGCTGGACCGGGGTCTCGCTGCGGTTGAGGGCGACCTGGACGCCGGGGCCTTCGGCGGGGACCAGCACCGCCCAGTCGTCCTCGATCTCCTCGCGCGGGACGTATCCCAGGGCTTGCGTCCAGAACTGCGCCGCGCGCCGCACGTCCGAGACTCCCAGCACCACAGAACCGACTTTCAGCATGCGCCCATTGTCGCGGACGGCGCTCAGTCGCGCCGGGCGTAGAGGCGGAGGGTGAGGGGGCCGCAGAGCAGGGTGAGGGCGGCGGTGGCGGCGAGGGACCAGGTGACGGGGCCGGCGACCGGGCCGGTGGAGTTCATCAGGGCGCGGGCGGCGGTGGCCACGTGGGAGAGGGGGTTGACGCGCACGACGGTCTGGAGCCAGCCGGGCATCGTCGCGGGCTGGACGAAGATGTTGCTCGCGAAGGACAGCGGGATGAGCGCGGCGTTGGCGACGCTGATCACGACCGCCGGGTCCTTGACGACCAGCGCGACCGCCGCCCACAGCAGCGACAGGGCGAGGCCGAAGGCGATGACGAGGGCCACCGCGGCGAGGACGCCGGGGGCGCCGCCGGCCGGGCGGTAGCCGATCGCGAGGCCCAGGCCCACGACGATCGCGGACGCGAACACGTAGCGGGCCGCGTCGCTGAGCAGGCCGCCGACGACGAACGCGCCGCGCCACACGGGCAGTCCGCGCAAGCGGTCGAACGCGCCGGTGCGGACGTCCTGGGCGAGCCGCGCGCCGCCGTACATCGTGACGATGGCGATGCTCATGCTCAGCACGCCGGGCAGCAGGCTCGTGAGGTAGTCGCCGGTGGAGCCGCTGATGGCGCCGCCGAAGAGGTAGGTGAACAGCACGGTGAACAGGATCGGGATCGCCGCGGAGTCCACGAGCTGCTTGGGGTCGTGCTTGATCTTGAGCAGGGCGCGCCGCCCGAAGGTCCCGGCGGCGACGAGCGGGCCGGCGCGGTGCCGGGCGGTGCGGCCGGCGGCCAGCAGGGCGTCGAGGGTGTCGAGGGGGCCGAGCGGGTCGGTGCTGAGGGAGGCGGTGGCGGGGGTGGCGGGGGTGCTCATACGGGGCGCTCCTCGCGGGTCGCGGTGTCGTCGCGGGTGGTGCGGGCCCCGGGCCCGCCGGTCAGGGCGAGGAAGACCTCGTCGAGGGTGGGCCGGCCGAGGGAGAGGTCGGCGATGCCGATGCCCTCCTCCGCCAGCCGGGTCATCGCGCGGCCGGCGGCGCGGGCCGCCTGCGCCGGGTCGGAACCGCCGGGCAGCGGCATCGTCAGCGCGAGCGGATCCGCGGCGGCCCGGACCGTACCGTCCAGCGCGTCGGCCAGGATCCGGTGCGCCCGCGCGCGCTGCGTGCCGTCCGCCAGCCGTACGTGCAGGGTGCCCGCGCCGACCCGGGCTTTGAGCTGCGCGCTCGTGCCCTCGGCGACGATCCGGCCGCCGTCGATGACGGCGATGCGCTCGGCGAGCTGGTCGGCCTCCTCCAGATACTGCGTCGTGAGCAGCACGGTGGTGCCGGCGGCGGCGACCCGGCGGACCAGCTCCCACACCTGGCTGCGGCTGCGCGGGTCGAGGCCGGTGGTCGGCTCGTCGAGGAAGAGCAGGTCGGGCGTGGTGACCAGGCTCGCGCCGATGTCGAGCCGGCGCCGCATGCCGCCGGAGTAGCCGCCGACGGGCCTGGCTGCCGCGCCGGTGAGGTCGAAGGCGGCGAGCAGGGCGTCGGCGCGCTCCTTGCAGGCCGCGCGGGACAGGCCGTGCAGCCGGCCGAGGACGGTGAGGTTCTCGTAGCCGGTCAGGTCCTCGTCGAGCGAGGCGAACTGGCCGGTCACGGCCACCTTCGTACGGATCGCGTCCGCTTCGGTGCGCACGTCGTGGCCGAGCACGCGGGCGGTGCCGGCGTCGGGGCGGGTGAGGGTGGCCAGGACGCGGATGGTGGTGGTCTTGCCGGCGCCGTTGGGGCCGAGGAAGCCGAAGACCTGGCCGCGCCGGATCGTGAGGTCGATCCCGTCCAGGGCCCGGTGCGCGCCGTAGCGCTTGACCAGGGCGTGCGCCTCGATCGCCGGGTGGTCGCCACCGGCGCTGTTCTTTGACATGACGTAAGAGTTAAACAACTCTCACAAGTTGTCAAGGTTACAGTGGAGGGCATACGGTCCAGGTATGCCCGACTCGCCCACGCCCGCGCCCGGCCCAGAACCCGCTCCGGAGCCGGCCCCGGAGCCCGCCTCCGGGCCCGCCCCGGAGCCCGCGGCGGATTCCGCCCCCGCCCCCCGCCGGCGCCGCCGGTCCGACGCCCGGCGCAGCATCGACGCGATCCTCGGCGCGGCCCGTACCGTCCTCGGCGAGCGCCCCGACGCAGGCATGGAGGACATCGCGGCGGCGGCCGGCGTGAGCCGCCAGACCGTCTACGCGCACTTCCCCTCCCGCGACGCCCTGCTCACCGGCCTGGTCCAGAGCGCGGCGGCCGAATACGACACCCTCCTCGACGAGGCGGACCTCGACACCGCCCCGCCCACCGTCGCCCTCACCCGCTTCCTCGCCGCCGGCTGGCGCTTCCTCGACCGCTACCCGGCGCTCTTCAGCCCCGCCGCCACCCGCATCCCCCGCCCCACCCCCGACCCGCACGACGTCGTCCCCCTCCGCCTGGAACGCCTCATCCAACGCGGCCAGCAGACCGGCGACTTCACTCCCGCCCTGCCCGCCGGCTGGCTCGCCGCCGCGGTCTTCGCCCTCCAGCACACCGCCGCGGCCCGCAGCACCACGGGCCAACTCTCCGCGGCAGAGGCGGAATCGCTCTGCCTGGCCACCGCCCTGCGGCTCTGCGCGGCGGAGAAATGACCGTCCCGCCCCCCTCGCAGTGGGGGCGGGACGGTGGTTGTGGGGGGGAGGCGGATCGGAGGGTCAGCGGATCAGGAGGCCGTGCAGGTCAGGTTGGTGGGGGTGGCGGAGGTCGGGGCGTTGGCGGTGAAGCCGAAGGTGGTGGAACCGGCCGCCGGGACGGTGCCGTTGTAGGCGGCGTTGGAGACGGTCAGCGCGCCGCTGGTGGCGGAGGCGGTGCCGTTCCAGATGTTGCTGATCGACTGGCCGGACGGCAGCGTCAGGCCGACCTTCCAACTGCTCACCGCCGCGGTGCCGTTGTTCTTGACGCTCACCTCGGCCTGGTAGCCGCCGCCCCAACTGCTCACCAGGGTGAGCGTCGCCGAGCAGCCCGAACTCGGCGGCGGCGTACCGCCGGTGCTGCCGGTGGAGGTCCCGGTCGAGGTGCCGGTGCTCGTACCGGTGGACGTGCCCGTGCTCGTACCCGTCGACGTCCCGGTGCTGGTGCCGGTGCTCGTACCGCTCGACGTACCGGTGCTCGTACCGGTCGAAGTGCCGCTGCTCGTACCGCTGCTCGTACCGCTCGACGTACCCGTGCTGGTCCCGGTCGACGTGCCCGTCGTCGTACCGCCCGACGTGCCGCCCGACGTCAGCGTCGGCGTCGTCCAGTTGCGCCACTGGGAGAGGTTGCCGGCCTTGGAGGAGGCGATGCGGAAGACGTTCGGCGGATTGCCCGTGCCCAGCAGGAACTTCTGGATGCTCTGCTGGAGCGGGGCCTTCCACTCGGGGCGGACCGCGCAGTGCGTGCCGTCGGCGACATCCGACCAGTAGGAGATGTTGCTGCCGGCGCCGAGCGCCTTGTAGACCTCCGCGCCGCCGAGCGCGGCCACGCTGCCGGACTTGGCGCCGAGCCAGTCGACGTGCGGGTTCTCCATGATGAGCGCGCCGCGCGGGGCGATCATGCCGACGATCTCGTGGGTGTCCACGGGCAGCCCCGCCGGGTTGCCGGTGTAGGAGCCGAACGCGTCGCCGAGCCAGGGCTGTTCGCTGTACGCGCTGCTCAGCGGCTGCGATCCGCTCTCCTGCGGGATGCTGCGGAAGGCGTCGGTGCCGCCGGAGCCGGACTCGATCGGCATCGTCAGGGCGATGCGCTGGTCGAACGCGCCGGCCACGAACGCGCCCTTGCCGTAACGGGAGCAGCCGGTCACGCCGGTGGCGTCGGCCTTGAGGACGTTGCCGCCGGACTGCTGGATGACGTCGACGATCCGGCTGACGCCCCACGACCAGGCCATGAGCAGGCCGGTGGTGCTGTTGGAGCCGTAGATGCTGTAGAAGGCGCCCTGCTTGTTGGTGCGCGGGGTGCCCTCCTTGCCGACCGTCGTCGGGTCGAAGTTGATGATCGCGGCGCCGGCCGCCTTGATCGTCGCGGTGTCGGCGCCGAGGCCGCCGAGCACGATGACCGCGGGGAACGGGCCGCTGCCGCTGGGCAGGCTCACGCTCGCCGAGAAGCTCGAACTGCGGCCCTGGTCCGAGACGTTGACGGTGATGCTGCTGCTCGTCACCGTGCCGGTGACCGTCGCGGGCTTGGCCGGCTTCTTGCCGTAGACGGTGGCCTCGGCGCGCTGCTTGATCTCCTCGCGGCGGCACGTCCAGTCGGCGACCGTGCTGATGCGCGTGCCGTCCAGCCGCGTGAAGGGGTCGGGGAGCAGGGAGTTGGACGCCGGGTTGTTCGACCCGACGGCGCAACCGGCGCCCTCGTCCTCGACGGACGACGCGATGAGGGCCGGCGAGGCGGCGGCAGCCGACGCGGCGGTGGTACGGGCCGTGGCCGCGGCGCCCGCCTGCGGGACGAGCGCGGCGCTCGCCAGGCCGGCGACGGCCGCGAACGTCACGACCGCCCAGGCTCTGGGCCGGTGTCGGGAGAAGCGCATGGGGAGACCTCCGGTGGTGGGGGGAACCCGCCGGACCCGGCCCGCGCGACGTCGCCGCGCACGACGCGTGCGCGGTGGGGGAGGCGACGGCGGATTCCTGGGGCCGAGCGTGGATCTTGGAAGCGCTCCCATGGTAGATACGCGGAAAACGGTAGGCAATATGCCGAACGTCGAGGGTTCAGGTTGGCCGCTTTCGCATCGGTACCGGCGGGTAGGGCGGCGTCAGGGGCGCCCAGGGCGACGGGAATCGGCCAGCCTTGGCGCGCTGAGCTGCGACTTTACCGGAGGAAAAGAATCCGGCCATGTGTCGGCACGATTGCCGCAAGTTTCGGAACGCCGCAGCCGGCCGGCGAGGCGGGTCTCCCTGGATCGGAATACCCCTAGGGGGTATATCGTTGTGTGCGGTACGCAGGGCTCAGCACCGCTCACGAAGGAGCGCACGCCATGGACCACTCCGGTCACGAGCACCCCCGGCACGCCGACCACGCCGACCACGACCACGCCCACGCCGGCCCGCGCGCGACCTGGCGCACCGCCGTCCAGGCGACCCTCCACTGCCTCACCGGCTGCGCCATCGGCGAAGTCCTCGGCATGGTCATCGGCACGGCGGCCGGCCTCGGCAACGCGCCGACCGTCGTGATCTCCGTCGTCCTGGCCTTCGCCTTCGGCTACGCCCTCACCATGCGCGGCGTCCTGCGCGCCGGCGTGCCCGTACGGCAGGCGGTGCGGATCGCGCTCGCCGCGGACACCGTCTCGATCGCCGTCATGGAGCTGATCGACAACACCGTCATGGTCGGCGTGCCCGGCGCGCTCGACGCCGGGCTCGGCGACGGCCTGTTCTGGGGCTCGCTGGCCTTCTCGCTCGCCGCCGCGTTCGTCCTCACCACGCCGGTCAACCGCTGGATGATCGGCCGCGGCAAGGGCCACGCCGTCGTCCACGGCCACCACTGACGGGGCGTCGTACGGAGCCGGCGCTCACCCCGCCACGCGCAGGGTGAGCGCCGCGGTGTGCAGCGCGCCGCCCGCCTTGAACTGCAGGAAGAGCCGCCAGTCACCCGGCTTCGACAGCTCGGCGTGGAAGGCGAGTTCGGGCCCGCCGTGCGGGTCCTCACCGGCGTCCGTGGCCGCCTCGTCCAGCGGGTGGAGGTGCGCGAGGGCCTGGTCGCCGGCGTGGAAGGCGGTCAGGTGGGCGTACGCCCCGAGGTACGGCTCCAGGTCGGTGACGGGCGCCCCGCCGCGCGTGACGTCCACGGTGAGCGGGCCGGCCGTACCCGCGCTGAGCGCGCCCTTGACGGTGACGGTGTAGCCGTCGACGGCCGTGCTCGGCGCCGGCCGGGGAAGCGGCGTCGCGTGGACGGCGCCGGGGACGGTGAGGGTGCGGCTGAGGACGAGGTCCTGGGCGGCGGCGCCCATACCCGTGCCCGCGGCCGGGCCGGCGCCGGTGACCGTGCTCACCGCGGGCGTGAAGGACGCGTAGAGCCGCCACGTACCCGGCGAGAGCGCCGGCAGTTGCGCCGTCCAGGTGCCGTCCGGGGCCATCGACGGGTGGAGGTGCCGGAAGCCGGTGAGGTCGGAGCGGATGGCGTAGAAGTGCAGGCGCTGCGTCTGCTCGACGGCGAAGTCGGTGACGGGGGCGCCGCCCGGGCCGGTGATGGTGAAGCGGTACGGCATCGGTACGCCCGGCATGGCCTGGGCGCCGGGCGAGGTCATGCGGTAGCCGGCCGCGGTGTCGGACAGGCCGTCGCCGGGGACGCCGGCCGCGGGCATGCCGGGCATGCTGTGGGCGCCGGGGGTCGCGGGAGCGGCGGAGTGCGTGCCGTCGCGGTGCGGCATCCCGGCCATCGCGGGAGCCGTACGGCCGTCGGAGCCGCACGCGGTGAGGGCCGCGGCGAGCACGGCGGCGGCGGTGACGACCAGGGCGACCGTACGGCGGCAGGTGGACGTCATGGCGCCGGGGTGACGCCCGACGTCGCGCGGGCCCGGCCCGCCTCCTGCCGCCTGCCGTCGTGCGCCCACGCCGTACCCCCCTCGCCTCGGGACCGTGCGGCCACGATACCCCCGGGGGGTTCACCCGGCGTGCTCGCCGTACGCCGTCCGGGTGACGGGTCCGACACCTGCGCGGGCCCCGCTCACGTGGCCTTGCGCCAGGGGCCCACCCCGAGCTTGCCCGTCGTGCCGAGGTCCAACTCGGGGGTCACCATCACCGGCGCGGCACCCGGCTTGGCGTAGATCCGCGCGTAGGGCGCGTTCACCGGCGTGCCGTCCGTGACCGTGTTGCGCCACAGCAGGCCCGAGGTCGCGCTCTGGCCCGGCGCGAGGGTGAGCGCGCGGACCGGGTCGTCGAAGCCCGTGCCGGTCGAGATGCCGCCGCTGCCCTGCGCGATGGCGACGCCCGTCACGGCGTCGTGGTCCTCGTCGAACAGCTCGACGCGCGGGAAGCCGTCGAGGCGGTACGGGCGGTCGGAGCAGTTGGTGAGGCGCAGGCCGCGGACCCGCAGGCCCATCGCCGCGCTCTCCTCGGTCGCGGTGAGCCGGACGCCGGACGGTGGGCAGGGGCCGACGGCGGCCGGGGCCTCGGCGGCGGGGACGCTGCGGGCCTTCGCGACCCGGACCTGGTCGATACGCGGCTGGGCCCCCGCGTCGACCACCGCCCGGCCCGTGCCGCCGGGCGCGACGTCGGCGACCTCGCCCTGCACCGTGCCCCAGGCGCCGCCGTCGTTGAAGAGGGTGAAGGTGATGGCGTACGTCATGGGGGTGGTGCCGTGGTTGGCGACGGTGAAGCCGACCCGCAGCGGGGCGTCCGGCGCGGTGCCGCCGCAGCCGGCGTGGCCGCCGGTGAGCGAGGTGATCCGGACGTCCTGCGCGTCCGGCCCGGCGTCGTGCACCGGGTCGCCGGGGACGACGCACGCCGCCTCGGGCGACGTCCTGGCCCCGGCGGTGGCGGCGGTCTGCGTCCCGCATCCGGCGAGCAGCAGGACGGCCGCGGTCCCGGCGAGCACGGGACCTGCGACGGGGGCGAGCCGGCGCGTGGCGCCGGGCCGGGCGGAGGAGCGGCAGCCGGACGGGCCGGGAGGGGACGTTCGCATACGGCCACCCAACCGGACGGGTCCGCCGGCCTCCTGTGACGGAGCCCACAATTCCGGCAACAGTCGTGTCACCGCGGCATCGTTGACCTGCCTGGACACCTCGCGACCCGGACATGCGACGGGGACGGCCCCCACAAAAGCCGCCCCCGCCACGTCTGTTGGGCCCCGAGGCCCGGAAAGCCCCCGACCCGCAAGGCCGAGGGGCCGCGAGCCCCCGAAGGCCCAAGCCCCGAGGCCGACGCCCGCGCCGAGCCGCGCGCCCCGTGTCCCGATCCCGAAGGCCCGGGCCCCGGGCCCGAAGCCCGTCCCCGGAAGCCCTACGCCGCCCCCGCCACCGTCAGCTCCGTGATCCGCTGCGCCCCGTCCACCTCCCCCGGCTTCGCGCTCTTCAGGTCCACCCGGATCCGGGCCGTGTGCACCGGCGTGAAGGCGACGACCGTCGGGTCGCCCGACGCCGCGCCCCAGCTCACCGTCTGGCGCCGCACCGGCACGAACCGGTCGCCGTCCCAGTACGACACCGCCACCTGCGCGGGCAGCGAATGCGTGCCGTCCACCGTGAAGGACAGCGCCACCGACGCGATGTCGCGCGGCTTGTCCCATGTCACGGACACCCAGTCCTCGGCCCGCGCGCCCTGGAACTGCGGCAGCAGCGCGGTCGCGGCCTTGCGGAAGGCGTTGGACCAGCCCGTCGCCGGGTCGCCGTCCAGCATCGCGGCCGGCAGGGTGTTGCCGGCGCCGGAGTAACTGGCGTCGGCCACCGGGTAGTTCGGCGCCTCGGGGGCGGGCCCGGGCGCGAGCCGGACCGGCGCGGTGGTCACGGCGGAGTCCGCGTGCGCGGTCCGCACCGTCACCGAGCCGGCGTGCAGCCCGTGCGCGGTCGCCGTGACGGTGAGCCGGCCCGGCTTCGTACCGGCCCGGACGATGGCAAGTGCCTTGCCGTGGAAGGCGGTCCGGGTCGTGGCCTGGTAGCGCTCGGCGCTCTCCTGACGCCCGTTGTCGACGCCCGCCAGCGACCCGCCGCGTACGTCGAAGGTCAGCAGGTCGTCCGCGCCGGGCACGACGACGCCCCGCGCGTCGATCACCTCGGCGGTGACGTAGACCAGCGAACGCCCGTCCGCGGGCAGGCAGTCGCGGTCGGCGACCAGCCGGACCGCGTGCGGCGCGCCGGCCGTCCGCAGCACGTCGGTCGCCACCGTCCGCCCGCCCCGCCGTGCGACGGCCTTCAACTCGCCGGCCGCGAAGGGCACTTTCCACGTCAGGTGCAGCTTGCCCGCGCTGCCGTTGGGGCTGGTGTAACTGCCGGGGTACGGGCCGCCGGTGACCGTACGGTCGTCGCCCGTCGCCTCGGTCGTCTCCAGGTACCCGCGCCCGTCCACCGTCTTCTTGCTGTCGAAGCGCCGCACCCCGAGCGAGCGGCCGTTGAGGTAGAGCTCGACGGTGTCGACGTTGGCGTACGCCCACACCTCGACGACGTCGCCGGGCCGGTGGTCGGTCCAGTCCATCGGCACCAGGTGCACCATCGGCTCGCTCGTCCACTGGCTGCGGAAGAGGTGGTACATGTCCTTCGGGAAGCCCGCCGTGTCGACCGCGCCGAAGAACGACGTCTTGACCGGGAAGACGCCGTAGGGCGTCGGCTCGCCGATGTAGTCCGTGCCGGACCACAGGAACTGCCCGGCGAAGAACCGCCGGTCGCGGTCCTTCTTCAGCCCGTACTCGCCGCTGATCGTCCACGAGGCGAGGTTGTTGTCGTAGCTGGAGGTCTCCCGGCGGCCCGGCGTGTAGTTCTCGCCGGTGTTGAGGTGCTCGGGCTCCTGGTAGGCGCCGCGGGTGGAGGTCTCGGAGGAGGACTCGGACTCGAAGAGGAACAGGTGCGGGTAGCGGGCGTGCAGCGCGTCCACGGACGCGGCGGTGTTGTAGTTCAGGCCCAGGCCGTCGAGCTTGGCGAGCATCAGGTCGGCGGCGGAGCCGACCGCGGGCAGGCCGCGGTATTTGTCGGAGCCGATGACGACGGGCCGGGTCGCGTCCAGCGAGCGCACGACGTCGATGAGGCGCTGGGCCATGTCGAGCCCCGCGGTGCTGGTGGAGTCGGGGATCTCGTTGCCGATCGACCACATGATGACGGCGGGCGAGTTGCGGGCCGCTCGCACCATCTCGGCGATGTCGGCGGAGCTGTCGGCGTCGAAGAAGCGGTGGTAGTCGTAGGTGGTCTTGCCGGTGTGCCAGCAGTCGAACGCCTCGACCATCATCACGATGCCCAGCTCCTCGCAGACGCTGATCATCTCCGGCGAGGGCGGGTTGTGCGAGGTGCGGAAGGCGTTGACGCCCATGGACTTCATGATCGTCATCTGCCGCAGCAGCGCGTCGCGGTTGATGGCGGAGCCGAGGGCGCCCTGGTCGTGGTGCAGGTCGACGCCCTGGAGCTTGGCGTGCTCGCCGTTGAGGCTGAGGCCCTGGTCGGGGTCGATCGTGACGTGCCGGAAGCCGAAGGTGGTGGGGTAGGCGTCCACCGTCCGCCCGTCGAGGCGCAGTTCCGTCTCCAGCGTGTAGAGGTGGGCCTCGGCGAAGGACCACAGCTGCGGGCGGGTGACGGTCAACTCGACGACCGCGGTGGCCGGTTCGGCGGTCGGCAGGGCCAACGGCGCCGACGTACGGGCGACTTCGCGGCCCTTGGGGTCGCGGACGGTCGCCACGACGGTCGCGGTGCGCGGGCTGCCGGACTCGTTGACGCCGGTGATCTCGGCCCGGACGGTGGCGTGTTGCGCGCGGCTGGCGAGGGCGTCGGCGAGGCCGGGCGTGGTGACGTAGGTGCCCCAGCGGGCGAGGTGCACGGGGTCGGTGACGACCAGCCGGGCGTGCCGGTAGATGCCGCTGCCGGAGTACCAGCGGCTGCTGGGGAGTTGGTTGCGCACCTGCACGGCGAGCACGTTGGGGGTGCGGCCGTCGGTGTGCAGCAGGTCGGTGAGGTCGAAGGCGAAGCCGGTGTAGCCGTACGGGTGGGCGCCGACGAGCGTGCCGTTGCAGTAGACGGAGCTGTCCATGTAGACGCCGTCGAACTCGACCGACACCCGGCGGCCGGCGGTGCCGCGCGGCAGCGTGAAGGACCTGCGGTACCAGCCGAGGCCGCCGGGCAGGAAGCCGGTGCCGCCGGAGGTGTTGTTGTCGGTGGTCGGGGTGAGCTCGATGCTCCAGTCGTGCGGGACGGCGACGGCCCGCCAGCGGGAGTCGTCGTAGCCGGGGTCGGCGGCGTCGGCGTAGGCGCCGGTGGGGTCGGTGACGCCGGCCGGGTTGACCAGGACGAAGCGCCAGCCGTCGGAGAGGTCGACGGTCCGGGCGGCGGGGTCGAAGGCGGGGGTGTGTGCGGGGGTGTGACCGGGGACGGCGGCGCCGTCCCCGGCGGTGTTCGCTCGTGCGGGGCCGACGAGCCCGGGAAGAGCCGGGACGGCGGCTCCCGCTGCTCCGGTGACCAGGAACGACCTGCGGTTGACCGGCACTGCGACCACTCTCCTGGAAGGCGTGCGTGACGGAGGGTGAGTACAACTCACCCACCACAATTGATCAGCAACGAACAGAATCCACCAATGCCTCACGGATTCTTGCAGGACGCGACCGGCGGGGGTCAAGAGTCGTGCCGCGCTTTCCGGAGGTCGGTCCTCCGTACGGCCCCGGGGGTGGAGGCCCGGCGGTCGGCGGCCGACGCGCGGGGCCCGGCGGGACGTGCTGTCATGGAGGGACGGGCCGCCCCGGGGCCGCTCACGCCCGGCCGCCCCCGCCACCCGGCCGCCTTCGCCGCCCGGGCGCCCCGACAACCCCCCTGTCAGCTGCCAGCACACAGTGTGCGGAGGTCGAGATGGCCACCTATCGTGTCGTCCAAGTCCCCAGCGCGAACGCGCCGTTCGAGATGGCCGAGCGCGAGGTGACGGCGCCGGCCCCCGGGCACGTACGGATCGCGGTCGACGCGTGCGGCGTGTGCCACAGCGACGCCGGCTTCATCGCGGGCGCGCTCCCCGGGGTCTCCTTCCCGCTCGTCCCCGGCCACGAGATCGCCGGGCGCATCGAGGAACTGGGCGAGGGCGCCGCCGAGCGCGGCTGGAAGGCCGGCGACCGGGTCGAGGTCGGCTGGTTCGGCGGCAGCTGCATGCACTGCACGCCCTGCCGCCGCGGCGACTACATCACCTGCGTGAACCTCAAGGTGCCCGGCTGGGCGTACGAGGGCGGCTTCGCGGAGTCCGTCGTCGCACCGGTCGACGCGCTGGCCCACATCCCCGACGGGCTGTCCGCCGCCGACGCGGCACCGCTGGGCTGCGCGGGCGTCACCACGTACAACGGCCTGCGCCGCAGCTCCGCGCGGCCCGGCGACCTCGTGGCCGTCCTCGGCATCGGCGGGCTCGGCCACCTCGGGGTGCGGTACGCCGCGGCGATGGGCTTCGAGACGGTCGCGATCGCCCGCGGCGCCGACAAGGCGGACTTCGCCAAGCAGCTCGGCGCCCACCACTACATCGACAGCGCCGCCACCGACGCCGCGCAGGCACTGCACGCGCTCGGCGGCGCGAAGGTCGTGCTGGCCACGGTCGGCAGCTCGCAGGCGATCACCTCCGTCGTCGAGGGCCTCGATCAGCGCGGCGAGCTCGTCGTCATCGGCGCGACCGACGACCCGCTGGGCATCGCCCCCAACCAGGTGATCATGTCCGCCCGGGTCATCCGCGGCCACCCCTCGGGCACGTCCCAGGACGTCGAGGACACCCTCAACTTCAGTGCCCTGCACGGCATCCGCCCGATGATCGAGACGGTCCCGCTGGACGACGTCGACGCGGCGTACCAGCGGATGCTCTCCGGCAAGGCCCGCTTCCGCATGGTCCTCCAGCCGAACTGACGCCCCCGCGCGACAGGTTGGACGCCAAGGCGGGGGCGAAGGGCGTACACCGGGCCTAGGATCGGACATATGTGCCGTCGGCCTTGGTGGGGGTCGGTCGACGGGGGCTGCTCCGGAGGGCGTTCGGGGTGGTGTCGATCGGGGAGGGCAGTCACCGGATGAGTCGTCGCTCCACCAGCGGGCCGCTGGCAGTGTGGGCCGAGGCGCAGCGCCAGCAGCAGCGGCAGCGGGAGGCGCAGGCGCGGGAGCAGTCACGGCAGCAGCGCGAGCGGGAGCGGCAGCAGCGGGCGTACGAGCAGGAGGTGTCGCGCCGGGACCGGGAACGTACCGCCGAATACCGCCGGCTCCAGGAGGCCGAGGCCGACCGGCGCACCACCGAGATCGAGGCCCGCGTCGCGGAGTTGGGCTCGCTGCTGGCCACCGGCTGCCGCGCCCCCGCCTTCGGCACCGCGCGGCTCGCCCGCTCCGAGCAGCTCCAGCCGTTCGACCCCGGCCCGCTCGCCCAACCCGTACGGATGCCCGACCCCCGCAACTACCAGCCCGCCCAGCAGGGCGGTTGGGGCGGCGCGCGGCGCGCCCAACAGGAGGCGCAGGCACGCTACGCGCACGACCTGAACGCCGCGCAGCAGGCCGAGGCGCAGCGCCAGCAGCACCTCGCCGGCTACCGGCGGCAGTACGACCAGTGGGCCGCGGCCCAGCTCACCGAGATACGCCGGCACAACGCCGGTATCGCCGACGTCACTTCGGCGCTGCGGCGCGGCGAGGCGCAGGCGGTCGTCGAGTATTTCTCCGCCGCCCTCTACGCCTCCACCGCGTGGCCCGCCGACCTGCCGCGGCAGGTCTCCGCCGCGTACGACCCTGGCGCGCGGCAGCTGGTGCTGACGTGGGAGCTGCCGGCGTACGACGTCGTGCCGGACGCGAAGAACGTGCGCTACCTGCCGTCGGTGGACCGCTTCAAGGAGTCCGCGCGCCCGGTCACCCAGCGCCGCGCCCTCTACCGCGACCTGCTGGCCCAGTGCGTACTGCTCGCGCTGCGCGACCTGTTCGCCGCGGACGAGACCGGCGCGCTGTCGTCGGTCGCCCTCAGCGGCTTCGTGGACGGCCACGACCCGGCGACGGGGCAGCGCTCCCGGGTCTTCCTGGCCTCGGTCACGGCGCTGCGCGAGGACTTCGACCGGCTCCAGCTGGCCCGGGTCAGCGCGGTGGACTGCCTCGTCGACGGCCTGCGCGGCCAGCTGGCCACCCGCCCCGACAGCCCCTCCGCGTCGTCCGCGATACGTCCCGGGCGGCTGCCGGAGGACGTCGGGGGCGGCGGCTCCTCGGTGGTCTCGCGCGGCGACGACGAGGAGGAGCCGGACCTCTTCACGATGGACCCGCTGGTCTTCGAGACGCTGGTCGCCGACCTCTTCCGGGCGATGGGCATGCAGGCCGTCACCACGCAGCGCTCCGGCGACGGCGGCGTGGACGTCGACGCGCTCGACCCCACGCCCATCACCGGCGGCACGATCGTCGTGCAGGTCAAGCGCTACCGGCACACCGTGCCGCCGACCGCCGTACGCGACCTGTTCGGCACCGTGCAGCACACCGGCGCGAACAAGGGCGTGCTCGTCACGACCTCGCGCTTCGGGCCGACCGCCCACACCTTCGCGCACGGCAAGCCGCTCGAACTGGTCTCCGGTGAGCAGCTGGTGGAGCTGCTGCACGCGCACGGCCTGAGCGGCCGGCTCGGCACGGGCGAGGAGCCCGCGGCGGCGTCCCCCGCGAGCCCGGCGGCTCCGGGCCCGGCCGCTTCGGGCGCCGGCGGCCCCGCGGGCCCCGCCGCCCCCGCCACCGCCGCATCCCGCGCGCCCCGCCGGGACCGCGCGGCCGACCGCCGCTCCGCCGCCCGGCGCCGCGGCTACGACGCCCCGGAGGAGGTCGCCGAGCCCGCCGAGCACAATGTGCTGGCGCTGCGCTGGTCCGGTGACGTCCCGCTCGACGTGTGCGCGCTGGTGTGCCGGGGCACGACGGCCCTCAGCGACGAGCACTTCGTCTTCTACAACAACCCCCGCACCCCGGACGGCACGGTCGCCTCGATCCCGGCCCCGCCGCCCGACCGGGCCGCGCTGCGGGTCGCCTTCGACGCCCTGCCGGCCCGCGCCGACCGGCTCGTCCTGGCCGCGGCCCTCGACCCCACCGCCGCGACCGCGCACACCGACCTGACCGCCTTCACCAACGCCACCTTGCGCCTGCTGGACGCCGACCGCGGTGAACTGGGCTCGCTGGCCGTCTCCGAGGGCCGCCCCCACGAGACGGCGCTCGTCCTCGGCTCCTTCCGCCGCCGCGCCTCCGGAGACTGGGACTTCGTCGCCGGTGGCAAGGGCTACCTGGACGGCCTCGAAGCCCTCATCCGCGACTTCGGCATCGACGCGACGTGAGCGACGTGAGGCACGTGAGCGAGGCACGCCACGTGAGCCGTGCCTGGGCGGGCACGAGCGCCCGCCCAGGGGTGCGCAGGGATCAGCGGTCGAGGCCCGCGAGGTAGGACTCGTCGCCCTGCGGGCCGGAGGCCGAGCCCGGCGGGATGAGCGCTTCGAGGGTGGCGAAGACCTGCGGGGGCAGGTCGAGGTCGGCGGCGCCGGCGTTCGCCCGGGCGTTGTCCGGGCTGCGGGTGCCGGGGATGGGCAGGGCGCCGCGGTGCAGCAGCCACGCGAGGGCGAGCTGCGCGGGCGTCACGTCGTGGTCGGCGGCGAGCGTGGCGACCGCGTCGGCGAGCGAGACGTTGTGGGTGAGGTTGTCGCCCTGGAAGCGCGGGTTGGTGCGCCGCCAGTCGTAGCTGCCGAAGTCCTCCGGGGAGCGGACCGAGCCGCCGATGATGCCGCGGCCGAGCGGGCTGTACGCGACGAAGGCGACGCCGAGCTCCGCGCAGGTGGGCAGGATGCCGTCCTCGGGGTCGCGCTGGAGCAGCGAGAACTCGGTCTGGACGGCCCTGACCGGGTGCACCGCGTGCGCGCGGCGCAGCGTCGCGGGGGAGACCTCCGACAGGCCGATGCCGCCGACGGTGCCGGCCGCGACATGCTCGGCGAGCGCGCCGACGGTGTCCTCGATCGGGGTGGTGGGGTCGAGGCGGTGCAGGTAGTAGACGTCGACGCGGTCGGTGCCGAGCCGCTTCAGGCTCGCCTCCAGCGCGCCGCGGATGTAGTCGGGCCGGCCCATGCCGGGCTGCAGCACACCGCTCGCGTCGGTGTTGCCGCCGAACTTGGTGGCCAGCACGATCTCGTCGCGCCGGCTGCCGAGGACCCGGCCGATGAGGGTCTCGCTGTAGCCGTTGCCGTAGATGTCGGCGGTGTCGACGAACGTGATGCCGGCCTCGACGGCCGCGGTCAGCGCCGCGGTGGCCTCGTCCTCCGTCAGGTCGCCGTAGACGTTCGGTGCGAGCGTCATGGCGCCGAATCCGACGGTGGAGACCGTGGGGCCGCCGTCGCCAAGGGTGCGGTAGCGCACGCCGGTTCACCTTTCCTGGGGTGCGTGGATCACTGCGCGGGGCCGGCTGCCGCGGATCTTTCCCGCGCGGCCCCGCCCGGCCAGTCTCGGCGCGGCCGGCCGCCCGCCGCATGCCGACACGCGAGAAGGGCCGATTCCCGCCCCCGTCGCCCCGGCCGCCCGCGCCCGCCGTGTGACGCCGCCGCTTGCCGTACGGCCGCCCGCCGCGGGCGTCTGACGTGCCGTGATGTCGCCGCGCCGGGCGGCAGGGCACCCCCGCGCCGCCAGGTGTTCACCTCGACGTCCGATCCCGGGTGGGGCACACCCCCTAGGGCCTGTTTTAAAAGTAGCGTCGTCCCGCCCGTAAGGGCGGGGGCCGGAGGGGCTGGGTGCGTGCGATTGCAAGGCGGAGGGAGGAGAGCGCTGGGGGTACCTCCCGCCGAAGGCAGGGGGAGGGCTGCGCCGACGACCGACAACGCAGCAAGCGTGCGTGCCCAGCCCCTCCGGGCAGACGGGACTTTTAAAACAGGCCCTAGCGTCGTCGGCCATGGACATGGGCACGGACACGAGCATGAGTATGAATACGGACAACGGCCCGGCCGCGGACGACGGTACGGGCACCCTCGCGCGCGACGCACGGGTGACCCGGCGCGGGCTGATCGTCGGCGCCGTCGCGGCCGGCATCACCGCGGGCGGCGTCGCCACCGGCACCCCGGCGTCGGCGGCGTCCCCCTCGGCCGGGAGCCGCACCGGCGGGCCCGACGGCCACGGTACGGCGCCGGCGCGCTTCCGACCGCCGGTCTACGACCTGGCCGTGGACGGCGAGTCGGTCGTCGCCGACCGGGTGGACCGGCCCGTCGCCCCGGGCATCGCCCTGACCTCCTTCGACCTGTTCGGCCGCACCGGCTGGCTGCGCGCCCACGTCCTCAACGCCGACCTCGGCGACTCCTCGGTGTCGGTGGACCTCGTCGCCGGCCACGTCAGCGAGGCCCGCACCCTCAAGGGCGCGGCGGACGGCGCGCACGCGCTCGCGGCCGTCAACGGCGACTACTTCGACATCACCGAGACCTTCGCCGCCGAAGGCCCGGAGATCCAGAACGGGCAGCTGCGCAAGGGCACTTCGCAGCACTCCACGGTCGTCGCGGTCGGCGCGGACCGGGTGGCGCGGCTCGCCGACCTGGTCATCTCCGGTACGGTCACGGTCGCCGGGACCGCGCGCCCGCTGGCCGCCCTCAACTCCCCTGCCGTGCCCGCCGACAGCGTCGCCGTCTACACCCCGCTGTGGGGTACGGCCGACCGCACGCTGCTCACCGGCGCGGGCCCGTACACCGAACTCGTCGTGAGCGGCGGGAAGGTGACCGCCGTCAACGCCGCCCTCACCTCGACTCCGGTGCCGGCGGACGGTGTTGTCGTCCTCGGCCGCGGGGCGGCGGCCGGGCAGCTCGCGGGGGCGAGGCCCGGGGACGCCGTCACCGTCGACTTCGCGCCGAGCACGGACGCGCCGGGCGCGCTGAAGATGGCGCTCGGCAGCGGCGAGGTGCTGGTGCGCGGCGGCACCCCGGTGGACTTCCCGCCGAGCACCGGCAACGACGCGCCCAAGCCGCGCACGGCGGTGGGCTGGCCGCGGGGCGGGCACCGGCTGCTGCTGGTCGCGGTGGACGGCTCGGCGAACTTCTCGGCGGGGCTGGGCTTCGACGACATGGCCGTGCTGATGGCGCGGCTGGGCGCGTACGAGGCGTTCATGCTGGACGGCGGCGGCTCGACGGAGATCGTCGCCCGGCACGCCGGCGACTCCGGGGTGAGCGTGGTCAACACGCCCTCGGACGGCGCCGAGCGGCCGGTGCCGGACGCGGTGGGGCTGTTCGGCCGCCCCGGCTCCGGGCAGTTGCGCGGCCTGGACGTGCGCCCGCAGGCCGGCCGGGTCGTGCCGGGCCTGACCGTGGATGTCGCGGTGGCCGGCTTCGACGAGGCGTGGGGCCCGGCGGCGACCGCGGGGCACCGGGTCGGCTGGAACGCCGAGCCGGGCTCGCTGGGTTCGGTCAGCGGCGGGGTCTTCCGCGCCCGGCGCCCGGGCGCGGGGGTGCTGCGGGCCCGGGCGGGCGCGGCGGACGGTGAGCACGAGCTGCGGGTGCTGGGCGAGTTGCACAAGCTGGCCTTCACGCAGCGGGCCGTCACGATCGACCCGGGCGCGAGCGCGACCGTCGCGCTGACCGGTTTCGACGCCGACGGCTTCGACGCACCGGTCGCCCCGCGCGACGTCACCCTCGACTACGACAAGTCCGTGCTGGCGGTGGCCGTTGTGGGCGGCTCGCTGACGGTGACGGGCGCGGCGGACGCGGGCGGCCGGTCGGCGACGGTCACCGCGACCGTGCAGGGCGTGCGCGCGAAGCTGCCGGTCTCGGTGGGCCTGGTCGATGTCCCGCTGGCCGAGTTCGAGCCGGGCGAGACGTGGACGGCGCTCGCCGCGCGGGGCACGGCGCAGGTCGCGGTGGTCGCCGCCGAGGACCGCCCGGGGGCCGCGGCCGGCAACCACGCGCTGCAACTGACGTACGACTTCACGGGCCAGTCCAGCACGTCGGCCGCCTACGCGGTCGCCGGGCCGGGGCCGATCACGCTGCCGGTGGGCACGAAGAAGCTCGCGCTGTGGGTCAACGGCGACGGCAAAGGCCACTGGCTGCGGGCCATGATCTCCTCCAACGGCACCACCAATGTGCCCTTCACCTTCGCCACCGTCGTGGACTGGACGGGCTGGCGGCGGGTCGTCGGCGACATCCCGGCGGGCTTCTCCGACCCGGTCACGCTGCTGCGGGTCTACATCGCGGAGACCTCGCAGACCAACAAGAACGCCGGCGTGCTGCTCTTCGACGGCCTGGCCGCGCAGGTCGGCCAGCAGCCCGACCAGGCCGAGCCGCCGCAGCCCGACCCGTACGTGCTGGAGCAGGGCGAACTGCCGGGCCACCGCTGGACGTTCGCGGTGCTGTCCGACCTGCACATCAGCGCGGCGGCCGGCCTGGACTCCTTCTCGGGGCGGCAGGCGGTCGCGGCGCTCGGCGAAGTCGTCGCGAGCAAGCCGGACTTCGTGCTCATCAACGGCGACTTCGTCGACAACAACACGCAGGCCGACTTCGACCTGGCGAACGGGCTGCTGCGCGACCACGTCCCGGCCGGGCTGCCCGTCTACTGGACGCCCGGCAACCACGAGGCGGGCCTGTCGGCGACCGGCGGCCTCGACACGTTCCTGGCGGCGACCGGCCGCCCCAACAAGCAGGTGCTGGACCACAAGGGCGTCCGGTTCATCCTGCTCGACTCGCACACCGGCGACATGCGCACCTCCGACTGGGGCCAGGTGCCGCTGCTCCAGGCGGAGTTGGCGAAGGCGGCGAAGGACCGCTCGGTGACGGGCGTCGTCGTGTCCTTCCACCACCCGCTCACCGACCCCTCGGGCGCGGGCGCCTCGCAGCTGTCCGACCAGCTGGAGGCGGGCCTGCTCCAGCAGTGGCTCGCCGACTTCCGCGAGCAGTCCGGCAAGCCCGTCGCGCTCTTCACCGGCCACGCCCACACCGCGTCGGTGAGCCGCACCGACGGTGTCCTGGACGTCACGACGCCGGCGGTCGGCAAGACGCCGTACTCCTCGCCCGACCAGGGCGGCTTCTTCGGCTGGATGCATGTCGCGGTGGACTCCCGGCCGGCCCGGATCCGCGCGGGGCAGCCCAGTCCGGAGACCCGCGACTGGCTCCGGGCCGAGAGCCGCCCGCTCATCGACGGCATCGACATCGCGGCGCCCACCCGGGTCGCGGTCGGCGCTGCGGAGGCCGTCACGGCGACCGGGGTCACCAGCGAGTTCGGGCTGCGCTTCCCGTTGCGCTTCCCGGCGAGCGTGACATGGACCGGCAGCCGCGGCCTGGTCGTCGCCGGCTCCGCCGCCGAGGTCAAGGCCGCCCGCCGGCGGCACGACACGCTGGCGGTGCTCGACCTCACCACGGGCGAGCTGACCGCGGTGCGCAAGGGCCGGGTCACGGTGACGGTCGCCGCGGGCGGCCTGACCGCGTCGGCGCAGGTGGCGCTGGGCTGAGGCCCGGCGTTCCGGGTACGCCCGGCGCCTTCGCATCGGGGCGTACGCGCGGAGGGCGTACGCCGTCCCGTCCGGTGTTCCGCCACGGACGGTACGGCGTACGCGTTTCCGGGCATTCCGCGGCGTTCGCGGGATTCACGCAATTCGCCTTACGCGGCGAAGCAGCCGCTTTTGTTCCGTTGTCAGGACATGCGGATAATCCGGGCCCGCGAGCGATCGGGTACGGACAGCGACGAAAGCTTTCGATCGATCAATACGGCTTCCTTTTCGCGGCGGCGGGAGGCAGCGGGAGACGGTGCACGGAGCGGCTGCAAAGCCGGATTTACCGGTATTTCCGCGCCGGATCCCGTGCCAGGAAAAGCCGCCACCGGCCTATGCGGTGGTGTAACGTCTGCGCCCAGCGGACCGCCGCCCGGTAATCCGGGCGGGAAATCCGCGGTGCGGGACTTTCGCGCCTTTTCCCCGGGAAAGGCGTACCGGGGCACGGTCGCGGCCGAATGGGGCCCGGCGCCGGGCCCATTCGCGGGTCTCCTCCGAGCAAGGAGCGCACACCATGACCGACGTGGCGGTGCCGACCGGACGACGACGGGCCGCGCTCGTCACGACGCCGGCCCTCACCCTGCTGCTGGCCGGCGGTCTCTGCGCCGCCGCCCTCGTCCTCGGCCTCGTTCTCGCCCTCGTCCTCGCCCCGCACGCGGTCGCCGCGGCCCCGGGGCAGGCACCGATACCCGGCTCGCCGCTGGACGCGTACGACAAGCACGTGCCGTACGACACCGGTTCGCACAAGATCGCCCGGCTCGCGGCGCTCGTCGCGTACGCGCTGATGGTCGCGACGGTCGTGCTCGGGGTCGTGCTGCGGCTGCGGTTCATGCAACGGGCGGTCAACCGGGCGACGTTCTACGGGGCGCACATGACGCTCGCGCTGTCGGCGATGATCTTCGGCGGCATCCACGGGCTGACCTTCGTCTACCAGCCGGTGTGGCGCATCGGCTGGACGCAGCTCGCGGTGCCCTTCACCGGCGGTGTGCAGCGGGTGCCGGTCGGACTGGGCATCCTGGGAACGGAGTTGGCGATCGCGGTGGCCTGCTCGGTGTGGCTCCAGCGCCGGCTCGGCTACCACCGCTGGCTGCGCTTCCACCAACTGGCGTACGTCTGCTTCGGGTTGATCTGGCTGCACATCTTCCTGGTGCATCCGGAGCCGCGGCACCTTGACCTGGTGGCGGTGGGGGTGGCCGCCGGTGCCGGAACGATCCTGCTGGCGTTCCTGATCCGGGCGCTGCCGTCGCGCTCCCGGCTGCGGCAACGGGCGTTCCCGGCGGGCGGGACGGAGGGGGCGCGATGACGCGGGTGCCTGCGGCGCCGGGGCCGGGGCCGTATCCGCCGCGGTATGCGCCGGGGCCGCCGCAGCAGCAGTACGCGCCCGCGCCGACCGTGCCGCAGCCGTACGGGCCGGGGCCCGGGGCGTATCCGGGGACGCAGGCGTATGTGCCGGCGGCGGTGGGCGGGCGTCCGGTCGAGCTGCGGTCCACGGCGGTGGCTCCGGCGCCGGCTCCCGCTCCTGCCCCCGTCCCCGCGCCCGTTCCCGCTCCCGTCCCGGAGACGATCCCGGCGGACTCCTTCGACCTGCCGCGGCCGGCGCTCGTGCCCGAGGACGAGCCGGTACGGATCAGCGTCGACAACAACCGCTGCCACATCTACGGCATCTGCCAGCAGGAGGCGCCGGAGGTCTTCCGGATCTCCGAGGGCGGCTCGTTGCACTACACGCGGTCCGTGCCGGCCGAATTCGCTGCGCAGGCGCGGCAGGCGGTGCGGTGCTGCCCCATGCAGGCGGTGTCGATCCGGGGCGGCGCAGGGCCCGGCGGCGCCGGCGGCTCCGGTATCGGGGAGCGGCGGCCGGCGCGACCGCTGCGCAGCGGCGCCGCGGCACGTGCCGGGCGGCGGCGGATCGCCGTGGCCGGCGGTGGACTCGCCGGGCTCAGCGCGGCGACGCGGCTGCGCGAGCGCGGCTTCGACGGCGAGTTGGTGATCGTCGGCGAGGAGCCGTACCTGCCGTACAGCCGGCCGCCGCTGTCCAAGCAGTACCTGGCCGGCGAACTCGCCGAGGAGCAGCTGCTCTTCCGGGCCGACGAGGGCCTGGACGCGCACTGGCTGCTGGACACCCGCGTCACCGGCCTCGACGTGCACGGCTCTGCGCTCGAACTGCGCGGCGGCGAGCGGCTGCCGTTCGACGGGCTCGTCATCGCGACCGGCGTGGACGCCAAACGCCTCCCGGAGGCACCGCTGTTCAGCGACCGGGTCCGGACGATCCGCACCCTGCGGGACGCCGCGGCGGTGCAGCGCGCGATGCACACGGCCCGGGCCCACCATGTGGTGATCCTCGGCGGCGGCTTCATCGGCTGCGAGCTGGCCTGCACGGCACGCGACCACGGCATGGACGTCACGCTCGTCGTGCACAGCGCGCCGCTGCTGCGGCGGGTGCTCGGCGGTCAGGTCGGCGCGGTGGTCGGGGCGATCCAGCGGCGGGCGGGCGTGGACGTACGGCTCGGGACGGAGATCACCGACTGGCAGGACCACGGCGACACGCTGCGGCTGCGGTTGTCCGACGGGCAGCGGCTGGACTGCGACTTCGTCGTGCTCGGGCTCGGCAGCTCGCCGCGTACGGAATGGCTGCGCGGCAGCGGACTCGACGTCGGCGACGGGGTGTTGTGCGGGCCGACCTGCCATGCGGTGGACGAATGGGGCCGGACGATGCCGCACATCGTGGCGGCCGGGGATGTCGCGCGCTGGCCCAACCCGCGCTTCGACGCCAGGCCGCGCCGGGTCGAACACCTCATCCACGCCGTCGAGATGGGCCAGCACGCGGCGGACGCGCTGCTGCGCGGCCCGGCACGCGCGGCCCGTTTCGCGCCGGTGCCGCGCTTCTGGTCCGAGCAGCACGGCACCCGCATCCAGGCGGCCGGCATCCCCGCGCTCGGCAAGGACGTCGAGGTCGTCGAGGGCACCCTGCGCTCCGAGCGCTTCGTCGCCCGCTACACCCGCCCCACGCCGTACGGCCCCCAGGTCGTCGCCGCGGTCGCCTTCGACATGCCCCTCGAACTCCTCCCCTACCGCGACCAGATCGGCCACTCCCTCCCCCGCCGCACTCCCAGGAGACGCCGATGAGTCCCCTCTTCACGCCGGCCCCCCACGAACGCCTGTCGCGCCAGGGTCGGTTGAGCTCCCCGCCCGGGCCGGCCCGCCATGCGCCGGGCCCCCGCGAAGAGTCCGCCCACCCCATTGCGAGGTCGCCCCGATGAGCCGGGCGCGGGCGCGTCGCCCACCCTCCGGCGGCGTCATCCCCTGGACGCTCAGCCTCCCCGCCCGCCTGCACATCCGCTGGCTCGTCATCCTCGTCGTGACCGGCGCGGCGATGGCCGCCTACGCCCACGTCCTGCTCACCGCACCGCCGATGCCCCCGAGCCACCCACCGCACCCCCCGAACCCCCCGGCGGCGGCCTCGCCGGCGGGCGTCCGGTAGCCGACCGGCTGTCTGCATGAGCAGCGCACGCAGCGTCCTACGCTGATGACGTTCCGTCGAGCGTGGGGAGTTGGGATGGCTGCGTATGTGGTCGGCTCACGGGGGAGCGCTCTCGCCCGGGCGCAGGTGCGGGGGTATCTGCGGGCGGTACGGGAGCGGGTCCCGGCGGCGGAGTTCACCCGGCGGGTGATCGTGGAGAGCGGCGACCGGGACCGGCTCACGGTGATGTCGCGGTCCGCCGCGGGCGGTTCGGGGTTCAGCAGCGAGCAGGAGGCGGCGCTGGCGCGCGGCGAGGTCGACGTGGTCGTCCACTCGCTCAAGGACCTGCCCACCGCGAACCCGCCGGGCCTGACGCTGCTGCCCCCGCCCGGCCGGGAGGACGTCCACGACGCGCTGTGCGGGGCGACCCTCGCGAGCCTGCGCAAGGGCGCCCGGGTCGGCACGGGCGCACCCCGCCGGGCGGCGCAACTCCGCGCGGTACGCCCCGACCTGGACGTCGTCCCGATCCGCGGCAACGTCCCGCCCCGCCTGAGGATGCTCGAAACGCACGGACTTGACGCCGTGGTGCTCGCGGCGGCGGGCCTGCGCCGCCTGGGCCTGGAGCACGCGATCGGCGAACTGCTCCCCCTCGACCGCTTCCCGCCGAGCCCCGGCCAGGGCGCCCTCGGCATCCAGGTCCGCACCGACGCCGCCTCGGCCCCCCTGCGCGCCGTCCTGGCCACCACCGCCGACCCCGCCGCGGACGCCGCCGTCCGCGCCGAACGCTCCCTGCTCGCCGCCCTCCACGGCGGCTGCAACGTCCCCGTCGCGGCCCACGCCACCCTCCTCCCCACCGGCACCCTCACCCTCTCCGCCCAGATCACCTCCCTCGACGGCACCACCCAACTCACCGCCACCCGGACCACCCCCACCCCGACCACCACCCCCGAATCCCTCGGCACCACCCTGGCCACCGACCTCATCGCCCAGGGCGCCCACACGATCCTTGCCGCGGCCCGCGCCGACTTGGGAGCCGGCTGAGCCAGCGGGCCGGGGGAAGGCACCGGACGCACCGCGAGCCGCCCACGTCGAGGCGCCCGGGCGGTTGCGTCTACCGGCCGGTGCCGTCGGCGCAACTGCCCGCGCACTCGGCCCACACGAGCTTGCCGACGCCGCCCCGGTCGCCGACTCCCCAGCGCCCGGCGGTGATCGCGTCCACCAGCGCAAGTCCGCGCCCGTACTCCTCGTCGGGGGCGGCCGTGCGGACCTCGGGCATTCCTTCGCCGGCGTCATGGACCTCGATCCGTACGCCGTGGTCGGTGCGCTCGAAACGGGTCTCGATGACGCGCCCGCGGGGCACCCGCGCGTGCCGAACGCTGTTGGTGACCAGTTCCGACAGGACCAGCGCCGCGCCGTCCGCGAGGTGGGCCAACTCCCACTCCGCGAGGCTGCTGAGCAGCAGGCGGCGCGCCCGGCCCACGGATCGGGGGCCGTTCGGCCACGTCCGGACGACGACGGCGGGCGGCTGCCCGCCGGTCGGCCCCGGCTGTTGCCCGGTCACCGGACCACCGCCCGCCGTCCCAGCGGACAGGAGTCGTACTCACACATGTCGAAGCTCCTCCGAAGCATCAGCGTTGGCGCCCTCGGGCGCAACGTGCGATCATGGCGAGCGTATCGCTTTTCGCGAACAGCAGCAAGGTGGCAACTGGAAGCTGATCGCTTACCGTGTAAAGCAGCAAGCTTGGGCCACAGGTGCGATCACGGAGGGAAGCGGCGATGAGCAGCGGGGAGTGGACGAGTACCGCGCTGCCGTATGTCGTGCCGCGGCGGGCGGGGGAGCGGGACGCGTGGGCGGAGGAGGCGGGGCGGCGCGGGCGGCGGGGGACGCAGCGGGTCACGTATGCGGGGGAAGTGGCCGCGCCGGAGGAGGTCGCGGCGGGGCTCCGGGTGCGGGGCGGGGAGGTGGTCGTCGTGCGGCGGCGGGTGATGCTGCTGGACGGGGCGCCCGTCGAGCTGACCGACACGTACTACCCGGCGGACATCGCGCGCGGCACGCGGCTGGCCGGCACGGCGAGGATCCCCGGCGGCGCGGTGACGCTGCTCGCCTCGATGGGCCACGCACCCCGGCACGTCCGCGAGGAGGTCCACGCCCGCCTCGCCGGGCCCGAGGAACGCGCCGCCCTCGAACTCGCCGAGGGCGCACCGGTGCTGTGCCTGACCCGCGTCACCGCGGACACCACCCGCCCCTTCCAGGTCGACCTCTCGGTCTTCCCCGCCACCGGCCAACGCCTCCGCTACGACATGAGGATCGACTGACCATGCCCAGAGCCGAGGAAACGGCCGCCGACCGCCGCCCGCTCCACGCACGTATCGCCGCGGACCTGCGCGACGAGATCCTGTCCGGCGACCTCACCCCGGGCGAGGCCCTGCCCTCGACGCAGCGGCTGAAGGACCGGTTCGAGGCGTCCAACGCCACCGTGCAGAAGGCGTTGCACCTGCTCAAGGACGAGCGCCTGGTCGTCGGGCGGGCCGGGGCCGCGGTCACCGTGCGCGAGCACCGGCAGGAAACCGTCCGCCCGGCGGACTTCGGCCGGCCCGCCGCACCCGGCGAACCGTACCCGTGGCTGACCGACGCCGCCGCCAGGGGCCGGCAGGGCAGCATCGACCTCCTGGAGGTCGCCGAGGTCCGCCCACCGGCGGAAATCGCCGCCGCCTTCGACCTCGCCCCGACCGGAACCGCCTTCCTGCGGCGCCAGTTGCTCTCCTACGACGGTGAACCGGCCGAGCTGGTGCGCTCCTTCTACCCCGCCGACATCGCGCGCGGCACCGCCCTCGCCGAACCCCGGAAAATCCGCGGCGGCACCCCCGCCCTGCTCGCCGAGCTCGGCTTCCCGCCCCGCCACACCGTCGACCGGGTCTCCGCCCGGGTCCCCACCCAGGAGGAGTACGAACTGCTGCGGCTCCCCGGTGACCTGCCCGTCCTGCGCACCCTGCGGGTCGTCCGCAGCGACGGCCGGCGGGCCGTCGAGGCGAGCGTCATGGCCAAGGCGGGGCATCTGTACGAGCTGCGTTACGAGTTCGGCTCATGACCGCGCGGCGCGCGGGTCGGGGGGGCTACCAGGGGACGGGGCCGGTGGCGTCGAAGTAACCGCCGGTGGGGCCGTCGGGGGGGGAGTTGGGACATGCGGACGATGATGTCCGCGCCCTGCTCGACGGATTGCGTGCCCTCGTGCTGGTTGAGGTCGGTCGCGGTGTAGCCGGGTTCGACCGCGTTGATGCGCATGCGGGGGAAGGCCTTGGCGTATTGGACGGTGAGCATGTTGACCGCGGTTTTGGAGGCGGAGTAGGCGGCGCCCGGGTAGGACTTGCCGGCGCGGGTGAGGGAGGCGGTGCCGCTGCTGATGTTGACCATGACGGGGGCCGGGGAGCGGTCGAGGAGGGGGAGGAAGGCGTGGGTCACCCGGACCAGGCCGAAGACGTTGGTCTCGAACACCTCGCGGGTCACGCCGGCGGTCAGGTCGGCCGCGCCGATGATGGTGCCCTGCGGTGAACGCACCTCGATGCCGGCGTTGTTGACCAGGACGTCCAGGCCGCCGCCGGCCTCGACGGCGGCCACCGCGGCGGCCACGGACGCGTCGTCGGTCACGTCGAGCTGCACGAAGCGGGCGCCGAGCGCGTCCGCGGCTGCCGCGCCCCGCTCCGGGTCGCGCGCCCCGACGTAGACGGTGTGGCCCGCGGCGACGAGGCGGCGGGCGGTCTCACGGCCGAGCCCCTTGTTGGCCCCGGTGATCAAGGTGGTCGTCATGCCGTCGAGCTTCCCCCGGCGGCGCGGCGGGCGGCCACTTCTTTACGCATCGTGGGGCGTGACCGCTTCGGCGCCGCCCGGCGAGGGCGAACGGGAGGCGGCCGTACGGCGGTTGCAGGACGCCTGCGCGTCCTCAGCGGGAAACGGTCAGCACCGTCTTGCCCACCCGCGTCTCGTCGTCCAGGTAGCGGTGCGCCGCGACCACCTCGCCGAGGTCGAACGTACGGTCCACCGTCGCGCGGAAGTCGCCGGAGCGCAGGCCGGCGGAGATGAACGCGGCGGCGCGGCGCAGGCGTTCGGGGTGGGTGGTGATCTCGTGGACGAGGTACGTGCGCAGGGCGACCGCGGGCATGCCGAGGTCGAGGTGCGGGAAGGGCGTGGGCTCGCCGCTGAGGAAGCCGTGGACGAGGTGGATGCCGTCCGGCGCGGTGAGCGCGGTGAGTTCGCGCACGCCCGGGCCGGCGACGGCGTCGAGCACGACGTTGACGCCCGCCCCGCCGGTGATCTCGCGCACCGCCTGCGTCACGTCCTGCGTCGAGGTCGCCACGACATGCGCCGCCCCCTCCTTCAGCAGCGCCTCGCGCTTGGCGTCGGTGCGGGTCAGCGCGACGGCCGTCGCGCCGAGCCGGGCGGCGACATGCAGCGCGGCCACGCCCACGCTGCTGGACGCGGCGTTGACGAGCACCGTGTCGCCCGGCCGCATCCCGCCGACCTCCACGAGCGCGCCGTACGCGGTCAGGTACGGCATCCACACCGCCGCGCCCGCCACCGCCCCGACGCCCTCGGGCCGGCGCAGCACCGCCGCCGCGGGGACGACGGCCCGGTCGGCGTAGACGCCGTAGTCGTTGGGCGAGAAGGCCGGGATGACGCTGACCGGGTCGCCGGGCGCGAGGCCGGCCACGTCCGGGCCGACCTCCTCGACGACGCCGGCGGCCTCCGTGCCGAGCCGCGCGGGGAAGCTGCGGGCCTGCTCGATGTAGAGCCCGCTGCGGAACAGCGCCTCCGCCCGGTTGAGGCCGATCGCCTCGACCTTGACCAGCACCTCCCCGCGGCCCGGTGCGGCCGTCTCCACGTCCTCGATCCGCAGCACCTCGGGGCCGCCGTACTCGTGGAAGAGCACCGTCCTGGTCATCGCGTCCGTCCCGTCTTCGTTGTTCGGTTGGCGTCGAACTTCGCGCGGGACCCACTGAAACCCCAAAGTACGACCGGCGTCAAGTTTTGATGAGCGTCGTACAATGGGACGCATGACGCCCCGCGCCACGACGCCCACCGACAGCCCTGACCGGCCCGACCACACCGAGAGGTCCGACCGCATACCGCCGCACCCGGACGTGCGCACCGTCGCCCTGCAGCAGCTGCTGGACGCCCTCGTGGACCCGGTCCGGCGCAGCATCGTCACGCAACTGGCCGACTCCGGCCGGGACATCGCGTGCGGCGGCTTCGACCTGCCGGTCAGCAAATCCACGGCCACGCACCACTTCAACGTGCTGCGCGAGGCCGGGCTCATCCGGCAGCACTACGTGGGCACGTCGCGGATGAACTCCCTGCGCCGCGCCGACGTCGAGGCGGTCTTCCCCGGCCTGCTCGGCGCGCTGATCAGCGCGGAACAGGCCGCCACCGGCGGCAACGCACCGACGGCGGCCCCGCGCTGAGCCTCACCCCGTCGCCGCGGCCTCTTCCCGCAGCACCGCCGGAAGCGGCACCGCCGGCAGCCCCACCGCCGGAATCGGCACCCCGGGCAGCCCCACCGCCGGCAGCCCCACCGCCGCGACCTGCGCCGGCACGTGCGCCGGCACCTGCCCCACCCGCGCCGCCGCCCGCCCGCCGTCCACCGGCGTCAGGCTCGGCCCCGATGCGGCGGCACCCGGCGGCGCCGAAGCCGCGCCCACCAGCGCCGCGGACTCCGTCACCGCGACCCGCCCGCCGAGCCGCGGCTCGGGCAGCGCACCGGGCTCGCCCCGCACCAGCAGCCGTACCGCCGCCCAGGGCAGGTTCACCCCGGTGAACGCGGTCTGGAAAATCCCCGCCGAGGGCCGCGGATTGGCCTCCAGCAGCACCGGACGGCCGGCCCGGTGCCGCAGTTGGACGTTCGACAGATACGCCAGCCCGAAGTGCCCGACCAGCCGCGCCGCGATCGCCGCCGGCTCCGGATCGTCCAACAGCAGCCGGTAGCGGCCCTGTTTGGCCCGCGCGACCGCGGCCAGCACCGAACCACCGGGCGCCGACAGGCAGTCGACGCTGATCTCCGGGCCCTCCAGATACGGCATGACGAGGAATTCCGGTACGGTCTCGCCCGCGTCCGCCGCCCGCTCCAGCGCCTCGGCGACCGCCCCGACCGAGACCACCGGCACCGGCGGCGCGAGCAGGTCCCGGATCCGCAACGGGCGGTCGTCCAGCACCCGGAAGCCGAACGCCGAGAACTCGCCCGCGGGCTTGAAGCACACCCGCTCGCCGTCCGCCGTCAACTCCTCGACCGCGGCGAGGAATCCGCCGGCGTCCCGCACCGACCGCCACGGCGGCACCGGCACACCCGCCGCCCGCGCGGCCTCGTACGTACGGGTCTTGGAGGTCAGGACGGATATGGCGGCGGGCGGCGAGCACATCAGATGCGTGCCGGCCTCGGCGAAGTCGGCGGCGCGGCCGGCGAGTGCGGCCAGCCGCCGTGGCGGGATGAGCACGTCCACGCCGTGCCTGCGGCAGAAGTCGAGGGCGAAGTCGGCGTATTCGGCGTCGCCGACATGCCGCGGCTCGACTTCGGCGACGTCACAGGCGCCCAGCGCGGGCGCGTCCCGGTCGACATTGGTTCCGTAGACCCGGACGCCGACGGCGTCCGGATTGTCCCGCAGCATCCGCATCACCTGAGCGGACGCCACACCTGCGCTGCTGAGCCATATCCGAAGTGCTATGGGGGGCTCCTCACATGGGAGGCCGATCATTCCAAGGGGGGTGAGCGGATCTTAGCCCCGTTCCATGACGGCCAGGTTTCGCATGAGCGGACACCTGTCGCCGCAATGCGCGGAAGCTGACCGTTTTACGCCCGTATGCGACCGCCCGCGCGAGCCGCAGCCCGTACCGCCCTACGCCGGCGGCGGCGCCGTGCTGTCCCGTACGACGAGGTTCGTCGCGAGCTCCACCCGCCGCATGCCCGGGTCCACCCCGCGGCCGAGGTCCAGCACCACCCGGGCCGCCGCCTCCGCCATGTCGACCAGCGGCTGCCGGACCGTCGTCAGCGGCGGGCCCATCCACGACGACACGGACAGGTCGTCGAAGCCGACGACGCTCACGTCCTCCGGGATGCGCAGGCCGAGTTCGCGCGCGGCCTGGTAGACGCCCATCGCCTGCACGTCGTTGCCGGCGAAGATCGCGGTGGGCCGGTCGGGGCCGGCCAGCAGATCCCGGGCGATCCGGTGCCCGGCCTCGGTCTGGAACGTGCCGTGCCGCACGAAGCGGTCCTCGCACGCGACCCCGCCGGTCTCCAGCGCGGCCCGGTAGCCGTCGATACGGGCCCGGCTGCACAGCACGCTCTCCGGGCCGCCGATGACGGCGATCCTGCGGTGGCCCAGCTCCAGCAGATGCCGGGTCGCGGAGTAGCCGCCCTGGTAGTTGGTGGTGCCGATGGACGGCACGTCGTCGGCCGGGTAGCCGGCCGGGTCCATCACCACGAACGGCACGTCCCGGCTGACCAGCAGGTCGCGCTGCGCCGCGGTGAGGTCGGACATCACCAGGATGACGCCCGCCGGATCGCGGGTGAGCACCCCGTCCACCCACGGCTGGCCCATCTCCTCGCGCCCGGCGACCTCGGACAGCACGAGCGTGAGCCCCTCCTGCCGCGCCACGTTCTCCGCGCCGCGGATGATCTCGGTCGCCCACATGCTGATGAGCTCGTGGAAGACCAGCTCCAGCAGCCCGGAGGGCCGGGGCCGGGCGATACCGCGCCGGCGCCGGTAGCCGTGGTTGCGCAGCAGCGCCTCGACCTTGTCGCGGGTGGCCGGCGCGACATGGGCGCGCCCGTTGAGCACCTTCGACACGGTCGGCGCCGAGACCCCCGCCTGCCGGGCGATCTCCGCGAGCGTGGCGGTGCCGCGGGATGCCGGCTGGCTGGTTGCGCCCTCTTTTTGCCGGGCGCGGGATGTCGGGCCTGTCACCATTCCATGCTACGGAGTCCGGCTATGTGCCGTGCCCACCGGGCGCCCCCGGCGGCGGCGGTGGGGCGAAGGCGGCGGTGAGGGTCGCGGTGAGGGCGACCCCGGCCCCGACGGGATCGAGCCGGCCGGCCGCGCACTCGTGGGCCGCGGCGTGCATGAGGGTGTAGGCGGTGGTGGCGAGCCACTGCTCGGGCAGGTCGGTGCGGAACGCGCCCTCGGCCCGGCCGCGCGCCAGCAGGGCGGTGAGCCGGCGCAGGTGCCGGTCGTTGTGGCCGCGCACGCGCGCGGGCGGCAGTTCGCGTTCCGCCGCGGCCAGGACCGCCCGGAAGCGGTGCACGACCTGCCAGTTGGCGGTGACCAGCCGGGCCAGCGCCGCCATCGGGTCGCCGGAGACGTCGGTCGCGGCGAGCATCGTGTCGGCCTGCGCGGTGACCCGCTCGAAGACCGCGTCGACCAGCTCGGTGCGGGTCGCAAAGTGCCCGTAGAGGGTGACCCGGCCGACCCCGGCCGCCTGCGCGATCTGCGCCACGGTCGCCTCGGGGTCCCGGATCAGGCACTCCTGCGCGGCGTCCAGGATCGCGGCGACATTGCGGCGGGCGTCGGCCCGGCGGGGCGGGGTCGTGGCGGGCGGGGACATGTCGGGCGGGCTCCGATCTCAAACAGCCGTGTTCGAGTTATGTTACCGTCGAAGCAAGTCGAACAGCCATGTATGACTTCGCGTCCGGCGGCGCGGCCCGCGCTCCCCCGCGGGTCCGCCCCGCGCGCACAGCCCGCAGCAACAGCCCGCAAAAACACAGGGAGTTGACGATGAACAGCCCCTTCATCTACCTCACCGCCCACCGGGTCGACCCCACCCGCCGCGACGAGCTCGACGCGCTCCTGGCCAAGTACACCGAGACGATCTCCGCCAACGAGGGCCTGCTCGCCCACTACGCCTACTACGACGAGGAGGGCACCGAGCTGACCCTCGTCCAGGTGCACCGCGACGCGGCCTCGGGCGAGCAGCACATGCAGGTGGCGGGCCCGCTCATCGCCCAGGGCGTCGCGCTGGCCGAGACGCTGCGCGTGGAGGTCTACGGCGAGCCCGGGCCGGCCATGTCCAAGGCCCTGGAGGCCAACGCCGAGCGCGGCGCACGGGCGGTGCGCGCCACCGTGCCGGCGGTCGCTTTCGTGCGCTGACGTACGGCGTAACGGCGTCCGGCGCCCGTACGCGCCTACGCGCCTACGCGCCGGAAAAGGATGGGCGGCGCGGCAGTCAGGGAGGGCTGCCGCGCCGCCGGTCTTGCTGTCACCGCCGCTGTGGGAGGTGCGGCGGTGTCGTGCGCGTCCTCAGGTCCGCGAGCGTGCCG
>NZ_JAATEJ010000002.1 GCF_012034175.1 Actinacidiphila epipremni
CGCACCGAACCCCGACGCGCAAGCGTACCCACGGCGGATCAGCCCAGGCGGAAAGCCGACGACCCACCGAACCCCACCACGCAACCGCACCCGGGTTGGCTGGCCCGCGGCGGAAAGCCGACGATCCACGGAACCCTCTTCCGTCAGCTTCTGGCCCCACTGCCTTTTTGCCGCCTTCTCGCCTCCGGGGGCTTCTATCCGGTGTCGACAGTCGATCATGCTCGGTTCCTCGTTCCTCGGAACCTCCGCGTGTTCTCCCTTTCGACACCGGCGCCCCCTTCGGCTCGCCGGCTACACAGGAGTGACCAGCGACGCAAGGCTCGGGTAGCGGCGAACCGTCAGGCGTTGATGGGGCAACCGTCCAGCGTTGATGAGGGAACGGTCTGGCGTCAGTGGGTCTCGGTGATTTTGGCGATGCCGCGGGGGGAGTCGGGGTCTTGGCCGCGGGCCATGGCGATTTCCCAGGCCAGGCGTTGGAGGGGGAGGATTTCGAGGAGGGGCTGGAGGGATTCGGGGACGCCCGTGGGGATGGCGATGCCGCCGGAGGCGGCGCTGACCTGGGGGTCAGGGCCGATGACGACGAGGTCGGCGCCGCGGCCACGCAGCCGGTCCAGCACGGGCTGGAGGGCCTGCCCGCCGCGGCCCTCGGTCACGATCGCGATCACCGGCGAGATGTTGTCGACCATGGCCAGCGGCCCGTGCAACAGGTCAGCCCCGGAGTAGGCGAGCGCGGGGAAGTAGCTGGTCTCCATCAGCTTCAGGGCCGCTTCCTTCGCCGTGGGGTAGCCGTAGCCCCGCGAGGTGATGACCATGCGCTGGGCGAAGCGGTAGCGCCCGGCGAGGTCGCGTACCTCGTCGCCGCGGGCCAGGACGCCCTCGGCGAGCTCCGGGATGGCCTGCGCGGCCCTGGCGCCGTCCTGGCCGCCCAGGGCGGTCACGAAGAGGTAGAGGGCCATCAGCTCGGCCGTATACGTCTTGGTGGCCGGCAGCGCCCGCTCGGGGCCCGCGAGCAGGTCGATGTGGAACTCCGAGACCTCCGCGAGCGGCGACTCGGGGTTGTTGGTGACCGCCAGGGTGATCGCGCCGGCCTCGCGGGCGGCCTGCGAGGTGGTCGTGAGGTCCGGTGAGCCGCCGGACTGGCTGACGGTGACCACCAGGACGTCCGCGAGGTGCGGACGCGCGCCGTACGCGGTGATCGTCGACATCGAGGCGAGGCCGCACGGCAGGCCCAGCTCGACCTCCAGCAGGTACTTCGCGTAGAGGGCCGCGTGGTCGGAGGTGCCGCGGGCGCTGAGCAGGACGAAACGGGGCCGCCGTGCGGCGATGGCGTGGGCGGTGGCGGTGATGTCGCCCACCGCGCGCTCCAGCACCCGCCGCATCGTCTCCGGCTGCTCGGCCATCTCCGCGGCCATGATCGCGCCGGGCCCTTCACCGCCATCCGCCATGTCCGCCCGCCTCCATCCCGCCGGGGACCACTCCAACAGTCGACCACATCCCCCGTCCCCCCGCGCGCGGAGCCGACACACGCATCAGCGCCCGACGGTTCGCCGCCAGCCGAGCCTTGCGTCGCTGGTCACTCCTGTGTAGCCGGCGAGCCGAAGGGGGCGCCGGTGTCGAAAGGGTGGGGGCACCCCCAGGCGGAGCTCTGGGGGAGCGCGGAGGTCGTGAGGAACGAGCGACCGAGCACGATCGACTGTCGACACCGGATAGAAGCCCCCGGAGGCGAGAAGGCGGCAAAAAGGCAGTGGGGCCAGAAGCTGACGGAAGAGGGTTCCGTGGATCGTCGACTTTCCGCCGCCGCCCAGCTAGCCCGGGTGCGGTTGCGTGGTGGGGTTCGGTGGGTCGTCGGCTTTCCGCCTGGGCTGACCCGCCGTGGGTACGCTTGCGTACCGGGGTCCTGTGCATCGTCGACTTCCCGCCGCCGGCCAGCCAACCCGGGTACGGCTACGCGCCGGACTTCCGTGCGTCATCTGCTATCCGCCTGAGCTGACCCGCCGCAGATACGTCCACGCGCCGGGGCCCTGTGCATCGTCGACTTCCCGCCCGAGCCGCCCCGCCGTCGCTACGGCTCCCGCCGGCCCCGTACATCGCCGACCATCCCCCCAGGCCAGCCCCTGTGCCACGCCCACCCCCGGCGCCCCGTACATCCCCGCCCCCCAACCCAGCCGAGCCCCCGCAACCACGCCCACCCCCGGCGCCCCCTCCACCGCCCGCCCCCGCCGGGCCCCCGGCGTCACCCCGACGCACAGCCCCCGCGCATCGCCCCCGCCCCCCCCCAAAAAAAAGCCCCACCCCCCCAAGCCCAACCCCCCCAAGGCTCCCCAAACCCGGCCCGCCCCTGGGGCGGGGTGGGAAGGGCTGGTAGATTGGTCTATACCACACTCCACCTCTCCAGAAACGGCAGGCCAAGCGTGGAAGTTGTCATCGTCCCGGATGCCGCGGCAGGCGGCGAAGTGATCGCGGAGGCCGTGGTCTCGCTGGTCCGCCGGCGGCCCGATGCGTTGTTCGGGGTGGCCACCGGGTCCACGCCGTTGCCGGTGTACAAGGCGCTCGCCGCGAAGGTGCGCGGCGGGGTCGTGGACGTCTCGCGGGTCAGGGTGTGCCAGTTGGACGAGTACGTGGGGCTGCCGGCCGGGCACCCGGAGTCGTACCGGTCGGTCGTGCTGCGGGAGGTCGTGGAGCCGCTGGGGCTGTCCGCGGAGGCGTTCATGGGGCCGGACGGGGCCGCCGAGGACGTGCAGGCGGCGTGCGAGGCGTACGACGCGGCGCTGGCCGCGGCCGGCGGGGTGGACCTGCAGCTGCTGGGGATCGGCACGGACGGGCACATCGGGTTCAACGAGCCGTGCTCCTCGCTGGCGTCCCGGACCCGGATCAAGACGCTCACCGAGCAGACCCGGGTCGACAACGCCCGCTTCTTCGGCGGCGACATCGACCAGGTCCCGCACCACGTCATCACGCAGGGCATCGGCACGATCCTGGAGGCCCGGCACGTGGTGCTGCTGGCCACCGGTGAGGGCAAGGCAGAGGCGGTCGCGCAGAGCGTGGAGGGGCCGGTCGCCGCGGTGGTGCCGGCGTCCGCGCTGCAGTTGCATCCGCACGCCACGGTGGTCGTCGACGAGGCCGCCGCGTCCAAGCTGAAGCTCGCGCCGTACTTCCGTGCGACCTACGCGGCCAAGCCGCCCTGGCAGGGCCTGTGAGGCAGGCTGCCCGCGCCCGTGCCGTCCCCCGGACGGCGCGGGCGCGGACGTGTGCGCGGGGCGGGCGGGAAAGCCCCGCGGGCATGGCGGACGCCGGGTCCGGCCGAGGTCGTCCGGCCGGCCCGGCGTCGTACGGGAGCGCTCCCCCGCGCGGGCACGCGTACGCTCAGCGGGCGCTGACGATGGCCTCCGCGGCGGCCTCGCCGCACACCCGGGCGGCGCCGTGCGTGGCCAGGTGCAGGGCGCCGCGCGGCGCGGCCTGCGGGACGCCCATCTCGACCACGACGGTGTCGGGGCGGGCGGCGACCAGGGCGTCCAGCGCGCCGGCCATCCACGCGTGCCGGTGGACGTCGCGCACGACGGCGACGACGCGCCGCTCCCCCGCCGCCGCGAGCACCCCGGCGGTGAAGGCCGTGAGGTCACCGGCGTCCGCGGCCCGGTAGGTCGCGGTCCTCGTGCCCGGCAGCAGCCGCTCCAGCTCGGCGGCGACGCCCCACGGGGTGTCCTCGCCGACCGCGATGTTGGCCACCGGCGTGAAGGCCGCCACGTACGGCGCGCGGTCCAGCGGTACGAAGCCGGGCGCGCGGGTGACCCGCAGGGCGCGCCGAGCGGCCTCCAGGCCGACCTCGGAGGCGGCCCCGAAGGGACCGAACGCCTCGCCCGCGGGGGCGAGCGCGGCGCCGGGACCCTCGCCGGGCGCGGTCCCCTCCGCCGCGCCCGGCTGCCGCTGCGCCACCGCCCACGCGGCGAGCTCGCGTACCCGGGCGGCGGCGTCGGCGAGCCGTTCGCGCGGCAGGTCGCCGGACTCGACGGCGGTCACGATCGCGTCCCGCAGCGCGACCACGGTCTGCTCGTCGGCGAGGCCGCCGCCCACGCAGATCGCGTCGGCGCCGGCGGCCAGCGCCATGACGGTGCCGCGCTCGATGCCGTACGTCGCGGCGATCGCCTGCATCTCGATGCCGTCGGTGACGATGAGGCCGTCGTAGCCGAGCCCGCCCTGCTCGCGCGGGGCGCGCAGCAGGCCGGTGAGCGCGGCGGGGCTGAGCGTCGCGGGCAGTTCGGGGTCGAGCGCGGGCACCAGGATGTGCGCGCTCATGACGACCTTGGTGCCGGCGGTGAGGGCGGCCCGGAAGGGCACCAGCTCGCGGGCGTGCAGCGTGTCGAGGTCGACGTCGATCCGCGGCAGCGCGTGGTGGGAGTCGGTCGCGGTGTCGCCGTGGCCGGGGAAGTGCTTGACGCACGCGGCCACGCCCGCCGATTGCAGGCCCTCGACGTAGGCGGCGGTGTTGCGGGCGACCAGGTCGGGGTCGGCGCCGAAGGAGCGTACGCCGATGACGGGGTTGTCCGGGTCGGAGTTGACGTCCGCGGACGGCGCCCAGTTGAGGTTGACGCCGCATTCGGCGAGCCGGCGGCCGAGTTCGGCGGCGACGGCGCGGGTGAGCTTGATGTCGTCGACGGCGCCGAGCGCGAGGTTGCCGGGGAAGGACGAACCGCCGCGCGCCTCAAGGCGGGTGACGTCGCCGCCCTCCTCGTCGGCGGCGACCAGCACGTCGGGCCGTACCGCCCGCAACTGCGCGGTGAGCGCGGCGACTTGCGCGGGCGATTCGATGTTGCGGGCGAACAGCGCGACCGCGCCCAGCCCTTCGGCGAGCCGGCGCAGCAGCCACTCGGGAGCGGTGGTGCCGGTGAAGCCGGGTTGCAGGACGGTCAGCGCGTCGGTCACGAGCGCGGGGTCGGCGGGTGCGGGCGTCGTCATCCCTTCACCGCCCCGGCGGTCAGGCCGGCGGCCATCCTGCGCTGGACGAGCAGGAAGAGGATCACCACGGGCACGCCCATCATGGTGGAGCCGGCCATCATCGGCGCGTACTCGGTGCCGTGCTGGGTGGTGAAGGTGCCCAGCCACACGGTGGCGGTCTCGTGCTCCTGGCTCATCACGAGCAGCGCGTAGAGGAATTCGTTCCACGCCTGGATGAAGGCGTAGATGGAGGTGGCGACCAGGCCCGGGGCCAGCAGCGGGAAGACGACCCGGATGAAGGCGCCGGTGCGGCTGCACCCGTCGACCATCGCGGCCTCTTCGAGCTCCTTGGGGATGTTGACGATGAAGCCGCGCAGCGTCCACACGGTGAAGGGCAGCACGAAGGTGAGGTAGGTCAGCACCAGGCCGCTGAGCTTGTCGATCTGGTGGATCTGGTTGAGCAGCAGGAAGACCGGGATGATCATCGCGACGAGCGGCACCATCTGCACGGTCAGGATGCCGACGATGACGACCTTGCGTCCGCGGAAGGCGAACCGGGAGATCGCCAGCGCCGCCAGCAGGCCGATGATCGCGCCGATCACGACGGTGCTGGCGCTGACGATCAGGCTGCGCTCGACCGGGCCCCAGAAGTCGCTGATGTTGAGCGCCCGGCGGAAGTTCTCCAGCGACACCGGCCACGGGAAGAAGTGCGGCTTGGGGTCGATGGCGTCCTTGGCCGGCTTGAACGCGGTGTTGATCATCCAGTAGACCGGGAAGGCGGTCACCACGAAGACCAGCAGGCCGACGACGTTCCAGCCGCGTTTGGCGTTGCGCCGACGGCGCTCGGCGGCGGTGGCCGTGATCACGGCCGGTGCGGCGGTCGGCCGCGAGGTCAGGGCGCTCATTCCACCTCTCCGATCTTGAGCATCTGCCGCATGTACACCGCGACGACGCCGAGCAGCAGCAGGACGGTCAGCAGCGCGATGGCCGAGCCGGTGGCGTAGTCGTTGACGCCGAACGCCTTGTCGTACGAGTAGGTGGTCAGCAGCTGGAACTCCGGCTCGGGGTGGCCGCCGCGCATGAGCCAGACCTGGGCGAAGACGCCCATGTCCCAGATGATGGACAGCGTGGTCATCATGACGACCAGCGGCTTGATGATCGGGAAGGTGACGTAGCGGAAGACGCCGAAGGCGTCGGCGCCGTCGAGCCGGGCGGCCTCCTCCAGCTCCTTGGGGACCTGGGTGAGGCCGGCGCTGAGGGTGATCACGACGAACGGGATCGCGCCCCACACCACCTGGAGCATGATCACCGACAGGCCCTCGGGCCCGGAGGCGAACCAGTTGTGGCCGCTGTAGTCGACGCCGGGGATCTGGCTGAGGGTCCAGTTGACGACGCCGTAGTCGCTGTCGAACATCCACTTGAAGACGGTGACGGCGACGACCACCGGCATCGCCCAGCTGGCCACCAGCGCGATGTTGATCAGGGTGCGCACCCAGCCGGACACCCGCTGCAGGAGCAGCGCGATGAGCATGCCGAGCACCATCGTGAGGATCACCGCGCTCGCGGCGAACAGGATGGTGCGCACCACGACGTCCCAGAACTCCTGGTCCTTCAGGATCGCCTGGTAGTTGTCGAAACCGACCCAGGTGGCCGGCTTGAAGCCCCACAGCTGGGGCTTCTTGTAGTCCTGGAAGGACAGGGTGCCCAGCTTGATCAGCGGGTAGCCCAGCACGAGCACCAGGACCAGCAGGCACGGGGCCAGCAGCAGCCAGGGCGTGAGCGCCCGGCCGAGGCGGACCCGGTTGCCGCGTCTGACGCGGGCTCTCCCCGGGCCGCGCCCGGGGGGTGATGAGTGCCGCCGTGGCGGCGGCACCTTCGTGGTGGTGGTCTCGGCGGCACTCATCACGTGCTCCTCAGCGGTCCCGGTCTACGTTGTGAGGACGGTCAGTTCTTGACGTTGAGGACCTTGTCCATGTCGGCGTCCGCGGCCTTGGCCGCGTCCGCGACGGAGGACTTGCCGGTGGCGATGTTCTGCAGCATGGTCTGCAGGGTCTGCGCCTTTTCCACGCTGCCCCAGCCCGGGGCGGTCGGCACGAACCAGCTGGACTCGGCCGCCTCCGCGGTGACCGCGGAGGCCGGGTCGGCCTTCAGCGTGGCCAGCTGCGTGTTGTTGTTGGGCAGGTTGCCCTTGCTCATCAGGATCTTCTGGCCGGCGCTGTTGGTGAAGTCGTTGATCCACTCCGAGGCCAGGTCCACGTTCTTGGACTTGCTCGGGACCGCGAGGTCCGAGCCGCCGAGGAAGACCGGGATGTTCTTGCCGGACGGGCCGGGCATCACGAAGTTGACCAGGTTGTCCTTGAGCTTGCCGCCGGTCTTGTCGTACTTCGGGTCGGCCGCGGACGGGCCCTCCCAGCCGGGGGCGTAGATGAGCGCGGACTTGCCCTGGCCGTAGACGATGTAGCGGTCGGACTCGTCCTTGGTGAGGTCGCCGTGCATGTACTTGCCGATGGCGTTCTTCCAGGTGGTCAGGCCCTGGATCGCCTGCGGGGACTCCAGGCTGCCCTTCCACTGGCCGCCCTCGTTGGTGGCGATGGCGCCGCCGGCGTCGTAGACGAAGGACATGGCCGCATACCAGTCGCGCGAGGGCTGGTACCAGGCGTTGAACTTCGGGCCCTCCTTGGCCTGGATCTTGTCCAGGTCCGCGGTCAGCTCGGTCCAGTTCTTCGGGGTGGCGGTGATGCCGGCGTCGGCGGCGATGTCCTTGCGCCAGGTGGCGATACGGGCGGCGGCGTAGTAGGGCACGCCGTAGGTCTGGCCGTCGTAGGTGACGGACTGCTTGAGGCCGTCCAGCCAGGCGGAGGAGTTGTCGAACTTCGACGGGTCCAGCTGGGCGAAGGCACCCTCGGCCATGTAGGGCACCATCTCGCTGTTGCCCATCTCGACGACGTCGGGCGCCTTGTCGGTGGCGAGCACGGCGTCCAGCTTGGCATTCTTGTCCGGCCAGGCGTAGTACTCGTGCTTGACCTTCAGGCCCGGGTGCTTGGCGACGATGGCGTCGTCGGCGGCCTTGACCAGCTCGGGCCAGTTGTGCTGCGCGTCCACCGTGAGCCACACGGTGATCGAGGACGCGCTCGCGGCGGGCTTGCTGCCGCCGTCGGCCTTCTTGTCGTCGTCCTTCTTGTCGGATCCACACGCCGCAATGCCGACGATCATGGTCGCGACGCCGATCGCCGCGATGAGCTTGCGCTTCACGCCACCCTCCTCAGGATGCCCGAAACTCCCCCCACCGCCCGACATGCCGGACTCCGCGTGGCACGCGAAGGCCCATACCTGCTCGTGGGACTGGGATTTGGCCGTTAATGGTTTAGACCAGTACCGGGAGCTTGGCCTAGACCTTTAGGGGTGTCAAGGGTGTATAAGAACACCCGTCGGGTCTGTTATCGGACCGACACCTGAAGGGGACCTGACCCCGCCGCCTGCCTCCCGACGGGCCCCGCGTGCCACCATGTGAGCCGCGATCAACGCCAGGAGCCGGCGTTCGGCAGCACGAGCGCAGTCGGGAGTAGACGACATGGAGAGCGACGCGGTCACCAGCGCGGAGACCACGACGGGCGGGACCGCCGGCCGGACCGCACGGGTGCCCAAGTACTACCGGCTCAAGCGCCATCTGCTGGACATCACGCAGACCATGCCGCCGGGCACCCCGGTGCCGCCCGAGCGCACCCTGGCCACCGAGTTCGACACCTCGCGCACCACCGTCCGGCAGGCGCTCCAGGAACTCGTCGTCGAGGGGCGGCTGGAGCGCATCCAGGGCAAGGGCACCTTCGTGGCCAAGCCCAAGGTGTCGCAGGCGCTGCAACTGACCTCCTACACCGAGGACATGCGCGCTCAAGGGCTGGAACCCACGTCCCAGCTGCTGGACATCGGCTACATCACCGCCGACGACCGGCTCGCCGGGCTGCTGGACATGAAGGCCGGCGGCCGGGTGCTGCGCATCGAGCGGCTGCGGCTGGCCAACTCCGAGCCGATGGCGATCGAGACCACCCACCTTTCGGCCAAGCGCTTCCCGGCGCTGCGCCGGAGCCTGGCCAAGTACACCTCGCTGTATACCGCGTTGGCCGAGGTGTACGACGTCCGGCTCGCGGAGGCCGAGGAGACCATCGAGACCTCGCTCGCCACCCCGCGCGAGGCCGGGCTGCTGGGCACGGACGTCGGCCTGCCGATGCTGATGCTCTCCCGGCACTCCATCGACACCACCGGCGAGCCGGTGGAGTGGGTGCGCTCGGTCTACCGCGGCGACCGCTACAAGTTCGTCGCCCGGCTGAGCCGCCCCACCGACTGAACCGGGGCATTTACGTCACCCGGGCGGCTGACCTGGGAACGGATCCGTGCACGGGTAGTGACGGGCGCCGCTAGCCTCCCCTACATTTCCTGGCCATTACACGTGCCGCTCTAGGGGACGGGAGCACCGCCCATGCCACCAGCACCACCGGACCCGCGTCCACCGGTCGTCACAGCCGCCAGGGTGACCGCCGCGCTGTGCCTGCTCGCGCCGTTCGTCGCCCTGCTCTGGGTGGACTCCTACGCGCGGCTGACCCCGCGCTTCATCGGGATCCCGTTCTTCTACTGGTACCAGATGGCGTGGGTGCCGGTGGCCGCCGCGCTGACGTACACCGCGTACGTGCTCGTACGGCGCGAGGAGCGCGCCCGCAAGGGGGGTGACGACGCGTGAAGAACGACGTGAACGGGGTGACGCTGGCCGTCTTCCTGTTCTTCTTCCTGGCCGTCACCGTGCTCGGCTTCGTCGCCGCCCGCTGGCGGCGCGCCGCCGACCCGCTGCACCTGGACGAATGGGGCCTGGGCGGGCGCAGCTTCGGCACCTGGGTGACGTGGTTCCTGCTCGGCGGGGACCTCTACACCGCCTACACCTTCGTCGCCGTGCCCGCGGCGATCTACGCGGCCGGCGCGTCCGGCTTCTTCGCGGTGCCGTACACGATCATCACCTACCCGATGGTCTTCCTGTTCCTGCCCCGGCTGTGGTCGGTCTCGCACCGGCACGGCTACGTCACCTCCTCGGACTTCATCCGCGGGCGGTTCGGCTCCAAGAGCCTGTCGGTGGCCGTCGCGATCACCGGGATCATCGCCACGATGCCCTACATCGCGCTGCAACTCGTCGGCATCCAGGCCGTGCTGGACGTGATGGGCATCGGCGGCGGCGACTCGTCGAACTGGTTCGTCAAGGACCTGCCGCTGCTCATCGCGTTCGGCGTGCTCGCCGCGTACACCTACTCCTCGGGGCTGCGGGCGCCGGCGCTGATCGCCTTCGTCAAGGACGCGCTGATCTACATCGTCATCGCGGTGGCCATCGTCTACATCCCGTACAAGCTGGGCGGGTTCGACGACATCTTCGCCAAGGCCGGCGACGCCTTCGCGAAGAAGAACCCGGCGACCGGGGCGCCGCGCGGCGCTCTGGTGACCGGGCCGCAGGCCCAATGGGCCTACGCCACCCTGGCGATGGGCTCGGCGATGGCGCTCTTCCTCTACCCGCACTCGGTCACCGCGGTGCTGTCGGGCAGGAGCCGGGACACGATCCGCCGCAACACCACGATCCTGCCGCTGTATTCGCTCATGCTGGGGCTGCTGGCGATGCTGGGCTTCATGGCCATCGCCGACGGCGTCGGCAGCGGCGTGACGGGCTACAACGGCCAACTGGCCATCCCGCAGCTGTTCGAGAACATGTTCCCGTCGTGGTTCGCCGGGGTCGCCTTCGCCGCGATCGGCATCGGGGCGCTGGTGCCCGCGGCCATCATGTCCATCGCGGCGGCCAACCTCTTCACCCGCAACATCTACAAGGACCTCATCAAGCCGGACGCCACGCCCGCGCAGGAGACCGCGGTCTCCAAGGCGGTGTCGCTGGTGGTGAAGGTCGGCGCGCTGGTCTTTGTCCTCACGATGGACAAGACCGTGGCGATCAACTTCCAGCTGCTGGGCGGCATCTGGATCCTGCAGACCGTCCCGGCCATCGTCGGCGGGCTGTTCACCCGCTGGTTCCACCGCTGGGCGCTGCTGGCCGGCTGGGCGGCCGGCATGTTCTACGGCACGTGGAAGGCGTACGAGCAGTCCAGCCCGGCCCAGTCGCACTTCGGCGGCAACGCGGACATGATCCCGTGGATCGGCGAGAAGGGCTACATCGGCCTGACCGCGTTCGTGCTCAACGTCGCCGTCACCGTCGTGCTCACCGTCGTCCTGCGGGCCCTCAAGGCGCCCGCGGGCGACGACGAGACCCGGCCGGACGACTACACCGCCGAGGCCGCCACCCCGGCGCTCCCGGGCCCGGCGGTGCCGCCGGACACCGCGGTCAGCCCGGGGCTGCCGGAACCGGCGTAGCGGCTCCCGGGTGCCGGGGCGGCGGCGCGTTCCGCCGCCCCGGCACCCCGGGGGCCGTCAGTCAGTCGCCGTCGCGCAGCCGGGCGGCCAGGGCGGTCAGCGGCTCGGCCTCGCCGGTGCGGCCCAGCGCGGTCAGCCGGGCCACCGCCGGGTCCAGGCGGGCCAGGGCGGGGGCCCGGCGCTCCAGGTAGATGCCCTCGACGGCGCCCGCGAGGCGTACGCACTCGGCCCACTCGCCCACGGTGTCCCGGTCCCCGTCCGCGACCGGCTCCCCGAGCAGGGCGAGGGCCTGCTCCAGTGCCGCGAGCGACTCCTCGTACGCGCCCGCGTAGGCGTGGACGCGGCCCTGCTCGTAGGCCAGCGCCGTGTCCAGGGAGCGGCCGTGGGCCTCGTAGCCGGCCTCGCGGGCCTCGTCGGCGACCCGGGCGGCGTCGGTGAGGAAGCCGCGGGCGGCCTCCAGACCGTCCGGGCCCTGCTGCTGGGCCTGGAGGCGGGCCAGTTCGCGCAGGCAGTTGCTGAGCTGCTCGTGGCGCGGCGCCTTGGCGTGCGCGTCGAGGGCCTGGTCGGCGGCCTCGCGGGCGCGGCCGAACTCACCGGACTCGGCGAGCAGTACGGCCGTCTCGGCGGCGATCATGGCGTGGCTGCCCGGGTCGTCGTCCCATTCGGCCGACTCGGCGGCCAGCGCCGCGAGTTCGGCGGTGGCGGCCTTCAGGTCGCCGCCGGCGTGCAGCGCGCGGGCCCGGGTCAGCCGCAGCTGCGCGACCAGCCGGTCGTTCAACTCCCCCGCGGCGACGTCGGGTTCGACCAGCAGCGAGTCGAGCAGCGCGATGGTGTCCTCGACCCGCCCGAGGTCGAGGCTGAGCTGGGCGGCGTTGCAGTACGTGCCGAAGGCGTCGGTCCGGTCGCCGGTGCGCATCTCCTGCTCCGCCGCGCGCGTCAGGTGCCGCAGCGCCTCCTCGGGGCGGCCGAGCCGCAGCGCGGTCTCGCCCAGGTCGCTGCGCAGCCGGGCGGTGGAGATGACGTGGGCGGGCCAGTCGGCGGCAAGCCGCAGCGCCTCGGTGAGGTCGTCGTACGCGGCCTGCGCGTCGCCCAGGCCGATGTGGATACGGGCGCGCAGGCCCAGGGTGCGGGGCAGGTGCCAGGCGGGGCCGTGCTCGGCGAGGTGGCCGACGAGGGCGTCGGCCCCGGTGCGGGCGGCGGGCAGGTCGCCGCGGACGGCGTGGGTGCCGGCCCGCAGCAGCCGGGCGCCGGAGACCTGCACGGGGATGTCGTGCCGGAGGGCGAACTCCTCCAGCAGGTCGGTCTCGGCGAAGACCGGCGCGAGGTGCTCCTCGTCGCCCGACGCCTGGAACCGCAGCGCCAGGGCCGTCGCGCGCAGCCGCAGCACCCGCGCCTCCTGCCGCGGGTCGAGGCCCGCGGCCTCCTCGTGCTGCCGGACCAGCGCGGTGTGGGCGGCGCCCAGCGCAGCGGCCTTCGCCTCGCCGGTGTCGTCGCCCTCGACCGGCAACTCGGCCTCGGCGAGCGTCACATACGCCCGGCAGACCGCCGCGTGGCCGGGCAGTCCGGCCTCCTCGTACAGGGCGGCGGCCTCGGCGTGGCCCGCTGCGGCGGCGGCGAAGTCGTCCTTGTCGCCCGCCTGGTCGGCCGCGTCGGCGAGCAGGTCGGCGCGCAGCCGGGCGAGCGGGCCGACGGCCGGGTCGGCCGGGTGGGCGTAGCCGGGGTCGGCGGCCAGCGTACGCAGCCGCGCCCAGCAGCCCTGCGCGTCCGGGTGGCCCTGGTCCTCCAACTCACGGGCCCGCAGGATCAGTTCGGGCAGCGCCTCGGGGAGGGCGGCCTCACGGGCGGCGGCGGGCGCGGCGGCCGGGGCGGGGGCGGCGGGGGCCGCGACGTCGTCCAGCGCACGGGTGCGCAGGGTCAGTTCGAGCGCGTCCAGCAGCGGTGCGCGCTCCAGCCGGGCCCGGCGGCGCTGCTCGTGGGTGTCGGTGCCGTTGCGGGCGTCGAAGCGGGCGGCGAGGTCGTCGGCGCGGGAGGCCACCTCGGCGCGCAGGCCCGCCACCGTCCAGGCACGCCCGGCGTATCCGGCGGCGGGCAGCCCGCCGTGGCCGAGCCCTTCGACGCGGCGCAGCAGCACCTCGACGCCGGTCAGGAAGTCCAGCTGCTCCAGCGGCGAGTCGACCTCGTCGAACAGCACCCGGTTCTCGGCGAGCAGTTCCAGGCCGCGTGCCTCGTTGCCGGTCAGCGCGCAGAACTCCAGGTGCCGGCCGGCCTCGCCGGCCATCGAGGGGTTGCGGCGGCAGGCCCGGTAGCCGAACAGGTGCAGTTCGCGGGCCTGTTCGGCGCGGCCGGTGCGCAGCAGCGGCAGCAGCGCGTACGACACGGAGCGGGCCGGCTCCTCCTGGCAGGACTCCTTGCCCTCCAGCACCGGCTCCCACAGGTCCAGCGCCCGCTCGTCGTCGCCGGCCGTCAGGTGGTACAGGGCGCGCTCGCAGATCTCGCACGCCTCGCAGTCGCTGAGCCGGGTGCGGGTGCGGGCGGCCCACAGGTCGTACGCGGCGGCGCTGTCCCGGCCGATGTGCGCGGCCAGGACGTACGCCTGCCCGTAGTACGGCTGGAGGCCCAGGTCCGCCTTCTCGTAGCGGTCGCGCATCTCCTTCAGCCACTGGCGCAGCGAGTCCAGCGGGATCTCGGGGAGCTGGACCAGCGCGTTGGCGACCCACTTGAAGCGCCAGAACAGCTGGTGGCGCATCCGCTCGTCGAAGACGTCGGGCTGCTCGTCGAAGAGGGTGAGCACCCGGGCGAAGACGACCGGGGACTTGCGCGGCTCCGAGCCGTACGTATACGCCTTCTGCAGTTCGAACAGGGCGTGCACGAGCGGCGCGGGCTCGGCGAACTGCTCGGCGGTCTCCAGGAGTTCCTCGGCGCGGACGGTGCGGGCCCGGCCGAAGGGGCGCTCGGCGTTCTCGTCCAGCGCCTGGTACAGCTCGTCGGTGGTCTGGGGTGCGGCGATCGGCATCGTCAGCTGTCCTTGCGGAGGGCGTGGGCGAGGAGGTCGAGGAAGGAGCGGTTGATCAGGCTCGACTCGGCGGGCCGCAGCGGGCGCCGGGACAGCAGCACGGCCTGCCCGTAGAGCGCTTCGGCGCTGGTGCGGGCGAGCTCGGGCTCGGTGATCGCGACCGCGGTGCGGACCAGCGGGTTGAGCTGGTTGAGGATCAGCTGCGCCTTGGGCGCCTCCTGGCGCAGCGCGCCGAGGATGTCGCCCCACAGCCCGCCGTCCTGCTCGCGGGCGAGCCGGGAGCGGGTGCGCTCGTGCCGGGCCTCGCGGCTGTCGACGAGCAGGGCGGGCGCGGAGGCGGGCTGGAAGGTGCGCAGGGCCACGTCCACGTCGAAGACGGCGAGGGTGTCGCGGGCCTGGGCCAGGTAGGCCGCGGCGGCCAGCTCCGTCTCCCGGTCGACCGGGTCGAGGTGGGCGGTCAGCGTCGCCGGGTCGAGGCCGGCGACGGCGGCCTCGGGCCTGATCTCGGGCAGCCGGTGGACCAGTTCGCGGTCGTAGGTGTAGCCGCCGTTGACGACGCCGAGGCCGGCCGCCGAGGCGATCGCGGCGACCTGCCGGAACTCCTCGACGCTGGAGGTCACCAGGACGGTGCGGTGGGTGCGGGCGAACTCGTCCAGCGTGACGTGCCCGTCGGTGGTCTCGAACGGCAGCCAGGGCAGCAGCATCCGCAGGATCTCGTCGTCGTGCACGGCGAGCGACTTGACGGCCAGGTGGTGGGCCTGGAGGAAGCGGCCGAGCAGGTCGGGGTCGCTCGCGGCGGCCCGGGCGATCCAGGCGCGCAGCCGCTCGGCGAGCGCGTCGCGGACGGCGGCGAGGGTGTCGTCCTCGTACAGCGACTCGCGCGAGGCCGTCGGGCGCAGGCTCTCGGCGTCCACGACGCAGCGGACGAAGAAGGCCCAGTCGGGCAGGATCTCCTCGGCCTGCTCCGACAGCAGCATGCCCTTGACGTGCACCCGGTGGCCGTTGCGGCGCCCGGCGGGCACCGTCTCGGGCAGCACGCACGCGATGCCCTTCAGGCCCACCGCGGGCAGGTCCAGCTCGATGGTGTCCAGCGGGGTGAAGCCGAAGACGTCCTCGGCGTATCCGGCGAGCGCCCGGGCCCGCGCGCCGGGCGTGGGGTGACCGACCGCCCAGGGCGCGGGCTCGGGGTTGACGGAGGCGGCCGGGCCGCCGGCGCCGTCGTCGAAGGTCACCGGGTGGCGCAGCAGCGAGCCGAAGTGCCGGGCGAGCGCGTGCACACGGCCCGGCCGGGTCCACTCGGCGGCGTCCGCGCGCGGGGTGAGCGTGACGGTGGTGCCGGGGCGGGGGCGGGCGGCGGCGGGCAGCGTCCGCACGGTGTAGCTGCCGTCGCCGCGGCCACGCCACTCGACGGCGGGCGCGTCCGGGGTGCGGGCGGAGCGGCTGAGCACGTGGATCTCGTCGGCGACCAGGAAGCAGGACAGCAGGCCGATGCCGAACTGGCCGATGAAGTCGCCGCGTTGCTCGGCGATCTTGTCGGCGCGCTTGCTGCTGCGGCCGATGGTGGCCAGGAAGGTGTGGACGTCGGCCTCGGTGAGGCCGACCCCGTCGTCCTCGACCCGGACGACGGAGCCGTCGGCATACAGCCGGATGCCGAACTCGCCTGCTGCGGCGGCCGGTTGCAGGGTGCGGCGGGCGGTGAGCGCGTCCACCGCGTTCTGCAGCAGCTCGCGCAGGTAGACCCGGGGGCTGGAGTAGAGGTGGTGGGAGAGCAGGTCGACCAGGCCGCGCAGGTCCACCTGGAAGGTGCGGTCGGCGGCGTCGGCGGGCGGGGTCGCGGGGATGTCGGGCAGGGTCATGGGGCAGTCCGGTGGTGGGAGTTACGGCGCCGGGAGGTCCGGCAGCGGAGGCGGCGGGACGTACGGCGGCCCGGTGGGCGGTGCGGGCGGCGGGCGGTGCGGCCGGCGGGCGGGCCGGCGGCGCGCTCAGGCGCGGGCCAGGAAGCGGGCGAACTGCTTGTGCGGCTCGGCGAAATACCCCCAGGGCCGGTCGGTCATGGCGCCGTCCAGCTCCTTGAAGACCCGGCGGGCCGTGGCGAGTTCACCGGCCAGCGACAGGGCCATGGCGAACAGGTTGAAGTCGTACTGCCAGCCCGGCCGGCGCTCGTAGTCGGGGTGCAGTACGCCGCGCTCGGCGGCCTCCCGCAACTCCTTGCGCACGGCAGGCCGTTCCAGGGTGTCGGGGACCTCGGACTCGACCCATTCCTCGACGTACGCGAAGGCGATCAGGCCGTGCAGGCGGTGGCCGTCCGGCACCCGGTCGCCGGCGACGGCGGCCTGGGCGAAGGCCAGCGCCTCGCCCGGTTCGCCGCTCCAGCGCGGCTGGAGCTGGGAGACCCACTCGATGTTGCTCGGCAGGTCCAGCGGGTCGCGGCGCAAGGCGGCGTCCCTGCGGGCCTCGCCCACCGCCCGGCCCAGCGACATGCCGCGGCAGGAGGTCAGCAGGTGGCGCCAGGGCGCGATCCACGCCGGGCGCAGTTCCGCGGCCCGCAGCAGGTGTTCGTCGGCGACGGTCAGCCGCTCGCCGAAGACCTTCCACTGCTCGCGGGTGACGTGCTTCGCCCGCGCGGAGGTGCGGGCCTCCCAGCCCCAGATCACGTGCCGCGCGCCGGAGATGAGCAGGGCGGTGGCCCGGTGCTCCTCGTCCTCCTGGACGGCCCGGCCGATCCAGTCCTGCACGCCGTCGACGTCGGCCAGCTCGCCCAGCACCCGGTGGTCGCGCCCGCCGAGGTCGAAGGGCGCCGAGGCCGCCTTGACCGCCTCCCAGTCGCCGGCCCGGGCCGCCTCCACCAGTGCGAGCACCCGCGTGTCGCCGAGCGCGCGCAGCTCGTACATCCCGTTCTTCTGCCTGCGCGGCGCGGGCAGGGCGTACGGATCCGCCTGCCCACTCCCCGCCCCTCTGCCGAACAGCCTGCCGAGCATGACGCGCCCCTCCCCTGGTCCTGCGTGAACGTCCGGTGCAGGATAAGCGGTGCCACCGACACCGCTGCCACAGGGTTTACGCGGGCCAGGGGGCCGCGGGGGGAGGACGCCGGGGGGCGGCGGCCGGCGGGGCGTCAGCGGCCGGCGGCGACCCGCTCCCGGGGCGGGGCGCACACCACCCGGCGCTCCACGCGGGGTTCGAGCAGGGCGCTGCGCAGCCGGCGGGCGGTCAGATAGCCGTAGCTGGAGACCAGGAACGGCACCAGGTAGTTGACGCCCACCCGGATCCAGGTGCCGGCGGTGGTGTGGCCGGAGGCGATGACCGCGGCCTGGTTGACGCTGCTGAGGACCGTGCCGACGACCGCCGCGACCGGCAGCGCGACCCGGGCGGTGCGGCCGTGCAGCAGCATGCACAGCGCCGTGCCCCAGTGCCGCCAGCCCTCGTCCCGACTGCGTTCAGGCGTTGCGCTCACGTCCCGTACTCCCCTTCCGTCTCGCGTTCCCTCTCGCGTTCTGTGCGGTGTTCTGTCTGCCTTCTGTCGGCGTTCCGTTCGGTGTTCCGTTTCGGTGTTCCGTCGCGTCCCGCGTGCCCCCGGCACGTGTACCGACCACGATCCCGCGCCCGCGCGCCGAGCCGCGCCTCCCGGATTGCCCCGGGACCCCAAGGGGCGCCTGGGCCGTGTCGTATACAGCACCGAGAGCGACACGGCGACACAACATGTGGGTGCGACTACATGAGCCGGCACAAGATGTATGCTCACTCCGCTGCCCGCAGGGGAAGCCGGTGCGAATCCGGCGCTGCCCCGCAACGGTGAGCTGCCGGGTGCCCGTGTGCCCGGCGGCGGAGCCCGATCGCCTGCCGGCAGGGGTACGCACGCGCGCCGCGCGCGGCGTCCCGCTTGTGTCCGGGCCTCGTGGAGTGGGCCTTGCGGACGCGGTCCGGCATGCCCTCGCCGAGGGGCGTCCGCGGGGCCCCTCCGTCCCTCCCCGCGTGGCCGCCGCCGCGCATCGAGGGAGAAGCACCACCGTGACCATCGCGCCAGAAGCACCCGCCACCACCGCCGGTGCGCCGCACAGCGCCGAACTGCTGCATACGCTGGTGGACTTGTGTGCGGATCTCCCCGACACCGACCCCGGCCGGGTCGCCGCCGCCGCGCTGCGGGGGCGCAGCGCCGCCGCGGACACCGCCGAACTGCGGGAGCTGGCCACCGAGTCCGCCGCGGGCCTGATCTCCGAGGACCCCTCGTACTCGCGGCTGGCCGCCCGGCTGCTGACCCGCACGATCGCCGAGGAGGCGGCCTCGCAGGGCGCGGTGTCCTTCACCGCCTCGATCGCGGTGGGGCACCGCGAGGGCCTGGTCGCCGACCGCACCGCCGACTTCACCGCCCGGCACGCCGCCCGCCTGGACGGCCTGGTCGAGCGGGCGCTCGCCGAGCACGCCGACGACCGCTTCGGCTACTTCGGGCTGCGCACCCTCTACTCCCGCTACCTGCTGCGGCATCCGCTCACCCGCAAGGTCGTCGAGACCCCGCAGCACTTCATGCTGCGGGTCGCCGCGGGGCTGGCGGAGGACGACTCGGCCGCCGCGGTGGACGAAGTCGCCGCGCTCTACCGGCTGATGAGCGCGCTGGACTACCTGCCGAGCTCGCCGACCCTCTTCAACTCCGGTACGCGGCACCCGCAGATGTCGTCCTGCTACCTGCTGGACTCCCCGCTGGACGAGCTGGACTCGATCTACGAGCGCTACCAGCAGGTGGCCCGGCTGTCCAAGCACGCCGGCGGCATCGGGCTGCCCTACTCCCGGGTGCGGGCCCGCGGTTCGCTGATCCGCGGCACCAACGGGCACTCCAACGGCATCGTGCCGTTCCTGAAGACGCTGGACGCCTCGGTCGCCGCGGTCAACCAGGGGGGCCGCCGCAAGGGCGCCGCGGCGGTCTACCTGGAGACCTGGCACGCCGACGTCGAGGAGTTCCTGGAGCTGCGCGACAACACCGGCGAGGACGCCCGGCGCACCCACAACCTGAACCTGGCGCACTGGATCCCGGACGAGTTCATGCGCCGCGTCGAGGCCGACGCCGACTGGTCGCTGTTCTCCCCGGCCGACGTGCCGCAGCTGGTGGACCTGTGGGGCGCCGACTTCGACGCCGCCTACCGTGCCGCCGAGGCCGCGGGCCTGGCCCAGCGCACCCTGCCCGCACGGGAGTTGTACGGCCGCATGATGCGTACGCTCGCGCAGACCGGCAACGGCTGGATGACGTTCAAGGACGCCGCCAACCGCACCGCCAACCAGACCGCGCAGCCCGGCCACACCGTGCACTCCTCCAACCTGTGCACGGAGATCCTGGAGGTCACCGACGACGCCGAGACCGCGGTGTGCAACCTCGGCTCGGTCAACCTCGCGGCCTTCGTCACCGCCGGCGGCGACATCGACTGGGAGCGGCTGGACGCGACCGTGCACACCGCGGTGACGTTCCTGGACCGCGTCGTGGACATCAACTTCTACCCGACCGAGCAGGCCGGCCGCTCCAACGCCAAGTGGCGCCCGGTGGGCCTGGGCGTGATGGGCCTGCAGGACGTCTTCTTCAAGCTGCGGCTGCCCTTCGACTCCGCCGAGGCCCGCGCCCTGTCCACCCGGATCGCCGAGCGCGTCATGCTCGCCGCGTACGAGGCATCGTGCGACCTGGCCGAGAAGAGCGGCCCGCTGCCGGCGTGGGACCGCACCCGTACCGCCGCCGGGGTGCTGCACCCGGACCACTACGGCGTGCAGTTCAGCTGGCCCGAGCGGTGGGCGGCGCTGCGGGCGCGGGTCGCCGAGCACGGGATGCGCAACGCGCTGCTGCTGGCGATCGCGCCGACCGCGACCATCGCCTCGATCGCGGGCGTCTACGAGTGCATCGAGCCGCAGGTGTCGAACCTGTTCAAGCGCGAGACGCTGTCGGGCGAGTTCCTCCAGGTCAACTCCTACCTGGTGGCCGACCTCAAGCGGCTGGGCGTGTGGGACGCGCAGAGCCGCGAGGCGCTGCGCGAGTCGGCCGGCAGCGTGCAGGGCTTCGGCTGGATCCCGGCCGAGGTGCGGGCGCTCTACCGCACCGCGTGGGAGCTGCCGCAGCGCGCCCTGATCGACATGGCCGCGGCCCGCACCCCGTATCTGGACCAGAGCCAGTCGCTGAACCTGTTCCTGGAGACGCCGACCATCGGCAAGCTCTCCTCGATGTACGCCTACGCCTGGAAGCAGGGCCTGAAGACCACGTACTACCTGCGGTCCCGCCCCGCCACCCGGATCGCCCGCGCGGCGCAGGGCGTGCCCGCCCCGTCCGCCGTTCCCTCCCCCTCCCCCGTGCCGGCGGCCGACGCCGTCGCGTGCTCCCTGGAAAACCCCGAGTCCTGCGAGGCCTGCCAGTAATGACCACCACACCCGAAACCGCGCGCGGCGTGAAGAACCTGCTCGACCCGGGCTTCGAACTGACCCTGCGCCCCATGCGCTACCCGGACTTCTACGAGCGCTACCGGGACGCGATCAAGAACACCTGGACGGTGGAGGAGGTCGACCTGCACTCCGACGTCGCCGACCTCGCCAAGCTCACCCCGGGCGAACAGCACCTGATCGGGCGGCTGGTGGCCTTCTTCGCCACCGGCGACTCGATCGTCTCCAACAACCTCGTGCTGACCCTCTACAAGCACATCAACTCGCCCGAGGCGCGGCTGTACCTGTCCCGGCAGCTGTTCGAGGAGGCCGTGCACGTCCAGTTCTACCTGACGCTGCTGGACACCTACCTGCCCGATCCGGTGGACCGGGCCGCGGCCTTCGCCGCCGTCGAGGAGATCCCCTCGATCCGCGAGAAGGCGCAGTTCTGCTTCCGCTGGATGGCCAACTTCGACGGCCAGGGGGCCGAGAAGATCGACCAGTTGGAGACCCACGAGGACCGCCGCAACTTCCTGCTCAACCTGATCTGCTTCGCGGCCTGCATCGAGGGCCTGTTCTTCTACGGCGCCTTCGCGTACGTCTACTGGTTCCGCTCGCGCGGGCTGCTGCACGGGCTGGCGACCGGCACCAACTGGGTGTTCCGCGACGAGACGATGCACATGAGCTTCGCCTTCGACGTCGTCGACACCGTCCGCAAGGAGGACCCGGGCCTGTTCGACGAGCGGTTGCAGCAGGAGGTCACCGACATGCTGCGCGAAGCCGTCGAGGCGGAGCTGCAGTTCGCCCGCGACCTGTGCGGGGACGGGCTGCCGGGCATGAACACCGAGTCGATGCGGGCGTATCTGGAGTGCGTCGCCGACCAGCGGCTCGCCCGGCTGGGCTTCCCGCCGGTGTACGGCTCCCAGAACCCCTTCTCCTTCATGGAGTTGCAGGGTGTGCAGGAGCTGACGAACTTCTTCGAGCGCCGGCCGTCCGCCTACCAGGTGGCGGTGGAGGGCTCGGTGGCGCTGGACGAGGAGTTCTAGCCCGGGGACGAACCGGCCGGGGGGCCGTACGCGCAGGGTACGTCGCGCGTACGGCCCCCTTTGCGCCGCCTAGGGCCTGTTTTAGAAGTCCCGTCTGCCCGGAGGGGCTGGGCACGCACGCTTGCTGCGTTGTCGGTCGTCGGCGCAGCCCGCTGCGCTCTCCTCCCTCCGCCTTGCAATCGCACGCACCCAGCCCCTCCGGCCCCCGCCCTTACGGGCGGGACGACGCTACTTCTAAAACAGGCCCTAGTCGTTCGGGACGGTCGCGAACTTCGGGGTGGCCTCGGCCATTTGGCGCAGCACGTCCTTGCGGTCGCGCTTGGAGAGCCGGTCGATGTAGAGCCGCCCGTAGAGGTGGTCGGTCTCGTGCTGGAGGCAGCGCGCGAAGTAGCCGGTGCCCTGCACGAGGATCGGGTTGCCGTGCAGGTCCTGGCCGCGCACCACGGCGTAGTCCGGGCGCGGGGTCTCCATGTAGGCGCCCGGCACCGACAGGCAGCCCTCGTTGGAGTCGTCCAGGTGCCGCTTGTCGGCGGGCAGGTCCTGGAGCACCGGGTTGCACACGGCGCCGACGTGCCGGACGTCGTTGTCGTCGGGGCAGTCGTAGACGAAGACCTTCAGGTCCACGCCGATCTGGTTCGCGGCGAGCCCGACGCCCTCGGCGGCGCGCTGGCTGGCGAACATGTCGTCGACGAGCGCGAGCAGCTCGTCGCCGAAGTCGGTGACGTCCCGGCACTCGCGGTGCAGCACCGGGTTGCCCACCACGGTGATCGGCCGCGCGGTGCCGCGCTCCCGGTGCGCCTGCTCACGGGCGGCGCCGTCGGTCACGTCGTCGACGAACGTCTCCCCCTCCTCCGGAGGGGCGGGGTGGGCGGTGTGCGGCATCTTTCGCCTTCCAGGACCGGGTCTGCTCGATCCGTCCAGGGTAAGGCCCGCGCGGCGTCCCCTTGCCACGCGGGCCGAAAGCGCCCGCTCTCAGCGCACGGCTTCGGCTCGGCACGCCTCTTGCCTCAGCACACCTCTTCGAGGTCCCGCCAGGCCCGGGTGTCGGGCGCGTCGGCGACCCAGCCGTCGAGCAGGCCCCGCACCAGCCCCGCCGGCGCGGCGATGCCGCACTCGCGCTCCTGGGACCACAGCGGCCCGGCGTCGGCGTCGCTGAGGTGGCTGAGGTGGCCGGGGTGGCCCGGCTCGCCGTGGTCGTGCGGGTCGCGGCGCGCGGAGCCGTCGTCGGTGGGCATCCGGCTCTCGGAGCAGGTGCGGCACAGCAGCCGTACCGAGGACGACCAGTCCTCTGCCGCGTAGCCGGCCTCGGCCGCGAGCCGTTCCAGCGCGTCCCGGTCGGCCGGGGCCTCGGCTTCGAGCAGGACGAGCCAGGTCGGGGTCGGTGAGGGCGCCCACAGCTCGATCTCGTCGAAGACCGGGTAGACCCCGCCGGCGCCACCGCCCGGGGTGGAGCGCTCACCGTGCGCGACGCCCTCGTGCAGCACCACCTCGCCCCAGCGCCGCCCGGACGACGGCAGCGGGATGGACAGCACCTCGACCCGGCACGGGTCCAGCCGGCGGCCCCACACCACCTCGGCCTCGCCCTCCGGCGACAGCCGTACGGTGGCGCTGCCCAGCGGCAGCCGGGCCGACTCCTCACCGCCGCGGCCCGCGGTGCCGGCCGGCATCCGCAGCCCGTACGCCTGCCAGGCGCGGCGGGCCAGCGGCCAGTCCTGGAGCGCGGTCGCCGCGATGCCCAGATTCCACCAGTCGGGCGCGCCGACCGGCCGGTCCAGCAGCGCCACCGCGCGCAGCCCGGCGATCCTGGCCTGCGCCCAGTCGTGCCGGAACTTGTGCAGCAGCGCGAGGTTGTACCAGGACTCCGAGAGCCACGGCTCCAGGTCGGCCGCCCGGGTCAGCAGCGCGCCCGCGTCCTCGTAGCGCCCGTCGTCGATCAGTGAGAACGCCTGGTCGGTGGCCTGCCGCCAGGTGGGCGACGGCCGGTGCCGCACTCTGCCGAAGATCTTCAACGTCGTTACCGCCTGCCCGCTCAGCCGATCACTGCCAGGACGTCGCCTTCCGCACCACGTTCACGTCGTCCCCCGTCGGGGCGCTCCCCTGCGGGATGCGGCCCCTGCGCTCACCGCCCGTACGTCGTCGGACAAGCGGCCACACACACCAACCTCGCACATTTCGGCCGCGGTCTCAGCCCGGCCCCGGTGCGCTCCACCGCTGCCGTCCCGCAGCGGCCTCTGACTGCCTCCTTGCCATCCCCGTGGGCATCCAACCATGCCGGGGCGGGCGGCTCCACCGGCACCCGGGTGAGTCCCGGCCACGCGCGGCCCGCGCGCACCGCTTGCGAACGGCCTACATGCGGCAGGACGCGCCGCCGTGCGCGGCCGGAGCGGATACGGGAGCGGCGGGCGTGGCGGCAGCGGCAGGAGTGCCGGGCAGGGCGGGCGGCGGCCAGGGGTGGCGGGCCAGGGCGCGGGCGAGCGCGGAGACGACGGCGGGGTCGAACTGGCTGCCGGCGCACCGCCGCAGCTCCGCGAGCGCGGCGGCGACCGGGCGGGCGGGGCGGTAGCTGCGGGTGGAGGTCATGGCGTCGAGCGCGTCGGCGACCGACACGATGCGGGCCGGCCAGGGGATGCGCCGGCCGGCCAGGCCGTGCGGGTAGCCGCCGCCGTCGAGGCGTTCGTGGTGGTGCAGTACGGCGACCCGCGCCACGGCGGGCACCTCGCTGCCGCACACCAGGGCGTAGCCGTGCCGCGGATGGCGCTGGACGGTCTCCCGCTCGGCGGGGGTCAGCGGGCCGGGCTTGCGCAGCAGGCAGCCGGGGACGGCGAGCTTGCCGATGTCGTGCAGGGTGCCGGCGAGCCGCAGGTCCCGCAGGGCGTCGGCGGGCAGCCGCAGTTCGGCGCCGATGAGGGCGGCGGCCTCGCCGACCCGGTCGCCGTGGCCGCGCGTGTAGGGGTCCTTGAGCTGCATGGCGGCGACGAGCGCCGCCGCGCGCGAGGGGCGTGCGGGCAGCGGCGGGAGAAAGGATTCTGCGAGCCCTCTTCTGCGGGCGTCCGGAAACGGCACGGCGAGCGGCCTCCTGATCCGAAGGCGACGTCCCCTCGGACCCATTGACCCTACGACCCGGCCGGGCGCCCGGGTGGAGAACGCCCGTATTACGCCCGTTCGGACTACACCGGGTGGCGGCGCCTTGACGCCCGGGCGGGAACCCGGGCGTATCAGGACGGCGCGGTCAGCCGGCCGTACTCAGGAGGCGGGCTCCGCGGCCGAGGTCGAGGCCGCCGAGGATGCCGAAGACGACGAGGCCGATGGGGACGCCGAGGACGCCGAGGCCGCCGCGGCCTCGCCCGCGCGGATGGTCTCGATGCGCATCATGACCTTCGACCGCAGGTCGGTGGGGACCTCGTCGGAGCCGCAGCACCGCTTGACCAGCTTTTTCACGGCCTGCTCCAGGCCGTACTTCTCCAGGCAGGGGTGGCACTCCTCGAAGTGCTGCCGGAATTTCGTGCACGACTCGTCGGACATCTCGTTGTCGAGATATTCGTAGAGGTGGTCGAGCACCTCCGAGCAGTCCGTCTCATGCGCGTTGCCGCAACTCATGAATCCGCGCCCTTCTCATTTCCCGCGCCCGCCGGGACCAGTCCCCGGTCACGGGCGTAGTCCTCGAGCAGCTCGCGCAGCTGACGGCGACCGCGGTGCAGCCGGGACATCACCGTGCCGATCGGCGTTCCCATGATGTCCGCGATCTCCTTGTAGGCAAAGCCCTCGACGTCCGCGAGATACACCGCGATACGGAATTCCTCCGGGATCGCCTGGAGCGCCGCCTTCACGTCGGAGTCGGGCAGGTGGTCGAGCGCCTGCGACTCCGCCGAGCGCAGACCCGTCGACATGTGCGACTCGGCGCGGGCGAGCTGCCAGTCCTCGATGTCCTCCGAGCCGCTGCGCAGCGGCTCGCGCTGCTTCTTGCGGTAGGAGTTGATGAAGCTGTTGGTAAGGATGCGGTAGAGCCAGGCCTTGAGGTTGGTCCCCTCGCGGAACTGGTGGAAGGACGCGTACGCCTTGGCGTACGTCTCCTGCACCAGGTCCTCGGCGTCGGCCGGATTGCGGGTCATCCGCAGCGCGGCCGAGTACATCTGGTCCAGGAACCCGAGGGCGTCCCGCTCGAAGCGCTCGGTGCGCTCCGCGCTGCTCTCGGCTGCTTCCCGACCGGACGCACCCGCGGTTCCCGCCGTGCTGTCGTCGGTGCCGGTGACCGGACCCACCTCCTCAGAAACGCCGGCGAGTCCCAAAGCGGACACGCTCGTCTCGGAGGATATTGCACCGGCGAGGGACACGCCCGGTCCGCCCTTGCCACTGTCCTTGCCGTCACCGCCGGCGGGCCAGGCGGCCCAGTCCACGAACGGTGCCGGGGCCGTCTGCCGGGCGGTTGCCTCGGCGCGGGGCCGGCATGCGGCTGAAACCATGCGGGTGCCTCTTTCACCAGAGCTTCGTCACAGCAGTTGCGTCACTGCTTCTCGGTCCGACGCCAGGCACAACGCCGCCACCGGTGCGGTCATTCCCGGCCGGTGGGTGCGGTGGTGGGGCCGGTGCCGGGGCGGGCGGCGGCGTGGCCGAGGCCGAGGCCGGCGAGCCAGTCAATGACGGCGCCGGTGAGCCGGCCGAGCGCGTCCTGCTGGGTGACGGGGGCGCGTTTGGGCACCGTGAAGCCGTGGTCGGCGTACGGCACCTCCACCGGCAGGTGGTCCGCGGGGAATTCGCCGGGGTACCCGAAGGGGTCGTTGCCGCCCTGCACGCCCAGCAGCGGCAGCGCCGCGGCGGCCTCGGTGAGCTCGGCGGCGCGGGAGGACTGCGGGCGGCCCGGCGGGTGCAGCGGGAAGGCCAGCGCGAGCACGGCGGCGGCGCCGAGCCCCGCGGCCGTACGGCACGCCACCCGGGCCCCGGCGCTGCGCCCGCCGGCGACGACGGGCAGCCCCGGCGCGGCGAGCGCCGGCCACAGGGCGCTCCACGCGGCGTCCAGCGTCTTGGGCGCGGGGGCGAGCCGGCGCCCCGCGACCCGCCACGGCTGCTCGACCAGCGCCACCGCGACCCCGGCCGCGGGCAGCGCGGCGGCGAGCGCGGCCAGGTCCTGCGCCTCGACGCCGCCGCCGGCGCCGTGCCCGAGGGCCAGCACGCTGCGGGGCCGGGCGGGGGCGAACCAGGTGATCCGCGCGGGCCCGGCGGGGGTGTCGGGCTGCTCGGTACGGGTCGGCGCGGGCGGGGCTGCCGCAGGCGCGGGTGCGGCAGCGGCGGCTGCGGGTGCGGGTGCGGCGGGGGCCGCAGGGGCGGCGGGCTCGTCCGCGGGGGCGGGGCGCCGTGCGCCGCGGGGCCGGCCGGCCGGTGCGTCGTCCATCAGAACAGTGTCTCCTCCTCGGGCCCCTCCAGTTCGGTCAGCAGCTCCGGGCCGTTGTTGGCGACGTTGCTGACCGCCGTCCCCACCGGGTAGGCCCGCAGCAGCCCGGGCGGCGGGGGCTCCAGCAGGTGCTGGACCGCGTCAGTGTCGGTGGTGGCCGGATCGAGCCAGGCGTCCCAGCGGTCGCGCGGCATCATCAGCGGCATGCGGGGGTGGATGTCGGCCAGCGCGCGCGGCCCGTGGCCGTCGTAGCCGGCCAGCGCGGTGGTCTCGGCGGCGGTGGTCATCACCGTGCAGGTCGTCCACCAGGCGCGCGGGTGGTCGTCGGGCAGCGTCCGGTCGCGCCAGAACTCGTACAGCCCGGCCATGGCGAAGACCGAGCCGTCGGCGGGCGTGACGAAGTACGGCTGCTTGCGGGACCGCTTGCGCCGGCCCTTCTCTTCCAGCTCGCGCTCGGCGGCGTCCGTCATCCACTCGTAGTAGCCGTCGGCGGGTATCAGGCAGCGCCGGGAGGCCAGCGCCCGCCGGTAGGAGGGCTTCTCCGCGGCGGTCTCGGCCCTGGCGTTGATCATCTTGAAGGCGACGTCGGGGCTCTTGGCCCAGGACGGCACCAGGCCCCAGCGCAGCACGCGCAGCTGCCGTACCGGATCCGGGGAACCGGAGTCCTTCACCGGGCGGTCCAGTACGACATAGACGTCCTTGGTGGGCGCCACGTTGTAGTCCGGGGCGAGGGCCTCGGCGGGCTCCCACTTCTGGACGTCGAAGACGCTCGTGAGATCTTCGGGTTTCCGGCTCGCCGCATATCGACCGCACATGGGTGCCAGACTGCCACGCCTGCGGGCCGGGACGGCAGTCGACTCGCACGGGCGTACGAAAAACGGGCCGGAAGCGGGAACGGACGGGCATGAGGCACACAGCGGGCGGCAAGGGAACGGGCACCGGATGAACGTCGCGGACATCAGCGAGATGTGGGACCGGCTCACCGGGACCCAGACCGACCCGCCGCGCTGGCTGATCGGCGCGACCGCGCTGCTGGCGGTGGCCGCGGTGCTCTCCGGCGGTACGTGGCGGGTGGCGCGCAACGCCGTCACGATCGCCCACGAGGGCGGCCACGGCCTGGTGGCGCTGCTGAGCGGGCGGCGGCTCGACGGCATAAGGCTGCATTCGGACACCTCCGGGTTGACGGTCTCCCGCGGCAAACCGCACGGCCTGGGCATGGTGCTGACGGCCGCGGCCGGCTACACGGCGCCACCGCTGCTGGGCCTGGCGGGTGCGGCGCTGCTCGCGGCCGGGCACATAACGGCGCTGCTGTGGGGGGCGACGGCGCTGCTCCTGGTGATGCTCGTGATGATCCGCAACGCGTACGGGGCGCTGACCGTCGTGCTGACCGGGGCGCTCTTCCTGCTGGTGTCCTGGCTGACGAAAGCGCAGGTCCAGGCGGCCTTCGCGTATCTGGTGGTGTGGTTCCTGCTGGCCGGCGGCACCCGGCCGGTCGCCGAGCTGCAGCGCAGCCGCCGCCGGGACCGCAGCCGCTCCTCGGACGCCGACCAGCTGGCCCGGCTGACCAGTACGCCGGCGACGCTGTGGCTGTTCTTCTTCCACGCCGTCGCCCTGTGCTGCCTGATCGGCGGTGCCCGGTGGCTGCTGGAGCGCTGAGCGCGCGCTCTGCTCCGGGCCGGTGACCTCCTGTTTCCGGGAGGTTTCGGCGCATTCGCCAACTTATCTCCCCTCCCTTGAGCCACTACGCTGGGGCTCATGAGCGACAGCGCCGCGCACTCCCCCCTCTGGTGGGCCGCCCCCACCGCGCCGGGCGCCGTTGACGCGTCCGTCACGGTGCCGGGATCGAAGTCGGTGACCAACCGCGCCCTGGTGCTGGCCGCGCACTCCGCGGAACCCGGATGGGTGCGCCGCCCGCTGCGCAGCCGGGACACCGTCCTGATGGCCGAGGCCCTGCGCGCCATGGGCGTGCAGATCGACGAGACGGTCAACCCGGACGGCGGCGAGGCCTGGCGGATCATCCCCGCGGGGCTGTACGGCCCGGCCACGGTCGACGTCGGCAACGCCGGGACGGTGATGCGCTTCCTGCCCCCGGTGGCCGCGCTCGCCGACGGCCCCGTCCGCTTCGAGGGCGACGCGAGGGCGTACGAGCGCCCGCTGCACGGCGTGATCGACGCGCTGCGCGGCCTCGGGGCGCGGATAGACGACGAGGGCCGCGGCTCGCTGCCGCTCACGGTGTACGGCGCCGGGTCGCTGACCGGCGGCGCGGTGGACGTCGACGCGTCCTCCTCGTCGCAGTTCGTCAGCGCGCTGCTGCTGTCGGGCCCGCGCTTCAACAAGGGCCTGGAGCTGCGGCACACCGGTGACGCGCTGCCGTCGGTGCCGCACATCCGGATGACGGTCGACATGCTGCGCAAGGCCGGCGCCCGGGTGGACGCCCCCGAGGACGGCGGTACGCGCAACGTGTGGCGGGTCACCCCGGGCGCGCTGCTCGGCCGGGACCTGACGGTGGAGCCGGACCTGTCCAACGCCGCGCCCTTCCTGGCCGCCGCGCTGGTCACCGGCGGCCGGGTCACCGTCCCGGGCTGGCCGCGCCGGACCACCCAGCCGGGTGATGCGCTGCGGGAGATCTTCACCCGGATGGGCGGCCGGTGCGAGCTGGGCGACCAGGGGCTGACCTTCCGCGGCACCGGCCGGATCCGCGGCATCACCGCGGACCTGCGGGACGTCGGCGAGCTGACCCCGGTGATCGCCGCGGTCGCCGCGCTCGCCGAGGACGCGTCGCACCTGTCCGGCATCGCCCATCTGCGGCTGCACGAGACCGACCGGCTCGCCGCGCTCGCCAAGGAGCTGGGCTCGCTCGGCTGCGACGTCACCGAGACCGCCGACGGCCTGCGGATCCGCCCGCGCCCGCTGCGCGGCGGCGAGTTCCACACCTACGACGACCACCGGCTCGCGACAGCCGCGGCCGTACTGGGCCTGGCCGTGCCGGGCGTATGGGTGGAGAACGTCGCGACGACCGCGAAGACGCTGCCGGACTTCCCCGCGCTGTGGACGGCGATGCTCGGCGACACCCCCGCGGTCGCCGAGGGCGACGCCACCGGCGGCTCCGCGGCGGCCGACGGCCGGGCCGCAGGACCCGCGGCGGGACGGGGCTGAGCGGTGCGGCGCTACGGCAAGAACCCGGACGAGGACGACATCAGGGTCCGCCCCAACCCCAAGGGCAGCCGCCCGCGGACCAACATCAGGCCCCAGCACTCCGACGCCGCCGAGGGCATGGTGCTCACCGTCGACCGCGGCCGGATCACCGTGCTGGTCGGCGGCCACGAGGTCACCGCGATGAAGGCCCGCGAGCTCGGCCGCAAGTCCGCGGTCGTCGGCGACCGGGTCGCGGTGGTGGGCGACCTGTCCGGCGCGAAGGACACGCTGGCCAGGATCGTCCGGGTGGAGGAGCGCCGCTCGGTGCTGCGCCGCACCGCCGACGACACCGACCCCTTCGAGCGGGTCGTCGTCGCCAACGCCGACCAGCTGGCCATCGTCACCGCGCTGGCCGACCCCGAGCCGCGCCCGCGGATGATCGACCGCTGCCTGGTCGCGGCCTACGACGCGGGGCTGCGCCCGCTGCTGGTGCTCACCAAGTCCGACCTGGCCTCGCCCGAGCCGCTGCTGGAGACGTACGGCACGCTCGACCTGGACTACGTCGTGACCACCCGCGACACGCTGCTGACCGGCGGCGTGGAGGAGGTGCGCGAGCGGCTCGCGGACCGCGTCACCGCCTTCGTCGGGCACAGCGGCGTCGGAAAGACCACGCTGGTCAACGCCCTGGTGGAGCGTCAGCGCAGCACCGGCCACGTCAACGCGGTGACCGGGCGCGGCCGGCACACCACGACGTCGGCGCTCGCGCTGCCGCTGCCCTCCGACGGGCCCGAGGGCTCGGCCGGCTGGGTCATCGACACCCCCGGCGTACGGTCCTTCGGGCTGCACCACATCGACCCCTCCCGCGTCATCCACGCCTTTCCCGACCTGGAGCCGGGCACCGCGGACTGCCCGCGCGGCTGCTCGCACGACGAGAAGGACTGCGCGCTGGACGCGTGGGTGGCCGAAGGCCACGCGGAACCGGCCCGGCTGGACTCGCTGCGCCGCCTGCTGGCGACCCGCGAGCGCCGCGAGGGCGACTGACCGGTACCGTTGGGCCGCTTCACATCGGTTGGGCATGTGTGATGATCGACACCGCATGTGCGCAACGCGCCGAATCGAGCCGAAACGGAGGCGCCGGCATGGCCTGGCTCCTGGTGGTGGTCGCGGGTCTCTTCGAGACCGGCTTCGCGGTCTGCCTGAAGCTCTCGCACGGCTTCACCAGGCTGTGGCCGACCGTCGCCTTCTGCATCTTCGCGCTCGGCTCCTTCGGGCTGCTGACGCTGTCGCTGAAGAAACTGGACGTCGGCCCGGCGTACGCGGTGTGGACCGGCATCGGCGCCGCGGGCACCGCGATCTACGGCATGGCCTTCCTGGGCGACCTGGTCTCGTCGCTGAAGCTCGCGTCGATCTCGCTGGTGATCGTCGGCGTCATCGGGCTGCAGATCTCCGGCTCCTCGCACTGAGCGCGGCGGCGCCGCGTATGGCCGGGCCGTGGCCCATTGCCGAGCCCTGCACGTATTGCGGAGCCCCGCGCATAGAGCCACGCCCTGTGCGTATTGCCGCGGCTGCGCCTATTTGGTGAGCCTGCGTCTCTTGCCGGGCGCGTGTTCGGGCGGCGGTTCGTCAGGCCAGCAGGCTGCGGACCAGCCGGGCGACCCGGGCGCACGACTCGCGGTCGTCGGCCGCCGGCGCGATCACGTACGACAGCGTGAGCCGCAGCGCCGCCTCGCACGCCCAGCCGACGTCCTCCGGGTGCAGACCCGGGTGGCCGCGGACGAGGGCGGCGACGGTGCGGGCGTGCACGGCCGCCACCAGTCCCGCGCCGGGTGCGGGGGCGCCGGGCCCGGAGCGGGTGAGGGCGGCGTGGACCAGCGGGCTGCGCCGGGCGGAGCGCAGCGTCCAGCCGGCCGCCGCCGCGAAGCAGTCCCCGGCGTCGGCCCCCGCGCGGCACGCGGCGGTGAGCGCGCCCTCCAGGCCGCTGAGGAAGGCTTCCGCCTCCCGCCGGGCCAGGGCCTTGGCCAGGCCGTCCTTGCTGCTGAACTCGTTGTAGAGGGTCTGCCGGGAGACTCCCGCCGCCGCGGCGACGTCGGTCATGCGGACCGCCTCCCAGGGGCGGCTCCCGAGCGCGGCGAAGGCCGCGTCCATGAGTGCGTCTCGCACGGTGGGCATCGGCGCCTCCTGGCGGTACCCCCGGGCCACCGCGAAGGTGGCGGTGTGTCGGACGGACGGCCGTCCTCGGAGAATTGAGCGGCCGTCGGACGCTGTCAAGGTGCCGCGTCACGACTGGCGGGCCGGGCGCCGCGCTACTGTTCGGCCATGCCCGACTACACCGACGACCTGCGGCTGGCCCATGTGCTGGCCGACGCCGCCGACGCCGCGACCATGGCCCGCTTCCGGGCGCTCGACCTGAAGGTCGAGACCAAGCCGGACCTGACACCGGTCAGCGAGGCCGACAAGGAGGCCGAGGAGCTGATCCGCGGTCAGCTCGCCCGCGCCAGGCCCCGGGACGCGGTGCTCGGCGAGGAGTACGGCAGCGAGGGCGGCGGGCCGCGGCGCTGGATCGTCGACCCGATCGACGGCACCAAGAACTATGTGCGCGGGGTGCCGGTGTGGGCGACGCTCATCGCGCTGGTGGTGCGCGGCGAGCAGGGCGACGAGGGCGTCGTCGGCGTGGTGTCCGCGCCGGCGCTGGGCCGCCGCTGGTGGGCGGCGAAGGGGGCGGGCGCGTACACCGGGCGCAGCCTGTCGTCCGCGAGCCGGATCCGGGTCTCGCAGGTGGGCCGGCTGGAGGACGCGTCTTTCGGCTACTCCTCGCTGACCGGCTGGGACGAACTGGGCCGCCTCGACGGCTTCCTGCACCTGTCCCGCACCTGCTGGCGGACCCGCGGCTACGGCGACTTCTGGCCGTACATGATGGTCGCCGAGGGCTCGGTGGACATCTGCGCCGAGCCGGAGCTGAGCCTGTGGGACATGGCGGCGAACGACGTGATCGTGCGGGAGGCGGGCGGGCGCTTCACGTCGCTGGAGGGTGTGGCGGGGCCGTTCGGCGGCAACGCGGCGGCGTCGAACGGGCTGTTGCACGAGGAGCTGCTGGGCTATCTGGGTGGCGCGTGACGGCGCGCGTGACGGTCCGTCGCGCAACCGCGCGCGGGCCACGGGCTGTGCGCGCCCCCTTGTCCGCCGCGAGGGTGCGTGTGACCATGAAAGTGCCGGCGCTTGTGAATTTGTGAAGTGCTTCACGCACGGCCCGGCACACCCCAGGAGGTGCCCGTCCATGCTGGTCCGCGACGCGATGAGCACGGTGGTACTCACCATCGGCCCCGCCCACACTCTCCGCCAGGCCGCCCAGCTGATGTCCGCCCGCAAGGTCGGCGCGGCCATCGTCTTCGACCCCGACACCTGCGGCCTCGGCATCCTCACCGAGCGCGACGTCCTCAACGCGGTCGGCGCGGGGATGAGCCCCGACGAGGAGCTGGCCCACGCCCACACCACGACCGACGTCGTCTTCGCCGCGCCGCAGTGGACCTTGGAGGAAGCGGCCAACGCGATGGTCCGCGGCGGCTTCCGCCATCTGATCGTGCTCGACGGGCGCGACCCGGCCGGGGTCGTCTCGGTCCGGGACATCATCCGCTGCTGGGCGCCGCTGAAGTCCGCGATCCCGGCGTAGGGGCCGGGGTTTCGCCCGGGTTCCCGCCAGGGTTCCCGCCCGGGGTCTCATCCGCCGGCCGGTGCCGCCGTGAGGCCGCGGCCGATGCGCGCGGCGGCGCGGCGGACCGCGGGCTCGGGGTGGGCCGTGCCGCTGCGGCGCAGTTCCGGCGGCACGGCCGCGGGGGCGCGCAGGGCCCACGCCTCGAAGACCTCGCGGGCCACCGCCGGGTCGGGGTCCCGGGCCAGCGGGCGCAGCAGCCGTACCAGCTCCTCGCGGGGCGCGAGCCGCCCCACCGCGTGCACCGCCGCCCGGCGCACCGCGGCCTCTGCCGGGCGGTGCGGGTCCAGCAGCCGCATCAGCGCCGGGACGTCCGCCGCGTCACCGCACTCCCCCAGGCCGTACGCGAGGCCCGCCAGCAGCCGTACGGGGGTGGTCCGGCCCGCCCGGCCCAGCTGCCTGCGGTAGACCGCGGAGGGCGGCTCTCCGCGCCCGTACAGCTGCCAGCGGGCCGTCGCCCGCACCCGGCGCGCCCGGTCCGCCAGCGGCGCCACCAGCCGCGTCGCCGGCACGTCCGCGGGCAGCGCCGCGACGGCCAGTTCCCGTACGGCCGCGTCCCGGGCCTGGAGCAGCCGGTCCGCCTGGCCCGGGTCGAGGTCCAGCAGGCGCTGCGCGCACAGGGTGCGGCACTCGTGGTCGTGGTCGCACAGCGCGGCATGCAGCAGGTCGCCGCACCCGTACTCGCCGAGCTCCAGCGCGAGGGCCATGCCGAACCGGCGGGCCGCCCGGTCGCCGTCCGCCGCCAGCGCCCGCAGCGCCCTGCGATGCGGTGGGCGGCACAGCAGGCCGCGGTAGTCCGCGAGCAGCGCGCGGGCCCGGCTGCGGCCCTCCAGCCGCAGCAGCACCCGTACCGCGGCGGCGACCTCCTCCGGGGCGCTGCGCGCCAGCAGGGCCGCGGTGGCGCGGCTGCGGACCGGGTCGACCCAGTCGGCGCTGCGCAGCGCCAGCCCCGCGACCGCCGCGGGCCCGCCGCGGCACGCCAGCCCCTCGACGGCGGCCTGCCTGACGTGGCCGTCCGCCGCGAAGGAGCGCAGCAGCAGCCCGAGCACATCCCCGCCGGGGGCCTGGCCCGGCGCGAGGCCGCCCTCGCGGCGGGCGGCGCGGTCCAGGAGCAGCAGCAGCCGCGGCGGTGCCTGCGTGAGCGCGGTGAGCGCGGCCCGCCGCTCGGTGGCCGCCCCCTGCGCGGGCAGCGCGAGCAGCCGCCCCAGCAGCGCCTCCACCTCCCCGGACCCCCCACCCCCGGCCGCCCCGCACCACCCGGCCCACAACGCCGCGACCTCCAGCCCCCGGTCCCGCCGCCCCCACCACCACCGCCACACGTCCGGCCTCCTGAGGATCCGTCAGCTCATCCTCTCTTCAGCATTACCGCCCCCGTGCCCGCCTCCACCTGATATGCCCGGTCTTTGCCCAAAGGAGAACAAACGCCGAAGGCCCAGAGGCGTGCGCCTCTGGGCCTTCAGTACCACGTAGTAGCGGGGACAGGATTTGAACCTGCGACCTCTGGGTTATGAGCCCAGCGAGCTACCGAGCTGCTCCACCCCGCGTCGTTGTGCCTCAACCTTAGCCCCCCCTTTTCGATCAACGCAAATCCCTCCGGGGGCTCCCCCACCCAAACCCGCACGTGCTGCGCGCCCGCCACCGCATGTGCGCTCCCACGCAGGAGCTGCGGCTCGCGCCGCGGGCGCGCCCCAGGGGGCTCTGTTTGCCGTGCGCCTGCCGCCGCGCGGGCGCGACCGGCGGGGGTTGCGTCTGCGCCGGGCGCTGCTTTTCAGGGGCGCGAGGAACTGCGCGACCAACCAGAAACCGGCCCGCACGTCGTCACCGCCCCAAAGGGGCTCTTCGGTCCGATCCGGACCACCGGCCGGTGGCCGGTTGGGGGTACCTCCCAGGCGAAGCTCTGGGGGAGCGCAGTTCCCCGCGCCCCTGGTGGTTGGCGTCCCGCGCCAAGCGGGGCTCACCCCAGCGGAGCTACGGCTGCGCCGCCGGGTGCATTTTCAGGGGCGCGAGGAACTGCGCGACCAGCCACACGCGGCCCGCACATCGCCACCCACCCAAAGGGGCTCTTCAGTCCGAACCGGACCACCGGCCGGTGGTGGGTTGCGCGCGCAGTTCCCCGCGCCCCTGGTAGTCGGCGTCCCGCGCCAAGTGAGCCAAGCCCAGCGGGGGTTACGCCCGCGTCGGACGTTGCCACTCGGGGGCGCGGGGAACTGCGCGACAAGCCAGCAACCAGCCCGCACGTCGCCACCGACCCGAAGGGGCTCTTCGGTCCGATCCGGACCACCGGCCGGTGACCGGTTGCGCGCGCAGTTCCCCGCGCCCCTGGTGGTTGACGTCCGACGTCCAGGCGCCCAGCCGGCGGGGGCTTGCGGCTGCGCCGCAGGGTGCTTTTTCAGGGGCGCGGGGAACTGCGCGACAAGCCAGCAACCGGCCCGCACATCGCCACCCACCCAAAGGGGCTCTTAGATCCGAACCGGACCACCGGCCGGTGGCCGGCTGAAAGGGCAACCCCGCGCGCCCCTGGGGCACCCGGCGGCGCAAGGCGCAGCCAGGGGTCGGGAGCCCCGGAGGGTTATGCGGAGAGCTCTTGGGTGACGGCCGCCGTCAGGCGGGCGGCGCGTTCGGTGACTTCGGCCGGGCCGCAGGCCATCGCTCGGGAGCACCAGGACTGCGCTTCGGCCAGCTGGCCGCGGCGGGCGGAGAGGAGGGCGAGGCGGAGGGCCGCGCGGCCGTGGCCCGCGTCGGCGGCGCGGGTCCACCACAGCGCGGCCTCGGGCTCGCTGCCCTCGCGGGCCAGCAGCAGGCCGAGGTTGAAGGCCCCGTTGCGGGAGCCGGCCTCCGCCGCCAGGCGGTACCAGTGCGCGGCGAGCTGGACGTCACCGCGCTGCGCCGCGGTCATGCCGAGCCGCACCTGCGCCCGGCTGTGCCCCTGGCGCGCCGCCCGCTCGTACCATTCCGCGGCCTCGTCACCGAACGCCTCCGAACCTTCCGCACCCTCCCGCTCCCGCGCCCGCCCGTCGAGCAGCGCGCCGAGCCGGAACGCGGCCTCGGGGCTGCCGCCGCCCGCGGCGCACCGCAGGTGCCGCTCGGCCCCGTGGTGGTCGCCGTCGCGCTGGAGCGCGATGGCCACCTGGAGCGCGGCCTCCGCGTGCCCCGCGGCGGCGGCCCGCTCGTACCAGGCGCGTGCCGCCTTCTGCTCGTCGCGCCCGGCGTGCAGGATGCCGAGGTTGAAGGCCGCGTCGATGCTGCCGGCCTCCGCGGCCTTGGAGAACCAGGGCTCGGCCCCGTCCGCGTCACCGTGCTGGAGCAGCAGCACGGCGAGCGCGTTGGCGGCCTCGCGGTGGCCGGCGTACGCGGCCTTGCGGTACCACTGCTCGGCCTGCGCGGCACGCCCCTGGCCCGCGCACAGCAGGCCGAGGTTGTACGCCCCGTTGACGTCGCCGGCCTCCAGCGCCGCGCGGTACCACCGCTCGGCGGTCTGCGGCTCGCCCTCCTGCGCGTGCAGCGCGCCCAGCGCGTTCGCCGCGTTGCCGTCGCCGGCCTGGGCGGCGCGCCGCCACCACGTGGCGGCCTGGTCGACGTCGCCGGAGTCGCGCAGCAGGAAGCCCAGCGCGCACGCGGCCTTGGCCTCGCCGTCGCGCGCGGCGGTGAGGTACCAGTGCGCGGCCTCCTTCGTCTCGCCGCGCTCCTCCAGCAGATTGCCGAGCCGCAGCGCGGCCCTGCGGTGGCGGCGCGCAGCCGCCTGCCGGAACCACTGCTCGGCCTCGTGGGTGTCGCCGCGGGCGGCGCAGATACGGGCGAGCCGGTACGACGCCTCGCGGTGGCCGTGCTCGGCGGCGGCGTGGAACCACCGCTCGGCGGCGGAGTCCCGCCGGTGGTCGAGCAGGTCGGCCAGCGCGTACGCGCCCAGCGCGTGACCGGACTCGGCGGCCTGGCGCAGCCAGTATTCGGCGCCGGGCTCGTCCCCGCGCTCGCGGAAGTGCCGGCCGAGCGCGTGCGCGGCGGACGCGGAGCCGGCCACCGCGGCGATACGCCACCAGCCGGCCGCCTCGTCGGCGTAACCGCGCTGGTGCAGCAGCAGGCCCAGGTTGTTGGCGGCGGCGCGGTCGCCGTGCTGCACGGCGGCGCGCAGGTACGGCTCGGCGCCGTCGAGGTCGCCGCGGCGCAGCATCGCGGTGCCGAGCGCACTCATGGCGCCGGGGTCGCCGTGCTCGGCGGCCCGCCGGGTGCGGGCCTCGATCTCGGCCTCCTCGCGCAGCGCGAGGGCGTCCTCGTCGGGCAGTTCGAAGGGCACGGCGGGCACGACGGGCACACCCTCCGCGGTGTCCGCGGCCTCGCCGGCCTCGGTGGTGGGGCCCGCCGCGAGGGCGGGCAGGGGCGCGTCCCCGACGCGGGGCGCGGGCAGCAGCGCGGCGAGCCCGGCGGCCGGGGCGGTGGAGAGCGCGGGGGCCGGCGGGGCGAGCACGCCGAGGGCATCGCGCGGCTCACCCGGGTCCGCGGCGACCGGCGCCGAGGGCAGCGCCGAGTCACCCGTCGGACCATGGCGACCACGGTTCTGACGAGTGTTCAGCAGTTTTGCACCATCCCCCATAAGCCCCATCGTCGCACCACCCGCCAGCGGCGTACACCCGGTATACCGCAACCCACTTGGTCTCTACAGCGTTTTGTCGACTTCCCGACATGACGGCATGCCAAACACGTCTACCCAGGATTCACCCTTACAAGCGAAGAGGCCCGAAGTCACTTGACTTCGGGCCTCTTCATGCCGTAGCGGGGACAGGATTTGAACCTGCGACCTCTGGGTTATGAGCCCAGCGAGCTACCGAGCTGCTCCACCCCGCGTCGTTGTGTGCTCACAGTACCACGTTGTGAAGCTCACCCGTTCAGCCCTTTTTCATGGCAGTTGGCGAAGCCTTCGGCATATTGCCGGTTATTGCCGCCCCATCGGCCCCGTCCGCCGTCCTGTCCGACGCCTTCGCCGCCGCCTCGGCCTCTTGCAGCGCCGTGGCCAGCCGCCGCTGGGCGGCGCCATATGCCACCCGGTCGCCCTTCTTCATCGCCGCGTCACTGTCGTCCATCGCCTTCTGCGCGTCCGCGAGCGCCTGCTCCAGCGAGCTGCCGGAGCCGGGCGGCGCGGCGGTCCCCGAAGCGCCGCTCTTCGGCGCGGCGGCGCCGCCGGCCCGGCCGAGCAGGTCGTCCAGGGCCCGGGAGAGCGTCGGCGCGTGGCTGGTCCTGCCGTTGTAGAGCGCGGTCACGCTGCCCAGCAGCGGGTAGTCGTCGCCGGCACCGCGGACGTAGACCGGCTCCACATAGAGCAGCCCGCCGTCCAGCGGGACGGTCAGCAGATTGCCGTAGACGACGGCGGAGTCCGTTCCCGAGCCCTTCATCCGGGCGATTTCCGGGTCGGACCGGCTCGCGGAGTCGATCTTCGACTGCACGGACTTCAACCCGTCCACCGAGGGGCTGGCGGGCATCCGCAGCAGCCTTATGGTGCCGTAGTCGGGGCTGGTGGCGTCCGCGTCGACGGCCATGTACGCGCTCATGTCCTCCCGGTCGTCCGACGTGAAGGTCGTGGTCAGGGAGAAGGTCTTCGCGGGCTGGTCCGGCATCCGCAGGCTCATGTAGTAGGGCGGCACCGCCTTGCCGCCCTTGGTGGCCGGGTCGTCCGGCACCTTCCACACCTGGTCGCCGTCGCCGAAGTCGGCCGCCTTGGTGACGTGGTAGGAGGTGAGGATCTGGCGCTGCACCTTGAACAGGTCCTGCGGATACCGCAGATGGTCCAGCAGCCCGGCGGGGATGTCCGCCTTGGGCCGCACGGTGTGCGGGAAGGCCTTCATCCACGTCTTGAGCACCGGGTCGCCGGTGTCCCACTGGTAGAGCGTGACCGTGCCGTCGTAGGCGTCGACCGTCGCCTTGACGGAGTTGCGGATGTAGTTGACCTGGTTCTGGTCGGTGAGGACCGCGCGCCGGCCGTCGGTGAGCGAGTCCGCGGTGGTGCTGCCGAGCGCGGTGCGGGAGGCGTACGGGTAGCTGTCGCTGGTCGTGTAGCCGTCCACGACCCACAGCACCTTCTTGCCGACGACCACCGGGTACGGGTCGCCGTCGATCGTCAGCCAGGGCGCGACCGCCGCGACCCGCTCCTTGGGCGTGCGGTTGTAGAGGATCTTCGCGTCCTTGCCCACGGCGCCTGAGGTGAGGATCCGCGGCTCGCCGAAGCTGATCGCGTACGCGGCCCGGGTGAGCGGGCTGCGCAGGCTGACGCCGCCCTTGCCGTCGTAGGTGGTGCCGTCCTTGTCGGCGTAGTCCGCCTCGGGGGTCTTCCCGCCGACGATGGAATACTGCCCGGTCTCCTCGCCGAAGTAGATCCGCTGCTGGTAGCCGGCCGGCAGGCCCTGGCCGTCGAAGACGGGGGCGCCCGTGGCGTCGACGGCGGAACCCTGGGCGGCGACGACGCCGTAGCCGTGGGTGTACTTCAGGTGGTCGTCGACCCAGTTGCTCTTCGGTATCCCGTTGACGTTCAGCTCCCGGACGCCCACGACGGTGTCCTGGTCCGTGCCGGCCCCGGCGTAGTGGTCCACGTCCAGCGTCGAGGGGAACTGGTAGGAGCCGCTGCCCTGGAGCTGCTGGAAGGCCGGCGAGACGACGTTGGGGTCCAGCACGCCCATGCCCACCGAGCTCGCCGCGTCCGCCCGCAGCGCCGGGCCGGCGCCGGCCTGGGGGCCCGCCTGGACGCCCTTGGCGGCTGCTGCGGGGGGCGCGGCGGGCTTGCCGGGGTATCCGGTCACCTTGGCGCCCGTCAGGCCGTAGGCGGCCCGTGTGGCGTCGATGTTCTTCTGGACGTAGGGCGCTTCCTTGGCGGCCTCGTTCGGCTGGACCTGGAATTTCTGCACGATCGCGGGGTACAGGCCGCCGATGAGGATCGCCGAGAGGACCATCAGGCCGAAGCCGATGGCCGGCAGCGACCAGTCGCGCCGCCACAGGGTGGCGAAGAACAGCAGCGCGCAGATGACCGCGATGAAGAACAGGATCGTCTTGGCGGGCAGGTAGGCGTTGGCGTCGACGTAGCGCAGGCCCGTCCAGTTGTCGGCGGTGCGGTAGCCGCTGGAGCGCACCGCGAGCTTGTAGCGGTCCAGCCAGTAGGCGACGGCCTTGAGCGAGACGAACAGGCCGAGCAGCACCGCCAGGTGCCCGGTCGCCGCGGACGTCACGCGCGCGCCGGGCGAGGTCAGCCGCAGCCCGCCGTACAGGTAGTGCACGGCCACCGAGCCGAGCAGCGACAGGACCACCACGGCGAAGCCGTAGCCGACCAGGAAGCGGTAGCAGGGCAGCTGGAAGGTGTAGAAGGACACGTCCTTGTGGAACTGCGGGTCCTTGGTGTGGAAGGGCGTGGAGTGCAGCATCAGCAGCCACTGCCGCCACTGGCCGGCCGCCGCGCCGCCGCCGATCAGGCCGAGCGCCCCGCTGACGCCGAGCAGCACCCACGGCTTGTAGGGCGCCAGGCCCATCCGGTAGCGGTCCAGGTTCTGCTGCTCGCTGGACATCGCGCTCAGCGGCGGGCGCAGCCGGTGGGCGAGGTACATGTTGCCGCCGACGCTGAGCGCCATCAGCAGCCCGAAGCCGGCGAACAGGTCGGCCTTGGTCCACGTCAGGGTGGAGAAGACCGACGGATAGCGCACGGAGCGGTACCAGAGCAGGTCGGTCCAGAAGCCGGCGAAGGTCACGAATCCGGCCATGAGCACGACGAGGACACCGAGCACGACGATGAGCGCGACGGCCGCGCGGGAGGGGCGGTGGGCTCTCCTGTTGTGTCCTGCCGCCCCTTCACCGCGGTCAGGCATCTGGAATACCAAGAGTGCGCACCTCGAATGTCAACTCATGTCGGCTTTTGCCCGGCGTCCCGGGCCGGGATCCCCGTCGGGCTCCCACAGATGCAACTTCACCGCGCTTTGGCCGGTTCCCGATTCCGGCAGCGGAAGGGGGAGGATACCCACATGTCCACCAATACGACCGATGGAGCGCCGCTCGCGGCGAACCCGCTGACCCGCGCCGTCCTGGAGATCGACGAGTACGCCGCCGGCCTCGGCTGGGACCGGCCCGCGCGGCTGTTCGCGCTCGTCGACACCGCGCACCTCAAGGCCCAGGAGCCGGCCCTGGCCGTGCAGCTGGGGCTGTCCGACGACGGGGCCGCCGCCGCGCTCACCCCGATCGAGCAGGAGGAGCTGCCGGCCGGCACGCCGCTCGACGAGTTCCTGGCCACCATCGCGTGGCCCGAGGTCATCGCGGGCTGCGCGCTGACCGTGGAGCGGCTGATGCTGCCGCCGTCCGCCGAGACGGCGATCCCCGACGACCTGGACGACGCGGCCCTCGCCGAGTGGGTCGCGGCGCACCCGCAGCGCGAGGAGGTGCGGATGACGGTGGCGGTGCTGCGTGACGGCGCCCGCGAGGCGGCGGTGCGGCTGCGGTCGAAGGACACCGCGACGCAGGTGCTGACCGGTGCCGGGCTCGTCCCGGGCCTGGCGGACGCGCTGTCGGCGACGTTCGAGGCGTAGCCGCCCGGCAGCCCGGCTCTTGGCGCAGGCCCGGCTCTTGGCGCAGGCCCGGCCCTTGGCGCGGGCTCAGCCCTTGGTGCAGCTGGGCAGCGCCTTGGTGTCGCCGGCCTTGATCTCCTTCAGCGCCGCGACCGCGTCGTCCAGCGTCGTGACCTTGACCAGGGTGAGGCCGCCGGGGATGTCCTTGGCGGCCTCGCCGCAGTTGTCGGCGGGGGTGAGGAAATACTGCGCGCCCTTGTTGCGGGCGCCGATGGTCTTCAGGCTGATGCCGCCGATCGGCCCGACCTTGCCGTCGTCGTCGATGGTGCCCGTTCCGGCCACGAACTTGCCGCCGGTCATGTCGCCGGGGGTGAGCTTGTCGACTATCCCCAGCGCGAACATCATGCCGGCGCTCGGGCCGCCGACGTCGGCGAGCTTGATGTCGATGTCGAACGGGAACAGGTGCTCCACCCCGGCCTGGATGCCCACCACGGCCCGGGCGGGCCCGTCGTCGGCGGACTTGCGGGTGGTGATCGTCACCTGCCGGCCCGGTACATCGTCGACGGCCTTGCCCTTTGCCTCGGCGGCGCTCACGACGGTGAACGTCACCGGCTGGCCCGGCTTGTGCTTGGTGACCAGCGAGGCGACGTCGTCCGGCTGCTTGATCGCGGTGCCGTCCACCGCCTTGATCACGTCGCCGGCGTGCAGCACGCCCTGCGAGGCGCCGCCGCTGACCACCGCGGCCACGATCACCCGCGACTTCACGGGGATGTTCAGCTCCTTGAGCGCGGCGACCTTGGCGCTGTCCTGCGACTGCGTGAATTCCTCGGCATTTTGCTGGTCGGCCTGCTCGGCGGTCTGCCCCTTGGGGTAGATGGTGTCGTGCTCGACGACCTTGTCGTCGTGCCGCAGCCAGCCGAAGACCGACTCGACCAGGTTCATGTGGTAGTCCGCGCCGGTGACCCGCACGGTGGTCATGTTCAGATGGCCGTCCGCGGGATACGTCTTGTGCCCGGTGATCTGGATCACGGTGTCGTTGCCGTACGTCCCCAGCGTGTTCACCGTGGGACCGGGCGACATCTCCGAATACGGCGTCGGAACGAGCAGCGCGACGCTCAGCAGCGCTATCAGCGTCAGGGTCGAGGCGAGCAGCGTCGCGGTACGGCTGGGCATGGAACGACAGTACGTGACCGGCCGGCGATGCGGCGTCCCGGGTGAGCCCGGACGAGCAGCGCCCCAGGCGCGCTCCCACAGCCCCCGCACAGCCCTCACACGGGCTCGGCGTCGGTCTCGTCCGTTTCGCCCTTCGTGATCGTCAGCGGCGGGTGCTCGGCGGGCTGCATGGCGGTCCTGAACCGCTCGTAGCCGGCCAGCGACGCCCCGTCCGCGTTGGTACGCGCGCGGGCCGCCCAGCGCGCCCACAGCACCGCGACGAGCACACCGAGAAGGGGGATGAGCAACCAGACAAGTGCCGCCACGGCGAACTCCCGACCCACACACCAGCAAAACGGACCTATGAGCAGATTAACGACTCAATGGCCCAACGCTCCGCCGGGGCGCGGGGTTACGCAACCGGAATTCCCCCTGGCAGCGCACCGCGGCGCGCACCGCGCACTCCGCCCGTCCGCGCGCCGGTACGGCCGCCTGCGTCCGTCAGACGCCGACCCACTCCTCGCTGCCGTCGGCGAAGCTCTGGTGCTTCCAGATGGGCACCTGGCTCTTGAGGTCGTCGATCAGCCGCCGGCTCGCCTCGAACGCCTCACCGCGGTGCGGGCACGACACCGCCACGACCACCGCCACATCGCCCACCCGCAGTTCGCCCACCCGGTGGACGGCCGCGAGCGCGGTGACCGGGAAGTCCGCCGCGACCTTCTCCGCGACCTGCCGCAGCGCCTCCCCCGCCGAGGGGTGCGCGGTGTACGCCAGCCCCGTCACGGCCGGGCGGGAGCCGCCGTCGTGGTCGCGTACCGTCCCGACGAAGAGCGTCGTGCCGCCCGCCGCGTCGTCGCCGACCGCCGCGAGGACCTCCGCCACCGACAGCGGGGTGTCGCGGATGCCGAGCAGGCGGATCGGCCCGGTGAGGTCCATGGATGTCATGCCCACCATGCTGCCTCATCCCCCGGCGATCACCGCCGGTCAGATGCCGCGCCGCTTGCGCGCCCGGCGGACCAGCGCCGCGGTGCCGACCAGCGCGACCGTGGCGCCCGCCGCGCCCAGCGTCGTGGCGTCCTTGCGGCCCAGCCGCCGCCCGGCCAGCGAATTGCGGCCCGCCACCTCGCGCAGCAGCTCGGCCAGCACCTCCTCGTTGGTCCAGCGCGGGCGCCACCCCGCCTCGTGCAGCCGGCTGCCGCTGACCACCCACGGGTGCATCGTGTACGCCAGGTCGCCGGCCGGCGACGGCGTCAGGCCCAGCCTGTGCAGCCGGGACGCGGCGCCGAAGGCGATCGCCGGCGGCAGCTCCATGCGCCGGATACCGCTCAGCTCCTCGACCTCCTCCTGCTCCAGCCAGCCGTCGCAGCCCACCGCCATCTCGCCCTCGACCTGCTCCAGCACCGCGTATTCCAGAGCCGAGACCAGGTCCTCGACGTGGCAGAACTGCCAGCACGGCCGGCTGCCGGCCACCACCAGCAGCCGCGGCGACTCGAAATACCGGGTCAGCGCGGTGTCCGTGCCGCCGACCAGGACCGCGGGCCGCAGGATCGTCACGTGGAGCCCGGGGTGGGCGCGCGGCGCGCGGCGGCCCAGCCGCTCGATCTCCAGCAGGTCGTCGACGAAGCTGGCCTCGGAGGTGGCGCGCAGCGGAGCGTCCTCGGCAAGGGGCACGTCGTTGTCGGCCTGGGCGCCGTAGACCATCGCCGAGGTGCACAGCACCACCCGGCGCACCCCGGCCGCCGCCGCGGCGGTCAGCACGGTCTGCGTGCCGCGCACGTTGAAGGCCGAGCGCGCCTTGGGGTCGGACTCCAGGTCGAGGTCCAGCGCCAGGTGCACCACGACGTCCGTGCCGCGCAGCTTGTCGGCGACGGCCGGGTCGCGGACGTCGAGCACCCGCCAGGTCGCCCCCGGCACGTCCCCGCGCCGCTCGTCGATCGCCACCACCTTTCTGACCTGGTCGGACTCGACCAGGCGGTGGGCCAGCGCGAGGCCGACGCCGGAGGCGGCACCGGTGATCGCGACCACCGGTCCCGCGGCGCTCCTGGCGGCGCTCCGCTCTGGGCGAACGTGTCCATCTGGGGAACTCACCGGGTGTCTCCCACGGTTGTCTCAGTTACGTACGCGGCCCGTACCTGCCACGCACCCAGCCATCCTGCCGGACAGGTGTCTAGGCTTGGAGGTACAGCCCATCACACCCGGCCGACCACGACAGCCCACCACGACACAGATCCGAGGAATCCCGTGAGCGACATCCCATTCGGATTCGGCGTCCCTCCGGAGGAGCCCGAGGACGGCGACGAAGGCAAGCAGCACAAGGGCGACGGAAGTGGCGCGGGCAGCGGCGGCGGGCCGGCGAATCCGTTCGGTTTCGGCGGCAATCCGTTCGGTGGCGGCAATCCGTTCGGTCCCGGCGCCGGCGACAACCCGTTCGCGGCGATGTTCGGCTCCCTCAACCCCGGCGACCTGGGCGCCGCCTTCCAGCAGCTCGGCCAGATGCTCTCCTACGAGGGCGGCCCGGTGAACTGGGACATGGCCAAGGACATCGCCCGCCAGACCGTCGCCCAGGGCACCGCGGACGGCCGCAAGGACGCCACGGTGGGCCGCGCGGACCGGGCGTGGGTCGAGGAGGCGATGCGGCTGGCCGATCTGTGGCTGGACGGCGTGACGTCGCTGCCCTCGGGCGCCGGCAGCGCGGTGGCGTGGAGCCGCGCGGAGTGGGTCGAGGCGACACTCCCGGTGTGGAAGGACCTGGTCGACCCGGTCGCGGAGCGGGTGGCCGGCGCCATGGGCGACGTGATGCCCGAGGAGATGCAGGCCATGACCGGGCCGCTGCTCGGCATGATGCGCTCCATGGGCGGCGCGATGTTCGGCTCGCAGATCGGGCAGGCGCTCGGCACCCTGGCCGGCGAGGTCGTCGGCTCCACGGACGTCGGCCTGCCGCTCGGCCCGGCCGGCAAGGCGGCGCTGCTCCCGGCCAATGTCGAGGCGTTCGGCTCCGGGCTCGGCGTGCCGATGGAGGAGATCCGGCTCTACCTGGCGCTGCGCGAGGCCGCCCACCAGCGGCTGTTCGCGCATGTGCCGTGGCTGCGGGCGCATCTGTTCGGCGCGGTCGAGGGCTACGCGCGGGGTATCAAGGTCGACACCGCCCGGCTGGAGGAGGCGGTGGGCCAGCTGGACCCGACGCAGCCCGAGCAGCTCCAGGAGGCGCTGCAGCAGGGCATGCTCCAGCCCGAGGACACCCCGGAGCAGAAGGCGGCGCTGGCCCGGCTGGAGACCGCGCTCGCGCTCGTCGAGGGCTGGGTGGACGCGGTGGTGCACGCCGCCGCGGCCCCGCACCTGCCGTCGGCCGGCGCGCTGCGCGAGACGCTGCGCCGCCGCCGCGCCACCGGCGGCCCGGCCGAGCAGACCTTCGCGACGCTGATCGGCCTGGAGCTGCGCCCGCGGCGGCTGCGGGACGCCTCCCGGCTGTGGGCGTCGCTGACCGACGCGCGCGGCGTGGACGGGCGCGACGGCCTGTGGGCCCACCCCGACATGCTGCCGACCGCCGCCGACCTCGACGACCCGGACGGCTTCGTGCACCGCGAGGCCCTGGACATCGACTTCTCCGAGCTGGACAAGATGCTCGGCGAGGCGTCCGGCCCGGACACCGCCCCCGGCACCGACGCCGGCGGCACCGACGGCGACAGCGGCGGCGAGGACGGCACCGGGGACGGCCCGGCCAAGGGCGACGGCGAGAAGTGAGCGCGCTGTACGAGGACGCCGTCGGCGTGCTGGAGGGCTGGCGGGCGCCCGACGAGGAGCAGGACCTGCTGCGCAAGGACTACCTGGCGCATCTGGCCGCGCATCCGGACGGCCTGTACAAGCCCAGCAAGGCCGGCCACATCACCGCGGGCGCGCTGGTCGTCGACCCGCCGCGCGAGCGCGTCCTGCTGACGCTGCACGCCAAGCTGCGCATGTGGCTGCAGATGGGCGGGCACTGCGAGCCGGAGGACACCGCGCTGTCGGCCGCGGCGCTGCGCGAGGGCGCGGAGGAGTCCGGGATCGCGGGGCTGCGGCTGCTGGTGCCGTATCCGGTGCAGCTGGACCGGCATCTGACGCCGTGCGCGTGGCATCTGGACGTGCAGTACGCGGCGGTCGCGCCGGAGGGCGCGGTGGAGTCGATCAGCGACGAGTCGCTGGACCTGCGGTGGTTCTCCTACGACGAGGTCGCCGGCGTCGCCGACGGCTCGGTGAATTCGCTGCTGGCGCGCACCCGCGCGCTGCTCTAGGACGGACGGCGCCGACTCGGCCGCCGGGGCGTGACGGGCGCCCGGCGGCGGGCCGGGCGCCGTCCTCGTACCGGAATCCCTTGCGGGGCCGCGGGTCAGTTGCCCCAGATGTTGCCGGCGTTCTGGCCGTGGGCGCCCTGCGGGCCGAGGCCGTACTGGGCGCGCACGCCGCCGCCGATCACCGCGTTCTGCGGCGGCATCAGCTCGCTGGGCTGCACCAGGACGTGCCCTTGCCCGACGAAGTTCAGCTCCCAGCCCTCGCCGGTGTTGCCGCGGCGGCGGAAGACCGAGCTGCTGCTGGTCTGCGCCTGCATCTGGACCCGCAGGGAGGAGGACCAGGCCACCACGGCGTCCGCGTCGCAGGAGACGTACTTGTCGGGCGTGACGGGCATCATCAGCGGCTTGCCGGAGGTCATGAGGGCGACCTTGCCGTCACCGGCGATGTTGAGGTTGTACTGGCCGGTGCCGGACAGGCCGAACTGGCTGTCGACGGCGATGACGTCCCAGTGCAGCCCGGAGTCCAGCGCGAGGACGTAGGCGCTGTCCACGGTGAGGCCGTCGTGGTCGACGTCGAGGATGTGGATCTGCTGGGCGAGGTTGGCGAGGTAGACGGTGCCCTGGCCCGAGCAGCGCATCAGGTCAAGACCCTCGCCGGTGTGCCGGCGACCGCTGCGCTGGTGGTGCGACTGGTATTCGCCGTCGAACTCGATCATGCCCTGGTAGGCGACCATCGAGCCCTTGCGGGCCAGGCAGTCCGGCCCGGTGTTCCCGTCGAGGCGGACCCGCAGCAGGTAGGAGTTCTGCAGGCTGTAGTGGTCCTGGTTCTGGACCTCGGTGTACGCGAAAAGCGGACTCTGCATGGTGTCCGGATCCCCCCTCAGCCCCGCGCCCGCAGGCGGTCGGTGCTGTCCTCGCTCGGCTGTACGACCACGAAGCCCTGCCCGGAGAAGGCGATCTGGAAGGCCTCCCCGCTGCCCCGCCCGATGAGCGCGGACGCCTTGAAGCTGCGCTTGGCCTTCATCTTCAGGCCCGACGACCACGCCACCAGCGCGTCCGGGTCGACGTACGTCTCGTCCTCGCCGCGCCCGCAGTCCACCACGATCGGTGTGCCGCGGGAGGTGACGGCGACCCATCCGCTGCCGGACACCCCGACGTTGAACAGGCCCTGCCCGGCGAACTTGGCCAGGCCCTTGACCCGCTCGACGCCCCAGCTCAGATGGGCGTCGAAGGCGAGCAGATTGGTGCCGTTGACGGACACCGACTCGTTGTTCAGGTTCAGGCACACCACGTCGGCGCCGTAGTCGGCGAGGTAGAGCAGGCCGTCGCCGCTGCACTTCATCAGCGGCGTGCCCTCGCCGGTCAGCCACGCCGAGGCCATCTGCCGCACGGCGGGCGGGTTGGGCTCGTACTGCACGAAGCCCTCGTAGGCGACCATGGAGCCGGTGCGCGCGAAGAGGTCCTGGCCGGTCGCCATGGCGACCTTGAGCATGGAGGAGCCGTGGTTCTCCATCCGGGCGGCGACCGGTGTGGGTGCGTAGCCCGCGATCATCTGCTGGTCCATTGCGGGGTCACACCTCGTAGGGCTGGACGACGATGAAGTTGCCGGGAGCGCCGCGGAACTGGAGGTTCACGGTCTCGCCGCTGTGGCCCGGGTAGGCGGTCCTGCGCAGCCGCACCTGGCTGGAGACGATCACCTGGGCGGCGGACGACCACGCCACGATGGCGTTGCTGTCGGCGTAGGTGGTCGGGGTGACGGGCAGCACCACGGGGGTGCCGTGGGTCTTGACGATCACCGTGCCGGTGCCCTGGAACTGCATGGTGAACAGGGCGCCGCCGGGGATGCCGTGGCCCTCGATCCGGCGCACCTCGTGCTGGAGGCTCTCGTCGAAGGCCAGCACATTCTCCGCGGACACGCAGATGGCGTCGCCCTGGAGCTCGATCGGGTGCAGATAGGCGGCGTTCTCGGCGAAGAAGACCTGGCCGCCGCCGGTACAGCGCATGAGCTGCATCTCCTGGCCGGTCATGTTGCCGACGATGCGGCCGGTGAAGCCGGCGCCCTTGTACGCGAAGTCGACCTTGCCCTGGTAGAGCACCATGCTGCCCTGCCGGGCGAGCACCGGCTGGCCGCCGGCCTGGCTGAGGTCGGCGCGCATCATCTTCGGGTTCTGCTGCGTCCAGCGCTGGCCGGTGGGCAGCTCGCGGTACTTCTGCATGCCGGCGGCCAGGCCCGCGCCCTGCGCCGGGACCTGCGGCGCGGCGTATCCGCCGGGCTGCTGGCCGAAGGCGGGCTGCGGGTAGCCGGGCGGGGGCTGCTGCCCGAAGGCGGGCTGCGGATATCCCGGCGGCTGCGGCGGCCCGGGCGGCACCTGCTGGCCGGGTACGGGCCCGGGCGGCGGGACCTGGCCGAAGGGCGGCGCGGCGGGCTGGCCGAGCGGGGCGACCATGGTGGGCGCCTGGTGCACCGAGGGGTCGCCGGGCGGGGTGCCGTACGCGGGCGGCGCGGGGGCCGGCGCCGGCGGCGGGACCTGGCCGAAGGCCGGAGCCGCGGGCGCGGGGGCCGGCGGCGGGGTGCCGAAGGCGGGCGGGGCCGGCGCGGGGGCCGGGGGCGGGGTGAACGAAGGGGCGGGCGCCGGGGCGGGCGCGCCGGGCGGCGGCGCGAAGCTCGGCGCGGGGCCGCCGGGCGGCGGGGCGAAGCCGGGGGCGCCGGCCTGCTGCGGCGCGGCGGGCTCCTCCTCGGCGACCTCGCCGCCGAAGTTCTGCAGCAGCGCGGCGAGCCCGCCGTCGAAGCCCTGGCCGACGGCGGCGAAGCGCCAGACGTCCTTGAGGTAGATGTCGGCGAGCATCACGGCGCGCTCGGTGGTGAACTCGGCGCCGCTGAACGCGTAGCGCACGACCTCCTCACCCCCTGCGACCAGCCGGATGTAGCCGGGGCCGATCTGCGACATCTGGCCGGCGCCGTCCACGGTCGCGGTGAAGGTGAGCTTCTGCACGGCGGGCGGTATGCGGTCCAGGGTGACCCGGAAGGACTCGGTGTCGCCGGACTGCGGCCCGAGCAGCTGGATGGACTCCTCGGGGGACTTCGGCTGGTTGAAGAAGATGAAGTAGCGGTCGTCGGACAGCTCCTCCTTGGCGTCCAGCCCGAAGCAGCTGATGTCGAAGGTCAGGCCGGGTCCGCCGATCTGCACCCCGACGTAGAGATCCGTCCCCGCGGTCAGATCACTGATCTTGGCCTTGTGGCCACGTTGGAATTCCCTGGCCATCGATCGACCGGCCCCCATCCCGTCCCGTGCTCGCTGCTGGTGCGTTGCGACAGGCTAACCGGTCGCGCGGGCACCGGCTATTCCCCTATGGCCTTGCGGCCCTGGTGGTCGTCCCTGCCGTCCCGGGCGCCCCGGCCCTCCCCGCTGTCCCCGGGATGCCGCGGCCGGTCGGCGGCGACGCCTTCCAGGAAGCCGCGGGCGCGCTCGGTGCGCGGGTAGCTCTCCAGCAGTTTCCAGAAGGCCGGGCCGTGCCCGGGCACCAGCAGATGCGCCAGCTCGTGCAGCAGGACGTAGTCGATGACGTACTCGGGCATGCCCTGGAGCCGGTGGGACAGCCGGATGCTGCCCTCGGAGGGGGTGCACGAGCCCCACCGCGAGTTCTGGTTGGTGACCCAGCGTACGGTGTCGGGGACGGCCCGGCCGTCGAGATACTGCTCAGAGAGCCGCTCGGCGCGGGCGGCCAGCTCGTCGTCGCCGGGCATCCGGCGGCTCTCCTGCGCCGCGAGCTTGTCCAGCATGACCGCCACCCAGCGCTGCTCCTCGGCCGCGGACATCCGGGCCGGGATCAGGACGACCGTGCGGTCGCCGTCGCGGTAGGCAGACACCGTCCGCCGCCGCCGGGCGCTGCGGCGTACTTCGACCGCGCTCGTCCGGTGGCCGCGGCCGGGCTGGCTGGCGAGTTCTCGCGCGGGATCGGCGGGCACGCCTTCGACCGTACCCGCTGTGTGTCCGGGAAGTCCCGTCTCCAGGCCGGTTGCCACCGGAATCACCTCGCTTCTTACGCATATTGAACGACTATTCCCCACACCCTGTGGATAACCCGTGAGGCGGGGCGGCGGGACAGGGCAATCTGGAGGAGTCGCGCACGGACGGAAGGGGGCAAAGTGTGACAGTGGACGGATACTGACCCGCTCTTGACCGGCCGGTCGGTGCAGGCAGGCACAATGGCGAGGTGACCGACGCGAAATGAGGGGCGCATGTCTGATCTTCCGCGCAAGGCTGTGACCCGCACCGCGAAGCTGGCCGCACTGCCCCTGGGGTTCGCCGGGCGCGCGACGCTCGGCCTGGGAAAGCGTCTGGGGGGCCGGCCGGCCGACGAGGTGGCGGTCGAGCTGCAGGAGCGGACGGCCGAGCAGCTTTTCAAGGTGCTCGGTGAGCTCAAGGGCGGCGCCATGAAGTTCGGCCAGGCCCTGTCGGTCTTCGAGTCCGCGCTGCCCGAGGACGTGGCGAGCCCCTACCGCGCGGCCCTCACCAAGCTCCAGGAGGCGGCGCCCCCGCTGCCGGCCCGCACCGTGCACCGGGTGCTCGCCGAGCGGCTGGGCGCGGACTGGCGGTCGATGTTCGCCGAGTTCGAGGACGCCCCGGCGGCGGCTGCCTCGATCGGCCAGGTGCACCGCGCGGTGTGGGGCGACGGGCGCAAGGTCGCGGTGAAGGTGCAGTATCCGGGCGCGGGCGCGGCGCTGCTGTCGGACCTGTCGCAGCTGGGCCGGGTGGCCAGGCTCTTCGGCCCGCTGGTGCCGGGCATGGACGTCAAGCCGCTGCTGGCCGAGCTGCGCGAGCGGGTCGCGGAGGAGCTGGACTACGAGCTGGAGGCCGGGGCGCAGCACGTCCACGCGGTGGAGTTCGCCGGGGATCCGGATGTGGTGGTGCCGGACGTGGTGCACCAGGCCGACCAGGTGCTGGTGACCGAGTGGATGGACGGGGTGCCGCTGTCGGAGGTGATCTCCGGCGGCAGCCAGGAGATGCGCGATCGCGCGGGGCAGCTGCTCGCGCACTTCCTGTTCGCAGGCCCGGCCCGCACGGGGCTGCTGCACGCCGATCCGCACCCGGGCAATTTCCGGCTGCTGACCGACGACGGGCCGGTGTCGGGCTGGCGGCTGGGCGTGCTGGACTTCGGGACGGTGGACCGGCTGCCGGAGGGCCTGCCGCTGCCGATCGGTACGGCGCTGCGGCTGGCGCTGGCCGGCGAGGCGGAGGAGGTGCACGCGATGCTGCGCGAGGAGGGCTTCGTCAAGCCGACGATCACGCTGGATTCCGACGCGGTCCTCGACTACCTCAAGCCGATCATCGAGCCGGCCGGGCGGGAGGAGTTCACCTTCGACCGCGCGTGGATGCGGGCGCAGGCCGCCCGGATCGCCGATCCGCGCTCGCCCGCGCACCAGCTGGGCAAGCAGCTGAACCTGCCGCCGTCGTATCTGCTGATCCACCGGGTCACGCTCAGCACGGTGGGCGTGCTGTGCCAGCTCGGGGCGCGGGTGCGGCTGCGCGAGGAGCTGCTGGAGTGGCTGCCGGGCTTCGCCGCGCGCAAGGGCACGGCTTCCGGCTGAGCCGGCGGCCGGCTGCCGAGGTGTCCGGGCGCGAGGTGTCCGGGTCGCGAGGGGTACGGGTCGCGAGGGGTACGGGTCGCGAGGGGTACGGGTCGCGAGGGGTCCGGGCCGCGGGGTGCCCGGGTCGCGAGGGGTGCGCCCGGGGCGGCTACCACCAGGCGGAGTCCAGCCGGCTCTCGATGCTGCGCAGGTGGCGGCGGGCGCAGTCGTCGCAGAAGTAGACGCGGTGGCCGTTCTCGACCGAGCAGGTCCAGGTCAGCGGCAGGCCGTCCTGGGTGGTGCCGCAGCGGGCGCAGGTGGTCGTGGTCCGGGGCGTGGGCCGGGCGTTCTTGTGATCCACCGGGAGACGATACCTCCGCGCGTGCCGCAATCGGCGGCATAACGCACCGCGGGGCCGGTCCTTTCGGACCGGCCCCGCATCGTCGTCGGCCGTGCTGTGCGCCCTATCGGGTTACTGCATCACGGCCAGGGCCAGCGCCCGCCGGGCCCGCAGCGAGGCGCGCTCGGCGCGCCGCTGCAGCCGCCGGGCGGCGATCAGCCGGGAGGCCCTGCGTTCGTGCTCGGCCTCTTGCAGCCGCTGTTGCATATGGGCACGGGCCAGGGCTTCTGGCATGAGTTGCATGTCGTGGTTCCTGTTCTGGGTGGACGCCAGCGCGTCGGAGGTCCGGGGGGTCTGTTCGAGGCGGGTGGGAGTCATCGGAGCCTGATTCATCGGGTCGTGGGTGGCGGGACGGTCGATCGTCCCCGGTGTCGTGAGCTTCCTGGCGTTCATGCCGCGACCGCGTCCTTGCGCGGGCGGCCACGGGGCCGCTTGCGGGGCACGACGACGCCCTGGATGAACAGCTCGCCGCCCCAGACGCCCCAGGGCTCGCGGCGGTCCTTGGCGCCGGCGAGGCAGGCCTCGCGGACGGGGCAGGTCTGGCAGAGGGACTTCGCGTACTCGACGTCGGCGGGCGACTCGGCGAAGAAGACCTCCGGGTCGTAGGTGCGGCACGGGACGGGCACGCCGAGACGGTCGATCTCGTCGTCGAGCTCGGTGAGGGGCAGCAAGGTGGTCTCCGGGGGCTGTGCGGGAGGGCGACTCGGGTCGGTGGCGGTTGACGGGGCGTGCTGGGCGGTTTGCACGGTGGTTCGTTCCTCGTCTGTCGGTCCGGCCGGTCGGCCGGTTGCTGGTGTCTCCTCGGAGACGCTGTCTTCTGGGGAAAACAGAAGGGCCGCGGATCCCGGTCTGGGATTCCGCGGCCCTGAGGTGCCGACCTGATGCGCTGTCAGGCTGGATCACTCCAGGGTTCGAGCCCGCGGAAGGCCCACTTGCCGTACTGCTGCGTCTTCTGCTGTCCGTTCGCGGAGCCGTAGGCGCCTTCCGCGCCTGCGGCGTTCCTGTTTCCGGCGCCGTTGGCCGCTGCCGCCGCGAAACCAAAGGCATGCGCCTTGGTCTTCGCCGCCGCCGCTACCGCGGACGCCTCGGTCGGTCGCTCACTGCGCGCACCGGTGGCCAGGACCGGCAGCAGGGCATCAGCGAGCAGGAGACCGGAGGCAGCCATGGGCATGCCGAGCGAGCAGGGGGCGGCAACTGGACGACCGGTCAGTTTCGTGATCAGAATCTGCGTGGACATCTGGCTCGCCTCCTCTCGGCGTCTCGTAAGGCTGATGGACGGTGTTTGCCTAGTACATCACGATCGGGCGGGCTCTTGGAAGAGCCGTTCTCAACCGCGCTCGTGAAGGCTATGGGGACCGCGACGCGATGCGCAAACTATTTTTCGGCTCCTTCTGCAGAAGATTTCGCGGAGTCCTCCGGAAGCCCGCCGTCCGTTTCACCTGCGGCTTCGTCGGCTGCCTCGCCGATCGCGTCGCCACCGGCCTCGCCGCCCACCTCGCCGCCGGTGCACAGGGCGAGCACGTCGGCGCCGAACTTGTCGAGCTTGCGGGCGCCGACCCCGGGGATACGCGACAGGTCCGCCGCGTCCTCGGGCCGGACCTCGGCGATGGCCAGCAGCGTCTTGTCGGTGAACACGCAGTAGGCGGGCTGGCCCAGCGCCCGGGCCTGGGTGGTGCGCCACTCGCGCAGCCGGTCGTACAGCGCCTCGTCCAGGTCGGACGGGCAGTCCTCGCAGCGCATGAGCTTGATCTCGCCGGCGTCCGACAGCGTCCGCCCGCACACCCGGCACAGCACCGGGCCGCGCCGCTTGCGACCGCCCGAGCCGCGCTCCACCCCGCCGGCGCCGCCGGCCGCGCCCCGGGCGCCGCGCGGCGCCGAGCCGGGCCGCAGCCCGTCGAGGAAGCGGGAAGGCCGCCTGCTGCCGCGACCGCCGGGCGAGCGGGACAGCGCCCACGACAGCGACAGGTGCAGCCGGGCCCGGGTCACGCCGACGTACAGCAGCCGGCGCTCCTCCTCGACCTGCTCGTCGGTCTTGGCGTGGGTGATGGGCAGGGTGCCCTCGGTCAGGCCGACGACGAACACCGCATCCCATTCCAGGCCCTTGGCCGCGTGCAGCGAGGCCAGCGTGACGCCCTCGACGGTGGGGGCGTGCTGCGCGCCGGCCCGCTCGTCGAGTTCGGCCACGAAGTCGGCGAGGGTCGCCCCGGGGCGGGCCGCGGCGAAATCCTCCGCGAGCCGCACCAGCGCCGCCAGCGACTCCCAGCGGTCGCGCACCGCCCCGGAGCCGGTCGGCGGCTCCGAGGCCCAGCCGCGCGAGCTGAGCACCGCCCGCACCTGCTCCGGCACGCTGCCCGCGTCCTGCGCCGGGTCGGCCGACGCGCGGGCCGCGCCGCGCAGCAGCATGCCCGCCTCGCGCACCTCGGGCCGCTCGAAGAAGCGCTCGGCGCCGCGCAGCTGGTAGGGCACCCCGGCGTCGGCGAGCGCCTGCTCGTAGACCTCCGACTGGGCGTTGATCCGGAAGAGCACGGCGATCTCGCTGGGCCGCACCCCTTCGTCCATCAGCTCGCGGATCCGCCGGGCGGCGCCGGCCGCCTCCGCCGGCTCGTCCGGGTATTCGGCGTAGGAGGGCTCGGGGCCGGCCTCGCGCTGCGAGACCAGCTCCAGGCGGTGCGCGGCGGCCTGCCCGCGGGCCTGGGCCAGCAGCCCGTTGGCCAGGCCCACCACCTGGGGCGTCGAGCGGTAGTCGCGGACGAGCTTGACGACCGTCGCCTCCGGATACCGGGTGCGGAAGCCCAGCAGGAAATCCGGGGTGGCGCCGGTGAAGGAGTAGATGGTCTGCGAGGCGTCGCCGACGACGCACAGGGTGTCCCGGCCACCGAGCCACAGCTCCAGCAGCCGCTGCTGGAGCGGGCTGACGTCCTGGTACTCGTCCACCACGAAGTGCTGGTACTGCGAGCGGACGGTGTCCGCGACGTCCGGGCGGTCCTGGAGCACGCCGACCGTCAGCAGCAGCACGTCCTCGAAGTCGATGGAGCCGCGGTCCCGCTTCAGCTGCTCGTAGGTGGCGTAGATACGGGCGATCTCCGCGGGGTCGCGCGGCACGTCGCGCCCGGTCTTGGCGGCGACCGCCGGATAGTCCTCGGGCACCGTCTGGGTGACCTTGCACCACTCGATCTCGCCCGTGACGTCCCGCAGTTCGTTGCGGTCCAGGCGGATGCGGCTGCGGGCGCCGGCCTCGGCGACGAGCTGCACCTTGCGCTCCAGCAGCCGCGGCATCTCGCCGCCGATCGCGCGCGGCCAGAAATACTGCAGCTGGCGCAGCGCCGCCGAGTGGAACGTCCGCGCCTGCACACCGCCCGCGCCGAGCTGCCGCAGCCGCCCGCGCATCTCGCCGGCCGCCCGCGCGGTGAACGTCACCGCGAGCACGCTGGCCGGGGCGAGGATGCCGGCCCGCACCCCGTAGGCGATCCGGTGGGTGATCGCCCGGGTCTTGCCGGTGCCGGCGCCGGCCAGCACGCACACCGGGCCGCGCAGCGCGGTGGCGACGGCGCGCTGCTCGGGGTCGAGGCCGTCGAGCACCGCGTCCGCGGAGTCGGGGAGCGGGGGGAAGAGCGTGTCGTGGGGTGTCGCAGTCACAACCGCCACTCTGCCAGGTCCGGCCGACACCCCGGGAAAGTTATCCACAGCCGGCCCCGGAATGCGGACGGCGGGCGGCGCGTTGAGCGGTGAGCCAGATTCTCTCGCGACGAGGAGCGACTCCGATGCCGGGCACCGTGACCATGTACAGCACCAGCTGGTGCGGCTACTGCCGCCGTCTGAAGAGCCAGCTGGACCGCGAGGGCATCGCCTACACCGAGATCAACATCGAGGAGCACCCGGAGTCGGCGAAGTTCGTCGAGGAGGCCAACGGCGGCAACCAGACCGTGCCGACGCTGCAGATCCTGCCCGCCTCCGGCGCCCCCCAGGTCGTCATGACCAACCCCAGCCTCGCCCAGGTCAAGCAGGCGCTGGGCGCCTGACCTCGGGCCCGGCCCGCCGCACGGCGGCGCGTCCCGCCGCCCCCGCCCTCAGGGGCGGGGCAGCGGGGCGCCGTACCACTGCTCGATGAGGCGGGCCGCGATCGAGATGCCGAACGGCGGCAGGACCTCGCCGGAGGCGAAGGCGGCGCGCAGGTCGGCGCGGGAGAACCAGCGGGCCTCGTGGATCTCCTCGCCGTCGACGTCGATGTCGGAGGAGGTCGCGCGGGCGTTGAAGCCGAGCATCAGGCTGGACGGGAACGGCCAGGGCTGGCTCGCGATGTAGGTGACGTCGTCGCCGATGGTGACGCCGACCTCCTCGGCGACCTCGCGCCGCACCGCCTGCTCCACCGACTCGCCGGGCTCGACGAAGCCGGCCAGCGTGGAGAAGCGGCCCTCGGGCCAGTGCAGCTGGCGGCCGAGCAGGGCGCGGTCCTGGTCGTCGGTGACGAGCATGATGACCGCGGGGTCGGTGCGCGGGTAGTGCTCGGTCAGGCAGGCCGGGCAGCGGCGGATGTGGCCCGCGGCGGCGATGACGGTGCGTTCGCCGCAGCGGGAGCAGAAGCGGTGCATGCGCTGCCAGTTCTCCAGCGCGACCGCGTGCACCATCAGGCCCGCTTCGAGCGGCGAGAGCAGCCCGCCGACCTCGCGCAGTCCCGCGGGCCGCGCCGCGCCGTCCATCCGCCCGGGCAGGGCGTCCTTCTGCAGCGCGAAGTAGCGCACCCCGTCGGGGGCGATGCCGAGGAAGTAGCGGTGCATCTCGGTCTCCGGCGCGTCGAACGCCGGGGTCATCACCAGTTCGGTACGGCCGTCGGGGCCGTCCTCGACCAGCACCTGACCGCCGGAGACCACGAACACCCGGGTCGTCGGGTGGCTCCACGCCGCGGCGAGCCACGCCTCGTCCGTCCGGTGGTGTGCGGCCCGGTCCACTCCCGAGTAGGTGAGCGCGAGCGGTCGGTCCTGGGCGTCAAGTCCGGTCAAGGTCGTTTCCATCTCCCCGTCGTGCAATGGGTGCGTACCGCAGGCGCACCACCCTTGCCTCCGGCAGCTGCCAACCGCCGGCGCCCGGGGAAATTCCCGGTGACGGTACGGATACCCCGATACGCCGCGTCGTCCGAGGTCGGGCGCGCCCTATGCAGCGTAGCCCGCCGTCAGCCCTCGCCGCCCAGCAGCCGCTCCAGCTCCGCCCGCCCTGGCAGCCCCGCGGGCCGTACGACCTCGCCAGTGCGGACGAACAGGAAGGCCGCGCCGACCCGCTCCGGCGGCACGCCCCGCATCTCCGCCCACGCCAGCCGGTAGATCGCCAGCTGGAGCGGGTCGGCGGTCGCGGCCGGACTGCGGCCGGTCTTCCAGTCCACGATCTCGTACGTATAAGGGTCCGCGCCGCCGCTGCCGTCACCGTCGCTGCCGTCGGCTTCGGCTCGGCCATGTGTGCCGCCGTCGGCTGCGGCTCGGCGATATACCGCGTCGATCCGGCCGCGGACGACCCGGCCGCCGAGGACCAGGTGCACCGGGACCTCGACGCGGTAAGGGGTGCGGTCGGCGTAGGGGCCGCGCAGGAACGCCTCCTTCAGGGCTTCCAGGTCCGCCTCGTCGGCGATCTCGTCGCCGCCCTCGATGCCGGGCAGCTCCTCGGGCCCGAACAGCGGGCGGGCGTCGAAGCGGGACTCGACCCAGGCGTGGAAGCGGGTGCCGCGCCGGGCGGCCGGGGCGGGCGCCTTCGGCATCGGGCGGGCCAGCTCGCGGGCCAGGCCCTCGGGGTCGGAGGCCAGCTGCATGAGCTGGCTCGCGGTGAGCGTCGCCGGCAGCGGTACGTCCCGCACCCGGGCGCGTGACCTGCGCAGCTCCTCCGAGAGGGCGTCCAGGTCGCGGTCCCACGACGCAATGAGCCGCGCCTCGGCCGGGTCGAGGTCCGCCGCGCCCGACTCGTCCCCGGTGCGCGCGGCGGGGACGCCGCCCTCCCCCGCCGGAGCGTCCTGCGCGGACTCCGCCGCGTACCCCAGCACCGCCCGTGCCGCCCGGCGCCGCATCCGCAGCCCCTCCGGGTCCAGCGGCAGCGGCCACGCCGGCTCGCCGGCCTGCTCGAGCGACGGGTTGACGGCGCCCTCCGCCGGCTCCTCGGCCCACGCCTCGACCTCGCCGTACCCGGCCTCGCCGTGCGCGCGCAGGGCGTCGAGGAAGGCGGACGGCCCGAACGGCGCCTTCTGCGTCGGCCCCCACCAATATCCGGAGCCCAGCAGCAAGGAGCGCGGCCGGGTGAAGGTCACGTAGCCCAGGCGCAGCTCCTCGACCCGCTGGTGCTCGCGCATCGCCTCCCGGAAGCCGTCGAGCCCGGCCCGCGTCCACTCCGGCACGTCCGGCAGCGTCCCGGCGTCGCCGCGCAGCGCGTGCGGCAGCACCTTGGCGTTGACCGGCCACAGCTCACGGCCGCGCTCGCTCGGGAAGCCCTTGGCGACGAGCCCGGGCACCGCCACGACGTCCCATTCCAGGCCCTTGGACTTGTGCGCGGTGAGCACCTTGACGGTGTTCTCGCCGCCCGGCAGCGAGCTGTCCAGGCCCTTCTCGTACTCGGCCGCGGTGTGCAGGAAGCCGAGGAAGGCCAGCAGCGTCGCCTCGCCGTCCAGGGCGGCGAAGCCGGCGGCGACGTCGAGGAAGTTCGCCAGCGTCTCGCGGCGGCGGGCGGCGAGGGCGTGCGGGGACGCCGACAGCTCGACCTCCAGGCCGGTGACCGTCAGCACCCGGTGCAGCACGTCCATCAGCGGGTCGGCGAGCGATCTGCGCAGGTCCCGTATCTCGGCGGCGAGCCGGGCGAAACGCACCCGGGCCTCGGCGGAGAAGGGCAGGCCGTCGTCCGGGTCGGCGTCCAGGAAGGTCTCCAGCGCGTCGGCGAGCGAGACGACCTCGGCCGGGTCCACGCCCTCGACGGCCGCGGCCAGCCGGTCGCGCCCGTCGCCGCCGGGCCCGGAGCGCACCAGGAGCCGGGCGCGGCGGCCGAGCAGCGCCAGGTCGCGCGGGCCGATGCGCCAGCGCGGGCCGGTCAGCAGCCGCACCAGGGAGGCGTTGGCGGTCGGGTCGTGCAGCACCTCGCACACCGCGACCAGGTCGGCGACCTCCGGCAGATGCAGCAGCCCGGACAGGCCCACCACCTCGACGGGCACGTCCCGGGCGACCAGGGCGGCGTGGATCTCCGGGAAGCGGCCCGCGGTGCGGCACAGCACGGCGATCTCGCCCGGCGGCGTCCCGGTGCGCACCAGGTGGGCGAGGGAGTCGGCCAGCCACTCGGTCTCCTCCTGCTGCGTCGGCAGCAGCGCGCACCGCACCAGGCCGTCCCGCTCGGCTCCAGGGGCCGGCCGCAGCGCCTGGACGCCCTCGTGGCGCTCGCGCAGCTCGGCGGCGAGGGTATTGGCCAGGTCCAGCAGCCGGCCCCCTGAGCGGCGGTTCTCGCTGAGCGAGTAGCGGTCGGCGGGCCGCCCGTCGGCGTACGGGAAGTGGCGCGGGAAGTCGTCGAGGTTGGCGACCGAGGCGCCGCGCCAGCCGTAGATGGCCTGGCAGGGGTCGCCGACCGCGGTCACCGGGTGCCCGGTGCCGGCGCCGAACAGCCCGGCGAGCAGCAGCCGCTGGGCGACGGAGGTGTCCTGGTACTCGTCGAGCAGCACCACGCGGTACTGCTCGCGCAGAGCGGCCCCGACCTCGGGCCGGGTCTGCGCGAGGGTCGCGGACATCGCGATCTGGTCGCCGAAGTCCAGCAGGTCGCGGCGCCGCTTGGCGTCGCGGTAGGCGGCGGCGAGACCGGCGAGGTCGCGGCGGGCGGCGACGGCGTGCGCCACGTCCCTGACCCAGGCGTAGCCGCGCCGCCCCGGGTCGAGCCCGGCCAGCTCGGCGGCCAGCCGCTCGTCGTGGGCCCGCAGCCGCTCGGCGGGCACCAGGTGCTCGGACAGCTCGCCGGACAGCGCCAGCAGGTCGCCCACGAGCGTCGGCAGGCCCTTGGTGAGCGCCGGGTAGGGCCCGGGCGCGGCCCGCAGCACCTGCGCGGCGAGCTGGTAGCGGGTGGCGTCGGCGAGCAGCCGGGCGGTCGGCTCCAGGCCGATGCGCATGCCGTGGTCCTTCAGCAACTGCCCGGCGAAGGCGTGGTAGGTGGAGATCTGCGGCTCGCCCGCCCCCGGCTCCGCCTCCTCGTGACCGCCGCCCGTGCGGGGGGTGGGCTCGTACGGTCCCGGGGTTCGCTCGTACGGGGGAGGTTCGCGGTCGTACGGGTCGCGTGCGGTGACGCCCGCCTGGGTGAGCGCCTTGCGTACCCGCTCGGCCAGTTCGCCGGCCGCCTTGTTGGTGAACGTCAGGCCCAGCACCTGCTCGGGGGCGACCTGCCCGGTGCCGACGAGCCACACCACCCGGGCGGCCATCACCGTCGTCTTGCCCGATCCCGCGCCGGCCACGATCACGCCCGGGGCGAGCGGCGCGGTGATGCACGCCGTCTGCTCCGGGGTGAACGGGATGCCCAGCAGCTCTTTGAGCTGGTCAGGCGAAGTGATGCGGGTCGACACCCATGGAGGCTACCCGGAGCCGCCGACACGGCGGACGCGGGCGACGCGGCAGAGGCGGCAGTCGGGCGGGTCAGACGCTGACGCCGCCGTCGTCGGTGAGGGTGGCCAGTTCGGCGGGGTCGACGGTCAGCGAGGTGGGCGGCGCGGTGACGTGCGGGGGCTTGCCGAAGTCGCTGTAGAGGCCCGTCTCGCCCGTACCGTCCGGGCCGCTCTCGGACTTGACGACGTACGGCGTGCCGCCGGTCGAGACGAAGAGGGTGGACATGTAGCCCGAGGCGGTGTGGACCAGCGGGACCACCTGCCGGCCGTCGAGGGTGATCTGCGCGGACTTGCGCAATGTGCCCTCCGTGATCTCCGAGGTCATCTCGTCGAGGAAGTCGTCGACGTGGCACAGTTGGTCGAACCCGACCGCCGCGTACTCCTGCGGCGTCAGCCGGGCCCACTTGCCGGCGAGGCGGTCGGCGGCGGCGTCCCCGTCGTCGGCGCTGTCGTACCAGAACCGGTCGTCGCCCTTGAGGTACGCGCGCCCGTCGTCGGCGACGGTCAGCTGCATGTTCTCACCGTCGAACTGCGCGGACAGCGCGCAGGTTCCCGACGTCGTGGCGGCGGCCTTGAGGTGGTCTCCGTCGTAGCCGAAGGTGGTCAGGTCCATCGTGAAGGCGCCGGAGGCGCGCATGTTTGCCACGGCCTTGTCCAGGAGCTGCCGCGCCGTCAGGTCGGCGAAGGGCTGCGCCTTGTGCGCAGCCGCCGTCGTCGACGCGGCGGGCACGGCAATGGGCAGCGCGCCGCCCGCGTCGTCCTCGTCGCCCAGGCAGCCGGTGAGCAGTGCGCCCGCCGCGGCAGCCGCGCACATGGCGGCCAGGCTTCTTGCAATGGCCGGCATCGGCCGTCCCCCCTCGTCCACCCCCGTGTGCCGCGCGGCTGCGCAAATTGCGTCCGCGTATCCCCGCCCCGGGTGGCACAGCAGAACCATAGTGTCCGATGCCGGCACCGCTCGGCGCGGCAATTACCCACGCCGGGGGCTTGGGTGCGGTTTCACTCCACCACGTGCCTGCCCTCCGGGCGTGCGGTGCAGGAGGCGCGGAAGGCGCAATGGGTGCAGTGCTGGCCCGCGGCGGGCGTGAAACGCTCGTCCAGTACCCGAGCCGCGGCGGTGGCCAGCAGTTCCTCGGCCCATTGCCCGGCCAAAGGCTCCTGCCGCTGCACCGCCGGTACGGTCTCGCCGCCGTCGCGGCGGGCGGCGCCGATGCGCAACTGGACGAGTTCGGCGCCGCCGGAGGGCGGTGGGGCACCGCCGAACAGCGGGTCGACGGCCCCTTCGCGTACCGCGAGCTGGTAGACGGCCAGTTGCGGGTGGCGGGCGACCTCGGCGGCGGTGGGCTTGGCGCGGCCGGTCTTGAAGTCCACGACATAGGCGGCGCCCTGCGCGTCGGTCTCGACCCGGTCCATGCTGCCGCGGATACGGACCTGGGCGTCGCCCGCGGCGAGGGTGACGTCGAATTCGTGCTCGGTGGCGACCGGGGTGCGCCCGCGCTCCATGACGTGCCAGCGCAGGAAGCGCTCCAGGGCGGCCCGGGCGGTGTCCTTCTCCTGGCGGGACTTCCAGGGCGCGTCGAAGGCGAGCGCGTCCCACACGGAGTCCAGGCGCTCCATCAGGACGTCGAGGTCGGCGGGGGCGCGGCCGGAGGCGACCTCGTCGGCGAGGACGTGCACGACGTTGCCGAAGCCCTGGGCGGCGGTCGCGGGCGGCTCCGCCTTGACCTCGCGGCCGAGGAACCACTGCAGGGAGCAGGTGTTGGCGAGCTGGTCCAGGGCGCTGCCGGACAGCGCGACCGGCTGGTCGCGGTCGCGCAGCGGTACGGCCGAGGCGGTGGTCTCGTACAGGCCCCACCAGCGGTCCGGGTGCGCGGCCGGGACGAGCGGGTGGCCGTCGTCGTTCAGCTCGGCGAGGCGGGCCAGCCGCCGGGCGGCGGCGTCCCTGAGCGCGGGTGAGGCGGCCGGGTCGACGGTGGTCGCGCGCAGTTCCGCGACGAGCGCGGCGACTGCGAGGGGGCGGCGCGGCCGGTGCGGTACGTCCTGGGGCGGCACGCCCAGCTCGGCCAGGAAGCGGGAGGGCTGGTCGCCGTCGTCCGCGGCGGACTTCACGGCGGTCACCAGCAGGCGCTCGGACGCGCGGGTCGCGGCGACGTAGAACAGCCGGCGCTCCTCGGCGAGGAGGGCGCCCTGGCTCAGCGGCGGGGCGATGCCGTCGCGCCCTATGCGGTCGGCCTCCAGGAGCGAGCCGCGGCGGCGCAGGTCGGGCCATACGCCCTCCTGGACGCCGGCGACGACGACCAGGCGCCACTCCAGGCCCTTCGCGCGGTGCGCGGTCATGAGGGGGACGGCGTCGGGGCGGACGGTGCGACCGCTCAGGGTGTCGGCGGCGATGTCGTGGTGGGAGAGCTCTTCGAGGAAGTTCAGGGCGCCGCGACCGCCGGTGCGTTCCTCGGCGCGGGCGGCGGTCTCGAACAGCGCGCACACCGCGTCGAGGTCGCGGTCGGCGTTGCGGCCCGCGGGGCCGCCGCGCAGGGCGGCGCGCTCCAGCCGGGCGGCCCACGGGGTGCCGTCCCACAGCGCCCAGAGCGCGTCCTCGGCGGTGCCGCCGCCGGCCAGGACGTCCCGGGCCTTACGCAGCAGGGCCGCGACGCGGCGGGCGCCCCGGGCGTACGAGGCGTCGTGCGCGACGAGCCGCTCGGGCTGCGAGAGCGCTTCCGCAATGAGCTCGTCCGAGGGCCGCGGTACGGCCACCCCGGCGGCCCGCTCCTCCTCCCGCAGCGCCCGCCCGAGCCGCCGCAGATCCGCGGCGTCCATCCCCCCGAGCGGCGAGCCCAGCAACGCGATGGCTTCCTCGACCCCGACGACGACGCCTCCGGCGCGGCTCCCATCGACGCCCTCCCCCTGCGGGGGGCCCGAGCCCTCTGACTCCCCGGCGTGACTCCGCGCGCTGCCCCCAGCGGATCCCCTGCGGGGCGCGGAGATTTCTTCAGGCGGCGAGGTGAAGGCGGGGTCGGGGGATGCCGCACCCTGCGGGGCGGAGCCGGGCTCCAAGACGGCGGCGGGGTCGGGCGTGGAGGCTTCCGTCCCCGGCGAGGCGGACGCGCACGCCGGCGTGGCGGCCTCTGCCTGCGGCGAAGTCGCCGAGCCCTCTGACTCCCCCGCGCCACTCCGCGCACTGCCTCCGGCGGATCCCCCGCGGGGCGCGGAGATTTCCTCAGGCGGCGAAGTCGGGGCGGGGGTGGGGAGCAAGGAGGTGGCGGCGAGGTGGAGGGCCAGGAGGAGGGGGGTGAGGGCGGGGTCGGTGTGGAGGGGGGTGGTGGAGGGGGGGAGGTCGATGGGGACGCCGGCGGAGGTGAGGGCGCGGCGGAGGGGGGCGAGGGCGGCGGTGGAGCGGGTGAGGACGGCCATGGCGTGCCAGGGCAGGCCGTCCTCCAGGTGGGCGCGGCGCAAGGTGTCGGCGATGGACTCGACCTCCGCGCCCGGCGTCGGGTACGTGCGCACGGCGACCGTGCCGCCCGGCGCGTCGGTGGTGGGCGTGCGGTGGGCGCGGACCGCGGCGGCGGGCAGCCGCGGCAGCGGCATGCGCGCGGCGACCTGCCGGGTCGCGGCCAGCAGCCCGGCCCGCGCGCGGCGCGAGGTGCGCAGCACCCGGATGTCCGCGGGCCGGCCGTCGCGCCGCCGGAACTGCTCCGGGAAGCCGAGGATGCCGTTGACGTCCGAGCCGCGGAAGGCGTAGACGGACTGGTCGGGGTCGCCGAAGGCGACGAGCGTGCGGCCCTGCCCCGCGAGCGCCCGCAGCAGCCGCACCTGCGCGGCGTCCGTGTCCTGGTACTCGTCGACGTACACCGCGTCGTAGCGCCCGGCCAGCTCCCGGTGCACCTCGGGCCGCCGCGCGAGCAGCACCGCGCGGTGGACGAGCTCGGCGTAGTCCACCATGCCGCCCAGCTCCGTCACCGACAGGTACTCGTCGAGGAAGGCCGCCGCCGCGGTCCAGTCGGGACGGCCGATCCGTGCGGCGAACGCGTCGAGCGCCTCGGGCCCGAGGCCCAGCTCACGGGTGCGGGCGAGCACGGCCCGCACCTCGTCGGCGAAGCCCCGCGTGGTGAGCGCGGCCCGCAGGTCGTCGGGCCAGCGCACCCGGCCGCGGCCCTCGCGCTCCAGCGCCGCCTGCCCGGCGAGCAGTTCCCGTACGAGCAGGTCCTGCTCGGGGCCCGACAGCAGCCGCACCGGCTCCTGGAAGTCCGCCGCGCTCTGGTGCTCGCGCAGCAGGGCGTAGCAGAAGGAGTGGAAGGTGCTCGCCTGCATCCCGGCCAGCCCCCGCGCCGCCATCCGGTCGCGCAGGTCCACCGCGGCCCGGCGGCCGAAGGTCAGGACGAGCACGCGCTCGGGCGGTGTGCCGTCCCGCACCCGCGCCAGCGCCGCCTCCACGAGGGTGGCGGTCTTGCCCGTGCCGGGCCCGGCGAGCACCAGCAGCGGCCCGTCCCGGTGCTCAACCACCGCCCGCTGGTCCGCGTCCAGCACAGGGGGCCGTGCCTGCGCGGGCGGCGTCCGCAGCAGGCGGTACCCGGTCGCCGCGGAGGCGGCGGGGGCGGGGCCGGGAGCGGGGGGAGGAGACAGGATCACGTGGTTCGCCGGTTTCGTCATGGTCGGTGGTGCGGTCGCGCTGCCGCGCGGGTGGGTGGTGCGGTGCGCCGCCCGCGCGGGCGGGTCGTGCGGTGCGCCGCCCGGGCGGGCCGGTCGTACGGTCGCGCGGGCCGGTCGTACGGTCGTACGCCCGCGCGGGCCGCTGGTGCGGTCGTACGGGCGCCCCGTCCGCCCTGCCCGCCCCGCTCCGGCGCCGCGGCGCCGGGTCGGTGGCGCCGGCGCGCCGGGAAGCCGCGGGCGCTCGGCCCGTACGGTACGCCGGGCGGGGCGGAGCCCCGACGCTACGCCGGGTCGCGCGCGGACACGCCGGGTGGTACGTACGGGGTGGCGATGCCGTGGTCGGGCCCCGGATGGCGGAAGCTGGGAGTCATGAGTTTCCGGCCGTCAGCCGTCTTCCGCGCCGTCCGCGCCGGGCGTGCGCCCGTCCCAGCGCGCCCGGCGCATGTCGACCCGCGGTACGTGCCCCTCGCTCGCGGGCCCCGCGGTGCGCAGCGGGGTGCCCTCGGCCCGGTAGGCGTCCAGGGCGCGCAGTTCGTGGCCGGGCAGCAGCACGCCGTCGGTCCGTACGACCCGCCACCACGGCACGCCGCTGCCGTACAGCGCGAGCACCCGGCCGACCTGGCGCGGGCCGCCCTCGCCGAGCCATTCGGCGATGTCGCCGTAGCTCATCACCCGGCCGGGCGGGATCAGCTCGACGGTCTCCAGCACCCGCTCCGCGTAGTCGCCCGGCGCGCCGGGCCCGCCCGCCGGGTCGTCGTACTCCTCGCTCATCCGCCCCATCCTGCCGCAGACCACCGACACCGGGGGGTTCCGGTGCGATCCGTACGGTGCTCATGCCACCATCGTCCCGGCGGTGACTGGTGATACGAGATCAAGAAGAGACGGAAGCGGATCAGCCGGGCGCGGACGAGGCCGGAGCGGCCTCCCGCGCCCGTACAGCGCTGCCCGCACCCGGTTCCGGCGAGGCCCCCGCGGACGGCGGCCCCGCCCCCCGTCGCCCCGCCGCGCCCCCGCCCGGCGCCCGTACGCCCGGCCCGGACGCGGACGCACCCGGCGCGGACGTACCCGGCGTGGCGTCGGCCAACGGCACCCCGCCCGGCGAGGGCCGGCGCCCCCACGCCCGTACGCCCGGCTCCGACGGCCACCGCCCCGGCGCCGGCTCAAGCGACAGCAGTCCCAGCACCGACAGCCACGGCGGCGGCCCCGGCGGAAACGGCAACGGCGGCGGAAGCAGCAGCGGCGGCGGCAACGGCAGCCACGGCGGCGGCCCGGACGAGCCGCACCCCCGGGCGCAGCCGCATTCGCACACCATCGTGCCCGAGCCCCAGCCCGCCCCCACCCCCGTCGCCGTGGACGAGCCGCTGCTGGCGGCGCGGGTGCACCGGCCGGCGGATCTCGTGCGGTTCCTGCTCGGGGCGCTCGGGATCGCCGTCGTGCTGGCCGTCGCGGGGTTCGCGCACGCCACGACGACGGGCCTGGAGACCGACATCACGAAGGGCACGGACCACGCGCCCGACGTGCTCTCGTCCTTCGCCGGCCTGACGGCGAGCATCGCCGTCCTCATCGTGCCGGTGGCGTTCGCGATCGAGCGGCTGGCCAAGCGGGACGGCCTGCGGATCGCCGACGGCGTGCTCGCCGCCGTGCTCGCGCACGGCACCGCGCTGGCCACCGACCTGTGGGTGACGAACTCCGCGCCCGGCCCGATCCGCGACGCGCTCACCCACAACGCGCCCTCCGGCACCGGCATGACCGACCCCGTCCACGGCTATCTCGCGCCGGTCATCGCCTACGTCACGGCCGTCGGCATGGCGCGCCGCCCGCGCTGGCGGGTCGCGCTGTGGTTCGTGCTGCTGCTGGACGCCTTCGCGGTGCTGGTCGGCGGCTATACGACGCCGTTCTCGATCGCGGTGACCGTGCTGATCGGCTGGACGATCGGCTACGGCACGATCTACGCGGTCGGCTCGCCGAACGTCCGCCCGACCGGCCGGCAGCTGCTCGCGGGGCTGCGCCGGGTCGGTTTCAGCCCGCTGACCGCCCGCCGGGTCGCGCAGGAGGCCCCGGAGAACTCCGACACCGACCGCGGGCGCGGCTATCTGGTGACGCTGGAGGACGGCCCGCCGCTGGACGTCACGGTGGTGGACCGCGAGCAGCAGGCGCACGGCTTCTTCTACCGCTCCTGGCGCCGGCTGGCCCTGGTCGGCGGCATCAACGAGCGGCGCAGCCTGCTGTCGCTGCGCCAGGCCCTGGAGCAGGAGGCGCTGCTGGCGTACGCGGCCATCGCCGCCGGCGCCAACGCGCCCAAGCTCATCGCGACCTCCGAGCTCGGCCCGGACGCGGTGATGCTGGTCTACGAGCACATCGGCGGGCGCCGGCTGGACGCGCTCGCGGACGAGGAGATCACCGACACGCTGCTGCGCGAGGCGTGGACGCAGGTGCGGGCGTTGCAGTCGCGGCGGATCGCGCACCGCCGGCTGGTCGGCGAGTCGCTGCTGGTGGACCGCTCGGGCCGGGTGTTCCTGACCGAGCTGCGCGGCGGCGAGATCGCGGCCGGCGACATCGTGCTGCGGATGGACGTGGCGCAGCTCCTGGTGACGGTGGCGCTGCGGGTCGGCCCGGAGCGGGCGGTGGCCTCGGCGGTGGCGGTGCTGGGCCCGGACGCGGTGGCGAACTCGCTGCCGCTGCTCCAGCCGATCGCGCTCAGCCGCGCCACCCGCGCCCAGCTCAAGCAGCTGGGCCGGGAGCGCGCCCAGCGCGAGCGCGAGGCGGTGCTGGCGGCGTCGGCGGCCGAGAAGGAGGCCCGCGAGCACAAGCGGGCGCAGGAGGCGGCGGCGCACCGGGAGGCCGCCGCGCACGCGGACCTCGGCGGCCGAGAGGCGGGAGGCGGCGCGGAGAGCGGCGCAGGGGGGAGCGCAGGGGGCGGTGCGGGCGGGAGCGCGGAAGGCAGCGACAAGGCCGTCTCGAAGGCCGAGCGCAAGGCGGAGAAGCGGGCGATAGAGACCGCCCTGGAGGAGGCCCGCGAGGAGGACCTGCTCTCGCGGATCCGGCAGCAGGTGCTGCTGATCCGCCCGCAGGCCGCGGTGGAGCCGGTGCGGCTGGAGCGCATCAAGCCGCGCACCCTCATCACCGTCATCGCCGGCGCCTTCGCCGCGTACTTCCTGCTGTCGCAGCTCAGCTCGGTGCCGATCGGGCAGGCCATCGTGCACGCCGACTGGCAGTGGGCGGTGGTCGCGGTCGCCGGCGCGTCGGCCAGTTACGTGGCGGCGGCGTTCGCGCTGTCCGGTTTCGTGCCCGAGCGGCTGTCGCTGCTGCGGACGGTGCAGGCGCAGATCGCCGGGTCGTTCGTGAAGCTGGTGGCGCCGGCCGCGGTCGGCGGGGTGGCGCTGAACACCCGCTATCTGCAGAAGGCCGGGGTGCGCCCGGGCCTGGCGGTGGCGAGCGTCGGGGCGTCGCAGCTGGTGGGCCTCGGCATGCATGTGGTGCTGCTGATGACGTTCGGCTTCATCACCGGCACCGAGAAGACGCCGTCGCTGTCGCCGTCCCGCACCGTGATGGCGGGCCTGCTGACGGCGGGCGTGCTGGTGCTGGTGGTCACGGCGGTGCCGGCGCTGCGCAAGTTCGTCTCGACGCGGGTACGGGCGCTGTTCGCGGGGGTCGTGCCGCGCATGCTGGACGTCCTCCAGCGCCCCGGCAAGCTCGCGACGGGCCTGGGCGGCACGCTGATGGTCACCGTGACCTTCGTGATCTGCCTGGACGGCTGCGTACGCGCCTTCGGCGGGAATCTGAGCTACGCGGCCGTCGCCGTGGTCTTCCTCGCCGGCAACGCGCTGGGCTCGGCGGCGCCGACGCCCGGCGGGGTCGGGGCGGTGGAGCTGGCGCTGACCGGCGGCCTGATCGCGGCGGGGCTGCCGAAGGAGGTGGCCACGCCCGCGGTGCTGTTCTTCCGGCTGCTGACGTTCTGGCTGCCGGTGCTGCCCGGCTGGCTGTCCTTCACCCAGCTCAGCCGCCGCGGCGAGCTGTAACCCGTACGGACGGAGGGCCGTACGGAAACGGCTGCGGAAACGGCTGCGGGGCCGGCGCCCGAAGGTGCCGGCCCCGCCGTCCGTACCACGTCTGACATACCCGGCCCGCCGCGAGAACCCGTGCGGCCGGTCGCGCCGGTCAGTACACCGGCTTGTGGGGCTCCACCGTGTTGACCCAGCCGATCACGCCGCCGCCGACGTGCACGGCGTCGGAGAAGCCCGCGGACTTCAGCACGGCCAGCACCTCGGCGCTGCGCACACCGGTCTTGCAGTGCAGCACGATGCGCTTGTCCTGCGGCAGCCCCTCCAGGGCGGTGCCCATCAGGAACTCGTTCTTCGGGATCAGCTTGGCGCCCGGGATGCTGACGATCTCGTACTCGTTGGGCTCGCGGACGTCGATGATCTCGATGTTCTCGCCGTCGTCGATCCACTCCTTGAGCTGCTTGGGAGTGATCGTCGAGCCGGCCGCCGCCTCCTGCGCCTCCTCGGACACGACGCCGCAGAAGGCCTCGTAGTCGATGAGCTCGGTGACGGTCGGGTTCTTGCCGCACACCGCGCAGTCGGGGTCCTTGCGGACCTTGACCTGGCGGTAGGTCATCTCCAGGGCGTCGTAGATCATCAGCCGGCCCACCAGCGGCTCGCCGACGCCCGCGAGGACCTTGATGGCCTCGGTGACCTGGATCGAGCCGATCGACGCGCACAGCACGCCGAGGACGCCGCCCTCGGCGCAGGAGGGGACCATGCCCGGCGGCGGGGGCTCCGGGTACAGGCAGCGGTAGCAGGGGCCGTACTCGGACCAGAAGACGGACGCCTGGCCGTCGAAGCGGTAGATGGAGCCCCACACGTACGGCTTGTTGAGCAGCACGCAGGCGTCGTTGACCAGGTAGCGGGTGGCGAAGTTGTCGGTGCCGTCCACGATCAGGTCGTACTGGGAGAAGATCTCCATGACGTTGTCGGCTTCGAGCCGCGTCTCGTGGAGGACCACGTTCACGTACGGGTTGATCCCGAGGACGGAGTCACGCGCGGACTCCGCCTTGGAGCGGCCGATGTCGGCCTGGCTGTGGATGATCTGGCGTTGCAGGTTCGACTCGTCGACCTCGTCGAACTCCACGATGCCGAGCGTGCCGACACCGGCGGCGGCGAGGTACATCAGGGCCGGCGAGCCGAGCCCGCCGGCGCCCACACACAGCACCTTGGCGTTCTTCAGGCGCTTCTGCCCGTCCATGCCCACATCGGGGATGATCAGGTGACGCGAATATCTCCGGACCTCGTCAACGGTGAGCTCGGCGGCCGGCTCGACCAGGGGTGGCAGCGACACAGGGACCTCAGCAATACGGTTGGCGGTCTCAGACGGTACGGGCGCGTGGTCTCCCACGCATCCCGTCAACACTGCCACGCCGGTCTTCATTCCAAGACACCCGGTCCGAGGACCGAGACATCCGCCGGTCACATGGTGGGCGGCGGCCGGTCCTCGGCCGGTGCGGCGGTCGCCCGGGCCAGGCGGTCCCAGTATCCGGGCAGACCTGCCCAGGGGTCGGTCCCCTCCCGTGCGGTGCGGTCGGTCAGGCACACGGTGGCCGCGCCCTGCCAGCGGGCGATCCGCAGCGCGCCGTCCAGGTGCAGGCCGGGCAGCGAGTGCACGAGGTGCACGAAGCGGGACGGCGGGTGGGCGGCGGTCCACGGCGGGGCCTCCGACCAGCGGTAGCGGTCCCAGGGGCCGGCGAACGTGACGAGCTGGTCGGCGAGTTCGGCGTACCGGGGGTGGGGGTGGATGCCGTGGCCGAGCACGACGAGGCCGGGGCGCGGGGGCTCGGGGCACGGCGGCGCGTCCGCCGGGCCCGGGCCGCCCTGCGCGCGGGGGGTGCCGGCGTCGTGGTCCAGCAGGGCGCGCAGGGTCGTGACGGCCCAGTGGCAGTCGGCGGCGTGCTCCGGGCCGGTGGGGGCGCGGTCCAGGTAGAAGCCGTCGACGTGGTACCAGTCCAGGTAGCGGGAGGCGTCGGAGACCAGCTCGCCGAAGGGGCGTTCGCCGTACGCGGCGTCCAGCGTCCCGAGGAGTGGGACGCCGTTCTCACGGACGCGGGTGGTGACCTCCGTGTAGAGCGGGTCCTGGCGGGTGCCGGGGCCGCGGCTGACGTCGAAGGCGGCCCAGTGCAAGGGGGCGCCGGGGCGGGCGAGTTCGGCCCACTCCGCCGGGGCGATCAGCGGGTGCGCCAGGCCCGGCACCGCGAGCCCGGTCGTGGCGGCGCGGCCCTGCGCGGCGGCGGGCGGCCGGGTCACACGCGGCATGCCGCCTCCATCCACACGTCGGCCAGCGACTCCTCCAGGCCGATCCGCGGTCGCCAGCCGAGCCGGTCGCGCGCGGTGCGCACGTCGGCCTGCTGCCACAGCCCGCAGCCGTCCGGATACGGCGGTACGGCCGCGCCGCCGCCGTGCGGGCCGTCGTCCAGGTCGCGGACGGCGCCCTCGTAACCGGCGACGTGCGCGAGCGCGGCGGCCATGTCGCGCAGCCGCACCGCGCGCCCCGAGCCGATGTTCACCACGCCCTGCGCCGCCGACAGCGACGCGGCGTGCACCGCGCGGGCGACGTCCCGGGCGTCGACGAAGTCGCGCTGCACGGCGAGCCCGCCGAGCCGCAGCTCCGGCTCGCCGTTCTGCATCGCCCGGCGCAGCGCCTCGGCGATCCGCCCGAGCGGCGCGCCGGTCGGCGTGCCCGGGCCGACCGGGCTGAACACCCGCAGCACGACCGCGTCCAGGCCCGAGCCCAGCACCAGCTCCGTCGCGGCGAGCTTGCTCACCCCGTACGGGCCGCCCGGCCGCGGCGCCGCGTCCTCGCCGGTCGACGAGCCGGCCGGCGAGGGCCCGTACTCCGACCCGCACCCGAGCTGCACCAGCCGCGCCCCGATGCCGCTGCGCCGCATCGCCTCGCACACGGTGGCCACGGCCACGGTGTTCTGCCGGGTGAGCTCCCGCGCGGCCCCGCGCGTGGTGCCGGCGCAGTTGATGACGACGCCGGGATGCACGGCGTTCAGGAACCGGGCGAGCACACCGGGCGCCCCGCTGGACAGGTCGAACCGCACATCGGCGTCATCACTGCGCCCCAACGCCGTGAGCTGCACGGCGGGATCAGCAAGCAGCCGCTCCGCGACATGCCGGCCGAGAAACCCGTCGGCCCCGAGCAGCAACACTCTCATCGCCGCCCTCCCCACGACTTGCCGCGCCCGCCGGTGACGGCGCCGGGGGCGGTGGGGCGGTACCCCGCGCGGGTGGCCTGCGCCCTCGGGGGCGCTGCCGCGGTACGGGCCGCGCCCGGGGGCCGCACGGCGACGGAGCCGGTACGCCCGGCGGTGCAGGTGCGGTGAGTTGTTCCGGCGGCTCCGGCCCGCGCGACGCGCGAAGCCCCGGCGGCGGACGCGCGAGCGGCAGCGCGCGAGGCGGGGGGCGCCGACACAGCAGTGGGCGCTGCGGTGGCCCCTGGCGCCACGTGCCGTCCAGCGCAGAGCGCAGACGGCGCACTGTCCCCGGCGGCAGCCCGCGAAGGGCGGGGCGCGAACACAGCACCGGGAGCGGCAGCCCGCGGGGAACGAGGCGCCGGCACAGCGCCGGCGGCCGTGCCGGCCGAAGGGCCGGGGCTGGCCGGGGGGTGGGGTCGGGGGCGGGTGTTGTGGCTGGTCAAGGGGGGTTCTCCTGGTCGGTTGTGGCAGGTCAGCGGGGTTCGTACGCCGGTGGGCGATGTGCGGCTGCTCGGGCGAGCAGCCGGAAGGCCCGGGCGGCGAGGAGGAGGGCGGCGGCGGCGCAGACGGCGGCCTCCGCGGTGCCGCCGGGCGGCGCCAAGTGGCCGGGGGCGGCGGCGAGGACGAGGGTCAGGGCCTCGGCGGCGCAGGCCGCGGCGAGGCCCGCGGCGGCGGGCGCCGGGTGGCCGTGGACGGCCAGCAGCCGGGCGGTGAAGAGCAGCACGCCGAGCGCGGCGGGCCCGGCGAGCGCCCCCGAGCCGGCCGCCGCGGCGGCGAGCAGCAGCAGGCCGGCCAGCGCGGCGCCGTACCCGGCGAGGGCGGCGGCGAGCCGCGGCCGTACGGCGTCGGCGAACTCGGCGAGGCCGTGGCTCGGGGCGAGTTGCGCACGGGCGGCGACCGCGAACCAGCGGGCCAGCGCCGCCGCGGGCAGCAGGCTCAGCGCGAGCGCGGCGAAGGCGGCGATGCCGGCGCCGGCCGTGAAGGGCCCGCGCCCGGCGAGCGCGGCGACGGCCTGCGGCCCGTACAGCGCGAAGCCCAGCAGGCCGTACGTCCATACGGCGGCGCCGGCGCCGTGCGCGACCCGCAGCGGCCCGCCGCGCAGCGCCGCCCACAGCGCGACGGCGACGAGTACGGCGACGGGCCCGGCCGCCGCGGGCAGCCCGGCGGCGAGCAGGCAGCCGGCGCCCGGCAGCAGGTGCCCGGCGACCGTGCGGCGCCCGAGCCGTACCCGGTCCGCCGCACCGCGCTCCGGCACCGCCACGACCCGGCCGGCCCGCGGCACCCGCGCGTACAGCTCCTCCGCGAGCCCGAACACGTCCCGGTGCCGCAGCCGCCGCGCCTCCCCGTCGCTGACCCCGCACGCTTCGAGGCCGGCGGCGATCTCCCACGCGTCGACGGCCCCGGCCGCCATCGCCCGGTGCCGGTGCATCACCTCACGCACCGGGTCCGCCGGCCCCCTGCGCCGCCCGGCCGGCGGTACGCCCGGGGGCTTGCGCGACCCGGCGGGGGGCGGGGAGGGCGCGGGGGATGCGGTGGGCGCGGTGGGCGCGGTGGACGCGGTGGACGCGGTGGGCGATGTGGGCGCGGTGGATGCCGGGTGCGAAATCGATTCGGCATGCGCTTCCCCGCGCCCGGCGCCCTTCCGTGCGCCCCCACCCTCCGGGCCACCGCCGACGCCACCGCCGACGCCATCGGCCCGCCCCGGTCCCGGCTCCCCTCCCGCGCCCGCACGCGCCGAGGCGGCGGCCTCGGACTCCGCGCGGTGTCGTACGCCCCCGCCCTCCGGGAGGTCGGCATCCGCACCGCCCCCCGGGCGACCGACCTCAGCGCCGGACTCCGCGCACCGCCCGGCACCGCGTCCGCCCCCGGCTTCCACGGCGCCGGCCGCGGCGCGTCCCTCAGCGGCTGCCTCCGCGGCGCTACGTACGCCCCGCCTCTCCGAGTCGGCAACCTCCGCGCACCCCCCGGGCCCGCGCACATCCCCGCCCCCCGAGGCGGCAGCCTCACGCGCCGACCGCCCCGCAGCGCCCTCGTCCTCCGAGGTGGCAAGCTCGCCGCCCGCGCGGCGGAAGAGTTCCGTGAAGTCCAGCACGGCCGGCTCGTCCGGCTCCCCCGCGCCGTCCACCGCATACGTACCGTCCACGGCGTCAACAGCGGCCTCACCGCCCGCCGCAGGCATGCCCCTGACCGGCCCGGCCAGGGCGTCGGCGGCGTCCGCCTGCCCCCCGGCGGAGCCGGTGCGGTCCGGGGCCGGGTCCGGTATCGGGAGGAGCAGAGGAGGCGCGTCCGGCGTCGAGGGGGAGGTCAGGCGGCGGAGGAGGGCTTTTGTGGGGTCGGGGTGGGTGGTCATCGGGCGGTTCCTGGGGTGGCGGGGACGGAGGTCCAGGCGGCGGGGGTGGGGGCGAGGCGGGCCGGGGAGAGGGATTCCGGCGGGGTGGTGAAGGGGCGCGGGTCGCCCTGCGCGTCCAGCAGCGGGGGGTGGCGTACGGGGTGGTGCGCCACCACGTCGAGGTAGCTCTCACGGAAGGCGTCCACGCACGCCCGTACCGTGAAGAGCGCGAGGGCGCGCTCACGGGCCGCCGCGCCGAGCCGGGCGGCGCGCTCGGGGCCGCGCAACAGGTCGAGCGTCGCCTCGGCCAGCGCCCGCGGGTTGCGCGGCGGCACCACGAGGCCGGTGCCGCCGATGACCTCGCGTACCGCCCCGACGTCCGTCGACACCGTGGGCCGCCCGCAGAACATCGCCTCGACCAGGCTCAGCGGAAAGCCCTCCGCGCTGCTGGAGAGCACCACGACATCGCCCGCCGCGTAGGCGTCCGCGGGTTCGGGCGCGCCCGGCGAGCCGATCTCCTCGAAGCTCACCGGGCTCTCCCCCACCGCGTGCGCGTCCGCCGCCTCGTCGGGGAAGAGCTGCGCGGCGAGCGTGCGGCAGTGCCCGAGGTAGCCGGCGGCACGTTCGTCCGCCGCCCTCAGGTGGAAGATCCGCAGTCGGGCCCGCGGCTCCTCGCGGCGTATCGCGTGGAAGGCGTGCAGCAGCGCGATGAGGTCCTTCGCCGGGTCGGCGCGGCCGATCCACGCCACGGTGGGGTCGGCGTGCACGGTGGGCTCCGCGGCCTGCGCCGCCGCGTCCGCCTCGGCCTGCGCGCCGGCCCGCGCGAAGCGCCCCGCGTCGATGCCGGGGTGGATGGTCCGCAGCCGCTCCCTGGGCGCCCCGCACCGCTCCTGCCAGCGGCGTACGTGCGCCGAGCCGGGCGTGACGAGCGCGGCCCGCCGGTAGGCCTCGCCGGACAGCAGCCGGTGCAGGTCGCCGAGCAGGGCGCGGACGGCGGGCGGCAGTCCGGCGGCACGGTGGGCGAGCAGGGCCTCGCGGGCCCGGACGGTGTATTCGGTGACGATGAGCGGCGTACCGCAGAACCGTTTGGCCAGCAGTCCCGGAAGGGCGGCGGGCCCGCCCGAGGCGGCGTGGCAGACGTCGGCGGAGCCGAGCGCGGCGGGTCCGTACCAGGGCGCGGACAGCGGGCGGAGCTGGCGTTCCAGCAGGTCGGCGGCGGTCAGCAGCTCGGTCACGACGATGTCGGCGAGGACCGGCCGGACGCCGGGCGCGCGGCAGGCGGCCTCCAGGTCGGCGAGCGCGTCGTCGCCGCGCAGCAGTTCGGGGAGCGCGCCGGGGTGGTCCTGGGCGACCTCGGCCAGTGCGTACAGCCCCGTGCCGAAACGGTCCGCCCGCCGCGCCGGGCTCGTCGCCGCGGCGCCGGCGAGCGCGGCGGCGAACTCCCGGAAGCCGGCCCGGAAGGCGGTACGGGCCGCCCGCCCGGCCGCGCGCCCGCCGTACGGCATGTCGTCCTGCGGGGGCGGGCCCCACAGCCGCTCCTGCCGGAAGCCGCGGACGTTCGGCGGGGTCCCGACGCGGCCGGCCGCCTCCGTACGCGGCGAACGGCTCAGCGCGTAGACGTCGAAGTCGTGCTGCGGCAGGCCCCGCACGAGGCGGTCGCACCACGCGCCGCCCTCACCTCTCGCGTACGGGTAACCACCCTCGGTAAGTAATGCAATCCGCACGGGTCCGCGCCCTTCTCGTCCGTCGCGCCGGACGAGCTGCTGTCACCCCCGGCGCGACGACCGTATTGACCCGCTCCCCGCCACGACGGACGGTTGTCCGCGATGCCACCAAAAGGGGTGAAGGCGCGTAACCTCTCCCCGCGCGAAGCGTTTTGAGCCCGTACGCTCCGGGCTGCGCCTTGCGGTGGGATTGCGCGAGCTACGGCGAGCAGCGGCCCGGGGCGGAAAAGCCCGGCCCCGCGGGGCGGCGGCTCACGGGTAGGGCCAGGCGTTGGGCTTGCAGGTGGGCCCGCCGTCGAGGGACAGGAACTTCGTCTGCTGCATCATCACCGGCGCCGGCGCCCCCGCCGCCGGGCACCCGACGTGGTGGTGCCCGAGCCGGTGCCCGACCTCGTGGTTGATCAGCATCTGCCGGTACGCGTGCATCAGCCCGGGCCCGAACGTGTCCGCCCCCTGGGCCCAGCGATACGCGTTGATCATCGTCCGCGGCGTCGACGCCGCATCGCACGACACGTTGTCGATCGTCGTGTTGAGCCCCGACTTCGCGCACCACGCCGCCGTCGTGCCGGGGCTGGCGAGGGTGACGACGATGTCGGCGTGGCCGGTGGAGACCCGGGCGAAGGTCATCGTGCCGCCGTGGCCCCAGCTGCGCGGGTCGTTGAGCGTCTTGTAGACCGTGTCGCTGAAGAGCCGCGGGTCCAGCCCGAGGCCCTTCTCGACATCGACCCGGAAGGTGAGCACCTTGCCCTTGCCGGGCGCGGGCTGCTGCCCGGGGACGGTCTCGAAGGCGCCGGAGAGCTTCAGGCGCGGGTCCAGCGGGTATTGGCGGGCCATTTGCTCGTCGTACGAGGCGGGCGTCGGCGTCACCGCGGAGCCGGGCGCGGGCGCGGCGGCGGGCGTCGCGGACGAGGGCGGGGAGGGCGTCGGGGTGGTGTCCGCGGTGGTGGGGTCGGGCGCGGGGTGCTTACGGCCGATGCCGGTGAGCTGGCTGCCGGAGGTGACGGCGACGACGGTCACGACGGCCGCCGCGGCGATCCCGGTGAGCGTCCAGCCGGTCCGGCCCGGCCGGCGCCGGCCGCCCCCTCCCCCGCTGCCGCCGGGCGGCTCCTCGGCGGCCGGCGGCTCGGCGCCGGACCCGGCCCGCGGTACGGGGGCGGCGGGCGGGGCGGGCTCGAAGGCGTCGAGGAACTCCTGCCGGGGGCGCGGCACGGTGCGGCCCGGCGGGTGGACGCGCGGGGCGCGCATCTGCGCGGCGGTCGCGGTGTCGTGCGCCGCCCAGCCCTCGGCCCAGTCCTCGACGGGGTCGAAGGGCAGGTCGCGGCGCGCCGCCCGGACGCCGGCCGCGGCCCACGCCTCGGGCGTGTCCCCCCAGGCGCCGTGCTCGCGGTGCTCGGGGTGGCCGGTGAGCCGCCCGCCGGGCTCGGGGCGCCGCACGGCGGCGAAGGCACCGCTGTCCACGAACGGGTCGAACGGCTCGGTGTACGGCCCGGCGGGACTGCGCCGCCGCCGCCCGCTCCCCGGCGTCCCGAGCGCGCTTCCGGGCGGCGCGGCCCCGAACCCGGCCGCCGTCCCGTAGCCACCCGGGCCACCGGACCCGCCGAGTGAGCCGGGCCCGCCCGGGACACCAGCACCGCCCGCACCGCCGGGGGAATCCGCACCGCCTGGCCCACCGAAGGCCCCGGGCCCGCCCGCGGAGCCCGCACCGCCGAGGGAGCCGGGCCCGAAGGGGCCGGGAACGCCCGGGCCGCCGGGAACGCCCGGGCCGCCCGGGACGCCGAAGGGCCCCGGGCCGCCGGGGCCGCCGGCAGAGCCGAAGCCGCCCGGTGAACCGGCGGCGCCGAATGTGCCGTCGCCGTCCGGGCCGCCGAAGCCGTCCTGGCCGTCCCGCGCGCTGTGTTTGCCCACGCCCTCGATCAGCTCCCGCTCGCCGCCGTGCTCGTGCTCATCTCCGCCGTTGCCGAGACGCTACCCTCGCCCGCGCCGCCGCGGGTGCGGGCGGCCATTTCCTGCCGCAGATCGCGGAAGGCCCGCTCCACCAGGAACGGGTGCTCCATCATCGCGACATGCCCGCTCCCGGGGATGGTGAGCAGCCGCGCGTCACGGAAGGCGCGGCACGCGCGGCGGGCCATCCGTACGCCCACGAGCTTGTCGCGGACGCCGTAGACCAGCAGCGTCGGCGCGAGCACCCGCTCGGCCTGGCGCCACAGGGCGTGCTGGCCGCCGAGGGTATAGGCGTTGACGATGCCGCGGGTGGAGCGGACGGTGACGTCCCAGAAGTACGGCAGGTCCACCCGCCGCTGGTATTCGGTCGCCGCGGCGGCGCGTTCCGCGGGGCCGACGACGGACGGGTCGGCGTAGCACAGGGACAGCAGCGCCTGGGTGCGCCGCTCGGCCGGCCAGTCGCGGGTGACCCGGCGGTAGAGCGCGGGCAGGCCGGGGACGGCGGCGAGCGCGGTGGGCAGCGCGGTGCGCTGCGGCGGCAGCTCGGGCAGCGCCGGCGAGATCAGCGTGAGGGTGCGGACGAGGTCGGGCCGGGCGGCGGCGACCTTGACGACGACGGCGCCGCCCATGGAGTTGCCGAACAGGTGCACCGGGCCGCGCGCCTCGGCGTCCAGCAGCCGTACGACCGCGCGGGCGTGCGCGGCGAGGGAGTAGTTGCCGTCGTCGGGCGGCGGGGAATGGCCGAAACCGGGCAGGTCCAGCGCCTCGACGTCGAGGACGCCGGCGAGCCTGGCCATCAGCGCCGACCAGTTCTGCGACGAGCCGCCGAGGCCGTGCACGAACATCGCCGGCTCGCGCACGCCGGCGTGCGCCGCCCGCAGGTCGTGCCCGCGCGAGCGGACGAGCAGGCTGAGGCCGGGCAGCGTGACGGTTCTCGACGTCTCCCCGTCCGCGAGCACCGGACCCGCCGGCGGCACGGTCGCCGGCGACGCGGCGGGCTGGGGGAATTCCGTCGAGGCCATGGATTGATGTTACGAGACGATCACGCGGACGGCCCTGTGTCGGTCCGCACATGCCCGTACGCAACCGGCCACGGGACCTGGCTCACGGGTCCGACGCCGGACCCGGCCGCCGCGATGGTGCGCGGCGGCGGCAGTGGGTAGCCGACCTGTACGCGGCCCCGGCCGGCGGCGCCCGTACGCGCTGCGGGCCCGGCCGCGGGCTCCTAGGCTCCAGGAAGGGGCCGCCGGCGGGACCCGGGCGCCGGCGGGGCGAGGGAGTACATCCGACGGAAGGAAGGGCGCCATGTCCGACGAGATCGCCCGGATCGAGCGGGAAGCCGACGAGGACGACACCAACGCCGCGGAGCGCGACCACGGCGACGACCTGGACCTGGAGGCCCCGGAGGCCGACAGCGCCGAGCAGCGCGCGGAGCTGCTGCAGCAGCGCGACGAGCCGGTCACCGAGCGGCCCGCCGACCGCGACGGCGAGGCGAACCCGGCGGACACCGCCGAGCAGCGCCGGGTCGTCGCGCTGGACGAGGACGAGGACGAGGAGCGCCGCTGACGCCCCCGGCGCGGCCCGCCGGGGCGTGGACCGATACCCTGCGGGGCCCCGCAGGGTATCGGTCCACGAGGCCCCGGCCGGGGTTACCGGCCCGCCCCGGGCCGGGCCGGCGCCTGGTTTCGGCCGGATCCGCCGGATTCCAGTACGTGAGAATGTGCCCTCGTACGGCGCACAGGGTCGTTACCCAAAAGTACGATGGCCAGCGCAGCGTTCTTTCGTTCGTTCATCCGTTCGTTCCGCAGAATTGGGAGGCGGCGTGACAGCCATCGAGCAGACTCACGCACGACCGCGCGGCACCCGCCTGCCCCGCCGGGCCCGACGCGAGCAGTTGCTGGGGGCCGCCCAGGAAGTGTTCGTCGCGCAGGGTTACCACGCCGCCGCGATGGACGACATCGCCGAGCGGGCCGGCGTCAGCAAGCCGGTGCTCTACCAGCACTTCCCGGGCAAGCTGGAGCTGTATCTGGCGCTGCTGGACCAGCACTGCGAGGCCCTGCTGCAGTCGGTGCGCGGCGCGCTGGAGTCCACGACGGACAACAAGAAGCGCGTCGAGGCGACGATGGACGCGTACTTCGCGTACGTCGAGGACGAGGGCGGCGCCTTCCGGCTGGTCTTCGAGTCCGACCTGACGAACGAGCCGGCGGTGCGCGAGCGGGTCGACAAGGTGTCGTTGCAGTGCGCCGAGGCGATCAGCGAGGTCATCTCGGAGGACACCGGGCTGTCGCGCGAGCAGTCGATGCTGCTCGCGGTGGGCCTGGGCGGCGTCTCGCAGGTGGTGGCCCGCTACTGGCTGGCCAGCCGCAGCGATGTGCCGCGCGACACCGCGGTGCAGCTGCTGACGTCGCTGGCCTGGCGCGGCATCGCCGGCTTCCCGCTGCACGGCGCCGAGGGCGGCCACCACTCCTGAGCCGGTCCTGCGCCCGGTCGTGCGCCGGGTCCCGCGCGACTCCCGAGCCGGTCCTGCGCGCCACGCATGCCCGCCGGCCGGGCTAGTCTGGGCAGCGTACGGCGCGACATTCCGCGCACACCGCCAGCCCATCGGAGGGACCCAAGCCGTGGAGGTCAAGATCGGCGTGCTGCACGCGCCGCGCGAGATCAGCATCGAGAGCTCTCAGTCGGCGGACGAGGTCGAGAAGGCCGTCGCCGACGCGCTGTCGGGCGACGCGAAGCTGCTCAGCCTGGTGGACGAGCACGGCCGCAAGGTGCTCGTGCCCGCCGACCGGCTGGCCTACGTCGAGATCGGCGAGTCGGCCGCCCGCAGGGTCGGCTTCGGCGCGGCTCTCTGACGTCACGTCAGCGAGGGGGCGGCAACCGGCCAGTCCGGTTGCCGCCCCCTCGTTCGTGCCGCCGTTTCGCGCGGTGCCCCGTTTCACGCGGCTCCCCGCGGGGGTAGGACCTCAGTGCACCGGTCCGTACCACCGTGTCATTGGAGGGGAATCTGATGCTCTGGCAGATCGCCGGCTATACGGCACTCGGCCTGCTCGCCGCCTTCGCCGCCGCGCGGCTGTTCCCCTCCCGGCTGCCGGCGGCCGGCCTGCTGCTGCTCACCGGCGTGGTCGCCGCCCTGACCGGCGGCCTGGTGGGCTACACGATCTTCGGCGGCGCCCGCCCCGAGCTCACCTTCGCCGCGTCCTTCGCGACGGCGGCGGCGGGCCTGAGCGTCCTGGCGAGCCCCGCCCGCCGCGGCCGGCACGCCAAGATCACGACCCCGGGGGCGTGACCCGCGTCACCGGACCGGCGCCCACGGGGGCCGGCGTCAACCGGACCCGCGCCGCCTCGCGCGCGGCGTTACGCGGCCAGCCCCAGGGCCGCCATCCGCTTGGTGTGGGCCTCGGTGATCCGGGAGAACATCCGGCCGACCTCGGCCAGGTCGAAGCCGTCGGCGACGCCCCCCACGAGCATCGTCGACAGGGCGTCGCGGTCGGCGACGACCCGCTGGGCCTGGGAGAGCGCCTCGCCCATGAGCCGGCGGGCCCACAGGGCGAGCCGGCCGCCGACGCGCGGGTCGGCGTCGATGGCGGCCCGGACCTTCTCGACGGCGAAGGTGGCGTGCCCGGTGTCGTCGAGGACGGCGAGCACCAGGGTGCGGGTGTCGCTGTCGAGCCGGACGGCGACCTCGCGGTAGAAGTCGGACGCGATCGAGTCGCCGACGTACGCCTTGACCAGGCCCTCCAGCCAGTCCGACGGCGCGGTCTGGCGGTGGAAGTCGTCCAGCGCGGTGCTGAACGGCTCCATCGCCTCGACCGCCGCTTCGCCCACCTCGGTGAGCCGGTCCCGCAGCTGCGCGAAGTGCTGGAACTCGGCGGCGGCCATCGCCGCCAGCTCCGCCTTGTCCTCCAGGGTCGGCGCGAGCTTGGCGTCCTCCGCGAGCCGTTCGAAAGCGGCGAGCTCCCCGTAGGCGAGCGCGCCGAGCAGGTCGACGACGGCGGCGCGGTAGCGCGGGTCGGCGGAGGCCGAGGCCCAGTCCTGCGCGGCGATCCCGGTGGCCGGCGCGGCGGGCTCGGACGTCCCGGCGGTCTCGGCGGCGGGCGGCGTCGGGGTGGGCTTGGTGGTGTCGTCAGGCGTCTCCATGGAGCGCACAATAACCAAGTCCCGACCGGGGACCGACACCCTCCGCGTGACCCGATGATGTCCCGAACGAAACATTTGATCGGGTGCAGCTACGTGTTTCCGGGGTAGAGTGGTAATGCACCCGCCGCTCATCGGCCAGTTTCGCGATCCTCGGCGGGCGACGTGTGCAACACCCTGGATGCCCGGTCGGTGGCCCGATCGGCTCCGACCCGACCGCCCTCCCGCCATCGGGAGGGGCCCACTCGCGGCAAGGGCGAGAGCAGCGGTCCCGCGCTCCACAGCCCTTCGCAGGCTGTACGACACATCTGCGCGGTCAGTGACCGGCGCGCCGGCAAGTCCGGCGACTCCGGCCACTCGACCCCCTCGCCGAAAAGTGCCGCGTCACACAGAAGAGGCAAGCATCCTGACCACCACCACTACTTTCCGCAGTCTTGGCATCCTTCCCGAGACGGCCGAGGCCCTGGAGGCCGTCGGCATCACCACTCCCTTCCCGATCCAGGAGATGACGCTCCCGGTCGCCCTCGCGGGCAGCGACGTCATCGGCCAGGCCAAGACCGGCACCGGCAAGACGCTGGGCTTCGGCCTTCCGCTGCTGGAGCGGGTCACCGTCGCCGCCGACGTCGAGGCCGGGCGCGCGACGCCCGAGCAGCTGACCGACGCCCCGCAGGCGCTCGTCGTCGTCCCCACCCGTGAGCTGTGCCAGCAGGTCACCAACGACCTGCTGACCGCCGGCAAGGTCCGCGCGGTCCGGGTGCACGCCATCTACGGCGGCCGGGCGTACGAGCCGCAGGTCGAGGCGCTGAAGAAGGGCGTCGACGTGGTCGTCGGCACCCCGGGCCGGCTGCTGGACCTCGCGGGCCAGAAGAAGCTCAACCTCAAGCACGTGCGCGCGCTCGTGCTGGACGAGGCCGACGAGATGCTCGACCTCGGCTTCCTGCCGGACGTCGAGAAGATCATGGCGATGCTGCCGGCCAGGCGGCAGACGATGCTGTTCTCGGCGACCATGCCGGGCGCGGTCATCAACCTGGCCCGCCGCTACATGTCGCAGCCCACCCACATCAGCGCGACCGCCCCGGACGACGAGGGCGCGACGGTCGCCTCGACCACGCAGCACATCTTCCGCGCGCACTCCCTGGACAAGGTCGAGCTGGTCGCGCGGGTGCTCCAGGCCGAGGGCCGGGGCCTGGCGATGATCTTCTGCCGCACCAAGCGCACCGCCGCGGACGTCGCCGAGCAGCTGGAGCGCCGCGGGTTCGCCTCCGGCGCGGTGCACGGCGACCTCGGGCAGGGCGCGCGCGAGCAGGCGCTGCGGGCGTTCCGCAACGGCAAGGTCGATGTGCTGGTGTGCACCGATGTCGCCGCGCGCGGCATCGACGTCGAGGGCGTCACGCATGTGATCAACTACCAGACGCCCGAGGACGAGAAGACGTATCTGCACCGCATCGGCCGCACCGGGCGCGCCGGGGCGACGGGTACGGCGATCACGCTGGTCGACTGGGACGACATCCCGCGCTGGCAGCTGATCAACAAGGCGCTGGACCTGCCGTTCAACGACCCGGAGGAGACGTATTCGACGTCTCCGCACCTGTACGAGCTGCTGCGGATCCCCGCCGGCACGAAGGGGATACTGCCCCGGGCCGAGCGCACCCGCGCCGGCCTCGACGCGGAAGAGGTCGAGGACCTCGGCGAGACCGGTGGCCGCGGGCCGCGCGGCGGTGGCCGCAAGGGCGGTGGCGGCGGCCGGCCGGGCGCCGCGCCGGCCGAGGAGCGCCAGCCCCGCACCCGCACCCCGCGGCAGCGCCGCCGCACCCGTGGCGGCCAGGCCGAGGCGCCCGCCGAGGGCACGCCGGCGACCGCCGGGTCCGCCACGGCGGTCTCCGAGCCGGCCGCGCTCACCGACGAGCCCGGCGCCGCCCCGCGCACTCCGCGCCGCCGCCGCAGGACCCGCGCGGGCGCCCCGTCCGCCGCTTCTGCCGCTCCGGCCGAGCCGCTGCCCGCCGAGGCCGCTCCCGTCGCCGCGCCGGTGACACCGGCGGCGGAGCCGGCGGCCGACCCCGCCGAGGAGCCGAAGGCCCCACGCCGCCGGACCCGCAAGACCGCGGCAACCGCCGAGGTCCCCGCACCGGCCGCCGCACCCGAGGAAGCCCCCAAGGCACCCCGGCGGCGTACCCGCAAGGCCGCCGCTACGACGGAGGTCGTCGCCGAGGCGCAGGCCGCCGACGCCGAGGTGACCGAGGCGGCCCCGCGCCGCCGGACCCGTAAGACCGCGGCAACCGCCGAGGTCCCGGCACCGGCCGCCGCAGCCGAGGAAGCCCCCAAGGCGCCGCGGCGGCGGACGCGTAAGACCGCCGCTTCGGCGGAGGTGCCCGCGCCCGCAGGTGCGCCGGAGGGCGAGGAAGCGCCCAAGGCGCCGCGGCGCCGGACGCGTAAGGCCGTCGCCGTGGCCGACGAGGGCTGACGGAGCGGCACGCGTGAGGTCAGCGTGGACACCCCCGGCCGCACCGGCCGGGGGTGTTTCGCGTCGAGCGGCAACCTGTCGGACATATGCACCGCGTAATCTCACTGCATGAGCCGACCGAGCACTCTGCGACTGCCCGAGCGCGCGACCGCGCACCGGCTGGAGACCGCGCGCGGGTCCTTCGCCGTCCTGGACGCGGCCCCCGCGCCGGACGCGCCCGCGCAGGGCACCGCACTGCTCGTCCCCGGCTTCACGGGCAGCAAGGAGGACTTCCTCGACCTGCTGGCCCCGCTCTCCGCGGCCGGCTTCCGGGTCGTCGCGGTGGACGGCCGCGGCCAGTACGAGACGCCGGGGCCGCGCGACGAGGCGGCGTACGCCCAGCGCGAGCTCGCCGCGGACGTCCGCGCGCAGGCCGACGCGCTCGCCGCGCAGGCCCCGGGCGCCGCGCTGCACGTCCTCGGCCACTCCCTCGGCGGCCACCTCGTCCGCGCCGCCCTGCTCGCGGCCGGCCCGGGCCCCTTCTCCTCCGTGACGCTGATGAGTTCGGGCCCGGCGGAGATCGCGCCGGACCAGCAGCTCAGGACGCAGCTGCTGATCGACCACCTGCCGACGATGGACATGGAGACCGCCTGGTGGGCGATGCGCTCCCTGGACTCCGCCGACACCAGCACCACCCCGGTCGGACCGGCCTGGCTCGACGACTTCCTGCACCGCCGCTGGATCGGTACGGTCCCGGAACAACTCATCGCCACCGCCCGCCAGTTGATGACCGAACCGGACCGGGTCGCGGAACTTGCCGCCATACCCCTGCCGAAGCTCGTACTGTCCGGGGAGGTGGACTACGCATGGCCGGTCCCGCTGCTCGACGCGATGGCGGAGCGGCTGGGCGCCAGGCGCGTCGTGATCAAGGGCGCGGAGCACTCCCCCAACGCCGAGCGACCTGCGGAAACGGCAGCCGCGCTGGTGGCGTTCTGGGCGGACGAGGGCACGGTGGCGGGACAAGCGGGATAAGCAGTCGGCCCGCCGAAGGTTTTTATTTAGAGTAGGGAATGTTTTGAAGGGGGTGTTCGTTGACCACACATGTAACGAGGGAGGAAGGGAGAAGCCCTATGCGCTTCGAGATCATGCGGCTCGACGACCGGAACGGCGACGCGGTGGACAGCACCGTCGTGGACGCTTCCGCGGTCAACAAGATCGTGCAGCAGGCCGCTGCCATCGGGCAGCGCATCTACATCCGACCGGCGGAAGCTCTCACGGACTGACGCGACGACACAACGTTCCGGCGCCCCGTACATCGTGTACGTACGGGGCGCTTTCGTTTGCCCGCGCGCGCCGGCCCGCCACGGCAGGCTCAGGCGCCCTGGCCGTGGACAAACCCGAGGACGCCGTTGGCGACGGACTGCACCGCGATCGCCGAGAGCAGCATGCCGGACAGCCGCGTCACCAGCACGACGCCGCCCTCCTTGATGACCCGGATGATCGCCAGCGAGTAACGCATCGTCAGCCACAGCACGGCGTGCATCGCGAGGATCGCCGCCCACACGGACACCTGGGAGCCGATCCCGTCGGCGTGCTGCACGGCGAGGATGACGGTGACGATGGCCCCCGGCCCGGCGAGCAGCGGCATCCCCAGCGGCACGAGCGCGACGTTCACGTCCCGCGTCTGCGTCGGCTCGTCCGCCTTGCCGGTGAGCAGGTCCAGTGCGATGAGCAGAAGCAGCAGCCCGCCGGCGACCCGCAGGGCGGGCACGGACACATGCAGGTAGTCCAGGATCTGCTGCCCGCAGACCCCGAACACGGCGATGACCCCGAACGCCACGCCCGCGGCCTGCGCCGCCATCCGCCGCTGCACCTTGGCCGCCCGCCCGGAGGTGAGGGCGAGGAATATGGGGGTGATCCCGGGCGGGTCCATGATCACGAACAACGTGAAGAACACGGACCCGAACAGGGTGAGGTCGAACATGGCTGAGCTTTCGTTTGTCAGAGGGCGAGCGAATGTAGTGAGGGCGCGGCGAGGGGCGCCCCTGCCGCGCGGGGCAGGAAACCGGGGGCTGCGTGGGGGTGCCCCCGGGCGAAGCTCTGGGGGAGAACGAAGCGACCAGCCCCCCGCCGGACGGAAGGTCCGGCGACTGCGGGCGCGGCAGCCCGGGCGGAAGAAGCCCCGAGGTCGCTAGACCTCGGAGATGGGCTGCGCCCCCGAAGCCCGCGCGGCGATCTGCGCGTAGACCTCCGGCGAGGTCGTACACGCCCCGAGCTCCACCGTCTTCCGGGAGCCGTGGTAATCCGACGACCCCGTCGCCAAGAGCCCCAGCTCCCGGGCGAGCCCGCGCAACCGCTCCCGCGTCCCGGCGTCATGGTCCGTGTGGTCGACCTCCAGCCCGTCGAGCCCCGCGGCGGCGAGCCGCGCGATGACCTCGTCCGGCACGGTCTCGCCCCGCTTGTGCGCACCGGGGTGCGCGAACACCGTCACCCCGCCCGCCGCCTTGACGAGAGCCACCGCCTCGAAGGGATCGAACTCGTGCTTCTCGACGTACGCCCGCCCGTCGTTGGCGAGCCACTGCGAGGTGAACGCGTCGGAGACCGTGGGGACGACGCCCAGCTCGACCATCGCCGTGGCGATGTGCGGGCGGCCCACGGAGCCGTCGCCGGCGATCCGCGCGACCCTCTCCCACGTCACGGGCACACCCAGCTCCTGGAGCTTGGCGATCATGCCGCGGGCCCGCGGCACCCGGTCGTCGCGGACGAGTTCGCGGGCCGCGTGCAGCCGCGGCTCGGTCGTGTCGAAGAGGTACGCCAGCATGTGCATGCTGATCCCGTCGACCCGGCAGGACAGCTCCGCGCCGGGCACGAGCGTGAGCGGCGTACCGGCGAGCGCGGCGGTGGCTTCCGCGTGCCCGGCGACGGTGTCGTGGTCGGTCAGGGCGACGACGTCGAGCCCGGCGGCCACGGCGTTGCGGACCAGCTCCGCGGGGGTGTCGGTGCCGTCGGACGCCGAGGAGTGGGTGTGCAGGTCGATGCGCACGGCACGGGCTCCCGGGGACGGCGCGGACAGGGGACGAAGAAAAGGATAGCGCCCGCCCGAGCCTGCGATTCGCAGGTATTGCGCAGCTCACGCCGCCGGCCTCCGGGGCGTACGGCTCAGCTCAGCAGCCGGGGCGTCAGCGCGCCGCACGGCAGCAGCTCGACCTCGGCGCCGGCGTCCCGCAGGTCCGTCAGGACCAGCTCGTCGTACATCAGCAGCCCCGTCTCCTCGGGCCAGACGATGGCCCACAGCCACAGCCCGCGCGCCTCGCCCGCGAAGACGACCCGGTCGGCGGGGGCGCCGTCGACGTGCCACAGGGCGGTGGGGCGGCCGGCGGCGAGCACCTTGGCGTGCGGGGGCTTGTCGACGCACATGGCGGGGCCGGGGTCCACCCCGTCGATGCCGGCGTAGCGCGCGCCGAGCCCGACGCCCAGCTCCTCGGCGATGAGCATCAGCTCGCCGGGCCCGCCGAAGGGCCCGGGGCCCGAGCAGGCGACAGCGGTCGCGCGGCCCCCGCTGCGGTCGTCACCGGCGGCGGCGACGCCGGAGAAGAGCCAGCCGACCGGGAGCGGCCACGGCATCCACACGGGCACCTGCGACCGGTTGACGACCACGCCGAGGCCCTCGACGCTCGGCGGGACGACCGGTTGCAGCGGATACACCGTGCCGTGCGCGTCGCACTGCCAGGAGTCGGCGAAAAGGCCGGGCGCCCTGACCCTGCCACCGCACTTCGGGCAACTGGGTTCGCCCCTCATAAATCCCCACGGTCCTCCAGCCATGTGCCCGCGTCAAGGACGATCACCCGTCCGGAGGGGAACGTTCCGCCACCCGCCCCACCCCTCGCCCACTAGATGCACCTTGCACTAGTTGCCATTGCCAACCTATTATTCGTGTAGTCACCAACTACTTCCACCGTCCCGGCCGTCCGCCGGCCAGAGGGGAACGCGGGCCATGCAGCCAGCCACCGACACCGCCGAGGGCCTGGCCGGCCCGGCGCACGAGAACCCGGCGCACGAGAACCCGGCGCGCAAGGAGGAGGGCCCGGAGAAGGCCGGCCTGCTGCGCCAGCCCACCGCCGTGTGGGCGACGGCCGGCGCGGCCGTCGTGGCGTTCATGGGCATCGGGCTGGTCGACCCGATCCTGCCGTCCATCGCCAAGGGCCTGGACGCCTCGCCCAGCCAGGTCTCGCTCCTCTTCACCAGCTACTTCCTGATCACCGCGTTCGCGATGCTGGTCACCGGCTTCGTCTCCAGCCGGATCGGCGGCAAGAAGACGCTGCTCGCCGGTCTCGCGCTGGTCGTGGTCTTCGCCGGGCTCGCCGGCACCTCCGGCAGCGTCGGCCAGCTCGTCGGCTTCCGCGCGGGCTGGGGCCTGGGCAACGCGCTGTTCGTCTCGACCTCGCTCGCCGTCATCGTCGGCGCGGCCACCGGCGGCGCCGCCTCGGCGATCCTGCTGTACGAGTCCGCGCTCGGCCTCGGCATGGCCTGCGGCCCGCTGCTCGGCGCGGTGCTCGGCGACATGAAGTGGCGCTACCCGTTCTTCGGCACGGCCGTGCTCATGGCGATCGGCTTCGTGGCGATCTCGCTCTTCCTGAAGGAGCAGCCGAGGCCCGCCCGCCGCACTTCCGTGCTCGACCCGCTGAAGGCCCTCGGCCACGGCGGTCTCGCCTCCGCCGCGGCCTCGGCGTTCTTCTACAACTACGCCTTCTTCACGGTGCTGGCCTTCACGCCGTTCGTGCTCGACATGTCGCCCTACCGCTCCGGCGCGGTGTTCTTCGGCTGGGGCGTGCTGCTCGCGGTCTTCTCGGTGATCGTCGCGCCGCGCCTTCAGTCCCGCTTCGGCTCGCTGAAGGTGCTGGGCGCGTCGCTGGTCCTGCTCGCGGCGGACCTGGTCGTGCTCGGCTACGGCTCCCACACCACGGCGATCGCCTGCACGGTGCTGTCGGGCGCGTTCATCGGCGTCAACAACACCGTCTACACCGAACTCGCCCTCGGCGTCTCCCCCGCCCCCCGCCCCGTCGCGAGCGCCGGCTACAACTTCGTCCGCTGGTTCGCCGCGGCGGCGGCCCCGTACCTGGCCCCGAAGATCGAGGAGTGGACCGACATCCACATCCCCTTCGTGATCGCCGCCCTCGCCGCCGTCACGGCCACGGCCATCATCACCACCCGCCACCACCACCTCACCCCGTCCCCCCACCCGACCCCGGTCCGCTGACGAGGTCGCGCTGGTACCAACTGCCCTGCTTCCCCCCGAGGTCGGCCGGGCCGGCCGGGCCCACGGGGGCGAAACCGGCCTTGGCCAGGACGCGTTGGGACGCCGGGTTCTGGTGGGCGACGGCCGCCCGCAGCGTACGGAGCCCGTGCCGCTCCACCGCCAGCCGGCACAACTCCCCCAGCGCGGCGGTCGCCACCCCGCGCCCGGCGGCGCGCTGCGCGACCCGGTAACCGACGTCCGCGGAGCCGTCGTCGAGGTCGAAGAGGTTGAACCGGCCGATGACCGAGCCGTCTTCGTCGACCAGCACGTAGAACGCGCAGACCCCGTCCGCCTGTTCGGCCAGCAGCGCCTCGAACCGCTCGTCGAACCGCTCGAAGTAGTGATCCCCGCGGTCGGAGATGAAGCCGGCGAAGTAACGGCGGTTCGCCGTCTCGAAGTCCAGGACCGCCGCGGCGTGGTCCGCCCGCAGAAGCATCAGTTCAGGCATCGCCCGACCCTACCCGGCACGCCCGCCGCAGCCCCCCGGTCGTCGGCTCGGCGGTGGCTCAGGTCAGGGGGACTGCTCGGCGGAGGGGGTCGGTCAGGTCGGTGGAGTGGGTGGACCAGAGGGTGCGGAGGGCTTCGGCGCCCTTTGCGCGTTTGAAGGCGGCTTCGGCCGGGGTCATGGGGGTCAGGGGGTAGAAGCGGACCGGGTCGAGGGGGGCGGGGAGGGGGAGGTCGGGGACGAGGGTGCCGGGGGTGGCGGCGAGGAAGGCGGTGAAGGGGGCGCCGGGCCAGAGCGGGGCGGCGAAGTCGAGGGTGTTGCCGTCGGCCAGGACGACGCCCTCGACCTGCGGGGACGCCGCGGCCATGGCGAGGGGGCGCAGCACCGGCGAGGTGTCCGCGCGGCCGGCCCGTAGCGTCAGGACGACCTCCGCGCGGGGGCCGCGCTCGGGGTCGGCGACCGGGGCGAGGGGGTCGGCCATGGGCTGCGCGGACATGCCGAGGGTGGCGTAGCGCAGCAGCGGGCCGTCGGCGAAGCGGAGCACCTCGATGCGCTCGGCGCCCAGGAAGGTCACGGCCGCCCGGGCCTCCGGCGCCCCGAAGACGGACCTGAGCCGTTCCTCGACGGACGGCAAAATCTCACCCATGCCGCGAGCATAGAACGCGTCAGGACGGCATCCGGCGGCGCGGGGGCGTACCCTGCGCTTGCTAAGGTAGGGCGTTCGCGCAAGTCCATTCCCCCAGCGGGGACCGGCCGGAGGAGGTGGGGACTGACATGGATCCTAGTCGACCGTGCAGTACCGGCAGCTCTTCGTACGCCGCCGCCCCGCGCGCAGTGTGACCCGCTGATCCCCCGCGTTCCATACCCGGCCCTCGTGCCGTGAAACCGTGAAACGCGGCCTTCCCGGCCCGTCGTGCCCCTGCGGAGCGCGCTCCTCCCGAAGAGCGCCCTGAACTGCCGCGCGATCACCTCCCCACCTCCCGGTGATCGCCCTTTTCTGATCAAGATCAGCAGCTTTTCAGTTCAGTGCGGCGTGATGCCGTCGGCCAGTCCGTGAAGGAGCTTGCCATGTCGATGATCCGTGATCTTCGCGCAGTCGTACGCCCGGCCCTGCGCAAGTCCCCCGCATCGCACGACTACGGCCCGACACGTGACACCGCGACCGCCACCAGCGCCGTCGTGGACTGCGCCGTCTACCGCGGCGGGGTGCGCTGCACCGACATCGCCGGGCTGCGCGAGGCGCTGTCGGCGGTACGCGGCGGCCGGACGTCCGACCAGTGCGACGGCAGTGACGGCTTCGTGTGGATCGGGCTGCACGAGCCGACCGAGCAGGAGTTCGCCGGCATCGCCGAGGAGTTCGGGCTGCACCCGCTGGCCGTGGAGGACGCGGTGCACGCCCACCAGCGGCCGAAGCTGGAGCGCTACGACAACTCCCTCTTCACCGTCTTCAAGACCATCCGCTACGTCGAGCACGCCGAGCTGACCGCGACCAGCGAGGTCGTGGAGTCCGGCGAGGTGATGGTCTTCACCGGCCGGTATTTCGTCATCACCGTGCGGCACGGCGGCCACGGCTCGCTGCGGGCGCTGCGCCACCGGCTGGAGGACGACCCGGAGCTGCTCGCCAAGGGCCCCTCGGCGGTGCTGCACGCGATCGCCGACCAGGTCGTCGACGACTACCTCGCGGTGACGGACGCCGTCCAGGACGACATCGACGAGGTCGAGATCGACGTCTTCTCCGCCGAGCCCGGCAAGTCCTCGCGCGGCGGCGACGCGGGCCGTATCTACCAGCTCAAGCGCGAGGTGCTGGAGTTCAAGCGGGCGGTGTCGCCGCTGCTGCGGCCCATGCAGCTGCTGGGCGAGCGGCCGATGCGGCTGGTCGACCCGGAGATCCAGAAGTACTTCCGGGACGTCGCCGACCATGTCGCCCGCGTCCACGAGCAGGTCACCGGCTTCGACGACCTGCTCAACTCCATCCTCCAGGCCAACCTCGCGCAGGCCACCGTCGTGCAGAACGAGGACATGCGCAAGATCACGGCGTGGGCGGCGATCCTGGCCGTCCCGACGATGATCACCGGCGTCTACGGCATGAACTTTGACCACATGCCGGAGCTGCGCTGGCGCTACGGGTACCCGGCGGTGCTGGGCGTGATCCTCGCGATCTGCTACGCGATCCACCGTGGTTTCCGTCGCAACGGGTGGCTGTAGCGGCCTTACGGGAACGGGTCCGCGGCGGGGCGCGGGGCTTCAGGGCGCGGGGCCAGGGGCTCCGGGGCTTGGCGGCTCAGGCGTCGCGGCGGACGTCGGCCAGCACCACCAGGGCCAGCCCGGCGAGGATCACCGCGAGCGCGGGGTACGCGGCGGCCGGCGGCGTCTGGCCGAGCCACAGTGCGGCGATGAGCGCCGCGCCCGGCGTCTCCAGCAGGATCGCCGTCGAGGTGGTGGACGGGCCGAGGCCGCGTACGACCCGGTTGAGCAGCGAGTGCCCGAGCAGCTGGGCGACCACGGTCAGCGCGGCGATCTTCAGCCAGCTCCGCCCGTCGTAGCCGCCGAGCGCCGAGCCCGACACCAGGCAGGCGGCGAGCAGCGCGAGTGCGGTCGTGGAGTAGCAGACGTACGTGTACGCGGTCGTCGTCGCCGTCCGCCGGACCTCCGCGCCCAGCAGCATGTACACCGCGGCGGCGAGTCCCGCGGCGAGCGCGAGGGCGTCACCGGCGAGGGCGCGGGTGTCGGTCGACATGTCGATCCCGGTGAGGATCAGCACGCCGCACACCGCGAGCGCGGTGCCCGCCCACACCAGGGCGGGCGGGCGGTGGCCGCGGACGCGCAGGATCAGGGTGGTCCAGATCGGGGTCGTGGTGACCAGCGCGGTCGAGGTCGCGACGGAGGTCATCGTCAGGCTGGGCAGCCACAGGCCGAAGTGCAGGGCGAGGACGACGCCGGCGCCGGTCGAGAGCGTCAGCGCCCGGCGGCCCATTCGGCGCAGCTCCCCGCGGTGCCGCCACAGCGCGACGGGGCTGAGCACGCCGACGGCCATGGCGTTGCGCCAGAAGGCGATGGCCAGCGCGGGCGCGGTGGTCGCGGCGATCAGCGGCGCGGACATCGAGACGCCCGCGATGGCGACGGCGAGCAGTGCGAAGTCCGCTCCCCGCGAGGCCCCGACCGGCGCCGCCCCGCCCCCGACGGCGGGCGCGGCCCCCGAGGCCGGCTCGACCGGACCCGGAACCGCGGCGGACGTGCTCTGCGGGGCGGTCAACGTGGCTCCTGGGGGACGACGACGGGGCGGGACGGGCTGGGCCGCCACCAGCGTAAGGCCCGTAACCGCCCTGAGCACCTGTCATTCCACGCCCCGGGATGCGGGGCCGGGCGCGGCGCCCCCTACCCTGAGGGCATGACGCCTGCCACGCCCCCGGCCCCCGCGCCCACGAGCGGTGAACTCGCCGCGCTCGTCGAGGAGGCCACGAAGAAGTCGGGGCTGGTGTGGGTGAACGGCCGGGCGGTGTGGCACGCCTGGATCGACGGGGCGATGTACGTCCTGACCGGCGGCCCCGTCGAGCAGCCCGCACCCCCCGGGCTCGCGGACGGCGCGGTCGCCTCGGTGACCGTCCGCAGCAAGGACAAGGGCGGGCGCCTGGTCGGCTGGCAGGGCCGGGCGGCGGTCGTCACCGCGGACTCCGAGCCATGGCGCGCGGCGGTCACGGAGCTGCGCACCAAGCGGCTCAACTCGGCGGACGCCGACACCGCGACCGAGCGCTGGGCCCGCGAGTGCACCCTCTTCCGCCTCACCCCCGAGGGCCCGCCCGCCGAGCACCCGGGCGCGATGCCCACCGCCTCCGGCGCCGCTCCCCCACGCCCCACCCCAGCCACCACCCGCCACCCGATCCCCGCGGGCCTCCCCAAACTCCTCACCCGCCGCCGCAAGCGCGGCTGACCATCGGGCGTGCTGACCGTCAGGGCGGCTGAGCATCGACGGCGACCTTTCGTCAGCCCGCCTGACGGTCAGCCCGCCTGACTATTCTCCCGGCTCGCTCATCCGGTCCACCCGCACATCAGCGCGCCTGACCGTCAGCACGGCTGAGAATCACCTGCGGGCCCTTCGTCAGCCCGCCCGACCGTCAGCCCGCCTGACGGTCAGCTCTACTTCTTCGCCGGCGCCGGCGCCGAAGTCGTCGGGGACGGCGTCGGGCTCGTGCCCACCGTCTTGCCGTAGTCGACGACCTGGGACTTCGGCGGGGCGGCGAGGGTGAAGTCCTGGCCCCAGTCGGTCAGGGTGAGGGTGCCCGCGTTGCCGGCGCGTTGGTAGCGGAGGGGGTAGGGCGTGCCCTTGAGGGAGACGTCGAGGCTGCCGCCCTTGGAGCCGGCCAGCTCGATGGTCTTCGTGCCGCCGACCTTGCGGTGGTCGCCGACCTGCAGCGCGCCGTCCAGCACGAACAACCCCGCGAGCAGCACCTTCTTGTCGGTGAAGCCGCTGAACTGCTGGTAGGCCGGGTCGCCCGGCGGCACCTTCACGTACTTGCCGTTGAGCTTGGCCGCGGCGGCCTGGCTGTCCTTCGAATCGCCGTCGCCGTAGAAGTCCGCGCTCGCCTTGAGGTAGAGGTCGTCGCCGACCCGCAGCAGCTGGAAGGTGTCGCCCTTCGTGGTGACCTCGCCGACGCCGCCGTCCGCGCGCAGCCGCATGTCGAGCCGGTACGTCTGCCCGCCGCTGACGACCGTGCCGGTCAGCCGGACGGCGGTGGCGGAGCCGGCCGCGCTGCTCGCCTTCTGTTCGATCGTCTGCGCCGGGAGCTTGCCGACGCCGTTCGTCCCGGAGTCGGGGTCGCCGCCCAGGCCGAGGCAGCCGGTGAGCAGCGGGGCCGACACGAGGCCGGCGAGGACGGCGGCGGCGGTCCGGGGACCGGGGTTCACGGCGGCTCGACTCCTCGTGGGGCGGGGTCTTCGGGCGCCCCGAAGCTACCGCACGATCCGGCCACCGAGCACGCACGGGCCCCACGCAGGGCACGCGCGGGCCGGACGCGGGGCTCTCAGGGCACGCCCAAGGCGTACACGGGGGACTCACGGAGCGGGCAAGATCCGCTCGGGTTAGCCTGTTCTGGCAGGACGGCAGAGCGCGAGGACCCGCTGAGGAGGCCTGATGGTCGCAGGCACCCCGCGGGTTTTCGTGTCCCACCTGGCCGGCGTCGCGGCCTTTGACCCGAACGGCGACCAGGTCGGCCGGGTCCGCGACGTCGTGGTGATGCTGCGGGTCGGCGGCCGGCCGCCCCGCGTGCTGGGCCTGGTCGTGGAGGTCGTGAGCCGGCGCCGGATCTTCCTGCCGATGACCCGCGTGACCGGCGTGGAAGCCGGGCAGGTGATCACCACGGGGGTGCTGAACCTGCGCCGCTTCGAGCAGCGCCCGGCCGAGACGCTGGTGCTCGGCGAGCTGCTGGACCGCCGGGTGCGCTGGACGCCGCACGGCACCGGCGCGGACTCGGGCACGGGCACAGCACCCGGCGCCGGAGCCGGCATGGCGCCGGGCCCCACCGGAGAAGACGCGGGCGAGGAGGTCACCGTCCTGGACGTGTCGATGGCGCAGCTGCCCGCCCGCCGCGACTGGGAGATCGACAAGGTCTTCATCCGCCGCGGCAAGCCCGGCGCACTGCGCCGCAAGGGCGAGACGCTGACCGTCGACTGGTCCACGGTCAGCGGCTTCCGGCTGGCCGAGGACGACCAGGGCGCCGAGAGCCTGGTCGCGACCTTCGAGCGGCTGCGCCCGGCGGACCTCGCGAACGTCCTGCACCACCTCTCCCCCAAGCGCCGCGGCGAGGTCGCCGCCGCCCTCGACGACGACCGGCTCGCGGACGTGCTGGAGGAGCTGCCGGACGACGACCAGGTCGAGATCCTCGGCAAGCTCAAGGAGGAGCGCGCCGCCGACGTCCTGGAGGCGATGGACCCCGACGACGCCGCCGACCTGCTCGCCGAGCTGCCCGCCGACGAGCAGGAGCGGCTGCTGATGCTGATGCAGCCGCAGGAGGCCGCGGGCGTCCGCCGGCTGCTGTCGTACGAGGAGCGCACCGCGGGCGGGCTGATGACGACCGAGCCGATCGTGCTGCGCCCGGACGCGACCGTCGCCGACGCGCTGGCCAGGATCCGGCACCCGGACCTGTCGCCGGCGCTGGCCGCGCAGGTGTACGTGTGCCGGCCGCCGGACGAGACGCCGACCGGCAAGTACCTGGGCCTGGTGCACTTCCAGCGGCTGCTGCGCGACCCGCCGTTCACGCTGCTCGGCGCGATCGTCGACACCGACCTGCAACCGCTGGACCCCGACACCCCGCTGCCGTCGGTGACGAGCTTCCTGGCGACGTACAACATGATCTCCGCGCCGGTGGTGGACGACAGCGGCTCGCTGCTCGGCGCGGTGACCGTCGACGACGTCCTGGACCACCTGCTGCCCGAGGACTGGCGGGAGACCGAGCTGCGCGGCCCCCAGCAGCCCCCCGGCGCTCCCGCGGCCGACGACGCCCCGCGGACCGACGAGCAGGCCGACGACCGGGCCGACGACGACCGTACGGAGGCGGGGGACGATGGCCGCTGAGGACCGCGACCGTACGGGGGCGGCGGGGACGGGGACGGCGGCGCGCGGCCCCGCGGGCGCCACCGCGGCGCCCCGGCCCCGGGTGCGGCTGGACCAGCCGCGCGCCACGCGCCGCCGGCCGTGGCCGGCCTACGACCCGGAGGCCTTCGGCAAGCTCTCCGAGCGGGTCGCCCGCTTCCTCGGCACCGGCCGCTTCATCGTGTGGATGACGGTCGTCATCATCCTGTGGGTGCTGTGGAACGTCTTCGCGCCCAACGTCGTCCGCTTTGACCGCTACCCGTTCATCTTCCTGACCCTCACCCTGTCGCTCCAGGCGTCGTACGCGGCCCCGCTGATCCTGCTCGCGCAGAACAGGCAGGACGACCGGGACCGGGTCAACCTGGAGCAGGACCGGCGGCAGAACGAGCGCAGCATCGCCGACACCGAGTACCTGACCCGGGAGGTCGCGGCGCTGCGGGTGGGCCTCGGCGAGGTCGCCACCCGCGACTGGATCCGCTCCGAGCTGCAGGACCTGCTCAAGGAGATCGACGACCGGCGCCCCCACCCGGGGGCGGGTGACGAAGCAGACGGCCGGGGCCGCTGATCGCCCCGCGGCGCCCGCCGTACCATCAACGTATGGCTACCACCACGTACGGCTCGGGCACCGCGCCGGCCGCCACACCGACCGACGAGGCCGTGCGCGCGGCGCTGGCCACGGTGAACGACCCGGAGATCCACAAGCCGATCACCGACCTCGGCATGGTCAAGTCCGTGGACATCGCCGAGGACGGCACGGTCGCGGTGACCGTCTACCTCACGGTGTCCGGCTGCCCCATGCGGGACACGATCACCGAGAACGTCACGACGGCCGTCTCCGCGGTGCCGGGCGTGACGGCGGTACGGGTCGGGCTGGACGTGATGAGCGACGAGCAGCGCCGCGGGCTCGCGGAGACGCTGCGCGGCGGGCAGGCCGAGCGGGAGATCCCCTTCGCCAAGCCGGGCTCGCTGACCCGGGTCTACGCGGTGGCCTCCGGCAAGGGCGGCGTCGGCAAGTCGTCGGTGACGGTCAACCTGGCGGCGGCGATGGCCGCAGACGGGCTGAAGGTCGGCGTGGTCGACGCGGACATCTACGGGCACAGCGTGCCGCGCATGCTGGGCGCGGACGGGCGGCCCACGCAGGTCGAGAACATGATCATGCCGCCGTCGGCCAACGGGGTGAAGGTGATCTCGATCGGGATGTTCACCCCGGGCAACGCGCCCGTGGTGTGGCGCGGGCCGATGCTGCACCGGGCCCTCCAGCAGTTCCTCGCGGACGTCTACTGGGGCGACCTGGACGTGCTGCTGCTGGACCTGCCGCCCGGCACGGGCGACATCGCGATCTCGGTGGCGCAGCTGATGCCGAACGCGGAGATCCTGGTCGTGACGACGCCGCAGCAGGCCGCGGCGGAGGTCGCCGAGCGGGCGGGCTCGATCGCGGTGCAGACGCACCAGAAGATCGTGGGCGTGGTGGAGAACATGGCGGGCATGCCGTGCCCGCACTGCGACGAGATCGTCGAGGTCTTCGGTACGGGCGGCGGCGACCGGGTCGCCGAGGGCCTGACCCGTACGACCGGGGCGCAGGTTCCCGTCCTCGGCCGTATCCCCATCGACGTGCGGCTGCGCGAGGGCGGCGACGACGGCCGCCCCGTCGCTGTCGCGCACCCCGACTCCCCGGCGGGCGCGGCCCTGCGCGGCATCGCCGCGAAGCTCTCCGCGCGGCAGCGCGGCCTCTCCGGCATGTCCCTGGGCATCACGCCCCGCAACAAGTTCTGAGGCCGTTTCCGCCCGCGAGGGTGAGCATTTCAGGGGCGCGGGGAACTGCGCGACCAGCCACGACGGCGGGAAGGTCGCGCGTTCCACCGCAAGGGGCAGCCCGGGGCGGGCTCCGGGGCAGCGCTACGCGTCGTACGTGCGGATGTCGGGGATGGCCGCCAAGGCCAATCCGTACGCGCTCATACCGCGGCCGTACGCCCCGAGGTGGACGCCGCGGGCGGAGCCGGCGAGGACCCAGCCGTATGCGGACTCGCGGTAGTGGAAGGGCGTCGGCTCGCCGTCCACGGGGAGGGTGAGGGCGGCCCAGCCCGCGCCGGCGAGGTCGTCGGCGAGCTCCCAGGCCGTGGCGGTCTGCTGGTCGAGCCAGTCCTGGCGCAGCGACCGCTCCATCGTGGTGGGCCAGGTGCACGCCAGCAGGCCCGAGCCGGCCAGCCAGGCCGCCGAGGAGACCGAGGTGGCCTCCAGCAGCCCGGTACCGTCCGCGGTGCGCCGCCGGGGCCGCTGGGCGACCGTCAGGACCACCGCGAAGCGCCGGCTCTCGTCGGCGGGGTCCGCCTTGAGCGTGGGCTCGTCACCATGCCCTATCGAGCCGTATTCGACCGTGCCGTCCCCGCTCGCCCCGACCGTGTGCAGCCAGCGGCGTCCGGTGAACGCGTCGTCCAGGCCGTACCAGGGGAAGTCGGCCATCAAGTAGCCGTCGACCAGGCTCTGTGTCGTGCCGGTCTTGGTCTCCATTTGGGTCGCGCCTCCTCATTGCCCTTCTGGGCGACTCGCCATCTTGCCCGACCCTGGGTGGGTTCGGGGGCCGAAACGGCGTGGGGTGACGGCGAACACACGGACAATGACCACTCGATCGGGTGAAATCCCGCGAGCCGGTTGACGTCAGCGGGGCGCCGCGACGGCACCACCACGGCGCCGGCACCGGCATCCGCACCGGCGTCCACGTCGGCGTCAGGTCGCGTCCGCGTCGAACGGCGGCGGCTCGTCCTCGTCCAGCTGCTCGCGCTTGCGCAGCCGGTCCGGGGTCCCGGAGGTCCCGGAGCCGCCCGTATCGGACGCGGAAGCCTTACCGGACGAGGTAGCGGAGCCGGAACCCGCCGAACGGGTGGTCGCGGCGGAGGTCTCGACCCCGTTGACCGCGTCCGTGACCTCGGCCATCTCCTTGCGCAGGTCCAGACTGCGGCCGAGGTCCTGCAGCTCCTTGAGGCCGTACTCGTCGTCGTCGTCGCTCATCAGGTTCTTGCGGATGAACGTCTTGGGGTTGAGGTCCTCGAACTCGAAGTCCTTGAACTCCGGGCCGAGCTCGCGCCGGATGTCCTCCTTCGCGCTGTCGGAGAACTCCCGCACCTTGCGGATGAACCGCATCGTGTCCTGGATGACCTTCGGCAGCTTGTCGGGGCCGAAGACGAGCACGGCGAGGACGACGAGCGCGACCAGCTCGAGCGGGCCTATGTCGAAGAACACCGTGCAGCTCCTTGGGACGTCCGCAGCCGGGGGGCTGTGTCCGGCGAACTTACGTTACCTGCCCACGCGGGCGGCGCGGGAGTGGCTGCGGCCAACACTACGTCGCCACCAGGTGAAGGGCGCGGCTCAGCGCCCGGTCGCCCGGCCGTTCAGGGCAGGGACCGGGCCGGGGGTCGGCGCACCGCCGGACCAGGCGGCCGGGACGGCGGGCGAGCCGGCCAGCGCCACGGATGTGACCGACGCCACCGTCCGCGGGGCGGCCAGCGCGGAGGGGGACGGGGCGGCCTCGGCCTGCCGCATCAGCCGCTCCTCGCGGGCGTCCAGCAGATCGCGCGGGGTCGTGCCGTGGGTGTCGGTCACCGAGTTGGCGCTGAAGGGAGTGACCGCGGGCCCGTCGTCGGGGTGGGCTCCGCCGTCGACACCGGCCTCCATCGGGAGGGCGCCGCCGATGGCGATGGCGGCCATCGAGAAGGCGCCGGCCGCGGCGAAGGCGAACCGCCGACCGAAGGACGCGGACGAGGCCCACGAGCCGGACGGGGACGCGGCGGCCGGCGCGGGCGCCACCGTGGCGCCGCCGCGGGCCGGGCCGTGCGCCCGTACGGGGGCGTCGAGCGGGGTGACGGGCCCGGCGGCCGGGTCGCCGGCGCCGGTGAGGCCGCGGGCCACCTCGTGGATACGGAAGCCCCGGGCGCCCTTGCCGTCACCGGGGGCGACCAGGTCGCGCGCGGGGGACAGATACGAGGGCCGGCGACGGCCGCCGCCGAGGACACCGGAGACCCCGGAGCCGAGCAGGCCGCCGTCGAACGGCCCGCGGCGCGCCCCGCCGTCCGGGCCCCCGGGGACGTCCTGCACATCGTGCACGTCCCGCATGCCGAGGGGGCCGCGCTTGCCGTCGCCGTCGGGGCCGCCAGGACCGCCGGGCCCGTCCGGGCCACACGCGGCGAGGCCCTGGAGCCGGGCCAGCAGGCCCGCGGAGATGGCGGGCAGCTCCGAGCCCGCCACGACGCTCTTCAGCCGCCGCTGCTCGGTGGCCGCGGCCTTGCACTGCGGACAGGTCGCCAGATGCGCCTGGACCCGGTCCCGGGCGTCGTCCGCCAGCTCGCCGTCGACGAACGCGGCCAGCCGGTCGCCCAGATGCTGCTCCGCGGCGGCGGTGCGCCTGGCGCGCTGCTCGCCCGAACCGCTACTGCTCACGCTCTCCCGCCCTCCACGCAAGGTTGCGGTGCGACGGCAGCGAGTGCGGGGGCCGGCCGGGCGCCGGGCGCCCGGTGTTCCAGAGCCTTGCGCAGGTGGGAGCGACCGCGGTGGATGCGGCTGCGCACCGTGCCCAGCTTCACGCCCAGGGTCGCCGCGATCTCCTCGTACGACAGCCCCTCGATGTCGCACAGCACCACCGCGGCCCGGAACTCCGGCGCGAGGGTGTCCAGCGCCTGCTGGACGTCCGCGTCGAAGTGGGTGTCGTTGAAGTGCTGCGCGGGGGACGGCTCGCGGCTGGGCAGGCGCTCGGCCGCGTCCTCCCCCAGGGCGTCGAAGCGGATGCGCTGGCGGCGCCGCACCATGTCGAGGAACAGGTTGGTGGTGATGCGGTGCAGCCAGCCCTCGAACGTGCCGGGCGTGTAGGTGGACAGGGAACGGAAGACCCGGACGAAGACCTCCTGCGTGAGGTCCTCCGCGTCGTGCTGGTTGCCGGTCAGGCGGTAGGCCAGCCGGTAGACCCTGGCACTGTGCGTGCTGACGATCTCCTCCCAGGAGGGAGGAGTCCACGTCTGAGGATCCCCGTCGGTGGCGAAAGTAGCGGTCGCGGTCGGGGAGTCGTCGTCACGTGAACGGGCGTCAGCATTCTTGGTCACGGATTTCGGCTGTCCGGCGGACCGGCGAAAGCGCGGAAGCACTTTGCGGTCACCGGCCGCAGCCGCACCTCCCCTGTCGGCTCTGGTGGTGTCCAGTAGAGCCTCTACCATAGCCACCTCGCCCGTTAGCTCCGGATAAATGCACTGCTGCCTCGGGGCCGGGGCCCGCTCCGCTGCCGCGGACTCCCGCCCTTGTGCCTTCGCCCTTCCTAACGCGCGGTCCCATCAGCAGGTTCCCGTGCCCAACGGATACAGTCGCCCGGGCGGCCCACACATGGTCATCAGACGGCCACCGGGCACAGTCGGCGACGAGGAGAGGGCCATTACCGGCAACCGGCAGGCGAGCTGGGCGTTCGCCGACGCGTTCGTCGCCGAGGACGACGCCCTCATACGCGCCAGGGCCCGCTCCCACGCCGCCGGCCTGCGGCCCGTCTCGCCCGGTACGGGCGCGGCGCTGCGGCTGCTGACCGCGGCGGGCAACGCGAAGTACGTCGTCGAGATCGGCACCGGCACCGGCGTCTCCGGTATCCATCTGCTGCGCGGCATGCGGCCCGACGGCGTCCTGACCACCGTCGACACCGAGCCGGACCGCCAGCAGCTCGCCCGCGAGGCCTACCGGGAGGCGGGCTTCGCCGCGAACCGCTCCCGCTTCATCCCCGGCGCCGCCCTCGACGTCCTGCCGCGGCTCACCGACGGGGCGTACGACCTGGTCTTCTGCGACGGCGACCGGCTGGAGTACCTGGACTACCTCGCGGAGGCGCTGCGGCTGCTGCGCCCCGGCGGCGTGCTCTGCTTCGAGGGCGCCTTCGCCCAGGGCCGCGCCCTGGACGCCGCCCACCAGGACCCGGAGTCCCAGACCCTGCGCGACCTCATGCGCACCGTCCGCGACAGCCCCCGCCTCGCCCCCGTCCTCCTCCCCACCGACGACGGCCTCCTCTGCGCCGTCCGCCGCTGACCGGCTCCGCCGCAAAACCTGTAGCCGGCGAGCCAAAGGGGGCGCCGGTGTCGAAAGGGAGAACGCGCGGAGGTCCTGAGGGACGAAGGACCGAGCACGATCGACCGTCGACACCGGATAGAAGCCCCCGGAGGCGAGAAGGCGGCAAAAAAGGGTCGCGATCACATACGAGGCTCTGTATGTGACCGCGACGGGAGATCCAGGGGAGCGATGGGCTCAGACGATGGCCTTCTTCAGCGCATCGCCCAGGGCATCCGCCTCGTCCGGGGTCAGCTCGACGACAAGCCGCCCGCCGCCCTCGAGCGGAACGCGCATGATGATGCTCCGCCCCTCCTTGGTCACCTCGAGCGGGCCGTCACCCGTCCGCGGCTTCATGGCCGCCATGCTCGTTCCCCTTCCTGAAACCAGCTCGGACTCGAACACATTGGTTCTCGGCCATTATCCCGCATCGACCAGCCCGATGACCAACAGCGGTGGCAGTCCGTTCCACAATCGACATCCGCGCCACCCGGTGATTCGGCTCACCGGTCCGGCATCCTGGCCTGGACCGTTGCCGCGACGAAGGGGTTGACGACATGGCCGACCGCGTGCTGTACGAGGTGTCCGACGGGCTCGCCACCGTCACGTTGAACCGCCCGGAGGCGATGAACGCGCTGGACACCGCGACCAAGGTGGAGCTGCGCGACACCCTCCAGGAGGCGGGCCGCGACCAGGCCGTACGCGCGGTGCTGCTCACCGCCGCGGGCAAGGCGTTCTGCGTCGGGCAGGACCTCAAGGAGCATGTCGCGACGCTGGAGGCGGGCGGGGGGATGACCACGGTCGCCGACCACTACAACCCCATCGCGCTGGCGCTCGCGACGATGCCCAAGCCGGTGGTCGCCGCCGTGAACGGGGTCGCGGCGGGCGCGGGCGCGGGCTTCGCCTTCGCGGCGGACTACCGCGTCATCGCGGACACCGCGTCCTTCAACACGTCCTTCGCCGGGGTCGCGCTCTCCACCGACTCCGGGATGTCCTGGTCGCTGCCCCGGCTCGTCGGCCACGCCCGGGCGACCGAGCTGCTGCTCTTCCCGCGGTCCGTCCCGGCGGTGGAGGCCGCCGCGCTCGGCCTCGCGAACCGGGTCGTGCCGGCCGTGGACCTCGCGGTGGAGGCGCGGGCGGTGGCCCGCCGCCTGGCCGAGGGCCCGACGCACGCGTACGCCGCGATGAAGCGGGCGCTGGCCTACGGCGCCGCCCACTCGCTGCCCGACACCCTCGCCCTGGAGGCCGAGCTCCAGTCCGCCGCGGGCGCGACCTCCGACCACCGCGAGGCGGTCTCGGCGTTCGTGGCCAAGCGCCCGCCGCACTTCACGGGGCTGTGATCAGCGGTACGCGCAGTCGGCCAGGTGGTCGTTGACCAGGCCGCACGCCTGCATCAGGGCGTACGCCGTGGTCGGGCCCACGAAGCGGAAGCCGTGCTTCTTGAGGGACTTGGCCAGGGCGACCGACTCCGGGGTCGTCGCGGGGACGTCCCCGGTGCCGCGCGGGGCCGGGCGGGCGGCCGGGTCGGGGGCGAAGGACCAGATCAGGGCGTCCAGGCCGCCGTCGTCGCGCAGGGCGCGGGCGGCGGCGGCGTTGGCGATCGCCGCGTCGACCTTGGCGCGGTTGCGGATGATGCCGGGGTCGGCGAGCAGCCGCTCGCGGTCCGCCTCGCCGAACTCCGCGACCGCGTCGATCGCGAAGCCCTTGAACGCCGCCCGGAAGGTCTCCCGGCGGCGCAGGATCGTGATCCACGACAGCCCGGACTGGAACGCCTCCAGGCACACCCGCTCGAACAGCGCGTCGTCCCCGTGCACGGGCACGCCCCACTCGTGGTCGTGGTACGCGACGTAGTCCGGCGTGGACAGCCCCCACGGGCAGCGCGGGAGACCGTCCTCGCCGGTCACGACGCCGACCGGCTCACTCACCCGCGCCGCTCCCGCCGTGCTCGTGGCCGCCGCCGTGCTCGCCGCTGCCGCCGGGCGCCGGCTCGTCCTTGCGCAGCGTCATCGTCGCGCCGGGCGCGCTCGCCAGGCCGTGGTCGCCCGGGTACGGGGCGTCGCCGGCGAGCGCGGACTCCAGCTCGGCGATCCGGGCGTCGCGCTCGGCGAGCTCGGCGCCGAGCCGGTCGAGGACCTCGTCGACGTCGAGCATGCGGTAGCCGCGTACCGCGGTGGGCAGTCGTACGGCGTCGATGTCGGTGCGGACCAGCGGCCGGTCGGCGGGCAGCCGGTCGTCGAGCCGGTCGGTGCCGGCGTCCCGCAGCGCTCCGCCGTCGCCGAGCACGGCCAGTGCCACCGCGGCGACCACCGCGACGAGCGCGATGAGCATGAACCAGAACAAGTCGTCTCCCGGAGTCCGGCCTGGGGGCCTGCCGTCATGTCAGGCACGATCGTGCCACGATCGCATGAGTCTGAGATGAGGAGCGGCAGTGGCACTTCGGCTGGGGACCCGGGAATTCGGCGAGCGGGAGCCGGTGATCATGGCGATCGTGAACCGTACGCCCGATTCGTTCTACGACCAGGGCGCCACCTTCACCGACGAGCCCGCTCTGGAACGGGTCGCGCGGGCGGTCGCGGAGGGCGCGGCGATCATCGACGTGGGCGGGGTGAAGGCGGGTCCCGGCGCGGAGGTGAGCCCCGAGGAGGAGATCCGGCGGACGGCGGGCTTCGTCGCCGAGGTGCGGCGCCGGCATCCGGACGTGGTGATCAGCGTGGACACCTGGCGGGCCGAGGTCGGCGAGGCGGTGTGCGCGGCGGGCGCGGACCTGCTCAACGACGCGTGGGGCGGCGTGGACCCGGACCTCGCGGTGGTCGCCGCCCGGCACGGCGTGGGGCTGGTGTGCACGCACGCGGGCGGCGCCCGGCCGCGTACCCGGCCGCACCGGGTCGGGTACGAGGACGTGATGGCCGACATCCTGCGGGTGACGTGCGGGCTCGCCGAGCGGGCGGTGGGCCTGGGAGTGCGCCGGGACGGCATCCTCATCGACCCGGGGCACGACTTCGGCAAGAACACCCGGCACTCGCTGGAGGCGACCCGGCGGCTGCCGGAGATGACGGCGACGGGCTGGCCGGTGCTGGTGTCGCTGTCGAACAAGGACTTCGTCGGCGAGACGCTGGACCGCCCGGTCAAGGAGCGGCTGATCGGCACGCTCGCCACGACCGCGGTGTCGGCGTGGCTGGGGGCCCGGGTCTACCGGGTGCACGAGGTCGCCGAGACCCGGCAGGTGCTGGACATGGTCGCCTCGCTGGCCGGCCACCGCCCGCCCGCGGTCGCCCGCCGCGGGCTGGCGTGAGCCGCGCATCGGCGTGCGCCGCGGACCGGCGTGAGCCGCGGACCGGCCTGAGCCGCGGGTCGGCCTGAGCCGGGCGCGATGTGCTTACGCGCTCTCCTTGGTGACCCGCTCCACCGCGTCCTCGACGTCGTCGGTGACGTGGAAGAGCTCCAGGTCGGCGGCCGACGCCTTGCCCTCGGCGACCAGGCTGCCCTTGATCCAGCTCACCAGGCCGCCCCAGTAGTCGGTGCCGAACAGCACGATCGGGAAGCGGGTGACCTTCTTGGTCTGCACGAGGGTGAGCGCCTCGAACAGCTCGTCGAGGGTGCCGAAGCCGCCGGGCAGCACGACGAAGCCGCGCGCGTACTTGACGAACATCGTCTTGCGGACGAAGAAGTAGCGGAAGTTCACGCCGATGTCGACGTAAGGGTTGAGGCCCTGCTCGAAGGGCAGCTCGATGCCGAGGCCGACGGAGACGCCGCCGGCTTCTAGGGCGCCCTTGTTGGCGGCCTCCATCGCGCCGGGGCCGCCGCCGGTGATGACGGCGAAGCCGGCCTCGGTCAGGGCCCGGCCGATACGGACGCCGGCCTCGTACTCGCGCGAGTCGACGGGGGTGCGGGCCGAGCCGAAGACGCTGACGGCCGGGCCGAGCTCGGCGAGCGCGCCGAAGCCCTCGACGAACTCGGACTGGATGCGCATGACCCGCCACGGGTCGCCGTGCACCCAGTCGGAGGGGCCGTGGCTGTCCAGCAGCCGCTGGTCGGTGGTGCCGGCCTGCACCTGGCCGCGCCGCCGGACGACCGGCCCGGTGTGCCGCTCGGGCCAGCTCCTGCCGTACGGCAGCTGCTCCGCCTCCGCGGTGGCCGCCGCCGCGGCCCGCTCCGCCTCGTCGCGGCCGTCCTGCTCTTGGGTTGCGTCTGTCATATCGGCAGCCTACGCATCACGGTGCCGCCGAGGGGTCCAGAGGGACGGCCCGGGGCGCTTCGAGCCGGGCGCTGACCCAGGTGAAGGCGTCGGGGAACATCCGGCCCCAGGTGTTCCAGTTGTGCCCGCCGCGGTCCAGCCGCAGCGTGCTGACCCGGGTCGGCGGCCGGGCGGCGGCGGTGATGGCGTCGGCGAACCGCGGCGGGCTCTCCGGGTCCTGCCGGCTGGACTCCACCAGCAGCTGCACGCGGGGCGTGCTGGTCTGCTCCAGCCACACCGGGCAGCGCACGCCGTGCGTCGGGTCGTCGGGGGCCAGCGCGGCGCCGGTGGCGAACGTCTCGGGATGGTCCAGGACCAGCCGGGCCGCGCAGTAGCCGCCGGTGGATATCCCCATCACCGCCCAGCCGCGCGGCGCGGGCAGCGTACGGAAGTTGTGCGCGATCGTCGCGACGACGTCGTCGGTGAGCCAGGTCGCCACCTCGCTCTTGCCCGCGACGTCGGCGCAGCCGGTGTCGACGCGGTCCGGGGTGATGGTGGGCAGCACCAGGATCGCCGGCTCGGCGCGGCCGGCCGCTATCTGGTCCTGCATGATCCGGCCGAGCCGCATGCCGCGCAGGAAGCTGTGCGGGGTGCCCGGTATGCCGTGCAGCACCTCGATGACCGGGAAACGGGTGTGGGCGAATCCCGGCTTGGCGTATTGCGGGGGCAGCCACACGATGACGTCGCCCTTGGTGCCGCTGTGCCAGCCGCGGACGGTGGCCCGCTGGAAGCCCTGCGTGTAGGGGGTGAACTTCACGGTGTAGTCCGGCACCTGGGGTGTCGCGGAGGCGCCGGGGGCGGGTGTGCCGCCGCCGGAGTTGGCGCGGCCGAGCAGGTCGTCCCACGAGGCGTAGAAGCCGTACTGGTTGTTCACCGTGACCATCACCAGGGCGATCGCGGTGACCTGGCACAGCAGGATCAGGCCGATCCGCGCGCCGAACCGCACCGGGCGCGGCCCGCGCACCCTCGGCCACAGCAGCAGCGCGCCGGCCACCGCGGCGACGGCCGCCGCGACGAGCAGCGCCGCGAACCAGCCGCTGGTCAGTCCCATGCGGCCCCCTCCCCCCCTGTCCCGGCCCCTCCCGGACCCGCCCGGACCGGACGTATCCGATCACACCATGCCGGGGGGAAGGACCGGAGCGCACCCCGGTTCGGTTGCCCGGCGGGCGGGTGATCCACGCCGGGCGGGTGCCGCGAGGGGGGTCGGTCGGTCGGCCGGCCGGGTCGGGTCAGGCGGTGAGCCAGGCGGTCAGCCGGCGCTCGGCCTCGTGGATCGCGGCGACCTCGACGTGCTCCTCGCGGGTGTGGGCGAGCGTCGGGTCGCCGGGGCCGTAGTTGACGGCGGGGATGCCGAGGGCGGAGAAGCGGGCGACGTCGGTCCACGCCTCCTTGGCCGCGGGCGGGGTGCCGATGGCGGCGACGAAGGCGGCGGCGGCGGGGTGCGACAGGCCGGGCAGGGCGCCGGGGGCGCTGTCGGTGAGGACGACGTCGAAGCCCTCGAAGACGCCGCGGACCCGCTCCAGGGCGTCGGCCTCGCTCTGGTCGGGCGAGAAGCGGTAGTTGACGGTGACGGCGCAGGTGTCGGGGATCACATTGCCGGCGTGGCCGCCCTCGATCATCACCGCGTTGAGGCCCTCGGGGTAGACCAGGCCGTCGATCTCGACCCGGCGCGGCTCGTACCCGGCGAGCCGGGCGAGGATCGGGGCGGCCTTGTGGATGGCGTTCTCCCCCAGCCAGCTGCGCGCGGAGTGCGCCCGCTTGCCGGTGGTCTGCACCCGGACCCGCAGGGTGCCCTGGCAGCCGCCGTCGACCCGGCCGCCGGTGGGCTCCATGAGCACGGCGAAGTCGCCGGTGAGCCAGTCCGGGTGCCGTTCGACGAGCCGGCCGAGGCCGTTGTACTCGGCGGCGATCTCCTCGGCGTCGTAGAAGACGTAGGTCAGGTCGCGGTTGGGCGCGGTGAGGCGGGCGGCGAGTGCGAGCTGGACGGCGAGGCCGGCCTTCATGTCGGAGGTGCCGCAGCCCCACAGCACGCCGTCGGCGTCGAGCCGGGAGGGCAGGTTGTCGGCGACGGGCACGGTGTCGAGGTGGCCGGCGAGCACGACCCGCTCGGGCCGGCCGAGGTGGGTCCTGGCCACGACCGCGTCGCCGTCGCGGTCCACGCTCAGGTGCGGCAGGCCGCGCAGTGCCTGCTCGACGAGGTCGGCGAGGGCTTTCTCCTCGCGGCTCACCGAGGGCACGTCCACCAGCGCCGCCGTGAGGGCGCCTACATCCGTCGTCAGGTCGAGTCCGCCGAGTCCGCTGTCCATGACGCCGCAGCCTATGCGCTCCGGGCGGCCTCCCCGCCCCGGGCTCGCCCGGCGCGGGCCGCGCGGCGGAGCCGGTACCCTCGCCGTGTGCCCACGTCAGACGCCCCTTCCGGGCGCCCTCGTCCGCGCCGCCGTGTCCTTCGCGCGCTCGGTTTCCTGCTGGTGCTGGCCGTCGCCGGGTATGTGGCCTACCACTTCACCGGCAAGAAGACGCCGCAGGCCGGCTGCACGGTGCGGTCCGGTGGCAGGTCGCTGGATCTGACGCAGTCCCAGGCCGCGAACGCCGCGACGATCGCCGCGGTCGCGATGTCGCGCGGGCTGCCGGACCGGGCGGTGACGATAGCGCTCGCGACCGCGCTCCAGGAGTCCCGGCTGGACAACATCGACCACGGCGACCGCGACTCGCTCGGCCTGTTCCAGCAGCGGCCGTCGATGGGCTGGGGCACCGAGCAGCAGATCCTCGACCCGGTGTACGCGACGGGCGCCTTCTACAGCGCGCTGGTCAAGATCCACGGGTACGAGGGGCTGCCGCTGACGGTGGCGGCGCAGAAGGTGCAGAAGAGCGGCTACCCGGAGGCGTACGCCAAGCACGAGGCGGACGCGACGCTGCTGACGACGGCGCTGACCGGGCATGCGGCGGGCGCGCTGAGCTGCACGACGGGCGCGGACCGGGCGGACAGCGCGGGCGGCGCGCCGGGCAGCCCGGCGGTCGTCGCGGCCTCCCTGACCCGGGAGTTCGGCGTCCAGGCCCGGCCGCGGACGGCGGGCGCGCCGCCGGTGACGGTGTCGCTGCCGGCGGCGCCGGCCAAGGGCGGCACGGCGGCGGTGACGGCACGGCGCGGGTGGCAGCTGGCGCAGTGGTCGGTGGCGCACGCGCATGAGCTGAAGGTGGCGGAGGTGGCCTTCGACGGTATGCGCTGGCAGGCGGCGCGGTCCGGGGCGGGGTGGCAGAAGGTGCCGCCGGCGGGCAAGGGGAAGGCTGCGGGGGCCGCCGCTCCCGGCGGATTCGTGACGATCACGGTCGCGCAGTAGTACGCGGGCTCACTCGTGCGGGGAATTCCCCGGGGCGGTGGGTGGACGGCGAAACATGAGGCCGTGACGTTTTTTCAGGCTGACGGCCGGTCATATGAGCCGTCCGTTATATCCGGTGTGCCGGATGACTATTATGCGACGCATTACCTACTCTTTACCCGGGAGGCCCGCAACTCTTCCGGCGGCCGATCCGATAGGCACGGCGTCGTTTCCGACCACGCCGCAAGGAGCACCATGTCCCTCCCCCTCTCGCGCCGGATCGCCCAGGCCGCCCTCCTCCTCGGCGCCGCAGCCGCCCCCCTCCTCGGCGCGGGCGCCGCCCACGCCGCCGCCCCCCAGCAGGCCGGCGTCGGCGGCCTCACCGCCCTGGACGGCACGCAGCTCGGCCAGACCGTCGACACCACGTCCCACAAGGCCACCACCCTCGCCTCCCAGGGCACCACCCAGGCCACCGACACCACCGGCCGCCTCGTCGGCACGACCACCGAGTCCCTCCCGGTCTCCGGCGCCCTCCCCGACACGGGCGCCCTCCCGACCACGGACCAGCTCCCGGTGAACGCCCTGCCGCTTTAATGGCCGCTGCTCCACGTGCGACGGGACTGCGAGCCGTGAAGCTCTCAGTCCCGTCGGCGTATTACGCCAGGCGGCCTACCGCGGCCTCGATGCGTTCGTCGGTGGCGGTCAGGGCGACGCGGACGAAATCGGCGCCGGTGGGGCCGTAGAACTCGCCCGGGGCGACGAGGATGCCGTGCTTGGACAGGTCCGCGACGGTCTCCCAGCAGTTTTCGCCGCGGGTCGCCCACAGGTAGAGGCTGGCCTCGCTGTGCTCGATGCGGAAGCCGGCCGCCTCCAGGGCGGCACGCAGCAGGGTGCGGCGGTGGGCGTAGCGGGCCTTCTGCTCCACCGCGTGGGCGCGGTCGCCGAGGGCGGCGGCCATCGCGGCCTGGACGGGCTGCGGCACGATCATCCCGGCGTGCTTGCGCACCGCGAGGAGTTCGGCGACGACGCCGGGGTCGCCGGCGAGGAAGGCCCCGCGGTAGCCGGCGAAGTTGGACCGCTTGGACAGCGAGTGGACGGCGACCAGGCCGTCGTGCGAGCCGCCGCACACGTCGGGGTGCAGCACCGACACCGGGGCCTCGCCCTCCCAGCCCAGCTCGATGTAGCACTCGTCGGACGCGACGAGGATGCCGTGCTCGCGCGCCCACGCCACGATGCGCCGCAGTTCCGCCGCGCCGATCACCCGGCCGGTGGGGTTGGAGGGGCTGTTGAGCCACAGCAGCCGCACCCGCGCCGGGTCCAGCTCGGCGACCGGGTCGTCGTACGGGGCGGGCTCCGCGCGGGCCAGCAGCGCGCCGATCTCGTACGTCGGGTAGGCCAGCCGGGGGTAGGCGATGACGTCGCCCTCGCGCAGGTCCAGCAGCGTCGGCAGCCAGCCCACCAGTTCCTTGGAGCCGATGAGCGGCAGCACGTGCCGCGGGTCGGCGCCGCTGACGCCGTGCCAGGTCCGCAGGTAGTCCGCGGCGGCCGAGCGCAGCGCGGCGGTGCCGTACGTCAGCGGGTAGCCGGGGCTGTCCGCGGCGGCGCTCAGCGCCTCCCGGACGACCTCGGGCACCGGGTCGACCGGGGTGCCCACCGACAGGTCGACGGCACCGTCCGGATGCGCCGCCGCGGCGGCCTTGTACGGCTCCAGCCGGTCCCACGGGAAGACGGGCAGGCGGGCGGAAATACTCAACGTGCTCACAACTCTCACTCGGCACCGGGGCCACACCGGCGCTGCGTACGCCACCGGCCCCGTACGCGCGGCGGCGTACGGGGCCGGTGGCGGCGATCGCTACTGGTTCTGCGGCGGGAGCGCGGCGACGAACGGGTGGTCCCGCTCGATCAGGCCGAGCTTCGACGCGCCGCCGGGCGAGCCCAGCTCGTCGAAGAACTCCACGTTCGCCTTGTAGTAGTCCTTCCACTCCTCCGGGGTGTCGTCCTCGTAGAAGATGGCCTCTACCGGGCAGACCGGCTCACACGCGCCGCAGTCGACACACTCGTCCGGGTGGATGTACAAGGACCGGGAGCCCTCGTAGATGCAGTCGACCGGGCACTCTTCGATGCACGCCTTGTCCTTGACGTCGACACAAGGCTGCGCGATGACGTAGGTCACGCTGTCGTTCCTCCTCGATAGGGCTCATCTCGCGCGGGAGCGCGGCGTCGTCGATGCCCGCACCTAGTATCTCCGTTCCGGGGCACGAACCGAACAGGAGGGGCTCGCATGCCGGTGGATTTCTCGGGCGGAGCACGGCTCGAAGTTCGGATCACCCCCGCTGACGTGGGAAAACGGGTCTCGGTGCGACAGTTGACCGCGATCGTTGACGGGCATCCTACGTTCACCGATACGGTCGGTGTTCTCGCATCCTGGGACGAGGGGGTGGTGTACATCACGCGCAGGACCGGTGAGAGCGTGGCGATCGCGGCGTCCGCGCTCGTCGCGGGCAAGGTCGTGCCGCCGGCTCCGGTACGCCGCCCCGGCGGGGTGCCCGTGGTGGCCGACGCCGAGCTGGAGGCGGTCGCGTCGCGGGCCTGGCCGGCCACCGAGACCGCCGCGCTCGGCAGCTGGACGCTGCGCTTCGCCGGCGGCTTCACCCGGCGGGCCAACTCGGTGCTGGCGGGCGGCGATCCGGGGCTGCCGCTGGACGAGGCGCTGGAGCGGGTCGTGCGCTGGTACGGCGCGCGGGGCGCGACGCCGTACGTACAGCTGCCGGACTCCTCGCCGTACGCGGCGCGGCTGGACGCGCGGGGGTGGGTGCGGGAGGCCGACACGGTGGTGCGGGTCGCGCCGCTGGCGCCGCTCACCCGCCTGCCGCGGCCCGCGCGGGAGGTGGCGCTGTCGCGTACGCCGGACGAGGCGTGGCTGGCGGCCTACCACCGCACCGGGGAGCTGGCGCGGGCGGCGCTCGCGGTGGTCTCGGGCGGGCCCTCGGTGTGGTTCGCGGCCACGCCGGGCGCGATCGGGCGGGCCGTCGTGGAGGGGCCGTGGGTGCTCTTCGGGGCGGTCGAGGTCGCCCCGGAGCGGCGGCGGCAGGGCCTGGCCACCGCGGTGATGGGCGCACTCGCCCGGCGCGCGGCGGACGAGGGGGCGACGGCGGCGTATCTCCAGGTCGAGGCGGACAACGGCGCGGCCCGCGCGCTCTACGACCGGCTCGGCTTCACCGACCACCACGGCTACCACTACCGGCGACCGGCCGCATGACCCCACCGCCCCCCGAGCCGGAACCGGAGTCCGTGGCCGACCGGTTCGCCGCCGCCGCGCGGGACGGGCGGCCGGACCTGGCCGAGCTGTGCCTGCTCATCGGCGCCCGGGCCGACCCCGCGCTGGACGGGACCGCGGCCGACCTCGCCCAGATCGAGCTGGACCGGCTCGCCGGGCTGCTCCCGCACGGCCTGCACACCCCGGCGCAGTGGGCTGCCGCCCTGCACCGGGTGCTGGGCCGCGGGCACGGCTTCCACGGCACGCCGGGCGACTACCGGCTGCTGGCGTCCTCGCTGCTCCAGGAGGTGCTGCGGCGGCGCCGCGGGCTGCCGATCCTGCTGTCGGTGGTGTGGATCGAGGTCGCCCGCCGGGCCGGCGCGCCCGTCTACGGGGTGGCGCTGCCGGGCCACTTCGTCGTCGGCATCGGCGAACCGGACGGCGAGCACGTCCTGGTCGACCCCTTCGACTTCGGCCGCGTCATGTCCCGCGACGACGCCGAACTCCTCGCCGGCGGCACCGACTCCTACGGCCCCGCCGACCCGCTCGACGTCGTCCAGCGCGTCCTGGCCAACATCCGCGTCTGGGCCGCCCCCCGCCCCGAGCACCGCGGCGTCCAGCTCTGGTCCCTCGACCTGACCCTCCTCCTCCCCCGCCACCCCGCCAAACTCCGCTACGAGCGGGCGCAGTTGCTCGTGACGATGGGCGATTTCCTGGGCGGGGCCGCAGAACTGGACTCCTACGCCGACATCATCGGCGCCTTCGACCCGGAAACAGCGGAGACCATCCACCGCCAGGCCCGCTCAGCGAGGGCGCACCTCAACTAGGTTCCCCTGCCCGCCCGTTGCGCCCCGCCGCAGGTCAGGCCCGGTCGTGCCGCGCCGGGTCCGCGGCCGGATGAACGTGCTGGGTACGCCCAGCGGCCTATAGGCTGCGCGCCGTGAAACTCCGCAACACCCTTGCCGTCATACCGGCCCTCGTCCTGCTCGCCGCCTGCGGCAGCCACGACGACTCCGCCGCCGAGCCCGCCGCGAGCCCGGCCACCGCGCGTACCACCAAGCCGGCGGCGCACGCACCGGATCCGGTCGCGACCGAGGATCCGGCCGCCGAGAGGGCCGCGTCCAAGACCGCCTCCATGGAGACCGAGATGCGTGCGGCGCTGACCGCCGCCAACCTGCCGCCCGGCCGCGACGCCGGGCAGATCACCCGGTGTGGCGTCGACTTCGCCCTCGTGTACGCGGACAAGGTGAGCCCGCACGCACGGGAGAAGCTGACTGCCACCCTGCACTCGTATGGCTGGAAGGACGCGCTGGACAACGGCTCGGACGAGACCCGGCTGCTGCGTGACGACTGGGAGGTCTACCTGACCCGGACCGACCTCGGGAAGGTCAAGGGCGTGCCGTCCCACATGATCGAGGTCGACGCGCACTGCTCGCTGTCTTGAGCCGGGTTAGCCGGTGATGCGCATCAGGGTGATGTGGTCGTCGGCGACGGTGAAGGCGAAGTCGGAGGGGCCGTTGTAGCCGTTGCCGCCGACTTCGGTGCTCACTGTCGTCGTGTCGGCGGCGGTGCGGCAGCCGGTGACGGTGAGGCGGACCTGCTTGCCGATGAACTCCGCGTCGCTCCAGGAGCGGATCGCGTCGTGGCCGCGGAAGACGCGGCCCCAGTCGTCGACGGCGCCGTCCTCGGCGAAGGCGGCCAGGAAGTCCTCGATGGCCCCGGCGTTGGCGGCTTCCAGGGCCGCGGCGACGGGGATGGGAAGGGGTGCGTGCGTCATGTCGTGTGAACGAACGGCGGGCCCGCTTCGACGCCCGCCGAACAGGTGGGGTCGCGGGAAGAGCGGCCGGCGCGGGCCGCGGTGGCTCGCCGGCCCCGCGCGGTGGGAGCCGGTCGCCGCGCGGCCGGGGTCGGGGCTCATACGTCCGTCACCGTCGCCCAGATGCATTTGCCGCCCTCCGTGTAGCGCGTCCCCCACCGCTCGGCGGTGACGGCGACCAGTTGCAGGCCGCGGCCGAACTCGTCGTCCAGCAGCGGGTGCCGTACCCGCGGGGTGGCCTGGGAGCCGTCGTAGACCTCGCAGGTGAGCTCGCCGTCCGCCAGGTGAAGCAGCCGCAGCCGCAGGACGCCGGCGCGGTCGTCGGCGACGTCCGCGCCGATGCCGACGGCGTGCCGCACCGCGTTGCCGATGAGCTCGCTCACCACGAGCGTCGCGGTGTCGGCGAGCTCGCCGAGGCCCCAGGCGTCGATCCGGTCGGCGGCCAGCGACCGGCCGAGCCGCGCGGACTCCGGCTCCCACGGCAGGTCCCACGCGGCGATCCGCTCGGGCGGTACGCGGCTGGTGGCGAGCGCCATCAGGGCGGCGTCGTCGACCCGGCCGGGGTCGGGCGGCAGCTGCTCGGCGATGGTCTCGCACAGCGTGTCGAGCCAGGCGTCGCGCCGCTCGACGTCCTGCGGGAGCGGGGCGGTGGCGCCGTAGCGGGTGAGCAGTTCGGTGAGCGGGGTGACGTCGCGCCGGGTGCCGTCGACGAGGCCGTCGCTGTAGAGGACCAGGACGCTGCCGTCGGCCAGTTCGGTGCCGCTGACCGGCGCGGGGACGGACGCCTGGCCGAGCGGCTGCCCCGGCGACAGCTCCGCCTCGTGGGCCTTGCCGCCGGGGGTGAGCAGCACCGGCGGCGGGTGCCCGGCGCCGGCGACGCTGCACTCGCCGGTCGTGGCGTCGTACAGCACGAGCATGCAGGTGGCGGTGAGCGGGCCGAGGCGGCCTGCGGCGTCGTTGAGGTGGGCCATGATCTCGTCGACGGGCAGGTCGAGGGTGGCGACGGTGAGCGCGGCGTGCCGCAGGATGCCCATCGCGATGGCCTGCTCCAGGCCGTGGCCGCGTACGTCGCCGATGATCGCGAGGGTACGGCCGCCGGGCAGCGGGATCGTGTCGTACCAGTCGCCGCCGACCTCCTCGCCGGCGGCGAGCCGGTAGCGGGCCGCGGTGCGCACGCCGACGGTGGGCGGCAGCGTGCCGGGCATCAGCTCCTCCTGGAGCCGTTCCGCGCGGTGCCGGGCCTCCTCGTACAGCCGGGCCTTGGCCAGGGCCTGGGCGATGATGACGGCGATGGTGCCGAGCAGCGACTTCTCGTACTCGTGGAAGGGCCGCGGCGCCGACCAGCTGATGATGCACGAGCCGACCCGGCGGTCGTTGACGCTCAGCGGCAGCACCGCCCACGCGCTCTTGCCGCCGTGCCGGGCCAGCGGGGCGAGCGTGGGCCAGGCGGCCTCCAGCTCGGCCGGCGTGGAGAAGAACCGCGGCTGCGGGGAGGCGGTGACCTCGGCGAGCCGTACGGGCCAGCCGGGAGCCTCCAGCTCGGCGCGGAACTCGGCGCTGTAGCCGGTGGCAGCCACCAGCCGCGGCACCGGCTCGGACAGGTCGTGCACGATCAGCCCCTCGGCGCCGAACATCGGCAGGACGTGCCGGGTCAGCGCCGCGACGACCTGCTCGGTGCCCAGCGCCCGGATCAGCGCCGCGTTCAGCTCCGCCATCCGGCGGCTGCGGTCGGCCTGCGCCATCTCGGCGGCCTTCTGCGCGGTGACGTCCGCGAGCTGCGCGGCGACGAAGCCGCCGACGTCGACCGCCCGCACCGTCCAGGAGGACATCTCGCGGTCGGGGCCGTCGTACGTCATCTGGGTGGTGACCGCCTGGCCGGGCGTGGCGCGGGCCCTGGCCAGCAGCTCCGGGATGCCCTGGCCGGCGAGCCGGGGCAGCTTCTCCCACGGGATCTCGCCGAGCAGGTCCGCGCCGGTGCCCCCGTCCTGGTCGCGGGCGGCCTGGTTGATCCACTGGACGCGGTCGTCGGCGGACAGCACGTAGATCGGGTCCGGGTGCTGCTCGATCAGCCCGACGAGCCAGGCGGCCTGGCTGTGCCGGGCGGTGACGTTCCAGGCGGTGCCGGACATGCGCAGCGCCCGGCCGGTCTCGTCGCAGTCGACGGCGGCGCGCAGCTCCAGCCAGCTGATCGACCGGTCGGCGCCGACGACCCGGTATTCGACGGCGTACGGCTGCCCGGTGGCCAGCGCCGTCTCGATCGCCTCCTGCACGCCGGGGCGGTCGTCGGGGTGGATGCGCTCCATCCAGGTCTCGATGCGGTGGTCCCAGGTGGCGGGGTCCAGGCCGGCCGCGGGGATCAGCTTCTCGGTGACGTCGTCGACGTCCAGCAGCCCGCTGTCGAGGTCCCAGCTCCAGGTGCCGACGCTGATCTGCCGCATGACCTGCTCGCGCACGCCGAACGGCTCCTGCCACCAGGGCGCGGTGCCGCTGCGCGGCTGCCGGGTGTGGGTGAGCCGCCGGCCGACGGCCTGGGCGAGCTGCCCGAGGAAGCCCTGCCGGGCGATGTCCGGCGCCTCGGCGACCAGTACGGACACCGCGCCGATCGGCATCCCCCCGACCAGGATGGGCGCGGCCACGACCCCGCCGGGCACGTCCCCGACCCCGACCGCCCCGGCCGCCCCGCCGGGCACCTCCCCGGCCGGCTCGGTGGGCGCCCACCCGCCCTCGTCGACCCCCTCGGCCCCCGGGCCCCCGCCCTGCCCCGCCTCGGGCCAGCGCGGCGACCACACCACCCGCCCCCGCGACACGGCGAGCGACGGCGCGGTCGCGGCCTGCGACGCCACCTCGTCCCACCGCCGCGCGAGCCCGGCCGGCAGCCCGTTGGCCACCGCGAGCCGCAGCACGCCCTCCTCACCCGCCAAATGCACCAGCCCCCCGAACCCGCACAGCGCGGCGACCGCCTGCTGCAACGCGACCCGCAGCAGATCCGGCTCCCCCATCCCCCCCGCGGCCTCGGCCTCCACCATCCGCAGCCGCAGCGCATCCCCACGCTCGACGCCCAGCCCACCGGGTGCGGCATCCATCACCCCATCACCAGCCTCACCCTCCGTACCGCTCTGCCCCCTTTCCTCCCTATTCTTACGCCGATCCCCCGCCCCGTCCCCTTGTCCCCCCGGCCGCGGCACCCGGCGCCGGAAACGGCGCGACCCGGCGCGGCCACTGCGGCTGCGCCGGGTCGGCGGGGACGGAGGCGGGGCGGACCGGGGTCTACCCCAGGTTCGGGAAGGTGACCGTGCGGTCGGCGGGGTTGGTGGCGTTGAGGGCCTGGATGAGGGCGGTGGCGACGTCCTGGGGGGTGACGGGGGTCTTGGAGCCGTCGCCGCGTTCGAGGAGGACGTTGTCGAAGGTGTGGGAGTAGAGCTTCTTGAGTTCCACCAGGTCGATGTGCGGGGCGAGTTTGCCGTCGGGGGTGGCGGTCATCGTCAGGAACTTCGGGAGGGTGTTGTCGAAGGAGATCTCGTGGACGCCGTAGGCGCGCACGGTGACCTTGCCGGACATCGCCGACTTGCCGAAGCCGTTGACCGCGGCGTCGAGTTCGGCCTGGGTGACCTTGGGGGGCTGGGTGGTGGCGTTGAGGGCCACGACCTGGTCGGTGCCGGTCTCGGCGCGGGTGCGGTAGGCGGCCTCGACCTGCTGGGCCGCGGCGGCGACGTCGAAGGTCGTGCGGGGGGTGCCGGGGACGGCGATGGCCTTGTGGTCCTCGAAGCGGACCATCCCCTCGGTGCCCGCGCCGCCCTTGCCCGCGAGGGCCTGGAGGGCGGACTTGAGCTTGTCCTCGTCCACGACGAACACCGGGTCGGCGGTGCGGCTGCCGCCGAAGAGGGAGCCGATCACGGAGACCGGGTTGTAGTCGGCGTGCGCGAGGCCGCGCACGGTCGCGTCGGTGTCGACGGACAGACCCGCCACGGACGGCTTGAGGGTCTGCTTCTTGCCGCCGACCGTGAGCTGGATGGGCGCGGTCGGGCGGTTGCCGAGCGCCTCGTCGAGCATCTTGACGGCCGTCCCGCGGTTCTGGTTGCCGATGTCGACGCCCATCACCGTGGTGCCCTTGGGCACGTCGGCGTGGTTCATCAGCAGGCCGGCGCCGTACGCGACGGCGAGCACGACGCCGATCGCGGCGACCAGCAGCACCGGCTTGGAGCGGCCCTTCTTCGCCGGCCGGGCGGCGGCCGGCGCGGGGGCGGGCGCCGGGGCCTTCGGGGCCGGCTCCGGCTCGGCTGCCGGTCCGCGGGGGGCGGTCTGGCGCGGCCCGCGCGGGCCGCCGGCGGAGACCGCGGGGATGCCGCTGACGAGCGTGTCGCCGGAGACCCGCTCCTCGTTGTCGCTCCCGCCGGGCTCGGGCCCGAGCGGCGGCACGGTGACGGGGCCGGTCGCCGGGCCCGCGGTCGGGCCACTGGGCGCGTCGAGGCGGCCCCCGAAGGGCGCGGCGCCGGGCGCCGCGTACGGGCCCTCCTGGCCGCCGCCCTCGGTGGGGCGCGGCACGCCGGGCGGGAAGTCGTCGGTGCCGAACGGCTGCGAGCCCGTGTCGTACGGGGAGCGCTGGGATCCGGTGTCGAAGGGCGAGGGCTGCGAGCCGGTGTCGAAGGGGGAGGGCTGCGAGCCGGTGTCGAAGGGGGACGGCTGGGAGCCCGTGTCGTACGGCGAGGGCTGCGACCCCGTGTCGTACGGGCCTCCGACCACGGGCGCACCCCCGGTGTCGTACGGGGAGGGGCCGCCCGGCAGCGGCGTGGACCCGGTGTCGTACGGGCCTCCCACCGCAGGCGTAGCCCCGGTGTCGTACGGCGAGCCGCCCTCCTCCACGCGGGGCATCGCCGCGGTGTCGAACGGCGAGCCCGCGCCGAACGGCGGAGCCTGGTTGCCGGCCTGCGGCGGCTGCGGAGCCTGCGGCGGCTGCGGTACGGAGCCGGGTCTCGCGCCGCCCGCCGGGTCAAAGGCGGAGCCCGCGCCGAACGGCGAGGCGAAGCCCTCCGCCGGGGTGTCGTGCGGCCCGCGCGCGGCCTCGGCGTCACCGGGCACCCCGCCGGAACCGCCGGCACCGCCGGCCGGCGGCGGGAGGTAGGGGCCCGTGCCCTGCGTGCCGTACGGGGACGCGGGCGCGGCCGGCTCGCCGAACGGCGTCCGCGCACCGGGAGCAGCCCCCGGCGCCCCGCCGTCCCCGAAGGACGACCCAGCACCCGGCCCGGCGCCCGGCCCCGCACCCGGACCTGCCGGCGCAGCCGCCTGCTTGCGCGGCGCGAACCAGTCGCTGGTGGTCTTCTCCGGCTCCGGCTCCGGCCGGCTCTCCGGCTCGGGCTCGGGCGTCTCGGCCGGGGCCTGCGAGGCCGCGGCGGCGGCAGCGGTGGCCTCGTCGACCGGCGTGCGCACCACGACGGGCGGGATCGGCCGCGAGCCGGGGATGTTGATCCGGATCCGGGTGGTCAGCGTCGTCTCGGTCCTGGGCTCGTCCGGCGCGGGCGGCTCAGCGCCCGGCTCCCGCCCGGCACCGGCACCGGCCCCGGTCCCGGCGCCCGCACCGGCTCCCGTACCCGCGCCCGCACCGCCCTCGGCCCCGGCGTCCGCACCGGCCCCGCCCCCCGCAGCAGCCCCCGCGCCCTCGTCCGGCGCGCCCGCGGCCCGGGCCCGCTCCTGCGGGTGCAGCGAGGGGAAGGGGCGGCTGCCGTACGGCTGCGTCCCGGACGGGTACGCCGCTCCGCCGCGACCGCCCTGGGTCCCGGAGGACGAACTGTCTGTTTCACGAGTCAAAGCAGGCTCTCCCGGTGTGCTTCGCCGCCCGACATGGTTCCCCGCTTGCGGCTCGCCGGCGGGCCCCACCATACCGACCTGCCGCGGAGCGCGGCCCTGGTCGGCGGGAACCCTCGGGGCTCAGCCAACCATGTGCTCGCCCCTGCCCGCCAAGTCAGGCCCTATTCGCCCCTGATGAGGTCAGGTAGGGCACCGTGGCGCAGATCACCGCGAGCAGGGCGCCGCCCAGGAGGTAGAGGTACGAACTCGCGCCGGCCGCGAAGAGGAAGTCGCCCTCGGGCCGGGTGGTGCTGAGCAGCACCACGCACACCAGCCAGAAGGCGGCGGGCACCGCGACCCCGATCCGGCTGCCGGTGGCGGCCCAGCCGCCGTAGAAGAGTGCCGCGCAGCCCGCGAGCGACAGCAGCAGCCCGCCGGGCGGCCAGGCGTCCTGCACGAGCGCCCCGGCGAGCGCGACGACCGCGCCGAGGACGGCGAGGCCGAGGTAGCCGAGGATGCGGCCGAGCGAGACCGGCGTCGTCACACCGCACCCCCGCCAGGGCCGGAAGCGGAGCCGGAAGCGCGACCGGAAACCGAGCCGGAAACCGAGCCGGAAGCAGGACCCGAAGCCGAGCCGGAAGCGCCGTATGCCGGGAAGAGATCGGGAGCCGGCCCGCCGTCCGCCCCGCGCGGCAGCGCCTCACCGCGCACCTGCCGGTAGTACTCGGTGCTGAAGAACGGCTGGCCCAGGTCGTTGGACAGCGCGAAGAACGGCCCGTCCACCGCGATCTGCGTCGCGTGCGCCCGCATCGCCGCCGTCTTGTGCCCGGCGTAGGCGGTGCCGTCGACCGCCGCGGTCACCAGCGCGTCGTCGACGACACCGGGGACGTCGTCGACGGTGGCGACGGAGGGGAAGGGGAAGTCCTTGCCCGCGGCGGCCAGCCGCCGGAAGCCCTCCTCGACGACCGACCGCGGGGTGCAGATCTCGAAGACCCGCTCCACGGTGTACCCGCGCTCGGCGGCGAGTTCGTAGCCGCGCAGCGCGACCCGGTGCGCCTGGATGTGGTCGGGGTGCCCGTAGCCGCCGTTGTCGTCGTAGGTGACGAGCACCTGCGGCCGTACGTCCAGGATCACGTCGGCCAGGTGGCCCGCGGCCTCGTCGAGGTCGGCCTGCCAGAAGCTGCCGGGTACGTCGTTCTGCGCCAGGCCCATCATGCCGGAGTCGCGGTAGCGGCCGGGGCCGCCGAGGAAGCGGTGGTCGGTGACGCCCAGCTCGGCCATCGCGGCGGCCAGTTCACCGATGCGGTGCTCGCCCAGGGTGTCGTCGCGGTCGGCGGCCAGGTGCGCCAGCTCGGGCGGGATGACCTCGCCCTCCTCACCCAGGGTGCAGGTCACCAGGGTGACGAGGGCGCCTTCCGCCGCGTACTTGGCCATGGTGGCGCCGTTGTTGATCGTCTCGTCGTCCGGGTGGGCGTGGACGAACAGCAACCGCCGCGCCGGCGGGGTCGTTCTGTCGGTCATGGCGGAAGCCTACGACTCCCGCCGGTGGCGCCTGGAACGCGGCGGCTCAGAACTTGATGTCCGAGATCATCCCCGCGACGTTGTTGGTGAAGTCGCTGATCTGCGGCGCCCACGACGAGCTCGCCAGGTAGAAGCCCAGCAGGGTGCAGGCGACGGCATGGCCCCATTTCAACCCGGACCGTCGGATCAGCAGGAACACGATGATCAGCAGCAGCAGCACCGCCGAAATCGAGAGTGCCACAGCGGCTCACCTCCAGGTCGGACGCAGGGATGATGTCAGTTGCCACATGCTTATTACCCACCCATGGCAACGGATCATAACTTTCCGTGGCACCGCATATGTCGGAGCACGGAAGCACGCGGGGGCGCATGACCAGATCCAGCCACGGACGCTCCCCGACCCCTTGTCGGCCCGGCTCCCCGCGCCGCAGGTCGGGTGGTACGCGGCGGTGCCGGGCGGTTATCCGGAGGCGCTTGTCGGCGCCACCCCCTAGTGTCTCGGGTATGACGTACCTCTCATTCCCCCGGCAGCACGCACGGACACAGCGGTTCACCCTCGGGGTGCCGCGCGCGTTCACCGTCGCGCCGGACGGGGAGCGGGTGGTCTTCCTGCGCTCGCGCTCCGGCACGGACACCGCCCAGGTGCTGTGGGTGCTGGACCTGCCCGCGGAAGGCGCCGCCGAGGGCGTACGGGAGCGGGTCGCGGCCGACCCGGCGGCGCTGCTGGGCGGGTCGCGGGAGGACCTGCCGGCGGCCGAGCGGGCCCGCCGGGAGCGCAGCCGCGAGGGCTCGGCGGGCGTGGTGGCCTACGCGACGGACTCCGCCGTGACGACGGCCGCCTTCGCGCTGTCCGGCCGGCTCTTCACGGCGGACCTCACGGCGGCAGCTCAGGACCAAGCCCAGGACGCAGCCCAGGACGGCGCCACGAACGCGGCCCAGGGCGCAGCCCGTAGCGGCGGCGCCCGCGAACTGCCCGTGCCCGGCCCCGTGGTGGACCCGCGCCCCTCGCCGGACGGCCGCTGGATCGCCTTCGCCGCGGGCGGCGCCCTGCGCGTCGTCGCCGCGGACGGCACGCACGAGCGCGCCCTCGCCGAGCCGGACGGCGCCGACGTCACCTGGGGCCTCGCGGAGTTCGTCGCGGCCGAGGAGATGGGCCGGCACCGCGGCTTCTGGTGGGCGCCGGACGGCTCGGCGCTGCTGGCGGCCCGGGTCGACGAGTCGGGGGTGGCCCGGCGGTGGCTGTCGGAGCCGGCGCAGCCGGACCGCGCGCCGCGCGAGGTGGCCTACCCGGCGGCGGGCACGCCGAACGCCGAGGTGACGCTGTGGCTGCTGGGCCTGGACGGCTCGCGCCGCGAAGTGCCGTGGGACCGGGGGCGTTTCCCCTACCTCGCGGCGGTGCACTGGTCGGCGGCCGGCGACCCGGTGCTGCTGGTCCAGACCCGCGACCAGCGCACCCAGCACTACCTGACGGTGGACCCGGCGACCGGCGCGACCCGGACCGCGGTCGTCGAGGAAGATCGAGTTTGGCTTGATCTTTTCCCCGGCGTGCCGGCCCTGCGCCCGGACGGGACACTGCTGCGGATCACCGACGCGGCCGGCGTCCGGGTCCTGATGGCCGGTCAGCAGCCGTGGACCGACGGCGAGTTGCACGTACGGTCGGTGCTCGCGGCCGACGGGCCGGACGTGCTGGTGGCCGCCTCCGCGGGCCCGGCGGCGAAGGAGCCGCGGACCGGCGAGATCCATGTCTTCCGGGTCACCGGGCAGGGCGCGGCGCGCCTCACCGAGGAGCCGGGCGTGCATACGGCGGTGCGCGCGGGCGAGGTCACCGTCCTGGTGTCGGCGGTGCCGGACCGGCCGGGGTCGGGCGCGCGGGTGCTGCGCGCCGGCCGCGAGGTCGCGCGGATCGTCTCGCACGCGGAACTGCCGTCGCTGACCGCCCGGGTGCGGCTCACGGAGGCCGGCGAGCGGCGCATCCCGTGCGCGGTGCTGCTGCCGTCCGGTCACGCGGAGGGCGACGGCCCGCTGCCGGTGCTGATGGACCCGTACGGCGGGCCGCACGGCCAGCGCGTACTGGCCGCGCACAACGCGCACCTGGTGTCGCAGTGGTTCGCCGACCAGGGCTTCGCGGTGGTCGTCGCCGACGGCCGCGGCACCCCGGGCCGCTCCCCGGCGTGGGAGAAGGCGATCGGCGGCGGCCGGCTGGCCGAGGTGGTGCTGGACGACCAGATCGACGCGCTGCGGTCCCTGGCCGGGCAATTCCCGCTGGATCTGTCGCGGGTGGCGATCCGCGGCTGGTCCTTCGGCGGGACGCTGGCGTCGCTGGCGGTGCTGCGCCGCCCGGACGTCTTCCACGCGGGCATCGCGGGCGCCCCGCTGACCGAGCAGCGGCTGTACGACACGCACTACACCGAGCGCTACCTCGGGATGCCGCAGGAGCAGCCGGCCGCCTACGACGAGAACTCCGTCGTCACCGCGGACGGCATTCCCCATCTGGCCGAGCCCGCACGGCCGTTGATGATCATCCACGGCTTCGCCGACGACAACGTCCTGGTGGCCAACTCGCTGCGGCTGTCGACCGCGCTGCTGGCCGCCGGCCGCCCGCACGAGGTGCTCCCGCTGTCGGGCGGCGTCACGCACATGACTCCCCAGGAGCAGGTCGCCGAAAACCTGCTGCTGCTCCAGGTGGCCTTCCTGCACCGCGCGTTGACCCGCTGAGGGCACGGCGGCGCTGCGCCCCCGAGGAGTACGGACTCCAGGAAACCCGGTCCGTATATCGGTGTTGCGACAGCGAGATTGCTCGCGTGTAAACGCGATTGACCCGGAAATATCCGGAATGCCCACCCGTCCCGGGTGCTGTCAAGCACGCCCGGAAGACGATCTGCTCAATGTTCGCTCAAGAAGCAGTGGATCACGCTTTCTTCCCTCCACGCCCTCTTGACTGGAACTTGCTTTCATTGCGACAGTCCCGGCAACTCACGACGCCTCAACCCGTCGCGGGCATCTCAGCCATCAGCTCCAGTGACAAGCGACAACGCAAGCAGCAGCGGGGGCCATCGCGATGACGAGTTCCACCGAGACCACCCTCGCCGGTCCCCCCGGCGAGCCGGGGCAGATCGCCGACAGCGGCACCGCTGCGCCGGCCGAGCTGGCCGGGCGCTCACCCGGGCAGCTGATGTGGCAGCGGTTCAAACGCGACCGCACGGGCGTCATATCCGCCTACGTCGTAGGCTTCTTCTTCCTGGTCGGCATCTTCGCGCCGGTCATATCGAAGCTCTACGGCAAGGACCCGTACACGCTGTACGGCACCAACGAGCCGGGCCTGCTCAACGACTTCGGCTACCCGATCGCGCCCAACGGCGGCATGAGCAGCCGGTTCTGGTTCGGTATCGAGCCGAACCTCGGGCGGGACGTCTTCATGCAGCTGGTCTACGGCATCCGCACCTCGCTGAGCATCGCGGTGGCCGTGACCCTCGCGGTCACGGCCACCGCGATCGTGATGGGCGTCACGGCCGGTTACGTGGGCGGGAAGACCGACTACTTCATCGGCCGGGTCACCGACCTGCTGATGGCCCTGCCGGCGCAGCTGTTCTTCGTCGCCGTCATGCCGGTGGTCACCGCGGTGTTCGTCAGCCCCGTCGACGAGACACCCACGTACCTACGCGTGGTGGCGCTCATCTCGGTGCAGTGGTTCCTCGGCTGGATGGGCCTGGCCCGGCTGCTGCGCGGCCAGGTGCTGAGCCTGCGCGAGCGGGAGTTCATCGAGGCGGCCCGGGTGACCGGGGCCTCGTCGTGGCGGATCGTCCGGCGCGAGCTGCTGCCCAACCTGGTGACGCCGATCCTGGTGCAGAGCACCCTGATGCTGCCTGCCTTCGTCACCGCGGAAGCCGGACTGTCCTTCCTGGGGGTCGGGCTCATCGAGCCGACGCCGGACTGGGGACGGATGTTCGCCCGCGGCGCCGAGGTCTACCAGAACGACCTCACGTACATGTTCTTCCCCGGCATCGCGATGGTGGTCTTCATCGTCGCCTTCAACCTGCTCGGGGATTCGGTCCGTGACGCCTTCGACCCGAAGGCCGCACGTTAGGGACGCCGTTGCGGGGGCGGCGTCGCCCCGCACCGGACCTTCAGGCAGCTCATCGCTACAACGAACAGGGGTGCACAACCGAAATGAGACTCTACATGCGTAGAACGCGGACCGCGTTGCTGGCGACGGTCGCCGCCGGCGCGCTGGTCCTGACCGCGTGCAGCAGTGGCGGGGGCGGCGGGAACAGCACCACCGAGAACAAGGACGCCAAGGTCAAGCAGAGCAAGAGCGCCCAGCAGCTGGCCGGCCAGATCACCTTCGGTGACGACGCGGCCTCCAAGGGCCCGGCCGAGCCGGTGCCCGGGGCGACGCCCGGCGGCACGATGAACGTGCTGGAGCGCGACAGCTACACCCACCTGGACCCGGGCCAGATCTACGTCTCCAACGAGGGCCAGCTCGCGACGCTGATCCACCGCGGCCTGACGACGTACAAGCTGGACAACGCCGGCAAGTACACCGTGGTCGGCGACCTGGCCACCAACAGCGGTGAGCAGTCCGACGGCGGCAAGACCTGGACGTACCACCTCAAGGACGGCATCAAGTTCCAGGACGGCACGCCGATCACGTCCAAGGACATCCGCTGGTCGGTGGAGCGGCTGTTCGCGCCGTTCATCACCAACGGCCCGGCCTACCTCCAGCAGTGGCTGGCCAACACCGCCGGCACCGACTACCGCAAGCTGCTGCCGGACGGCCCGTACAAGGGCGCCCACCTGCCGGACACGCTGCTGTCGACGCCGGACGCGAAGACCATCGTCTTCCACTTCCCCAAGCCGCAGACCGACACCCCGTACCTGTTCGCGATGCCCGGCTACTCGGTCGTGGACTCCGCGAAGGACACCAAGCAGGCGTATGACAAGGCGCCGGTGGCCAGCGGCCCGTACATGATCAAGAACTTCGACCAGGGCAAGTCGATGACCCTGGTGAAGAACCCCAACTGGGACCCGAACACCGACTCGGCGCGGCACCAGTACGTGGACACCTTCGCGATCACCTTCAACCACCAGGCCGAGGACTCCACCAAGCGGCTGATGTCCGACTCCGGTGAGAACCAGACCTCGGTGAGCTTCGACAACGCGGTCGACACCGACAACACCCCGAAGGTGGTGGGCGACCCGGCGATCTACAAGCGCACGGTGGCCGGCTACCAGCCCTTCGTCGGGCAGATCGACTTCAACATGAAGCGGCTCACCGACTTCGACGTCCGCAAGGCGCTGGCGCTGGCGATCCCGACCAAGGCCGTCTACCAGGCGCTCGGCGCCGAGTACGGTGCCGAGTACGCCGGCGGCTTCCTGAGCCCGTCGCTGGCCGGCTACCAGAAGGCCGACCCGCTGGGCAAGGCCGCCAACCCCAACGGCGACGCGGCTGCGGCGAAGAAGATCCTCACCGACGCCGGCAAGCTCAACACCAAGATCACCTACGCGTACGTCAACACCACCGCGGGCCAGCAGTACTCGGTGACCATCGCCACCGCCCTGAAGGCCGCCGGCTTCGACGTGCAGCGCAAGGAACTGCCCTCGGACACCTACTACGACCTGATCGGCAAGGTCGACAACCAGTACGACATCTACGCCTCGGCGTGGGGTGCCGACTGGCCGAGCGCCTCGACGGTGATCCCGCCGGTCTTCGACGGCCGCACGATCGCCGACCAGGCCCCGAACTACGCGCACGTCAACGACGCGCACATCAACTCCGAGATCGACCGGATCGAGGCCCTGACCGACCCGGCGGCGGCGCAGAAGGCGTGGTTCGACCTGAACACCTACATCGTCACCAAGGTGATCCCGGGCGTTCCGACCGTCTACTACAAGCAGCTCCAGCTGTTCGGCTCGAAGGTCGGCGGCGCCGTGTACAACAACATGTTCTCGGCGATCGACGCGACCAAGCTCTTCGTCAAGCAGTAAACCCCGTTCGACCGCCGCGGTGGGGCCGGGCAGCCGTCCGGCCCCACCGGGGCGCCCCGGATCCCGGTCCACCGCCGCCGTCCTTGAGAGAGCTGCGACCGCCATGCTTCGATTCCTCGTCCGCCGGACGCTCGGCGCCGTGGTCATCCTGCTGTTCATCAGCGCCTTCACGTTCTTCCTGTTCTTCGCGATCCCGCACGACCCGGCGCTGCTGTCCTGCGGCAAGAACTGCACGCCGGACAACCTGAAGACCATCCACCACAACCTGGGGCTCGACCATCCGGTCCCGGTGCAGTACTACCTGTTCATGGTGCGGATCTTCACCGGCCACCACTTCGCGGCCGGCAACTGCCCGGCCCCCTGCTTCGGCTACTCCTTCGCCAACAGCGAGCCGGTGTGGCCCACCCTGATCGACCGGCTGCCCACCACGCTCTCGCTCGCGCTGGGCTCGATGGTGGTCTTCCTGCTCTTCGGCCTCGGGACCGGCATGCTGGCCGCCTGGCGGCGCGGCAGCGCCGTCGACAAGGTCCTCAGCTCCGCCTCGCTGGTGCTCAGCTCGATGCAGATCTACTTCGTCGGGCCGCTCGTCCTGGCGCTGCTGGTCTACAACAACCACATCCTCGACCAGCCGAAGTACGTGCCGCTCACCCAGAACCCGGTCCATTGGTTCAGCGGCCTGATCATCCCCTGGTGCGTGCTGTCGATCCTGTTCACCGCGAACTACACGCGTATGGCGCGCTCGACGATGATCGAGCAGCTCCAGGAGGAGCACGTCCGCACCGCCCGCGCCAAGGGCATGTCCGGCGCCTACGTCTTCTTCCGCTACGCCTGGCGCGGCTCGCTCATCCCGATCGTGACGATCCTCGGCATCGACCTGGGCTCGCTGCTCGGCGGCGCGATGATCACCGAGTGGACCTTCCAGCTCACCGGGCTCGGCCGGCTGGCGATCGACTCGGTGACCAAGACGGACCTGCCGATGCTGATGGGCGTGATGCTCTTCAGCTCCGCCATGATCGTCCTCTTCAACATCCTCGTGGACGCCGTCTACGCGTTCATCGACCCGCGCATCCGGCTGTCCTAGGAGACCGGCAGTGACCACCATGACCACACCGGAGGACGCCGCCCCCAAGGCCGCGCAGGGGGCCTTCCTCTCGGTCCGCGACCTGTACGTGCGCTTCTCCACCGAGGACGGCATCGTCAAGGCGGTCGACGGGCTGTCCTTCGACCTGCAGCGCGGCCAGACCCTCGGCATCGTCGGCGAGTCGGGCTCGGGCAAGTCGGTGACCAACCTGGCCGTGCTGGGCCTGCACAACCCGGCGACCACCGAGATCGCCGGCGAGATCGTGCTGGACGGCCAGGAGCTGACCGGGGCGAGCAACCGCACCCTGGAGCGGCTGCGCGGCAACCGGATGGCGATGATCTTCCAGGACTCGCTCACCGCGCTGTCGCCGTACTACACCGTCGGCCGGCAGATCGCCGAGCCGTACGTCAAGCACCGCGGGGCCAGCAAGCGCGAGGGCCGGGAGCGGGCCATCGAGATGCTGGAGAAGGTCGGCATCCCGCAGCCGCGGCTGCGGGTCGACGACTACCCGCACCAGTTCTCCGGCGGTATGCGGCAGCGCGCGATGATCGCGATGGCACTGGTGTGCAACCCGGACCTGCTGATCGCCGACGAGCCGACGACCGCGCTGGACGTGACGGTGCAGGCACAGATCCTGGACCTCCTGTCGGACCTGCAGCAGGAGTTCGGCTCGGCGATCATCCTGATCACCCACGACCTGGGCGTGGTGTCCAAGGTCGCCGACGACCTGCTGGTGATGTACGCGGGCCGGGCGGTGGAGCGCGGCTCGACGCGCCAGCTGCTGACCGAGCCGCAGCACCCGTACACCTGGGGGCTGCTGGGCTCGATGCCGCGGCTGATGTCGGACGTCAACGAGCAGCTGACCCCGATCCCGGGGGCGCCGCCGAGCCTGCTCGCGCCGCCGCCGGGCTGCGCCTTCCATCCGCGGTGCGGCTACACCGACCTGGTCGGCGGCGGGCGGTGCGCGGTGCAGCGGCCGGACCTGCCGCTCGGCCGCGGGTCGGCGTGCCATCTGACGGACCAGCAGAAGCGGTCCGTGTTCATCGAGACCATTCAGCCGCGGCTCGGCTGACGGGCACCAGGGCAGGCATCGATATGAGCAACGACATCTCACTGTCCAAGGCCCCGGCGGCGGCGCGGGCGGCCGAGCCGCCGGGCGAGACGCTGCTGGAGGTGCGCGGCCTCGCCAAGCACTTCCCCGTCATGGGCGGCTTCCCGTTCAAGCGCCAGGTCGGCGCGGTCAAGGCGGTCGACGGGGTCGACCTGACGGTACGGGCGGGCGAGAGCTTTGGCCTGGTCGGCGAGTCCGGCTGCGGCAAGTCCACCACCGGGCGGCTGGTGACCCGGCTGCTGGAGCCGACCGCCGGCTCGATCTCCTACCGCGGCCGGGACATCACGCACGCCTCCCGCAAGGAGCTGGCGCCGGTCCGCTCCGAGATACAGATGATCTTCCAGGACCCGTACTCGTCGCTGAACCCGCGGCAGACGGTCGGCACGATCATCCGCGGCCCGATGGAGATCAACGGCATCGAGCCGCCCGGCGGCCGGGAGCAGCGGGTGCGCGAGCTGCTGGAGACCGTGGGGCTCAACCCCGAGCACTACAACCGCTTCCCGCACGAGTTCTCCGGCGGCCAGCGGCAGCGCATCGGGGTGGCGCGCGCGCTGGCCCTGGAGCCCAAGCTGATCGTGGCCGACGAGCCGGTCTCGGCGCTGGACGTGTCGATCCAGGCGCAGGTGGTCAACCTGCTCCAGCAGGTGCAGCGCGAGCTCGGCATCGCGTTCCTGTTCATCGCGCACGACCTGGCGATCGTGCGGCACTTCTCCGAGCGGGTCGCGGTGATGTACCTGGGCAAGATCGTGGAGGTCGGCGACCGCGACTCGATCTACCTGCGGCCACGCCACCCGTACACCCACGCGCTGCTGTCCGCGGTGCCGGAGGCCGACCTGACCGACGGCGGGACCGAACGCGAGCGGATCCGGCTGGCCGGTGACGTGCCCTCGCCGGTGAACCCGCCCTCGGGCTGCCACTTCCGCACCCGCTGCTGGAAGGCCACCGAGGTGTGCGCGGCCGAGGAGCCGCCGCTGGTGCGGCTCGGCGGGTCGGCGGAGGGCCATCTGACGGCGTGCCACCACCCGGAGGAGCCGACGATCACCGGCCGGACCGAGGACGTGGTGCTGGACCCGGCGCTCGCCGCGATCGAGGACGCGCTCGACGACGTCGGCGGTGTCGACGGTGTCGGCGATGGCGAGGACTTCCAGGACGGCGCCGGGAGCGCGGCCGGGCGCCCGTGAGACAGCCGTGCGGACCGCGCCGAACGGCCCCGGCGTGGTCCGCACGGCCCCGCACTCCCCGGTAAGCCCTTGCCGGCACCCCCCGAGGCCCTGCTCCGTACGAGCGGGGCCTCATTCGTCGCGCGGCACCACGATCTTCTCCTCGGCGAAGTGGCAGGCCGAGGGGTGCTCGGCCGGGCCCGCGGTGCCGCGGAAGACGTCGGGGACGGTCAGCGGCGGGTCCTCGACGACGCATTTCTCCTGCGCCTTCCAGCACCGGGTGCGGAAGCGGCAGCCCGAGGGCGGATCGGCCGGCGAGGGCACGTCCCCGCTGAGGATGATGCGTTCGCGGTGCTCGCGCGCCTCGGGGTTGGGCACCGGCACCGCCGAGAGCAGCGCCTGGGTGTACGGGTGCGTGGGGTGCTCGTAGATCGCCGCGTCCGCGCCGGTCTCCACGATCCGCCCGAGGTACATCACGCCGACCCGGTCCGCGATGTGCCGGACGATCGACAGGTCGTGCGCGATGAACATGTACGACAGGTCGAACTCGTCCTGCAGCCGCTCCATGAGGTTGACGACCTGCGCCTGCACCGACACGTCGAGGGCCGAGACCGGCTCGTCGGCGACGATGATCTCCGGCCGCAGCGCGAGCCCGCGGGCGATGCCGATGCGCTGCCGCTGGCCGCCGGAGAACTGGTGCGGATAGCGGTTGATGTACTCCGGGTTGAGCCCGACGACGTCCAGCAGCTCCTGCACGCGCCTGCGGCGCTCGCCCTTGGGCGCCGCGTCGGGGTGGATCTCGAAGGGCTCGCCGATGATGTCGCCGACCGTCATCCGCGGGTTGAGCGAGGTGTACGGGTCCTGGAAGACCATCTGGATGTTGCGCCGCACCGCCTTCAGGGCCCGGCCGGAGAGCTTGCTGATGTCCTCGCCGCGGTACAGGATCTCGCCGCGGGTGGGCTGCTCCAGGTTCATCAGCAGCTTGGCCACGGTGGACTTGCCGCAGCCGGACTCGCCGACGATGCCCAGCGTCTCGCCGGGGTAGAGGTCGAAGTCCACCCCGTCGACCGCCTGCACCGCGCCGACCTGCTTCTTGAACAGGATGCCCTGGGTCAGCGGGAAGTGCTTGACCAGGCCGCGGACCTGGAGGATCGGCTCGCGTCCCGGCGAGCCGGACGCGGACGGCTCAGGTTTTGTCGGCTGCGGGGCGGTCGTCACCGATGCACTCCTTCCAGAAGTGGCAGGCGCTGGCCCGCACCTCGCTGACCCGGTAGAGCGGCGGGATCTTCGTCCGGCAGATGTCCTGCGCCAGCGGGCAGCGCGGGTGGAAGGCGCAGCCGGGCGGGATGTGCAGCAGGTTGGGCGGCAGGCCCTTGATGGCGTAGAGCTCCTGGCCCTTCTGGTCCACCCGGGGGATGGAGTCGAGCAGGCCCTTGGTGTACGGGTGGGCGGGCGCGCGGTAGATGTCGTGGACCGGTGAGGTCTCCACGATCCGGCCGGCGTACATCACCGCGATCTTGTCGGCGACGTCGGCGACGACGCCCAGGTCATGGGTGATGAGGATCAGGCCCATGTTGTACTCGCGCTGGAGCTCGGCGAGCAGGTCCATGACCTGGGCCTGCACGGTGACGTCCAGCGCGGTCGTCGGTTCGTCGGCGATGATCAGCTCGGGTTCCAGCGCCATGGCCATGGCGATCATCACCCGCTGCCGCATGCCGCCGGAGAACTGGTGCGGGTAGCTGCGCACCCGCTCCTTGGCCGCGGGGATGCGTACCCGCTCCATCAGCTCGACGGCCTTGGCGCGGGCGTCCTTGCGGGACAGGCCGCGGTGCACGGTGAACATCTCGCCGAGCTGCTCGCCGACGTTGAGGACCGGGTTGAGGGCGGACAGCGCGTCCTGGAAGATCATCGCCATCCGGGCGCCGCGCACCTTGCGGCGCTGCTCGGTGCCGAACTTCAGCAGGTCCTCGCCGTGGAAGAGGACCTGCCCTTGCGTGACGAAGCCCGGCGGGGAGTCCAGGATGCCCATGATCGCCTGGGCGGTGACCGACTTGCCCGAGCCGGACTCGCCGAGCACCGCGAGCGTCTCGCCGGCGTCCACGGCGTAGTCGACGCCGTTGACGGCCCTGGCGACGCCCTCCCGGGTGCGGAACTCCACATGCAGGTTCCGTACGTCCAGCAGCGGGCCGCCCCTGGCGGATACGGGCTCGGTGCTCATCTCGGCAGCAGTGGCCATGTCGGCGGGCTCCTCAGCGCAGCTTGGGGTCGAGGGCGTCGCGCACCGCGTCGCCGAGCATGATGAACGCCAGCACGGTGATGCTCAGCGCGCCGGCGGGCCACAGCAGCATGTGGGGCGCGTTGCGGATCTGGTTGGACGCGTCGGAGATGTCGATCCCCCAGGAGACGGTGGGCGGCTTGAGGCCGACGCCGAGGTAGGACAGCGTCGCCTCCAGGGCGATGTACGTGCCGAGGGCGATGGTGCCGACGACGATGACGGGCGCGACGGCGTTGGGCGCGATGTGCCGCAGCAGCATCCGGGAGTTGCCGGCGCCGAGCGCCCGGGCGGCCTGCACGTAGTCGTTCTGCCGGGCGGTGATGACCGAGCCGCGGGCGATACGGGCGATCTGCGGCCAGCCCAGCAGCACCATGAAGCCGATGACCGGCCACACCGTGCTGTTGGTGACCACCGACAGGAACACCAGGCCGCCGAGCACGACGGGGATGCCGAAGAAGATGTCGCTGATCCGGGAGAGGATCGCGTCCCACCAGCCGCCGAAGAAGCCGGCGAGCCCGCCGAGGACGCTGCCGAGCAGCACCACCCCGAGGGTCGCGCACACGCCCACGGTGACCGACGCGCGGGCCCCGTAGACCACCCGGGTGTAGACGTCGCGGCCCTGCGAGTCAAAGCCGAACGGGTGACCGGGCTCGGGGCCGGCCTGCGACTTGGAGAGGTTCGCCGCGAGCGGGTCCTGGGTGGCGATGGTGCCGGGCCACAGCGAGATGAAGATCAGGAAGAGGATGATCAGCACCGAGATGATGAAGATGGGGTTGCGCCGCAGGTCCCGCCAGGCGTCGGACCACAGGCTGCGCGGCTTGCCCGTCGGCCCGCCCGGTTCCTGGCCGTGCCCGGGCTCGCGCTCCAGCGCCTCGGCGTCGGAGGCGGCCAGGTCCATGCCGCCCCCGTAGCCGCCGCCGGGGGCGATGGGGCCTTGCTCCGGGTCGATCGGGTTGGTGTCAGGCATAACGGATCCTCGGGTCCAGGACCGCGTAGAGCAGGTCGACCAGCAGGTTGGCGAGCAGGAAGACCAGCACCAGGATGGTGACAAAGCCGACGACGGTCGGCGCGTTGTTGCGCAGGATGCCCTGGTAGAGCTGGAAGCCGACGCCGTGGATGTTGAAGATCCGCTCGGTGACGATGGCGCCGCCCATGAGGAAGCCGACGTCGGTGCCGATGAAGGTGACCACCGGGATGAGCGAGTTGCGCAGCAGGTGCCGGATGATGATGCGGCGCCGCGGCAGCCCCTTGGCCACCGCGGTGCGCAGGTAGTCGGCGCGGGTGTTCTCGGCGATGGAGGTGCGGGTGAGCCGGGTGACGTACGCCAGTGACACCAGGGCGAGCACCAGGCCGGGCAGGATCAGCTCGTTGAAGGGCGCCTCGGGCGAGACCGAGGGGGCGGTCCACTTCAGCTGCACGCCGAACAGGTACTGCAGGACGTAGCCGGTGACGAAGGTCGGCACCGAGATCACGATGAGGGTCAGCAGCAGCACCCCGGTGTCGACGGGCTTGCCGCGCCGCATGCCGGTGATGACACCGAGGGTGATGCCGATGATGATCTCGAAGATGATCGCGACGATCGTCAGCCGGATGGTGACCGGGAAGGCGCTGCCCATCAGGCTGGTGACGGACTGCCCGTTGAACGCGGTGCCGAAGTCCCCCGAGAAGATGTTCTTCATGTAGAGCAGGTACTGCTTCCACAGCGGGTCGTTCAGATGCAGTTCGTTGCGGATCTGGGCGGCGGTGGCCGGGTCGGGCGCGCGGTCGCCGAACAGCGCGGCGACCGGGTCGCCGAGCGCGTAGACCATGAAGAAGATCAGGAACGTGCTGCCGATGAAGACCGGGATCATCTGGAGCAGCCGCCGGATCACATACCGTCCCATACGAGGGCCTTCCCGGGGGGATTGCGGTCAGCTGGCGATGGCGGTCAGCTGACCTTGATCTCGTTGTAGACGGGGACGCTGAACGGGTTGAGCGCCACGTTGGAGAGGTTGCTGGAGTAGCCGGCGCTGCCGTTCTGGTACCACAGCGGGATCGCCGGCATGTCCTTGACCAGCTGCTTCTCCGCGTCCTGGAACTTGCTGACGGACTCGGAGGTGGAGCCGGCCGCGTTGGCCTGGTTGACCAGGCTGTCGAACGTGGGGCTGCTGTAGTGGGAGTCGTTCGAGGACGCGCCGGTGAAGTACTGCGGCTGCAGGAAGTCCTGGATCAGCGGGTAGTCCATCTGCCAGCCGGCCCGGAACGGGTCGTTGAGCTGCTTGTTGGTGATCCGGTTGCGGAAGTCGGCGAAGGTGCCGACGGGGGCGCCGACGCACGCCTTGTTGTTGCCGAGCGCGTTGTTGATGCTGTTGCAGACCGCGTCGATCCACTCCTTGTGGGAGCCGGTGTCGGCGTTGTACGTGATGGTGATGTGGCCACCGGGCAGGCCGCCGCCCTGGGAGATGAGCTGCTTGGCCTTGTCGGCGTTGTAGGTGCACTCGTCGCCGCACAGGCCCTTCTTGAAGCCGCCCGCGTCACCGAGCACCGGCGAGGTCCAGTCGCTGGCGGGGGTGCGGGTGTCCTCGAAGATCTGCTTGGTGATCTGGTCCCGGTTGATCGCCATCGACAGGCCCTGCCGCACCTTGGCGGCGTTCGCCGAGGACCAGCGCGGGCTGTACAGCGGGAAGGCGATGGTCTGGATGATGCCGGCCGGCTGGTTGATGTAGCGCGAGCCGAGGTCGGCCTTGACGTTGCGCAGCTGGGAGACCGGGATGTCGTCGACCAGGTCGATGTTGCCGGCCTGCAGGTCGGTGTAGGCGGTGTTGTTGTCGGTGTAGACCCGCAGCTCCACCCCGCCGTTCTGCGCCGGGTCGGGGCCCTTGTAGCCGTCCCACTTCTTCAGCTCCATCTTGGAGCCCTTGGTGTAGGACGAGATCTGGTACGGGCCGTTGCCGATCGGCTTGGCGAGCCAGGCCGACCGGTTGGTGAAGAACGCTTTCGGCAGCGGGTCGAAGGCCGCGTAGCCGAGGGTGTCGGGGAAGAGCGCGAACTTCTGGTTGAGCCTGACCTTGAACTCGGTGTCGGACACCTTCGTCAGGCCGGACAGCGTCGCGGCGCTCGCCTTGGCGCCGGGGGCGTCCGGGTGCACCTTGTCGTAGCCGTCGATGTACTGGAAGAAGCTCGCGTTGAGCTGGGCGTTCTTCAGCTGGGTGTCGTAGTTCCAGGCGTCGATGAAGGAGTCGGACGTGACCGGCTCGCCGTTGGAGAACGTCCACCCGCTCTTGAGCTTGATGTCGAAGTTCTGCGAGTCCGTCGTGGTGATGGAGTCCGCCACCATGTTCTCGGCCTTGGCGGTCTTGGGGTTGTAGAACTTCAGCCCGCGGAAGATCATGTCGAGGACCTTGCCGCCCTGCACCTCGGTGGTGTTGGCCGGCTCCAGCGGGTTCTGCGGGTCGCCCCAGGAGGCCCTGACGATGCCGCCGCCGCTTCCGCCGGACGAGCCGCCGCCCCCGCTGTCACCGCCGCCGCAGGCGGCGGCGGTCAGGGCCACGACCGTCACACCGACGGCCCACCTCACGCGCGTGGCTCCGCGCATCGTGTGCCTCCTCATGGGTCACAAATGACACTTCGTTACCCATGACACCGCAATCGGGGCAAAGCCGCACTATTACTCCCCCGTGTCGCGCCGCCAATGCATTGGCCCAAGCACGACGGAACGCCAGCAGGGGCGCCCCGTACGGGACGCCCCTGCTCCTTGCTGCTCCGTGCTGCTCCCTGCGTACGGCGGGGTCGCCCCCGCCGCGGCGGACCGGTCAGGCCGCGCCGACCACGTCCTTCTCCTCGGCGAAGTGGCACGCCGACTCGTGCGCGACCGGGGTCGTGGCCTGCGCGAACCGGGCCGGGATCGCCAGCAGCGGCTCCTCCTGCGCACACCGGTCCTGCGCCTTCCAGCACCGGGTGCGGAAACGGCACCCGGACGGCGGGTTGGCCGGCGAGGGCACATCGCCCGACAGGATGATGCGCTCCCTGTGCTCGCGCGCCTCCGGGTCCGGCACCGGCACCGCGGACAGCAGCGCCTGGGTGTACGGGTGGGTCGGGTGCTCGTAGATCGCCGCGTCGCTGCCGATCTCGGCCATCTTGCCCAGGTACATCACGCCGACCCGGTCCGAGATGTGCCGGACGATCGACAGGTCGTGCGCGATGAAGATGTAGGACAGGCTGAACTCGTCCTGCAGCTTCTCCATCAGGTTGATGACCTGCGCCTGCACCGACACGTCGAGCGCGGAGACCGGCTCGTCGCAGATGATGATCTCCGGGTTGAGCGCCAGGCCCCGGGCGATGCCGATGCGCTGCCGCTGGCCGCCGGAGAACTGGTGCGGATACCGGTTGATGTATTCCGGGTTCAGCCCGACGACGTCCAGCAGCTCCTGCACCCGCTTGCGGCGGTCGCCCTTGGGGGCCACCTCCGGGTGGATGTCGAAGGGCTCGCCGATGATGTCGCCGACCGTCATCCGCGGGTTGAGCGAGGTGTACGGGTCCTGGAACACCATCTGGATGTTGCGCCGCACCGCCTTCAGGGCCCGGCCGGACAGCTTGGTGATGTCCTGGCCCTTGTAGAAGACCTCGCCCGCGGTCGCCTGCTCCAGGTTCATCAGCAGCTTGGCCACCGTGGACTTGCCGCAGCCGGACTCGCCCACGATGCCCAGCGTCTCGCCGGGGTAGAGGTCGAAGGAGACGCCGTCGACGGCCTTGACCGCGCCGACCTGCTTCTTGAACAGGATGCCCTGCGTCAGCGGGAAGTGCTTGACCAGGCCCCGGACCCGCAGGATCGGCTCGCGGGACGTGACGGGAGTGGGCTCAGTCACCGAGGGTCTCCTTCCAGAAGTGGCACGCGCTGCCGCGCGCCGTGCCGACCGGGTGCAGTGGCGGCACGTCGGTACGGCAGATGTCCTGCGCCATCGGGCAGCGCGGGTTGAAGGCGCAGCCGGCCGGGATACGCGTCAGGTTGGGCGGCAGGCCCTTGATCGCGTAGAGCTCCTGGCCCTTCTGGTCCAGCCGCGGGATCGACTGCAGCAGGCCCTTGGTGTACGGGTGGGCCGGCCGGGCGTAGATGTCGTGGACGGGCGCGTCCTCGACGATCCGGCCCGCGTACATCACCGCGATCTTGTCGGCGACGTCGGCGACGACGCCCAGGTCGTGGGTGATGAGGATCAGGCCCATGTTGTACTCGCGCTGCAGTTCCGCGAGCAGCTCCATGACCTGCGCCTGCACCGTCACGTCGAGGGCCGTGGTCGGCTCGTCGGCGATGATCAGCTCGGGCTCCAGGGCGAGCGCCATGGCGATCATGATGCGCTGGCGCATACCGCCGGAGAACTGGTGCGGGTAGTCGTTGACCCGCTCCCGGGCGGCCGGGATGCGCACCCGGTCCATCAGCTCGATGGACTTGGCCTTGGCCGCCTTGCGGGACAGGCCCTGGTGCACCCGGTACATCTCGCCGAGCTGGTAGCCGACGCTGAGCACCGGGTTGAGCGAGGACAGCGCGTCCTGGAAGATCATCGCGATCTTCCGGCCGCGGATCTTCCGCCGCTCCTCACCGGACATCTTCAGCATGTCGCGGCCCTGGAAGAAGATCTCCCCCTTGGGGATCCGGGCCGGCGGCATGTCCAGGATGCCCATGACCGCCTGCGCGGACACCGACTTGCCCGAGCCGGACTCGCCGAGCACCGCCAGCGTCTCCCCGGCGCTCACCGAGTAGTTGACGCCGTTCACGGCCTTGGCGATTCCGTCACGGGTGTGGAACTCCACGTGCAGGTCGCGTACTTCCAGCAGCGGCGCCAGTGCGGCGTCGGGTGCCGGGACGTTCGAAACATCGTCGATGACAGTCAACGTACGCCTCCCTTAGCGCAGCTTCGGGTCGAGGGCGTCGCGGACCGCGTCGCCGAGCAGGATGAACGCCAGCACGGTGATGCTCAGGGCGCCGGCCGGGAAGAGCAGCATGTGCGGGGCGTTGCGGATCTGTTCCGAGGCCGAGGAGATGTCGATACCCCAGGAGACGGCCGGCGGCTTGAGACCCACGCCGAGGAACGACAGTGTCGCTTCCAGCGAAATGAAGGTGCCCAGCGCGATCGTGGACCATACGATGACCGGAGCAAGCGCGTTCGGGGCGATGTGCCGCAGCAGCAGTCTGCCGTGGCCGGCGCCGAGGGCCTTGGCGGCCAGCACGTAGTCCTGCTCCTTCGCGGTGATCACGGCACCGCGGGCGATCCGGGCCAGCTGCGGCCAGCCCAGCAGGATGATGAACGTCGACACGATGCTGACCGAGCCGCCCTTGAAGGCGGACAGGAAGACCACGCCGCCGAGCAGGATCGGGATGCCGAAGAAGATGTCGCTGACCCGGGAGAGGATCGCGTCCAGCCATCCGCCGAAGTAGCCGGCCAGGCCGCCGAGGACCGAACCGAGCAGTGCGACGCCGACGGTGGACAGCAGACCGACCTCGACGGAGTTGCGGGCGCCGTGCACGGTACGCGAGTAGACGTCGCAGCCCTGCTGGTCGAAGCCGAACCAGTGGCCGCCGCTGGGCCCGTTCTGCGAGTTGATCAGGTCGCACTGCAGCGGGTCGGTGTGGGCGATCGCGCCGGGCCAGATCGAGATGAAGACCAGGAACAGGATCACCAGCGACGATATGTAGAAGACCGGGTTGCGGCGCAGGTCGTACCAGGCGTCCGTCCACAGGCTGCGCGCCTTGTCGCGGGTGTCCTGCGGGAGGGCCGTGCCGTCCTGGGTGGTGGGGGGTACGCCGTCGAGGATCGCGGCGTCGGTGTTCTCAGGCATACCGGATCCTCGGGTCCAGGACCGCGTAGAGCAGGTCGACGAGCAGGTTGGCGACGAGGAACACGATCACCAGCACCGTCACGAACCCGACCACCGTCGGCGGGTTGTTGTGCACGATGCCCTGGTAGACCTGGTAGCCCACGCCGTGGATGTTGAAGATGCGCTCGGTGACGAGGGCACCGGCCATCAGGTTGCCGATGTCCGTGCCGAGGAAGGTCACCACGGGTATCAGCGAGTTGCGCAGCATGTGGTTGGTGATCACCCGGCGCCGGGGCAGGCCCTTGGCCACCGCGGTGCGCAGGTAGTCGGCACGGGAGTTCTCGGCGACCGAGGTCCTGGTCAACCGTGCCACATACGCCAGGGAGACGCCGGCCAGCACCAGGCCCGGCATGATCAGCTGATTGAACGGTGCACCGTCACCCACGGAGGGCTTCACTATTCCCCACTTGACGCCGACCAGGTACTGGAGGACATAGCCGGTGACGAAGGTGGGGATGGAGACCACGAGCAGCGTGATGGCCAGCACTCCGGTGTCCAGGAACCGGCCGCGCCGCATGCCCGCGAACAGGCCGAGCGCGACACCGATCACGGCCTCGATGACGAAGGCAACGATCGTCAGCTTCAGCGTGACGGGGTAGGCCGACTTCAGCAGTTCGCTGACCGGCTGGCCCGTGGACGCCTTACCGAAGTCGCCGTGGAAGATACCCGACATGTAGATCCAGTACTGCTGGATCAGCGGGTCGTTCAGATGCAGGTCATGTCTGATCTGAGCGGCCGTTGCGGGGTCCGGCGTACGGTCTCCGAACATGGCGGCCACGGGATCACCGAGCCCGTAGACCATGACGAAGATCAACAAAGTGGTTCCGATGAACACGGGAACCATCTGGAGCAGTCGCCTGATGACGTAGCGCCCCATCTGCCCTCCAGGGATCGGGCAGACGTCGGCCGGGGCTTGTGGCCCCGGCCGACATCCACACCGCGAGCGGTTGTTGTCAGTTCCCCCGCGGGCGCGCCCGGCTGTCTCCCCTGCCGGGCGCGCTCACTGGTGTTGCTGGGATCAGCCGTTGACGGTGATGTCGGTGAACACCGGGACGCTGAAGGCGTTCTCGGTCACATTCGACACCCGCGCGGACCAGCCGGCCTCACCATTCTGGTACCACAGCGGGACGATCGGCATGTCGTTGAGGATGAGCTTCTCGGCCTGCTGGTACAGGGCGACCGACTTGGCGGTGTCACCCTCGGCGTTGGCCTGGTTGATCAGCGAGTCGACCTGCGGGTTGCTGTACTTGGAGTCGTTCGAGCTGCCGCCCGTCGCGTACAGCGGCGTGATGAAGTCGTCGATCAGCGGGTAGTCCATCTGCCACCCGGAACGGAACGGCTGCTTCATCTGCTGCTTGGTGATCTGGTTGCGGAAGTCCGCGAAGGTACCGGTCGGCGCGCCGACGCACGCCTTGTTGTCACCCAGCGCGTTGTTGATGCTGTTGCAGACCGCGTCGACCCAGTCCTTGTGCGGCGAGTCGGCGTTGTAGCCGATCGTCATGTGGCCGCCGGGCAGGCCGCCACCTTCCTGGATCAGCTGCTTGGCCTTGATCGGGTCGTACGTCACCGCGTCGCCGGCCAGGGTGGTGCTGAAGCCGCCGGCCGCACCCAGCACCGGGGAGGTGAGGTCGGTGGCCGGGGTGCGGGTGCCCTGGAAGATCTTGTCGGTGATGGTCTTCCGGTCGATCGCCATGGAGATGCCCAGGCGGACCTTCTCCATGCCCGGCTTGCTCCACGCCTTCTCGTACATCGGGAAGGAGAACGTCTGGATGATGCCGGCCGGCTGGTTCAGGTAGCGGCCGTCGAGGTCGTCCTTGACGTGCGGCAGGTCGGCCGGCGGGATGGTGTCCAGGACGTCCAGGTTGCCCGACTGCAGGTCGGCGTAGGCCGTCTCGTCGCTGGTGTAGACCTTGAGCAGCACGCCCTTGTTCTTGGGCTTGCTGGGGCCGGTGTAGTTCGGGTTCGGGACCAGCTTCATGCTCGTGCCCTTGGTGTAGGACTCGACCATGTACGGGCCGTCGCCGATCGGCTTGGCCAGGTACGCCGCGTGGTTGGTGAAGAACTCCGTCGGCAGCGGCGCGAAGGCCTTGTAGCCCAGGCGGTCCGGCCAGGTGGAGAACTTCTGCTTCAGCTTCACGGTGAAGGTGTGGTCGTCCACGACCTTCAGGCCCGACATCGTCTGGGCGGTCGGCTTGGCGTTCTCGTCGTCGGACGGGTGGACGGCGTCGTAGCCGTCGATGTCGGCGAAGAAGTACGCGTTCAGCTGCTTGTTCGTGACCAGGGCGCCGTAGTTCCAGGCGTCCACGAACGACTTGGCGGTCACCGGGGTGCCGTCGGAGAACTTCAGGTCGGGCTTGACCTTGATGGTGAAGTTCTGCTGGTCGGTCGTGGTGATGGAGTCGGCGGCCTCCAGCATGGCCTTGCCGGTCTTGGGGTCGTACTCCTTGAGGTTCATGAAGATCATGTCAAGGACCTTGCCGCCCTGCACCTCATTGGTGTTGGCGGGCTCCAGCGGGTTCTGGGGGTCGCCCCACCACGCCCGGACGATCCCGTCGCTGGACGAGCTCGCCTTGGTGCTGCTGCCCTTGTCCTTGTCGCCCGAGTCATCGCTCGAACTGCAGGCCGTCGCTGCGAGGGCGATCACGGCCGCACCTACGACCCACTTGGCGCTCTTGGCACCGCGCATGGGTTTGCCTCCTCAGGAGTCACTGTCGATACGTGAAAGGAAGGCCGGACGCTCACTGACACCCCTGACAGCGACTACGGCCTTCCCGTGCTCGTGAGTCGGCGCTCCCCATCAGCGCGTGACCCATTGACCCGAGCTCAACTTCGTCCCACTATCGGGCACGTTTGAAGTCGGATCGACACAGGGTTGGTCTCGCTTTGGTCACATCAGCGGTGCGGCCGTTCCAGAATCCGGACATTATGGAACGTAGACAGACACCGGCGAATTGGGCGGTGTGACGTATCTAACGGAGATTGCTGTCCGGAAAGCGGACGCGCCGACGTCATGGAGAAGGGGCCCAGGAAGCCCTGGACCCCTCACCGAACGCTTGGGTGTCAGCGGGCGTCAGCGCTTGGCGCGGGACGCGGCACGGCCCCGCTCCTTCTGGTCGAGGACCACCTTACGGATCCTGACCGTCTCGGGGGTCACTTCGATGCATTCATCGTCCCGGCAGAACTCCAGGGACTGTTCAAGGGACAGCAAACGCGGCGGAACAAGGGACTCCGTGACATCGGCGGTCGAGGACCGCATGTTCGTGAGCTTCTTCTCCTTGGTGATGTTCACGTCCATGTCGTCCGAGCGGGAGTTCTCGCCGACGATCATGCCCTCGTAGACCTCGGTGGTCGGCGAGACGAACAGCACGCCGCGCTCCTGGAGGTTGGTCATCGCGAACGCGGTGACGACGCCCGCGCGGTCCGCGACGAGCGAGCCGTTGTTACGGGTGCGCAACTCGCCGAACCACGGCTCGTGGCCCTCGAAGATGGAGTGCGCGATGCCCGTGCCGCGGGTCTGGGTCAGGAACTCGGTGCGGAAGCCGATCAGGCCGCGGGAGGGCACGATCCACTCCATGCGGATCCAGCCGGACCCGTGGTTGGTCATCGTCTCCATCCGGCCCTTGCGGGACGCCATGAGCTGGGTGATCGCGCCCAGGTGCTCCTCGGGCGAGTCGATGGTCATCCGCTCGATCGGCTCATGGATCTTCCCGTCGATCTCCTTGGTGACCACCTCGGGCTTGCCGACGGTCAGCTCGAAGCCCTCCCGGCGCATGGTCTCCACCAGGATGGCCAGCGCCAGCTCACCGCGGCCCTGCACCTCCCAGGCGTCCGGCCGCTCGGTCGGCAGCACCCGCAGCGACACGTTGCCGACCAGCTCGCGGTCCAGCCGGTCCTTGACCAGCCGCGCGGTGACCTTGTGGCCCTTGCCGCCCTTGCCGACCAGCGGCGAGGTGTTCGTACCGATCGTCATGGAGATCGCCGGCTCGTCGACCGTGATCAGCGGCAGCGCGATCGGGTTGTCCGGGTCGGCCAGCGTCTCGCCGATCATGATGTCCGGGATGCCGGCGACCGCGCAGATGTCACCGGGGCCCGCGCTCTCGGCGGGCTTGCGGGTCAGCGCCTCGGTCATCATCAGCTCGGTGATGCGGACGTTGGAGATGCTGCCGTCCCGCCGGATCCACGCGACGGTCTGGCCCTTCTTCAGGTTGCCCTGCTCCACCCGCAGCAGCGCGATACGGCCGAGGAAGGTGTCGGCGTCCAGGTTGGTGACATGCGCCTGGAGCGGCGCGTCCTCGTCGTAGACCGGGGCCGGGACGGTCGACAGGATCGTGGAGAAGAACGGCTCCAGGCTGTCGCTGTCGGCCGGGACGGTGCCGTCGGCCGGCTTGGTCAGCGAGGCGACGCCGTCGCGGGCGCACGCGTAGACGATCGGGAACTCGATCTGGTCCTCGTCGGCGTCCAGGTCCAGGAAGAGGTCGTAGGTCTCGTTGACGACCTCGTCGATCCGGGAGTCCGGGCGGTCGGTCTTGTTGATGCAGAGGATGACCGGCAGCCGGGCCGACAGCGCCTTGCGCAGCACGAAGCGGGTCTGCGGCAGGGGGCCTTCGGAGGCGTCCACCAGCAGCACGACCGCGTCCACCATCGACAGGCCGCGCTCCACCTCGCCGCCGAAGTCGGCGTGGCCGGGGGTGTCGATGATGTTGATCGTGACCGGGGTGCCGCCGTCCTTGGGGTGGTACTTCACGGCGGTGTTCTTCGCGAGAATGGTGATGCCCTTCTCGCGCTCCAGGTCGTTGGAGTCCATCATCCGGTCGTCCAGATGCTGGTGCGCCGCGAAGGCGCCCGCCTGCTTGAGCATGGCGTCGACGAGAGTCGTCTTGCCGTGGTCGACGTGGGCGACAATGGCGACGTTGCGGATATCGTGGCGCGTGGACATGCTGCGGCGCTTCTCCCGGATCGTGGATGACGTCGCGTTCCTGTGTGACGCGCTCGCCTGCCGGGCACACCTCACGCCACGGCCTCTCCCATGGTACGTGGCCCGTCCCCCTCCGCCCGCCGGTGTGCCGCCCGGGGGCCGCTGCGCGGGGGCGTCCGCACGGCGGATATCAGCGGACAAGCTGGTGGTGGGCATGCCATGATCCCGGGCGTGTCCACGCCATCGGCTTCGCCGAACTCCCCGCACGCCGCGCAGCCGGCGCCATCGCCGCTCTCCCCGCTTGAGCCGCAGCCGCCGGTTGCCCCGGTTGAGCCGGTTGAGCCGGTTGAGCCGCAGGCGCCGCTCGCCGGGCTCGGCCCGCAGCCGCCGTACGACGACGGGGCCGTGCCGCCGCTGCCCGCCGGTACGGGTGGCGGCGCGCCCGCCGTGCGGCCCCGCAAGCTCGGCCTGATGCTGGTCGCCGTGCCCGTGGGGGTGGCGCTCGGGCTGGCCGGCGCGCTCGGCGCGGTGCCGTACGGCACGGGTTACCTCGCGCTCTTCGCGGTGGGGGTGCTGGCCGGGGTCAGCGTGTTCAACCTGCTCTCGACGCTGCTGGCCGGCTTCTCCGGGCTGGCCCCGGTGTACGGCACGCTCGGCGCGGGGCGCCGACTCGGCGCGACGACCGTACGGGGGCGGCTGCTCACCGTACGCATGGTGCCGGTGGTGCTGCTCAGCACATGCCTGGTCCTCACCGATCGGCCCGACCTGCGCGGGCGGCTGCGCCGCGGGGCGGTGGTGCAGCTGGTCGTCCAGCTCGCGGTGGCCGGGGGCGTCGCGGCGGTGGGCGGGGCGCCGGGGGTCTACTTCGGGGTGGGGCTCGGCTTCATCACCGTGCTGATCTTCACGTCCGGCGCGGGGAAGGTGACCTCGCCGGCCTGGCGGCTGTGGCGGCTGCGGGCCGGGGAGGAGGAGGCGAAGCTCGGCGAGTGGCGGGTGGACCCGGCGACGCTCGCCGCCGCGCGGGCCGCGGCGCTCGGGCGGATCGACCTCATGCGGGCCGCGCTCGCCGGCGCGCCGCCCTCCGGCTCGCCGCGGCGCCAGGCCCTCGGCATCACGCTCGCGCTCGCGGAGGGCCGGTCCGATGTCGCCGCCCGCGAGGCGCTGGCCCTGCGGGAGCGCTCGCACGCGCCCTCGCTGCGGCTGGCCGCGCTCCAGCTCTACGCGATGGCCGTCTCCGACGGGGTGTACGCCGGGCGGTGGCGCCCGCAGGAGGCGCTGCCCCACTTCGCCGCGGCGCTTGCCGCGCTCCGCGCGGAGGGTTCCGTGGCGGCGCTGCGCGGCACGGACCTCGCGGCCCGTGAGGCCCTCTTCCAGGGCCGCCCCGCCCGAGCGGTTGCCCTCGCCGGGCAGGCCGCCGCGACGTCCCCCGACGCCTTGAGCCGCGCCACCGCCCTCCACACCCTCGCCTCCGCCCACACCGCCATGGCCCGCCCCACCAACGCCGCCGCCGCGGCAGCAAAGTCCGCGGCCCTCCTCCACTTCTGAGCTCTCCCCCCCGGGGCTGCCCCGTCCTGCCGCCTTGCGACCTTCCGCCGCGGGTGGGCTGGTCGCTCCGTTCTCCCCCAGAGCGTTGCCTGGGGGTACCCCCACGCGCCCCTGATTTGCCGGCGTCCGCGCGCCAACGCCCGCTCACCCGGCGCCGGGCTCCTACGCCCCGGGCTGCCCCGTCCTGCCGTCCCGCGAACATCCGCCGGTTCTCGGCTTGTCGCGCAGTTCCCCGCGCCCCTGGTATGCCGGCGTCTCTGCGCAGACGCAGCCTCTGCGCGGGAGGGCACGGTTCTTCAGGGGCGCGTGGGGGTACCCCCAGGCAACGCTCTGGGGGAGAACGGCGCGATCAGCCGGGAACCGGCGGAAGGTCGCAAGCGGGCGGGGCGGGGCAGGGCGGGGCGTTGGTGCGGGGCCCGCCGGGGGGCTATTTGCGGAAGCCGATGTCCTGGAAGCGCGGGGTCTCGAAGCCGAACGCGCCCGCGTTGGCGACCGTCGTGCGGAGGGCGACCACGGCGGGGCGCTGGTAGAGGGGGATGGAGCCGGCGGCAGCCCAGATGCGGGCGTCGGCCTGGGCGGTCAGGGAGCGGGCGGCGCCCGCGTCGAGTTCGGAGCCGGCGCGGTCGAGGAGCTGGTCGATCTGGTCCGTGCCGACACGCGTGTAGTTCTGCGCGACGCTCAGGGAGCCGTCCGGCGCCGGCACGGGCTTCGCGTAGATGGGCGTGTCGTCCGTCGCCGGGTAGGCCGTACCCGGCCAGGAGTAGAGCGCGAGGTCGAAGTCACCCGCCGCGATGTGGTCCTGGAAGTAGCTCGTCCCGTCGACCTTCGTGATCTCCGTACGGATCCCGATCGCGGAGAGCATCTTCGCGATCCGCCCCCCGACATCGTCCAGCGTGGGCGACCCCGCGGGCAGCACGAACCGCAGGCTCAGCTGCTTGCCGGCCTTGGTCACCGCCCGGGCCGGCTCGACGACGGTGAGCGCCCCGGACGCCGCGCTGCGGCCGGGCCCGGCCGCCTGGTCGCCGGCCTTCGCGGTGGACTGCTTCCAGCCCGCGTCCGCCAGAGCGGCCTGCGCCTGCTGGAGGCTGGCCTTGCCGAGCGCCGAGCTGTGGTCGGCGTAGCCGTCCTGGGAGGGCAGCACCAGGTGGTTGCCGAGCGCCACCGCGGGCAGCCCGAGCGGCTTGAGCACCGCCGCCGCGATGGCCTTGCGGTCGACGGCCTGCGCGACCGCGTGCCGTACCTTCTCGTCGGCCAGCGGCCCCGCGCTGCCGTTGAGCGCGAGCTGCGCGTACGCCGCGTCGGGCGCCTTGCGCACGGCCAGGCCCCGGGTCTTCTTGACGGTGGACAGCGCGCCGGCGTCGATGTCGGCGAGGTCCAGCTTGCCGGCGGCCAGCGCCGCGGCCCGCTTGTCGCGCGGCACCGCGGTGAGCACGAGCTGGTCGAGCTTGGCGCGCTGCCCCCACCACGAGGCGTTGCGCACCAGCGTGACCGTACCGGCCTTGCTGTCGACGCCCTTGACGGCGAAGGGCCCGGCGACGACGGGCAGCGCGGTGCGGGCCCCGTCGTTGAAGGCGTCGGGGTCGCCGGTGACGGACTTGGGGTAGAGCGGGCTGAACAGCGAGCGCCAGTCGGCGTAGGGCGTGCTGAAGGTGACCTCGATGTGCGAGGCGTCCTTGCCCTGCTTGATCGCGGCGATCCGGTCGTACCCGGCGTTGCGCGAGGTCCAGTACGCGGTGTTGGTGCCGCCCAGCGCCTTCCACTGGGCGGTGAAGTCGGCGATGCCGACGGCCCGCCCGTCGCTCCACTTCGCCTTGGGGTTGAGCTCGTAGGTCACGACCTGCCGCGGCTGCGTCGCGCTGACGTCGGCCTTCTTCAGGAAGTCGGTGTCGGCCGCCGGCCGCCCGTGCGCGTCCAGCCGGAACATCGCCGGCAGCGTGGCGCCGGCGACCAGCGAGGTGTCGGCGTCCGCGTCGGCCTGGAAGGCGTTGAGGGTGCGCGGCACGCTGTCGACGGCCCAGCGCAGGGTGCCGCCGTCGCGGACGCCGGCCCGCGCGACGGAGGCGATGTCGGTGCCGGCGGTGCCGGCGGCGTGGTTGCCGTCGCCGGACGAGCACGCGGTGGCGCTCAGGGTGAGGGCGGCGCCTGCGGTGAGGGCCACGGCGATACGCACCGCGTGCGCCCGCGGCGCCGGGGGGACAGCGGTCGGGGCCGCACTGCGGTTCATGAGGTCGCTCCTCCGCGACCCTGGCGCGGCCGGGCCGCAGGCGGCTGCGGTCCGGCACCGGCCAGGGATGTTTGTCTGACGATCGAATGGGCCGCTTTACCGGTGGTCCGGTTATTCGACAGACCCCACTCCAGACGACGGCCCGCCCCGCCCGGCGGCGACCCGCCGACGGCCCCGGCGCACTCCACCCGTCCGGCCCACCCCGGCCCCCCGCCCGCCGGGACCCGGCCCCCGTACCGCCGGGACCCGGCCGGTATCCGCCGGTGCCGGGCGTCCGCGCCCGCCGATTCGGTGCACGCGTCTTCACAACGCGTGGTGTGACGCGCAACACTCGCTTCCGCAAGCCCGCGCCCCGTACCAGCGTTGCCACGGCGGCAGATGGTGAGGACCCCGCATGTCCCTGCACGACGACCTGACGTCGGTCCAGCGCCGGCTCGACGACCTGATGCGCTGCGTCGCCCGGCTCGACGAGCCCTGCGGCGACTCCCTCGACATGCGCAGGGTGCGCTCGGCCGCCGCCCACCTGCGGGACAGCCTGGACCTGCTCAAGGTCTCCGCGCCGGTCGACGCCGGGCGGCGGCAGGTCGAGATGGTCGCCGTCCCCGACGCGCCGTACGACCGCGGGCTGTGGGCGGACGCCGAGGACGAGGGGCTCGGCTCGCCGCACCGGCACGCGCCCTGACCGGCGCCGGCCCCGGCCCGCCCCACCCCCGCGCGCTCCGGCACCGCCGCCGGCGCCCGCCCCGGTCCCCTCCCGTACGGAGTCCTCCTTGGCCACCGGAACCACCCCCTCCTCCGACCGCGGCGTCTTCACCCCCGGCCGCGCCGCGATCACCGCCCGGCACCTGCGGACCGACAAGTGGTGGCTGTCACCGCTGGTCAGCGCGATCGCCCTGACGATCTTCGTGGTGTACGCGACCTGGCGCGCCTTCGCCAACGGCGACTACTACTCCGCGCCGTACGTCTCGCCGCTCTACTCGCCGTGCCTGGCCTCGAACTGCACGGACATGAACGGCGGCGCCGACTGGCACATCTTCGGCAGCTGGTGGGGCCTGTCCCCCGCGCTGCTGGTGCTGGTCTTCCCGCTGGGCTTCCGGCTGACCTGCTACTACTACCGCAAGGCGTACTACCGCGGCTTCTGGCTGTCGCCGCCGGCCTGCGCGGTCGCCGAGCCGCACGCGACGTACTCCGGTGAGACTCGCTTCCCGCTGATCCTGCAGAACGTCCACCGGTACTTCTTCTACCTGGCCCTGGTCGTGGCCGCGATCCTCACCTACGACGTGGTGCTCGCCTTCCGCGACCGGGACGGCAACTGGGGGCACGCCGGGCTCGGCACCCTGGTCTTCGTCGTCAACATCGCGCTGATCTGGGCGTACACCCTGTCCTGCCACTCCTGCCGGCACATCATCGGCGGCAAGCTGCGGCACTTCTCGGCCCATCCGGTGCGCTACCGGCTGTGGGGCTGGGTGGGGGTGCTCAACGGCCGCCACATGCTGCTGGCCTGGTCCTCGCTGGTCAGCGTCGGGCTCGCCGACCTCTACGTGTACCTGGTGGCCAGCGGCGCTTTCGACGATCCGAGGTTCTTCTGAGATGACACAAGTGGAACGGCATGCGTACGACGTGGTCGTGGTCGGCGCCGGCGGCGCCGGGCTGCGCGCCGCCATCGAGGCCCGCGAGCACGGACTGCGTACCGCCGTGATCTGCAAGTCGCTGTTCGGCAAGGCCCATACGGTGATGGCCGAGGGCGGCATCGCGGCCAGCATGGGCAATGTCAACGGGCACGACAACTGGCAGGTGCACTTCCGCGACACGATGCGCGGCGGCAAGTTCCTCAACCACTGGCGGATGGCCGAGCTGCACGCGCGCGAGGCACCGGACCGGGTGTGGGAGCTGGAGACGTGGGGCGCGCTGTTCGACCGCACGCCCGACGGCCGGATATCGCAGCGCAACTTCGGCGGCCACGAGTACCCGCGGCTGGCGCACGTCGGCGACCGCACCGGCCTGGAGCTGATCCGCACCCTCCAGCAGAAGATCGTCTCGCTCCAGCAGGACGACTTCGCCGAGACCGGCGACTACGAGGCCCGGCTGAAGGTCTTCCAGGAGTGCACGGTCACCCGGGTGCTCAAGGACGGCGACGCGGTGTCCGGGGTCTTCGGGTACGTCCGCGAGTCCGGCCGGCTGTTCGTGATCGAGGCGCCCGCGGTGGTGCTGGCAACCGGCGGCGTCGGCAAGTCCTTCAAGGTGACGTCCAACTCCTGGGAGTACACCGGCGACGGCCACGCGCTGGCGCTGCTGGCGGGGGCGCCGCTGATCAACATGGAGTTCATCCAGTTCCACCCCACCGGCATGGTCTGGCCGCCGTCGGTCAAGGGCATCCTGGTCACCGAGTCGGTGCGCGGCGACGGCGGGGTGCTGCGCAACAGCGAGGGCGAGCGCTTCATGTTCGGCTATGTGCCGGACGTCTTCAAGGAGAAGTACGCGCAGAGCGAGGAGGAGGCCGACGGCTGGTACACCGACCCCGACAGCCACCGCAGGCCCCCCGAGCTGCTGCCCCGCGACGAGGTGGCCCGGGCGATCAACGCCGAGGTCAAGGCCGGCCGCGGCACCCCGCACGGCGGGGTGTACCTGGACGTGTCGACCCGGCTGCCCGCCGAGGAGATCCGGCGCCGGCTGCCGTCGATGCACCACCAGTTCAAGGAGCTGGCCGACGTCGACATCACGGCGGAGGCGATGGAGGTCGGGCCGACCTGCCACTACATGATGGGCGGCGTCGACGTGGACCCCGACACCGCGGCGGCCACCGGGGTGCCGGGGCTGTTCGCGGCCGGCGAGGTCGCCGGCGGCATGCACGGCTCCAACCGGCTGGGCGGCAACTCGCTGTCCGACCTGCTGGTCTTCGGCCGCCGGGCCGGGCTGTACGCGGCGCAGTACGCCGCCGGGCTCGGCGGGCAGCGGCCGGCGGTGGCGCAGGAGCAGATCGACGCGGCGGCGCGGGAGGCGCTGCGGCCGTTCGAGGCGGGTGCGGATGTCGCGGGCGGTTCCGGCGGGCCCGGCGGTTCCGGCGGTGCGCCGGAGAACCCGTACACCCTGCACCAGGAGCTCCAGCAGGTCATGAACGACCTGGTCGGCATCATCCGGCGGGCCCCCGAGATGGAGCAGGCGCTGGAGCGGCTGGCCGGGCTGCGGGAGCGGTCGCGGCGGGTCGGCGTCGAGGGGCACCGGCAGTTCAACCCCGGCTGGCACCTGGCGATCGACCTGCGGAACATGCTGCTGGTCAGCGAGTGCGTGGCGCGGGCCGCGCTGGAGCGCACCGAGAGCCGCGGCGGCCACACCCGCGACGACCACCCCGGCATGGACCGCGCCTGGCGCCAGGTCAACCTGGTGTGCGAGCTGGCCCCGGAGGGCGCGGCCCCCGAGGGTGCGGACGGGCAGCCCGGGCAGGTGGTGGGGCTGCGCAAGCGCCCGATGCCGGCGATCCGCGCCGATCTGCTCGCCCTCTTCGAACGCGAAGAGCTGCGCAAATACCTGACGGACGAGGAGCTTGACGGGTGACCCACACAGCGCACTTCAGGGTCTGGCGGGGCGACGCGGACGGCGGCGGCCTCCAGGACTACGACGTCGAGGTCAACGACGGCGAGGTCGTCCTCGACATCATCCACCGGCTCCAGGCGACCCAGGCCGCCGACCTCGCCGTCCGCTGGAACTGCAAGGCCGGCAAGTGCGGCTCGTGCAGCGCGGAGGTCAACGGGCGGCCCCGGCTGATGTGCATGACGCGGATGTCGGTGTTCCAGCCGGAGGAGACCGTCACCGTCACGCCGCTGCGGGCCTTCCCGGTGATCCGGGACCTCGTCACGGACGTCTCCTTCAACTACGCCAAGGCCCGGCAGGTCCCGGCGTTCGTGCCGCCCAAGGGCGTCGCGGCCGGGGAGTACCGGATGCAGCAGGTGGACGTGGAGCGCTCGCAGGAGTTCCGCAAGTGCATCGAGTGCTTCCTGTGCCAGGACACCTGCCACGTGGTGCGCGACCACGAGGAGAACAAGCCGGCCTTCGCCGGCCCCCGCTTCCTGATGCGCATCGCCGAACTCGACATGCACCCCCTGGACGCCGCCGCCGACCAGGGCCTGACCCGGGCCGCCTCCGCGCAGGAGGACCACGGGCTGGGCTACTGCAACATCACCAAGTGCTGTACGGAGGTCTGCCCCGAGCACATCAAGATCACCGACAACGCGCTCATCCCGCTCAAGGAGCGGGCGGTGGACCGCAAGTACGACCCCCTGGTGTGGCTGGGCAACAAGATCCGCCGCCGCGAGGGGTGACTTTTGCGCGCCCGAGCCCCGGGGCGGGCGTAAGCCGTCCACAAGTCGCGGCACGCACATTGCGCGCATAGCCTCCGAGCACAGCCACGCGGAGGAGGCGTGGCGCGGCGAGAGGCGCGGTGCGCATGAGGCGGCGGGTTTCCCGGTGGTGCGCGGCGCTCGGGGTGCTCGGGCTCGTGGTGCTCGCGGGCCCGGCGCAGGCGTGGGCCGGCGAGCCGGCGCCGCTGCTGCGCCCCGGGCGCGTCACCGACCGGGCGGGCGCGCTCCAGGGGCGTACGGCGCAGGCCGGTGCGGCGGTGGGCGCGGCGGCCGGGTACGAGGCGGAGCTGGACGGGCACGGGCGGCCGGTGAGCGCGGCGCCGGCGACGTACGACGGTCCCGGCGGCGCCGCGCTCGGAACCGGGGTCGGGGTCGGGACCAGCAATGGTGCGGCCGACCTGTGGATCCCGGTGGTCGTCGTGGCCGCGGCGGGGCTGGTCGCCCTGATGGCGGTACGCCGCCGCAGGCGCACCGCCGCCGCGGGCCACGGCCCGCCCGTCGCGTCGGGCGGCCAGCCGGGGGCGCGCCGGGTGCGCCGTTACGCGCCCCGGCTCACCCCGCTGCCGGAGCTGGCCGCGCAGGCCGGTCAGCTGCTGGTGGCGACGGACGACGCGGTGCGCACCAGCCGGGAGGACGTCGGCCTCGCCGCCGCGCAGTGCGGTGCGCGGGCGGCGCGGCCCTTCACCGAGGCGGTCGACTACGCCGCGGGCGAGCTGGCCGCGGCCTTCCGGCTGCGGCAGCGGCTGGACGACGACGAGGCCGCGGACGACGACACCCGGCGGCAGCTGCTGGACGAGATCCTGTCGCGCTGCACGCAGGCCGACCGGCGGCTGGACGCGGAGTCCGAGGCGTTCGACCGGCTGCGGGCCATGGAGGCGAACGCCCCGCGGGCGCTGGCGGAGGCGGAGCTGACGGCCGCCGCGCTGCCCGGCCGGATCGCCGCGGCGGCGGCCGAGCTGGCACCGCTGCCCGCCCGATACACCGGCTCCGCCCTGGACCCGGTCGCCGGCCATCCGGCGCGGGCCCGCGACCGGCTGGACTTCGCCCGCGGCAGCCTGGACCAGGCCCGGGCGGCGCTCGGCACCGACCACGGCAGGGCCGCCGTCTTCATCCGCGCCGCCGAGGGCGCCCTGGTCCAGGCCACCGCCCTGGCCGACGCCGCGGCCCGCCGGGTGGCCGAGCTGCACACCGCCGACAGGTGGCTGCGCGAGACGGTGCCGGCGGCGGTGGCGTCCTCGGCGGACGGCGACCCGGCCCCCACCGCGGGCCCCGGGGACGCGCGGCTCGGGGCCGTGCTCGCCGACGTACGCGGCCGGGTCGGCTCCGGGCGCTACGACCCGCTCGCCGAGGTGTGGCGGGTCGCGGAGGCCGGGGCGGAGCTGGAGCGGGCCGGTGAGCCGCGCGGCCGGGCGCTGCTGGAGCTCGCGCTGCTGCCGGCCCGCAGCGAGGTCGCGGCGGCCCGGGACCTGGTCACCACGCACCGGGGCGCGATCGGCGTCCGGGCCCGTACCCGGCTCGCGGCGGCCGAGCGCAAGCTCGCCGGGGCCGAGGCCGAGTCGCAGGCAGAAGCTCCGGCTGAAGCGACGGCGACGGCTCAGGCGGCGGCCCGCGGCGAGCCGGCCGCCGTCCTCGCGCTCGCCCGGGACGCCGACCGGCTCGCCCGCGCCGCCCAGGACCTGGCCCGGCAGGACATCGGCGGCTACGTCCCCGGCGGCTTCGGCCGCACCCGCGGCATGCCCGGCGTCGAGGGCCTGGGCGCCGCCATGCTCGGCGGCATCGTCATCGGCGAGCTCTCCGGCGGCAGCCGCGGCGGCTTCGGCGGCATGAGCGGCGGCGTCGGCGGCTCCGGCCCGGCGAGCTTCGGCGGCACGGACACCCGCGGCCGTATGGGCGGCGGCGGCCGTTTCTGACCCCGCCGCGCGGCATGCGCGGCCCCCGCGCGGCATGCGCCCCCGCGTCAGAACATGCTCAGCAGCTCGTCCACCGTCGGGGTCGAGGCGTGGGTTTGCCGGCCGGGGAGGGCGAGTTCGAACCAGACGGTCTTGCCGCGGTGGGTGCGGCGGCTGCCCCAGCTCTCGCTGAGCATCGTCACGAGTTGCAGGCCGCGCCCGCCCTCGTCGGTGTCGCGGGCGCGGCGGCGGCGGGGTTGGACCAGGGCGCTGTCCCATACCTCGCAGACCAGCGTGCGGTCCAGGAGCAGGCGCAGCCGGATGTCGCCGTAGCCGTGCCGCAGCGCGTTGGTGACCAGTTCGCTGACCAGCAGCTCGGTGGTGTCGACGAGTTCGTCCAGGCCCCAGCTCTGCAGCTGCTCGCGGGCGAGTTCGCGGGCCCGGGCGACCGAGGTGGGCTGCGGCTTGAGGGACCAGTCGCCGACCTGCTCGGCGGGCAGGCCGCGGATGCGGGCCATGAGCAGGGCGATGTCGTCCTCGCCGTGCGCGGTGTCCAGCGTGGCGAGGACGTGGTCGCAGATGTCCTCCAGCGGGCGCTCGGGCCCGTCGAGGGAGCGCCGGAAGGCGTCCAGGCCCTCGTCGAGGGGCAGGCTGCGCGATTCGACGAGGCCGTCGGTGTAGAGGGCGAGCAGCGCGCCCTCGGGCAGTTCGACCTCGCTCTCCTCGAACGGCTCGTCACCGACGCCCAGCGGCACGCCCCGCGGCAGCTCCAGCAGCAGCGGCTGCTCGCCGGGCTCGACGACGACCGGCGGCAGGTGCCCGGCGTTGGCGATGGTGCAGCGCCGGGTGACGGCGTCGTAGACGACGTAGACGCAGGTGGCGAGGTAGACCTCCGCGAGGTCGGAGTCGCCGCGCTCCTTGGACGCCGTCCGCCGGGTCCGGCCGGGGGTGGGGGCGCCGAGGCCCGAGACGACCTCGTCGAGCGCGCTGAGGACCTCCCCCGGCTCCAGGTCGAGCATCGCCAGCGTCCGTACGGCGGTGCGCAGTTCGCCCATGGCGACGGCGGCGCGCAAGCCGCGGCCCATGACGTCGCCGACGACCAGGGCGGTGCGGTGGCCGGGCAGCTCGATGACGTCGAACCAGTCGCCGCCGACCTCGGTCTCCATGCTGCCGGGCAGGTAGCGGCAGGCGATGTCCAGGCCCGCGGCCTCGGGGTCGTCGGGCGGCAGCAGGCTGCGCTGGAGGATGAGGGCGCGTTCGTGCTCGCGGCGGTAGAGCCGCGCGTTGTCGATGAAGATGGCGGCGCGCGCGGCCAGTTCCTCGGCGAGCATCCGGTCGCGTTCGGTGAAGGGCTCGCTGCCCTTGGCGCGGGAGAACTGCACGAGGCCGAGGACGGTGTCCCGGGCGACCATCGGCACGACGAGCGTGGACTGCACGAGCGCGCCGCCCAGGTCCTGCCCGCCGTCGCCGTCGAGCACCTGCGGCTGGGCGGTGCGCAGGGCGCGGGCGCTGGCGGAGCTGAAGCGGTAGCGGTGGACGGAGCCGACCGCGACGGGCCCGTCGTCGGCGGAGGTGTCGTCGTCGTCCCCGGCCATCGCGACGGGCGCGTCGGAGACGGAGCTGGCGAAGGCGACCCGGCGCAGTTCGCCGCTGCCGTCGGTGGTGCCGGCCAGGTCCTCCGCGCCGGACAGCAGCGCCTGGTAGAGGTCGACGGAGGCGAGGTCGCAGAAGTGCGGCACGGCCACGTCGAGCAGTTCGCGGGCGGTGGTCTCCAGGTCCAGCGAGGTGCCGATGCGTGAGCCGGCCTCGTTGAGCAGCGCGAGGTTGCGCCGGGCGTGCGCGGCCTCGCGTTCGGCGCGCTGCCGGCCGGTGACGTCCATGGCCAGGCCCGCGACGCCGATGGCCCGCCCGCTGGAGCTGTGCAGCCGGTAGAGCGACATCGACCAGCGGCGCCGCCCGGGGTCGCCGGGCACGGTGCCGACCAGCGGCATGTCGAGCACCGGCTCGCCGGTCTCCAGCACCTGGCGCAGCGCCGCGCTGAGCCGGTCGGCCTCGACGCGGGAGAGGAAGTCGTGCGGGCCCCGGCCGCGGTGCTCCTCGGCGGGGCGGCCGAAGACGGTCGCGAAGCGGTCGTTGACCCGGATCAGCCGCAACTTGCTGTCGAAGAGCACGAATCCCATCGGCGACTGCCCGAACACCGCCTGGGAGGCGGCCAGATCGGTCTCGATCTGACGCAGTGTCGCCACGTCCACCGCGATGCACAGGGCGCCGCGGTCGGCGGGCATGACGTAGACCTCGGCCAGGCCCTCCTTGCCGGAGGCGTCGTTGTACGGGACGAGGCCGGTCCACTCGCGGCCGTTGAGGATGTCGGTGAGGCGTTCGTGGCCGCGGCGCTGGACGTGCGGCGGGGCGAAGGCGGCGATGGGGTCGCGGCCGACCGCGTCGTCCGCGCGGACGCCGAAGAACTCGGCGGCGCGCTCGCTCCACTGCTCGATCCGGCCGTCGGCGCCGAGCGAGAAGGACGCGACCCGTATGTAGTCGTAGATGGAGCCGGGCGGACTCGACTGCCAGACCGCGGCCGTCGCCGCGTCCGCGTCGTCGCCGGGCGGAACCGCCCCTGCTGGCATGTCGCTCACTCGCCCGACCCCTCCAGCTCAGCACACATGGACCGGTTGGAGCTGAGTATTCAGCATGCGGACCGTCCAGCACACGGTCTTGTCGATCACAGCATCATCTCGGCTCCCGGGGTACGGGGAAGGTCCCCTGACCACCTCGGCCGCACCTTTCGCTCTCGTCTCTTCGGAATACCCGGCACAGCCCCCGTGAACCATTTCCCGCGATCAACGGGCGGGTGATCCCGGGCCGCGCAGTGGGAGCGTTCCCATGCCGGGATCGGGCGGGAAACGGCCGTTTCGCGCAAGCCCTCGCCCCACGCGTCACGGCAGTGCCAGTTCGAACCATACGGTCTTGCCCAGCGGCCCGTGCCGGGTGCCCCACCTGCGGGACGCGCCGGCCACCAGTTGCAGGCCGCGGCCCCCCTCGTCCTCGGCGGTGGTGGTCCGCTCGCGGGGCGGGTCGGGCAGCGGGTCGGAGACCTCCACCAGCAGCGACCCGCCGCGTACCATCCGCACCCCGATGGGCCCGTGCGCGTACCGCAGCGAGTTGGTGACCAGCTCGCTGACCAGCAGCACGGTGACGTCGATCAGCTCCGGCAGCTCCCACTCGGCGAGCGTGTCGCGCACCCGGCGGCGGGCCAGCCGCACCGCGCTGGCCTCGGCGGGGAAGGTCCACGCCTCGGTGGAGCCGCTGGGCAGGGTGCCGAGCCGGGCCATCAGCAGCGCCACGTCGTCCGGCTCGCGGCCGGGCTCCATGGTGGCCAGCAGGTCGTCGCACGCGTCCTCCAGCGAGTCCAGCGGGCGGCTGAGCGTCGCGCGCAGCCGTTCCAGGCCGGTGCCGATGTCGTGCCGCCGCGACTCGATCAGGCCGTCGGTGTACAGCACCAGCACGGTGCCGTCCGGCACGTCCAGCTCGGTGGTCTCGAAGCGCCCGCCGCCGACGCCGAGCGGCACGCCCGGCGGCAGCTCGTCCAGCAGCCGGGCCCGGGGGTGCCCGCCGTCGTCGTCCGGCGCGATCAGCACCGGCGGCGGGTGGCCGGCCTGCGCGATGGCGCAGCGCCGGGTGGCCGGGTCGTAGACGGCGTAGACGGCGGTCGCCATCCAGCCCTCCGAGGGCCGCTGCGCCAGGTCCTCGCCCAGCTCGCCGACCCGCCGCAGCAGCTCGTCCGGCTTCATGTCGAGTGCGGCGAGCGTGCGGACCGCGGTACGCAGCCGGCCCATGGTGGCGGCGGCGCCGAGGCCGTGGCCCATGACGTCGCCGACGACGAAGGCGACCCGGCCGCCGGCCAGCGGCAGCACGTCGAACCAGTCGCCGCCGACCTCGGCGGCGCTGCTGCCGGGCACGTAGCGGTAGGCGACGTCCACGCCGGGCGCGGCGGGCGTGGAGCGGGGCAGCAGGGAGCGCTGGAGCATCAGCGCGCCCTCGCGCTCGCGTACGTACAGCCGCGCGTTGTCCAGCGCGGCGCCGGCGCGGTCGGCGAGCTCCATGCCGAGGGCGACGTCCTCCTGGTCGAAGGGCTCCCGACCGTCAGCCCTGCTGACGATCAGCAGGCCCAGCACGACGCCGTGGGCGCGCAGCGGCAGCACGATCATCGACCGGACGCCGATCGCGAGCGTCGCGCGGACCTTCGGGTCGTCGGGGTGGGTCAGGTGGGACAGCTCGTCGTGGGTGTTCATCAGCTGCGGGCGGCCGGTCGCCAGCACCTCGCCGAAGGGCGACTTGCGGTCGAAGGACACCGCCTGCCCCGGCCGGATCACCCGCACCACGTCCGCGTTCCAGTTGATCGCCCCGACGCCGACCTGCCGCATGGGCGTGGAGTCGCTGTACGCGGCGTACGGCAGCTCGCCGCCGTCGGCGAGCTGGGAGTGCAGCACGACGCCGGAGTAGTCGCAGAAGGTCGGCACCAGCGCCGCCGCCAGCTCCTCGGCGTTGCGCCGTACGTCCAGGTGCCCGGCGATGCGCGAGCCGACGTCGTTGAGCAGCGCGAGCCGGCGCCGGGCGCGCTCGGCCTTGGCCTCGGACTCCACCCGCTCGGTGACGTCGATGACGGTCGCGCTGATGCCGAGCACCCGCCCGGCCCGGTCCACCAGCCGGTGGTACGACAGCGAGCGGTGGCCGTTGCCCCGGGGCGCGGGCGAGACCAGGTCGACGACCGGCCGGCCGGTCTCCAGCACGTCGCGCTGCAGCGCGCTCAGCGACTCGGCGGCCTTGGTGTCCGCCATCACCTCGTGCACGGTACGGCCGATGTGGTCGGCGGCCGGCAGCCCGTTCATGCCGGCGAGCGCGTCGTTGACGCGGACGTAGCGCAGGTCGTTGTCGAAGATCGCCACGCCCAGCGGCGAGGAGTCGAACAGCGAGTCCAGCGCGGCGAGGTCGTGCTCCAGGGTGCGCAGCCGGCTGGTCTCGACCATGGACGCCAGCACGAACGGCCGCCCGTCGCCGTCCACCAGCAGCGACGCCCGCGCCTCGACCTGCACGGTGTGCCCGTCGCGGTGCCGCAGCGACAGGATGCCGTCCCAGCGGCCGTCCCGCAGCAGCTCCCCGAGCATCCGCTCGGCCTCTTTCGCCGACGGTACGGGCGGGGGCGCGGGCCGGCCGGCGGGGACGCGGTGGCCCGGCCCGAACAGTCCGCCGACCCGGCGCCCGACGATGTGCTCGCCGGCCCATCCGAGGACCTCCTCGGCCAGCGGGCTCCACAGCAGGACCCGCCCGGTGGTGTCCAGCATGACGACGGCGACCCGCAGGGTGTCCAGCAGCGTCCCGCGGGCCGGCCGTCCGGCACCGCCGCCCGCGCCCTCGCCGGGCGGGGTGTCGCCGCTGGCACTCATGCCTCGCACCCCCGACCGGGTCAGGCCGGATCCGCCCGGCCACCAACAGGGATTTGCACCTCGTACCCGATAGTGGCCCATTTACCCGGTTGTCGCGCCTCCACCGCCGCCGGAGGTGGCAGCGGGGCGGCTGCGCTCAGCGGGCGGCGGGGGTGATGTGCTTCTCGAACCAGTGGTGGGCGTACGGCTCGTCGTTGAAGGGCGGGACCTCGCGGAAGCCGCTGGAGTGGTAGAGGCCGATGGCGGCGTCGAGGGCCTTGTTGGTGTCCAGCCGCAGCGTGTCGCGGCCCAGTGCGGCGGCCCGCGCCTCCAGCTCGGCCAGGAAGCGCCGGGCCAGGCCCAGCCCGCGGGCCTCGGGCGCGACCCACATGCGCTTGATCTCGGCCGGCGCGTCCTTCGGCAGCTTCATCCCGGCGCAGCCGAGGGCGACCGGGGCGGTGCCGGGCCCGCCGTGCCGCCGGGCGACCAGGAAGACCCCGGCCGGCGGGCGCAGGCCCCCGGCGTCGGGCAGCAGGCTGCGCCCGGGGTCGAAGCCGGTGTCGAAGCGCTCCTGCAGCTCGGTGAAGTACGCCAGCAGGCAGCCGCGGGCGTCGGGGTGGTCCGGGTCGACCTCGTCCAGCGTGACGCCGCCGGGCGCGGGTGCGCCGGCCGCGGGAGTCGGGATGCCGCCCGCGTTCCGCGGTGCGGCCGGTGCGGTGACCTGCTCGTCGTACGCCTCGTCCATGCCCCGACCCTAGTCAGCCGCCGCGGGCTCAGGCCAGGCTGCCGGCCGCCCTGAGGTCGTCGAAGAGCAGCTGGTCCACGGGCGGCACCGCGGCGCGGTCGGCGTAGCAGAACCAGGCGACCTCGGCGATCTCGCTGCTCGGGGTGAGCTCGCCGCGGTAGTCCGCGGTGTAGCAGGCCATGCGGACGACCGCGGCGTCCGGCGCCCCGGGGCCCAGCGGCGCCTCGTACGTGCCCACGTGGGCGACCGAGGCCGGGTCGAGGGCGACGGTCAGCTCCTCCTCGATCTCGCGCAGCAGCGTGGCGAGGTCGCTCTCGGCGCCCTCGCGCTTGCCGCCGGGGATGTAGAAGACGTCCTTGCCGCGCGGCCGGGCGCACAGGATCCGGCCGTCCTCGATCCGTACCCAGGCCACCGTGTCGATCAGCGCGGGCGGCCGGCGGCTCACGCCTGGGCCAGCCGGGGCGCGATGCGCTCGATGACGTAGCGCCGCTCGTGCGCCGGGCGCTCGGGGCCGGCTTCCGGCTCGCGCTCGGGGTCCGCGCGGCGGGCGGCCAGCCGGTCGGCGATCCGCTCGGCCTCGGCCCGGGTGGCGTACCGGCCCACGCGGTAGCGGTTGGCGCCGCCGTCCTGTCGTATCAGGGCCCATACGAGGTCGGACGTCATCAGGTCATGCCCCTTCACTGGCTCGGTTCACTCGCTCGGTTCATGCGCCCGGCCGGCGCGTTCGGCCGATGCGCCCGGTCCGCCTGCCCCGGCCGGTTCGACGGCGGCGAGGTGGGCGATGTTCGCGCGGTCCTGGGCGTCGCGGTCCTGCTCGGCCGTGGGGTCGAACCAGGCGTCCAGGATCTCGGCGAGCAGCCCGCCGGACAGTGTGCGCAGGCTCAGCGCCAGCGCGTTCGCGTCGCTCCACACCCGGGCGCCGCGCGCGGCGTACGCGTCGGCGCACAGGGCGGCGCGCACGCCGGGGACCTTGTTGGCGGCCATGGACGCGCCGGCGCCCGTCCAGCAGCACACGACCGCCTGGTCCGCCTCGCCGAGTGCGACGGCGTACGCCGCCTTGTGCGCGCTCCACGCCCAGTCCGCCCGGTCGCCGTCCCGCAGCGCGCCGTAAAGCCGCACGTCATGGCCGCGCCGGCGCAACTCGTCGACGAGCTGCCGGGCGGGCGGCTCATCCATGTCCGAGGAAACGGCGATGCGCATATGCCCGAGCCTACGCCCGAGGTTCACAGCGCGGGTACGCAATGACACGAAGAGGTACCGATCCGGCCAGCCGTTCGACCAGAAGTCGATGACGCCGGGGGCGCGCCCGGCCGTGCGCGGTGGCCGGTCCTGCGGCGGTCAGCGCACGGGCAGGTGGTACACCGCGCGGTATTTGTCGGCGGGGATGACGACGTCCGCGGTCTCCACCGGGCGCCCGGAGGCGAAGTACGTGCGCCGGATCTCGATCACGACATGGCCCGGCACCCCGCCGAGCGCGGCGGCCTCCGCGGCGAGCCCGGGGCGGGCCGAGACCTCCTCGGCCATGTGGTCGACGACCAGGTCGATCGCCGCCATCCGGGCCACCACGCCCTGCCCGCCGACCGGCCCCTCCTCGGGCAGCAGCACCGGCGTACGCCCCGTCAGCGCCAGCGGCTCCCACGAGGTGGACAGCAGCGTCGGCTCGCCCTCGGTGCGGAAGACGTAGTTCGTGCGCATGACGCGCTCGCCCGGCTCGATCCGCAGCCGCTCGGCGACGTCCAGGCTCGCCGACTCCTGCACGCTGCGTGACTCCCAGCTGCCCTTGCAGCTCTCGTCGGCCTGCTCCTGCCGGTAGGGCGTGGAGGGGCCGGTGGGGCGGTAGCCGCTGCGGATGATCCGCCGCGGGCGGGGCCGCTCGCGCACGTACGTGCCCGAGCCCGAGCGGCCCTCGACGAAGCCCTCGGCCATCAGCACCTTGCGCGCTTCGAGCGCGACGGTGTCGGAGACGCCGTACTCGGTGCGGATTCTGGCCTGCGAGGGGAGCCGGGCGTGCGGCGGCAGGGTGCCGTCGAGGATCTTGCGGCGCAGGTCGTCGGCGACGCGCAGGTATGCGGGCTGCTCACCGAATGCCACGGCTGCCCCTCCCAAGGGGTTGACTGTCCGCGACAGCTTGGCAACCCTGGGTACTCGTCCGCAAGCCCTCCCCTGAGCATCACCCTGCGCTTATGCGATCAGACCCCCACGCCTGCGTCGCCGTCCCCCTGGTCGTCCTGGTCGTCCTTGTCGCCCGGCTCACCGGCGCCGCTGCCGCCGGCGCCGGCCTTCACGGTGCCGGTGACCTTGTGGTCGGGCGAGCCGAAGAAGCAGATCACCGTGCGCTTGCCGGCGGCCCAACTGTCGGGCGGCGGGATGTAGAAGTACATCTCGGTGCCGGACGCCGGCCGCCGGCCGTCGAGGTAGGTGCGGGCGTACTTGCTGCAGTTGGTCTGCGCGTCCCGGCTGACCCCGGAGACGCCCGGGTACGGGTCGTCGTCGCCGGACTGGATCGCGTAGACGGCGAAGGCCTCGGCGTCGTGCTCGGCGTCGCAGTCGACGACGTCCACGCTGCTGGTGCGGCGCTTGTCGTCGTCGTCCGTGCCGAACTGCGAGAGCTTCTCGCCCACGGTGTTGAAGCACTGGCCGGACTTGATGTCCTCGACCGAGGTGTTGCCGCTGTCGATGACGCCGGTCGCGGCGAGGACGATGATCAGGGCGAGCAGCGCGGTCCACACGCTGCCCAGCACGATGCCGGCGATCGCCATGCCGCGACCGCGCTCGCCGCGCCGCTTGGTCTGCTTCAGGCCGATGAGGCCGAAGATGCCGCCGAGGAAGACCAGGCAGGGGATCAGGCCGGTGACGAGGGCGGCGATGGCCATGCCGTTGGTGCCGCGCTCCTGCGCGTACCAGCCGGGCTGCCCCGGGTACGGCGGCGGCATGCCGGGGCCGGGGTAGCCGTAGCCGTAACCGGGCTGCTGGGCGCCGGGGTAGGCGGTGCCGGGACCGTACGGGCCGGGGGCGGGGGTGCCGTAGGGCGACGGGGGCTGGGCGGACGGGCCGGGCGGTCCGGGCTGCCCCGGTGGGCCGGGCTGGGCGTAGGGGCCCGGCCCGCCGGGTATGGGAGGCGGGCCGCCCGGCATGGCGGCCTGGGTGGGCTGCTGGGCCTGGGCGTACGGGTTGTCGTGGTGGCCGGGGGCGCCCGGGTACGGCGGGGGGCCCGGCGGCTGCGCGTCCTCGGGGGACGGCGGGGGCGGAGGCGGCGGCGGTATGTCCACGCCCGGAGTTTACGGGCCCGTACTCTTGACGGCATTGGTCCAGACCAATAGCGTCTCGCCATGCGTCGACGAACTCTCGTCCGGACGGCCGCAACGGCCGCCACCCTCGCGCTGGTCGCGGTCCTGCCCGCCGTCACCGGAGGCAGCACCGCACAGGCCCACGCCGGGCACCGCCCTCCCGCCGGCTCCGGCCACAGCCCCGGTCACGACTACGGCCACACCTCCGGCTACAAGTCGGTGGGCTACTTCACCCAGTGGGGCATCTACGGCCGCAACTACCAGGTCAAGAACGTCCAGACCTCCGGTGCCGCGGCCAAGCTGACCCATCTCAACTACGCCTTCGCCAATGTCGGCGCCGACGGCAAGTGCTTCGAGGCGAACGTCGCGGGCGAGGCGGACGCCTGGGCCGACTACCAGCACCCGGTCGACGCCGCCGGCAGCGTCGACGGCACCGCGGACACCGCCGACCAGCCGCTGGCCGGCAACTTCAACCAGCTGCGCGAACTCAAGGCCAAGAACCCGAAGTTGAAGGTCCTGATCTCCATCGGCGGCTGGAGCTGGTCCACCCACCTGTCCGACGCGGCCCGAACCCCCGCCTCCCGCAAGGCACTTGTCTCCTCCTGCATCGACATGTTCGTCAAGGGCAACCTCCCGCTGCTGGACGGCAAGGGCGGCCCGGGCTCTGCGGCCGGCCTGTTCGACGGGGTGGACATCGACTGGGAGTGGCCGGGCTCCTCCGGTGACACCGACACCGTCTACCGGCCCGAGGACAAGCGGAACTTCACCGCGCTGGCGGCCGAGTTCCGCAAGCAGCTCGACGCGTACGGGCGGCAGACCCACAAGCACTACGACCTGAGCGCCTTCCTGCCGGCCGCGCCCGCGAAGATCGACGCCGGGTTCGAGGCGAAGAAGATCTTCAAGTACCTGGACTTCGGCACCGTCCAGGGCTACGACTTCCACGGCCCCTACGAGGCCACCACCAACCAGCAGTCGGCGCTGCGCGCGCCGCGCACCTCGCCGGTGCCGAACGACTTCAGCGACACCCAGGCGATCGGCGACTGGCTCAAGAGGGGCGCCCCGGCCAAGCAGTTGGTGCTCGGCCTGCCCTTCTACGGCCAGGGCTGGACGGGCGTCCCGGACGGCGGCACCGCCGGCCTCTTCCAGTCCTCGACCGGGCCCGCCCCGGCCACCTGGCAGGCCGGCAACGAGGACTACCACGCGCTGAAGGCGCTCGCCGCCTCCGGCACGTACACCGTCCACCGCGACGTCCGCGACGGCTTCGCGTGGCTGTACGACGGCACGAACTTCTGGACGTACGACGACCCGCAGGTGCTGGCCGCCAAGACCGCGTACATCCGCTCCGCGCACCTGGGCGGGGCGATGATGTGGTCGCTGGACGGCGACACCTCCGACGGTGAGCTGGTCGCCGCGGTGCACCGCGGCCTGACCGGCCGCTGACCCCACGGGCACGGGCCCGCTCTCCGGTGCGCCGGAGGGCGGGCCCTTTGCCGGCTGCGGCCGGTCGGGGTCGGTGGGGTCGGTTGCGGTCGGCCGGGTCGGTCGGGTCAATCTGGGTCAGTCGTCGAAGGTGGTGGCGCGGGCGCGCTTGTCCCAGGCGTCGAGGTCGGCGCGCACCCGGTCGAGGTGGCCGAGGACCTGGTCGAGGGCGTCGGCGCCGAGGGTGAGCCGCAGCGGCGGCTCGTCGGCGTCCAGGGCGGCCAGGACGAGCGCCGCGGCCTTGGCGGGGTCGCCGGGCTGCAGGCCGTCGCTGGCGGCGGCGCCGTCGCGGGTCGCGCCGACGGTGGGCGCGTAGTCGGCGATCTGCGGGCTCGCGGTGAGGTTGGCCATCAGCGAGGTGCGGAAGGCGCCGGGCTCGACGATGAGGGTGCGGATGCCCAGCGGGTTGACCTCAAGCGCCAGCGCCTCCGTCATGCCCTCCAGGGCGAACTTGGTGCCGCTGTAGGCGGAGTAGCCGGCGAAGGACATCTGCCCGCCCATGCTGCTCATCTGCACGATCGCCCCCGAGCGGCGCTCGCGCATCGACGGCAGCACCGCCCGCACCAGCGCGGCGGGCCCGAAGACGTGCACCTCGAACAGCTCGCGCAGCTCCGCGTCGCCGGTCTCCTCGAACGCTCCCACATGCCCGCGCCCTGCGTTGTTGACCAGGACGTCGATCCGGCCGTGCCGGGCCAGCACGTCCGCGACGGCGGTGTCGATCGCCGCGAGGTCGGTGACGTCCAGCGCCAGCGGCTCCACCTGGTCCGGGTGCGCGGCGGCCAGGTCCGCGAGCGCCGCGACCCGCCGGGCGGCGGCGACCACGACGTCCCCCGCGGCCACCGCCGCCTCGGTGATCGCCCGCCCGAAGCCGCTGTTCGCGCCGGTGACCAGCCACACCTTGTTCATCGCAGGCTCTCCCCTGTCCGGCCCGGCGGCTGTCCGCCCGGCTGCTGAGACCCAGCCTGCTGCGGGTCGGCCTTGATCGTCCAAGACCTGCCGTGATAACCGGTGGTTATGGACGTTCACGGGCGGGACCTGCGGTATTTCGCCGCCGTCGCCGAGGAGTTGCACTTCACGCGGGCGGCGGAGCGGCTGTTCGTGTCGCAGCCCGCGCTCAGCAAGCAGATCCGGGCGCTGGAGCGGCAGTTGGGCGCGGAGCTTTTCGTACGGGACCGGCAGGGCGTGCAACTGACGGCCGTGGGGGCGGCGTTGCTGCCGCACGCCCGGCGGGTGCTCGCCGGGTGGGACGCGGCGGTCACCGCGGTGGACGCGGCGAAGGCGGCGCAGCGCGCCACGCTGGTGGTCGGGATGAGCACCAGCCCCGGGCGCGGCGGGCTGCTGCCGGCGGTGCGCTCGCGGTTCACCGCCGCGCACCCGCGGGCCGAGCTGCGGTTGCGGCAGGTCGGCTGGCAGGACCCGACGGCCGGGCTCGCGGACGGCAGCAGCGACGTGGCGTACGTATGGCTGCCGCTGCCCGACGAGCAGCGCTACGAGGTGCTGGTCGTGGCGCGCGAGCCGCGGCTGGTCGCCCTGCCGGACGGCCACCGGCTGGCCGGGCGCGAGGCGGTGGACTTCGCCGAGCTGCTGGACGAGCCCTTCCTGGCGCTGCCGCCGGCCGCGGGGCCGCTGCGCGACTACTGGCTCGCGGTGGACGAGCGGGGCGGGCGGCCGGCGCGGGTCGGGGCGGAGGTGGCGTCCACGGAGGAGACGTACGAGGCGCTGGTGGCCGGCCTCGGCGTCGTCCTGGTCGCGGCCGGCAACGCCCCGCTCATCACCCTCGGCGGCGTCACCACCCACCCCGTCACCGGCCTGTCCCCCAGCCGCTTCGCCCTCGCCTGGCCCCGCACCACGACCAACCCCCTGACCCGCGGCTACGTGGCCGCCTGCCGCGCGGCGACCCGCTCCCGCGGGTAGCGGGCGCCGTGGGCCCGCGGTTCGCGGGGGGGGGTGCGGCGCCGGGCGTCACGGCGACACGTGGCTCACCGCCCGGCGCCGCGGCGGCCTGCGGCTCACTGCCCGGGGGCGCCCGGGCGGTCTTCCGGCTCCCCGGGGGCGTAGCCGTCCTCGTACTCCGCCGGGTCGGCCTCGTCGGCCTGCGACCACCAGCCGCGGCGCGGCTTGCGCTCGGCCGCCTTGCGCTCCTTGGCGGCCTTGCGCCGCGCGGCCTCGGCCGCCTTCGCGTCGTCGCTGTCGCTGAGCAGCTCGGCGACGCTGAACCGCGCGCCGGTCGTCGCGTAGTTCTTGCCGCGCACGTACAGGAACCCGTCGTCGGTGCGGAACAGCCGCCGCCTGGGGCCGTCGTAGCCGTAGCCGTCGACGTACTCCTCGACCTGCCGGGCCAGTTCCGCCAGCGCCTCCTCCCGCGTGCCCGTGACCTCCGCCAGCACCCGCGGGCGGTACCGCGAGTAGCGGTACCCCACCGACTCCTCGACGATCAGCCCCCACCGCACCGCCATCTCCCGCGCCCCCTTGCCCTCTTGCGCTCTTGCGCTCTTGCGCCGATGTCCTGCCCCTGTGCTGCCTCAGTCCTACCGGTTGCGGCGGCGCGGGGGCAGGCCGGGGTCAGGGGCGGGCGGTGGCGGCGGAGAGGGTGACGACGCGGTCGAAGCGGGTGTCGAGGTCGTTGTCGCCGTGGTGGACGACGAGCAGGCCGCGGCCGGCGGTGCGGGCGACCAGGGCCCGCAGCACCAGGTCGCGGCCGTGGTCGTCGAGGTTGGCGAAGGGCTCGTCGACGAGGTAGACGTCCGCGTCCTCGGTGAGCAGCGCGGCGACACCGGTGCGCTGGCGCTGGCCGGAGGACAGGTCGGTCGGCAACTGGTCGGTGAGCGCGGTCAGTTCGAGGGCGTCCCGGAGCCGCGGGTCGGGGACGAGGTCGCGTACCGGCAGCGGCGGCAGGTTGACCGGCGCGGTCAGGCTGGCGACCTTCGGCGGCAGGGTGACGACACCGGCGTCCGGGGCGAGGGTGCCGGAGATGATGTGCAGCAGGGTGGTCTTGCCGCAGCCGTTGGGGCCGCGCAGCAACACATGCTCGCCGGGCCGCAGTTCGAAGTCCTCGATCGCCACCGTCGTCCCGCCGGCCGGGTCCTGCGCGCCCTCGCCGCCGGCCTCGGGGGCCCCGTAGCGGACCCGGGCGCCGTGCACGAGGACCATCGGGCCCTCGTCGTGGTAGGGCGCCGGGCGCGAGCCGCGCAGGGTGTGGATGCGCTTGAGCACCGCGGTGTTGCGGCGCACCTGCGGGATCATGTTGATCAGGTCGAAGATGCCGGTGACCGCCCGCCACAGCGAGTTGACGAAGGCGAGGAAGCTGCCGAAGGTCATCCGGCCGGCGAAGACGAAGTAGGCGCCGACGACCATGGAGGCGGTGTCGGACAGGTTCATCACCAGGTCGCTGAGCGTGTTCTGCTTCTGCGTGAGGCGGTAGTTGACGAAGGTGATGTCCAGGAAGCCGCCCAGCGCCTGCTTGTTGGCGGCGCGGGCGCCGGGGCGCAGGGCCCGCATGCCGCGCAGCGCGTGGAAGGCCTCCAGGGTGCGGGTGAGGGTGTTGATGTAGCGGGCCTCGCCCTCCCGCTCCGGCTCGGTGTTGTCCTCGATGCGCTTGGCGATGCGGTTGCTGACGAAGACCAGCGGCGGCACGATCACCAGCAGGATGAGGCTGGCCTGCCAGGACAGGTAGAGCAGCACCCCGATGAAGACCAGCGAGGCGAGCGCCTGCTTGGCGATGCGCACGCACACGTCGATGGCCGGCAGCACGCCCTCGTGGACGTCGTTGTGGACCCGGCTGACGTACGAGGCGTTGCCGGCCTCCGACAGCCGCCGCCCGTCCTGGTCCAGGGTGCGGTCCAGCAGCTCCATCTCCAACTGCAGCACGAAGGTGTTCTCGCACCGCTTGCGCCAGCGGGAGATCCAGTAGCCGCCGATGTTCAGGGTGAGGCCGAGCAGCAGGTAGAACAGGCCGAGGGTGATGAACTTCGCGAAGTGCCCGGCGAGGATGGCCTGGTCGAACAGCGCCTTGAGCAGCAGCGGGTGCACCAGCGCCTCGATGCCGCTGACCAGGGCCTCCAGGACCAGGATCGTCGCGAAGCGGGCGCGGTGGTCGCGCAGCGTGCGCCACAGCTCGGTCACCGCGGGCTCCCGGCCGCCGCGTCCGGCCCGTCCTGCGGGTCCAGTTCGTCGAGCAGGAAGTCGGCGGTGCCGCCGTGGGTGAAGCGGTGCAGGACCCGCAGCAGGCCGGCCGAGCCGGTGAGGTAGTCGCACGAGCAGCGCAGCAGGCCCTCGCCCGGCAGCCCCAGCAGCCGCCTGCCCTCCTCGCGCGGCAGGCCGAACTTCCCGGCGGGCTCGAAGACGAACACCTGCCGCACGAAGTCGATCTGCCGCAGCGCGAGTTGGCGGTAGGTGTCGTCACCGGTGCGGTCGGCGGCGTCGAGCATCGCGTCGGCGACGCCGGTCAGGCCGAACGCGTAACCGGGCAGCACCGACTGGCAGATGTCGAGGGCGCGGGCGACCTCGCGGGCGTCGTCGGTGCGGCCGTAGCGCAGCAGCACCTGGAGCACGCCGGCCGAGCCGACCTCGACGTACGGGTCCATCGTCCCTTCGTGCTTGAACATGATGAGCCCGTCCTCCAGCGACTCGGCGTGTGCCATCTCCCACGCCAGTGCGCGCTGCCCGAGGTCGGCGTAGCTCTCGTCGCCGGTGGCCTGGGTCATCCGCAGCAGGAACAGCGCGACGCCGGCCTGTCCGAAGCCGAGGCCGGTGAACGGGGCCTTCTCGGAGAACGAGTTGAGCCAGTAGGTGTGGTCGCCCTCGTGCCGGGCGAGGTCGATGAGCCGGGCGGCGCAGGCGCGGGCGGCGTCGAGGTCGCGCTCGTCGCGGCCGGCGAGGTAGAAGCGCAGGTTGGTCATGCCGAGGCCGGCCAGGCCGTAGTAGAGGGTGTGGTCGCCGCTGTCGAGGCCGCGCTCGTTGGCGGTCGCGAGCAACTTGCGTGCGTGGCCGTGCAGTCCGAGGGTGTCGGCGGCCCATGCGATGCCGGCCAGGCCGTTCATGAGGCCGTCGGCGTATTCGGTGATATCGATCTCGGCGAGCTGCCGGTCGAGCCAGTCGGTCCACTCGGGGCGGATCGTGACGCCGGTGGCCTTGAGCGCCCACAGCACACCGCTCGCCCCGGTGCCCAGGCCCAGCGGGTTGGTGATGTGGGCGAACGGGTCGACGGGGAAGAGGGTTTCGCGCGAGGTGTCGGCGACGGCCTCGACGAAGGCGGCGACGCCCGCCTCGGTGCCGGCGAGCCCGAGCCGCTGCTCGTCCAGTACGGGTGGCGGCGCGTCGGTGACGGCGGCCAGCAACTCCTCCTCGCCGTCGAGGAATTCCAGCACCTCGTCGAGCGTGACGCGGGCCTCCAGCAGCTCGGTGAGCAGGTCGTGGATGCGGGCGGGCCAGCCCAGCCGGTCGGTGAAGAGCCGGTAGAGGCCCATGACGTCCTCGCGCAGGTACGACATCGCCGCGATCGGGAAGATGAAGTAGGCCATGGTCATCGCCAGGCCGAACAGGTCGTCCTCGTACTGCGAGGCGTTGAAGCGCCGCCGCGAGTGGCTGAAACCGGGGGTGAACAGCTCGACGGGCGTGGCCAGATGGGCGTCGTCGGACTCGGCCTCGGCGAGCCGGCAGGACTCCAGGTCGATCACCGTGACGGTGAAGGTGTCGGTGTCCACCAGCAGGTTGGCGGCGGTGAGGTCGCCGAGGATCACCTGGCGGCTGTGGGCGTCGCGCACCGCGCGGGTCAGGCCACGGAAGACCGACAGGTAGATGCGCAGGAAGTCGCGTGAGCGCTCGGTGGAACGCCCGGGCCGGGCCAGCGGGTTGCGCTCCAGCAGCACCGAGCGGATGTCCTTGCCGTCGATGAACTCCTCGGCGATGAAGTGGTGTTCCCAGTGCTGGAAGGAGGTGATCGGGGTCGGGAAGGAGCCGAGGTCGCCGAGCCGCTGCAGGAAGGTCCACTCGCGGTGGTGGATGTCGATGGCGTCGTGGTCCAGCCGCGGGTTGATGTTGGTGTAGGGGCGGGCCTCCTTGACCACCACGATCTTGTTGTCGCGTGCGGTGTCCTCGGCCTTGTAGACGCCGCCGGTGTTGGAGAACTGCATGGCCTCGGTGACCCGGAACCGCCCGCCGAGCAGCCCGGCGTCGTCGTCGGCGCCGTAGTCGCCGGGTTTCCAGTCGGTGAACGGCCAGGGCTGCCACGGCGGTTGCGCGTACCCGATGGCCCGCTCGTCCGGCACGGGCCCGTCGGGGCCGATGATGTGCGGGACGGCGCGGCCCATGACGTCGACGGTGTGGGTGGGCAGGAACTGGCCGTAGCGGAAGTAGAGCGCCTTGCTGTCCCGGTAGCGCATGTCGGACAGCACGTACGCGCCCTCGACGCCGTCGAGCAGGCCGGCGAGGTCGGCGAGGACGGTGCGGAAGCGGTCCTCGTCGTCGGGGTAGATCGTCACGAGCTTGCCGGCGCCGCCGCGGGACATCGCCTTGGAGTTGAGCATCTCGAAGATGTTCATGTCGAGGGCGATCTTGAAGTCGACGGCGTGGGCGGTGAGGTAGTCGATGACGGTCGCCGCCACCCTGCGTACCGTCCGCTGGCTCGCCGACACATGGATCTTCCACCCCTGCGCCGGCAGCTCCTCGTTGTGCCGGTGGCTCCACCAGATGCCGCTGCGCACGAAACGGGCGCGCACCTGCTCGTCGAGGGAGGCGAGGAAGTTGTCCTCGCGCGGCTCGTAGTAGACGTCGAGCGGGTCGAAGAAGAGCGTGTCGTTCCACGCGAAGAGGAAGCGGTTGACCCATCGTTCGTCGCGCATGTCTGCCTCTTGGGGGTGCGGAGCGGCTGCGGATACGGGCGGGTGGGGCCGTGCGGGGGGGGTGCCGTGCGGGGGCGCGGGGTCCCGGTTGCGCCCCCGCACGGCGGGCGCCGTCACTGCGGCACGGGATCGTCCTTCGTGCAGCACAGGAGTTGGCTGCTGGTCCAGCTGATGCCCGCGAGGCCGCTCTGGGTGGCCGTCGTTTCCATCGCCTGGAGTTTCAGGACGCTCACGGGATCATCTCCTCGTGTGGTCGTGAACCGGTCAGACGCCGGGCTTGGTGGCCTTCTTGCAGCAGTCGCTGCTGGAGCTGGTGGTGCTCAGCACGGCGACCGCGCTCTCGGTGGCGATCGGCTCCATGGTCTGGAGGTTGAGGATGCTCATACGTCGTCTCCTTCGTCGGTCGAAGGTGCGGATGGACGGGGAGTACGGCTGGTCGTCACTGGCCGACCGGCTTGGTGGGGCTCTTGCAGCAGTCGCTGCTGGAGCTGGTGGTGCTGAGGATCGCGACCGCGCTCTCGGTGGCGATGGGCGCCATGCGCTGCATCTTCAGGATGCTCATGGGGTGTTCACCTCCTTCCGCCGGTGCGTCGGGGCGAAACGGTGCGGGGCACGGGTCAGAGCGCCGGCTTCTTGGGCTGGGTCTTGCAGCAGTCGCTGCCGGAGCTGGTGGTGCTCCAGATGGCGACCGCGCTGTCGGTGGCGATCGGGGCCATACGCTGCATGTTCAGGATGCTCATGGGGGTGTCACCTCCTCGTCGTGTGGGCGGGGTCCGGTGGCGGCGGTCAGGCGGTGGGCTTGACCGGCTCCTTCTTGCAGCAGTTGCTGTGGGAGCTGGTGGCGCTCACCACGGCCACCGCGCTCGGGGCGACGATCGGCTCCATGGTCTGGAGGTTGAGGATGCTCATGCGTGTCACCTCCTGCCCGGGTCGGGGGCGTGCGGGGCGCTCGGGGCGGACGCCCGGACGTGATGCCGAATGGCGTTTCAAGCCAACCGCGCGGTCCGGCGCGCGCACATCCGTAGCCGGCCCCCATAATTCGGCCCGGCCGGCGCCCTGTTGCGGGTGGGGGGTGGGAGCCGGAATGGTGGGGTCCGGCACCCGGTCCTGTTGACGGGTCAGGTTCGATGCGCCATCGTTATGCGCGAGCTGAGGCGAATGGCGACCCCCGCGTCATTCACCTCAGCTCATGACGTGGGGATGCCGCCCGCCGCCGGCCGGGGCGCCGTGTCCCGGGCCCGGGCGCGCCGGGTCCCCGGCCACGCCGCCGGGTCCGTACCGCCCGCCCGGTCGCCGGGGGCCGCCGCCCCGCGCCCGTACCGCCTGCTCAGCCGGTCCTGCCGTTCCGCCAGCCACGCACGCACAGCATGCAAGCCGTGTCGGCCCCGCAGTCCTGCCAGCCTCGCAGCCTCGCAGTGCTCCGCCGGGCCGACCCCGTCGCGCACCGGGAGTGTCCATGAGGAAACGTCATGTACGCAGCGCTGGGAGCAGCCACAGCAGCCGGAGCAGTCGCAGCGGCCACGGCGGTGCCGGGTGTCGCCCGTGAGCCTGTTACCGCCGCGCGCGGCGGTGCGGACCGCGCCGCTGATCGGCCGGCGGGCCGAGATGGAGCGTGTCACGGCGGCGCTGGCCGCCGCCGCGGCCGGCCGCGGAAGCGCCCTGTTCGTCACGGGTGAGCCCGGCGCCGGCCGGACCCGGCTCGCCGCGGAGGCCCTTGCCGCCGCCGGCGCCGCGGGCCTGGCCGCCGCCCGGGGCGGCGTCAGCGCGGTGGCCCCGCCCGCGCCGTACCGCCCGCTGATCGAGGCCCTGCTGAGCCTCGCCCGCACCGGACTGCTGCCGGACAGCGCCGAGCTGGACCGCTACGGCCCCGTCCTCGCCGCCCTCGGCGTCCCGCCCCGGCCGCCGGCCCCGGGCGGCCCCGACGCGGTGTTCGGGCCGTACACGCCGCAGGCCCCGCCTGCCGACGCCGCCGGACCGCGGTACGCCGGGGCGCGGCGCGAACACGGCGGCGTGGAGGGGGACTTCGGGGGCTGCCCGCCGGACGGGTTCGGCTCGTGGCTGCCGCCGGGGACGCGGATGGCGGTCGGGTTGCTGCCGGCGTACCGCGGCGGCGCGCTCGGGTCGCTGACGGCGCGGCCCGCCGCGGACGGTTGGGGGCCGCTGGTCGTCGGTGAGGCGTTGCTGCGGGTGCTGGGGACCGTGGGGCGGGCGCGGGGGTGCCTGCTCGTGCTGGACGACCTCCAGGACGCGGACGTGCACACGCTCGCCGCCGTGGAGTACCTGCTCGACAACCTCGCCGGGCAGCCCGTCGCGCTGCTGCTCACCGCCGGGCGGGCGGCCGGCGCCGCGGCGGACCTCGGGGCGCGGGCGTGCCAGCGCGGGGTGGCCGAGGCGCTGGAGCTCGGCCCGCTGCACCGGGCGGACGTACGGCGGCTGCTCGCCGCGGAGTCGGGCGCTTCGCCGGACGAGGTCGGCGCCGAACTGCTGGACGAGGTGGTCGCGGACTGCGGCGGGAATCCGTACCTGGTCCGGGAGTTGGCCCGCGACCTGGCCGCCCGGGGCGCAACCCGGCTGCGCCCGGGGGCCGTTCCGCCCGCGCTCGCCCGCGGCCTGGCGCGGCGGGTCGACCGGCTCGGGCCCGGCGCGCGGGCGGTGCTGGGCGCCGCAGCGCTGTTCGGGCCGCGCTTCCCGCTGCCGGTGCTGCGCCGCACGGTGGACCGCGGCGACCAGGACCTCACCGCGGTGCTGGACGCCGCCACCGCGTCGTCTCTCGTGGAGCCGGACCCGGAGGACCCCGGCTGGTACGGCTTCCGGCACCCGATCGCCGCCCGGGCCGTCCGCGACGCCCTGACGCCCGGCGAGCGGGTCCGCTACGCGCGTAGGGCCGTCGCCGCCCTGGCCGAGCTGCACCCCGGGCTGCCCGGCGACTGGTGCGGCCGGGCCGCCGCGCTGTGCGGGCAGGCCGGGGACACCGCCGAGGCGGTACGGCTGACCTGCGAGGCCGGGCGGCGGGCGGTCGCGGACGGCGCGGTGCAGCGGGCGGTGGCGCTGCTGCGGGCCGCGCACCGGCCGGGCGACGCCGCGGTCCCCGGCGGGCTGCGGGCGGACGTGCTGGAGGCGCTGCTGTCCGCCGCCGGGCATGCCGCGCGCTATGACCTGCTGCCCGAACTGACTGCCGGGGTCGAGGCGTTGGACGGCCGCGAGGTGCCCGCCGGGCGGCGCGCGGTGCTGTGCGCGGGCCTGGCCGACCTCGCCGTGCTCGCCGGGCACCCGGCGCAGGCCCTGCACCACCTGGACGTCGCCCGCCGGCTGCTCGGCGACTCCCCCGCCGCCGGGCACACCGCCCCCGTCGACGCCGCCGCCGCCCGGGTCGAGCCGCACCGCCTGGCGCCGGACCGGCTGCGTACGGCCCGCCATGCCGCCCGGCGCGCGGTGGACGCGGCCCGGGGTGCCGGGCTGCCCGAGGTCGAGTGCCGGGCCCTGGTGCTGCTCGGCGGGCTCACCGCCCCCGCCGACCCGCAGGCCGCCGGCGGGCACCTGCTCGCCGCGTGCGCGCTCGCCCGCCAGCACCGGCTGCCCGCGCAGCGCGTGACCGCCGAGATCGGGCTGGCGCTGCTGGCCGCACGGCACGAGGGCCGCTGGGCGGCGCTGGAGCAGGCCCGGCAGGAGGCGGCGCGCCTCGGCGTGCTGCCGCCCGCGCACGAGGCCGGTTTCGCCCTCGCCCTGGACGAGATCAGGCGCGGCCGGTTCGCCGCGGCGGCCGAGCGCTTCGCCGAGGACGTGCCCTCCGCGACCCGGCAGGGCCTCGGCCGCGCCCTGCCGCTGCTGCACCTCGCCGACGCGATCGCCCATGCGCACCAGGGGCAACGCGCCGCCATGCAGGCCGCGTTGGACCGCCTGACGCCGTATGTGGACGACGCGCCGGGCGTACGGGCGATGTCGTACGGCCTCGCGCGGGCCTTCTGCTCGCTGCTGGAGGAGGAACGGGAGGCCGCCGAGCGGGAGTTCGCGCAGGGCCTGGCCTACGACGCGGAGAACCCGGCGACTTGCGACGTCGGCCGGCACGGTCCGGGGCTGCTGCTCGGCGTGCTGGCCGGCCGGGTGGGCCGGCAGCACTGCGCGCAGGGGCCGGCCGGCGACTGCTGGAACCAGGTCTTCGCCGGCATGGCGCACGCGGTCCTGCGCGGCCGGGAGGGCCGCCCCGCCGAGGCCGACGCCGCCGCCCGCACCGCGCTCGACGCCGCCGCGGCCTACCCGCAGGCCCGGCACCTGGCCGTACGGCTCGTCGCACGGGACGCGTACGAGCACGGCTGGGGCGATCCGGTGGGCTGGCTGCGGGAGGCCGAGGAGCACTTCCACGCCGCCGGCCTGCCCGCGGTCGCCGGCGCCTGCCGCGGGCTGCTGCGCGGCATGGGCGCGCAGGTGCGGCAGCGGCGGGCCGGCATCGAGGGCGTCCCGCCGGCGCTGCGCCGGCACGGCGTGACGGTACGGGAGTTCGAGGTGGCCCGGCTGCTCGCCGCCCGGATCGGCAACAAGGACATCGCGGGCCGCCTGCACATCTCCCCCCGCACGGTGGAGAAGCACGTGGCGAGCCTGCTCCGCAAGACCGGCCACCCCGACCGTGCCGCCTTCGCGACCGCGGCGGCGGAGCTCATCGCGAACGCGGGCTGAGGCCGCGTCGCCGGCGGCGGGCGCCCTCCCGGGCGGGGGCTGCGCGTCGCCGGCGGCGCGGGAGGGTGCGGGCCCGACTCCGGTGCGGGGTAGGCCCGTTGCCGGCCGCACGCACCGGCGACGTACCCGGCGGCGTACCCGCGACGTAACGGCACGCACCGGCGACGTACCCCGCGCGTACCAGCGACGTACCGGCGCCCGCTCAGCGGGACGCGCGCTCGGTACGGACGAAGGCGCGGGTCACCTGGAGCAGCCACGCCGTCTCGGCGTCCAGCGTGCCCGCGACCGGCCAGGGCGCCGGGGCGTCGGTCGCGGCGGCGTCCGGGCGCCGGCCGCTGCGGCGGTTGGCGAGGGCGGCGGTGATGGCCGCGGCCTCCAGCGCGGCCTGCCCGGCGGCTCCGCGGCCCCCGGCGTCGGGGGGCGGGACGGGCGGCGCGGTCGCAGCGGCCGGCGTGGACGAGGCAGCCGGCGCGGCTGCGGCGGTCGAGGCGGAGGCGGCGGACGGCGCCGGCGCGGTGGACGGGGCACCCGGCGCGGCGGAAGCGGCGGCCGGCGCGGAAGCGGCGGCCGGCGGCGCCGGCGGCACCGGCTCGAAGTACGGGCGGAGCGCGAGGTGGGCGTCGCGGATCTCGATCACCCGGCGGTAGAGCGCGAAGGTCGCCCGGCGCGGGTGCGGCCGGCGCCGCGGGGTGCCGGCGTGCAGCGCGATCTCCGGCAGCTCCTTGCACAGCGCCGCCCACAGCGGCTCCAGCGCGCGGTAGGAGCGGTGCGCCCGCCACCAGCGCAGGGGCCCGCCGAGCAGCACCGGCCAGCGGGTCGCGGACGCGCCGCCCGCCGCGAGCAGCGCGACGGCCACCGAGAAGGACGTGGACGGCAGGTCCTCGCCGAGCCCCTGGCGGCCGTGCAGCAGCACCTCGGTGATGTCGTGCGCCGACCAGCCGGTCCACAGGATGCCCGCGCACGCGGACAGCGCCATCAGCACCAGCCCGGTGCGCAGCACCCCGTTGGCCTCCCGCCGGACGTGCCCGGCGAGCGCGCCGACGAGCATCGCCAGGCACCCGATCCCGTAGACCGCGAACAGCAGCTCGTACCCGGCGAACAGCACCCTGCGGCCGTCCCCGACCGTCACGGCGTCGGGGGTCACGGTGACGAAGGACGCGGCGAACATCCAGCCGGAGACGACCTGGACGGCGAGCCCGGCCGCGATGTGCCGGCGTACCGGCGTGCGGTCGGCGGTGGAGGCGCGCAGCGTCAGGGAGATGAGCGCGATACAGGTGAACGCGCCCATTTTCAGGCCGTGTTCGACCGCGACGATGGGCGCCCGGGCCTGCACGACCGCGCACAACGCGGCAACGCTGGCAGGGGCGTTGAGGACCAGCGCGCTGCCGACGCACAGCGAGAAGGCGTAGATGTAGCGCTGCGTCGCGTCGCCGCCGGCCGCCGAGAAGCGGTAGGCGGCGAAGAGCAGGAAGACGGCGGCGGCTGCGTAGGCGGTGACGTCGGTCATCGGCCCTGGCTCCCCGGGGCGGAGCGGTCGAAGAGCGCTTCGAGGCTGCGGGCCCGGGCGGCGAAGGGCGGCGGGGACCAGTGCGAGACCCGGGAGAGGATGAGGGAGGCGACGATCTCGGCCTCGCGCTCCTGCGGCTCGGTGTAGATGGTGCGGCCGAGGACGCGTTCGACGAGCGCGGCCGGCAGGGCCGGCATGAGGGTCCTGGCGGCGCTGTCCAGGCCCGCGCCGCCGTCCTGGTGGCCGCACAGCAGGTGCGCGGCCTCGTGCAGCAGGATGTGCTGCTGGTGCAGCGGCGTGGTGTCGGCGGCGTAGAGGATGTAGTCGGCCCCGGCCGTGGTGAGCAGCAGCCCGCACGGGAGGTTGGGCCGGCCGGTGACCGGCACGAGCTCGATGGGGCGGCCACGACGGGCGGCCAGCGTGCGGACGAAGTCCGCGATGTCGAAGGGGTCCGGCAGGCTCAGCGCGGACACCATGCGCCGACATCGCTGCCATAAGCTCCGCTGGCTCCGGTCACGGCACACTCGGCACCCCTCTCCCCGCGCCGGTCAGCCGTGGGTGCTCAGCCGCGAGTGCTCGGCGGATCGCTCCCCTGCTCCCGGCGGGCAAGTACGTCGATAATGTCACTGATCGTACCCACCGCTTCGGGGGACAGGTTGACGGCACGCAGGGCGATATTGCGCACACCCGCGTCCCGCAGCGCCGTCAGCAGCTCCAACTCCTTGGTGATGGCGGCGCCTTGCTCGTCGTCGAAGAAGTACGCGACCGGCACCTGGAAGAACTGGGCGAGGACTTCGAGGTGCCGTTTGGTGGGGTTGTCGCGGCGCCCGGTGCGCAACTGCCAGAGGTAGGTGGCCGAAAAGCTCTCCCCGGTCGCCTCGCGGCACGCCTTGGCGACCTCTTCGTGGCTGTACTGCTCGCGGTTGGGGCGGCGCACGGCCCGGAAGAGCGCGTCGATCTTCGCGGCGAGCGTCTGGGATGCCTGGGGCGTCTGAGATGTCTGTGACGCCTGGGGCGTCTGGGACGGACGCTCTGGCTGTGGCTCGTGCTCCTTATGTGGTTCCGGCTCGGGCATGTCGCACCTCTCGTCAACCCCAGGTTGCGGCTTGCCTCTCGCGTTCGCCACACATTGCCGGTCATCCTAATGCGCGCCCTTCGGCCGGGACGGTGGCGCGAGCGCGGACGCCGGCCGCCAATCCGGCGCCAAGCCGCCCGTTAGTCCCGGCCAAGTCGCCTGGTTGACGATGACCGCACGCCTGGGAGATCGGGGCCCGGACGGCAGCACTCACCTGGAGGGGCACATGTCCGGAACCGACGAGCTCAGCGGCCTGCTCGCGGCCATCGAGGAGTCCTCCCGGCTGATGGAGGTGCCGTTCACGCCGGAGCGTGTGCGGCCGGTACTCACCGCTTACGGCGACGCGCTCGCCGAACAGGTCATCGCCTTCCGGGTGTCCACGGGCACGCAGGCCGCCGGCGACCTCGACTGCCGCTTCATGCTGCCCGGCAGCCTCGATCCGTACGCCGTCGCGCTCGCCGCGGGGCTGACGCCGCGGCAGGACCACCCGGTGGCGAACCTGATCGGCGAGCTGCACCGGGAGTTCCCGATCGACGCGAACGCCGTCGACTTCGGCGTGGTGGCCGGCTTCACCAAGACGTGGACCTTCTTCGCGCTCGACGACCTGCAGTCGGTGACCCGGCTGGTCGGCCTGCCCTCGCTGCCGCCGAGCATCGCCAAGAACCTGGAGTTCTTCGCCGCTTACGGCCTCACGGACCGGGTCAGCCTGGTCGGCATCGACTACGCGCACCGGTCGGTGAACCTCTACTTCGGCGCGGCGCCGCGGGAGTTGTTCACCGAGCAGGGCATCACCGCGATGCTGCGGGACGCCGGACTGCCCGCGCCCAGCGAGCAGTTGCTGGCGCTCGGGGCGGAGGCGTTCGGCATCTACACCACGATGACGTGGGACTCCCCGGCGGTGGAGCGGCTGACGCTGTCGCGCATGACGCCGGACCCGATGGCGCTGCCGGTGCACATCGAGCCGAAGATCGAGCGCTTCGTGAAGAACGCGCCGTACAACACCGAGGACCGGCAGTTCGTGTACGCGATCGCGGCGACGGCCCGCGGCGAGTACCACAAGCTCCAGTCGTACTACGCCTGGCAGCCGCAGGTGGAGAACCAGCTGCTGGTCGCGCACTCCACCGACCGCACGCCGGGCGCTCCCGCGAACGGCTGACCCCGCGTACGCCCGGGCCGCTCAGGCCCACACGCCCGCGCGGGCGGCGGTGGCGGCGGCGCGGGCGGCCCGCTCGGCGTCGGCGTCCGTGAGGGCGCGGCCGGCGTTGAGCAGGGCGTAGTAGAGCGGCGCGGAGACCGCGGCGACGACCGCGTGCGGGTCGGTACCCGGCGGGACCTCGCCGCGCGCGACGGCGTCCCGTACGCAGCCGGCCCATTCCTCGATGCGGACGGCGTAGAAGCGGTGCAGGGCGTCCGCCGCCTGCTCGTTGCACAGCGACGCGGCGATGAGCGCCCGGAAGAGCCGGCCCTGGCGCGGGTCGCGGAGCGTACGGACGACCAGCGCCGCGTTGGCCCGCAGGTCGCCCTCCAGGCTGCCGGTGTCGGTACGCGGCAACGACTGCTCGGCCATGTCGCCGAGCAGGTCGGCGGCCAGGCCGCCGGGCGTGGCCCAGCGCCGGTAGACGGTGGTCTTCCCGACCTCGGCCCGGCGGGCGACCTCCCCGAGGTCCAGCGCCTCGAACCCCTCCTCGGCGAGCATCTCCGCAGCGACCGCGAGCACAGCAGCCCGCACCCGCGCGGTACGCCCCCCGGGCCGCAACGTCCCGGGCGCGGGCCCGCCGACCGGGGCGGCGTCGGGGCCGGGCACCTCGGGCGCCGGGGCCGTGGGGCCGGGCGCGTCGGACGCAGACGCGTCAGGCGCGGGCCCGCCGGCCGCCGGTGCGTCCGGCCTGGTGTCGTCGGGCATGGGGCCTCCTTCTGCGGCTCGCGGTGCCGCGCTCCCCCCAGCGTATCGGAACCGCAGTTCCCTTACCGGCCGCCCGGGTGCTACCGTCGGCAGACGTAACGGGACGCCGATCCCATTAACGGCCTCGGCGTCCCCGCCCGCACCCCCGGAGGGACCCTCTGCCATGCCCACCACCAGAACCTCGCGCCCCGCCGCCGCGGACCCTGCCGGCCGGCCGCCGGGACCCGGCGCGTCCGGCGCCCCCGCGGACGGGCGGCTCGCCGGGCGGCCGGGGCTCGTCCTCGCGGTGCTGCTGGTCGCCCAGTTCACGCTCGCCGTCGACTTCTCGATCCTGAACGTCGCGCTCCCCGACATCGGCGACGGCCTCGGCTTCTCGCTCGCGAACCTCCAGTGGGTCGCGACCGCCTTCGCCCTCGCCGCCGCCGGCTTCACCCTCTTCTTCGGCCGGATCGGCGACATGATCGGCCGCAAGCGCATCTTCGTCGGCAGCATCGCCCTGCTCGGCGCGGCGTCGCTGGCCGGCGGACTGGCCACCACCCCGGCCGTACTGCTGGCCGCCCGGGTCGCGCAGGGCCTGGCGACCGCCGCCGCGACGCCCGCCGGCCTGGCGCTGCTCACGACCTCCTTCCCCGAGGGCCCACTGCGCCGCCGGGCGCTCGGCGCCAACGGCGCCCTGATGTCCGCCGGGTTCACCACCGGGGCGATCCTCGGCGGCGTCCTCACCGACCTGCTGTCCTGGCGGTGGGCCTTCCTCGTCAACGTGCCTGTCGCGCTCGCCGTCGTCCTGATCGCGCCCGCGGTGATCAGCGAGTCCCGTCCGGCCGTACGCCCCAGGCTCGACATACCCGGCGCCCTCACCGTGACCGGCGGCCTGCTCGCGCTGGTCTTCGGCCTCACCCAGGCCGGCGCGCACGGCTGGGGCGACGGCCCTGCGGTGGGCGGGCTGGCCGCCGGCGCCGCGCTGCTGGCCGCGTTCTTCCTGGTCGAGCGGCGGGTCGCGGCCCCGCTCGTCCCCTTGCGCACCCTGCGCCGCAGGACCGTCGCCTGGGGCAACGCGCTCGGCCTGCTGGCCTTCGCGACCGAGACCTCGCTGGTCTACCTCCTGACGCTCTACCTGCAGAAGACCCTCGGCTTCTCCCCGCTCGCCGCGGGCGCCTCCTTCGGTGTCCTGGGCCTGGGCACCGTCGCGGGCGGGCTGCTCGCCCCGCGGGTGGTCGCCGCGACCTCGGCGCGGACCGCGCTGGTCGCCGGCGCGCTCGTGCAGGCCGCCTCCACCGCGGCCCTGCTCCTCCTCGGCACCACGACCGGCCCGGCGCTCGGCCTGCTGCTGCCCGCCACGTTCGTCGGCGGCGTCGGCAACATGCTGGCGATCGTCGCCTTCATGATCACCGCGACGTCCGGCCTGCCCGACACCGAGCAGGGCCTGGCCACGGGCCTGGCGTCGATGAGCCAGCAGGTCGGCATCACCCTCGGCACTCCCCTGATGTCCACCGTCGTCACCGCCGCGGCCTCCGGCGCGACCACCCCGGCCGCCCTCCACCACGGCGTCACGGCCGCCATCGCCGTCAACGCCGGCCTCGCGCTGCTGACCGCCCTGCTCGCCGCCGCGTTCCTGCGCCGCCGGCCGGACCCGGCTGCGTAACCGGGCCCCGCCGGGTGACGACGCCGGCCGCCGGATTCCCGTACCCGCGTACGGCAACCCGGCGGCCGGCGACTGCTCCGACCGGCTCAGTGCGCCGCGGGCGGCACCCCCTCGGGAGTGGTGAAGAGCGCGTTCAGGGGCACGCCGGGCCGGGCCGCGCCCAGCGGCGGCTGCCACAGCACCACATGGTGCTCGCGCTGCCAGCGCGCGGCCTGCCGGGCCCAGCCCAGTTCGGCCGGCAGCAGCGCCAGCGGCAGCGCCGCCACCACCACCGGCAGGTGCCAGAGGTAGCCGCACAGCAGCCCCACCACCAGCACGCCGGCCCCGAGGAACACCGCGTCGGTGACCAGCCGGGAACGCCGGCCCTCCCGGTCCCGCCACAGCGCGGTGGGATCGGCGACCGGCACCGCCGCGCCGAAGCGCACCGCGAGCCGGGCCCGCACGCTGGGCCGCCGCATATACAGCGCGAACAGCACCGCGATCCCGACCGCGACGGCGGCCTGGACGCCGGCACTGCCGGACCAGCGCGTGCGGTCCGTCGTCGGCAGCGTGATCGCGAGCGCCACCACGCACCCGGCGACGACGGCCGCCAGCTGGCAGCGCCAGCGGGCGATCATCGGCACGAGACGGCTCTCCGGCGGTCGCTCCCCGGGTGTCATGGTCTCCATCCCCCTCACCAGAACTTCAGACGTTTGGCCTGGCTGCCCACCCAGCCCGCCGCCTTGCCGACCTTCGAGTTCCTGACGGCCGCCTTCACCACCGGGGCACCCGATCTCGACACCCAGGACAGTGCGCCCATGGTGGCGGCCTGCGCAACGGTGTTCGCGGCCGACTTGACGCATCCGGAGCTGAAGCCGCCCCGGCAGTTCTCGTACATCTGCCATGCGTTGCCCGCCGCGTTCAGGCCCGCCATCGTGGCCACGAAGCCGACGGCGCACACCGCTTCACCGGCGATGGCGCCCGCGATCCCGCAGCCCGCCGCGGCGACACCGGCGCCGGCGATGACGTAGTTGCTGGCGTCGTCGATCGCCTTGGAGACCTTGTCCTCCTTCTTGGGCATGTCGATGGCGTCCTTGCACTGCGCGGCCGAACTACCACTCTGCAGGCACTTGTCGAACTGCTGGATCTGCGGTGTGTACTTGGCGGCGCCGTCCATCCAGGCCCGGAACGTCTTGTCGTCCAGGGTCGCCCCGCCCTTGTAGCCGAGGTTCTTGCGCAGCCAGGTCTGCGTCTTGTGGTCGATGGACTTGCCACCGCTGTTGCTGTGCGAGGGGTTCTGGTTCTTGCGCTGCTTCCTCGCGTCGTCCTTCTTCTCCTTCTCGGTGCGGTGGTCGCCGCCGTCGCCCTTGCCCTTGCTCGGGGAGTGGGGGCAGGCCGGGTTGTCGCCGAAGTCGCAGGCCAGGCCGTCGCCGGTGGGGTCGGAGTAGGTGACCGGGTTGTCGGCGCCGTAGGCGTAGCCGTTGAGGGTCTGCGGCTTGTCCGTCTCCAGCTTCGGGTCGACGCTCAGGAAGCGGCCGGTGACGGGGTCGTACTGCCGGTCGCCGACCTGTGTCAGGCCGCTGTCGGGGTCGGCCGGGGCGCCCAGGAAGCCCTTGTCGTCCGGCCAGTCGGTGGGGCTGCTGCCGCGCGCGGTGCCGAACGGGGTGGTGTAGCGGCGGGTGATGTCCTGGGTGGCGCCGTCGATGGTGATGCCGGCGGTGCCGTGGTCGTCGGCGGCGATCCAGCTGAGCGGCGACACCCCCGGCTGCGTGGTGCGGGTCGCGACGACGGGCCCGTCCGCGCCCTCGCTGTACTGCCGTACGCCCCAGGTGGTGAGGGTGCCGTCGGCGTTCTTGCGGCTGTGCAGCTCGGTGTCGCCGAGGTAGAGCACGTTCTCGCCGTCGCCGGCGGTGGCGTAGCGGATGAGCGGGTCGTCGTCGGCGTCGTAGAGGTAGCCGGCCGCGTCGCCGCCCTCGCTGGTGGTGGCGAGGCTGCCCTCGGTGTTCCAGGTCAGCGTCTGCGCCGGGCCCGACGTCCCGGCGGCCGGGCGGGTGGTGGTGTTGCCGGTCTTGTCGTAGGTGTACGTGTCGGCCACCCCGGTGCAACTGCCGCTGGTGGTGGTGGCGGTGAGGGTGTGCGGCTGGCCGGGCTCGGCATAGCAGTACGTCGTCGTGCTGCTGCCGCCGGCCGCGGTGCGCTCGGTGTCGGAGGTGCGCAGGCCGCCGGCGGTGTAGGTGTAGCCGCTGCTGTACGGGGCCGGGCCGCCGAGCGCGGCGGTGGCCGCCGTACCGGTCGTGCAGTCGCCGCTCGCCGGGGTCCAGGCGCCGGTCAGGCGCTGGTAGCCGTCGTAGCCGAAGCACTGCGTGTCGGCGGTGGTGGTGCCGCCGAGCGTGACCGGGTCGCTGATCTTCGTGACGTTGCCGGCGTCGTCGTAGGAGTAGGTGAGGTCCTGCGGCATCCAGGCGTGGGTGTCGTCGGTGACGAAGCTGCGCAGCAGCCGGCCGGTGCCCTCCTCGTACTGGTTGTCGAGGTAGGCGTGCTTGACCTGGGTGGACGGCGAGACGCCGAGGGTGAGTTGCTCGGGCTGGGCGGTCTGCGAGTAGGCCGTGTTGAGCACGTAGTCGGAGGTGCCGGTGACGGTGTCGGTCTGGCCGGTGGGCGTGTAGGTGTAGCTGACGTTCTCCGCGGGCAGCCCGCCGGCCGCCGGGTCGCCGCTGTAGCCGAGCGATCCGTCGGTGTTGTACTTCGCGGTGAAGTCGTAACTGGGCTGCGCCGCCTTGGAGATGACCAGCGGGTCGGCCGGGTCGAGGTGCAGGGTGTGGGCGGTGACGTCGTAGAGGTTGTCGTACGCGGTCACCGTGTCGGTGTACTGCCGACCGTCGGCGTAGCGGGTCGAGGACGCCAACTGCCCCTTGCCGCCGGTGACGGTGTCGTAGGACCAGCTCGCCAGCCGGTTCGCGTCGGTCTTCGCCGTCTGCCAAAGGCCGGTCCTGCGGCCGAGCTTGTCGTAGCCGAACAGCTGGACGCGGCCTTCGGCGTCGGTGTTGGCCGCGACGGTGTCGGTCGGGTTGTACGCGGTCGTCGTGGTGCCGGCGTCCGGGTCGGTGGTGCTGGTCTGCCGGCCGAACAGGTCATAGCCGTAAGTCCACTTGGCGTTGTCCGGGCCGGTGGTGGTGAGCTGCTTGCCGTCGCGGGTGTAGGTGCGGGCGGTCCTGGTGTACGACGGGGCCGGCGAACTGCCCCCGAAGTCGGTGTCGTTGTACGACGGGCCGGCGTACTGCCGGGTCTCGGTCGTACGGCCCAGCGCGTCGGTCACCGTGCGGACGGCCGAGCCGCCCTGCGGGGCGCTGGTGGCGGTGGAGTCACCGGTGTAGCTGGTGGTGGTGGTCCACTTCGGCACGCCGTAGACCAGGAGTTGGTCGGCGGTGGTGCGGCCGGCGGCGTCGAAGGTGAACTGGTGCTGGGTGGGCGTGCCGCCGTACTCGCCGCGGTCGTAGGTGCCGCCAGGCGCCTTGGTGCTGTCGTAGGTGTCGGCGTAGGTGGCGGTGACCAGGCCGCGGGAGTCGTAGCGGGTGTCGGTGAGCAGCCGGCCGCCGATGGGGGTGGGGTCCTGCTGCTGGACCGGGCGCAGCAGGGCGTCGTAGATCTGGTAGCTGTCGTTGCGGGCATTGTTGACGCCGAGCGTGGATGTCTTGATGTACGAGGCGGTGGCGTTGTCGACGTGGTAGGTGAAGGTGGTGTTGGCGCTCTCCCCGCCGCCCTTGCTGCGGTTGGGCAGCCATACGCCGGTGAGCCGGCCGAGGCCGTCGTAGGTGAGCTCGGTGAGCTTGTTGTTGGCGTCGTAGAGCTGGGTCTGCAGGCCGCGCAGCCGCTCGAAGACGGTGGTGGTCTTCAGCCCGGCCGCGTCGGTCTCGACGGTCTTGGTGACCGGGCCGGCGCCGGCCGGGGTGTAGTCGGTGGTGTCGGTCGCGCCGCTCGCGTCGGTGGAGGACACCGAGCGGCCCAGGGCGTCGAAGGTCTGCGTAGTGGTCGTCTGCCAACTCGCGGGCTTGCGGTCGCCGTTGGCGTCCGCGGTCGCCGGGTAGGCCGAGGCGCGGCCGGTCCAGTAGCCGTCGCCCTTGGTCGGGGTCTGCGCCGAAGTCCACGTCGTGGCCGAGGGGTTGTCGTAGACGGTGCCGGTGTCGGACAGCACGTCGCCGGGTGTGCTGCTGTCGGCGGGCAGCGACAGCGAGGCGTCGTTCACCGAGCAGGGCCGGCCGACCGTACGGGTCCTGGAGACGAGGGAGTTGATGCCGGCCGCGTCGTTGCGGGCGTACCAGGTGCGGGTGCAGGTCTCGTCGCCGGACTTCGCGGTGTCGCCCGCGTCGTCCTCGGCGGTCGCCATGCCGTAGGAGTCGTAGCTGGTGGCCGTCGAGGTGGCGCGCCATGTGCCCTGCGCGGTCAGGTACGTGTAGGCGTACGCCTTGCCGGTGCGGACGTAGTAGGACTCGGTGTCGGCGTACGACTTGTGCTGCGTGGCGGTCCGCGCCGACCAGGGGTCGTCGACCGTCGCGGAGATCGCGGTGGCACCGTTGTAGGTGACGCTCTCGCGGGTGAAGCCGGCGTATTGGTCGGAGTCGGTGATCGCGGGGACGCTCAGGCCGCTGACCGGCTGCGCGTCGACCTTCACCGAGCGCGGGGTGCCGGACTTCTGCCGGTCGCCGTCCATGCCCTGCATGTAGGTGGTGACGGTCTTCTCGCGGCCGGTGCCGGTGCCGGTGTATTCGGTGACGGTGCCGTAGCCGCGCCAGATGGACCAGGTGCGCTCCTTCTCCGGGGTCAGCGGGCTGTCGTCGTAGTGCCAGGCCGGGCCGGCGTAGTCGTAACTGTGCTCCTCCGGCTCGTTGTTGCCGGTCGGGTCGGCCGTACTGACCGACAGGACGCGGTATTTGTGGAACCAGTCGAGCCCGGGGTCGGTGGCGCCGTTGATGTGCCAGTACACCGGGTAGCAGGCCATCGTGTCGTTGTCCTCGGCCGCGGGCATCTTCGCGCCGCGGACGCAGTCGTCGGCCGTGGACATCGTGACGGTGGTGATCGCGCCGGTCTCCGAGGTGATGCCCTCGATGCGGGGCCGGCTCAGCGGCAGGATGTTGTCGGTGGCGTCCACCCGGTTGGGCAGCTGCTGGTAGGTGAACGACACCGGCTTGAGCGCCACGTCGCCGGCGCTGTTGCCGGTGCGGGTGATGGAGTCGAGCACCAGCGACTGGTCGGTGCTGTTGCCGATGTCCGCCGGGTCCAGGTACTTCTGCGTGAGCGCCCAGGTGTCGACCGGGGTGTAGGTGGTGCCGGTGCCGGACCACACGGACGTCTGCACCTGGGTGAGGCGCTTGCGGGTGAAGAAGGACGGCGCCTGCGCCTTGCAGGCGGTGTCGGACGCGCCCGCGGCGCAGATCTGGTCGAAGGGCACGTCCGGCCAGTTGGGCGCGGTGGTCTTGGTGAGGCTGGAGCAGTCCGCGGCCGTGCAGCGCTCGGCGTAGCCGAAGTGCACCTGGTAGGGGGCGGTGGCACTGAAGAGGGTGTCGGAGCGCTGCCCGTACAGCACGTGGTCGAGGTAACCGCCGCGGGTGTAGGTGGCGTTGGCGGTGGTGGCCTTGTCCTTCTTGTAGGAGTTGGTCTCCGGGGTGTACCAGAAGGTCTCGGCGTTGCCGTGGGTGTCGACGACGTAGTCCAGATTCCAGCGCCAGGCCTGGTTGTACCAGCGGTCGGCGAAGGTGCTGCCCTTGCCGTAGCCGGGTTCGCCGGCGTCGTCGCCGAACACCGGCACCGTCCATACGGAGTTGGTGCGCTGGGTGCCGGCGCCCGGGAGCTTGTTGAGGCCGAAGACGTATTTCGTGCCGTCTCCGGTGATGACCGTCCAGTATTCGCCGGCGCCGTCCACGCTGTCGCCCTGGTCGCCGTTGTCGGCGCCGGTGGAGTGGGTGACGGTCGAGGCGTCGTCGTCGGCCAGCCGCCACCTGCCGGTCGTGTCGTCCTTGACGAGTTCGGTGGTCTTGCCGTTGAGGACGAGCGAGGCGTTGTCGTACTTCCAGCACAGGTCGTAGACCTTGGCCTGGCCGTCGTCGTCGCAACTGCCGTAGCTGCGGCCGATGTAGGACTCGGCGGTGTCGGAGAAGCCCTCACCGACCTGGGTGCCCTGGTTGTTGCTGGTCGCGACCTCGCCGTCGGTGCTGCCGGAGTCGTAGGCGAGGGAGACGGTGGGCGCGGGGCCGGCCGGGGCCGACGGCACGTCCATGTCGTAGGACCAGGTGAAGGAGCCGGAGGAGTCGCCGGCCTGCCAGGTCGCCGAGGGCGACAGGGCGGTGGCGGTGTAGTCGCCGGCGCCGTCGGTGGCTTCGCCGCCGGTGGTGGAGTCCAGTGCCAGGACCAGCGGTTGGGCGGTGGCGGCCGTCTGGGGGAGCCGGGCGGTGACGGTCTGGTCGGCGATGTCGTTGCTGCTGCCGGGCAGCGGGGTCTCGGTGCGGCACGCGGGCTCGGCGGGGGTGGTCAGGGCGCACGGGGGGAGGGTGAACAGGCGTAGGCGGCCGGACCAGTTGCCGCCGTAGGCGGAGCCGAAGGCGGCGTAGCCGATGCTGATGTCGGTGGGCTGGGGGGTGCTTGGGGTTGGGCTTGGGCTTTGGGTTGGGCTTTGGGCGGTACTCTGGGCGCTGTTTCGGCCGGTGCTCAGGCCGGTGCTTTGCGGGGTGACGGACAGCAGGACGCCGCGGATGCCGGCCGCGTCGGTCGTCGCCCGGTCGGCGACGGTGACCTCGGCGGTGGGGCTCGTGGCCGGGCTCGCGGCGGCGGTGGCCGCGGGGCTGCCGGTGCCGGCGGGGGTGCCGGCGGCGGTGAGGGTGACGGGGAGGCCGCCGGTCGCGGCGCCGGTCGTGGCGGGCTGCGCCTCGGCCGAGTCGTGCGCGCTGCCCGCCGGCGTGCGCTGCCGTACCGGGACCGTACCCGTGCCGCCCTTGGGCCAGGTCGCGTGCTGCTGGCTCAGCGCCTGCGCGGCCTGGCGGTCGTCGGCGGTCTTCTGCCGGGCGAAGGCGTCCCGCTGCTCGGCGGCGCCCAGGGCCACGTGGTGCGTCGTGGTGCTGCGCGGCTCGGGCACGCCGGTCCTGCCGAGCGGCTTGGCCGCCGGGGCCGCCGTCGCCGTCGCCGTGCCGGGGTAGAAGCCCAGCATCGGTACGAGGACGGCGGTCGCCAGCGCCGCGCATATCGTGCTGCCCCGCCACCACGCCCTGCGGCGCGCGGCGGGCAGCCCTGTCGGTGATCTCACGGTTCCCCTCCCTGGTTTTCCGCGTGAAGGGCACGCGGACCCGGCGGCGGCCGGCACCACGGGAGTGGCACCGGCCGCGGGAATGGTGGTGCGTGGAACTGCTGGAGCTGGTCCAACCGGTGGTGCGGGTGGGCCGGTTCAGTCGCCGATGACCGAGCCGACCTGGTCGGGGTCGCTCATGGCGCCCGCCCAGACCCGGATCTCCTCGACCCGCGCGGGCAGGTAGTGGCTCCAGGCGCCCGCCACGAAGGCGTCGCCCACGGAGAAGCGGTCGGCGCCGACCACGACGGAGTAGGGCTGGGTGTCCTCGGGCGCGTCGCCGAGGTAGAGCGTGGCGGTGCCGTGCTGGGCGTCGAAGATCCCGGTGACCCGGACCGCGCCCTCGCCGTTGGAGCCGTCACCGGTGTCGCCGCCGGTCATCACCTCGGAGGCGGCGCCGCTGAAGGTGCCGTCCGCGTTGAGCCGCCCGAACAGGAAGCGGCTGGTGGGCACGGTGATGACGTTCTGGTTGTCGTCGAGGGTGGTCGTACGGCCGGTGAGCTGGTACCACAGGCCCCACGCCGAGCCGTCGGCCGACCGCTGGCCGGCCACCTGGCCGGTGTAGCCGTCCGGCTTGCCGAGCATGGCGTCCTGGTCGATCTGCACGCTGGTGGTGACGGTGAAGGAGCCCGTCTCGTCGACCAGCGGGCCGGGTGTGGCGCCGGCGTCGTTGACACCGTCGAGCACGATCGCGCCGTCGGCGACGGAGGCGCCGTTGGAGAAGGTCAGCGGATGCGTGTAGCCGCTGCCGGCGTCGTCCAGCGGGGCGCTGCCGGTGGCCGCAGGGTCGGGCGCCCACGAAGCGACGTTCTCCACCGCGGGCTTGCCGTTGTCGTCGAGCAACTGGGCGTCCAGCGCGATCTCGTCGGGCGTCAGCGCCCGCTGCCAGACCTGGACCTCGTCGATCCGGCCCTTCCAATACTCGGTCCAGGCGGCCTTGTTGGGGTCGTTGTAGCGCCCGAACTCCAGCGGCCCGTCACTGGCCGCGGACTTCGCCTCGGCGGGCAGCGGCACGGGCGCGCCCTGCGGGACGCCGTTGACGTACAGGCTGATCGCGTTGGCGCTCGCGTCGTACGAAGCCGCCACGTACGTCCACACGTTGGGCACCACGTCCGAGGTGCCGTTGGCGCCGAGCCAGGTCACCTTGCCGCCGGACGGCCATGTCCACAGGAACACCCAGCGGTGGATGCCGGGCGAATAGCGCAGCGTGAAGCTGGACTTGTCGCTCGACGTCTGCGACAGCAGGGTGTGGTAGTTGTCGGTGTCGGTGGGGTTGACCCAGGCGGAGACGGTGAAGCTGTCCTGCGTGTTGACCACCGGCCCCGAGGTGTCGGCGTAGCCGGTCTGCTGCGTGCTGTTGGTGGTGTCGTTGAGCCACAGCGAGTTGTCGCCCGCGCCGCGCCGGCCCAGACTCGACCACCCCGCACCGGCGTTGCGCAACGTCGCGGTGTGCCGCGCACCCGGCGCCGTACCGGAATCGGCGGCACTCACAGCACCGCTGCCCGGGGCCGAGTCGCTGAAGTGCCAGCGCCCCACCGCGTCCGCGCCCGCCGCGACCTTGAACACGACGATGGACGTCGCGCCCCAACGGCCGCCGCCCACCGCGTCCTTGGCCCGTACCTGGAGCTGCTGCGTGCCGGTGAGCTGCGGGGTGACGTTCACGGTGAAGGGGCCCGCGCCGTTGATCGCCGCGGACCAGGCGCCGCTCGCCAGCTTGTACTGGAAGCCGGTGACCGTGTCGCCGGGGGCCGCGGCGAAGGTGAAGGAGCCGGGCGTGCCGGGGCCGCCGGCCGCCTGGCAGTCGTTGTCGGTGCACGGCGTGTAGGGCGAACCGAACGTGATCGTCGGGGCCTTGGGCGCCGTGGTGTCGATGGTGAAGTAGCACCAGCCGGTGGTCGTGACGGTGCTGTGCGAGTTGATGTGCGTGGACTGGTTGTCCTCGTAGGACCAGGTCGAGGCGGCCATCCGGTAGTGGGAGCCGTTGGTGAGGGTGATCGGGGAGGGCGCCGAGACCGTGGAGTTGGCGCCGGCGAAGTCGGGCGGGGAGGGTCTGATGGGCTCGGTGACCACCGCCCACGTACCCGACGAGGACTGCTGCTGCACCTGGAAGTCGACCCGCAGCTTGGCCGGGGCGCCGGCGGAGGTGCCGCCGGAGGCGACCTGCGGCTTGGCGGTCAGCGTGGGGTGCGGGTCGCCCACGATGTCCGGGTCGGCAGCGTTCGTCGAACAGGCCACGCCGCTGCCGGACTTGATGCCGGCGGAGGTGGGCGGGGCGGGCGTACCGACGTAAGTGACGGTGAGCGTCGCGTCGTTCTTGAAGCGCTTCCACGCCGAGGTGTCGCCCTCGTCGTGCGCCCGCAGTTCGAGGGTGAGCTTGGCGAACTTGCCCGCCGCGAAGTCGCGGACGGTGGGCGTGAGGTTCTCGTCGCTCTCGGCGGGGTTGTCGGTGAACTCGATCGGCGCGGCGGGCGAGTCGGGGTCGCAGGACGAGCCGCGGCCGGCCGAGAAGGACTCGTCGACCATCCAGTCCAGCTCCTTGGGCCGGCTGGCCCAGGTGGTCGCGGACGTGATGTTGTTCGTACGGACCAGGTCCGTCTGCCGGGCCGCGCACTGGAACGCCCAGGGCGAGTTCACCCGGAAGGTGGCGGACAGCACGGTCTTGCCCTTGAGATTTCCGGGCGCGAATTGGAAGTAGAGCTTCTGGACGTATCCGGGCCCGCAGTAATAGCCGTCCCAGGTGCCGCATTTCCCGTCGCCCTCGCCGCTGGCGCCGTTGGCCCAGGCGTAGTCGCTGTAGCCGTCGCTGCGCAGCAGGGTGTGCTCGGGGGTGCCGTTGGCGAGCCCGATGTTGGGGTCGATGTACAGGGGGTACGCGGCGGTGTCCGTCTGCGCGAGCAGCTTCGGGTCGGGCGCGAGGGCGAGGGTGCTGCCGCTGACGGTGACCGGGAGGGTGCCGGCGCCGGCGCCGGGAGCGGGGCCGTCGAGGGCGGAGGCGGGGGGCACGGGGCTTGAGGTTGCGGTGCCGGTCCCGGCCCGGGGTCGGGCGGTGCCGGCCTTCGGCTGCTGGGCCCCGGGCGGCGCCTGGGCGGCGGGGCCGGTGCCGTGGGAGTCCCACATCTGGGCGGGCGGCGCGGTGAAGACCTGCTTGCCGTCGGCGTCGACGCCGGTGAGCCCGCCGCCGGCCAGCGGCGCGACCCGCAGCCCGCCGCTCTTCACGCCGAAGCGCAGCTCCTTGAGCTCTCGACCGGCCGCGGCCTGCGGCGACTTGACGACCAGCAGCTCGCGGTAGCCCTCGACGGACGCGGTCAGCCGCAGGTCCACGCCGGGCAGGACGTCCGGGTACGTGGCGGTGTCCCCGTCCAGCCGCGGCGCCGGCAACGTACCCGGCCACGTCAGCGCGATGTCCTTGCCGCCGCTGCCGATGGCGACCATGGGCGCACTGCCCCCGCCGGAGAAGGCGAGGTCCACCATCGCGGCCTTCGGCCCGACCGTGCCGTCGGTACGCCGCACGAGCGTCGCGTCGGGCTTGACCCACCCCCCGCCCGCCGCGCGCACCCGCACCGGCACGGCGGACATCTCCCGCGTGTACGTCACCCCGTCCGGATCGGCGTACACCGTGTCGAACTCGGTCCGCTCCGCAGCGACCTCGACCCGCTCCCCACTCGCGGCGGCCCGCTGCAACGCACTCTCCCCGCCACCCCCACCCCCACCCGCGCCCGCACCCTCCGCGACAGCGGTCCCCCCGCCGACAGCGGAAATCCCGGTCAGCAGTCCGGCAGCCGCGACAATCGCGACCGCGGATCTGAACCGCCGACCGGACCCCCGCCGTTCACCTGTTATTCGTCTCCGCTTCACAATTCCCACCCCTGCCGAGTGCGGCAAAATTACAAACGGAAAAAGAGAAGCACCGAAATAAGTTGACCGTCAATACGAACTTTGAGGTTCGTACCACTCATTGATCACGCCGGACACCCGGCCCTCGCCCCTCAAAAATTGCCCGGTCGCCCAGGCCGCGCCGCTCACAGCGGCCATGCCGCCAGCAGGTCACCGGGCCCGTAGCCGGCGTCGAGCCCCGGGCAGTCGACTCCGCTGCGGGAGACCGCCACGACGGGAACGGGCTCGTCGGTGAGGGCGGCCCGGTGGCGGTGGAGGGCTGCCAGGTCGTGCCGGTCGAAGGGCGACTGCTCCAGCCACTTGATGGAGCCGACGAAGAGCAGTTCCTTGGCGATGGGGGCCCGGTCGGCCCCGACGATGTCGATCTCGACGTCATTGGTGCGGGTCCAGTAACCGCCCACCGCGGGGGCCGCGGGAAGCCGGTCGTCCGGCAGGAGCCGGGCGAGCGCCTCGCGGACGAGCGGCTCGATCGCCCGGCCGCGCCAGCTGGTCCAGCTCTCCCGGATCCGCGCCAGGGTCAGATCGCCCCGCCCCCGCTCGATCTCCTCCATGGACGGCCCGAGCAGGTGCAGCCAGAACCGCAGATAGGGATCCGCCACCCGGTAGCGGCGGTCCTTCGACGGACGCGGCGACACCGGCAGCTCCGCGGCGACGATCCGCTTGTCCGTCAGCAGCTCCAGCGCCCGGTGCAGGGGCGTGGCCGCGATATCGCCGGCCGCCCGGGCGATGTTGGTGAAGCTCCGCTCCCCGCTGCCGATGGCCGCCAGCACCGTACGCGCCTGGGCCTGCGGCGGGAACTCGGCGGCCAGCGAGCGCTCGGCCGACACCAGCAGGGCCGACACCGGATCGCTCAGCGCCTCACCGAGGAAGTCCCACAGCCCCGCACCCCGCGGCCACTCCGCGCAGATCAACGGCAGCCCACCGGTGACCAGCGCCGCGTCGAACGCCTGCGCCGGTTCCAGCCCGAGCATCCGGCCCACCTCGGCGGGGTTCAGCGGCCCCAGCACCATCTCCCGGCCCCGCTGGTGGAAGGGGCGGCCGTAGCCGTTCAGCGCCTCCATCATCGACAGGTCGGAGCCGATGAGGACGAGCAGCACCGGCCTGGTCTCCAGCACCCGGTCCCAGGCCCGCTGGAGCATGCCCTCAAACGCGCCCGCGTCATCCATCAGGTACGGCACCTCGTCGATGACCAGCACGCTCACCCGGTCGGCAGGCAGCGCCGCGGCCAGCACGTCGAACGCGGCGTCCCAGCTCTCCGGCCGCGCGGCGGCCACGAGCCCCGCCATCGGCAACGTCGACGCCTGGGCGTCCCGGGCCAGCCGCGCCAGATCGTCCCGAGGCGATGCCCCGGTGGCCGCGTAGAACAAAAACGGCGCCCCGGACCCCTCCGCAAACCGCTCGACCAGCCGCGACTTCCCCACCCGCCGCCGCCCCCGCAACATCACACACCGCCCGGGCCGCTCCCCCCCGACCCCCGCCGCCACCTTCCCCAGCTCCCGCTCCAACGTCGCCAGCTCCTGCCGACGCCCCACGAAGTCCACCATCCACCTGACTCCCGTCCACAGTACTAACAACAATGTTAGTAACATAGACGTTAGTAGATGCACTCGCCAGCCGGGGCCCGGCGGTACGGGCCGGGCGCGTTGCTCAGTGCCGGCGCGGGGCGAACGTCACGTAGCCCGTGCCGGACCCCGGGGGGACGATCGCGTCGATCGCGTCGAGGTCCTCCCCGGTCGGCTTCCACTGCACGGCCGCCGCGTTCGCAGCGACCTGCTCCGGGCGCGTCACGCCGGCGATGATCGTGTCGACCGCGGGCTGGGCCCGCAGCCCGCCGAGGGCGACGTCGAGCATCGTGATGCCGCGGTCCTCGGCGAAGGCGCGGAAGCCCTCGACGACGCCCCAGTCCGCACCGTCGAAACGTGCCGTCTCGGTCGCGAGGCGGGTGCCCTCGGGTGCCCTGTCGGCCTTCGCGTACTTGCCCGTCAGCAGACCGTAGGCGAGCGGGAAGTACGGCAGCAGGCTCATGCCGTAGTGCTCGACCGCCGGTACGAGCTCGGCCTCGGCGCTGCGGTTGTAGAGCGAGTACTCGTTCTGTGCCGTGATGAAGTGCTCGGACCCGAGGGCGTCGGCCACGAGCGCCGCGTCGGCGACCTCCCACGACGCGAGGTTCGAGCAGCCGATGTAGCGCACCTTCCCCGCCCGTACGAGATCGCTGAGCGCCTCCAGGGTCTCCTCGATCGGCGTGATGCGGTCGGGCGTGTGCAACTGGTAGAGGTCGATGTGGTCGGTGCCGAGGCGCGCGAGGGACCCCTCCACCGCGCGCGCGACATAGCCGCGGCTCGCCCGGTTCGCCAGGGCGCCCGGGTAGGTGTCGCCCATGTCCATGCCGAACTTCGTGGCGATGACGGCCTCGTCACGGCGGCTGCCGAGCGCTTTCCCCAGCATCGTCTCGGAGGCGCCTTGCGCGTAGCTGTCGGCGGTGTCGAAGAAGTTCACGCCGTTGTCGAGAGCGGCCCCGACCACAGCCGCGGTCTGCTCCTGGTCGATACGGCGCCCGAAGGCGTTGCATCCGATGCCGAGCCCCGAGACGACGAGACCGCTGCTTCCGAGAGGTGCGTAATCCATCCCCGGACGCTATCGCGCCCGCCCCCGCACCTCCACGTCGAAACGGACCCCTGGCCATGGGGCTGCCACCGGCCGCAAGCAGGCCGGGATCGTCCGGTCCCCGCCCGGCACGGGACCGATACCCGGCGCACCGGCAACCTCCATCGGCCCGAGCGCCACAGCCGCCGCCTGCGCAGGCGCGCCCGCGGTGGGGCGAAACTTTCGCCGGGCCATTGCGCCTTTGCCCCCTTCCGCGCCTCTGCTTCGATGACGTTCGGGCGGCGGACGACGTCCCCGCCCGTCCACCGCGAAGGGAGCACCGGCACCGTGACCTGGGCCTCGATCAGACCTGCCACCGCCTTCGGGCAGGCCGGCGGGCTTGCCGCCGCGGTATGGGGGCTGACGCACGAGCGGCTGTCGGTGGCGGCCCAGGTCGTGGGCAGCACGTCACGGGCTGTCGCGTCGGCCGCCGAGCACCTCCGCACACGGCGGCAGTTCGGGCGGCCCCTGATGGAGCACCAGGCGCTCAGGCTGCGCTTGGCGGAACTCTCCTCGCGGCTGACGGTCCTGCGGTTCTCGGTCTGGACCGCCGCCCAGGGCATGGCGGCCGGCGCCTGCGGGGCGCGCGAGGCCGTGCGCCGTGCGGCGGGGAGCGACGAGGCCGTCGTCGTCACGCACGGCCTGGTGATCACCCTGTGGCGGGCCCGGCTCGCGGGGCGTGCGCCGGACGAGGCCGAGTGGCGCGCGCTGCGCTTCCCCGACCTGCTCGCCTTCCCCGCCGCGGGGGTCCGTGCCTGGCTCGCCGGCGCCCGTCCCGCCCCCGGCGATCTCCCGCAACCACTCGACGACGATCGGAGCGAACTGCCGTGAAGGACCGCTTCACCGACCTCTATCCCGCAGGGGCGGCCGACCTGCCGGTGGCCGCCTCCCTCGCGGTGCCGCGCTTCCCGGCCGCCGCCGAGCGCCGCAACGACACGGGGGTGGACGCCTTCTACGCCGAGCGGCTCCTCGCGGCCTTCCGGGTGCCCGGCACCCCCGACCGGATCGCGCTGGTCGACAAGCTCTTCCCGCACGCCCGCTTCGACGCGATGTGGCTGGCCGCCGACGACGAGCCGCGCACCGCGACGACGGACATGGCGCGCGCCGGCCTGGAGCGCGTCCTGTCGCTGGGGAGGGATTTCGTCCGCTACGTCCGCTCGCCCGCGACCGCCGCGCGGTACGCGCTCGGCGACGCGGCCGTGCACCTGTGCTTCAACTACGACCGCGACACGGTGGACCGCGACAACGCGATGTTCTACGACAAGCGGTTCCACCTGCACATGAACTGCTGGCCCGAGCGGGATCTGGAAGGCCTGTCGGCCCAGCCCTACGGCTCGATCGCCGACCCGGTCATGCGGCGGCGGCTGATCGACCCGCTGGCGTACCTCGGCGCCCGGGTGCTGCGCGATCTGACCGGCCCCACCGTCGAGGGGCAGCCGACGGAGGTCGAACCGGACCGCGTCCCCGGGGCGCCGGTCGGCCTGGCCGTACGGCTGGCCGGCTGGGACGCGCTGGCCGGGCCCGTCGCGGCGGGGGTGCTGCGGACGCTGCACCGCGGCGCCGAGCAGGCGTACGCGGAGGTGCGCGCGGCCTTCGTCGGCTCGGCGGAGCCGTCGGGGGTGTGGCAGCGGCCGGCGCTGCTGCCGGAGGCGGAGGTCCGCAGGCGGCTCGCGGCGATCGGCTGGCTGGGCCCGGACACCGCGGCGGACCTGCTCACGCTGCGCAACGCCCTGCGCGATCTCGGGCCCGGGGAGATCGAGGCGGCCCGGGAGGACCCGCGCCGCGCGGTGCGCAGCGTGACGCTGGCGGGCCTGGACTACTCGGTGGGGATGTCGCAGGCCCCCGGCCCGGAGGACGCGCCGGTGCTCCTGACCCTGCAGCCCAGGCTGCTCGGGGACGTCGGCGGCGCGGGGCTGCCCCCGCTGCGCGGCCTGCGGGCGGTCCGGCTCGACCGCCGGTCGGGCGCGGTGATGACGGACGGGGAGATCGCCGAGCGCAGTGCGTTCCTCTTGGGCTACCTGGCCTCGCTCGGCCTCGGCGACACGGCGGTCCCGCCGGGCGGGAGGCAGGCGTGAAACTAAACCCGCTGACCGACTACAGCCGCCAGCGCCGACACGCCCTTGCCGCTACGACTGCGCCCTCACCGACCAGCAGACCGAACCCGAGCCGAGCCCCGCCGTCCAGCGCATCCGCCGCACGTTGACGCACAACGCCACGGCGCGTTCGCCTCCGCCACGGCGTGGGGGCTTAGGGGCCGGAGGCGTCTGCCGGACAGTTCTGGTGGGCCGGTGCGGCGCGGTGCAGTGTCGCGAGCATGGCGGACACTGCCGCGGTGACCGGGGTGGTGTGGGACTTGCGTTCCGCCCAGCGCCAGTCGCCGTCCGGGTTGACCTCCAGGAAAACCGGGGTTCCTGCGCGGAGCAGGAAGTCGAAGGCGCCGTAGTGGAGCGACATCGCCGTGGCTAGGCGGGTGGTGGCCTCGGCCACCGACGGGGGCGGGAGCACGGGGCTGACGTCCACGGTGTCGGGCGCCAGCCAGAGTGCGGCGGCCGAGCCCTTGTCGATGCGGAACGCGTGGAGCTGCCCGGCGACGTAATAGACCCTCAGCTCCGCCTCGTGTTCCACGTACTCCTGCACGATGACCGGTGGCCCCAGGCCGGTGGACGGCGTGTGCTGTTCGACGACGACGGGGAACACCCCGCGCAGTCGCCCGGGTTCCGACTCGACGAAGTGCCTGTGCGCGGCCTTGACCACCAGCCGCCGGCAGCCGAATTCCGCGAAGGCGCGGTACGGGTCGGTGGTCACCAATGTGCGTGGCACCGCCACCCCGTGGCGCCGGGCGAACTCCAGCTGAGCCAGCGGCGCCGGTGCGGAAGCAAGCAGGCTCGTCCCTGAGATGCCGGCCAGCGAGACCGCTGCCGCCTGCCAGGACTCCCGTTGGAAGGCAATCTGCGCGGGGTCCCCCGTGCCCTCGATCGCGGTGGGGGCGAAGTGCCTGATCCAGGTCACGGTCGGCGTCAGCCGGCGCCCGTGCAGACGGGCCGCACGCTGCTGCGGATCCACCGTGAGGCCGCTGTCCGCGAGTTCGTCGGCGTTCAGCCGCGCCGTCCGGATCCCCACGCCGGCGAGCAGGCTCTCCACCGCGTCGAGGTCCGCATCGCAGGCCCGGCTGAGCAGGACGACGGCGGGCTCGGCCCGTGGCCGTACGTCAAGGGTGTGGTCGGGGGATGTGAGCTGGGAGAGGAAGTCCGGGGGGCCGTCAGCCATCGCCGTCGGCGAGCGTGTCGGCGAGCAGGTCGTCGGCCATCATCAGCAACCGGGTGACCGTCGCGCCCACCTTCTCGTCGGCCCGCGGCAGCCGTTCCGCCACTCGTTGCAGCAGGGGTGACAGATCGTGCCCGGTCCTCGGCGCGGCGGCTCGCTCCGCCTCGCTCCTGCGGAGCTGGACGATCACCTCCAGTACGGTGGCCATCTCGATCGCAAGCAGGCCGAGGGAGGCCATGTCCCCGAGGTCGGAGCGCGGGCGGCTGTCCCGGTCCAGTATCTCCAGCACTCCGATGCAGTCGCCGTCGCAGATCAGCGGCGCGGCCATGATGCTGCGCGGCACATAGCCGGTGGATTCCGCTGCGTCACGGGCGAACTGGGGGTTGTCCGTGACGTCGTCCACCACCAGCGGCTGCCCGGACACCATCACCCACCCGGCGATCCCGGTACCACCGGGGAAACGTGAGCCCAGCAGGTGGCGCTCGCCCTCGCCCGCCACAGCCTCGAAGACCAGGTCCCCGCTGGCCGGGTCCACCAGCATCACGGAGGTGGCCGCCGCGCCGAAGACGCTGCGGGCGACTTCCACGATGGACTGCAGCAGTCTGCGCTGCGGGATACCCGCGCTTTCCAGCACATCAGTCGACACGCGCGCCTCCATCTCCATCGGGTACGGCTACGTTCTCGGCGGCCAGGTAGAGGACGGACTTCAGCTGGAACGGGGTGAGCCAGCGGTGTTTGCTGAGGATCAGCGCGCAGATGCCGGCGATGTGCGGGGTCGCGAAGCTGTTCCCTGTGGTGAGGATCCGCCGGCCACCGAGTCCGGCGACCGGCACCCGGACACCGCGGGCGTAGAACTCGACCGGTGGCGCGGGGTTGTAGTAGTACGTCATCGGGTCGGGGTTGTCGTGGCTGGCGACGGAGATGACCGAGGGGAAGCGCCACGGGTAGCTGTGCACGGGCATGTTGTGGGCGGAGGCGACGATCACACAGCGCCGGAAGTAGGCGGAGTCCGCGAGGTCGCGCAGGGCGGCGCGGAAGTCGGTCCGGGTGGTCGACAGGCTCATGTTGATGACGTCGAAGCCCTGCTCGACGGCCCAGCCAAGACCGGTCAGCAGGGCGGCGCCGCTGCCGGTCTTGCCGCTGGACAGCACGCGTACGGAGGTGAGCAGGGCGGCGGGGGCCACGGAGCGGATCACGCTCGCGCAGGCTGTGCCGTGCCCCGCGTTGTCCACCGGGTCCGTCGGTACGACCTTGAGGCCGCCGTCCTCGTCGGCGATCACGTCCACGGCGCCGTCCAGGCCGCCGACCAGGGGATGGTCGGCCTCGACGCCGCTGTCGAGCAGGCACACCCGGATCCCGGAGCCGTTCGCGCCGCCCCAGGCCCAGTCGGGGGTGACCGTCCCGAGGGGGCTGACGTCGAACCGTTCCTCCGGCATCGCGGAGGCGGGCATGCTCCATGCCGGGACGCCCGGGAAGTGATCGCGCGGCGGCCTGCGCCACGGTGTGCCGGTGTCAGTCAACGATGCCTTCTTCCTTCCTGGCGGTGAGCCAGTCCCGCACCCGGGCCGCCGGCAGCGCGGCGCCCTTCGCCTCGAACTTCGCCAGGGCGGTGGCGGCTTCCTCGGTTGCCCGGCCGGTCGCGCCGGCGGCCCGCAGGACGATCGCCAGGTCGAAGAACGTCTCACCGGCCAGGGCGAGGTCGTCCGAGCGGGCGGCGAGGGCGCAGGCGGCGGTTGCTTCGGCGAGGGCGTCGTCGTGGGCGCCCCGGGCCGAGGCGATCCGGGCGCGCAGCGCGGCGAAGGCGATCCGCGTACGGGGGCCCGGGGCCACGTCGCCGGTGCCCGCCCCCTCCGTGCCCAAGGTGCCCGCCCCCTCCGTGCCCCCGGTGCCCGCCCGGTCGAGGGCGCCCGCCGCGGCGGCGAGCTTGCCCTGGGCGAAGAGTTCCCTGGCTATCGCGATCTCCGTGCCCCTGGTGTCGGGGGCCTTCTCCGCCGAGCGGAGCACGTCCAGGCTCTGCCGGTAGCGGGCCTCCGCCACCTCGTGCTCCCCGGCGAGCGACGCCACGTAGCCGGAGGCGTCCAGCACCACCGCATCGGCCAGGTCGAGATGGACGTCCCTTGCGTACCCGAGGGCCTCGGCCAGTGTGCTCCTGGCCCCGGTGATGTCCCCGCCGAGTGCCTGCAGCCGCGCCCGCGTCACCAGGACGGGCATCAGCAGCACCCGCGCGGCTGCGAACCGTTCGGAGAGCAGGGTGCACAGCTCAAGCCCGGCGGCAACGGGTGTCGGCGACCACTGCGCCAGCTCGCAGCGGGCGCACAGCAGCAGGTCCTGCTGGTAGCCGTCGTTCAGCGCCCGCGCCCGGTCCAGTCCGCGGCCGATCAGCTTCTCCGCCGAGGCCGCGCGCTCTGCGGTGAGTTCGACGTACGCCTGGAGCTGGTGCAGCCGGCACCAGCTGAGGTCGTCCCCGGGGTCGAGTCCCGCGGCGATCTCCGCCGTCTGCTCTGCCACCACCGCGGGCGGGGTGAGGCCGAGCCGGAGCGCGACGATCCCGCGCTGGATCGCGCGGGTGGCCGCGGCGGCGGGGTCGTCCGGCTGAGCGGCTTCCGCGGCGGCGAGGGCACTGTGACAGCACTGCTCGTCCTGGAGCCAGATGCCGGCGTCGCAGATGTTCAGGGCCAGCGGGGTGTGACGGCGATCACCGGGCGCCAGCAACTCCCGTCCACGTCCCAGCAGTTGGATTGCAGCCGGGAGGTCCTTGCGGGCGAGCGCGCTCATCCCCTCCCGGATCAGCGTGTCCGCGGCGACCCCGGCAAGGCGCGGCAGGCGCCGGTCGCCGGGCCGCAGCTGCCAGCGCAGTTCCCGGGTGGCCTCGACATGGACCGCCACCGCCATCGCGTCCGGCGGCTGCTCGTCGGCGAGCTGGTCGGCCAGAAAGCCGTGCCACTGCTCGCGGCGGCTCTTGGGAATGAACTCGTACGCCGTGTCGCGCAGCAGGGTCTGCGTGAACCGGATGGTCCCGGCCGACCCGCGTTCGAAGATCCGCCGCCGGGTGAGCCGCGCCAGGTAGCCGTCTGTCGCGGCGTCGTCGATCCCGTCCGTGCCGGCCATCGCCCGGAGCAGTTCCGGGGTGAACTCGCGGCCGATCACGCCGGCCATCTCCAGCAGGGTGCGCTCGGTGCCGGGCAGCTGGTCCAGCCGTGCGCCCAGCATCGCCTGGGTGGTGGGCGGGATATGGGTGCTGGGGCTGGTCTCGGCGAAGACGTCCAGGAGCTGCTCGGCGAAGAGCGGGTTGCCGTCGCAGAGGGCGACGACGCGGCGCAGCAGGTCCGGTCGGTCACGGAGGTACGGATCGTTGCGCGGTGCCAGTCGGTCGGCCAGCTCCGCCGTCTCCTCGTCCGTCAGCGGCCCGAGTTCCAGCGTCGTGGCCCGCGCGTTTCTGCCGCCCCAGGAACTGCGGAGGTCGAGCAGTTCGTGGCGGGCCACGCAGAGCAGCAGGACCGGGACGTCCTGCAGCCAGGTCGCGATGTCGTCGATGAGGTCGAGGAGGGTGGGCTCGGCCCAGTGGAGGTCCTCCCAGATCATGATCACGGGCTTCTCGCGGCCGAGGACCTTCAGCAGGTGCCGGACCGCGCAGGCGATGTCCTCGACGCCGACGTGGCCGGGCCGGCCGTCGTGGCCGGTGCTGTTCCCGTCTCCGCCGTCCCGGCCGGGGATCGCCCTGAGGGCGCGCACCACCAGGTTCTGCGCCGCCCCGCGGCCCCCGCCGGAATCCGCCTCCACCAGCCGGACCAGCTCCGGCCATCCGCCGGGAAAGGACCCCAGTATCTCGGCCAGCGGCTGGTAGGTGATGCCCCTCCCGTACGGCGAGCAGTGCCCGGTGAGTACGGTCGCCGCGCCTTCCGGCAGGTCGGCGAGGAACTGCCGTACGAGCCGCGACTTGCCGATCCCGGGCTCGCCGACGACCGTCGCGAGGCACACGTGCCGGTGCTGCCGTACCCGCCGGAACCGGTGCTCCAGCTCCTCCCGCTCGTCGTCCCGGCCGATGAACGGGACCGCCGGCAGGGGGTTGTCCTCGGCCGGCGACCGGTCGGTGATCCGCCAGGCCGGCACCGCACGGGCCTTCCCTTTCAGCCGCAGCGGCGCGACCGGCTCGACGCCGATGCGCCCCCGCACCACGGCCGCGGTGTCGGCGCAGAGCAGCACCTCGCCCGGCTGGGCGGCCGTCTGCAACCTGCTGGCGGTGTTGACCGAATCCCCGATCACCCGGAATTCGTCTCCCACGGTCGATACCACCACGACGTCACCCGTGCAGATCCCGGCCCGCGCCTGGAGCCGCACCCCGTAGTCGGCGCTGAGTTCCGCGCTGAGCCCTTCGAGCGCCGCGAGTGCTTCGGTGGCCGCCCGCGCTGCGCGCAGCGTGTCGTCCTCGTGTGCCACGGTGGCGCCGAAAGCGGCGAGGATCGCGTCGCCGATGAACTTCTCCACCGCCCCGCCGTGCTCTGCGATGCACGCCCCGCAGCTGGCGAAGTACCGGTCCATGACCTGCCGCAGCGGCTCGGGGTCCAGCCGCTCCGCGAGAGCCGTCGAGCCGACGAGGTCCATGAAGAGCATGGACACCCGTTTACGGGTCTCCCGCCGTGGCGCGTCAACGGCCAGCGACGCCCCGCAGCCGGCGCAGAAGCGGTCGGAGTCGGCAGGGGTGCGCCCGCAGGCGGCGCAGTTCACGGGCTGGCCTTCACGGCCGCCACCGGGCCGGGCGCCGGGGCCGGTGCGGCCTCGGTGTCGGGGAGGGCGATCCGGGCGTAGACACCGGCGGCCACGACGAGCACACCGGCCCCCGCGATGATGGTGTCGACGGGAGTGAAGTGCATGCCCGCGACCGTACGGCCGAAGTGCGGGAGTCCGCCGCCGGCCAGCCAGCCCGACAGGGCTGCGGCCAGCAGCGAGGACAGCCGGGTCAGCGGGTAGAACACGGCGACGACCCGGCCGCGGAACTCCCGGGTGGTCGCCGCGAGGAGCAGCGGGGACATCGCGGTGTTCAGCATGGTGAGCGGGATGGCGAATGCCAGCATCAGGGCGAGGCCGGCGACGACGTTGTCCTGCCGCGAGTAGACGAACAGCAGCGTGCCGGTGATCAGCAGGCCGATCCAGGTGGTCCGGCGGGCGCCGATCAGCTTCACCGCCCGGCCCGCGCCGAGCGCACCGGCGATGCCGCCGAAGCCCATGGCCATGCCGAAGTAGCCGAACTGCTCGGCGGAGCCGTGCAGGTTCCCGGTGACGAAGAAGACGTTCAGCGTGCTGAGGGCGCCCATCCCGAGCTGCCCGATGACAGCCAGCATCAGCAGCGCGACGAGGAACCTGCTGCGGGCGAAGAAGCTCAGCCCGGCCCGGAACTCGGTCAGCAGGCCGGTACGTTTCCTGCCTTTCCCCGCGCCGGGGGCAGCGGCAGGCTCCGGGACGTCCGTGGCCCCCGGCTCCCCCTCCGGCGCGGACACGGCCACCGGTTCCGGCACGGGCGCCGGTTCGGGCACGGGCGCCGCCGGAATGTCCACCGACCGGATCGCGATGTACGACACGAGATACGACACCGCATTGAGCAGCAGCGCCCACTCCAGCCCCACGGTGAAGAGCAGCGGCGCGGCCAGCGGCGGCCCTATGATCCACGCGGTCTGGGCCGTCGCCTGCGCGATGCCCGCCGCACGGGCTCGGTCGGCCTCCCCGTTCACCATGTCCGCGATGACCGCGAAACGCGCCGGGGTGAAGAACTGCCCCGTCGAGTTGAGCACCAGCACCGCCACGTAGATCAGCGTCAGCCACACGGCGACCGGCATCGCGTGGACCGGCAGCAGCGACACCGCGGTCAGCATCGCCACGATCGTCCCACGGAGCACCTCGGTGCCGAGCATGGTGGCGCGCTTGTTCCAGCGATCGACGAAGACGCCCGCGACGGGCCCGACGAACAGCATCGCGGCACCGCCGGCCAGCAGCACCCCGCTGACCGCCTGCGGCGCCCACGATTCGCCCTTGGCCAGCACCGTGGCCACCCACAGCACCAGGGTCGTGCTGAACACCGCGTCGCCGACGGTCGACACGGCCTGCCCGAACCACAGCCGGGTGTAGCTGGGACTGATCAGTACCAGCCGCGCCCTCATCGGACACCCACCAGGAGGGTCATCAGCGCCGTCACCAGGGTGGTGTGGTACGCCTTCGCGAAGAAGAGAGGGCCTGACGCGTCGTCCCGGTCGGCAGCCGTACGTCCGGGAAGTGCCCCGCTGGGCAGCTGGGCGCGGGCCAGACAGCGCACCGCCGCAGCGCCCACGGCGGTGTCGAGCGGTGTGCCGCCCAGGCAGTGCCGGGCGGTGACCAGCTCCGCGGCCAGGTCCCACCAGTCGTGCCGGACGCAGTGCGCCAACTGCCGGTCGAGCAGGTCCGCCGCGGCTGTCAGGGCGTCAGGGGTCAGTCCCGGGGCGGTGCGGCCGAAGTCGGTGAGGTACGACGCGGAGTGGGTCAGCGCGTACGCCCGGGGGACCGTGACCGGGGGCTCCGGCGGCTGTCCCGCGGGGGCGGCCGGCAGCGTGACGAGTACGTTCTTCTCGACGAGGTCCTCGTACGGCTCGATCGTGTGGCGAACCCCCGCCTTGTCCGCGTAGAAGCGCAGCTCCAGCCGGTGGTACGGCAGCCACCTCTCCGGCGGCAGGTCCTCGGCTGTCGGCGGCGCACCGCCGGCCCAGGGGTCCACCCCGTGCGGTGCCAGGGCGGCAGCCACCAGGCGGTAGGCGGCGGCGGCCTCGGGCTCGGCGGTGAGCAGGCCCAGGAAGCCGGGATGCTGCCATACCCGGCGCAGCAGGGCGTTCGCCTTGTCCAGCCGGGCGTCCTGACCGTCGTGCCGGGACCAGCAGTGGCACAGCAGCGCCAGCTCCAGCGGGGCCTTCGCCCGGCGGAGGCCGGGAGTGCGGGGGTCGGCCTCGAACGGGTCGAAGGAGTCCAGGTTCTCGGCCAGCCACCCCAGGGTGCCCGCGGCCAGCTGTTTCAGATCCGCCTCGACACTCACAGGCGCCCCGTCTCGTCCAGGTGGTCGAGCAGCGCCGCGTCCACGGCGTCACGGAACGCCGCACGGGTCCGCTCGTTCTCGTTCTGCCGGTAGAGATCCTGGCAGCCGACCCAGCGCTCCCGGGTCACGGTGTCCGGCAGATAGCCCCCGGTCACGGTGCCGACCTCCCAGTCGGACCGTCCTGCGGTCTCCCAGCAGCTCGCCAGCGTGCCGTCGGCGCTGACCACCGCGCCGTACCGCCCGTCGCGGTAACCGCAGGTGGCGCACGGTCGGCGGGCCTGCGGCCGGGACACCCGGAAGCCGAGTTCGAGCGCTCTGCGCTGCCAGCGGCCGAAACGTGCCGACAGCTCGCCGGTGTAGAGCAGCTCGTTGGTGAAGCCGACGCCGACGTCACCGACCGGGGCGAAGTACAGCGTGCAACGGGAGGTGTCGAGCTCTGCGGCGAGCCGGTCGGTCAGTGTGTCGATGCCACCGAGCGTCTCCTGGGAGACGTTCACCCGCAGGGTCCAGCTGATCGTGGTGTCCTCGCAGGCCCGCGCGATGTTGCGGACGATGGTGTCGAAGGTCCCCCCGCCCTCCGCGCGCCGGATGCGGATCCGGTCGTGGTCGGGGCGGTCGCCGTCGAAGGTGACCTGCACGTGGTCGAGCCCCAGTCCCGCGAGCTCGCCTGCCAGCCGCGGGGTGAGCAGCGTCGCGTTGGAGATCATCCAGGCGGAGGTGGGGCCGAGGGTGCCGGCGGCCCGGCGCAGCAGTTCCAGGCAGCCACGCGGGTTGAGCAGCGGTTCGCCGCCGAAGAGCATGATCCGCAGCTTTTCCAGTCCGGCCACGGCCATCTGCCGTTCGGTGAAGCCGAGGATCGACGTGATGGTCGGTGTGGTCAGCCGCGCCCGGGCGATCCGCGGTGGGCGGCTGCCGCGGTCGGGGTCCGTGTCCTGGCCGGTGTTCTGGAAGCAGTATCCGCAGCCGAGGTTGCACTGGGTGCTGGTCAGCACGGTGAGGGAGTAGACACGCGGCAGCGGGGCGCTGCCGAGCAGCCCGCGCTCGCGCAACTGCCGCTCGGTGTCCGGCCGCAGCGTGCCGCCGGCCGTCAGATGCCCGTCGCGGAGCCGGGCGACGGCGCCGTTCGGGGCGAGAAACCACCAGTTGCGGCTGCCGCGGAGGATGCGGGCGCCGCCGGTCTGTACGGGGACGGTCGGTACGGAGGTCACCGCGCGGCCCCCCACGGTTCCGGGGTCCGGCCGGCCGGACCGGTGTCGTCCGGTCGGCGGTGGGAGATGATCAGTGCGGTCATCGCTGTCACCAGGGTCGTCTGGTACGCCGCCCGGAAGAATGCGGTGCCCCCCGCCGTCGTCCGCCCGGCAGCGGTCCGTCCGGGAATCGCCCCGTCGGCCGTCTGCGCACCGGCCAGCATCCGCAGCGCCGCCGCGTCGGTGCGCACCGGATCGCCGCCGAGACAGTGCTGGGCGAGCACGAGCTTCCCGGCCAGGTCCCACTCCCCCTGCTGCACGGACTGCTCGATGAACCGGTGCAGCACCGCCCGGGCGTGCTCCCGGGCGTCCTCCCCCAGGAGCGATTCCCGGAAGCCGAAGTCGGTGAGATAGAACGCGGTGTGCGCAGCGACGCACGGATCCGGGTCGTCTGCCTGCTGCCCGGACAGATACCGGGCGAGCTGACTGGCCTGATACAGAGCCTGGTACGAATCCAGGTGGTGGGCGGCGCCCGCGAGATCGGCGAAGAACCGGGTGGACAGCTGGTGGTACGGCGTCTTCCTGCGCGGTGTCAGATACCCCTCGGCGGCGATCCGCTGGAGCACCGCGCGTCGCAGGTTCCCGTCCGCGGGAGCGAGCGCCGCGTACGTCAGCTGGATCGGCCGCGCGTAGTCCGGGTCGGCGGTGAGCAGACCCGCGTACGCAGGCGAGCGCCAGGCGGATTCCACGGTCGCCCGCACCTCGCGCAGACCTGGGTGGGCCGGTGCGGCCTTTGCCCAGTAGCGGCAGAGCAGAGCGAGCTGCAGCAGTGCTTTGACCCGCGGGGTGACGGGCAGTTCGGCGCGGCCGGCGGGTGAGTCGAGATAGCCCGCGTGGACACGTATCCACTCCAGGGCGCCCTCTGCCAGCTGTCCGACCGGCGCGTGATCGGCCTTGTGCATACCCATGGTCTCCCTCGTGGCCGGGGACTGACGAGCCACCTGCTCGATCACATCGGCCGCACGCCCCGCGCTGTCTCCCGCGGCCAGCTTGCTGCCGAGGGCGCGGGCCCGCTCCCGCAGGCCCTCGTCCTGCCAGGCCGCCGCGAGCACGTCGGCGGGGTCGGCTGCATCCGGCAGATCGCGGTTCGGGAGGTACGCGGCCACGCCGGCCCGCAGGCAGGCCCCGGACAGCAGCGGCTGCTCGGAGCCGTTGGGTGAGACGGCCAGCGGGCGCCGGCGCAGCAGCGCGGCCAGGACAGGAGCGCTGGTGCCGCTGGTCAGCACCAGTCCGGCCGAGTCGATCAGCGGTCCCATCCACGGCTTGCGCACCAGCAGGATGTCCGCCCCGGGAGCAGGCCGCGGGTCGCTCGAACGGCCCTGCTCGACCACGGCCTGGAACCGGCCGCCGGTGAAGAGGGCGTTGAGGCGCGGCCATGGGTTCTTGCCCCCGAAGAAGCGGCCCAGGTGTACGTAGACCACGGGCTTGCCGGTGCGCGCCAGATGCGCCCGTACGGCTTCGACTTCGGCCGGGTCGGCGGCAGGCTCCCAGGCCAGCGGCCCGACCTGGTGCACTCGTGCGGGCAGCACCGCGCCGGGGTGTTCCAGCAGCGGGTCGCCGCGGAGCAGCAGCGCGTCGCCCGGCAGCGGGCTGCCCGCCCACCGGGAGGGCCGCGCGGCCAGGCCCGCCTGCTCACGGGTGTCTGCGTACCACCGCAGCATCTCGGCGGTCCGGTTGCCGCGGGGCCGTCCCCACTGCGGTTCGCCGGCACCGCCGGAGCGGTAGTCCCACAGATGGACCGAGAATCCGATGACCGCCACGGGGATGTCCAGGGCCTCGGCCGCCGCCAGCGGCCCGTTGCAGAGAACCGAGGTGACCAGCAGGTCGGCCCCCGACTGCCGGGCGGCGCGGGTGACCACCTGGTACTGCTCCAGGCCGGTGGTCCCCCACCAGGTGGGCGAGAAGGCCCGCCGTCCGCCGAAGTCCTCCGCCGCCGCGAACGGCAGCCCGGCCTCGGCGACGACGGGACCGGCCGCCGCGTGTCCGAGCACGCTGACCCGATGACCCCGCTGCTGCAGCCGGCGCCCGGCCGCGAGCGCCGGGTACAGGTAGCCGCCGCTGCTGTGCGGGCACAGCAGGATGTTCATGGGCCCTCCCGGCCGCCGCGGCTGGGGTGCGCTCGAAACGTGCGGAACGCACCCCAGGGCCACCCGGCCTCCGGCAGGAACTGCCGTCGGCCGGGTCACCAGTTGGTCAGAGCGCGGAACTGTTGTTCGTGACGCACCAGTCGGGCTCGACAACGCCCTCCTCGCCCAACTCGTGGGCGACGACCTCGACCTCCTCGGTCTCGGTGGCCTCGGTCTCGGCGCTCTCCGGGTTCACTTCCTCGGGCATGCTGTCCTCCTCAGCTCCAGCGGCATCCACGACACCGCCCCAGAAGGAAGCTAGGAGGCCCCGGTATGCAAACGACTTTCCACCGGTTCGAAAACGGTATGACGCCCGCTCACGAACACGGCGAAGGGCAGCCGCGGCATTTCGTACCGCACGGTTTCCGCGGCCTCCTCTCCGCCGACGACGGTGAGGATGCCGGCCTCCAGCAGCGTCTCCAGCAGCCGTATCGCCGTACCGGTCTCGGCCTCCAGAACCGCGGTCGCCTGCTGGAGCGTGAACACGGGCTCCGCCAGGGTGCCCAGCCGTAACACCGCCTGATGCGCCGGTCCCGGCAGGTCCCCGATCGCCTCGGTCAGCCGGGAGCGGACCGCCGGATCGCTCCCGCACAGCTCGTCGACCAGACCGCCGGGATCCGCGATCCGGGCCGCGTACTCGCGCAGCGGCACATGGCGCAGGAACGCCATCCGTTCCGCCGCCAGTCGCACCCCGAGCGGCAGCAGCCCGCACGCCGCGACCACACGCTCGGCGGACTCCCGGTCCGCGGTGACCCGGTCCGTACCGATCACCCGCCCGAGGAACTGCAGCGCCTCGGCCGGGGTGAAGGTGGAGAGCCGGATCCGGTACGCGCCCTCCAGACCGATCAGCGCCGACCGGGCCGTGACGATGACCGCGCTCTGCCCGGTCTCCGGCAGCAGCGGACGGACCTCGCACTCCCGTCGGGCATCGTCGAGGACGACCAGCGCCCGGCGCTGGGAGAGCCACGTCTGCCACTCCCGCCGCGGGTCGGCTCGCCCACCGGGCATCCTCGCCCTTGTGAACGGCAGCTGGGACACCACGTCCTCCAACGGCCGCAACCTGCCGTCCTCGCCGCGCAGCCGGACGAAGAAGCGGCCGTCCGAGAAGTGGTCGCCGAGCCGGTGCGCCACCCGTATCGCGAGCGCCGTCTTCCCGGCGCCGAGCGGGCCGCTCACCACCACCGGCCCGCTGCGCCCCCGGGTCAGCACGTCCACCACCTCGGCGGTCTCCGTCTCCCGCCCCGTGAGGTTCGGCAGGTCCCACGGCAGCAGGTTCGGCGCGTGCGCCCGCGCCCGGTGCGGCACTTCGAACCGGGGCTCGCTGTCCTCCTGCTCGCGCAGCAGCGACTGGTAGAACCGCCCCAGCGCCGGACTCGGCGGCAGCCCCAGCTCACGGGCGAGGGCCTGGCGCAGGTCGTCGTACACCGCCAGCGCCTCGGACCGCCGCCCCGCCCGGCACAGCGCCGTCATCTGCGCCATCCGCAGGCGCTCCCGCAGCGGATGGCGCTGCGCGATCTCGGTGAGCCGCTCGATCGCCGCGGCACCGCCGCCCGCCGCGATCTCCGCCTCCGCCCAGTCCTCCGAGACCTCCAGGAAGCGCCGTTCGAGCCGCCGCGCGGCATCCCCGATCAGCGGCACACCACGGAACCCGTCCAGCGCCGGCCCGCGCCACAGGTCGAGGGCCTCGGTCAGCGAGCCGGCCCGGGCCCGCTGCATGAAGGAGAGCGCGTCCAGCTCGTCAGCGGTTGCCTGGAGTACGTAACCACCGCGCTGATGGACGATCCGCGAACCGGTCCCCCCGTCCAGCAGCCGCCGTAACGCGGACACGTACACCTGGATGTTCTTGCGGGCCGTCCGCGGCGGATCGTCCGTCCACAGCACCTCGACCAGCACGTCCGACGAGACCCGCGCGTTGGCGTGGGCCAGCAGGGTGGCCAGCAGAGTCTGCTGCTTCCCCGATCCGGGGTCCACCGGGAAGCCGTCCCGGAGCACCTGCAACGGGCCGAGGATCCCGAAGCTCACGCCCATCGTCACGCCAGCTTGATGGCAGTGGAGTGACCCTCGACCTCCGCGTCCGAGACCGCGTCCAGCCTCATTTTCACGGAGTTGAGGACGGCGACCTCGTCCTCCGTGAGCTGCGCCAGCACATCGCGCTGCGCATCACTCAGCAGATCGACCGGATTGCCGGCCTGCCGCAGAGACGCGAGGGGATCGAAGTCCATGGTTGCCTCCGGTGTCGTATGTCGGCATGTCATGTACGGAGCCAGCTCAAAGTGCGTTCCCAGACGAACAGTTCCCGGATGCCGACCGGTCCCCCCGGGGGTCGGACTCCGGCATGCCGAGGCACGCGCAAGCGCAGCCTCGGGCGGTGACGCCCCCTCCCCCATGATGTTCCGCTTCTCACCACGGCACGTAACAACATCGTGACGCGTTCATGCTGACCTCGAATCCCGGGTGGTGGCAAGAGGCGAGCCCCAACTACGTGAACAGGCGCAAATCCCCCTGGCCGGTACGGCAGGGACGCCCTGCGGACCCGCGGCCGACCGCGGCAGCCCCACCCGCCCGCCCCCGCCCGACCGGAGCCCCCGGCCACGCCCCACCGGCTACCGCCGCCCTCTTCAGCCGACCTGTCGGCCCTGCCGGCTGTCACCAGCTCGACGTGGACTCGCCCAGCGGGAGTCGGCAGTGGCGGAGCCACGCTCGGGCAGCGGCCAGAGGCCGGCCAGGTCGCGGCGGAGCACCAGATTCCCCGCGAACCCGCCGGCCGGTGCGTCATGGTCGAACGTGACGACGCTGCGGCGCCCCAGTTCATCCAGCGCCGGCCCGACGCCGGACCGGCACCGGCCTTGCGACCGCCCCAACCATGGCGACACCACCCTTTGAAGGTAAGCAACCCGGTGGACTATTCAGCCAGGCCCATACGCTTCAGTTCCATCAGGCCGTCTCGAATACCTTCAAAATTCTTGGAACGCACCGGAGCGATCGCAACGTACGAGTCGAACGGTGTCAGCGAGAACCGTCCGCGATAGATTTCCGCAACTACGGGAAGGGGTTCGGGACATCTTTCGAAGGCGGACCGGCGCAGCAAGAACTGCGTGTCCTCATCCCTCCTGACAAGATCACCTGGAACCATATAGACAGAAGCATCCGAGAACTCGGCAGCAGAGATATCCAATGCCCAATCGACACCCTGATAGTACTCCACCATGGAATCCGTGAACGCCTGGGCCACACCAGCGGGAAGCGAGTAATGCGGAGGCACCGTAATGAACGAGCCGATTCTTCCCTTCAGCTCAACATGGCGAAATGTGCACGCCGCAAACTCGGTCAGCTTCGAAAAGGTGAGATTCTCGACGGAAATTTCCTCGAACCTCACCCCGTGCACAGAGCAGCCGACAGCCTTGCAGCGCCTCAGCCTCCCGGCGCGCACGACCACGCCGAGAGGGCTTTCGAAGTGGGCGATCGCACAGCCTCGGAACTCGACTCCTTCCAAGTCGAACCCTGACAGTTCGACACCCGCCACCTGCTCTTCCTACGGGATGTTGAAAATTTTCTTAATTTTGCAGAACGGAATCGTCTGATAGTCCAGGATATTTTCTCTTTGAGGGTACGAGCGCTTCAAATGGTCGGCAATCGACGTCTTGCTGCCACCCGTGATATCGACGGGGCGGGTGCTGGTGAACCCGAGGTGATGTCCCAGCAGCATCATGGCCAGCTCGGCGTCCCGGCTGCGGGCTTCCTCGCCCCACACGACGTTGTCAAGCATGGAGCGCACGCCGAGCTGAAGCGAGATGGCGTCCGCGTAGGTCCCGGCGAGATAGGACGCGCCTGCGTCGGCCTGTGCGGGTCGGCTGCAGCAGCTCACATCCCCACCCCCGCACCGGCAGCCCGGCCGGACCGGCGAGCCCAACGCACCCGGTGGTCCTGACGAAGGATCGGGGCTCGTCCGTGCTCTTCGGGGCGGCGCAGGTGTCGGCCACGTGGACGGTGATCGGCCAGGTCACCGACGGATCCGGGCCGGACGGAATGGCGGCAAATCCCCGCCGGGCCTTCGCCGCCCCCGACCTCAGCAGACGGGTCGCGTACGGCGCCGACGCCGTCCCGCACTCATGCGTCAACTGCGGCGGCACCATCGATCTCCGCATCGGCACCACCGTCGCACGGGTGATCACCGAACCCGACAGCGGCCCCACGTACGTTGCCCCGATGACGTTCGGAACGGTGCCATCTACGCCACAGGTGTCCGCTACACGTTGAAGCGGAACACCGGGCGCGGGGCAGTCACCTGCACAAACACGCCCGCCGGTGTCCGCATCCAGCACCGGTCCAGCACGATGAGTGTGCCGCCGGCGTGAGGTGTCGGAACTCCGGAGATCACTCCAGCCCCCGGTCAGCCCGAAGCCCCGATCACTTCGTCTTCGCTGACCAGTCGGTCCGGCTCCACCCCGAGGGCTTCGGCGACGGTCTCGCTCTCGGCCGGTGCGGCCCTCAGGTCTTCCATGATCTCCTGGGCGATCACTGCGGGCGGCAACTGGCTGTCCGCGTCGTCCAGTGATGTCGGGGTTGATCTGGTCGCGCACCACCGACTCGTCGTAAGCGAAGGGTTTGAAACGCCCCGACTCCAGCTCTCTGTGTGCGCTCGGTACGAGACTTGCCCGGCAGGTATGCGTCCACGAATCTCTTGAAGGCCAGCTCAGCGTAGAGGCCGTGGTGGTGTGGGGTTTACCACCGGCTCGCGGGGTCTTCTTGCCGAAGAACCGGACGTTCGTTTTCACGCCCCCGACGTAGAAGATGCCAGTGGCCACGCCGAAAGGGCTCGCTGCATCCGGCTTGAGCCCTTCGGCGTAGCTCGATGGGGCGGGCCGTGAGCCCCCTAGCCGACGTCTGGTACGCCAGGCTGCTCGTGCTGTCGGCGTGCTATAGGTCTAGACGGTAAAGCAGTTCGCCTGATTGGACGCAGAACTGGCAAAGGGACCGGCGGGATGTCGGCTGGAATGGTGCCGTCAGCATTGCCGTGCGGACACCCGGAAGCCATCGCTAGATTCACTCTGGCGATGGCATCAGACTATCATGGAAACACTTTGTTCCCTATTTAAGTAATCCTTCAGATCTTCAACTCGGATCGCAGACTAAGACGATGTCTCATGTGGTGAGTTTAGCGAGTTTTTTGTAGCAGGTCAGGGCGGCGGCGAGGCCGAGGAAGGCGAGGAAGTGGCTGCCTTTGCGTTCGTACTTCACGGTGAGGCGGCGGTAGCCGAACAGCCAGGAGATGGTGCGTTCGATCTTCCAGCGGTGCCGTCCGAGTAGTTCGGAGGACTCGGTCCCCGGGCGGGCGATGCGGGCGGTGATGCCGCGTTCGCGCAGCCAGGACAGGGTGTCGGCGGAGTGGTACGCCTTGTCGGCGCGGAGCTTGCCGGGGCGCCGACGGCGCGGTCCACGCCGGGACCGCACGGCCGGTATCCCCTTCGCCAGGGGCTTGAGGGCCAGGCTGTCGTGCGTGTTCGCACCCGACACGCCGACCGCCAGGGGTATGCCCTGGGCCTCGGACATCACGCGCAGTCTGCTGCCGGCTTTGCCACGGTCGACCGGGTTCGGCCCGGTCAGCGAACCCCCCTTTTCGCCCGCACCGACGCGGCATCGACGATCACCGACGTCCAGTCCAGCTCGCCCCGCGCGCCGAGTTCGTCCAGCACCGCCCAGTGCAGCCCACGCCACAGACCCGCCTTCGTCCAGGCGGAGAACCGGCGGTGCGCGGTGGCCGGCGAGACACCGAACGTCGGCGACAGATGCCGCCACACACACCCGCTGGTCAGCACGTACACCACGGCAGTGAACACCGCCCGCTCCTCCAACGGCGCAGTACCGCCGCCCTGGCGACGCGGCGAGAACGACGGAAGCAACGGCGCGACCAGATCCCATAACCCGTCAGGAACCAGCCGCCAAGACAGATCAACACCCACGAACAGCAATCATGCCGCAGCTCACACCATCACCACATGAAACATCGCCTAAAGCCCCACTGACGTTTTCTCAGCGAAATGATCTTCGCGAAGCGGTGTGAGGTGCTCGTAAGCGGTCGGATGGGACGGCGGGCGGGCCCCCGGGTGCGGGCATACGTAAAGCCCCTGGTAGGACGGTTCTCTCTCACAAGATCGTCCGCTGCGACACCAGAGGCTTCACGTTGGTCACCTATGTTGCCACGCTCGACGCCCCACGCCACGTTGTGGACCACCTTTCCCGGTTGCTGGCCGCCCACCGGCGGCAGCTGCGCACCCCGCGGGGATCGCGGGTGCTGGGTCCGTTCCGCCAGGCCGTGCTGGTCCTGCGCTGCTTCCGGGAACGCGGCTGCGGGCACTGCCTGGCCCGCGACGCGCGCATCTCCCAGACCACCGGCTACCGCTACCTCCACGAAAGCATCGACGTCCTCGCCGACCAGGCCCCCGGCCTGCACGACGTCCTGGACCGCTGTCGGCGGGAGGGAATGGCGCACGTCATCTTGGACGGCACCCTCATCGAGTCCGACCGCCTTGCCGGTGTCCGCGAGAACGGCAGCCAGAAACACAAGGCCTTCGGCGGCAACGTGCAGTTCCTGTCCGCACCCGACGGCACCCCGTTGTGGGTCTCCGACGTCGAACCCGGCTCCACACCGGACATCACCGCCGGCCGCATCCATGCCCTGCCCGCCTTGTACAAAGCCGCGGTCAACGGCCTGCCCGCTCTGGCCGACAAAGGCTACATCGGCGCTGGCATCGGCATCCTGGTCCCCGTTCGCCGCCCGAAAGGCCAGTCCGAACAGGCCCTCCATGCTGACACCCGCACCACGAACGCCCTGATCAGAGACCTTCGCGCGCGCGGTGAGCGTGCCGCCGCCGAACTCAAAGAGCGCTGGCGCGCACTCAAGCACGTCACCCTCAGCCCGAGCCGGATCGGCGACATCGCCCGCGCCGCCCTCCTCCTCAACGGGCAATGGAAGTGATCTTCACTGAGAAAACCTCAGTGGCCCCACCGGAAAAGGTCCGATGAGGCCACTTCTACTTTTCTACCGAACCACTGCGGACAGTTCTAACGAAAGCTCACATAGCTCGCGGATTCACCAAACTTCTGGCACCTGCCATTGAACGCACGCTGGGCGCTTGCCTCCACTCATCAGAAACTCGCTAACAGCCTGGCGCACAAGTTCGATCGGAAGTTCCGAGCGATCCGGGAACTCTGTCATTTGACCCATGATCAGGTAGGGCACCTTCCCGCGCCCTTCCGATGAGCCGAGGGTCACCAAATTTCCGGATTCAGCATCCATGAACGCGAGAACGCCTACGGGAAGATCCCTATCGACCCCGACCAGGAGCTCGTGATCAGGATATCCGGACGGGAGAAGCGGGCGCTCCAGAGAATGCAGTTGGGCGAGGTTGTGGTACGCCGGGCCGGTAAGGAGCGTCTCGATAAGCACATCGACGTCATCACTGGTGCTGAGCACAACCGGCTCCTTGCCGTGCTCTCGTCGATACCGCGCCTCTACACGGTGCTGCATCATCCGGCTCCTCCATATGTCTGCGACGTCCAACCCCCGCTGCCGTCAGGCCAGTGTACGGTAAGCTGTCTATCACCGAGGATGGTGCCCAACGCATCGTCGCACCCGAGCCTCACCGTGCATGGTCCTGCCGGGTTGTTAATTACGAGATCAGCGTTATCGATTCCGTCCCGGATCATCGTGGCCGCGAATTTCTGTTCGGCATCGCTGGCACGAGCTGAAGTCACCGTTCCAGGTATGCGCCCAGCAGCCCGGAGCCTGTCATTGACAATCTTGAGCAAGTCGGCATCGGCGGCCTTATTCCCGCTCTCAATATTGTAGACACGCCCATTAGCTGCGACTCCGGTGCCGGATGTCGTACCGCCTGCATATTCAGGAAGCGCGGCACCCATCTCGGCAGGATTGAAGCAACCGGAATTGTGAACCAATACCGGAGTATCCCCGGCGAGTACATAGTACGTGTGGAGCTGGTCGACGGTGAGGTTGTACATGTCGGCGTCGCCAGCAATCGTGCTTACTGCGGTGATCGTGGCGTGCTGGTCGGTCGCGGTTTCCAGGGCGTGGCCGGGAGTGAGGTGGCCGGCGGTGATCCACTTGTGGAGGGTGTCGTCCCAGAAGGGGTGGTTGGCGGTCGTGTGGAGGGTGCTGGTGTGGCCGGGGGTGGATTCGATCGTGAGGTCGACCAGGTCGTCGTCGTGGTGGACGAGGGTGGCGGTGATGGTGCGCGGGCCTTTGTGCCTGCCGGTTTCCGGGTCGGCGGATTCGACTTGCTGGCCTGGTTCGAGCTTGCCGATTTCCTCGGTCTGGCCGTCGCCGAGCAGGACCGGGGTGTCCGGCGAGAAACTACAGAAGACGGATTTCGAGCCCTTCGGCTTGACTTTGCCCCACTGCGTTCTTCCTGCGCCGTCGTTTCCGCCGAACCCGAATTCAAGGAATCCGGCCGCTATCTGCTGGGCCAGGCTCGCTTCGATTCCTGCCGGGCAACCGCCTATCTCATTGCAGGTTGAACGCTCGACCCCGTACAGGTTGTAGTCCGAGAATGCGTCGCAGTCCCAGTTGTAGGGCTTGCAAAGCCGGGTCATCGTGGCGTTGAAGGCTTTTGCGTACGCCTGGGCCTTGTCCCAGTCGATGGGAATGCTGTAGCCGGGGTAGATCGTTGCGAGGTGGTCGTTGTTGACGTCGGTTCCGAATTTCTCCTGTTCCACCAGGTCACCGACGGAGATGTTGTCGCCCGACGGGTCGGGGTTGTCGGGGCAGGCGTACTGGCCGGCGCCGGGTTGCTCGCTGCAGGGGGCGTCGCCGCCATCCCGGCTGCTGCGCTGCTGGCCGGTGGGGTCGCTGTAGGTGAGGGGGTTGTTGTTGCTGTAGGTGTAGCCCGCCAGCGATTGAGGGTCGGTGGAGGCGAGAAGGGGGTCGACGGATAGGAAACGGCCGGTGGTGGGGTCGTAGTCGCGGGCGCCGAGGTGGGTCAGGCCGGTGGCGGTGTCTTTGGTGCCGCCGAGGAAGCCTCTGGTGCCGGCCCAGGTGGCAGGTGCGGGGCCCCGGTCCTGGCCGAAGGGGGTTTCGTAGTGCTGGTTGAGTTCGCCGGTGGCTGCGTCGATGCCGGCGTCGGCGGTGCCGTGGGCGTCGGTGATCTGGAAGGTGACTTTTCTGTCGTCGGTGCGGACTGCGGTTGCCGAGCCGAGGGGGTAATAGCGGGTTGCGGTGGCTTTCGCGGCGCCCTTGACGAAGTTGATCTCGGTGGTGCCGAGGTAGAGCGTGGTGTTCTCGGCCGACGGGTTGGCAGTGTCGAGGGTGTGCTCGATCAGGCGGTTGCCGGCAGTGTCGTAGATGTAGTCGGTGGTCTTGGCGGTGGTGGTCGTGCCGGTTCCGGCGGTGGTGGTGACGCTGTCGGCGGCGTGGTCGAGGTGGTCCTCGGTGCCCCAGGTCAGGGTCTGGTCGTCAGTTTGTCCGGGGGTCGGCGCGAGGTGGCGGGTGGTGGTGTTGCCGGCGGTGTCGTAGCCGTAGGTCTGGTGGACGGGCGTGGCGGTGCCGGTTGTGGTGGTGAGGTCGGCGAGTGTGTGGGGGCCGGCTCCGGCAACGTGGTAGGTGTAGGTGCTGGTGGAGTCGGCGGCTGTGATGCCCGTGGGGTCGTGTCGGGTTTCGGTGTCGCGGGTGCCGTCGGTGTTGTAGGTGTAGCTGGTCCAGTACGGCGCCGGGCCGCCGAGCGTCGTTCCGGCCGGTGTGGTCGGGCAGGTGGCGGCGGCCGGGGTGAAGGCTTCGGTGAGGCGGCCGAGGTGGTCGTATTGGAAGCACTGCTGGTCGGTGCCGGTGCGGGAGTTGTCCAGCAGTGAGGTGACGTTTCCGGCTTCGTCGTAGGTGTAAGCGGTGGCGCGCGCGGCGCCGGTGATGTCCTGCTGGTCGGTGCGGCTGCCTGCCAGGCGCTGAGTGCCCCACTCGTAGGAGTTGGTGACCCAGGTGCTCTTCGAGCCGGCGTTCAGCGTGGACTGCGTCGGCTTGTTGGTGAGGCTGTACGTCTGCCCGGTGAGGTAGGTGGACAGGTTGCTGCCGATGGTCGCCGGCCGATGCAGGCTGTCGTAGGTGTAGGCGACGCCCTCGGCCGGGAGGTTCCCTGCCGCGGGGTAGGCGGTGCCCTGGAGGGTGCCGTCGAGGTTGTACTGGCTCCCGCCGACGTAGTCGCCGGCGAGGCCCTCCTGGCCGGGCACCGAGGGGACGGTGAGGGTGGATTTCGTGACCCGGTAGAGCGCGTCGTAGGTGTTGACGACGGTCTTGTACTGGTACGTCGTCCCGCTGACGGTCGCGTAGCGGGTGGTGGAGGCGAGTTGGCCCTTGTTGTTGGTGGGATCCCAGGTCTGGGAGGTCAGCAGCGGGCCGGTTGCGGCTCCGTCGTGGGTCTCGATCTCGCGGGAGAGGTTGTCGTAGATGTGCGTGACAGTCTTTCCGCGTCCGTCGGTGGTGGAGACCAGTTCACCACGGTCGTTGTACGCCTTGGTGTTCGTACCGGTGTCCGGGTCGACGGCCTTGACCTGTCGGCCGAGTTGGTCGTAGGTCCAGGTCCACACGTTGGCTGACGGGTCGGTGAGCTTGATCAGGTCGCCGCGGGGGTCGTAGGCGTAGGTGGTGGCGTCGTACGTGCCCGTGGGCGTTGCGGAGTCGTACTGGCGTAGCTCCGTGATGTGCCCGGTGGCGTCGGTGATGGTCGTCGTCGGGGTGCCGCCCTTGGGTGGCGTGACGCTCGTGGTGTTCCCGCTGTAAGAGGTGAGAGTTGTCGCAAGCGGTGTACCGGCACCATTGCCCGCCAGCACCTGAGTTCTTACCGTCCTGCCCAGACCGTCGAATGTCGTGGCCGTCTGGGTCTCCACACCGGTGGCGTCTTCGACCTTGAGCAGCGTCGCGCCGGGCGCGCCGTTGGCGTAGTAGGGGGCGTAGGCCAGGGCGGCCTGCCCACGTTCGTCGTAGAAGGTGTCGGTGAGGAGCCGTCCGCCGTCCTGGGCCGGCGACTGGGTCTGCCTCGGGCGGCCGAATCCGTCGTAGAGGGTGTAGGCACTGTCCTGGGAACCGTCGTTGTTCAACGTCTTGGTCTTGATCGACGCGATGACGTTGTCAGCGTTGGTGTAGACGTATTCCGTGTTGGGTGTTTGCCCGGATGCTTTGGAGCGGTTGGGCTGCCAGACCTTCAGCGCGCGGCCCAGTGCGTCGTACAAGACGTCGGTGCGCTTGGCGTTGGTGTCGAGACTGATGACGGGCAGACCGCGCAGGGCATCGGTGTAGGTCGTGGTGGTCTGCTTGGTGGAGTCGACACCGACGGTGGAAGGCGGGGTCGTGACGACCGTTTTGGTGAGGCGCCCGGTCGCCGGGGTGTAGACGCTGGTGGTGGTCCGTGCGGCGCTTGCGGGCGTGGTGACCGGTGCTTCGGTGTCGTCCGTGGGGTCGAAGACACTGGTGGACGCCCCGACAGTGGCTGTCAGTTGGCGGCCGTAGAGGTCGTACGTGGCCGCGTCATCGATGTATGTGGCAGTGGTTCCGTTGCGGGATTTGAGGGTTTCGGTGAGTGTGGCCAGGCCGCGGGTGGGTGCCTTGCCGTACGCCTGGCCGTCGAAGCGGACGCGCTTGTCCGCCAGGACCGCCGACGTGCCGTCCGGTTGGGTGTCGCGGTTCGGCTGTGCGGCGCAGGTGCCGGCGACGGTCTCGGCATGGATGGCTGCGGTGAGGATCCAGTCCGCGGTGTTGTCCGCGTAGGTGGTGCGGGTGCAGGTGTCGTCACCGGGCAGTGCGACATCGCCGAGGGACTCGACCTGGGTTGCCCGGCCGTAGTCGTCGAAGGAGGTGGTGCTGCGGGTCTCGGACCACTGTGAGCCGGCGCCGTTGTCGAGCGAGGTGTAGGAGTGGCTGACGCTCGTCCCGGTGAGGTTGGCTGTGGTGGTTCCCCAGTCGCGGACCCGCTTGGCCGTCTGCTTCTTCCACGGCAGGCTGGCGGTCTTGGCCAGGATCTTCCCATTGGGGGCGTCGTAGGACTCGGTTCGGTATTCGAAGCCGGCCCACGCCTGGTCGTCGGTGAGAGTTCCCAGGTCCGGGTCCTGCACGGTCACCGTACGCGTCGCGGTGGCATCGGCGGGGTCGGAGCGGTCGCCGTCCATGCCCCGCAGGAAGTAGTGGTCGGTCTGGGTGGACATCCCCGAAGTGCCGCCGGTCTCCACTCTGACGTGGGCGTGACCGCGCCATTCGGACCAGGTCTTGAGTTTCTCCTTGGTGATGCCTTCGTCGTCGGCGAACGCCCAGGCCCCGTCGTCGAGATAGAAGTAGCGCGTCACCATGTCCGGGGCGCCGCCGGTGCGGTCGGTGGAGATGACGGAGTCCACGACGTACTTGTTGAACCACTCGGTGGTCACGGGGACGTCGGAGGAGGGCTGGTACGCCTGTGGGAAGCAGTGTGTGGTGTTGGTCTGCGGAGTCGGCAGGGAGTCCCAGTCGCAGGCCGCCTGCGAGTAGTTGACGTCGACCTGCCCGCCGACCTCGTCGTCGATGGTGCTCAGCCGCTGCTTGTAGAACGGGGATCGGCCGTCGCCGGTCCTGTCGAGCCGCCCGATCCGCGGGTCGTACTGGAGAGTGGTGGCCGGCGGGGTGATCGGGGTGGTGCCTGCCAGAGCGGTGTGGGTGATGGAGTCGAGCAGCAGCTGGTAGTCCGTGTCCGCTGTGCCCCACTTGTGGTGCAGAACCCATGTGTCGATCGGCGTGTAGGTGCCGTCCGACTGCAGAGTTGAGGTGGTGACATCGGTGAGCCGGGTCCGCGTGAAGAAGGTCGGCGAGTACCGTCCCGCGTCGCAGGTCGTGCCGGCCTCGCAGTTCATGTCCCACGGAGTGTCGTACCAGTACTGCCGGTTGGTGTCGATGCTCGCCGGGTCGCATAGCGCCGCTGTAGTTTCCAGGCAGCGTTCGGCGGTGCCGAAGTCGACCCGGGCCATGGGCTTGACCGTGGTCGAGTAGATGTCCGTCTGCTGCTGCCCGTACTCGATGTGGCCCAGCGTCGCCGCGCGGACATAGGGCGTGTCGTCGGTCGACTTCAGGTTCCGCCCGTAGGAGTTGGTCTCCGGCTTGTACCAGTAGGTGACGTCGTCGCCGTTGGTGTCGATGACCAGGTCGAGGTTCCAGCGCCAGCCCTGCTGGCACCACGAGTCGGCGAACGTCGAGGCGTGGCAGGGCTCGTTGCCGTCGTCGCCGTAGACCGGAACGGTCTCCACCGACTTCGTCTCGGGCTTGCCGGAGGTCCAGTTCGGCAGGCGGTTGTACCCGAAGTAGTACCGCGTGCCGTTGGTGGTGATGGCCTCGAAGTACTCACCGTCGTTGTCGCCGTTGCCGTGTGCGGTGTCCCGCAGTCGCAGAACCTTGGTGCCGTCGTCACCCGAGATGCGCCACTCGTCCGCTGATACGGGTATGAGCTGTCCGGAGTGGCCGGAGAAGCTGATCGTGGCGTTGTCGTAACCCCAGCACAGATCACCGGGCTCAACACCGTCGGTTTTCACGCCGTCGTCGCCACACAGCTTGTACGACCGCTCGACAAAACCGGGATCCATGTCGAAGCCGTCACCGGCCCATGAGCCCTGGTTGTTGGTGTTCGCTGTTCGCCCGTCGATCGACCCGGATGAATACGACAACCCAACCTTTGGCATCAGCCCGCCGGGCACGCTGGGTACCGGCATCGAATAGTTCCAGGAGAAGGACCCGCTGTTCAGCCCGGTGCTCCACGTCGAGGCCGATGCCAGCGGTGTCGCTTTGTAATCCCCGGACGGACCAGATGCGTCGGTCGTCGCAGCCAGCACCGTCACGCCCGGGTCCGGGCTTGTCCGGGGCGCGGCCAGAGGGGAGTCAGAACTCGGTTTCGCTTCGGCCGGTACGGTGACGTCGTCAGCGGTGACCGTCTGCCGCTCGGAGTCGTTCGTGCCCGCCAGGGGGGTGGTGACCCTGCATTTGGCTACTTCTGGTGTCGTGAGCGAACACGCGGGAAGTTGGACCAGGCGCAGGCGTTCCCCGTAGCCGCCCCCGGCCGCACCTGCGAAAGCGCTGTAGTCCAAGGAGACCTGCGCGCGGCCGGCGGTTGTGCCGCTGCGGCTCACGGTCATGAGGACCCCGTCGACGCCGGCCTTCACCGCTGCCGCATGGTCCAGGATCCGCACCGTTGCCTTCGCTGGTGCCGTGGGCGAGGCACTTGGGCGGTCCTTGCCCGCAGTTGTCGCCGGCCGTAGCGTCACCGGGAGGGTGCCCGCCTTCACCCCGTCACCCGCCGAACCGGCATTACCAGGCTTTGCCAGCAGCGAGGTAAACGGCGTGGCCAACGACACCGTCGCCGTACCAGCCGCAGGCCAGGCGCTCTTCGGCGTCGAGGGATGGGACACCGTTCGGTCCACCGGTCGCGGCTTGACCTTGGCGGCGGAGACCTTGACCGGCTTTTCCAAGGAGCGCACTGCCGGGCCCGTATCCGCTGAGGCCGTCGTCGTGGCGTGCGGCAGCACCTGGAGTGTCGTGGCGATCAGGGCAGCCGCTACCGCGGACGCCACCTTGGCTGCCGTCCGGCGGCGTCGAGGTACAGGTGTGAAGTGCATGGCAGATGCTCCTCCCGCGCCCCGGTGGGGCTGCGGCTGCTCGATCCGGCAGAACCGGATGGACGACACAAAGGGAAGACAACGGCGTCTGGTGGTGACGGCGGAGTTCGGCCAGCCGCCACTAACCGGGAGCGTGGGCTTACGAGGTGCCGGTGCTGTCGAGTTCCACGGAGTCGTGCAGGGTGATGATCTGGGCCGGGGTCAAGACTCCTTGGCAGGCCCACACGTCGTCGATCTGGCCGGAGAAGGGTTGTGTCCATGTGCCGGCGCTCAGGCCCCGCCCGAACTGCAGTCCTCTGGTGGCGGTGAGCGGCTGCACGGCGCCCGTGAACGAGACGTGTTGGGTGCAGGTGCCGGAGGTGTCCTCGTCGTCGCAGACCTGGTCTTCGGTCTGACCGTTGACGTAGAGGGTGAGCTGGTTGGACAGCGCGTCGTACGTCACGGCCAGATGCGTCCAGTTGCTTGCCTGCCCGGTGTCGGCGGAGTGAGCGACGACGGTGTGGGCTCGTGGTGTCCCGTCGGCAACTGTTTCCGCCTGCCACTCACCGACGACCGTGTCAAGGTCGGGGTCGTCGGGGAAGTCGGGGTCGTGGTCGGTGCGCACGTAGTGCCAGCGGATGGTTGCGGCGCTGTCGGTGTCGTCGCCGAGCGACAGGACGGTCATGTCGTGGGTCGGGGTGGCTGCGGTCTGTGCCCAGCCGGCGAGGGTGAAGCTTTCGTCCGTGCGCAGCGGTGTATCGGTGGTCGCGGCGTAGGCGGTGTCGCCGTCGAGGCTCAAGGCTCCTGTGCCGATGTTCGCGTCGTTCGAGATCGCTGCCGGTCCGTACAAGGTGGCCGGGTGGGTGCCGAGGTCGTCGGGGGATGTCGGGGGTGTTGCGGTGTCGGCGGTGTTGAACTTCCATCGTCCGGCCACCTGGGGTCGTTGCTGGATCATCGTCTGGATCTCGGGGGCGGTGACGATCCGGTCGAAGACGCGGACGTCGTCGATGTCGCCGCCGAAGAACTCGTCGTTGGCGCCTTCACGGTTGACGGCGCCGAACTGCAGACCGCCCGGGGTGGTCCAGGGGCTGGTCTGGGTGTAGGCGACGGTGCTGACGAGGTAGCCGTTGACGTAGAGCTTGTTCTGGTGGGCGGTCTGGTCGCTGACACCCACCAGATGAGTCCACTCTCCTGTGGTCGGGCCGATGCACGGCACGCCGTTGGCGTCCGGGTGGCCGACGGTGCAGGCCGGCTGGTTGGCGCTGATGAGCGTCGCGGTGGAGGTGTCGGCCTGGTAGCGGCCGAACACCCACGTCTTGGCATAGGTGGAGTAGTAGAGCGAGAACTCGTTGTTGTGCACTCCGTTTTGCGTGACGGCCATCCGCGCTTTGGTTTCGCCCGCCGCGATGGCCGGAAGTCGCACCCAGGCCGACACGGAGAAGTTGCGGGTGCCGTCGACCTGCGGGCGGCCGGTGCGGGCGTAGCTGTCGGCGCCGAAGTGCGCTGCCTTGTCGACGGCGCCGGTGATTCCTGTGGTCACGGTTCCGGAGATGCCCGCGTCGGGTGCCTCGCCGGTGCCGGTCATGGTGGTGCCGGTCTCGTCCATACTCCACACCGCTTTGGCCGGGACCCCTGTGGTCAGGGGCGTGTCGGCGGCGAGGTTGCCCACTTCGGCCGGGGTCAGGGGCCGGTTCCAGATGCGGACGTCGTCCAGGGAGCCGTTCCACGGGTCGGCGTAAATCCCCTGGGCCAGCAGCCGGCCGAACTGCAGGGCGCCAATGGCGGACGGCGTCGACGGCGCCGCGACGGCGGTCGAGGGGGTTCCGTTGACGTAGAGGGTCTGTGTGTGGGCGGCCTGGTCGTAGACGCCGGTCAGATGGGTCCAGGTGCCCGTCGCGACCGGCTGGGTGGACGCTGCTGTCTGCCAGGTGAACCCCGGGGCGTCCTTCGACGCGGTCTTGAACGTCCACTGCCCGCCGTACGCACCGAGCGCGAATCCGCCCGTGTACGCGCCGTCCTGGCTCACCGCGGCCCGGTCGACACCGGAGTCCGCGAGGTTCACCCACGCCGATACGGTGAAGCCGCCCGCAGGGTCCACCACCGCTCCCGGGGTGGAGGCGTAGTCGGCGGGTGTCCCGTCGGCGGCGAGACCGCCGGGCAGCTTCAGCGCCGTACCCGCGTGACCCGGGTCCCCGCCTGCCGCGGCACCGGAAAGGGTCGCCTGGAAGGATCCTCCGTCACCGGCGAGGCTTCCTGCTCCCGCGGCGTCGTCCATCGCCCAGCCCGCACGCTGCGGGTCACCAGCGGAGACGTTGAAGTAGTACGTCGTGGGAGACGAGGCGTTACCCGCGGCGTCCAGCGCCCGTACCGACAGGTAGTGCGGGCCTTCGGACTGCTGGAGCAGACTCACCGACTTCGCGGCACCGCCCGTCGTGGCAACGGCGTGGGCGGCCGACGGTGCGGTGTCGAGCCCGTACTGGTAGGCCACCGCGTCAGTCGAGGTGGTGGCGAAGGTGAACGTCCCGTACCGGCCCACCCCGTCCGTCCAGGGCAGCAGGTCACTCTGGTCCTGCGCACCGGGGAACGTCGAGGAGGACACGCCCGGCCCGGCCGGAATGCTGGTGTCGATCCTGAAGTAGCAGTCGGTCTGCACGTCACCCGCAGAACTCCACGGGCCCCACTCAGAACCGTCCCAGGCACGCGCCTCCCAGCCCAGAGACTTACCCGTGTTGCCCGGCACCGCGGACGGCAACGTCATCGAGAACTGCGACCCGGACGCCTTGAACGTGGTCGAAGCCGGTACGGTGGCCTCCGCGCCCGTCGACCACCACCGGCGCCGAAGACCGTCACCGGCATCCCATGCGGCGGCGAACTGCACGCCTATCCGGTCCCCGTCCGGATCGAAGACCTTCGCCGTCACCTGCGGCCACTTGTTGACGGAGATCGGGGACGTCTGGCACACCGATCCGGGTGACATCGTCAGGTCCTTCATCAGCGGCTGCTTCGGCGGCAGGTTGTACTGCACCCGAAGACTCGCCGCGTCCGTGAACCGCTTCCACCCGTAAGGATCCGTCTCGTCCGACGCCTTCAAGCCCAGCGTCATGACCGGCCAGTTGCCGTCGGCCGCACGCTGCACCTGCGTCCGGAGCGCCGCCGATGTCGTGCCTCCGAACTCCAGATCGCCTGCCGGGCACTCGTCGCGGCCCTTGGCGTCGGTGATCGTCTGGAGGTCCAGCTGCCAGAAAGGCGACGTACCCGAGGTGGAACTGGAGTTGTTCCACGTGGTGCCTGTTCCGATCTTCTTCGTCAGCCACAGCTGCACAGGCTTCTTGGTGCAGCTGAACGCGAAAGACTCGTGAACGTCGAACTCAGCCGACAGGATGTGCTTTCCGGCAAAAGCCTGCCCCTGGACAGGCAGCGAGTACAGCACGCGCTTCACGTCCTGGGCCGAGCAGGTCGGGGACACGCAGTAGCCGGTGCCGAAAGACTCGACGTACGTGCTGTTGTAGCTGAACTTCCAGTAGTCCTGCGAGGGGTTCGCCCGCGAGATGCCCGCCCAGCCGCCCGCGTGCGGGGTGGTGATACCCGGGTCGATCATCACCGGATACACCGTCGTCGGAGCACTCAACAAGTCCTGATCAGGGGTGAGCGTCAGCGACCCCTGATCACCGGCGATCGCCACAGCGACGGCCGCGGCATGCTCCTCGCCCCCGGGAGGAGCCTCCTCCCCCGCAGCGGAGACACCCACGCGGGATGCCGACGCAGTCGCCTGCGCGGACGCCGGGCCCGGCCCGTCCTGGGCAGCCGCCGAGGAGTCGAACATCATCGGCTGCGGAGCCTCGAACACCGTCCCGCCGCCGGCGACATCCACAGCCGACAACGACCCGTCCCCGTTCTCACGCATCGACAACTGGTCGCTGGACATCCCGAAGGTGAGCTGGGCCAGCGCGGGATTCCGGGCAGCCTCAGCCGTCTTCACCACGACCAGCTCGGTGAAACCGCTCGACGTCGCCGTCATCCGCAAGTCGACGTCGGGCAGGATCCCCCGGTACTCGGCCGTGCTCCCGTTCACCACCGGGTCCGGCAGCGGGTCGGGCCACGACAACGCCAGCTGCTTGCCGGCTCGCGCGATCCGCACCAGCGGCTGCGACCCACCCCCGGAGAACTCCAGATCAGCCAGCGTCGCCTTCGGCGCAACACCCCCGTCGGGTGCGGCCTGCAAAGCGGTATCGATCGCCGTCCACTTCCCGGCCTTGCGGTACGCACCGGATTCGCGTGGATCGTCGCCACCAGCGTCCCGTCCGGCTGCGCCGACACATCCGTGTTCTCATCCGTCAACGCCGGCACCGGCACCGCCTGGCCCGACCGGCGCGCGGCAGCCACCGCCAACGACTCCGGCGAATCCGACGGCCCACCGGCAGTGCCAGAAGCCTCCGCGGCAGCATCCCCCACCGGCACGGGCTCATCCGCCACCGCGGTGACCTCCCCCGCCGACAACGCCGCCCCCACCAGCACCGCGAACACACCCACACAGGCCGCAGCCTGCCGCCGCCGCACCCCACGCAGGGCACGACCTCCCCCCCCGCCCCATCAAAGCCCCCACACCGTCCACACAACTCACACACAGGTGAACGGATCCAACACGGAGCAACACGGGCAGTCAACGGTTCGCGTTACACGCAACCGGACACGACAACCTGACGGGGCTACAGATGAGATGTGGCGAACAGCACACTCACAGCGGACACCTCAGGAAGAATATACACAACCAGGACGTCACTTACGCTTTAAATGTCCAATATGCGCCCGACCGCCAAAAAAGGCAGTTACGAAATGTTTGGCCCCACCACCCCCATTCTTTGCTCTTACTTGAACCAAGGGATCCGACGCGGATCCAGCGTGCGGTACGCCGACGGGGTCGGCCCTGGTTGGGCCGACTCCGTCTGACCTGTGTGTTTGTGGGGTGGGGCTGCCCAGGCCAAGGGGTCCGCTACACGTTGAAGCGGAATTCGACCACGTCGCCGTCCTGCATGACGTAGTCCTTGCCCTCCATGCGGGCCTTGCCCTTGGCGCGGGCTTCTTGGACGGAGCCGGAGGTGATGAGGTCGGGGAAGGAGATGACCTCGGCCTTGATGAAGCCTTTTTGGAAGTCCGTGTGGATGACGCCGGCGGCTTCCGGGGCGGTGGCGCCGCGTTTGATGGTCCAGGCGCGGGATTCCTTGGGGCCGGCGGTGAGGTAGGTCTGCAGGCCCAGGGTGGTGAAGCCGACGCGGGCGAGGGTGGCCAGGCCCGGTTCGGTGGCGCCGACGGATTCGAGGAGTTCGAGGGCGTCGGCGTCGTCGAGTTCGGCGAGGTCGGCTTCGAGCTTGGCGTTGAGGAAGATCGCCTCGGCCGGGGCGACGAGGGCGCGCTGCTCGGCCTTGAAGGTCTCGTCGGTGAGCTCCTCCTCGTCGACGTTGAAGACGTAGAGGAAGGGCTTGGCGGTGAGCAGGTGGAGGTCGTGCAGGAGGGCGGCGCGCTCGGAGCCCTGGACGAGGCCCTGGGAGAAGAGGGTGTCGCCGCGTTCCAGGATCGCCTGGGCCTCCTCGACGGCGGCGACCTTCGGGGCGGTGTCCTTCTTGATCCGGGCTTCCTTCTGCAGCCGCGGCAGCACCTTCTCGATGGTCTGCAGGTCGGCGAGGATGAGCTCGGTGTTGATGGTCTCGATGTCGTCCTTCGGGGAGACCTTGCCGTCGACGTGGACGACGTTCTCGTCCCGGAAGGCCCGGATGACCTGGCAGATCGCGTCGGACTCGCGGATGTTGGCCAGGAACTTGTTGCCCAGGCCCTCGCCCTCGGAGGCGCCGCGCACGATGCCGGCGATGTCGACGAAGTCGACGGTGGCGGGGAGGATGCGGGCCGAGCCGAAGATCTCCGCGAGCTTGTCCAGGCGCGGGTCGGGGACGCCGACGACGCCGACGTTGGGCTCGATGGTGGCGAACGGGTAGTTGGCCGCGAGCACGTCGTTCTTGGTCAGGGCGTTGAAGAGCGTCGACTTGCCGACGTTCGGCAGGCCGACGATTCCGATGGTGAGCGACACGTGGCGACTTCCCGTAGCTTCCCGTAGCGGGCCCGGAGCGGGCCGCGCACCCGCGGGGCGGGCGCGTCGCCATTTTACGGGGCCCGGGCGCGCCGCCCGGCCCGGCTTCGAACACCGGCGCCCAGCCGGGGGAATGTCCGCGGGCGCTCCCGGGTTTCGGCAGCTGATCTGACTACGCTGCGTGGTGTGGATCAACACAGTGCGCGTACGGGCGGCCCCGCCGGCGGCGGTGCGCCCGCCCCGGTGGCACCGCCCGGCGGTGCGCACACCGGCGCGACCCCCGTCGCCCCGCCGCCCGTCCCCACGCGCCCGCCGACCGCGCCCGCCTCGCCGCGAGACCCCGCACCCCGAGACCCCGCGCCCCAACCCCCCAAGCAGCGCCTCGCCCGGCTCCTGCGCACCGCCCCGCGCGCAGCGATCCGCCGCGCCCGCGCCTGGCGCAGCCCCCGCCCCCGGCTCACCGGCCTCGGCACCGGTGTCCTCACCACCCTCGTGGCCGTCCTCGCCGGTGCGCTCGACTCCGCGCTCTTCGACGGCCCCGGCGTCTTCTTCGGCGTCGTCTTCGTCGCCGTCTGCGTCACCGGCGCCGTCTACGTACGGCCGTACGACCTCGTCGCCGCGCCCGTCTCCGCGCCGATCTCCTTCGCCATCGCCATCGCGCTCACCGCCGACGACGGCGACGGCAGCTTCGTCGGCCGCCTCCTGGGGCTGTTCACCGGGCTGGCCCTGCTGACCGGCTGGCTCTACACCGGCACGGTCGCGGCGGCGCTGATCGTCGCGGTCAGAGCTTTGCGGCTGCCATCGCGGCGCCGACGATCCCGGCGTTGTTCTGCAGCTCGGCGGGGACGATCCGCGCGCTGAGCCCGTGGCCGTGCAGGTAGGGCAGGAACTTCTCCGACTTGCGGCTGATCCCGCCGCCCAGCACGAACAGGTCCGGCGAGAAGAGCATCTCCACGTGCGCCAGGTACTTGCGCAGCCGGTGCGCCCAGTGCTCCCAGCTCAGGTCCTCGTCCTCGCGGGCCTTGACCGAGGCGCGCGACTCCGCGTCGTGGCCGTGCAGCTCCAGGTGGCCGAGCTCGGTGTTCGGCACCAGGCGGCCGTCGACGAAGACGGCGCTGCCGATGCCCGTGCCCAGCGTCAGCACGATGACCGTGCCGCCGTGCCCGCGCCCGGCCCCGAAGGTCATCTCGGCGACGCCCGCCGCGTCCGCGTCGTTGAGCACCGTCACCGGCAGGCCCAGCCGCTCGCTGATCGCGGTGCGGGCGTCCAGGCCGATCCAGCCCTTGTCGACGTTGGCGGCGGTACGCGTCACGCCGTCGACGACCACGCCGGGGAAGGTCACGCCGAGCGGGCCCGTCCAGCCGAAGTGCGTCACGACGTCGTACACGCCGTCCAGCACCGCCTCCGGGGTCGCCGGATGCGGGGTCAGCACCTTGTAGCGCTCGTCGGACAGGTCGCCCTTGTCGAGATCGACCGGCGCGCCCTTGATGCCCGTACCGCCGATGTCCACACCGAACACGTCCATGACCTCCAGGCTAGAGGCGGGCCCGGGACCTCACCTCTTGTGGCTCCCCCCGCGGGAGGCGGGAAAAAAATACAGACCGCTCTTATGCGGATTCCCCGGCGGCGGCCTCCGCACGCAGGTCGCGGCGCAGTTCCTTCGGCAGCGAGAACTGGATGTGCTCCTCGGTGGCCGTGACGACCGAGACATCGCCGAAGCCGCGCGCGGCCAGCCACTCCAGCACCCCGTCGACCAGGATCTCCGGTACGGAGGCGCCGGACGTGACCCCGACCGTGCGGACACCCTCCAGCCACGCCTCGTCGATCTCGTCGGCGAAGTCGACCAGGTGCGCGGCGCCCGCGCCCGCCTGGAGGGCGACCTCGACGAGCCGGATGGAGTTGGACGAGTTGCGCGAGCCGACGACCACGACCAGGTCCGCCTCGGCGGCGATCTGCTTGATCGCGGTCTGCCGGTTCTGCGTGGCGTAGCAGATGTCGTCGCTGGGCGGCGAGAGCAGGTTGGGGAAGCGGTCCTTGAGGGCGTCGACGGTCTCCATCGTCTCGTCGACCGACAGCGTCGTCTGCGACAGCCACACGACCTTGTTCTCGTCGCGCACGTCCAGGCCGGCGACGTCGCCGGGGCCGTCGACCAGGTGGGTGCGCTCGGGCGCCTCGCCCATCGTGCCGATGACCTCCTCATGGCCCTCGTGGCCGATGAGCAGGATGTCGTAGTCCTCGTTCGCGTAGCGCACGGCCTCGCGGTGGACCTTGGTGACCAGCGGGCAGGTGGCGTCGATGGAGGCGAGCTTGCGGCGGTCGGCCTCCTCGTGGACGACCGGGGCGACGCCGTGCGCGGAGAAGATGACGATCGCGTTCTCCGGCACCTCCTCGGTCTCCTCGACGAAGACGGCGCCCTTCTTCTCCAGCGTCTGCACGACGTACTTGTTGTGGACGATCTGCTTGCGGACGTAGACCGGGGCGCCGTACTGCTCGAGCGCCTTCTCGACGGTGATCACGGCACGGTCGACACCCGCGCAGTACCCGCGGGGGGCGGCGAGCAGGACACGGCGGCTGCTGGCTTCGGTCGTCATGGCGTCCATCGTACGGGGGTGTGCGGGGCGCGTGCGGGGGGCGCCGGGAGTTCGCCGCGGGGGTGTGTCAGTGGGCGGCGATAGGGTCGGGGAATGGCTCTGAGCACGTCGGCGGAAGCGCCGATCCCGGTCGGTGAGGTGTCGCGGCTGATCGGCGGGTGGATCGACCGGCTCGGTGCCGTGTGGGTCGAGGGCCAGATCACCCAGCTCAGCCGGCGGCCCGGCGCGGGCGTGGTGTTCCTGACGCTGCGCGACCCCTCGCACGACATCTCGCTGACGGTGACGTGCTTCCGGGCCGTCTTCGACCAGGTCGCCGATGTCGTCGGCGAGGGCGCGCGGGTGGTGCTGCACGCCAAGCCGGAGTGGTACGGGCCGCGCGGCACGCTGTCGCTGCGGGCGGTGGAGATCCGCCCGGTGGGCGTCGGCGAGCTGCTGGCCCGGCTGGAGCGGCTGAAGCGGCAGTTGGCCGGCGAGGGGCTGTTCGCGGCCGACCGCAAGCGCCCGCTGCCCTTCCTGCCGCAGCTCGTCGGCCTGGTGACGGGCCGTGCGTCGGCGGCCGAGCGGGACGTACGGGAGAACGCCCGGCTGCGCTGGCCGGCGGTGCGCTTCGAGGTGCGCAACGTGCCCGTGCAGGGCGCGAGCGCGGTGCCGCAGGTCATCGCGGCGGTACGGGAGCTGGACGCGCACCCGGAGGTGGACGTGATCGTCGTGGCGCGCGGCGGCGGCAGCGTGGAGGATCTGCTGCCGTTCTCCGACGAGCGGCTGGTGCGGGCGGTCGCGCAGTGCACGACGCCGGTGGTGTCGGCGATCGGGCACGAGCCGGACTCGCCGCTGCTGGACCTGGTGGCGGACCTGCGGGCCTCGACGCCGACGGACGCCGCCAAGCGCGTGGTGCCGGACGTGCGCGAGGAGCTGGCCCGGGTGCGGCTGGTCAGCGACCGGGCGCTGCGGGTGATGCGCGGGCTGCTGGACCGGGAGGAGCGGGGCCTGGCGGCGGCGCTGAGCCGGCCGGCGATGGCCCGGCCCGAGCTGATGATCGACGGGCGGGCCGCGGAGGTCGCCGACCGGCTGGACCGGGCCCGCCGCTCGCTGCGGCACGCCCTGGACCGCGCCGACGCCGACCTCTCGCACACCCTGGCCCGGGTGGTGGCCCTCTCCCCCGCCGCGACGCTGCGCCGCGGGTACGCGGTGCTGGAGCGCGCGGACGGCTCGGCGGTCCGTGACCCGGCGGAGGTGGCGGAGGGCGAGCGGCTGCGCGCCCGGGTGGCGGCGGGCGACTTCACCGTACGGGTGAGCCCGGCGCAGTGACCCGGGGGCGTACGGAGCCTGCGCCGGCGGGCGTACGGGACGCACGACCGCGGGCGTACGGCGTCCCGGGGCCGGCGGGCCGGATTGTCGGCGGGCGCCCCTAGGCTGGTGGGCATGAGCGAGCAGGACACCACCACCGCGGCGTTGGGCTACGAGCAGGCGCGCGACGAGCTGATCGAGGTCGTACGGCGGCTGGAGACCAGCGGCGCCACGCTGGAGGAGTCGCTCGCGCTGTGGGAGCGCGGCGAGGAGCTGGCGCGGGTGTGCCGGCACTGGCTGGAGGGCGCCCGGCGCCGGCTGGACGCGGCGCTGGCCGCCGAGGAGGAGGCGGACGCGGCGGAGGCCGCGGGCGGCCCCGGGACCGGCGGCAGGGGTACGGGCGGCAGGGGTACGGACGCCGGGGACGAGCCGGACGAGGGCTGACGCAAGCCCCGATTCCGCCCACTCCGGGCATGAAACACCAGGTCAGAGCCCTGGGGCAGTGATCGTCGTCACAGTTGAATCCGGAATGGTTGAGCATTCACCCAGGTTGAACCCGGGTGTCCCACCCCGGTGGCGACCGTATGACGACCGCTCGAACCACTCCCCCCAAGAGGTATTCCATGACGCTCGCGCTCGACCCCGCCGCCCAGGACCTGCTCTTCCGCGAGGCCCGCACCGCCAACACCTTCACCGACGAGCCGGTGACCGACGAGCAGGTCCAGGCGATCTACGACCTGGTCAAGTACGCCCCCACCGCCTTCAACCAGCAGCCGCTGCGGGTGGTCCTGGTCCGCTCCGCCGAGGGCCGGGCGCGCCTGGTGCAGCACATGGCCGGCGGCAACCAGCCCAAGACCTCGACCGCCCCGCTGGTGGCGATCCTGGCCGCGGACAACGAGTTCCACGAGGAGCTGCCGACCGTCTTCCCGGTCTACCCGCAGGCCAAGGACCTCTTCGCCGAGCGCCCGGTGCGCGAGAAGTCCGCGGCGCTGAACGCCGCCTTGCAGGTCGGCTACTTCATCATCGGCGTGCGCGCGGCGGGCCTGGCGGCCGGCCCGATGACCGGCTTCGACGCCGACGGCATCAACAAGGAGTTCTTCGCCGACGGCGCCCACTCGGTGCTGGCCGTGGTCAACATCGGCAAGCCCGGCGAGGACGCCTGGTTCCCGCGCAACCCGCGGCTGTCCTACGACGAGGTCGTCAGCACCGTCTGACCCCGCCGCACCCGGCGGTACCCCGCCGCCATCCCCCGCTACTGGCCGCCGCGCTCCTTGAGCGCCGCGGCCAGCTGCGTGATCTGGGCGTCCGTGCCGGTGCCGAGCACCACCGTGGTGGCCTTGGCGTCCTTGCGCACCAGCGCGGTGTAGCGGGCGCTCTTCCAGCGCTCCCACACCACCCCGCCCGCGCTGACCGTACGGTCCCCGTCCCGGTGCGCGTTGAGTGTGACATCGGCGATGAAGGCGGCGGAGTCCCCGTTGCTCTGCTCGACGCCGACGTACTGGTTCGCGGTGTTGACGAAGCCGAGGTGCCACACGACCTGGTGCGGGTCGGTCGCGTCGAAGGTGTCGGACGTGGCGGTCCACTCCTTGCCCAGCCCCTCGGGCGCGGCGACCGGGTAGGGCGCGTAGCGCCGGGCCTGCTGGAGCGAGGCGGTGTAGTCGACCTTCAGCGAGGCGACCGGTGAGGCCTTGGAGTCGTGCGGGATGAAGACGTAGATGACGGCGACGACGACGCCGAGCACCACCAGGGACAGGACCAGGTCCCGCACGGTCTTGTTGCCACGCTTGTCTGCTGCCACGCCCCTATCGTCCCCCATGCCCCACCGCGTCCCGACCGCCGGGTCCCCGCCATGGGCGTCCGTACGGCCATGTACGCGTCCCACGGCGTGAATCTGCTCATGTGACGAGCACACTGCTCATATAAGCGGGTACCCGATAAGGTCGCAGCACCCTCCATGACCGGCCGTCCTCGTACAGAAAGGTGCGCTGCGATGACCGAACAGCCCGAAGACCTCGATCACGTCGACCACAACACCCCCGCCCAGGCCCCGCACGAGGGCAACCACCAGCATCTGCCGCCCGCGCTGGAGGTGGCCCCCGAGGCCCCGGACCGCAACCTCGCGCTCGAACTCGTCCGGGTCACCGAGGCCGCCGCGATGGCGGCCGGGCGGTGGGTCGGGCGCGGCGACAAGAACGGCGCCGACGGCGCGGCCGTGCGGGCCATGCGCACGCTGGTGCACACCGTGTCGATGAACGGCGTCGTGGTGATCGGCGAGGGCGAGAAGGACGAGGCGCCGATGCTCTACAACGGGGAGCGGGTGGGCGACGGCACCGGTGCGGAGTGCGATGTCGCCGTGGACCCGGTGGACGGCACCACGCTGACCGCCAAGGGCATGCCCAACGCGGTGTCGGTGCTCGCGGTCGCCGAGCGCGGCACGATGTTCGACCCGTCGGCGGTCTTCTACATGGACAAGCTGGTGGCCGGGCCCGAGGCGGCGGAGTTCGTCGACATCACCGCGCCGCCGTCGGTCAACATCCGCCGGGTCGCCAAGGCCAAGGGCATCCCGGTGGAGAACGTCACGGTCGTGGTGCTGGACCGGCCGCGGCACGACGCGATCGTCAAGGAGATCCGGGAGACCGGCGCGCGGATCAAGTTCATCGCGGACGGCGACGTGGCCGGCGCGATCATGGCGGTACGCGAGGGCACCGGCGTGGACCTGCTGCTGGGCATCGGCGGCACGCCCGAGGGCATCATCGCGGCCTGCGCGGTGGCGTGCCTGGGCGGCGTCATCCAGGGCAGGCTGTGGCCGAAGGACGAGGCCGAACGGCGCCGGGCGCTGGACGCCGGGCACGACCTGGACCGGGTGCTGACGACGTCGGACCTGGTCAGCGGGGAGAACGTCTTCTTCGTAGCGACCGGCGTGACCGACGGCGAGCTGCTGCGCGGGGTGCGCTACCGGCGGGAGACGGCGATGACGTCGTCGCTGGTGATGCGGTCGCGGTCCGGGACGATCCGGCAGATCGACTCCGAGCACCGGCTGTCGAAGCTGCGGGCGTACAGCGCGATCGACTTCGACCGGGCGCGCTGAGGCCGGGCGCGCCGAGAGCGGTGCGCTGACGCCGGGTGCGCCGGGACCCGGCGCGCTGAGGCCGGGCGCCGCGCCCGCGACCGCCGCACGCACCTCCTGCCCGGACCCGGCCGCACCCGGGTCCCGGGCCCGGTGGGCTCCCGGGCAGGACGTGCGCCGCGGCGGTCAGCCCGCGACGGCTATCTGCGGGGCCGGGCGCTGCAGTTCGACCTCGCGGCGGCGTCTGCGGGCGAGCACCACCCGGCGCTCGGCGGCGGTCATGCCGCCCCACACTCCGTACGGCTCGGGCTGCGCGAGCGCGTGCTCGCGGCAGGCGAGCATCACCGGGCAGCGGGCGCACACGCGCTTGGCCGCTTCTTCGCGGGCCAGCCGGGCGGCGGTGGGCTCCTTCGACGGGGCGAAGAACAGCCCGGCCTCGTCGCTGCGGCATGCCGCGTCCGAGTGCCAGGGCCCGCCAAGATCGCGTGGATGACCTGGTGGAGTGGCCGGGTCCGTGACGGGCTCGATCGGTTGAAGCACGGGAAACTCCTGACGACGGCTCGTGTCTGCCACGCTGGCCCGCGCCGACTGCTCCCCGTGCGCAGCGTGCGGCAGCGGCAGCGCGGCGGCGTGTCCCGTTCCCCTACCCGCTGTACGCGACTTCATGCGCACCGTGTTCACCTGTGGACAGTCACTGACACCCCCGCTGACCTGCGCTTGGCGTGAACACGCACCACTCGTGGCGTACACACGCACCACAAGACCACTCACGCACCACACTTCACCGGCCCGCGCGGAGCCCCCGGAGGGCCCTGAAGAGCCTTGGGGGGGCGCGTCCCGGCGGGGCGCCTCAGGCCTGCTTCTTCGTCCAGTCCTTGATGCGCTTGCCCCGCTTGGCCTTGGCCTCGACACCGCCCCAGAAGGCGAGTCCGTCGATACGGACCACGGGCGCGCCGGGGTCGGCGGATTCGTACGCCCGGACGTCGGAGCCGCCCATGATGCCGATGACGCCGCCGCCGCGCAGCGTCACGTTCTCCGGCAGCTTGATGCTGACGCCGCCCATGATGGCGGTGCAGTGGATGACCAACTCCGGTGCGGTGAAGGTGGCTTCGGAAAGGTCGATCTCGACGCCGCCCATGATGGCCACCGCGGTGATCTTGTGGCCGACCCGCCAGCGGCCCTTGCGCTCGGCGCCGCCGAGGATGCCGACCAGGTTGGGGTTCTCGCCGCCGCCGTCGGTCGGGTAGCCGCGCGGGGTGGGCGCGGCGGCCGGGGCGGACGCGTTGCCGGCCGGCAGGTCCCGTACCAGCGGCTCCAGTTCGCCCATGGTCTTGGCCGCGTAGAGCCGGTCCAGGCGCTCGGAGTGCTCGGCGGCGTCGAGCCGGCCCTCGGCCAGGGCCTCGCGCAGGATGTCGGCGACCCGGTCGCGGTCGGCGTCCGAGGCGCGCAGGCCGGCACCGGGCGCCCCCGGCACGGGAGCCGCGGGGGCCACGGGGGCCGCCGGCGCGGGAGCCGCGGGGGCCGCCACGGCCGGCTCCGCCGGGCGCCGTTCGGGCTCGGCGGGCGCTTGCGCGGGCTTCTGGAGCTGGGATTCGTCCACGCCTCAACGGTACACAGACGCGATAGATCGCGACCACCCCGGGAACGGCCGGAGCCGACCCCCATCCGCCCCCTAGGGGACGCGGCCTCCGGGGGGCCGCCGCCTCCGGGATGAGCCGGACCTCACAGGCGGCGGAGCCGGCGGACGCTTCTATGCTGGAGGGCGCTTCAGCGACGACGCAGCCGAGTGAGGAATGCCCCTTATGCCCGAGTTCGAATATACGGATCTGCTCCCTCTCGGCGAGGACACCACCCCCTACCGCCTTCTGACCAGCGAGGGCGTGAGCACCTTCGAGGCCGGCGGGCGCACTTTCCTGTCCGTCGCGCCCGAGGCGCTGCGGCTGCTCGCCGCCGAGGCGATGCACGACATCTCGCACTACCTGCGCCCCGCCCACCTCGCCCAGCTGCGCCGTATCCTCGACGACCCCGAGGCGAGCGCCAACGACCGCTTCGTGGCGCTGGACCTGCTCAAGAACGCCAACATCGCGGCGGCCGGCGTGCTCCCGATGTGCCAGGACACCGGCACCGCGATCGTCATGGGCAAGCGCGGCCAGCAGGTGCTGACCGAGGGCGGCGACGAGGCGGCCCTGTCGCGGGGCATCTACGATGCCTACACCAAGCTCAACCTGCGCTACTCGCAGATGGCGCCGCTGACGATGTGGGACGAGAAGAACACCGGCTCCAACCTGCCCGCGCAGATCGAGCTGTACGCGACCGACGGCGGCGCGTACAAGTTCCTCTTCATGGCCAAGGGCGGCGGCAGCGCCAACAAGTCCTTCCTCTACCAGGAGACCAAGGCGGTCCTCAACGAGGCGTCGATGATGCGCTTCCTGGAGGAGAAGATCCGCTCGCTGGGCACCGCGGCCTGCCCGCCGTACCACCTGGCGATCGTGGTGGGCGGCACCAGCGCGGAGTTCGCCCTCAAGACCGCGAAGTACGCCTCCGCGCACTACCTGGACGAGCTGCCCGCGCAAGGGTCGGCGGCCGGCAACGGCTTCCGGGACAAGGAGCTGGAGCAGAAGGTCTTCGAGCTGACGCAGAGGATCGGCATCGGGGCGCAGTTCGGCGGCAAGTACTTCTGCCACGACGTGCGGGTGGTGCGGCTGCCGCGGCACGGCGCGTCCTGCCCGGTGGCGATCGCGGTGTCCTGCTCGGCCGACCGGCAGGCGCTCGCGAAGATCACCGCGGAGGGCGTCTTCCTGGAGCAGCTGGAGACCGACCCGGCGCGCTTCCTGCCCGAGACCACCGACGAGCACCTCAACGAGGACGTGGTCCGTATCGACCTCAACCGGCCGATGGACGAGATCCGCGCGGAGCTGACCAAATACCCCGTCAAGACCCGGCTGTCGCTGACCGGTCCGCTGGTCGTCGCGCGCGACATCGCGCACGCCAAGATCAAGGAGCGGCTGGACGCGGGCGAGGGCATGCCGCAGTACCTGCGCGACCACGCCGTCTACTACGCGGGCCCCGCCAAGACGCCCGAGGGCTACGCGTCCGGCTCCTTCGGCCCGACCACGGCCGGCCGGATGGACGCGTACGTCGAGCAGTTCCAGGCGGCGGGCGGCTCCTTCGTGATGCTCGCCAAGGGCAACCGCTCCCGGCAGGTCACCGACGCGTGCGCCGCGCACGGCGGCTTCTACCTCGGCTCGATCGGCGGCCCGGCGGCCCGGCTGGCGCAGGACTGCATCAAGAAGGTCGAGGTGCTCGAATACGCCGAGCTCGGCATGGAAGCGGTGTGGAAGATCGAGGTCGAGGACTTCCCGGCGTTCGTCGTCGTCGACGACAAGGGAAACGACTTCTTCACCGACCCGGCCCCCGCCCCGACCTTCACCACGATCCCGGTGCGTCAAGGCGCCTGACGGGTTGCGTTCATGTACGCGATGCTGACCGGCCGTCAACTCCGGCTCTGGCGTTCCCCAAACGGGGCGTAAGGGGTGGTGGGGGCGGCCGAGTTGCGCTGCGGGCGGGCGGGCCGGTATCCACAGCGAAGACGCTGGGGAGGGTGGTGCGCCATGGCCGGTCTGACGAACACGGTTCGCAGGTCCGCGGGTGGACGGTTGTGGAAGCAGGCCACGCACATCGAGCTGATGCACCGTTCGATGGGTTTCGCCGCGCTGGGCTTCGTGACGCTCATGCCGCTGCTGGTGGTGGTCGCCGCCGCCACGCCGTGGGAGCACCGGCCGGGCTTCGCGCAGTGGGTCGTGGACGGCATGGGTCTTGACCCGGACGGCGCGCACCGGCTGCGGACGCTCTTCGCGGCGCCCCGGACCGTGCTGAGCGCCACCAGCGCGTGGAGCCTGGCGTCGCTGGCGTACTTCGGGCTGTCCTTCGTGGCGAGCGTGGAGACCGGCTACCGCAAGATCTGGGACCAGCCGTCCGGGCCCTGGCACCGCGACTGGCGGCGCACGGTGTGGCTGGCGGTGCTGACCGCGTATCTGTTCAGCGAGTCGCAGAGCGCCGCCGCCATGGGCAGCGGCCTGGCCGAGCGCGGCGCCCGTATCGCGGTGACCTTCGTGCTCGGGGTGTGCTTCTTCGCGTGGGGCCAGAGCTTCCTGCTGTACGGGGCGGTCCGCTTCCGCACCGCGCTGCCGGGGGCGGTCTTCACGATGCTGGGCCTGGCGGGGCTGCGGGTCTTCTCGCAGCTGTTCTTCGCCGGGCTGATGGTCAGCAACGGCGACGCGTACGGCCCGGTCGGCACCGTGCTGACGGTCGTGACGTGGCTGGTGGGCGTCGGCTTCGTGGTCTTCGGGGGCGCGCTGCTGGGCCGGCACCTGCGGGACGTGCGCATCCTGCGGCGCGGCGCGGAGATCCCCCGGCCGCGGCAGGAGGGCTGGCTGGAGGACCCGGAGGAGGCCGTGCCCGGCGTGCGGTGGCGCTCAGACGGCGCGGGCGGCGCGATCGACTGACGCCGGGCCGGTGGGCGGGCCCGCGCGACCCCGCGCGCCCCCCTGAGCCGCCGGTGATCCGCCGGTGATCCGCCCGGCGGGCCCGGCGAGGGGAACAAAGCCCCGCCGCGGGGCACTGTTATAGGTATGGACGACTACCGGGTCGAGCACGACTCCATGGGCGAGGTCAGGGTGCCCGCCGCCGCGAAATGGCGGGCGCAGACGCAGCGGGCGGTGGAGAACTTCCCGATCTCCGGCCGCCCGCTGGAGAGAGCCCACATCGAGGCGCTGGCCCGGATCAAGGCCGCCGCGGCCAAGGTGAACGCGGCGCTCGGCGTGCTGGACAAGGACGTGGCCGAGGCGATCGCCGAGGCCGCCGAGGAGGTCGCGGCCGGCCGCCACGACGAGCACTTCCCGGTGGACGTCTTCCAGACCGGCTCGGGCACCTCGTCCAACATGAACGCCAACGAGGTCATCGCGACGCTCGCCGCCGAGCGGCTGGGCCGCCCGGTGCACCCCAACGACGACGTCAACGCCAGCCAGTCCTCCAACGACGTCTTTCCCTCCTCGCTGCACATCGCCGCGACCGCCGCCGTGACCGGCGACCTGATCCCGGCGCTCACCCGGCTGGCGGAATCCCTGGAGCGCAAGTCCGTCGAGTTCGCCGACGTGGTGAAGTCCGGGCGCACCCATCTGATGGACGCCACGCCCGTCACCCTCGGCCAGGAGTTCGGCGGGTACGCGGCGCAGGTGCGCTACGGCATCGAGCGGCTCGGCGCGTCGCTGCCGCGGCTGGCGGAGCTGCCACTGGGCGGCACGGCGGTCGGCACCGGCATCAACACCCCGCCCGGCTTCGCCGCCGCGGTGATCGCCGAGGTCGCCCGCAGCACCGGGCTGCCGCTGACCGAGGCGCGCGACCACTTCGAGGCGCAGGGCGCCCGGGACGGCGTCGTGGAGACCTCCGGGCAACTGCGGACCATCGCGGTGGGCCTGACGAAGATCGCCAACGACCTGCGCTGGATGGCCTCGGGCCCGCGGACGGGCCTGGCCGAGATCGCGCTGCCGGACCTCCAGCCCGGCTCGTCGATCATGCCGGGCAAGGTCAACCCGGTCGTGCCGGAGGCGGTGCTGATGGTGGCCGCGCAGGTGATCGGCAACGACACGACGGTCACGGTCGCGGGCGCGGCCGGCAACTTCGAGCTCAACGTGATGCTGCCGGTCATCGCGCGCAACGTGCTGGAGTCGGTGCGGCTGCTGGCGAACGTCAGCCGGCTGCTGGCCGACCGCACGATCGACGGCATCACCGCGAACGCCGAACGGGCCCGCGAGTACGCCGAGTCCTCGCCGTCCGTCGTCACCCCGCTGAACAGGTACATCGGCTACGAGGAGGCCGCGAAGGTCGCCAAGCGGGCGCTCGCCGAGCGCATCACGATCCGGCAAGCCGTCCTGGACGGCGGCTACGTCGAGCGCGGGCTGCTGACGGAGCGGCAGCTCGACGACGCACTCGACGTGTTGCGTATGACCCGCCCGTGACGTGTGATCCGTAAGCTCTGTTCATGACAGCCCGAACCGAGACGGGGGCAGCGGCCCCGGCAGGAGACCCGCAAAGGCGGTTCTGGACGCCCGGCGACCATGTGCTGTGGCGCTACCGCGGCAACGGCACGGACGAGGTGCACATCGCCCGCCCGGTCACCGTGGTGCGCGACGACGAGGACCTGCTCGCGGTGTGGATGGCGCCCGGCACCGACGTGGTGCGGCCGGTGATCGCGGACGGCACCCCGGTGCACCGCGAGCCGCTGCAGACCCGGTACGTCAAGCCGCGCTCCACGCGGGTGGAGAAGTGGTGGGGCGCCGGGGTGCTCAAACTCGCCCGTCCGGGTGAGCCGTGGTCGGTATGGCTGTTCTGGGACCAGGACTGGCGGTTCCGCAACTGGTACGTGAACCTGGAGGAGCCGCTGCGCCGCTGGTCCGGCGGGGTGGACTCGGTCGACCACTTCCTGGACATCGCGGTGCGCCAGGACCGCAGCTGGCGCTGGCTGGACGAGGACGAGTTCGCGCAGGCGCAGTCCGACGGGCTGATGCCGCCGGCGCTGGCCGCCCGGGTGCGGCGCGACGGGCGGCGCGCGGTGGCGGCGATCACCGCCTGGGGCCCGCCGTTCAGCGACGGCTGGCCGGACTGGCGGCCCGACCCGCGCTGGCCGGTGCCGGCGCTGCCGGCCGACTGGGGCCGGCGCGCCCCGGACGTCCGGCGGGCGAGACGATCCGCCTGAACCCCTTGTTGCGCCCCGGACCGGCAACCGTAGGATCGGTGTCGCGTTGCATCGCACAAACGTCGATCACGGCCTAGAGTTTGACGCCGCGTCACCGGTGCGCCCGGTGGACGCCGGGCCCCGTAAGGCCCCGCGCCCGTACCACCGGACGGCCCGGCAGCACCGCGTCACCAGCGAAGCCAGCGAACAGCAGCAGCAGTCAGGGAGGCCCTGGACAGTGGGAACCGGCGGCGACGAGCGCGAGGGGCCAGACGGTCCGAGCGGTCTTGACGGGCTGGACGTGCCGGGCGGCTTCGACGAGCCCGGCGACCTGGACGTCCCGGCCGACCCCCGGCCGTGGGGCCGGCAGGAGCAGGCCGCGGCGTTCGACGCGATCGGCGACCGCTACGACGAGGCCTTCCCGACCAAGCAGAGCCAGCTGGCGGCCGGCGACTGGCTGGCCGCCGCGCTGCCGCCGGCCTCCCGGGTGCTGGACCTCGGCTGCGGCACGGGCGTGCCGACCGCCCGCCGGCTGGTGGACGCCGGCCACCACGTCACCGGCGTCGACCTGTCCGCCGGGATGCTGGAGCTGGCCAGGGCGAATGTGCCGGAGGGCGAGTTCGTGCAGGCCGACATCGCCGACCTGCCGCCCGGGCCGCCGCTGGAGCCGGGCTCCTTCGCCGGTGTCGCGGCCTTCTTCTCGCTGCTGATGCTGCGCCGCTCCGAGATCCCGCCGGCGCTGCGGGCGGTGCACGAGCTGCTGGCGCCCGGCGGGCTGCTGGCGCTGTCGATGGTCGAGGCCGACGTGGACGACGTGCCGATCCCGTTCCTCGGGCACACCATCCGGGTATCGGGTTATCTACGTGATGACCTGCGGCAGATCGTCACGGATGCGGGCTTCGAGGTGATCAAGGAGGATGCGTACGCGTACGCGCCGGCGAGTACGGACGTGCCGCCCGAGCAGCAGCTCTACCTCTGCTGCCGGCGCGTGTGACCCCGTACGCGCGACCAGGACGCCCCCGGGTCACCGGCACGCACACCGGCAACGTCAGCACGACCGCAGGTAGGAACGCAGACACCGATCAGGCCCGAGCCCGCCGCGGCCAGCGCGTGGCGCACAGACGGATGGAAAGACTCGCGTGACCACGGACCCGCCCCGCCCACCGCGGCGACCCGCCGCGCCTGCGCCGGACCCGCGCGGCGGCTACAGCCTGCCGGACAAGCCGGCCGACGACGCGACGGAACCGCTGCCCGAGCCGCTGCCCGAGCCGATCGACCCGGCCGCGGACCCGGCGGCCGGCGCCCCGGGCCGCCCGTGGCCCGCGCCGCCCGCGCCGGGAGGCGCCCGCGACCACGACCGGCTCGCCCCCGGTGACCCGCGCGCCGCCGGAGCGGGTACGGGCGCCGGCACCGGCGCCGAGCCGCCCGTACCGCCGCGGCCGGGCGACGAGGCGCTGGGCGCGTATCTGAGCACGCCCCCGCGCGGCACGCCCGTCGAGGCCGCCGGGCACCCCGCGGACGAGGAGTCGGCCGGAATGCGTATCCCGATGCCCGCGCAGACCGGCCCGGAGGCCGACCGGCTGCGGTACGTCGGCGCCGCGACCCGGCGCATCGCGCGCGGTGTCGACCTCGACGAGATCCTGCTGGGCCTGTGCCGCTCGGCGGTGCCGGCCTTCGCCGACGCGATCCTGGTCTACCTGCGCGAGCCGCTGCCGGTCGGCGACGAGCGCCCGTCCGGCCCGCTGCGGCTGCGGCTGCGCCGCTCCGACGGCGGCCTGGAGGGCCCCTCGGAGCCCGACGACGACGCGCCGGTGGGCGCGGCCCCGCTGCTGCCGGCGCTGGTGCCGAGCATGGAGCCGCCGTACGGCGGGGTGGGCAGCGACTCGATCGGCGTGCTGCTGGACGGGCCGCTCGCCGAGGTGCTGCGCGGGGTGCGGCCGGTGTTCGCCGACTCGCTGCGGGCCGCCGACGCGCTCGCGGAGCTGCTGGGCTTCCCCGAGGACCTGATCGGCCTGCCCACCGGGCGGCGGGCGCTGCTCGCGCCGCTGCGGGGGCGGCGCCGGGTGATCGGCGCGGCGGTGCTGCTGCGGCGCGCCGAGCGGGCGCCGTTCGAGTCCGACGACCTGCTGGTGGCCGCGCAACTGGCCACGCACACCGCGCTGGGCGTCGACAAGGCGGTGCTGTACGGGCGCGAGGCGTACATCGCCGACGCGCTCCAGCGCGAGATGCTGCCCGACTCGCTGCCGCAGCCCACCGGGGTGCAGCTGGCCAGCCGCTACCTGCCGGCGGCGGAGTCCGCGCGGGTCGGCGGCGACTGGTACGACGCGATCCCGCTGCCCGGCAGCCGGGTCGCGCTGGTCGTCGGCGACGTCATGGGCCACTCCATGACCTCGGCGGCGATCATGGGCCAGCTCCGTACCACCGTGCAGACCCTCGCGGGCCTGGACCTGGCGCCGCAGGAGGTGCTCTACCACCTCGACGAGCAGGCCCAGCGGCTCGGCCAGGACCGGATGGCCACCTGCGTCTACGCCGTCTACGACCCCATCGCGCACCGGCTGGTCGTGGCCAACGCCGGGCATCCGCCGCCGGTGCTGCTGCACGCCGACGGGCTCGCGGAGGTGCTGCGGGTGCCGCCGGGCGCGCCGATCGGCGTCGGCGGGGTGCCCTTCGAGGCCGTCGAGCTGCCGGCGCCGGCCGGGGCGACGCTGCTGCTCTACACCGACGGGCTCGTCGAGTCGCGCTCGCGGGACGTGTGGGGCGGCATCGAGCTGCTGCGGGAGCGGCTGCACGACGCGGCGTCCGTGGTCTCGCCGCCGCCGCTGGAGCCGCTGTGCGACGAGGTGCTGGAGATCCTGGGGCCCGGCGACCGGGACGACGACATCGCGCTGCTGGCGGCCCGCTTCGACGGGATCGCGCCGAGCGACGTGGCGTACTGGTTCCTGGAGCCGCAGCCGCAGACCCCTGGCCGGGCCCGCCGCCTGGTGCGGCAGGCGCTGCGCCGCTGGGACCTGGACGACCAGCTGGAGGCGGCCGAGCTGCTGGTGAGCGAGATCGTCACCAACGCGGTGCGGTACGCCGAGCGCCCCATCACGCTGCGGCTGCTGCGTACCGACGTGCTGCGCTGCGAGGTCGGCGACGACGCGCCGCTGCTCCCGCGGATGCGGCACGCCGCCCCGGAGGAGGAGGGTGGCCGCGGCCTCTACCTCGTCAACCGCATGGCCCAGCGCTGGGGCGCGACCCGGCTGGGCGCGGGCAAGGTCGTGTGGTTCGAGCTGCCGCTTTGATTGCCGCCGGCTCGCCTCCGGGGGCTTCTATCCGGTGTCGACGGTCGACCATGCTCGGTTCCTCGTTCCTCGGAACCTCCGCGTGCTCTCCCTTTCGACACCGGCGCCCCCTTTGGCTCGCCGGCTACAGGGCGTGCGGGGGTACCCGGGGTCGGCCGGGTACGCGTCATGCGAGGCGCCCCAGCTCGCCGGCTACAGGGCGTGCGGGGGGACCCGAACGCGGTCGGCCGCGGGGCGTATGAGGGCGTGCGGGTCGCTGGGAGGGGGGAACTTGGGGTGCCTGGGGGTGGGTGGGGTGGGACGGTGGGGGTGAGGTTTCCGCCCGCAAGGACGCAGCCCCGGGGACACGTGCTGACGCCCCGTGCCTCGGGGTTGCACTGCGTCCGGGTGGTCCGCGGCATGGCCGTCGTTGCTTAAATGTGCTATCACTTTGATAGAGCCGCACCGACCACCGCACCCAGGGGGAAGCCATGTCCCAGCCAGGACCCGCCGCCAACGACGCCGACGTACCCGTCATGCCCGCACCGCGTGTGCACGAGCGCCGCGCGCTCGGTATGCCGGGGCTGCCCTTCCTGCTGCTCGCCCTGCTGGTCGTGGCCGGCGGGGTCGTGCTCATCGCGGTCGGCGGCTCGATCGTCGACGACCACGGCGGTGCGGGCGGCGGGCTGATCGCCGCGGGGATCGCGGTGATCGTCGTCGCGCTCGTCATGCTCTTCGGCCTGACGCAGGTCGCCCCCGGCCAGGCCCGGGTGTGCCAGCTCTTCGGGCGGTACCAGGGCACGATCCGGCAGGACGGGCTGCGCTGGGTCAACCCCTTCACCAGCCGCCGGAAGATCTCCACCCGGCTGCGCAACCACGAGACCGCGGTGCTGAAGGTCAACGACGCCTACGGCAACCCGATCGAGCTCGCGGCGGTCGTGGTGTGGCAGGTCGCGGACACCGCGCAGGCGGTCTTCGAGGTCGACAACTACGTGACCTTCGTCGGCATCCAGACCGACACCGCGGTACGGCACATCGCGACCGAGTACCCGTACGACGCGCACGACGAGGAGACGCTGTCGCTGCGCGGCAACGCCGGTGACATCACCGAGCGGCTGTCCACCGAGATCGCGGCGCGGGTCGCGTCGGCCGGCGTGAAGATCATCGAGTCCCGCTTCACCCATCTGGCGTACGCGCCGGAGATCGCCTCGGCGATGCTGCAACGGCAGCAGGCGGGTGCGATCGTCGCCGCGCGGCAGACCATCGTGGACGGCGCGGTCGGCATGGTCGAGTCGGCGCTGTCGCGGATCGCCGAGCAGGACATCGTCGAGCTCGACGAGGAGCGCAAGGCGAGCATGGTGAGCAATCTGCTGGTGGTGCTCTGCGGCGACCGCGCCGCCCAGCCGGTGCTCAACACCGGGACCCTCTACCAGTGACGGAGCCGCAGACGTGACGGATCCCGGCCGGGCGCCCCGCGCGGCGGACCCGGAGACCGCCGGCCCGGACGTCGGCGAGGGCGCGGAGGACGCCGCGGGCGGCGCGGGCGGCGGGCGGCGGGCGCGGCAGGGGCGCAAGCAGGTGCTGCTGCGGCTCGACCCCGCCGTCCACGACGCGCTCGCGGCCTGGGCGGCGGCGGAGCTGCGCAGCACCAACGCGCAGATCGAGTTCCTGCTGCGGCGGGCCCTGGCGGACGCCGGGCGGCTGCCGTCCGCGGCCCGCCCGATCCCGCGCCGGGGCCGGCCGCCCCGCGCGGACCGGACGGCCGAGCCGCCCCCCACTTCCTAGCCACGTGCCCTGACCTGCGGAAAGGCCAGCACGCGGCCTTATGCACGGTGCGTATACACACGATGTATACGCATCGTGTAGTGTGCCTCGCATGTCAATCGGCCACACCCTGCTCGGGCTCCTGGAGTCCGGCCCGCGCCACGGCTACGACCTCAAGCGCGCCTTCGACGAACGCTTCGGACACGACCGGCCCCTCGCATACGGGCAGGTCTACTCGACCATGGCCCGGCTGCTGAAGAACGGGCTGGTCGAGGTGGACGGCATCGAGCCCGGCGGCGGGCCCGAGCGCAAGCGCTACGCCATCACCGACGCCGGCGTCACCGATGTCGCGGGCTGGCTGGCCACGCCGGAGAAGCCCGAGCCGTACCTCCAGACGACCCTCTACACCAAGGTCGTGCTCGCCCTGCTGACCGGCCGCTCGGCCGCCGAGCTGCTGGACACTCAGCGCGCCGAGCACCTGCGGCTGATGCGCGAGCTGACCCGCCGCAAGTCCGGCGGCGACCTCGCCGACCAGCTCATCTGCGATCACGCGCTCTTCCACCTGGAGGCGGACCTGCGCTGGCTGGAGCTGACCGCGGCCCGGCTGGACCAGCTCGCCGCGCAGGTGACCCGGTGACCGGGGCCGCGGCCGAGCCGCTGCTGGTCGCCCGGGACCTGCGCAAGTCCTTCGGCCGCACATGCGCGCTGGACGGCGCGGAGATGTCGGTACGGGCCGGTGAGGTCGTCGCCGTCATGGGCCCGTCCGGGTCGGGCAAGTCCACGCTGCTGCACTGCCTGGCCGGCATCGTCACACCGGACGCCGGCGAGGTCCGCTACCGCGGGGACCGGCTGTCGGCGATGTCGGACGGCGCGCGCAGCGCCCTGCGGCGTACCGACTTCGGCTTCGTCTTCCAGTTCGGGCAGCTGGTGCCGGAGCTGACCTGCCTGGAGAACGTGGCGATGCCGCTGCGGCTGGCCGGCCGGCGGCGCAGGGACGCCGAGGCGGAGGCCGCGCGCTGGCTGGAGCGGCTGGAGGTCGCCGAGCTGGCCGGGCAGCGGCCCGGGGAGGTCTCCGGCGGGCAGGGGCAGAGGGTCGCGGTGGCGCGGGCGCTGGTCGGCGGGCCGCGGGTGGTCTTCGCCGACGAGCCGACCGGCGCGCTGGACTCGCTCAACGGCGAGCGGGTGATGCGGCTGCTGACCGAGGCCGCGCACGACACCGGCGCCGCCGTCGTCCTGGTCACCCATGAGGCGCGGGTGGCCGCGTACTCCGACCGGGAGATCGTCGTGCGGGACGGGAAGTCGCGCGACCTGGAGCACACCTCATGACGCCGCAGGCCCCGCGGGGCGGGCCGTTCGCCGGCTTCGACGCGGTCGCCGGGGGCCGGACGACCACCGGCCGGCCGGGCGGCCCGCCGCCGGGGCCCGAGCAGCGCGCGGGCGTACGGGTGTGGGCGCGCGATCTGCTGATGGGCGCGCGGTTCGCGGCCGGCGGCGGGCGCGAGGGCTGGCTGCGCACCGGGCTGACCGCGGTGGGCGTCGGGCTCGGGGTGGCGCTGCTGCTGCTCGCCGCGGCCGTGCCGGCGATGATGCACACCCGCGACCAGCGCCGGGTGGCCCGCGACACGATCTCCGTCGGCGAGCAGCCCAAGCCCACCGACGCCACCTTCCTGCTCGCCGAGGACCGCACCGTCTTCCACGGCGAGGACATCACCGGCGTCCTGCTGCAACCCGACGGCCCGGCGATGAAGCCGCCGCCGGGGGTCGCGAAGGTGCCGGCGCCGGGGCAGATGGTGGCCTCGCCGGCCCTGCAGAAGCTGCTGAGGTCGGCGCCGCTGCTGCGCGAGCGCATCCCGTACACGATCACCGGCACGATCGGGCACGCCGGGCTGACCGGGCCGTCCGACCTGTACTACTACGCCGGCAGCGACCAGCTCGTGACCTACGACGACGCCGGGCGGAACGGCAACGCGTACCGCATGGCCGGCTTCGGGCACCACAGCAACTCCGAGGTGCAGGGGCCGGTGTTCGACCTGCTGCTGGTGATCGTGCTGGTGGTGCTGCTGCTGCCGGTCGCCGTCTTCGTCGCGACCGCGGTACGGCTCGGCGGTGAGCGCCGGGACCGGCGGCTGGCCGCGCTGCGGCTGGTCGGCGCGGACGTGCACAGCACCCGGCGGATCGCGGCCGGTGAGGCGCTGCTGGGCGCGCTGTTCGGGGTGCTGCTCGGCGGGGTGTTCTTCCTGGCGGCCCGGCAGTTCGCCGGGCACGTCACCATCAGGGACATCTCCGCCTACCCCTCCGACATGACGCCCGACCCCGCGCTGACCGTGCTGATCGCGCTCGCGGTGCCGGTCGCGGCGGTCGCCGTGACGCTCTTCAGCCTGCGCCGCACCGTCATCGAACCGCTCGGCGTGGTGCGGCAGGGCCTCGGCCGGCGGCGCCGGCTGTGGTGGCGGCTGGCCTTCCCGGCGGCCGGACTCGCCCTGCTGGCACCGCTGTTCGGCACCGTGAAGGGCGACCGGCACGTCAACGAGACGCAGGTCGCGACCGGCACCGTACTGCTGCTGATCGGGGTCGCGGCGGTGCTGCCGTGGCTGGTGGAGAGCGCGGTGGGGCGGCTGCGCGGCGGCCCCGTGCCGTGGCAGCTCGCCGTGCGCCGGCTGCAGCTCGGCAGCGGGGCCGCCGGGCGGATGGTCAGCGGGGTCGCGGTGGCCGTGGCGGGCGCCATCGCGCTGCAGATGCTCTTCACCGCCGTAGACCAGGACTTCACCACCGGCACCGGCGCCGACCCCGCGCGGGCGCAGGTGGAGGTCTACGGCTCGCACACCACCGTCGAGCGGACCCGGCAGCAGATCGCGGAACTGACCGCGACCAAGGGCGTGACGAAGGTCGTCGGCTACACCAGCGCCGAGGCCAACCGGCCGGACGCCGCCACCCTCAGCGGTGACGCCCTCGAAGCGACGGGCGTGCCGGTGGTCGTCGGCGACTGCGCGAGCCTGCGCGAGCTCGCGGCGATCGGCACCTGCGGGCCCTCCAGCGTCTTCCTGGTGCCGCCGCACGGCAGCGACGGCGAACGCGCCCGCGGCTACCTGAGGCCCGGCGCCCGGCTGGACCTCAACACCGACTACACCGACCACTACACGGGCACCCCGCAGCTGTGGACGATCCCGCCGGGCACCCCGACGGTGCCGGCCCGGGTCGACCTGATGGGCGGCTGGACATGGGGCGTCTTCGCCGCCCCCGGCGCCGTCGACGGCAGCCGGCTGTCCGACCCGGACGCGCAGATCTACGTCAGCGTCGACAAGCGCACACCGGACGCGGTCGAGTACGTGCGCAACACCGCGGCGACCTTCGGCGTGAACACCTACGCCTCGGACGTCTACGGCACCACCACGAAAGCCAGCTTCACCCAGCTGCGGCGCGGGCTGTTCGCGGGTGCGGCGCTCACCATGGTGCTGATCGGCGCGAGCCTGCTGGTGTCCATGCTGGAGCAGCTGCGCGACCGCAAGAAGCTGCTGGCCGTGCTGGTGGCCTTCGGGACGCAGCGCAGCGCCCTGGTGTGGTCGGTGCTGTGGCAGACCGCGGTCCCGGTCGTCCTCGGGCTGCTGCTGGCCGCGGGCGGCGGGATCGGCCTCGGCGCGGCGCTGCTGGCCATGGTCGACCGCCCGTTCCGGATGGACTGGTCGGGCGTGGCGTCCATGTCGGCGATCGGCGCGGCCGTCGTCCTCGGCGTGACGCTGCTGAGCCTGCCGCCGCTGTGGCGCCTGATGCGCCCGGACGGCCTGCGCACCGAATAGCCCCGCCGCACCGGCCGGGGCCCGGCCCTATACGGGGTCGGGCTCCGGCGCGGACTCCGGCGCCGGCTCCGGGGCGCGCTCGGCGGCCGACGCCGGGGCGGGGGCCGGCGCCGACTCGCCTATTTCCGGGGCCGGTTCGGGCACGTAGGCGGCCGAGGCGGCGGCGCGGTCGCGGGCGAAGGCGCGCAGATACCCCACGGCGGTGTTGCTCACCGCGACCAGCGGGACCGCGACGACCGCGCCGCCGATGCCGGCCACCAGCGAACCGGCGGCCACCGACAGCACCACCGCCAGCGGGTGCACGCGCACCGCCCGGCCCAGGATGAAGGGCTGCAGGACATGCCCCTCGATCTGCTGGACGGCGAGCACCACGAGCAGCACCAGCAGCGCGGTGAACGGGCCCTCGGTGACCAGCGCGACGACCACCGCGATGAAGCCGGACGCCACCGCGCCGACCAGCGGCACGAACGACGACAGGAAGATCACCACGGCGAGCGGCACCGCCATCGGCACCCCGAGGAAGAAGATGCCGATACCGATGCATATGGCGTCGATCATCGCGACGATGACCGTGCCGCGCACATACAGCGTCAGCGTCCGCCAGGCGCGCGGGCCGGCGCCCGCCAGGCCCTCGCGGGCGGCCTCGGGGAACAGCTTGAGCACCCAGTTCCAGATGTTGGGGCCGTCGTAGAGCAGGAACAGCGTGCTGAACATCGCCAGCAGCACACCGGTCAGCAGGTCGACGACGACGGTGACGCCTTCGAGGCCGGCGTTGGTCAGCGCCTTGGAGTTGGAGCCGATCGCGTCGCTCAGATTCTTCGCGACGTTGTTGATCTGGTCGTCGGTGACATGGAAGGGGCTGTTGAGCAGCCACTTCTTGCCCTCGGCGACACCGTCCTGGAGGCTGCTGGAGAGGTTGTCGACGTTGTCCATCACCTGCCAGACGACAAACCAGCCGACCAGGCCCATGATGATGAAGCCGCCGACGAAGACCATCGCGGTGGCGAGCCCGCGCGGCACGCCGTGCCGCTTGAGGCGGGCCACGAACGGCTGGAGCAGCGCGGTGATGAGCAGCGCCGCGGCGAAGGCCAGCACCACCAGCCGCACCGCGCCGATGACGCGCATCAGCACCCACACCGTCCCGGCCAGGATCAGCAGCCGCCAGCCGACCTCGGCGGCGACCCGCATGCTCCACGGCACGACCGCCGCCGGGTCGGTCGGCGGCGCGGCGCGCTGGGCGGGGACGGCCGGCTTGGCGGCGACCGGCGCCGCGGCCGGCGCGGGCTCCTGCGACACGGCGTCAGGAGGCGCCGCCTCGGCGGCCGGTGCGGTGCCGGGGACGGGGTGCAGGACCGGGTCGGCGACGGCGCCCTCGGGGTGGTCGCGCGCGGTGATCCTGGCGTGCCGCTCCTCCAGCCGGCCGGCCAGCCCGGCCAGACCCGCCGCGAGCGCGGTACTCCAGTGGCGCTTGTCGGGCATCGCTCGTTCCGCCCCCCTCGACCCGCCGTCGCCGGGCCCTTCGATGTGGATCCGCTGTGCAGGACGACGGTACCTGTCGTACGGGTTGCCTCCGCGCGGTTATCCACACCCGTCCGGGGGACGCGCACGGCATCGACCCCCGAACCGTACCCGGTCCGGGGGTCGCAGGTCGTACGCGGCCGACTTGCCGTGGCGGCCTAGTAGTAGTGGTTGACCTGCCAGAAGGACCACGCGCCGCACGGGCTGCCGTAGCGCGAGTTCATGTATTTCAGGCCCCACTTGATCTGGGTGGCCGGGTTGGTGCGCCAGTCGGCGCCCACGGAGGCCATCTTGGAGCCGGGCAGGGCCTGGACGAGGCCGTACGCGCCGGAGGAGGCGTTGCTGGCGGTGTAGCGCCAGCCGCTCTCGTGGTCGACGATGTTGGAGAAGCAGGTGAACTGGGCCTCGCCCACGATCTGCTTGGCCATCGCCTTGACCTCGGCGATCGTGTAGGACGGCTGGACCGGGAAGGACGCGTTGGCGTCGCCCTGCCCGGAAGCGGCGAGCTTCTTCAGCCGCTCCTTCTCCGCCGCCGCGTCCGCGGCCTTCTTCTTGGCCGCGGCGTCCTTGGCCGCCTGCATGCGGGCCTGCTGCTCCGCGCTCTGCCTGGCAGTGGCGTCAGCGGCGTCCGACTGCGCCTGCACCTGCTCAGTCAACGACGCCTGCTGGACCTGCTGTCCGACAGGGATGTCCGCGAGGAGGGTCGTCGTCCCGGCGGCTTCGACGGGCTCGGTGGCCGCGCCCTTCTCCGCACCCGACGCGACACCTACGACAGCGCCCACAGTGGTGACCGCAGTGGCAGACGCCACCGCGAATCCCCGGACCGAGATCCGGCTCACACGGTTTCCTTCCGGCATCGCCCGCTTGGTGACCGCACGGGCGAAATCGTGCCCCTGGCGCTGCCCCCCTGCTCCGGTCCGCCGTACGGGCCGGTCGGTCACGGGGGTACTGGCCCGGTGCGAAGTCCGGTGGGGATTCCGCGTGGTGCTCGGGCGGCTCATGGCGGTCGTTGTTGACTTGTCTGGGTGGTGCGACCCGTTCCCCGAGGGGTACGGGCATGCCATGAGCGGGGCCTGACAGCCTCACACCCTGCCGTACGGGGACGCCGCGCGGCAATTTCCGGTTGAGTGGCAAAGTTCACATCAGCCGGTGCGGGCTAATCAGCGGCTTTCGCGGCCGGAAAACGCTAGGCTGCTGCGCCCCTTCCACGGGGCGCAGCAGCCTCAAATCGTCTCAGTTGTCGGTAAATCCGGACATCGCGCCGGATTGCGCCGGAGCACGCCGGGCGTCACGCCGGAGCACGCCGGAGCGCGCCGGGCGCTCAGCCGACGCCGTCCTCCAGCATCTCCGTCACCAGCGCGGCGATCGGGGACCGTTCGGAACGGGTGAGCGTCACATGGGCGAACAGCGGGTGCCCCTTGAGCTTCTCCACCACCGCGACCACGCCGTCGTACCGCCCCACCCGCAGGTTGTCGCGCTGCGCCACGTCGTGCGTCAGGACGACGCGCGAGCCGGCGCCGATCCGGGACAGCACCGTCAGCAGCACGTTGCGCTCCAGGGACTGCGCCTCGTCGACGATCACGAACGCGTCGTGCAGCGAACGGCCGCGGATGTGGGTGAGCGGCAGCACCTCCAGCATGCCGCGCGCCACGACCTCCTCGATGACCTCCTTGGACGTCACCGCCGACAGCGTGTCGAAGACGGCCTGCGACCACGGGCTCATCTTCTCCGCCTCGGTGCCGGGCAGATAGCCCAGCTCCTGCCCGCCCACCGCGTACAGCGGCCGGAAGACCATCACCTTGCGGTGCTGGCGGCGCTCCAGGACCGCCTCCAGGCCCGCGCACAACGCCAGCGCCGACTTGCCGGTGCCGGCCCGGCCGCCCATCGACACGATGCCGACCTCGGGGTCCAGCAGCAGGTCCAGCGCGATGCGCTGCTCGGCGCTGCGGCCGTGGATGCCGAACGCCTCGCGGTCGCCGCGCACCAGCTTCACCCGCCCGTCGGCGGTCACCCGGCCGAGTGCCTTGCCGCGCTCGGACTGGAGCACCAGGCCGGTGTGCACCGGCAGGTCCGCCGCCTCGGGGAGGTCGACCGACTCCTGCGCGAAGAGGGTGTCCACGTCCTCGGCGCCCACCGCGAGCTCGGCCATGCCCGTCCAGCCGGACGTGATGGCCAGCTCCGCGCGGTACTCCTCGGCCAGCAGGCCGACCGACGACGCCTTGACCCGCAGCGGCAGGTCCTTGGAGACGACCGTGACGTCGTACCCTTCCGCCTGCAGGTTGCGGGCGACCGCCAGGATGCGCGAGTCGTTGTCGCCGAGCCGGAAGCCCGCGGGCAGCACCCCGGGGTCCGAGTGGTTGAGCTCGACGCGGAGCGTGCCGCCGACCTCGCCGATCGGCAGGGGCGCGTCGAGCCGCCCGTACCTGATCCGCATCTCGTCGAGCAGCCGCAGCGCCTGGCGGGCGAAGTAGCCCAGCTCAGGGTGGTGGCGCTTGGCCTCCAACTCCGTCACCACGACGACCGGGAGCACGACCTCGTGCTCGTCGAAGCGGGTGAAGGCATTGGGGTCGGCGAGCAGCACGCTGGTGTCGAGTACGTACGTGCGCCGGTCGTGAACACGGCGATTCTTGCTGGTCACCACGTGTGGACGAACCCCCTCGGGGAGAGGTGAGGCTGCAATCCGGCAGCCGTGGGCCGGATGCCGGTCTGCCAGTGGTATGCCCTGGAATTCCGTTACCCATGCGGCTGCATATGACAGTCATCCGACGGTCATGATCCGGTCACCGCCCGCTCACCGGCCCCGGGCCGGCGTCGGTCCCGGCTCCGGGCCGGCACCCATCTGGGGGGTGTCACGCTCCGTAGCGGCGATGGCGGGCGGCGTAGTCGCGCAGCGCCCGCAGGAAGTCCACCTTGCGGAAGGCGGGCCAGAAGACCTCGCAGAAGTAGTACTCCGAATGGGCGCTCTGCCACAGCATGAAGCCGGACAGCCGCTGCTCGCCCGAGGTGCGGATGACCAGGTCCGGGTCGGGCTGGCCGCGCGTGTAGAGGTGCTCGGCGATGTGCTCGACGTCCAGGATCTCGGCCAGGTCCTCGATCGACGTGCCGCGGCTCGCGTGCTCGTACAGCAGCGAGCGCACCGCGTCGGCGATCTCCTGCCGGCCGCCATAGCCGACCGCCACGTTGACCAGCAGTCCGTCGATGCCGTGGGTGTCCTGCTCGGCCTCCTTGAGCACCGCCTGCGTACGGTCGGGCAGCAGGTCCATCGTGCCCACGTGGTGCACCCGCCAGCGGCCGGTCGCCGCGAGGTTCGCGACCGCGTCCTCGATGATGCCCAGCAGCGGGACGATCTCCTCCTGCGGGCGGTCGAAGTTGTCGGTGGAGAGCATCCACAGGGTGACGACCTCGACCCCGGTCTCCTCGCACCAGCTCAGCATCTCGGCGATCTTGTCGGCGCCGGCCTGGTGGCCCTGCGCCGCGGTGCTGCCGGCCGCCTTCGCCCAGCGGCGGTTCCCGTCCAGGATCACGCCGATGTGCTTGGGGACCTGGTCCTCGTCAAGCCGGCGCTCCACCCTGCGGGAGTACAGCCCGTACACCAGATCGCGCAGATTCATCGCGTACCAGCCCCTCCTGCGCTCGGTCGCCGGCGCCAGGGTACTGCCCGAAAGGCCGTCCGGACGAACCGGGGCGCGGCGCGGCCCGCACCCCGGCGCGGCTCGCTCACGGTGCGCCTGCCACGTAGTAAGCGGTTCAACCGCCCGTGATAGGGAGGAACCGTGAACATCAGAAACCTCTACCGCGCCGCCGAAGAGCGCTACGCCGCCATGGAGTACCGCCGCACCGGCCGCAGCGGGCTCAAGCTGCCCGCGATCTCGCTGGGCCTGTGGCACAACTTCGGCGACGACCGCACGCTCGACTCGCAGCGCGCGATCCTCCGCCGGGCCTTCGACCTCGGCGTGACGCACTTCGACCTGGCCAACAACTACGGCCCGCCCTATGGCGCGGCCGAGGCCAATTTCGGCACCCTCTTCGCGCAGGATTTCCGGCCCTACCGCGACGAGCTGGTCATCTCCACCAAGGCCGGCTACGACATGTGGCCCGGGCCGTACGGCGAATGGGGCAGCCGCAAGTACCTGCTGGCCTCGCTCGACCAGTCGCTGGGCCGGATGGGCCTGGACTACGTCGACATCTTCTACTCCCACCGGTACGACCCGGACACCCCGCTGGAGGAGACGATGGGCGCGCTGGCGTCCGCCGTCCAGCAGGGCAAGGCGCTCTACGTCGGCATCTCCTCGTACGGCCCGGAGCGCACCCGGGAGGCCGCGCGCATCCTGCGCGAGCTGGGCGTGCCCGCGCTCATCCACCAGCCGTCGTACTCGATGATCAACCGCTGGATCGAGGACGAGGGCCTGCTGGACGTCCTGGAGGCGGAGGGCATGGGCTGCATCGGCTTTGTGCCGCTCGCCCAGGGCCTGCTGACCGACCGCTACCTCGGCGGCATCCCCGAGGGCTCGCGCGCCGCGCAGGGCAAGTCGCTGAACCCCGCGCTGGTCAACGACGAGACCGTCGCGCGGCTGCGGGCGCTCAACGACGTCGCCGCCGGGCGCGGCCAGTCGCTGGCCCAGCTGGCGCTGTCGTGGGTGCTGCGGGACCCGCGGGTGACCTCGGCGCTCATCGGCGCGTCGTCGGTGGCGCAGCTGGAGGCGAACGTCGCGGCGGTGGGAGCGGCGCCGCTCACCGCGGAGGAGCTGGCCGAGATCGACCGGCACGCCGTGGAGCCGGCGGGCGTCAACCTCTGGTCGGTGAGCAGCGAGGCGTGAGCCTTGAGCCGTAGGCCGTGAAGCGCAGGCCGTGAGGCGTGAGCCGTAGGCCGTGAGCCGTAGGCCGGGCGGGGTTGGCCCATACGGGTGCCCCGCCCGGCGCGGCGTCACGCCAGGAGCAGGGCGGCTGCCGCGCCGGCCAGCATGAAGGGGCCGAACGGCAGCGGGGTCTTACGGTGCGCGCGGCCCGCGAGCATCATGCCGAGGCCGTTCAGTGCGCCGAGCCCGAAGGCCACGAGGGTGCCGGTGACCAGGGTGGGCCAGCCGTACCACGCCAGGGCCAGGCCGAGGGTGGGGGCGAGCTTGACGTCGCCGAATCCCATGCCCGCCGGGTTGATCACGAAGAGCAGGCCGTAGAGCACGCCCAGCGCCGCGCCGCCCAGCAGCGCGCGGGGCCAGGAGCCGGCGTGCGCCGGGAGCAGGGCGGCGCCGCCCAGCAGCAGCGCCGTGCCGGCCAGCGCGGGCAGCGTCAGGACGTCGGGCAGCCGCAGGACCCGTACGTCCACCAAGGTGAGGGTGAGCCCCACCGGTACGAGCAGCAGCCACACCACGAGCTCGGGGTGCGCCCCGCGCGCCGCCGCCAGGCCCGCGCACAGCGCCGCGCCCGCCACCGCGGGCAGCCACTCCCCCGCCGGCCTCCCGGCGCCCGTGCGGCACGCCCCGCACCCCGCCGGGCCCACCCAGCCGCGCGGCCCGGCCGGCAGCGGATGACCGCCCGGGCACGCCGCCGCCCACGCCTCTTCCTCCGGCACCGCCAGCCGGTACGCCGCACGGGGCAGCAGCAGCCCGCTGAGGGTTCCCCAGACGGCCGCGGCCACGATCGGATAGACATGCACCGGGCCGACCGTACACGGGCCCCCAGGCCCGAAGGGAGGCGCTGTGCGCCGACGTTGGCAGGACGGCGAGGCGACCCTGCGCGTCCCGCGCGACGCGGGCGGGGGCGGAGGTGGGGTTGGGGCTGCGGCTTCGGTTGCGCCTGGGGCCGGGGCCGGGGCGGTGCCCGGGGGCTGGGTGGAGGTGCCGCTGCGGGTCGCGGCCTCGTACCGCGCCCGCACCCGCGGGCTGCTCGGCCGCACCGGCCTGGACGGCGCGCTGCTGCTGACCCCCGCCTCCAGCATCCACACCGTCCGGATGCGCTTCCCCATCGACGTCGCCTACCTCGACCGCCGGCTGCGCGTCCTCGCCGTCCGCACGATGCCCCCCGGCCGCCTCGGCCGCCCCCGCCTGCGGGCCCGGCACGTCCTGGAGTCCGAGGCCGGCGCGATGGCCCGCTGGGGCGTACGGCCCGGGGTGCGGCTGGAGGTCGCGGCGGACGCCGGGTGAGCCCCACGAAAAAACGGGCCGGTTCGCAGGGGGGGAGAGCGAACCGGCCCGAGGGGGGGAGTTACACCGTACCGCGTCCTGGCCCGCAACCCGCACCTTACGCGGCAGGAGGAGTGAAGGTGATTTCCACGCGGCGGTTCTGCTGGCGGCCACTTTCGGTGGAATTGTCCGCAATGGGGTAGTCCTCGCCGTAGCCGCGGACCTGGAAGGTGTGGGATGAGTCACCGGCACTGCTCAGCGCCGCGGCCAGCACCTCGTACACCGCCTGTGCCCGCTGTCGCGACAGCGTCACGCCGTGCTCACTGCTCCCCAGGTCGTCCGTGAAACCGAAGACACGAATGGGTGAGGTGACGTGCCGCGTGTTGATATCCGCGGCGATCGCCTGGATCCGGGCGGTCGCGGCGGCCGACAGCGTCGCGCTGTCCTTGTCGAAGGCCACCTCCGACTGGAGCGCGTAGGTCACCGTCGAGTTCGACGTCTCCTCGCGCTGCTCCGGCTGGTCGGCCGCCACCGAGGACTCGTCCGACACCGACACGATGTCCAGCACCTTCGCCGGCGCGAGCTTTGACCCCTCCGGGAGCCGCAGGTTCGGCGAGGCCGGGTCGATCGGCACGGGCGCGCTCGGCGCCGCGTCCCCCGCGGACGGCGGCGGCACCCCGTCCGCGACCGCCGGCGGCGCGACCACCACCCCGAGCGCGACCGCGGTCCCGCCGGCCGCGAGAACCACACTGAGCGCGATACGCGCGGCTGCCGCCGCGGGCTTCATCCGGATCACCCCTCGGAGATGGTGATTTTGGCGGGGGGCATGGTGGGGAGCTCGAACTCCACCTCGGTGGTGGTGGGGGGTGGGGAGGGGAATTGGGCGAAGAAGGGACGGGATTCCTTGGGTTCGATGTCGACGAGGCCCATGGTGCACAGGCACCGCCCGTCCGTGTCCCGCAGCACGTAATACCGCTTCTTGCCCGCCTCGTCGACGAGGAGGGCGCCGGCCACCGACGCACCGGACTTCGCGACGGCGGTCTCGGAGCCGACCCAGAGATCGGCGGTGAAGGGCTCGTCGCCGTCGTTGGTCACGGATCCCTCGACCGTCAGGAAGCCGCCGTCGTCACGGCTCGCGGAATTGATGGTGACGGACATGTTCTCGGCCCCCTTGATCTGGGCGAGGACCTTTGTCGGCGTCGGGGACGGCGTGTCGGCCCCGTCGTCGGCACCGGCTGTCGGGGAACCGCCGGTCTTGGCCGACGATTTGTGCTTCTGGTCGGACGGCTTGTCGCCGCCGCCCCCTCCGCCGCCGCATCCGCTGACGAGCAGGGCCGTGGCCGCGGCCAGTGCCCACGCCGAGGAGACCCTGTGCCCGTATCGCATCGTTCCCCGTTCTCCCACCGCACGGCTGAATGTCATCTGCTCAGGTGGACTGTGTAGAAGGTGGACAAGTCAAGCCGGAAGTCGCCGGACGTCGGATCGAGCGTCACCTCTCCCTGCTTGCAGGAGAATTTCAGGTCGTGCCCGCTCGCGGACCCGAACGTGCAGCGCGAGTCCACCACGGCTGTCGCTGTTGCCTTCGCGTACATCTTCTCCGTGTCGGGGACCACCGAAGTGCCCACCGAACGCCGGGACTTGACCGTGACGGTGTAGCCCTTTCCGGCCGCCGCCGCCACGCACCCGCCGGCCGTCACCTCCGCACGGTTCGCCTCGGCGTACGCGGACGCAGCGCTGCACGCCGGTCCCGCGTGGGAACCGAGGTCGCCCAGGAGAGCGGTGAGGCCGGCAGCGTCCCCCGACATCAGAGCGGCGAGGAATTCGTCCTGGACGGCGTCCCGGTCGGCGCGCGCGGCGGCCAGCGCCGCGGCGTCGGCGGCGGTCTGGGCGCCGTTCCGCGCCACCGAGGCCTGGCCCACGGCGAAGTAGGCGAAGGCCAGGAAGAACAGCGCGGCCATGGCGACGATGTAGATGCCGACTGTCTGCCCGCGGTCCCCGGCGGCACGGGTTGCGTACCGGACACGTACGGCGCGCGTCGCGCGCACGCCGGCTAGCCCGCGTTGATGATGTTGTTGATGGTCCTGGTGATGCCGCGTTTGACGGTGTTGCCGATGTCCGTCGTCCCGGCCAGCACCCCGATGATCACCGCGATCACCACCGCGATTCCCAGGTACTCGAAGGACGTCTGGCCGCGGTCGCCGCCGGAGGCGGTGAGGCGGGTGGTGATGCGGTCGAGTCGGTCGCGGAGCCAGAGCTCCGTGTTGGTGTAGCGCTGGAGTGCCCACCTGTTCATGGTTGTTCGCCCCATCCTTTGTCACCTGGCTGGTGGTACGTACGGCGGTGGCCGTGGGGTGCCCGTCGGGGTCGGGGGTGGTGGTCACGGTGCACCGCCTCTCGCTGGTGGTCGGTTGTCGTCCGCCGCGGGGTGGATCGGATTGCAGGTGCAAATATGGTTGCGAATGCAAAGGTACACCCGAACCTTCGGCCTTCGCAGCCGGTTGCGCGCCAATCGCCGGAGGGGCAAGTGGCGCTTACAGCATGACGGTTGGTCACCCTCGGTCGCACCATGATCACGCAGTTCGGCGAAATCGCCGAGGCCGGCCGGAGCATCCGGTGCTCACCCGCTCCCGAAGACGTCGCCGAAGTGGATCTGCGAGCCGATGATGGTGCCGGCGATCAGCAGGATCATGGTGGCGGGGACGAGCAGCACGGTGATGACGCCGGTCGCGCGCGGGACCATGCGGGCGGCGCGGCGGCGGGCGTTCTGGGCCTCGGTGCGGCGCATGTCGGTGGCGATCTGGAGCAGCGTGCGGGCGATGGGCGCGCCGAGTTCTTCGCCCTGCTGGAGGGCGGTGACGAACTGGCCCACCTGGTCGCTGCGGTTGCGCTTGCGGAGCTGGTCGAAGGCGTCGCGGCGGCTGACGCCGACGTCCATCTGGCGCAGGGCGATCCGGATCTCGTCGGACCAGGGGCCGGTGTAGACGGAGTTGACGCGTTCCAGGGCCTGCCGGAAGCCGAGGCCGGCGCTGACGACGACGGCGAGGACGTCGAGGAAGTCGGGCAGGGTGCGCTCGATGTCGTCGCGGCGGCGGCGGATGGCGAGGGAGAGGCCGAGGTCGGCCCAGAACCAGCCGTAGGCGAGCAGCAGCAGGGCCAGGAACCAGTTGCCGCGGGTGAGCAGCAGGAGGGCGCACAGGGCGCCGAGGAAGCCGTAGACGGCCCGGCGGGCGGCGTAGCGCTCGACGGTGAGGCCGTGCGGGTGGCCGGCGTGGTCGATGCGGGCGCGCATCTTCGCGACCCGGGCGGGGCCCATGAGGCGCATGACCAGGGGGGCCCAGCGGATGCCGAGCCGGTCGATGGCGTTGCCGGCCCGGGTGGTGCGGGTGCGGCCGACGTCGAGGGCGAGCGCGAGGTCGTCGGGGAGCTTGGCGTCGGCGCGCAGCAGCCCGATGGCGTGGACGACGCCGACCGCGCAGGCGGCGAGCGCCACGGCCAGTCCGAGGCCGGCGAGGGTCATGGGGCTCATATGTCGATCCTTGACATGCGGCGGATCAGCGCGAAGCCGACGACGTACAGCCCGAGCGAGACCAGGACGCAGATGCGGCCGATGTTGGAGCCGGTCAGGGCGCTGAGGGAGCCGGGCATGATGCGGTTGAGCAGGAACAGGGAGCCGAGGCCGATGACGGGGACGGCGTAGGCGGTGACGGTGACCTGGGACATCTGGGTACGGATCTCGCGCCGGGTCTCCTTGCGCTCCTCCAGGGTCACCGTGAGGTTGCGCAGCGACTCCACGACGGAGCCGCCGGCCCGGCTGGAGAGCACCAGGGTGGAGACCAGGACGATCAACTCCCGGCTGGGCAGGCGCTGTTGCAGCTCGGCCAGGGCGTCCTCGACGGAGTGGCCGAGGGCCATCGCGTCGGCGACCTGCTTCAGCTCCTCGCCGGCCGGCGCGTCCAGCTCCTCCGCGGCCATGGAGACGGCGGTGCGCAGCGCCAGCCCGGCCTGCGTGGCGTTGGCCAGGACCCGGGCGAGGTCGGGGAGTTGGGCGATGAAGCGCTCGGTACGGACCCGGCGCCGCCACTCCAGGAACGAATACGAGGACCACCCGGCGATGATCGCGGCGATCGGCCCGAAGAAGGGCGCGAAGACCACCCACGCGGCGGCCCACGCCCCGACGACGACCCCGGCCGCGGCGGCGGTGAACTGCCCCGGTGTGAGGTCGGTGCCGGTGGCGGCGAGCCGCCCGGCCAGCGCCCGGCCCCAGGCGTAGCTCCGTACCCGGCGGTCGAGCCGGGCGAAGGGCACGGGCGGGCCCACCGGGCCGCTGCCGTCGCCGAGTTCGGCGGCGAGCCGCTCGACGAGCGCGGCCCGGTCGGCGCGGCCCCCGCGCCAGGCGTGCAGGCCCCACACGGCGAGCACGAGCGCGAGCAGCGTGACGCCGAGCACGAGCAGCGGATACGGCCCGGCGGCGAAGTTCCGCCCGGCGGCGGCGAGTTGGCCGGCGGCGTGCCCCGGAGCGGCAGTCGGCTGCCCGGCCATGTGGTCCGGGGCGGCGGCGAGTTGCCCTGCCGCGTGGCCGGAGCCCGCGGCCGGGCCGGGCCCCGTACCGGCGGCGAGGGGCAGCCCCGCGTGGCGCGTCATTTCGCCTCCCGGCTGTCGAGTTCGAGCTCGCTCGCCCCGACCCCGAAGGCGGCCGGGACGTGCTCGCCGGCGAGGTAGAGCCGTTCGCCGATCTCCCGTGGCACGGGCCGGTGTTCGTACCAGCCGCGGACGATCCGGTCGACGCCCAGCGGCTCGGCGCGGAAGCGGGTCGCGGAGGTGAGGCGGAAGGTGTCGCGCCCGCGCGAGGACAGGACGGCGATCTCGGCGATGCGGCGGGTGCCGTCGATGTGGCGGTGGAGCTGGACGATGACGTCGAGGGCGCTGTTGATCTGGTCGCGCAGCGCCTCGAAGGGGATCTTGACCTCGCTCATCGAGGCGAGGGTCTGGAGCCGCAGCACCGCGTCCTCCGCGGAGTTGGCGTGCACGGTGGCGAGCGAGCCGTCGTGGCCGGTGGACATGGCCTGGAGCATGTCGAGGGTCTCGCCGCCGCGCACCTCGCCGACGATGATGCGGTCGGGGCGCATCCGCAGCGAGTTGCGGACCAGGTCGCGGATGGTGACCCGGCCCTCGCCCTCGACGTTGGGCGGCCGGGACTCCAGGCGGATCACATGCTCCTGCTGGAGCTGGAGTTCGGCGGCGTCCTCGACGGTGATGATGCGCTCGCCGTCGGGGATGAGCCCGGACAGGGAGTTGAGCAGCGTCGTCTTGCCGGAGCCGGTGCCGCCGCTGACGATGATGTTGCACTTGGCGCGCACGAACGCCGACAGCAGGAGCAGCATGTGCTCGTCGAGGGTGCCCAGGCCGATGAGTTCCTTGAGGGTGTACGCGCGCGGGAAGCGGCGGATGGTGAGGGTGGGCCCGGTCAGGGACAGCGGCGGGATGATGACGTTGACGCGCTCGCCGGAGGGCAGCCGGGCGTCGACCATCGGATTGGACTCGTCCACGCGGCGGTTGACGGTGGAGACGATGCGCTCGATGGTCTGGAGCAGCTGCTCGGCGGAGGAGAAGCGGGCGGCGACGGGTTCGACGCGTCCGCCGCGTTCGACGTAGATGCGGTCGGGCCCGTTGACCATGATCTCGGTGACGGACGGGTCTTCGAGCAGCGGCTCCAGGATGCCCAGGCCCAGCGCCTCGTCCACGACCCGGCGGATCAGCCCGGCGCGCTCGGCGGTGGACAGGACCGGGCCCTCGCGGCTGATGATGTGCCCGAGGACGCGCTCCAGGCGCGAGCGGCGCTCGGCGGGCGCGAGCGCGGACATCTCGGCGAGGTCGATCTCCTGGAGCAGCTTGGCCCGGTAGACGGCGACCAGGTGGCTCTCCTGGGTCTGCGGGGTGGCCTCGTCGACGGTGAGGCGGGCGCGCAGGCTCATGGCGTGGTGTCCTCCCTCGGCATGGTCGCGCTGCGGGACACGGGCCCGAACAGGTGCACGCCGGGCAGCACGGAGGGGACGTCGACACTGGCCTGGGCCCGGTAGCCGTCGGCGGAGGCCGACCGGACGGTGACGTGCGCCGTCAGCCAGTCGCTGACGGCGTTCTCGCCGGCGGTCCGGCCGCGCGCGATCCCGCCGTCCGGTGCCGGCAGCGCGGCGGTACGGGCGGCCGTACGCGCCGCCGTCCCGGCCTGCTCGCCGCAGTAGGCGACCAGGCCCAGCTGGATGCCCGCGAGAGCTATCAAGAGCACGAGCGGCAGCATGCCGAGGTATTCGAGCGAGGCGACACCCCGGTCCCGGCGCGACCCCGCCCGGGCCCGCCGGAGGGGCCGTATGCGCCCCGGACTGCCGTGCCGTAGCGGGCTGTTCATCGGTCCGGCCTCTCGTCGACCGTCTGCGCGTGGCCGTGGATGCGCATGGGGAAGTCGATCGCGCCGGGGAAGAGCACCGGGACCTTGAGGGTCACCGTCACCGAGACCTTGCCTTCCGAGTAGTCGACCCGGTCGGTGTGCTCGGAGCCGCGCCAGGCGCTCGGCAGGTCGGCCTTCGCGGCGGTGTCGGCGTCGCCCGCCGTGCCGACCGCCGCCGCCCGGGCGGCCTCGTCCGCCGCGTTGCCGGCCAGGGTGAAGGTGTAGCCGGCGAGCACCGCCTGCCAGACCAGGATCAGGGTGATGAGGATGATCGGCGTCATCCCCAGGGTCTCCAGCGTGACCTGGCCCTTGTCGCCGCCGCCCCGGCGGGACTTGCGACCGCGCGGGGCGGGCAGCGTCGCGCCGGTGACGAGGCCGATTTCGCCGGCGAGCGACCAGATGCCGGCCTTGACGGTGGAGCGGGTGTCGAGGTCGTGGATGCGGCCGGCGTCGATGACGGGCTGGAGTTCGCGGAAGGCGGCGGGGACGACGGAGGCGGCGATGCGGGTGCCGGTGATGCGGCCGACGAGGGTGGGCTGGATCTCGGTGGCGCGGTTGTGCCGGTTGACGACGGTCGTGGTGTCCTGCGGCTTGCGCACCTGGAGCCGGTCCCACATGCGCACCATGCGCTTGGCGGCGCGTACGGCGACGACGTCGGGTGTGGTGACCAGCACCGCGGTGTCGGCGATCTCGACGGCGACCGCGTTGGCGCTGGTCACCTGGGTGCCGCAGTCGACGACGACGACCTCGTAGCGCTGCCGCAGCGCGGTCAGGACGAGCCGGGCGGCGCGGTCGGTGACGTCCTCGCCGCGTTCGCCGTCGGCGGGGGCGAGGAGCAGGGCGACGCCGGACTCGTGGACGTACATGGCGTCGGTGAGGACGCGCGAGGAGACGTCGGCGATGTCGGCGAGGTCGGCGATGGAGCGGCGGAACTGGACGTCGAGGTAGGAGGCGACGTCGCCGCCCTGGAGGTCGAGGTCGACCAGGGCGGTGGAGCGGCCGGAGGCGTGTGCGGCCAGGGCCAGGTGGACGGCGGTGACGGTGGTGCCGACGCCGCCCTTGGCGCCGGCGACGGCGACGACGGTGCCGCCGGCGACCGCGGGCAGCGCGGCGCGCTGCGGGCTGAGGTGGCGGCGCACGCCCGCGGCCCAGGTGGCGGCGGCGTCGATACGGGCGCCGAGTTCGTCGTACGACAGGGGCAGCGCGACGACGCCACGGGCGCCGGCGGTCATGGCGGCGGCGAGCGCGGCCGGGCCGGTGTCGGGGGTGAGCAGGACGACGCCGACCGCGGGGAAGCGCAGCGCGATGTCGCGTACCAGGTCCAGCGCGGGCATCGGGCCGATCGACTCGTGCACGACGGCGACTTCGGGCAGGTCGTCGACGCCGGTCTCGGCCGCGCGGGCGAGCAGGTCGAGCAGCGCGGTGGAGTCGGGCAGCGCGGGGGCCGGCTCGGCGCCCGGGAGTTGGGCGAGCAGGCCGAGCAGGGCGCGGGCGGCGTCGGGGTCGGAGGTCCCGGCGACGATGCGTACGGTCACGGGCGGGCACCTCCCCCGCCGCCGGCGGTGTCGCCGGCCAGGGTGTAGTTGCGGGAGTCCGCCGGCGGCGCGGCGGTGTCGCCGGGGGCGACCAGGGCGAGCCGGACGTGCTCGGCGAATGACTCGGCGTAGGCGACGCGTTGGGCGTCCTCGGCGTCGAGCGCGAAGGTGATGGGCACGCCTTCGGTGGACTGCCGCTGGGATTCGGCGTCCTTGTCGAACGCCTTGATCTCGCCGACGTCGACGACCTGCGCGCCGGCGACGATGATGCGCGAGACGTCGGGGTCGGTGTCGGCCTTGCCGGCGAAGGTGGCGAAGATGTTGACCCGGGAGCCGGGGGTGATCTTGCCGGCGACACCGGTCTCGGCGTCGATCATGATGGCGATCTCCATCTGGCCGGCCTTGAGTTGGGGCCGCGGCGCGATCATGTCGGTCTGCAGCAGCGAGCCCTTGGCGAGCGCGACGGCGGCGATCTTGCCCTGTACCTGGGCCAGTTCGCGGACGGCGGTGTCCGGCAGCCAGCGCGAGGGGACCTGTATGCGGCGTACGTCGGAGCTGCTGAGCTGCTGGTACGCCGGTACGTCGGCGGTCAGTTCGTAGGCCGTGACCTTCTCGCCGACCTCGGACCGCGCGTCGCTGACGACGGCGACCACCCCGGCGAAGGCGGCGACCGCGCATATCGCGGAGACCACCAGCAGGACGACGCCACGGCGCTGACGTGAGTTCATGTGCGGTCGCACCTATCGCTTGTGGGGTTCGAGTTGGGGGCGGCGCGGGGTCTCGACGGCCCGGGTGCCCGGTTCCGCGGCGTGTTTGGCGGGGGTCTGCCGGTCGCCGAGCCGGGTGGCGCAGAACAGGCACTGGTCGCCGATGACTTCGAGGCCGCACCAGGTGCAGGTGTCGCGCCGCACCGACGTGACGAGCTGGTAGAGCATGCCGACGTCGGCGATGTAGGCGGTGAACTCGACGAGCTTGCCGGTGCCCCACCAGCGGGTGGAGTCCGGGGGCAGCGGCACCTCGCGCAGGTGCTGGGTGCGCCAGGCGGCGGCGAGGGTGCCGGTGATCCAGCCGGGGTCGAGGCCCTTGCCGGCGATCGCGAGCTGGGTGGCGTAACCGGGGCCCGGCGGCAGGGAGTCGGCGGCGGCCTCGCCGAGGTAGGGCTCGGGGTGCGCGAGGACGGCGAAGTGCCGCCCGGGCACGAGGGACTTGACGTGCTGGCCGACGCCGACCGGGACCCGGTCGAGTTTGGACACCGAGCCGAGCAGCGCGCCGGAGTAGAGGTAGTACGACAGCAGCCGGGCGGCGCCGGCCAGCACACCGGGGCCGAGGTCGGTGCCGGTGAGCTGGCGCAGCTGCTCGCCGAGCAGGGCGCGGGCCAGCGGCGGCAGGGTGAGCGGCACGATGGCCAGCCGGTCGGCCTCCAGGGCGGATCTGACGGTGTGCAGCCGGCGCCTGACGGGGTCGTCGGCCTCGGCGGGGGCGAGGGCGACGATATGGCCGTAGCCGTCGAGGGCGGCGGCGACCCGGGCGATGTGCTCCTCCAGGGGAAGCGCGAGGTCGTCCGAGGTGACCGTGATGACACTGGGCATCCGCAAACCTCCCCCTTTCCACCTGATCGGGCCGTGCGGCCTGGCGTTTTCCGGTCGTCAGCTTATCGGCGAGTAGCGACTTGGGTGCACAAAGTTGCGTATCGGGGTCGGTGAACGGGAGCTGTCCGCAGGAGGTCTTGACAACCCAATTGGTCTGGACCAACTTTCTCCGGTAACCGCCCTTCCCACCACCCCCCAACTCCTTGCCCCCAGGAGGCAGTCGTGGAACGTGCAGCGCACGCGAATCCCGCGGCCCGTGCCCACCGCAGATCAACCGTCCGGCAGCGCACCCTGGCCGCGCTCAGCGCGGCGGCGGTGATCGGTGCCGGCGTGGCCGTCGCCACCGGCGGCAGCGCCGGCGCGGCGACCACCAACCTGGTCGCCAACTCCGGCTTCGAGAGCGGCCTTTCCGGCTGGACCTGCACCGCGGGCAGCGGCGCGGCCGTCTCCAGCCCGGTGCACTCCGGCGCCGGCGCCCTCAAGGCCACCCCGACCAGCAGCGACAACGCCCAGTGCTCGCAGACGATCAGCGTGCAGCCCAACTCGCAGTACACGCTGAGCGCGTGGGTGCAGGGCTCCTACGTCTACATCGGCGCGACCGGCACCGGCGGCACCGACCCGTCCACGTGGACGCCGGGCGCGTCCTCGTACCAGCAGCTCAGCGTGAACTTCACGACCGGCGCGAGCACGCACTCGGTGACGGTCTACACGCACGGCTGGTACGCGCAACCGGCCTACTACGCCGACGACTTCACCCTCAGCGGCCCCGGCGGCTCCGGCACCACCCCGCCGACCACGCCGCCCACCAGCCCGACCACGAAGCCGCCGACGACCCCGCCCACGACTCCCCCGACCACCCCGCCGACGACGCCTCCCACCACGCCGCCGACCTCGCCGCCGTCCGGCAACCTGCCCAAGCACCTGGTCACCGGCTACTGGCAGAACTTCAACAACGGCGCGACGGTGCAGACCATCGCGCAGGTGCAGAGCCAGTACGACATCATCGCGGTGGCCTTCGCCGACGCCACGACCACGTCCGGCGCGGTGTCCTTCACCCTCGACCCGTCGCTCGGCTACAGCGTCGCGCAGTTCAAGGCGGACATCGCGGCCAAGCAGGCGCAGGGCAAGAAGGTCATCGTCTCGGTCGGCGGCCAGAACGGCACGATCTCGGTGCGGGACGCGACGGCCGCGACCAACTTCGCCAACAGCGTCTACTCGCTGATGCAGACGTACGGCTTCAACGGGGTCGACATCGACCTGGAGAACGGCATCGACTCCACCTACATGCCGCAGGCGCTGCGGCAGTTGAGCCAGAAGGCGGGCTCGGGGCTGATCATCACGATGGCGCCGCAGACCATCGACATGCTCTCGGCCGGCAGCGACTACCTGGCCACCGCGCTGAAGATCAAGGACATCCTGACGATCGTCAACACGCAGTACTACAACAGCGGTTCGATGAACGGCTGCGACGGCGGCGTCTACAGCCAGGGCTCGGTGGACTTCATCACCACGCTGGCCTGCACCGCGATCCAGGCGGGCCTGTCCCCGTCGCAGGTCGGCATCGGCACCCCGGCGTCCACCAGCGCGGCCGGCTCCGGCTACGTGGCCCCGAGCGTGGTCAACAACGCGCTCGACTGCCTTGCCAAGGGCACCGGTTGCGGCTCCTTCCACCCGTCCACGACCTGGCCCGGCATCGGCGGCGCGATGACCTGGTCGACGAACTGGGACGCGAAGGCCGGCAACGTGTGGTCCAACGGCGTCGGCCCGCACGTCCACGCACTGCCGTAGCTCTCCGAGTACGGGCAAAGGGGCGCGGGGACCTGGTCCCCGCGCCCCTTTGCGGGTCGGCGTGGTGGGTTCAGCCGAGGACGGCCAGGGCGTCGATCTCGACCAGGAGGCCGGGCGGGAGGCCGACGTAGACGGTGGTGCGGGCGGCCGGCGGCTGGGTCAGCTCGGCGAAGTAGGCGTCGTAGAGCGCGTTGAACTCCGCGAAGTGGGCGACGTCCGTGAGGTAGACCCGGGCCATGACCACGTCCTCCCACGAGGCGCCGCCCGCCGCCAGCACGGACTGGACGTTGGCGAGGGTCTGCCGGACCTGCGAGGCGAGGTCGGGGCCCGCCGGGGTCGGCGGCCTGCCCTCCTGCGCGGGCAGGTTGCCGACCTGTCCGGCCACCTGGAGGATGTTGCCCTTGCGCACGCCGTGCGAGAACTTCGCCGGCGGGGCGTTGTGCGTCGGCGGCGTGACCGCCGTCTTGACGGAGGTCTCGGGCAGGTCGCTCATCGGGTCGCGCCTTTCGTTGCGGGGGCGGGGGCGGGGGCAGGGGCAGAGGCGGGGGCGGGCAAGGGGGAAAGGTCGGGCGCGGGCGCAGCCGCAAGGCCGGGCACGGGCGCAGGGCCGGGCGCAGCCGCAGGGCCGGGCGCGGGCGACAGGCCCGGCGCGGGCTGGACGCCGGACAGTTCCGCCCCGATCACCTCGGCGGTACGCAGCACCAGCGGCCTCAGCCGCAGCAACTCCTCCGCGCTCACGACCACGTTGGGCGCCGAGAGGGACATCGCCGCGCACACCCGCCCGTCGGGGCCGCGCAGCGGCGCGGCGACGCAGTTGATGGACTCCTCGTGCCCGCCCAGGTCGCACGCCCACCCCTGCTCGCGCACCCGCGCGAGCTCCGCGAGGAAGGCCGCCGCGTCCGGCGTCGAACGCGGCGTGTAGCGCGGGTAGTCCAGGCTCTCGGCGACCGCCCGCCGCTCCGGCTCCGGCAGGTCGGCGAGCAGCAGCTTGGCCACGGCGGCGACCGTGATGGCGACCGGGCGCCCGATGCGCGAGTACATCCGCACCGGGTAGCGGCTGTCGACCTTGTCGATGTAGACGACCTCGCCCTGCTCGTAGACGGCCAAGTGCACGGTGTGGCCGGTGTGTTCGTTGAGCGCGGCCAGGTGCGGGTGGGCGATGCCGCGGATGTCGAGGGCTTCGACGGCCTGCTGGGCGAGCGCGAAGAGCCGGGCGCCGAGCCGGTAGCGCTGATCCTGCTGGCGGTAGACCAGGCCGTGTTCGTGCAGGGTGCGCAGCAGCCGCAGCGCGGTGGACTTGTGGACGTCCAGCCGGGTGGCGACCTGCTCCAGGCTCGCCGGGCCCTCGGCGAGCAGCGGCAGGATGGTCAGCGCGCGGTCCACGGTCTGGCTCACCGCGTCACCTCCTCCCGCACGTCGCCGGCCCGGTCCGTCCAGCCGGGGCCGAGTCGCAGTCTGCCCCATGCGTCCTCGCCCAGTGCGACGAGGGCGTCGGCGTGGGCCCGCGCGGGCGGCACGGCCAGGTCGCCGGGCACGGTGAGGGCGGCGGCGGCCAGCAGGTGGCCGTGCCGCAGCCGGTCGCGCAGCGGCAGCCCGCGCAGCGTCGCGGACAGGAACCCGGCGGCGAAGGCGTCGCCCGCGCCGACGTGGGCCACGACGTCCACGGCCGGCGCGGGGACGTGGACGCGCTCGCCGGCGCCGAAGGCGGTCGCGCCGCCCGCGCCCTGCTTGACCACGAGCACGGCCGGCTCCGGCAGCGCGGCCCGGATCGCGTCGGCGTCCGCGAGCCCCCACGCGGCCTCGGCCTCGTCCTCGCCGACGAAGACCAGGTCGCAGCCGCGGGCGAGTTCGGCCAGCAGCCAGGGGTCGGCGCCGTGCCACAGGGCGGGGCGGTGGTTGACGTCGAAGGACACCAGCGGCCGGCCCGGCTCGCGGTGGGTGAGCCGGCGCATGAGCGCCTTGCAGGTGGCCGACAGGGCGCAGGTGATGCCGGTCAGGTGCAGCACCCGGCCGGCCCACACGTCGCGGCGCTGCACGAGCGCGGGCGAGAGCGCGGAGGCGGCCGAGCCCTTGCGGTAGTAGACGACCTCGGCGCGCCCGGGGGCGGCGTCCAGCGTGGTGGCGCGCTCCCCGGCGGTGCGGAAGTAGATGCCGGTGGGGCGGTGCGGGTCGCGCTGGACGGCGCCGACGTCGACGCCGGCCGCCGCGATGGCGGCCACCAGGTGGTCGCCGAAGCCGTCGCTGCCGACCCGGCTGACCCAGCGGGCGGTGTGCCCGGTGCGGGCCAGGGTGCAGGCGACGTTGGACTCGGCGCCGCCGATGGTGCGGTGGAAGGCCGGCACGTCGGCGAGCGGCCCGCCGGTGCTGGGCACGAAGGTGACCATCGACTCGCCCAAGGTCACGACGTCCACGCTCGGCGTCACGGTCACGTTGGCTTCCCCTGGGGTCGTTCGCGGGTACGGCCACACCTACGGCTGCGGATGCGGGTACGGCTGCGGGTACGGATTCGAGTCCGGGTACGGGTGGGGCGGTGGATGTCGGTACGGCGGTGGCTCCGGGTGCGGGTCCGCGGCCGTTGACCAGGCGCCGACCTGGATGTTAGACAGCTCGAAACACGATACGCAACGGCCGTTGCGGAGGATGCAACGGCCTGCGGGGTTCGGAGGGTGCATGGACGTCGTCGCCGCACGCGCGGGGGACGCAGCCGCGGACGGGCTCACGCAGAGCGGCGCCGCCCGGCTCGCCGCGCTGCGCGAGGAGCGGATCGACCACCGGTTCAAGGGCCTGCCGCCCGACGCGGACGGCCTGACGGTCGGCGAACTGGCCGCGCAGCGCCGGACGTTGACCGGCGGCGGCTTCAGCACGCCGCTGCTGGTGCTGTCCGCGGAGGCGCTGGAGCACAACCTCGCCGCCCTGGAGCGCTGGACCACCGAGCACGGCCTGGCCTTCGCGCCGCACGGCAAGACGTCCATGGCCCCGCAGCTCTTCGCCCGCCAACTGGAGCGCGGCGCCTGGGGCATCACCGTGGCCGTACCGCACCAGCTGCGGGTGGCGCGGGCGTTCGGGGTGCGGCGGGTGTTCCTGGCCAACGAGCTGGTGGACCCGGCCGCGCTGCGCTGGCTCGCGGCGGAGCTGGACGCCGACCCGGAGTTCACGTGCGTGGCGTACGTGGACTCGGTGCGGGGCGTCGCGCTCATGGACGCGGCCCTGTCCGCGGCGGGCGCCCGCCGCCCGGTCGACGTCGTGGTGGAGCTCGGCGCGGGCGAGGGGGCGCGTACCGGAGTGCGTACGGAGGGCGAGTGCGCGCTCGTCGCCGAGGCCGCGGTCGCCGCGCGGCACCTGCGGCTGGTGGGCGTCGCCGGCTACGAGGGCGAGGTCCCGGGGGCCGACCCCGAGCGGGTACGGGCCTGGCTGCACCGGCTGGTCGCGCTCGCGGCCGAGCTGGACCGGGCGGGGGCCTTCCGGGAGGCCGGGCGGATCGTGGTGAGCGCGGGCGGCTCGGCGTGGTTCGACGCGGTGGCCGAGGTCTTCGCGGGCCTGGGCGCGGGGACGTACCAGCCGGCGGCGCGAGGGGTCGGGGCGCAAGGGGCCGGGGCGTACGAGCCGAGCGCACAAGGGGCCGGCGCTCACGCGACGGCCACCCCAGCGGCGCACACCTTCTCCGCGCCCGTCCTGCCGCTGCTGCGCTCGGGCGCCTACGTCACGCACGACGACCAGCACTACGCCCGCGTCACGCCCTTCACCCGGGTCCCCGGCCACCTGGAGCCGGCCTTCCGGCTGTGGGCCCAGGTGGTCTCCCGCCCGGCCCCTGACCAGGCGTTCCTCAACGCCGGCAAGCGCGACGCGCCCTACGACCTGGGCCTGCCCACCCCGCTCGCCGTCCGCGGCGACGACGGGATGCTGCGCCCGGCGCCCGCCGAGCTGCGCGTCAACGGCATCTCCGACCAGCACCTGTGGCTCGCCGTCCCGCCGGCGGACCCGCTCCAGGTCGGCGATCTGGTGAGCCTCGGCCTGTCGCACCCGTGCACGACCTTCGACAAGTGGCCGCTGATCCCGGTGGCCACCGCGGACGGCACGGTCACCGACTACGTCCGTACGTTCTTCTGACCGCATGCGCACCGGGGCCCCCGCGCCGAGTTATGGTCTAGACCTGCCGTAGGGTCGGGCCATGCCTGAGCTCGTGCTGCGGGGCGCCCTGGTCGTGGACGGCAGCGGGGCGCCCGCCTTCACCGCCGACGTCGCCGTGGACGGCGGCCGGATCACCGCGATCGGCCGGGACCGCCGCCTCACCGCCCGCCGCACCCTCGACGCGGCCGGCCTCGCCCTCGCGCCCGGCTTCGTCGACATGCACGCCCACAGCGACCTCGCCCTGCTCACCGACCCCGCGCACGAGGCGAAGGCCGCGCAGGGCGTCACCCTCGAAGTGCTCGGCCAGGACGGCCTGTCCTACGCGCCCGCCGACGACCGCACCCTCGACACCCTGCGCACCCTCATCGCCGGCTGGAACGGCGACGGCTCCGGCGTCGCCTTCGACTGGCGCACGGTCGGCGGCTACCTCGACCGGCTCGACCGGGGCGTCGCCGTCAACGCCGCCTACCTCGTCCCGCAGGGCACCGTCCGGATGATGGCCGTCGGCTGGGAGGACCGCCCGGCCGCGCCCGCCGAGCTGGACCGGATGCGGCAGCTGGTCGCCGAGGGCATGGAGCAGGGCGCGGTCGGCATGTCGGCGGGGCTGACGTACACCCCGGGGATGTACGCGCCCGACGCCGAGCTGACCGAGCTGTGCCGGGTGGTCGCCGCGCACGGCGGCTACTTCTGCCCGCACCACCGCTCGTACGGGGCGAACGCCCTGCGCGCGTACGAGGAGATGATCGCGGTCGCCGGGGCCGCCGGCTGCCCGCTGCACCTGGCGCACGCGACGATGAACTTCGCCGAGAACGCCGGCCGCGCGCCCGAATTGCTCGCCCTGCTCGACCGGGCCCTCGCGGCGGGCGCCGACATCACCCTGGACAGCTACCCCTATACGGCGGGCTGCACGACGCTGGCCGCGCTGCTGCCGAGCTGGGCGGCGGTCGGCGGCCCCGAGGCGGTGCTGGCCCGGCTGCGCGACGCGCCCACCGCCGAGCGGATCCGGCACGCCCTGGAGGTCGAGGGCTCCGACGGCTGCCACGGCGTGCCCGTGGACTGGTCGACGATCGAGGTCTCCGGCACCGCGGAGCCCGCCCTGGCCGCGCACGTCGGCACCCGGCTGAGCGGCTGGCCCGCGGCCCGTGAGCTGCTGCTCGCCGACCGGCTCGGCACCACGATCCTGCAGCATGTGGGCGACGAGCGGAACGTCCGCACCGTGATGCGGCACCCCGCCCACACCGGCGGCTCCGACGGCATCCTGCACGGCAGCAAGCCGCACCCGCGCGCGTACGGCACCTTCCCGCACTACCTCGGCCACTACGTGCGCGAGCTGGGCGTGCTCACCCTGGAGGAGTGCGTGGCCCACCTCACCGCCCGCCCCGCGGCCCGCCTCGGGCTGCCCGACCGCGGCCTGGTCCGCGAGGGCTACCGCGCCGACCTCGTCCTGTTCGACCCCGCGACCGTCGCCGCCGGCGCCACCTACGACGCCCCGCGCACCCCGCCGGCCGGCATCCCGTACGTCCTGATCGACGGCCGCTTCGTCATCCGGGAGGGCCGTCGTACGGACGTCCTGGCGGGCCGCTCGGTGCGGGGCGGCCGGCGGCGCCGGCCCAGGCGCTCCGGGCGGCCATGACCTCGTCCAGGTAGCGGAACAGCTCGGACCACGCGACGGCGATCCCCAGCGCCCCCACCTCCCGCGCCAGCTCCCGGCGCGCCTGGGTGTTCTCCGAGGTGAAGTAGACCACCGGCCCGGTATACGTCCCCTGGGCCCGCAGCCGCCGCACGTACGTGAAGCCGGCCTCGCGGTCCTCGCCGCGCTTGATGTCGGAGACGATCACGTCGGGCGCCCCCGCGGCCAGCGCCCGGTCCGCGGCGCTCTCGTCCCCCACCACCAGCACCTCGGCCCCGCTGCTCCGCAGCACCTCGGCGCCGTCCTCCTCGACCCGCTCCCGGTCTGAGGGTGGCCTCCAGCACGAAGCCGTTGACCAGGCGCTTGATCCGGCGCGGGTTGCGTCCCGAGCGCTCGACGAGCAGCCGGGTCAGGTCCTGGTCGAGGAGAGTGTCGATGCCGGCGGCCCGGGCGCAGGCGGTCACGTACGCCTCGACGTCGGTGTCGGGGGCGGCCGGGAGCGCCCGGACCAGTCGGTGACCAGGTCCTGCAGCACGTCGCGCATCTCGTTGCGGGTGCGGGCGTCCGCGCTCATTCGGTCCCACAGCTCGTTGACCGGGCCGGCGGCGTGCAGCAGCCCGGCCGCGGCGGTGAGCAGGGCGCGCAGGGCGGCGGCGAGCGGGCCGCTGGTGCGCAGCCTGCGCAGGCCGCGGCGCAGCACGTTCGGGTCAAGGCCGGTGAGCACCGACTTGATCAGGCCCTCCAGCACGTCACCGCCGGACGCGGTCCACGCGTTGTACCAGACCGTCCTGACCTCGGGATACTCCCGCAGCGTGCGGTCGGTCAGCCGCATCAGGCTGGACTTGCCCATGCCCCAGCCGCCGTCGATCGCCAGCGTGAAGGGCGTCGAGGGCCGGGAGGCCCGCAGCAGGGCCGCGAGCTGCCGCGCGGTGTGCGCGGCGCCCAGCGCGTCCTGCTCGCCGGTGAGCACCGGCTCGTCGCTGAGCAGCGCGAACGCCTCCTGGCGGGCGCTGGTCGGCGGGGTCGCGGCGGGCTGCGTCGGCACCCGGTCAGTGTTCCAGCGGGGGCGGTGCCCCGTCCCCCGGGTGGCGAAAAACACCGCGCGGGCGGGCGAAGGGGCCCGTAAGGTGACCGGCATGCAGGTGATCCAGTCGACGAAGCTCGCAAATGTCTGTTACGAGATCCGGGGTCCGGTTCTTGAGGAGGCGATGCGGCTTGAGGCGGCCGGCCACCGCATCCTCAAGCTGAACACCGGCAATCCCGCGCCGTTCGGGTTCGAGTGTCCCCCCGAGATCCTGGAGGACATGCTGCGCAGCCTGAAGGACGCGCATGGGTACGGGGACGCGAAGGGGCTGCTGTCCGCGCGGCGCGCGGTGATGCAGCACTACCAGACGCAGGGCGTCACGCTGGACGTCGAGGACATCTACCTCGGCAACGGCGTGTCCGAACTGATCCAGATGTCGATGCAGGCGCTGCTCGACGACGGCGACGAGGTGCTGGTGCCCGCGCCGGACTACCCGCTGTGGACGGCGTCGGTGGCGCTGGCCGGCGGCACGGCGGTGCACTACCGCTGCGACGAGCAGTCCGACTGGATGCCGGACCTCGACGACATCGAGCGCAAGGTGACCGACCGCACGAAGGCGATCGTCATCATCAACCCGAACAACCCGACCGGCGCGGTCTACGACGAGGAGATGCTGCGCGGGCTGACCGACATCGCCCGCCGGCACCGGCTGGTGGTGTGCTCGGACGAGATCTACGACAAGATCCTCTACGACGACGCCACGCACATCCCGACCGCCGTGATCGCCCCGGACCTGCTGACGCTGACCTTCAACGGGCTGTCCAAGGCCTACCGGGTGGCCGGCTACCGCAGCGGCTGGCTCGCGGTGTGCGGCCCGAAGTCGCACGCGAGCAGCTACATCGAGGGCCTGACGATCCTGGCGAACATGCGGCTGTGCGCGAACATGCCGGCGCAGCACGCGATCGCGACCGCGCTCGGCGGCCACCAGTCGATCAACTCCCTGGTCCTGCCCGGCGGCCGGCTGCGCGCGCAGCGCGACGCGACGTACGAGGCGCTGACCGCGATCCCCGGTGTGACATGCGTGAAGCCCAGGGGCGCGCTGTACGCGTTCCCGCGGCTGGACCCGCAGGTCTACAAGATCAAGGACGACCGGCAGATGGTCCTGGACCTGCTGCGGGCCGAGAAGATCATGATCGTGCACGGCACGGGCTTCAACTGGATGGAGCCCGACCACTTCCGTATCGTCACCCTCCCCCGCGCGGAGGACCTGACCGAGGCGATCGGCCGCATCGGCCGCTTCCTGGACGGCTACTCGCAGCCCTAGCGCTACCGCGCCGGGTGAGAGACAGGGGCGCGGGGAACGGCGCGCTCAGCCACCCACCGGGCGGTGGTCCGGATCGGACCGGACTGCCCCTTTCGGACGGTGGCGACGTGCAACGTCGCCGTGGCTGGTCGCGCAGTTCCCCGCGCCCCTGAAAAGCGACGCCCTACGCAGTGGGCTCAGCCAGCCGGGCGACCAGGGACTCGTACTCGGACCAGAGCTCGGGCGGGGTGTGGGTGCCGAAGGTCTCCAGGTGGGCGGGGATGAGGGACGCTTCCTCGCGCCAGGTGGGGAGGTCGACCGTCAGGAGGAGGTCGAGGTCGGCGGGGGTGAGGTCGAGGCCGTCGGTGTCGAGGGCGCCGGGGGCCGGGAGGACGCCGATGGGGGTGCGGACGCCGTCCGCGCGGCCGTCGAGCCGGTCGACGATCCACTTGAGCACCCGGCTGTTCTCGCCGAAGCCCGGCCACACGAAGCGCCCGCCGGCGTCCTTGCGGAACCAGTTGACGTAGTAGATCCGCGGCAGCTTCGCGGGGTCGTGGGCGCGGCCCACCTCCAGCCAGTGCGCGAAGTAGTCGCCCATGTTGTAGCCGCAGAAGGGCAGCATCGCGAACGGGTCGCGGCGCAGCTCGCCTACCCGCCCCTCGGCGGCGGCCGTCTTCTCGCTGGCGATGTTCGCGCCGAGGAAGACGCCGTGCTGCCAGTCGAAGGACTCGGTGACCAGCGGCACGGCCGAGGCGCGCCGCCCGCCGAAGAGGATCGCCGAGATCGGCACGCCCCGCGGGTCCTCCCACTCCGGCGCGATGATCGGGCACTGGCCGGCCGGCACGGTGAAGCGCGCGTTGGGGTGCGCGGCGGGCGTGCCGGACTGCGGCGTCCAGTCGTTGCCCTTCCAGTCGGTCAGGTGCGCCGGCGGCTCCTCGGTCATGCCCTCCCACCACACGTCGCCGTCGTCGGTGCGCGCGACGTTGGTGAAGATCGCGTTGCCGTAGAGCGTCTTCATCGCGTTGGCGTTGGTGTGCTCGCCGGTGCCGGGCGCGACGCCGAAGAAGCCGGCCTCGGGGTTGATGGCGTAGAGCCGGCCGTCCTCGCCGAAGCGCATCCACGCGATGTCGTCGCCGATGGTCTCGACGGTCCAGCCGGAGACCGTGGGCTCCAGCATCGCCAGGTTGGTCTTGCCGCAGGCCGAGGGGAAGGCGGCGGCGACGTAGCGGGACTCCCCGCGCGGCGGGGTGAGCTTGAGGATGAGCATGTGCTCGGCGAGCCAGCCCTCGTCGCGTGCCATGACCGAGGCGATGCGCAGGGCGTAGCACTTCTTGCCGAGCAGCGCGTTGCCGCCGTAGCCGGAGCCGTACGACCAGATCTCGCGGTCCTCGGGGAAGTGCGAGATGTACTTGGTCGTGTTGCAGGGCCACGGCACGTCGGCCTGGCCGGGGGCGAGCGGGGCGCCGACGGAGTGGACGGCCTTGACGAACGGCGCGTCGGTGCCGAGCGCGTCCAGGACGGGGCGGCCCATCCGCGTCATCGTGCGCATGGACACGGCGACGTACGCGGAGTCGGTGATCTCCACGCCCATCGCGGACAGCGGCGAGCCGAGCGGCCCCATGCAGAAGGGCACGACGTACATGGTCCGGCCGCGCATGGCGCCGCGGAAGAGGCCCGGCTCACCGGGTCCGCCGGTGAAGACCTCGCGCATCCGCGCCGGGTCCATCCAGTGGTTGGTGGGGCCGGCGTCCTCCTCGCGCGCCGAGCAGATGAACGTACGGTCCTCGACCCGCGCCACGTCGGAGGGGTCGGAGGCCGCGTGGTACGAGTCGGGTCGCAGCGTCGGGTCGAGCCGGGTGAAGGTGCCCTTGGCGACGAGTTCCGCCGCGAGCAGGTCGTACTCCGCCTGGGAGCCGTCGCACCAGACGATGTCGTCGGGCTGGGTGAGTTCGGCGATCTCGCCGACCCAGCGGATCAGTTCCCGGTGCTGGGTGGGAGCCGCACTGATAGCGGTGTCCTGGTTGCCGCGCGCCACGATCGCTCCATCCCGCCGGCCCGCACAGACCGGCGTGAGAGGTGAGGGTTGTTGGTTCCGGCCCCTTGGGGGCTGCGGCCCGGACGCGTTCGCAGGCGCTCATCCGGTGCCGACCGCACTCATATGAGTGTGGGGGTGCTCAGGAGAGTCTGTCCAGAGGGCGAGACGTGACCCGGGCCACCGCCCGGACGGCGGACACCGGGTGGTGGGGCGGCCGTCAACCTACGGTGACGTAGGTAGCATTGACGCCATGAGCGCCGTCGATGACACTGCTGAAGTGCCTGCCGACATCGATGCACTCGACCGGTTGAAACCGATAAAACCCAAGCTCAGAGGGTGGTTGCACGCGGGGATGTTCCCCGCAGTGCTCATCTCGGGCGTCGCGCTGACCGCGTTCGCCCAGAGCACCAGGGGGCGGATCGCCTGCGCGATCTTCACGGTCTCGGCGTGTGCACTGTTCGGTGTGAGCGCGTTGTACCACCGCGGGAACTGGGGTCCGCGCGTTGCCGGAATTTTGCGCCGGCTTGACCATGCCAACATCTTCCTGATCATCGCCGGCACCTACACGCCGCTGGCGATACTGCTGCTGCCCGGCGGCACCTCGCATCTGCTGCTGTGGCTGGTGTGGGCGGGCGCGCTGGCCGGCATCGCCTTCCGGGTCTTCTGGGTCGGCGCGCCCCGCTGGCTCTACACGCCGTGCTACATCGCGCTGGGCTGGGTCGCGATCTTCTTCCTGCCGGACTTCCTGAAGACCGGTGGCGTCGCGGTGATGGTGTGCGTGATCGTCGGCGGGGTGCTCTACAGCACGGGCGCGGCGGTCTACGGCTTCAAGAAGCCGAACCCGTCACCGCGGTGGTTCGGCTTCCACGAGGTCTTCCACTCCTTCACGCTCGCGGCGTTCATCGCGCATTACATCGGGATCTCGCTGGTGGCGTACACCCACGCGTAGCGCCTGCGGCGCGGCTTTTCGGCTCTACGGCTCTGCGGCTCTACGGTTCTACGGCTCTGCGGCTCTACGGTTCTGCGGTCTTCGGATCTCCGGTTCTTCGTCGGTCAAGGCCCGTACCCCTTCGGGGGTGCGGGCCTTTTTGCCGTGCCCGGGCCGCCGTACACGGGGGCTTGGGGGTGCGGGTTGGCAGGGGTTCGGGTGGCAGCTACTCTCTTTTGAGAGTCACTATCATTTGACCTTCACTCGCAGGAGTTCTGCCGTGTCCGTACCCTCCCCTGCTGCCTCCGATCAGCCCGAGCAGCCCGACGCGCCCGATCCGCGGCGCTGGCTCGCGCTCGTCGCCCTCAGCCTGGGCATGCTGCTGCTCAGCTTCGACACCACGATCCTCAACGTCGCGCTGCCGACCATGGCCGACAGCATCGGCGCCACCACCGGCGACATGCAGTGGATCGTCGACTCGTACACCGTCGTCTTCGCCGCCGCGATGCTGCCCGCGGGCCTGATCGGCGACCGCTTCGGCCGGCGGCGGATGCTGGTCGTGGGCCTGGCGGTCTTCCTCGCCGGGTCGGTCGCCGGCGCGCTCGTCGACTCCCCCGGGGCGGTCATCGCCGCCCGTACGGTCATGGGGCTCGGCGGCGCGTTCGTGATGCCGCTCGCGCTGTCGGTCATCCCGTCGCTGTTCGGCCCGGCCGAGCGGCCCAAGGCGGTGGCCATCGGCAGCACCGCGATGGCCATGGGCATGCCGCTCGGCCCGATCATCGGCGGGGCGCTGCTGAAGAACTTCTGGTGGGGCTCGGTCTTCCTGGTCAACATCCCGCTGGTCGCGCTGGCCATCGCCGCGTGCCTGTGGCTGCTGCCCGAGAGCCGCGATCCCGCCGCGCCCCGGGTGCGGATCAGCAGCACCTTCTTCGCCGCCGCGGGCCTGGGCTCGCTCGTCTACGGCATCATCGAGGCCCCGGCGCGCGGGTGGGGCGACCCGGTCGTCGCGATCGCGCTCGCCGCCGGGGTCGTGCTGCTGGGCGCGCTGGTGGTGCGCGAGCGCAGTGTGCCGCGGCCGATGCTCGACATGGGCTTGCTGCGGCAGCGCGGCTTCCTGTGGAACGCGGTCGCCGCCACGCTGGTCAGCTTCGTCCTGACCGGCATGGTCTTCGTGCTGCCCTCCTACCTCCAGGGCGCGCTCGGTTACGACGCGCTCGGCACGGGCCTGCGGCTGCTGCCGATGATGGGCGGGCTGACGGTGTCGGCGCGGCTCGCGCCCTCGCTGGTGGCCAAGGCCGGCCCGCGGCCGGTGATCACGGCGGGGCTGCTGCTGCTCGCCGCGGGCGGCTTCCTCGGCGCGACGACCGGGGCGGGCGACGGCTACGGGGCCATCGCGGTGTGGCTGACGGTCGCGGGCGTGGGGCTCGGGCTGTGCGTCGTGCCGTCCATGAACGGTGCGCTCGGGGCGCTGCCCCGGGAGCGGGCCGGCAGCGGGGCGGGGCTCATCCAGACGCTGCGGCAGACCGGTGCGGCGATCGGCGTCGCCGTCCTCGGCAGCGTGCTGGCCGCCGGCTTCCGCGGCCGGCTGCACACCGCGGGACTCGACCCGGCGTCGGCGCACGCGGCGCGCGAGTCGCTGGCCGGGGCGCATGCGGTCGCCGGGCGGGTGGGCGACCGGGCGCTGGCGGCGTCGGCGAACACGGCGTACCTGCACGGGATGGACGTGGCGCTGGTGGTGTGCGGGGGGACGGCGCTGGTGGCGGCGCTGCTGCTGGCGGTCTTCCTGCCGAACCCGCGGCCGGGCCGGGCGGGGGACGCTGGTGGCGCCGCCGGTGGGCCGGGCGGGGCTGGTCGGGCCGCCGGTGGGCCGGGCGGGTCGGAGCGGGCGGGGGCGTCGGCGTCGGCGTCGGGTGCGGGAACGTCCGCGGCGGAGGCAGGGACGTCGGAGCCGGAGGCGGGGGCGGCGGCGTCGGAGGCCGCGGGGGCGGGGGCGTTGGCCGGGCGGCCGGCGGATGCCCGACAATGACGTCATGCCCCCTCGCCCCTCCGACGCCCCCGCCTCCCCCGCCGGGCCCGGGCCCGGCGCCCCCGGGTCGTCCGGTGCCGACGGCTCCCGCGCCGCCGGGCCCGGCGGCCAGGGCGCCCCCGGCTGCCACGGTCCCGGGGCCGCGCCCACCCAGGGCCTGCGGGAGCGCAAGAAGGTCCAGACCCGGCAGGCCATCCGCGCCGCCGCCTACCGGCTCTTCGCCGCGGACGGCTACGACGCCACGCCGGTGGACCGGATCGCGGCGGAGGCGGACGTGTCGCCCAGCACCGTCTTCCGCTACTTCCCGACCAAGGAGGACATCGTCCTCACCGACGAGTACGACGACCGGATGGCGGACCGGCTGCGCGCCCGGCCCGCGGACGAGGCGCCGCTGCTGTCGGTCCGTATGGTCCTGCGCGAGACGCTGAGCGGGATCCTGGCCGATCCCGCCCAGCGGGCCGAGATGGTCCAGCGCGAGGAGCTGGTCCGCGACGTCCCGGCGATCCGCGCCCGCGCGTACGAGACGATGTCGCTGACCGGCCGGATACTCGGCGGCATCATCGCCGCCCGCACCGGCCGCACGGCGGACGCGCTGGAGGTGCGGGTCTTCACCGCGGCGGTCTTCTCGGTGATCCACGAGGCCACGATGTTCTGGGTGGAGAAGGCGCCCGAGGAGGACCTGCTGACCATCCTGGACCGGTCCCTGCGGCTGCTGAACCGCGGCCTGGAGATCTAGCGGCCGGCGGCGCATGCCCCGGGCCCGGGTGTTCAGCCCCGTTCAGCCGCCGGGCCGGAGCTGGCTGCGCAGGGTGCGCGGGTCGGAGGTCGGGGCGTCGCACACGAAGCCCTTGCAGACGTACGCCGCCGAGCGCCCGGCGCGGGTGGGCCGCTGGTGGAGCAGCGGGAACTCCGTGGAGCCCTCCTCGCCGACCGCGACGACGACGCCGGGCGCGGCGCCCAGCAGCGCGGTGCGGTGCAGCTCCGCGGTGAGCGGGTCGCCGGTGTGGCCGACGACGGCGACCTCGCGCGGCCCGTCGATCGCGGCCTCGGCGACCGCGAGCCCCCACCCGATGAACCGCGGCGCCCGCGAGGCGAGCGCGCCCACCACGCCGAGCGCGGCCTCGGCCGCGGTGCGGTGCGGCTCGGCGCCGGTGTGGGCGGCGTACGACAGCAGCGCGCCGGCCGCCGCCGTCCAGCCGGAGGGCGTGGCGTTGTCGGTGGGGTCCTGGGGCCGCCGGATCAGCTTCTCCGCGTCGTCCGCGGTGTCGTAGAGGGTGCCGTCCTCGGCGGCGAAGTGGTGGATGACCGAGTCGAGCAGCAGCCCGGCGAAGTCCAGCCAGACGCCCTCGCCGGTTACGGAGGCGAGCGCGAGGAAGCCCTCGGCGACGTCCGCGTAGTCCTCCAGCACGCCGTCGTTGTGGCCGGCGACCCCGTCGCGCGACGTGCGGGTGAGCCGGCCGCGCCCGTCCATGTGCACCCGCACCAGCAGGTCGGCCGCGTCCACCGCGGCCTGCACCAGGTCCGTACGGTCAAAGTACGCGCCGGTCTCAGCGAGCGCGGCGATGGCCAGGCCGTTCCAGGCGGCGACGACCTTGTCGTCCCGGCCGGGGCGGGGCCGCCGGGAGCGGGCGGCGAGCAGCCGGTCCCGTACCGAGGCGACCCGCTGGGCGTCCACCACGCCGCCGCCCTGCCGCAGTTGGAGCACGGAGGCGCCTTCCTCGAAGGTGCCCTCGTCAGTGACGCCGAAGTAGTCCGCGGCGAACTTGCCGTCCGCCTCGCCGAGTTCGGCGACGAGTTGCCCGGGCGTCCAGACGTAGTACGCGCCTTCGGCGTGGCCGCCGCTGCCGTCGTCGCTGTCGGCGTCCAGCGCGGAGGCGAACCCGCCCTCGTCGGTGGCGAGTTCACCGACGACGAAGTCGGCGGTCTCCAGCGCGACCCGGCGGGCGAGGTCGGAGCCCGTGGCGCGCCACAGATGCGCGTACACCCTCATGAGCAGCGCGTTGTCGTAGAGCATCTTCTCGAAGTGCGGGACGACCCACTCGCGGTCGACGCTGTAGCGGGCGAAGCCGCCGCCGAGTTGGTCGTAGATGCCGCCGCGGGCCATCGCCTCGCAGGTGTCGCGGGCCATCTGGAGGGCGCCCTCGGCGCCGGTGCGGGCGTGGTGCCGCAGCAGGAACTCCAGCACCATGGAGGGCGGGAACTTCGGCGCGCCGCCGAACCCGCCGCGCCGGGCGTCGTACTCCCGGGTGAGCCCCAGCAGCGCGGCCCCCATCTCCGCCTCACCGGGCGTGGCCGACACCCCGAACGCGGCGCCGCGCCCCGCGAGGTCCCGCACGATGTTCCCGGCGACCTCGCCGACCTCCTCGCGCCGGTCCCGCCACGCGGCGACCACACCCTCCAGCACGTCGACGAACCCCGGCATCCCCTGCCGCGCCCGCGGCGGGAAATACGTCCCGAAGTAGAACGGCTCCCCGTCCGGCGTGAGGAACACCGTCATGGGCCACCCGCCCTGCCCGGTCGCCGCCTGCACCGCCTCCATATACACGGCGTCGACGTCCGGCCGCTCCTCCCGGTCCACCTTCACGGCGACGAAGTGCTCGTTCATATACGCAGCGATCTGCTCGTCCTCGAACGACTCCCGCGCCATGACGTGACACCAGTGACACGCCGAATACCCCACACTGAGCACCACCGGCACCCCGCGCTTGCGCGCCACCTCGAACGCCTCGGCCCCCCACGGCCACCAGTCGACCGGGTTGTCCGCATGCTGCAGCAAATAGGGCGAAGTAGCGTCACCGAGTCGGTTCACCGCCCCAGCCTCCCACAGAGCCCCGCCCCGATCGAACCCCGCGCCCACCCCCCTCTCCGAACGGCCCAACCCCGCCACGGGGTCGCGCGGGCCGCGCCGCGGACTACCGGACAGCCCCGGCGCCGCGGCCCGCCACTACCTTTACCTCGCGTGTGTGATGTGGGTTGTGTGCTCGGTTCCGTGGATCCCGCTCGCCAGGTAACCGCCGAGGGCCACGACCGCCACAGCGGCTGTGAATGCGTAGACCAGCCGCTCGCCTCGCGAGGGGCTGCTCGCGCCCGACGGCGGAGCGCTCCAGCGGAAGACCAGCGCTCCGATCACGAGCGACCCGGTGGCGACGAGGACGGCGACCAGGTCGAAGGTCACGTACAAAGAACTCCTTGGTATGCAGGCGGAGAAGCGGGCATGTTCGTCGGCGGTTGCCGACAGATGGTCTAGGTGAGGAGTTCGGCGATGCCGGGCCGAGGCCTTCCCCGCCTTCTACGAGGCGTCCAGTTCCTGGCGGAGCTGGTCGAGGGTGGAGCCGTCGGGTGTCTGCCACAGGGTCCAGCCGTTGATCACATTGCCGGTTACGGCTTCCGCGGCCTTGGACGGGGAGGGGAAGGGGGAGGGGTGGCCGTCGACGATGAGCTGGCCGTCAGCGGTGACGACCGCGCGGCCGGATCTGTTGGCGCGGCGCTGACGGAACGTCAGGACGGTGTCCGGCTTGAGCAAACCGGCACGCATCAGCCCCGCGAGGGGCCCGTGGGGAATGACGGGCGCGGCTTTCACCGGAGGCTCGCCTCCGCCGAGGGCGAGGGTGACGTGGACGGTGTCATCGGTGCTCGCGCTGACGAGCCGAGCGATGACCGCGGGGTCGAAGTGGATGCTCAACGTTGCCATGGGTGCTCCCGCCGTAGATGAGCCCAGCGCCTTTTCGCTGGATTCGTCTTCGATCTTAAGCGGTGCAAGCAGCTGGAGTCAACTCTCGTCTTCAGCGACTCAGGAGCGGTTGGTGGCGAGGGGTGCCGGCACGTCCGCACAGGGGGGAATGCTCGGCCGCTCGTGATGTATTAGAGGCTGTCGTACACTGGCTGCGTGAAGCCGACCCGTGCCGGGAACACCGAGAACATCTCCGTGTCCATGCCCGCCGAGCTGGTCAGTGAGCTGCGCTCGCGGACCGGGCGGCGGGGGCTGTCCGGGTACATCACGGAGGCGGTCAGGCACCAGCTCGCCATGGACGGGCTGGCCGAGATCGTCGCAGCGCACGAAGAGGAGCACGGGCCGCTCACGGAGCAGGAGGTCGAGGCCGCCCGCCGCGAGCTGTTCGGGGAAGAGGACGCCCGGGGCGTCGGGCGGGGCGCTGCGTGAAGGAGCAGCCGCCGCGCTCCCTGGTCCTCGACTCCGAGGCGCTGTCGCTGCTGCTGCGCAACGACCGGAAGATGGCGGCCCGTATCGAGGCCGCCCGGCAGGCCGGAGTCCCGGTCCTCGTGTCCGTGCTGACCATCGTCGAAGCGGTGCACGGCAAGACCGACCACGCACGGCTGCGCTGGCTGCTCTCCCGGCTCCGGGTGGAGCCCGTCAGCCAGGAGGACTCGCTGACCGCGGTGGCGCTGCTCCAGGACGCGGGCGGGCTGCACGGGCACAAATACGCCATCGACGCGCTCGTCGCGGCGCTCGCACTGCGGATGCCGGCTCCCGTCGTCGTCCTCACCTCGGACCGCGACGACTGGTCGAAGCTCTGCGGAAGCCGCGTGCTCATCAGAGACGTATGAGCGACGAGCCGGCCGTACCCGCACGGATGCACGAGCAGATCACCGCCGAGCAGTACGGCTCCTGGTCCGCCGAGCAGTGCGCCGGCGTCGAGGTGGTGTCCCCGGGCTCGGAGACCACTGACCGGGTCGTCAAGCTCCAGCAGTACGCCCGCGCGGGCATCCCCTTCTACTGGCGCATCGAGCAGTCCGCCGGCACGGTCCCGCTGGTCTATACGTATCTGCTCGATGCCGCGACCTGCGCGTATCGCGAGGGGGACGTCTTCGCGGGCGTCGTCAAGGCAAGCGCGCCCTTTGCGCTGGACGTCGATCTCACGTCGCTGGGCTGAGGGCCCCGGAAAAACTTGCGCCGGTGTGTCGATCGCGGGGGGTCGTGTTCGACGCATTGGGTGAGGGCGCGGGAAGCGGGCCCTGGGAGAGGAGATCGGCGTGCGTTACATGATGTTGCTGCGGCTGGACCCGGCGAAGGCTCCGGTGGAGGGGCCGAGTGGGGAGCTCATGGAGGAGATGGGGAAGCTGCTGGAGGAGATGACGAAGGCGGGGGTGCTGCTGGACACCGGGGGGTTGCGGGCGGTGGAGCCGGGGGCGGTGGTGCGGCAGGTCAAGGGGAAGCAGACGGTGCTGGACGGGCCGTTCAGTGAGGCCAAGGAGGTCATCGGGGGGTACGCGCTCGTGCAGGCCAAATCGCTGGAGGAGGCGACGCAGTGGGCCTCGCGGTTCCTGGCCGTGCACGGGGAGGAGTGGGAGATCGAGGCCGAGGTGCGGCAGGTGGAGGAGCCGGAGTAGGAGCGAGCGGGGGGCGGCGGCAACGGGGGAAGCGGGGCGTCGGCTTGGCGGCGGCGCCCCGCGGCTGCTGTGATGGGGGGTCGTGACGGCAGCCGAGGAGCAAGGGGCCGGCGGCCCGCGGGACGAGCAGACGCGGCGGGCGCGCCGGGCGGTGGAGGCCGTGTGGCGGATCGAGTCGCCACGGCTGGTCGCGGGGCTGGTCCGGCTCGTGCACGACATAGACCTCGCCGAGGAGCTCGCGCAGGACGCGCTGGTCGCCGCCCTGGAGCAGTGGCCGCGCGACGGTGTGCCGCGCAATCCCGGCGCCTGGCTGATGACCACCGCCAAGCGCCGCGGCATCGACCTCATCCGGCGCAACGAGGTCTTCGCCCGCAAGCTGCGGCTGCTCGGGCACGAGCTGGAGATCGCGCAGGGGGCCGCCGTCTTCGACGAGCCGGCCGGCACCGCCGGTGCCGAGGGCGGGATCGAGGACGACCTGTTGCGGCTGGTCTTCGTCGCGTGCCATCCCGTGCTCTCCCGCGAGGCCCGGCTCGCGCTGACGCTGCGGCTGCTCGGCGGCCTGACGACCGACGAGATCGCCCGGGCCTTCCTCACCGCTGAGCCGACCGTCGCGCAGCGCATCGTGCGCGCCAAGCGGACGCTGGCCAAGGAGAAGGTGCCGTTCGAGGTGCCGCGGGGTGCGGAGCTGGCGCAGCGGCTGGCGTCGGTGCTGGAGGTCGTCTACCTGATCTTCAACGAGGGCTACTCGGCGACCGCCGGCGAGGACTGGATGCGCCCGGGCCTGTGCGAGGACGCGTTGCGGCTGGCCCGCGTGCTCCAGGGGCTGCTCCCGGCGGAGCCCGAGGTGCATGGGCTCGCGGCGCTGCTGGAGGTGCAGGCGTCGCGCGCGGCGGCCCGCGTCGGGCCGGACGGCGGGCCGGTGACGCTGCTGGAGCAGGACCGCAGGCGCTGGGACCTGCTGCTCATCCACCGCGGCTTCGCCGCCCTGGCCCGGGCGGACGCCGCGGCGAGGGCGCGGGGGGCGGCGCCGGGGCCGTACGCCTTGCAGGCCGCGATCGCCGCGTGCCACGCCCGTGCGGTACGGGCCGAGGACACCGACTGGGGCCGTATCGCCGAGCTCTACCGGGCGCTGGCCGCCGTCGCGCCCTCCCCCGTGGTCGAGCTGAACCGCGCGGTCGCCGTCGGCATGGCCGAGGGGCCCGCGGCCGGGCTCGCCGTCGTGGACCGGGTCGCCGCGAGCGGTGCGCTGGACGGCTACCACCTGCTGCCGAGCGTCCGCGGTGACCTGCTGGCCCGGCTCGGCCGCGCCGCCGAGGCCCGCGCGGAGTTCGCCCGCGCCGCGGGCCTGACCCGTAACGGAGCCGAACGCGCCCTGCTGCTGCGGCGGTTGGCGGAGGTGGCGGGCGCCGGCGGGGGCGGGGGCGGGGGCGCCGGGGGCTGAGCCGGCTGCGGGGGCCTGTAACAGAGTTGGGACGGGATCGGGGCGCGGGGCGGGGCTTGACGCGGCCCGTGGGCGGGCACCAAACCTGTCCGACCGCCCTTCCGACGGGAGGGGTCGGGCGTCACCGGGGAGGACGAAGTGCCGGAGTCACGGATCGCCCTGCGGGAAGCCGACCGTACCGCCGCGGACCGGCTGCTGGTACGGCTGGTGGCCGAGCGGGGCGCTGCCGCGGGGGACGCGGACGCGCTGCTGCGGCGGGCGCGGGAGCGGTTCGACGAGCTCGCCGGGGCCGCGGCGGGCGAATACCTCGCGTACGTACGGGCGTTGGACGCGCGGCCGGGGGTGTCGCGGGCGGTGCCGGACGGCCGGCCGCGGGGGGCCGCGGGCAGTACGGCCGGGGGCGTCGCGACGGGGGTCGCCGCGCTCACCGCCTTCGGCGTGGACGTGGGCCAGGGTTTCTCCCTCGGCGGCTCCCTGCTGACCGGCGCGGCGGTGGGCGCGGCGGGCGTCGCGGCGCTGGGTACGGCCGCCGCCCGCGGCCGGGCGGCCCGCCGCGCCGCCGCCGCGGACGAGCGCGCCGCCCCCGGCGGGCCCGAACAGCTCCGCCTGCTGTGGCTGTCCGCCCTGGAACGCCGCGGGCTGCGGCCTTTCCTGGAGTCGGGCGGGGGTGGCGGTGCCGTGGGCGGCAGCACGCCGGGTACGGGCCCCGGTGCCGGGGCGGGCGCCGCTTGGGCCGGGGCTGGGTACGAGGCCCGGCCCGGCGGCGAGGGCGCGGAGGCCGGCCCGGACGCGGGGGCACGTACGGGCTACGGGTCAGCGCCGGGAGCCGGTGCCGGGCCTGCCGGCGCGGCAGGCGCGGGCGCGGGCGGGCGTACGGGCTACGGGTCGGCCCCGGGCGTCGGCGCGGCGGGCGCGGGCGCGGGTACGGGCTACGGCTCGGCCCCGGGCGTCGGCGCCGGACACGGCGACGGCAACCAGCCCGACGCAACGCCCGGCGTCCGGGCCGGACACGGCACCAGCGACGCGTCCGGCGGCGGCACCCGCTCGGGCGCTGACCCGGACGGCAGCGCATACGGCACCGGCACCGCTCCGGGCAGCGGCGCCGGCTCCGTACCCGGCACCGGAGGCGCATCCGCCGGCGGCACCGGCACGCACCCGGGCCCCACGCCCGGCACCAGCCCCGCGCGCGGCCACAGCACCGGCCCAGGCGCCGAGCCCGGCAGCGCATACGGCACCGGCGCCCCCTCCGCCGCCACGCCCGGCGCCGGGGCCGGCCCCGGCAGCTCACCCGGCGCGGGGGCCGGGCCCGGCACCGCCCCCCGCCCCGGCAGCTCACCCGGCGGCACCGCCCCCGCCCCCGGCCCCCGCAGCTCACCCGGCGGTCCCACCCCCGCCCCCGGCCGCGCCGGCTCACCCGGCAAGGGGCCCCTCACCCCCGGCGGAGCCGGTCGCGTGCAGCCCCCCGCCGGACTCGTCAAGCTCGCCCGCAGCGCCGCCGAGCTGCCGCGGGCGCGGCGGCCCGGTGGGGACCGGAGTGCGGCGGCCCGGACGCGGGCGGTGCTGGAGCAGTCGTTCGGGCAACTGCCCGCCGCAGAAGGGGCGTTCACCGGGCGGGCGGAACCGCTCGCGTACATCACGCGGGCCGTGCACCAGGCGCGGGCCGCAACGACCGTGCAGCCGACCGTCGTTGTGCTGCACGGCGAGCAGGGCAGCGGGCGGACGACGCTCGCGGTGCGGGCGGCGCGGCAGTTGAGGGACCAGTTCCGCGGGGCGTGCGTGGTGAACCTGCGGGGGGCGGACGAGGCCAGGACCGGCGTGGCCACCCGGGACGCGCTGCTGCACCTGCTCAACCGGCTCGGCGCCCCGCGCGACCAGCTGCTCTTCCGGGACCGGCAGGACCGGCAGGACCAGGGCCAGCACCTGCGGCGGCTCATGGAGCAGTACCAGCAGCACCTCACCGGCGTGCCCGTCGTCATCGTGCTGGACGACGCGACCGACCCGCAGCAGGTCGCGGCCCTCGTACCGGAGCGGTCGGAAAGCCTCGTGCTGGTCACGGCGGACGAGCCGCTGGACCTGGAGCTGCCGGGCGCCCGCGTGCACCACTACCCGGTGGAAGCCCTCAGCCCGCAGGGAGTTCACGGCCTGCTGCGCCAACTCGCCGAAGAGGCCGGGCTGGAGCCGCCCGGCACCGCGCAGGCCGCCCGGCTCGGCGAGCTGTGCGCGGGCCTGCCGCTCGCGCTGCGGATCGCCGGCGGCGCCCTCGCCGACCACCACGGCCCGGACCGGCTCGCCGCCGACATCGAGGTGTTCGGCCCCCGCCCGGCGGTCGACCGGATACTGGCCCTGCGCTACCACGACCAGCCCGAGCCCAACCGCCGCCTGCTGCGCCGGCTCGCGCTCACCGGCCGGGCCAGCTTCGGCGCCGCCGCGGCAGCGGCGCTGCTGGCCACCGACGACCAGGAAGCCGCCCGCAGGCTCGCGGAGTTGGCGAAGGCCGGGCTCATCGACCAGGTGCGCGGCAGCCGTTACCGCCCGCACGACCTCGTACGCGCCTTCGCCGCCGAGCGGCTGCTGGACGAGGAGGACCCGGTGGAGCGGGCCGCCGCGCACGAGCGGCTGATCCGCTCGTACGCCGACCTCGCCAACACCGTGGTGCGGCTCGTCGAAGGCAAGACCTCCACCCGGGCCGGCCGCTTCGGCCACCACGGCTTCACGTCGCTGGAGAACGCGCTGCGCTGGCTCGACGAGGAGTCCAGCTTCATCACGGCCGCGCTGCGCCGCACCGAGGGCGTGGACCGGGCGGCGGTGCAGGCGCTGCTGGGCGCGCTGTGCGACTACTGCCTGCTGCGCGGCGACCTCTACCGGCTCGGCGAGATCAGCGAGTTGGCGCAGGGCCAGCAGTCCCGGGCGGCGCATTCCGGCCCGGACGAGGACCGCTCGGTGCTGGTGCGCTCGGTGCAGTGGCGTACCGGCATCGCGGCCCGGCAGCTCGGCGAGCTGGACCGGGCGAAGTCGACGCTCAGCACGGTGGTGGACCTCTACTTCGAGGCGCAGCACCCGGCGGGCGCGGCCCGCGCGCTGGACAGCCTCGGCATCACCCTGCACCACCAGGGCAACCTCCGCGAGGCGGAGGCGAAGCTGCGTGAGGCGCTGGCGATCCAGACCGCCCCGGAGCTGGAGGAGGACCGGGCCTGGACGATGCACGCGCTCGCGGCGGTGCTGCGCGACATGGGGCAGCTCGCGGGCGCGCTGGAGCTGCTGTACGAGTCGCTGGCGCTGCACCGGGCCAACGAGAGCGTGCAGGGCGAGGCGTGGGCGCACCTCCAGCTCGGGCAGGTCTTCCTGCTGCTGGGCCGGCTGGAGGAGGGCGAGGCGCAGTTGCGGGCGGCCGGGCAGGCGTACGCGCTGGCCCGCGACCCGCGCGGCACCGCCTGGACGACGACGCAACTGGCCCGGGCCCGGCTGCTGCGCGGCGAGGCCCGCGAGGCGTCGGCGGACCTGGAGGCGGCGCTCCAGCGCCACCGCACGAACGAGGACGCCCGCGGCGAGGCGTGGAGCCTGTACTACCTGGGCCTGTCGCTGGAGGAGTGCGGCGACCTGGACGCGGCGCTGCGCACGCTGGAGCGCTCGCGGACGATGTTCTCGCGGATGCGTGACGTGTACGGGCTCGCGTGCGCGCGGCACAACTCCGCGCGGGTCACCCGCGACCAGCGGGCGGCGCGTACCGGCAACCTGCGCAACAGCGGGTTCGCGCGGCAGCTGCTCCAGGACGCCCGGCAGGACTTCCGGCGGATCGGCGTCCCGCACGGCGAGGCGTGGTCGTGCGTGGAGCTGGCGGTCATCGACGCGGGCAACGAGCGGCCGGCGGAGGCGGTGGCGCTGCTGGACGAGGCGTATGCACTCTTCGCCGAGCTCGGCGACCGGCGGGGGCAGGACTGGGCCCTCTTCCTGCGGGCGACGGTCCTCCCCCTGCTGTCGGAGGAGGGTGCGCGGCAGGCCGCCGACGACCTCCACGCGCTCGCCGCCCGCGCGCCCTACCCGGCCGCGGACCCCGACCTCGACGGTTACGTCGCCGCGTACGCCGTCCTGCTCGCCCGCGGCTCCACCGCCCCCTGGCCCGCCTGGCGCCTCGCCATGACCCCCACCCGCACGACCCGCATGACCATGGCCCTGCCCTTCGCCTAGCGGGCACCCACGCGGGGGCCAAGGGGGCTAAAGGGACTAAGAGGCCAAGAAGGGAGCTACGGGTGCTACGGGGCCTTCGGGCCCGGGATGTGGGCGGGGGGCTCGGCTGCGGGCGTGGAGGGGCGGCGCTCGGGGGCGGCGGGCTCCTCGAAGTCGATCTTCTTCATCTGCTTGCCCATGTTCTTCATGAGCAGCCACAACGCCGCGGCGATCACCGCGAAGATCACGAACCCGAGGAGCCCGGGCGTCACCTTGTCATCGTTCACCTCGGCGAGCGAGACCAGCGGGTGGCCGAGGGCGTGGGAAGCCAGGGATGCAGTCACGCCCTCCATTGTGGCTCAGGCCCGCCGGATGCCCGCAAAGAGGTCGTCCTCCGGGAGGGAGACGTCCACCCGGGTCTTGGCGAGCTCGTAGTCCTCGGTCGGCCAGACCTCCTTCTGCAGGTCCATCGGCACCCGGAACCAGCCCCCGTCCGGGTCGATCTGCGTGGCGTGCGCGAGCAGCGCCTTGTCGCGGATCTCGAAGAAGTCCGCGCAGGGCACATGCGTGGTCAGGCTGCGCTCGGGCCGGTCGGAGTCCTTCCAGCGCTTGAGCCACTCGCCGTACGGGGACTCCAGGCCGCGCGCCTCCAGCGCCTCGTGCAGCGCGACGGTGCGCTCCCGGTTGAAGCCCTGGTTGTAGTAGAGCTTGAGCGGCGTCCAGGGCTCGCCGGCCCCGGGGTAGCGCTCGGGGTCGCCGGCGGCGTCGAAGGCCACCATGCTGATCTTGTGGGTCATGATGTGGTCGGGGTGCGGGTAGCCGCCGTTCTCGTCGTACGTGGTGATCACGTGCGGGCGGAACTCGCGGACGAGCTTCACCAGCGCGCCGGCCGCCTCGTCGACGTCCTGGAGGCCGAAGCAGCCCTCGGGCAGCGGCGGCAGCGGGTCGCCCTCGGGGAGCCCGGAGTCGACGAAGCCGAGCCACGACTGCCTGACGCCGAGGATCTCCCGGGCGAGGTCCATCTCGCGGGCGCGCACCTCGTGGATGTGCTCCTGGACGTACGGGTCGCCCTGGAGTTTGGGGTTGAGCACCGAGCCGCGTTCGCCCCCGGTGCAGGTGGCCACGAGTACGTCCACCCCTTCTGACACGTACTTGGCCATCGTGGCGGCACCCTTGCTCGACTCGTCGTCGGGGTGAGCGTGTACGGCCATCAGTCGAAGCTGCTCAGTCAAGGCTGCTGTCCTCAAAGTCCGGTGGTTCGTGGAACCCCCTCGGTGAACGACCGGGAGGGCACGCCTCCTATAGTGACCGAGCGGGGGGACGAATAATTCCGCGGTCAGTGAACGGGAGACTCGAACATGGCGGCTGTCGACACCGGCCCGCACGGTTCCCCGCCCGCGGGCCGCTACGGTCCGGGCGCGGACGCCCGTGCCGACCGTAAGCTGCGGATCGCCGCGGTCGTCTTCGGTGTGCTGGTCGCCGCCGGGGTGGGCTGGTACGGCTACGACACCCTCGCGGGTGACAAGGTCAGTGCGCAAGTGGTGGCCTTCGAGGCGGTGTCGGACCAGTCGCTGCAGATGCACCTGGAGGTCCACAAGGGCGCCGACTCCGTCGCGGTGTGCACCGTGCGCTCGGTGGACGGCGACCACGACGAGGTGGGCCGCAAGGACGTGCGCATCGCGCAGCACGGCAAGCAGGTCGACACGCTGGTGACGCTGCGCACCACGTCCCGCGGCACGACCGGCGAGATCGTCGGGTGCAGCGTGGCGGGACACCGCTGACCCCGCCCCCCCGGTAAGGAGCCCCGCCGGCACCACCGCGGCGGCAGCACCCTGCGTGCCCGCGTCGGCACGGCACGCAGAAGTATCCGCTCCCGTCTGTCGCCGGTAATTGTTAGGCTCGTGGTTTCGTCCCGGCTACCGGTGGCAATGCAATTCTTCACGACAGTACCGACGAGGAGCACTCTGTGACCCAGACCAGCGACAACGTCACCTGGCTGACCCAGGCGGCGTACGACCAGCTCAAGGCCGAGCTGGAGCATCTGTCTGGTCCGGCCCGCGCCGAGATCGTCGCCAAGATCGAGGAAGCCCGCCAGGAAGGCGATCTCAAGGAGAACGCCGGCTACCACGCGGCGCGCGAGGACCAGGGCAAGCTGGAGCTGCGCATCCGGCAGCTGACCCAGATCCTGGAGACCGCGAAGGTCGGCGAGGCCCCCGCCGACGACGGTGTGGTCGCCCCCGGCATGGTCGTCACGATCGCCTTCGACGGCGACGAGGACGACACCCTGACGTTCCTGCTCGGCTCGCGCGAGGGCATCTCCAGCGACCTGGAGACGTACTCCCCGCAGTCCCCGCTCGGCCGCGGGGTGGCCGGCAAGCGCAGCGGCGACGAGGCGACGTACGAGCTGCCGAACGGCAAGAGCGCGATGGTGAAGGTCCTCGACGTCAAGCCCTACCAGGGCTGAACCGGCCCCGGACGAAGCAGCGGGCCCCCGGCGACTTCCGCCGGGGGCCCGTCCTGCGTGCGCGGGGCCGTTACGCCGTCGCCGAGCGGTACTTGTGGACCGCCCAGGTGCGGAAGACCGCGATGATGATCACCGACCAGATCAGCGACGCCCACACCGGGTGCTGCATGGGCCAGGCGTCGGACTGGCTGACGCCCGGGTTGCCGAAGAGCACCCGGCAGGCCTGCACGGTCGCGCTGAAGGGGTTCCAGTCGGCGACCGGCTGGAGCCAGCCCGGCATCTGGGAGGAGTCCACGAAGGCGTTGGAGACGAAGGTGACCGGGAAGAGCCAGATCAGGCCGCCCGAGGTGGCCGCCTCCGGCGAGCGCACCGACAGGCCGATGAGCGCGCCGATCCACGAGAAGGCGTAGCCCAGCAGGAGCAGCAGCGCGAACGCGCCGAACATCCTGGGCACCCCGTTGTGGATCCGCCAGCCGACGAGCAGGCCGACGCAGGCCAGCACCACCACGGTGAGCGCGGTCTGCACGGAGTCGGCGAGGGTGCGGCCGGTCAGGACCGCGCCGCGGGACATCGGCAGCGAGCGGAACCGGTCGATGAGGCCCTTGCTCATGTCGTCGGCGATGCCGGCGCCGGCGCCGGCGGTCGCGAAGGTGACGGTCTGGGCGAAGATTCCGGCCATCAGGAAGTTGCGGTACCCGTTGGGGCTCAGCGAGCCGCCGACGGCGACGGAGCCGCCGAAGACGTAGCTGAAGAGCACCACGAACATGATCGGCTGGACGAGGCCGAAGATCACGACCTCGGGGATGCGCATCATCCGCCGCAGGTTGCGCTTGGCGACGACCAGCGAGTCGTGCGCGGACTGCGTGACGCCGCCGCGCGGCCGGGGCGCGAGGGTCAGCTGCGGGGTGTCGGTCGCGGCGCTCACTTGACGCCCTCCTTCACGGCGTTGCCGGTGCCGGCGGCCGGGCCGTCGCCCGGCCCGCCCTCCGCACCGTCCTCGGTGTCCTCGGTGTCCTCGGCGGCGTGGCCGGTCAGCGAGATGAACACGTCGTCCAGCGTCGGGCGGCGCAGGCCGATGTCGTCGATCTCGATGCCCTGCGCGTCCAGGTCGCGGATGACCTCGGCGAGCAGCTTGGCGCCGCCGGTGATCGGGATGGTGATCTTGCGGGTGTGCTGCTCGACCTTGGCGTCGCCCTTGCCGTGCTGGCGCAGGGCCCGGGCGGCGTCGTCGATGCGGTCGCGGTCGTGCACGACGACCTCGACGCGCTCGCCGCCGGTCTGCGCCTTGAGCTGGTCGGAGGTGCCGCGGGCGATGACCTTGCCGTGGTCGATGACGCAGATGTCGTGGGCGAGGTGGTCGGCCTCCTCGAGATACTGCGTGGTGAGCAGCATCGTGGTGCCGCCGGCGACCAGGTCCTCCATCACCTCCCACAGCTGCTGGCGGTTGCGCGGGTCGAGGCCGGTGCTGGGCTCGTCCATGAACATCACCGGCGGGCTGACCACGAGGGCGGCGGCCAGGTCGAGCCGGCGGCGCATACCGCCGGAGTAGGTCTTGGAGACCCGGTTGGCGGCGTCGGCGAGGTTGAAGCGCTCCAGCAGCTCGTCGGCGCGCCGGCGGGCGGCCTTGGCGCTGAGCTGGTAGAGCTCGCCGACCATCTGCAGGTTCTCCCGGCCGGTCAGGAACTCGTCGACGGCCGCGAACTGGCCCGACAGGCCGATGTGGCGGCGTACCTCGTTGGGGTGCTTGACCACGTCGATGCCCGCGACGGTGGCCGTGCCGCTGTCCGGCTGGAGGAGGGTGGTCAGGACGCGGACGGCGGTGGTCTTCCCCGCCCCGTTGGGCCCGAGCAGACCGAGGACCGTGCCTTCCGGCACGTCGAGGTCCACTCCCCCCAGTGCCCTGACATCGCCGAAGGTCTTGACCAGACCCTCGGCATGGATGGCGCCCGGCATTTCGCTGCTCCCGTCCGTTGCTGTGCACTGCTGCGTGCCCTGCGTGATGCGTGCTTGTACGGCTGTACGACCGGTCGGACGGCCGAAACTCATCGGCCGATGATCGCCGCAAGCGCCGCCGCGCGCGAACGGTTAACGCGTCCGCCGCGGCAGGAGGCCGGGACACCGCCCCGGACGCCGCCGGCAGGGGCACCCACGCGATACACCGCGAGAATGCCAGACGCGATATATCGCGTCAACCTGCCGGCGTACGAGCCTCCGGCCCCGGTCCCGACCCGCCCGTACGGCGGCAGCTCAGGCGATCACCACATAACCGGCGTCCTCCAGCGCCGCGCCGACCGCGGCGCAGTGCTCGGGACCCTTCGTCTCCAGGTGCAGCTCGACCTCCGCCTCGGTGAGCCCGAGCCGCGGATCGGTCCGCACATGGCTGACGTCGAGCACGTTAGCGTCCACCACTGACAACACCCCGAGGAGCGTGGCGAGCGCCCCCGGCCGGTCGGTCAGCCGCAGCCGCAGCGACAGGTAGCGGCCCGCCGCGGACATGCCGTGCCGCAGGATGCGCTGGAGCAGCAGCGGGTCCACGTTCCCGCCGGACAGCACCGCCACGACCGGGCCCTCGTACGCGTGCGGGTCCGCCAGCAGCGCCGCGACCGGGCTCGCCCCGGCCGGCTCGACGACCAGCTTGGCCCGCTCCAGGCACAGCAGCAGCGCCGAGGACAGCTCGTCCTCCGAGACCGTCACGACATCGTCGACCAGGTCGCGGATGAGCCCGAACGGCACATCGCCGGGGCGGCCGACCATGATGCCGTCGGCCATCGTCGCGACCTGCCCGAGCGCGACCGGCCGGCCGGCCGCGAGCGAGGGCGGATACGCCGCCGCGCCCGCCGCCTGCACGCCGACGACCCGGACGTCCGGCCGCAGCGCCTTGACCGCGACCGCGACACCGGCCGCGAAGCCGCCGCCGCCGATGCCCACGACGATGGTGCGCACCTCCGGGCACTGCTCCAGGATCTCCAGGCCCACCGTGCCCTGCCCGGCGATGATGTCGGGGTGGTCGAAGGGGTGGATGAAGACCGCGCCGGTGTCCTGCGCGTACGCGATGGCCGCGCGCAGCGTCTCGTCGACGACGGTGCCGTGCAGCCGTACCTCGGCGCCGTAGTCGCGGGTCGCGGCGACCTTGGGCAGCGGGGCGCCGACCGGCATGAAGACGGTGGAGCGCACCCCGAGCAGCGAGGCGGCGAGCGCCACGCCCTGCGCGTGGTTGCCGGCGCTGGCCGCGACCACGCCGGCGGCGCGTTCCTCGGGGCTCAGGCCGGCGATCCGCACGTAAGCGCCGCGGATCTTGAACGAGCCGGTGCGTTGCAGGTTCTCGCACTTGAGGTGGACGGGTGAACCCACCACGGATGACAGATGTCGGCTGCTTTCCATGGCGGTGACCCGGGCCACCCCGGACAGCATTTTGTGGGCGCCGCGCACGTCGTCGAGGGTGATCGGGTGGGGCGCGGGAGTTGCCGGTCGGTCCATACGACCAGTCTCGCAGTCCGGCACCCGCACTACGCGCACGGCGGGCGTGCGCCGCGCCCGGGGGGGCGTACGCCCCGAGCGGGCGCCGGGCGGGCGGGGGCGCGCGCGGGGCAGGGGTGCGCCGCGGTCCGCACGGCACGGTCATGACCGGGTTGCGGTTTGTGCGTGCGGGGTCTGCGGGGCAGTCCGGCCGCGTACTCTTCTCCCAACTTCCCGCCCGGTTTCCGGGCGCGGCTTTCCGCCGGGCTTTCCGCCCCTTTCCGATTTCCTTTTCCGTCCCCTCCCAGAATCGACAGAACGCGAGCTTCAAGGCCATGTCCAAACCGACGGAGACCTCGACCGAACTCCTTGAGCGCCTCCAGCACCAGGTGGCCCTCTTCGCCCGCCGCGCCGAGCAGACCCGGCTCGGCGGGGTAGGCAAGGCCCGCAACTCCATGGACCGCGCGGCCTATCTGCTGCTCAACCGGCTGGACCGGGAGGGCCCGATGGGCGTCAAGGCGCTCGCGGAGTCGATGGGCATCGACTCCTCGACGGTCACCCGGCAGGTGGCGCCGCTGGTCGACACGGGCCTGGTCAAGCGCACCTCGCACCCCGACGACGGGCGGGCCGTGGTGCTCGCGGTCTCGCCGCGCGGCCGGTCCCGTCTGGAGGACGTACGCGACTCGCGCCGCCGGCTGATGGCCCAGGTCACCGAGGGCTGGACGGCCGAGGAGCGGGAGGTCTTCACCGATCTGCTGGTGCGCTTCAACGTCGCGCTGGCCGACTGGCACGCCGGGCTCGGCCGCGGCGACGACGAGCCGGCGGCGGGCGCCGCGGCCGAGGGGCGGTAGGCGGGGCCGGGACGGGGCGCCGGGCGGGTCCGGGGGGCGTGCCCGGAAGGGCACGGCCCCAAGGGGGTCGGGCAAGGGGCTTGACCCGGAACACCCGGTTGCCGTCCCATGTCCGCGTGGGGAGACGCCGGGTGGCAGCGGAGACCCGACGGGACGCCGAGTTCGCGGCGTTCACCGCCGGGGCGGCAGGGCGCCTGCTGCACACCGCCACCCTGCTCACCGGCGACCCCGCGCAGGCCGAGCGGCTGCTCACGGCGACGCTCGCGCGCACGTACGCCGACTGGCTGCGGATGCGCGCGGAGGACCCGTACGACCAGGCGCGGGCCGAGCTGATCCGGCGGTTCGCCTACCGGCCGTGGTGGCGCCGGCCGCGCGGCGGGGTCCTGGACCGGCTCACCCCGCAGGAGCGGCTGGTGGTGACGATGCGGTACTTCGAGGGCGTCGCGGAGGAGCAGACCGCCGCGCAACTGGGCCTGGCCGCCGAGCGGGTACGGGCGATCGCCGCCCGCGCGACCGCGACCCTGCGCAGCCGCCCACCGGCCGGCCCCGGCCCGGCCCCGCGCACGGTGGCCGAGGCACGCGACCGGCAGGGCGGCGACCGCGGCGCCCCGGGCGGACGCAGCAGCACGGGCGGCCCCGGCGGCGCGCACCGGGCGGCGCACGGGGTGGCGCGGTGAGCCCGCGGGCGCCGAACCGGCGCGACGACGAGGTGCGGCAGCTGCTGGACACCCCGCACCCGGCGGTGCCCGCCGAACTGGTGGCGCGGGCGACCGCCCGGGGCCGCCGTACCGTACGCCGCCGCCTGCTGGCCCGGCGGGCGCTGTGGGTGCTGCTGGCCCTCGCCCTGGTCGCCGGCGTCGTCCTGGCGGTCCTGCTGTGGCCGGACCACCCCACCGCGAGCAACGACACCGGCGACGCCACCTGGTGGGCCCCGGGCTAGGCCGGCCCGGTGCCGGCGGACGCGATGCCCGCCGGCCGGACGTGGCGGTGTGCGCCGGCCGGACGTGGCGAGATCGCGTCAGCCGAGCGCCTGGCGGAGGTCCGTCAGCAGGTCGTCGACCGACTCGATGCCGACCGAGAGGCGTACGAGGTCCGCGGGGACTTCGAGTGCGGAGCCGGCGGCGGAGGCGTGGGTCATCCGGCCGGGGTGCTCGATGAGCGACTCGACGCCGCCCAGCGACTCGCCGAGGGTGAAGAGCGCCGCCCGGTTGCACACCGCGACCGCCGCGTCCTCGCCGCCGGCGACGCGGAAGGAGACCATGCCGCCGAAGGCCCGCATCTGCTTGGCGGCGACCTCGTGGCCCGGGTGCTGCGGCAGCCCGGGGTAGAGGACCTCGGTGACCTTCGGGTGCCCGGCGAGCATCTCCGCGACGCGCTCCGCGTTGGAGCAGTGCCGGTCCATGCGCACCGCGAGCGTCTTGATGCCGCGCATCACCAGCCACGCATCGAAGGGCCCGGCGACCGCGCCCATCGCGTTCTGGTGGTAGGCCAGTTCGTCGCCGAGCGCGGCGTCGGAGGTGACCAGCGCGCCGCCGACGACGTCGGAGTGGCCGCCCATGTACTTGGTCGTGGAGTGCACGACGACGTCCGCGCCGAGCGCGAGCGGCTGCTGGAGGTAGGGGCTGGCGAAGGTGTTGTCGACGACCAGCCGCACGCCGGCCTGCCGGGCGACGCCGGCGAGCGCGGCGATGTCGGTGATGCCCAGCAGCGGGTTGGACGGCGTCTCGACCCAGATGAGCTTGGTCTCCGGGCGGACGGCGTCGCGTACCGCCTGGACGTCGGAGGTGTCGGCCACCGACCACGCGATGCCCCAGCGCTCCACGACCTTCGCGAACAGCCGGAACGTGCCGCCGTACGCGTCGTTCGGGATGACGACGTGGTCGCCCGGCGCGAGCAGGGTCCGCAGCAGGCAGTCCTCGGCGGCGAGCCCGGAGGCGAAGGCGAGGCCGCGCCGGCCGCCCTCCAGGGCCGCGAGGTTGGCCTCCAGCGCGGTCCTGGTCGGGTTGGCCGAGCGGCTGTACTCGTAGCCGCCGCGCAGGCCGCCTACGCCGTCCTGCTTGTACGTCGACACCTGGTAGATGGGGGTGACGACGGCGCCGGTGGCCGCGTCCGCGGGCTGCCCGGCGTGGATGGCCAGGGTCTCGAAGTGCCGGCCGGCCTCGTCGCCCCGGTGATCGCTGTGGTGATCGCTCATGGCGCCGAGCGTAGTGCGTCGCGGGCGGCGGATGGCTGCACCCGATCCGCGCCCCTGGTGAGCCGCGCTCTGGTAGGCATGTGTCCCGCGGTACGACGACGGTACGCGACGACACGGGGGTGTGGCGGGTGCAGGGGCCGAGCGTGGGGATCGACGACACCGGCTGGGCGCGGATGGGGCCCGAGCAGCGGGTCCGGGCGGTGGTGGCGCTGCTGACGGACCGCCGGGACGCGGCGGCGCCGCGGCCGATGGGGCTCGGGGTGCGGGAGATCATGGAGATCGAGCGCGACCAGCCGGGTCCGGTGGGCGCGGCCTACCGGTGCTTCCTGTCGGTGACGGGCGGCGGGTTCGGCCGGCTGCTGGTGAGCAGCGACGTGTTCTACCCGCTGATGCTGGGGCTGCGCGAGGCGGCGGAGGACCTGCTGGCCGAGCACGGCGTGCCCTTCCGGCTCGCGGACACCGACCGGGTGTTCCTGATGCACCAGAACGGCCGCTTCGACTTCCTGCGGGGCCCGGGACCCGATCCCGAGGTGTGGTCCTACGACGAGGCGGACGGCGACTTCGCCGGGCCGAACCCGACGGGGGCGACCTTCACCGAGTGGCTGCGGGGCGTGGCCGAGCGGGAGGTACGCGGCGGCTGAGGGCGTGGGGCGGCGTGAACGGCCGCCGGCCGCGCGGGAGTCGGACTCCGCGGGCGGCCGGCGTGCGCCTCGGTGCCGTCAGCTCACCAGGTGGTGGGCGGCGGCGGGGGGACGACGGCCGGGCGGTCGTCGCAGGTGATGGTGTTGGGCAGCTCCCACGGGGCGAGCCAGGGGCCCGTGGTGCCGCCGCCGTCGTTGCCGCCGAGGTCGGTGACGGCGAACTCCGAGCCGGCGGGCGTGAAGTTGAAGGAGCCGCAGTTGTTGACGCCGACCGCGCCGACGTTGCGGGCGTCGACGTTCTGGAACGTCGCGCCGCCGGCGGTGCGGGCGCTGAGCACCGAGGTGCCGGTGCCGTCCACCTGGATGTCCTTGAAGTGGACGCCTGTGATCGAGTAGAGGTCCTTCACGGGGAAGTCGCTGACCAGCATGATCGCGTTGTACGTGCTGTCGAGGAAGTGGTCGCCGGTCACCTGGATGTCGGCGTCGATGTTCTTCTCCAGCGCGTAGAACCAGATCGCGCCGAGCCCGATGTTCCAGTTGAGCTCGTAAGTCCCGGCCCGCACCGTGGTGTTGCCGGTGATGGCGAGCTTGCCGGTGAAGGGCTCGGCGCCGAAGCGGGAGCCGACCTGGATGGCGCTGCCCTCGCGGATCGGGTCGGCGATCAGGTTGTCGGCCACCGTGTTGTCCGAACCGCCGTACAGGGCGATGCCGTTGGCGAGCACCGGGGTCTGCACGGTGTTGTGGTCGATGGTGTTGCCGACGTCCTCGGTCTTCTCCGACCACAGCGCGAGCGCGTCGTCCCCGGTGTTGCGCAGGAAGTTGTTGGAGATCGACGAACGGGTCACTCCGGTGTGGAAGTTGATGCCGTCCGCGATCTGGTCGACGATCACGTTGTTGGTGATTTTCAGGTTGGTCATGGGTCCGTCGAACCACATGCCGACCTTGGTGTGCTGGATGTACAGCCCGTCGATCGTGGAGTTGCTGAGCGCGCCGCCGATGCCGTTGACCTGGTCGGTGTCGATACGCTCGCGCACGTCGCCCTGGATCGCGAAGCCGGACAGGTGGACGTCAGAACTGCCGCCCTGGGCCGCGTCCTTGCCGTAGAAGCCGACGCCGGTGTGCACGCTGCCGTCGGGTGCGGGCGTGGCGAGGTCCACCTGGTGGCCCTTGATGATGGTGTACCAGCTGCCGGCGCCCTCGATCGTGACGTGGTCGACGATGATGTGCCGGTCGACCTGGTACGTGCCCGGCGGGATGTAGACCTTCAGGTGGCTGCGCTGCGCGAAGGCGACGGCCTTCTCGATCGCGCCGGCCGAGTCGCGGCGGCCGGTCGGGTCGGCGCCGAAGAGCAGCACGTTCGCGGCGAGCAGGTCGATCTTGGGCGGGGCGACGAGCTGGGAGTCCAGCAGGTCGATCGTGGTGGTCGCGGCGCCTGCCGGCACGGTGAGCCGCACCTTCTGGCCCGCCTTGTACGTACGGCCGAGCAGCAGCCGCTGCTCGTCGTAGAAGTGGTTGGGGCGGAAGGGCTTGGCGAAGACCGGTGCCGGGGTGGTGTCCTGGGGCACGCAGGAGCACTCGGTGACCCAGTAGTCGGGGTGCAGGATGTCCGCGCCGGGGTCGTTGGAGAACGGGTAGAGGTTGTAGAGCCACGCGTATTGCGAGGTCAGCGTCATCGTCCTGGTGGCGCCGCCGACGCCGACCTTGAGCGGCGAGGTGAGGCCGCCGCCGGCGGGCGCGTCGGGGATGCTGTAGCGGACGTTGATCGCGTTGGCCGCGCTCGGCAGCGTGAACTCCACGTACTGGCCGGGCTTGAGGGTCACCGCGCTGCGGCCCGACGCCTCGGCGGGCAGGGTGTACGCGTCGCGTCCGGGGCCGATGACGGTGCCGTTGGTGGTGGCGTGCTCGGCCTCCTGCTCGGCGAACGGCACGGTGGCGCCGCGCCCCGCCGTCAGCGCCGGGTCGATCGCGGCCCGGGTGACCGCGGGTGCCGCGCTCGCCGCCGGGGCCTTGGCGACCGCCGCGCCGGCGCCCAGCACACCGAAGGCCGCGGCGGTCGCGGTGACCGCCGCGGCCGTGGCGACGGCTCTTCGCCGCGGGCCTGTTGACCATCTCGCCATCGAAAGCTCGATTCTCTCGGGACAGCTCAGGTGGGGGTTCCCGCCCGAACGCCCGCCCCGCCCGCCCGGTCTGACGTCGGGGCGCGCGGCGCGGGCGCCGGGGTGAGGGTGAATTTAGGGCGGTCCGGTCCGGTTCCACAAGGTCTGTGCGCGCAGTATTTCGCGTCTTTGCCGAGCAACTTCACCACCTTGCGCGTTTCTTGCGGTGCTCGTTCGGTGTGTTGCGACGGCCGGGGCACCACGGGACGTTCGCACACGCCGTGCGCCCGGCTGGGGAAGGTTGAGCCGGATTCGGGTGGGATTCACCTCACCGACATATCGGCGTCGCTTTGGGAGGATGGCCGCAGCGGTCGGACTGGCGTCGGCTCCGGGGGGCAGGCGGAGGGGACAGGTCGGCGTCGAGACGGATCGACGGAGTTGACAGGGGCTGCTGCATGGGGATGGGGAGTGCGTCGACACCGGCGATCGGCACGCGGAGGCTCTTCCCGGGACCCCGGCTGCCACTGCCGCCGGACCGGCTCCCCGCGCTGCTGCCCGAACTCGCCCTGCTGGTCGCGGTCAACGCGATCTACAAGTACGGGCGCAAGGTCGCCAACGGCCACACCGAGGAGGCCTTCCACCACGCCGAGCACGTCTGGTCCTTCGAGCGCGGGGTGCACCTGCCGAGCGAGCACGGCCTGCAACAGGCGCTGCTGCACAGCCACACGCTGGTGCATGCCGCCAACTGGATATACGCCACCGTCCACTTCCCGGCGATGGTGGTCTTCCTCGGCTGGATGTTCGCCCGCAAGCGCGCGCACTACCTATGGATACGCCGGGCGATCGTCATCCAGACGATGCTCGCCCTGATCGGCCATCTGTTCTTCCCGCTGGCCCCGCCGCGCATGCTGCCCGGCCACGGCATGGTCGACACCGCCGCGGTCTACGGCCCGGCCGTCTACGGCAAGCCCGAGGACCACTCGATGGCCAACCAGTTCGCCGCGATGCCCTCGCTGCACGTCGGCTGGGCGCTGGCCATAGCGGTCGGGCTGATCGCCGCGTACCGCTCGCGCTGGCGCTGGCTGTGGCTGCTGCACCCGCTGGTGACGATGCTCGTCGTGGTCGGCACCGCCAACCACTACTGGCTGGACTGCATCGTGGGCTGCGCGCTGCTCGGCCTCGCCCTCGCGATCATCCCCGGCCCCGAGCCCGAACCCGACCCCGGCACGCCCGCCGGCCGGCACTGGGCCTGGCCGCTCAGGGGCCGGGAGGCCGCGCGCTGAACGGCGCGGGCAGGCATGGCCGCACCCCCCTCGTGACAGCTCACGATTCAGTGCTTAGGGTGCGTGAATATGGATATGCAGACCGTGGTCATCGGCCCCGAAGGGGCCACCGCCGAGGACGTGCTCGCCGTCGCGCGGGGCGGCGCGCGGGTGGAGCTGGGGGCCGGCGCGGAGGAGGGGATGGCCGCGGCCCGGGCCGTCGTGGACGCGCTGGCCGCCCGGCCCGAGCCCGTCTACGGCGTCTCCACCGGCTTCGGCGCGCTCGCCGTCCGGCACATCAGCCCGGAGCTGCGGGCGCAGTTGCAGCGCTCGCTGGTGCGCTCGCACGCCGCCGGGATGGGCCCGCGGGTGGAGGACGAGGTCGTCCGCGCGCTGATGCTCCTGCGGCTGAAGACCCTCGCCTCGGGCCGTACCGGGGTACGGCCGGTCGTCGCCCGCACGATGGCCGCGCTGCTCAACGCCCGCATCACGCCGGTCGTCCACGAGTACGGCAGCCTCGGCTGCTCCGGCGACCTCGCGCCGCTCGCGCACTGCGCGCAGGTGCTCATGGGCGAGGGCGAGGCCGCCGGCCCCGACGGTGCGGTGCGGCCGGCCGCGGAACTGCTCGCCGAGCACGGCATCGAGCCGGTCGAGCTGCGGGAGAAGGAGGGCCTGGCCCTCATCAACGGCACCGACGGCATGCTCGGCATGCTGGTCATGGCCTGCGCCGACCTCGCCGCCCTCTTCACCGCCGCCGACGTCACCGCCGCGCTCACCCTCGAAGCGCTGCTGGGCACCGAGAAGGTGCTCGCGCCCGAGCTGCACGCGATCCGCCCGCACCCGGGCCAGGCCGCGAGCGCGGCGAACATGCGCAAGGTGCTGGCCGGCTCCGGCCTGACCGGCCACCACCAGGACGACGCCCCGCGCGTGCAGGACGCCTACTCCGTACGCTGCGCCCCGCAGGTCGCCGGCGCCGGCCGGGACACCCTCGACCACGCCCGGCTGGTCGCCGCGCGCGAGCTGGCCGCGGCGGTGGACAACCCGGTGGTCATCGTCGAGGACGACGGCGGCCGGGTGGAGTCCAACGGCAACTTCCACGGCGCCCCGGTCGGCTACGTGCTGGACTTCCTCGCCATCGCCGCCGCCGACCTCGCCTCCATCGCCGAGCGGCGCACCGACCGGCTGCTGGACAAGAACCGCTCGCACGGCCTGCCGCCCTTCCTCGCCGACGACCCCGGCGTGGACTCCGGGCTGATGATCGCGCAGTACACGCAGGCGGCGCTGGTCAGCGAGCTCAAGCGGCTCGCGGTGCCGGCCTCGGTCGACTCGATCCCGTCCTCGGCGATGCAGGAGGACCATGTCTCGATGGGCTGGTCGGCCGCGCGCAAGCTGCGTACCGCGGTGGACGCGCTCGCGCGGGTCGTCGCGGTGGAGATGGTCGCGGCGACCCGGGCGCTGGAGATCAGGACGTTCGCCGGCACCGCCGCGCGGCCCGCGCCCGCGACCGCCGCGGTGCTCGCCGCGGTCCGGGAGGCGGGCGTGCCGGGCCCCGGCCGCGACCGCTTCCTCGCGCCGGACCTGGAGGCGGCCTACGCCTTCGTACGGTCCGGCGGGCTGGTCCGCGCCGCCGAGACGGTCACCGGGGCGCTGGCGTGAGGGCGTGAAGCCGTGAACGGCGTGACGGCGTGAGGGCGTAGGAAAGCGGTACGGGTACGGGCCCGCGGGGAGCGGACCCGTACCCGTATGCGTGCAGAGTGCAGCGCCTAGAGCGCCGGCGTGGTCCCGGACCGGCGGGAGCGCCGGGCGGCGTCGACCAGCAGGCCGGCGCCGAACACGAGGAAGGCGGAGCCGCCGATCAGATACGGCTTGGTGTCGATGCTGCCGGTGTCCGCGAGGTCGCCGTCCTTGGCCTGCCCGGCGTCCGCCGCGGCGGAGTGCGCGGCGGCTGCCGGGGCGTGCTCGGGGCTGGCGCTCGCGGACGGGACGAAGTACACGGCGGCAAGGACGGAGGCGGCGGCTGCGACCACGTAAGGGCGGGGCGAGGCCAAGGGAACCCCCAGATTTTGCGACGGTGGCACCCGATCGTAGTGACCCCGGCCACCCCTTGGGAAGCCGCCTCCCCCGCGCCGCGGCCCGCACTCCCCCGGCCGGCCGCGTACCCCCGCCGTACGGTCGCCCCCCGTACCCGCGCGGAGACGGAACGTATCGCCCATGGTGGGATGGACCACACTTATGAGCGAAAAGGGCGATTTGCCCCGGCGTGGCTGTTTCCATGGAGCGGAAGAAGCCCGCGGTACGTCCGTGGGGGACCACTGCCGCATTGGAGAGCCGCGTGACGACGCCGCCCGAGAACGGATCCGCACCCACCAAGCACCCCAGGATCACCCGACGCCGCACCGCGATCGCGGCTGCCGCCGTGGTGGTGGGCGGCGCGGTCGCCCTGACCGCGTGCGGCGGGATCGGGTCCCACACGGACGGCAAGGCGGCGAGCTCGTCCTCGCCGACCGCCGCCGCCTCCGCCACCACCAGCACGCCCGGCCCGACCCAGACGCCCTCCGCGACCAGCCAGGCCGGCGCGGACGCCGCCGCCGCCAAGCACACCTCGGCCGCGAAGATCACCATCACCCCGCGGTCCGGCTCCACCGGCGCCAAGGTGAGCGGCGCGGTCAAGGTCACCGTCAGCGGCGGCACGCTGACCTCGGTCACGATGAAGACCAAGGACACCGGCAAGGCCGTCGCCGGCAAGCTGTCGGCGGACAAGAAGACCTGGACGCCGTCCGGCTCGCTCGCGCACAGCACCGAATACGCGGTCGCCGCCGCGGCCGTCGACGGCAAGGGCCAGCCCGCCGCCGCGACCGCGAGCTTCGCCACCGCCGCGCCCACCCCGGCCACCTTCACCGGCTACTACACGCCGGAGAACGGCTCCGTCGTCGGCGTCGGCATGCCCGTGTCGATCAACTTCGACCACGCGATAGCCCAGAAGGACCGGGCCGCCGTGCAGCGCGGCGTCACGATGACCTCCACCAGCGGCCAGCAGATCGTCGGCCACTGGTTCAGCAGCAAGCGGCTGGACCTGCGCCCGCAGACGTACTGGGTGCCCGGCTCGCACGTCACCATGACGCTGAACTGGAAGGGCGTCGAGGGCGCGCCCGGCGTGCACGGCACGCAGCACAAGACGGTGAGCTTCGACATCGGCCGCTCGCAGGTCTCCACGGTCGACACCGCCACGCACATGATGACCGTCGTGCGCGACGGCCAGGTGATCCGGACGATCCCGATCTCGGCGGGCGGCCCGGACCACACCACGTACGACGGCAAGATGGTCATCGAGGAGAAGGACCAGACGACGCGCATGAACGGCGCGACGGTCGGCTTCACCGACGACGACGGCAAGGGCGAGTACGACATCCCCGACGTCCCGCACGCGATGCGGCTGAGCAACTCCGGCACGTTCATCCACGGCAACTACTGGAGCGACCCGTCCGTCTTCGGCAACGCCAACACCAGCCACGGCTGCATCGGCCTGGAGGACCTCAAGGGCGGCGGCGACCCGACGACGGACGCCGCGTGGTTCTACGACAACTCGCTGATCGGCGATGTCGTGCAGGTCGTGAACTCGCCGGACAAGGTGATCCAGCCCAGCAACGGGCTCAACGGCTGGAACATGACGTGGAGCCAGTGGGTGGCCGGCTCGGCGGTGTGAGCGTGGCGCTGCGCGGCTCGGGGCGGTGAGCTGCGCTCGGCCCGGGGCGGTGCGCATGGCTCGGGGCTGTGCGCATGGCTCGGGCTGTGCGCATGGCTCGGGGCGGTGAGCTGCGGCTAGCTTCCGGTGCCGGAGGCCGGGTCCGCCGCCTGGTCGGTGAGGTTGCGGATCCACGCCGCGGGGTCGTCCAGCACGGTACGCACCGAGCTGTAGGCGGCCCCGCGCAGCACGCCGTCATGGCCGAGCCGGGAGATCAGCACGTCCTGGGCCCGCCAGCGGCGGTCCGTGACGCGGACGGCGAGCTCGCGGCGCACGCCCGGCAGCAGCCAGGGCGCGAGGTCCGCGAGCGGGCCGCCGACCACGACGGCCTGCGGGTCGAGCAGGTTGACCGCACCGCTGAGGGCTATGCCCAGGGCGGCGCCTGCCTCCTCCAGCGCACGCAGTGCCGAGGGGTCGCCTGCGACGGCCGCCGCCTTCAGGGCCGCGCCCCGCCCGGTCGTCACACCCGCGGCCCGCAGCAGCGCCTCCTCGCCAGCGTAGGTCTCCAGGCAGCCGGTCGCACCGCACGAGCAGCGCGGCCCCTCCGGCCGTACCGGCACATGGCCGAGCTCGCCCGCGAAGCCGCGCGCCCCGCGGAAGAGCCGGCCCTCGACGACGAGGGCGGCGCCGATGCCGATCTCGGCGCTGACGTGCACGAAGTCGGTGAGGCGGCCGTCGTGGCCGCCGAGCCACAGCTCGGCCAGGGCGCCGAGGTTGGCCTCGTTCTCCACCGCGGTGTCCAGGTCCTGGCCGCCGAACGCCGCGGCGAGCGGGACGTCCTCCCAGCCGAGGTTGGGGGCGCGCAGGACGGTGCCGTGGTCGGGGCCGATCAGTCCGGGTACGGCGACGGTGGTGCGGACCGGGGTGAGGCCCGCCGCCGCGGCCTGCGCGATGACGTCGCCGGTGAGCGCGGCGAGCTCGGCCAGTACGGCGTCGGCGCCGCGGCCCCGGTTGGCCGCGGGCCGCTCGGCCCGCACCCGCACCCGGCCGCGCAGGTCCACCGCGCACGCGGCCAGGTGGTCCACGCCGATCTCGGCGCCGATGCCGGCCGGGCCGGACTCCGTGAGGGCCAGCACGGTGCCGGGGCGGCCGACGGTACCGGGGCGCTGCGCGCCCTGCTCCTCGACGAGGCCGGCCGCGAGCAGTTCGTCCACGAGGGTCGAGACGGTGGCCCGCGTGAGGCCGACCTCCGCGGCGACGGCCGCGCGCGTCACGCTCTCCCCCGCGGCGAGCGCTCCCATGACCAGCGCCATGTTCCGCCGCCGGAGCCCGGCCTGGGCGCCGGTGCCTCTACTCACGCTGTCCTCCGGTCGCCTCTACGGTCGGGTCCCCCGCGCCTCGCGCCGCGTTCCCGCCTGCCACTGCATTCTGTCTGAGGCCCTGCCCCTCCACCCTGCCCCGTCCTGCCACACCGGGACCTCCCCCCGGTGGTGGGTCGCGACGCGACCGCAAGGGGCACCCCGAGGCGTCAGGGGCGCGGGGAACGGCGCGACCAGCCACCCACCGGCGGACGGTCGCGTGTCTACCGCAAGTGGCACCCCCGGGCGTAGGGGCGCGGGGAACGGCGCGATCAGCCGCCCACCGGCGGATGGTCGCGCGGCGCGCCGCAAGGGGCAGCTCGTGGCGTCCTCCTACGCCCCGGCCAGCGGCAGCGTGGTCGTCAGGCGTTCGAGGGTCGCGTCGTCGCGGCGGAGGGCCGGGAGGGTGCGGCCCTCCGTGGTGGACCAGCGGTGGGCGATGGCGTGCGGGGCCTCACCCGTAAGGACAGCCGCAGCCTGGACCGCCGCGCCGAGGGCGACAAGTTCACCGGCCGCCGGGACCTGGACCGGCCGCCCGGACAAGCGGCGTACCGTGTCGAGCCACGCCGCCCCGCGCGAGCCACCGCCGATGACGAGCAGCGGCTCGTCGGAGGGCGCCGCCCCGTCCACCGCCAGCACCTGCTCCAGCGCCGCCATCAGCGCGAAGACCGCCCCGTCGTACGCCCCCTGGAGCACCTGCCCGGCGGTCGTGTCGTGCCGCAGGCCGGTGAGCAGCCCGGTGGCGTACGGCAGGTTCGGCGTGCGCTCGCCGTCGAGGAAGGGCAGGAAGGCCACCGAGCCGCCGGGCTCGACGTCCGCCCGGTCCCGCCCGAGCAGCGCGGCGACCTTGTCCACGGCCAGCGTGCAGTTCAGCGTGCAGGCCAGCGGCAGCCAGCCGCCGTCCGCGGCGGCGAACCCGGCGACGACGCCGCTCGGGTCGGTCGGCCGCTGCCGCGACACCGCGTAGACCGTGCCGGACGTGCCGAGGCTGAGCGCCGCCCGCCCCGGTGTGAGGCCGAGCCCCAGGGCCGCGGCGGCGTTGTCGCCGGTGCCGGGCGCGACGACCGCGCCGGCCCGCAGCGGCAGCCCGTCCCGTACCGTACCGGCGCGGTCGGTGGGCCCGAGGACGGTGGGCAGCAGCGCGGGGTCGAGGCCGACGGAGTCCAGGAGCGCGTCGTCGTAGCTCTCGGTGTCCGAGCGCCACCACCCGGTGCCGGAGGCGTCGCCGCGGTCGGTGACGCCCGCGCCGGACAGCCGCTCGGTGAGGAAGTCGTGCGGCAGCCGTACCGCCCGGGCGGCAGCCGCGGTCGCCGGCTCGTGCTCCATGAGCCAGGCCCACTTCGTGACGGTGAAGCTCGCCCCGGGCACGGAGCCGAAGCGCTGCGCCCAGTGCCCGGCGCCGTACTTCTCGACGAGCGCGGCGGCCTGCGGCGCGGACCGTACGTCGTTCCACAGCATCGCCGGCCGCACCGGGCGGCCCTCGGCGTCCAGCACGACCAGCCCGTGCTGCTGCCCGCCGACCGATATGGCCTCCGCGCGGCCCGCCCACTCACCCGTCTGGCTCAGCGCGTCCTGCAGCGCGGTCCACCACACCTCGGGGTCGGTCTCCCGCCCGGCCCCGGTGCTGACGGTGTGCCGCGCCTGCCCGGAGGCGAGTACGGCCCCGGTCTCGACGTCGACGGCCAGCACCTTCGTGGACTGCGTGGAACTGTCGACACCGAGGACGACCGCCCCGGCGGCTGCGTCCTCCGCCCCGTTGTGCGCCATGTGATTCCTGTCCCTTCCCGAGCCCGTCGCGAGCTGCCACTTCCCATCATCGGCCTTGCATACTAATTTGTTCAACAGTCTGACGAATAGGAGCGAGCCCTCATGACTTCCGAGACGAACCTCACCCCGGGGCCCGAGCACAAGTTCACCTTCGGCCTCTGGACGGTCGGCTGGCAGGGCCGCGACCCGTTCGGCGAGGCCACCCGCACCGCGCTGGACCCGGTCGAGTCCGTCAACCGGCTCGCCGAGCTCGGCGCGTACGGCGTGACCTTCCACGACGACGACCTGATCCCCTTCGGGTCGTCCGACGCCGAGCGTGACGCCATCATCAAGCGCTTCCGCGCCGCCCTCGACGCGACGGGCCTGGTCGTCCCGATGGCGACCACCAACCTCTTCACGCACCCGGTCTTCAAGGACGGCGGCTTCACCGCCAACGACCGCGACGTACGCCGCTACGCGCTGCGCAAGACGATGCGCAACATCGACCTCGCCGTCGAGCTGGGCGCGAAGACGTACGTGGCGTGGGGCGGGCGCGAGGGCGCGGAGTCCGGCGCGGCCAAGGACGTGCGGGTGGCGCTGGACCGCTTCAAGGAGGCGTTCGACCTGCTCGGCGAGTACGTCACCGAGAAGGGCTACGACATCCGGTTCGCGATCGAGCCGAAGCCGAACGAGCCGCGCGGCGACATCCTGCTCCCGACCATCGGCCACGCGCTGGCCTTCATCAACTCCCTGGAGCGCCCCGAGCTCGTCGGCCTCAACCCCGAGGTCGGCCACGAGCAGATGGCCGGGCTCAACTTCCCGCACGGCATCGCGCAGGCGCTGTGGCACGGCAAGCTCTTCCACATCGACCTCAACGGCCAGACCGGCATCAAGTACGACCAGGACCTGCGCTTCGGCGCGGGTGACCTGCGGTCGGCGTTCTGGCTGGTGGACCTGCTGGAGACGGCCGGTTACGAGGGCCCGCGGCACTTCGACTTCAAGCCGCCGCGGACCGAGGACTTCGACGGCGTGTGGGCGTCGGCGGCCGGCTGCATGCGCAACTACCTGATCCTCAAGGACCGCGCCGCCGCCTTCCGCGCCGACCCGGCCGTCCAGGAGGCGCTGCGCGCCGCCCGCCTCGACGAGCTCGCCCAGCCCACGGTCGCTCCCGGTGAGGGCCTGGCCGGCCTGCTGGCCGACGCGTCCGCCTTCGAGGACTTCGACGTCGAGGCCGCCGCGCAGCGCGGGATGGCCTTCGAGGCCCTGGACCAGCTCGCCATGGACCACCTCCTCGGCGTCCGCTGACCCCGCCTCCCCCGCACGCCCCTGCACGCCCCGCGCCCCGCCGGACCTGCCCGGCGGGGCGCGGGGTTACCCGGCTCCGGTGGCTCAGACCGCGAAGAAGCTCTGGTACGTGCTCACGTTGCAGGTGTTGTGCCGCAGCCCGGCGCTCACGCTGTCGTCGACGCACAGCCCGGTGTGCACGTTCATCAGGGACAGGGTGCCGTCGTCCCACGGCAGCAGATCCCAGCGCTGGTAGTCCGAGGAGTTGCAGGTGTTGTGCCGCAGGCCGGTACTGACGCTGTCGTCGACGCACAACCCGGTGTGCACGTTCTTGATGGTCACCGAGCCGTCGGACTGCGCGGTGAAGGTGAAGTCCTGGTAATTGGCGCCGTTGCAGGTGTTGTGCCGCAGCCCGGCGGTCGCGCTGTCGTCGATGCAGAGCGCGTCCTGCTGGTTCTGCAGCGCCCTGGTCGCAGAGGTGGCGGTGACCACGGCCTGCGCCCGAGCCGCGTGCGTGTCGCCCGCCCCCGCGGCGGCGCCGGCGGGCGACACGGCCGCCCCCAGTGCGAACGTGGTCCCCGCCGCCACCCCGACCAGGGCGTATCGGATCCTCATGGCGTTCCCCCCTCATGATCGCGGCCCCGACGCCACGGTGACGTCGGTGGCCCACGACCACAGGGTGGTTGCCGGCGGCGCACACTGTCGTTGACAGCGGGTGCACATCACTTGACGACCGGTGCCCCGTCCGGCCCTGCGGCCCCGTCAGCGGTGGCTCAGGACGTTGACGACGCGGCCGTTCGGGTCGCAGGCGAAGAAGCGGCGGACGCCCCATTCCTCGTCCTGGAGCGGGTGCACGATTTCCGCGCCGCTCGCGCGTACGGCCGCGTACACCGCGTCCACGTCGTCCACCTCGACGCTCATGTCGGGGACGACCGGCGCGGTCTTGTCCTCGCTCATGACGCTGATCTGGGCGGTGGGGGCGGACGGTGAGGCGAGGGTCGTGATCCAGCCGAGGTTCATGACCTCCTCGAACCCCAGCAGCCCGTAGAACTCCCGGCTCTCCCGCGCGGCCTGCCCGGGCTGCTCGGCCTGCCCGGCCTTCTCGGCCCGCGAACGGATGTTGGGCACGACACGGCGTACGGCCATCGACGACTCCTCAGTACGAACCTTCGCCGTCTGCGAGGGGTACGGCATCCGGCCGATGAGTTTCCGGCCGCCGTGCCGTCTACCCCCACGACGAAGGGAGCGCACCATGCGCAGGATCAACGTTTGCACGTTTCTCACGCTGGACGGCGTCATGCAGGCGCCGGGCGGGCCGGACGAGGACCCCGAGAGCGGGTTCGAGCACGGCGGCTGGCAGAAGCAGGTGTCCGACGAGGAGGTGGGCGCGGCCGTCGGCAGCTGGTACGAGGGCGCCGACGCGATGCTGCTCGGCCGCAAGACGTACGAGATCTTCGCCTCCTACTGGCCGACCGCCGACCCCGACAACCCGTTCACCGCCCGGATGAACGGCATGCGCAAGTACGTGGCGTCCCGCACCCTGACCTCCCTGGAGTGGCAGAACTCCACGCTGCTGGAGGGCGACACGGTCGACGCCGTGCGCAAGCTGAAGGCGACCGACGGCGCGGACATCAACGTCGTGGGCAGCGGCGACCTCGCCCAGACCCTCATGCGGCACGGCCTGGTCGACGAATACCGGCTGACCGTCCACCCGGTCGTCATCGGCTCCGGCAAACGCCTCTTCGCCTCCGGCGCGATCCCCACCGCCCTGGACCCGGTGAGCGTCACGGCGACGAAGGGCGGCACGGTCATCGCCGTCCTCCGCCCGAACGGCACGCCGGCGTACGACAGTTACTGAAGCTCGCGCCGGGTCTGCTCAGTGTCGAGCTGGTGGTCGGCCCAGATATAGCTCTCGGGCAGCAGGTCCGTGATGGAGACGGCCCGGAGGCGGTCGCCCGTCCCGACGATGACCTTCAGGGCAGGGAAGTAGTCGAGCAGGACCTGACGGCACCGTCCGCACGGGGGAACGACCCCACGCTCGCGGTCCCCCACGGCGACGACCGTGTCCAGCTCGTAGGCGCCCTGGGCGGCTGCCGTGCCGAGGAGAACCAGCTCGGCGCAGGGGCCGCCGGTGAAGTGGTACGCATTCACCGCGGTGACGATCCGCCCGTCCCGGGCACGGGCTGCCGCCGCCACGGTGTGGTTGTCGCCCCGGCACCGACTACGCGCCACATGGGCCGCGGCCTGGACGAGCTCATGGTCGACATGGCGGGTCTGCGTGGTCATCTTCTCTGCCTTCGTGAGGTGTCAGGCGACGGTGGCCCGCGTGGCGATGGCGCGCAAGCGAATATCGGCTGTGCGCTTGCTCCGCCGGACGACGTAGCGGCGGACCATGCTGCCCTGCTCCCTGCGGCCGGCGTGGTCAGACTCCAGGTGGAGAACGGAGGCGGCGCACTAGAACGTGCCGAACGCGCCTGCGCGCACCGACGCCACGAACGCCCGCCACTCCGCGGGCGCGAACCGCAACCCAGGCCCGCGCGGGTCCGTGGAGTCGCGGGCGCCTGCAAGGTCCTGACCGCCCGTCAGGCCGCCGGCCTGGTATTTATGCGATGACGCCAATATTGGCGCTCCCGCATGGACGGCCCACTCACGCCACTCGTAGCGACCGCATCGGGGTCATTCGTGGTACAAGGTCACGTCACCGACGTCTTCGAAGCACCGGAAGGGGAAGGGCTGGTGGAGATCACGGAGGAGACGTTGAGGGAGGCCGTTCGTGCTCTTGGCTGGTGACGAGTGGGCCGCTCGCTTCGAAAAGTTCCGGCGGGAGGCTTGGCGCCTGGAGACACTGCCGCAGTACCTCATGCCTCAGGAGGCGGACGAGTTCGAGTCGTTCAGGAACGGTGCCCGCATCGACCCGACGACCGTGTCGAACGCATACACGGACCGACTGCGTCGGCAGGTCACGGAAGGGCGCGCCCAGGGCCGGGTCCACGTGCTGACCCGCCCCCTCTCGGCGTATCTGCGGTTCGAGTTCCAGCACTACTACCAGCCCCACGCGCTGGCCGGTGAGGAAATTCGCGTACTCGACGTGACGAACCGTCCCGACCCTCTTGAGGGGGTTCAGGATTTCTGGATGTTCGACCGCGCCGAAGTGGTCCTCATGAACTACCACCCCGACGGTCGGCAGATCAGCCGAGAGCTGTTCGACGGCGACATCTCACCGTTCCTCGAATTCCAGAGGATCGCGGTCGACGAGTCGGTTCCCTTCGAGGAGTACGTGCAGGACCTTGACCTTTGACCCGCAGGCCCTGGGCCGTTCCAGGTCGGACCTGGCGGCAGCGCTAAAAGAGGAGCGCAGGCGGGCCGGGTGGACCCAGGCCCGGCTCGCCAAGCGCTGCAGCATGAGCCAGACGAAGGTGAGCAACATCGAAAGCGGGAAGCTGACCCCCGCGATGGTCGATGTCGAGTTGTGCGGGCAAGTATCGCCGATGCCCCGGTGACCAGTCCAAAACCGTCACCAAGAAACCTGAACGGCAGGGCGTCCTCCAGCCGGGAGGACTTCGGCAGGTACGAGGGGTACGCGGTCTGGGACGAGGACGTCCGGGAACTGCTGTGCGAGTGGTCAATGATCTTTACCCGACAGCGCCAGTAGAGGTTCTGGCCGACGACGTCATAGCGCCTGGCGCGGCCGGGTCTCTAGTCCGGCAGCCGCCGGGAACCTGCTGCCTCCGCGGCCTCTGCTTCGTAGGCGGCAAGAGTGAGGCCTCCGCCGTCATCTGTCACGGCAACGTTGACGTGCAGCACGGTCTCCTCGTCGAAGCGCAGGGTGAAGAGCGGGTCAAGCGCCATCAGGAAGTCGAAACTCTCCCGATCCTCCCCGGTCAGGGAAGGCTCGAGGGCCGCACCGCACGTCCACCCGCTGCCGGTGACGCCGACCTCGACTCGCACGCCAAACCTGCCCAAGCACGTCGACCGGTTGGCCCACCACTCAAGCGTCGCAGTGCCCTCGTAGCTGTCCACCGCCCAAGTATCGGGGCAGATCCGCGGCCGAGTATCAGCGGTAGGGCAACCAGCGCCACAAGATCGTGTTACGAGCTCGAAGCGGATCGCTGCCAGGGGATTGGAAAAACTCATCCGTGGCCCGTTGCCGTGGCGCGTCCTGTGGTTCGCCTTCCTACCGGTTACGCGGTCAAGAGTGAGGAGTTCCCGGAGACCGTCGTTCGAGAGGTCCGGGAGGAGACCGGTCTTGAGGTTGTTCCGGGGCGGCTGGTCCAGGTGACCAGCGGATACAAGCTGCGCGTGGAGATTGCGTACGAAGCTCTGTGCACGGGGGGACTCTCAAGCCCGACGGCTTCGAGATCCTGGAGGCGGCGTGGTTCAGCCCGGACGCATTCCCGGAGGGAATGCGGGAGAGCCATATCCAGCTCATCAAGTCGGGCCTGCCCGCCTGACGGGACCCGCACCGAACGAATCCGTCAGGCGACCGGTAGCCGGCCCCGCTCGGGGGCGCCTTGGGTGGCGCTCGGGCGGGGCTTTCTGCGCGGCCGGGCGCTGGCTTCCGCGGGGCGACCGCGGCGGGCGGGAGCGCTTGTTCGGGAGCCGGGCGCCGGGCGGGGCGGCGGTTGTCAGGGGGTGTCGAACGTGCCTATGCGTACTGACGTCACGAATGCCTGCCACTCCGCGGGCGAGAATCGCAGGACGGGGCCGTGCGGGTCCTTGGAGTCACGTACGGCGCCGGGGTTGGCGTCGTCCACCTCGACGCACGTCCCGCCGTTGGTGTTGCTGTAGCTGCTCTTACGCCACCGGGGGGCGGCCGAGGTGGGCTGCATGGTCCTCGTACTCCTTCATGACCGGATGAACATTGAGCGTTTTCAGCGTGGCACCTGATCGGGTGACGGGGTGGTGTGGGGTCGCGGAGTGCGCAACGGGCAGGGCTCCCGTGCCGTTGAGCGAGGTGTTCGACGTCTCAGCTCAGCAGCGCGGGAGCCCTGTTGGTTCCGTATCCTGCCTGTGAGGATTAGGGTTGCCGTCCCAGGGTGCGGCCTGGCCCATGCACTCGTCGAGTGGGTCACCATGCTCATCGTCACCCGCGAAGGTGACCGGCGCTGCAAACTCCCGCCGCACCGCCGCACCGCCGCACCGCCGTGCGCTGGTAGCACTCGTGTACCTGCGTCACCACGACACGCTCGCCCGGATCGCCGCGGCCTTCGGGATATCCGTCGGCACCGCCCACGCCTATGTCACCGCGGTCACCGGTCTGCTTGCCGAGCGAGCGCCGGGCCTGCTGAAGACGCTGCGCGCACACGACCCGGACTTCGTCCTGCTGGACGGCACGCTCGCAGAGTGCGACCGCGTCGGCGACGGCAGGGCCGACTACTCCTCGAAGCACAAGCGGCACGGCGTGAACGTTCAGGTCGTCACGGACCCGGCCGGCGAGATCCTGTGGCTGTCGCCGGCCCTGCCGGGCCGGACCCACGACCTGACGGCCGCCCGCACCCACAAGATCCTGCGGATCTGTGCACGCCAGGGCGTCCCGATCCTCGCCGACATGGCCTACATCGGAGCGGGGGACTGGGCCACCACCGCCAAGCGCCGCCCACCAGGCGGTGAACTCACCCTCACCGAGCGGACCAAGAACCAGGCCCTTTCCGCAGCCCGGGCACCCGTCGAACGAGGCATAGCCCGGCTGAAATCCTGGCAGATCTTCCGCAGATCCCGCATCAGCCCCAACCGCATGACCGTCATCACCAAAGCCGTCCTCACCCTGAAGAGGCAACGCTGAAAACGCTCATGGACTCGCTTGGTTTTCATACGGACTCGACACCCACATGATCAGCGCGTCACCCGAACAACCCTCATCCTCAAAGGAATCCGGAAATGACCAACGTTGAGAAAACGTCACTCGTCACGTGGGCATGGAATCAGTTATCAGGGCCACATGCCATCTCGCCGGTCGGACCATTGACGCACACCTGGAGGTCGTAGCCGGGGCCGTCGTAGTACCACGAGGTCGTGTGAGTTCCCGCAGTATAGAAATTCCACTTTTCGTAGATGGTATTGTCGGGAAGAACGCTCACGATGTTGCCCCACGACCCCGCCCCACAAGTGCCGATTGTGCTCCACCGCATGTAGTCGTGCAAGGGACTTCCCCGCAGTTGGACTTGCTGCTCAAGAGTACATCCGGTGACCCCTACTTGCCACGAACCTTCTACTGCTTGCGCCGGCATGGCCAGCGCTATGAGGGCCGCGCTGGTAAGGCCGATGACTGTGGCGACTCTGCGCCTGCGCTTCATTTCCCCTCCCCATTAGAATTCGAAAACTCACTGCCGAGGTCGGAGTGGAGCGCATTTCTCTCCACCCCGCCTAGGAGTAATCATCTCAGCGGTACACGCGTTCGACAAGTGACTAAACCCAGCCAGGAGCTAGTTGGTTTCAGCCATAAATGCAATTTTTGACATAATCCATTTTCCCGTTATGGGCCCATTCTTGCGGAAAGAAATGATTAATCCGAATGGTTCCCCATGGGCGGGGTGGATTTAGGTACACAATGGGCGTAATATTAAATATGTAGGCATTATTCCTCGTTGTTCAACGTTCGTCGTGCTCTCGCAGCTAGCGGTGGTGCCTGGTGGTGATGTGCAGGAGTGGGAGGTTCCATCCGTCAAGGTTGAGCCTGAATGCCTTGGCGATGCATCATGCGGACGGGGCAGAGTCGGGATTGGTCGTGTTGCTCGGCCTTGAGGCATGCCTTCCGCCTGATGGGAGTACGCTGGCTTCCGCAACGGCTGTTGGCGGCAAGAAAGTTGATCGCACTCGCCGTTTGCTCGGCCCGCCAGGTGACATTTCTTGCTGCGAGGATGAGGATGCTGAAAGAAAACCCCCGTAGGAGGTACGGGGCTATGGCGATTGTGGCAGTTGCATGCCTCGTGGTTGCTGCGTGCAGCGCCAGTCGCAATTCAAAAGCTGATTCTCAAGGTGGTGACACCGCTAGTTCTTCGCCCGCAGGAGCAGTTCGCGAAGGTGGTTCACCCGGAGATACAAGTGCCTCGCACAGTCCTTCGGCTTCATCGAAGGAATCTCAAGCAATCCAGGTTGATGGCTGTACGGCCTATCGCCAAACGAAGAAGATGGGAAATTCTCAGCGCAAGTACATACGCTGGTACGCCAATGACTGCAAAGTGGGTGCGTCCGCCTGGCTGGTGAGTACCCTTCCAGACAGTACCATCTATGGAAAGTACATTTTTTCCACATCGGGATCCCATACAAGTGACTGGTACTCCGATGATTCCGGAGGGGATCTGGAATTGTGCGTCAACGGCCCTACCGGTCAATTTTCTTGCTGGCTCGATGATTCGAGTCATTATACTATTGAGCCTGTAACCCAGTAGTGCTTGGTCAGGTTGGCGTGGGGTGCGTGTCCTTCGTGTGGCGTGTCGTGTTGAGGTTGCGCCACTTCGGTGGATCTTCACGGCCTGTGTGACGTGCGGGAAGTTCAGGCCGAGGCCGGTGACGGTCAGCACACGTACCGAGCGAGTCTCGCGTTGGCCGTGCCCGTGCTCGCGGTCGTAGCTCGCCGTGGTGCATTCCTTCCAGGGCAGGGCGCGTAGCGCGGCGTGCAGGCGCGGCTGGTTGCGCTTGACCACGAGGACGTCCGGGAACTGCTGTGCGAGTGGTCCAGTGGTTCGCCCATGCCAAATTCATGGTCGGCGTGACGGGCGTGGTCCGCAACGAGGCGGGAGAGGTCCTGCTCCTCAAGCACCGCATGTGGCCTGCGGATCGACCGTGGGGGCTTCCCACCGGTTACGCGGTCAAGAGCGAGGAGTTCCCGGAGACCGTCGTTCGAGAGGTCCGGGAGGAGGCCGGTCTTGAGGTTGTTCCGGGACGGCTGGTCCAGGTGACCAGCGGATACAAGCTGCGCGTGGAGATCGCGTACGAAGCTCTGTGCACGGGGGGGAACTCTCAAGCTCGACAGCTTCGAGATCCTGGAGGCGGCATGGTTCAGCCCGGACGCACTCCCGGAGGGAATGCAGGAGAGCCATATCCAGCTCATCAAGTCGGGCCTGCCCGCCTGACGGGACCCGCGCCGAACGAATCCGTCAGGCGCCCGGTAGCCGGCCCCGCTCGGGGGTGCCTTGGGTGGCGCTCGGGCGGGGCTTTCTGCGCGGCTGGGCGCTCGCTTCCGCCGGGCGACCGCGGCGGGCGGGAGCGCTTGTTCGGGGGCCGGAGGTCGGGCGGGGCGGCGGTCGTCAGGGGGTGTCGAACGTGCCTATGCGGACGGACGTCACGAATGCCTGCCACTCCGTGGGCGAGAACCGCAGCACCGGGCCGTGCGGGTCCTTGGAGTCACGTACGGCGCCGGGGTTGGCGTCGTCCACCTCGACGCACGTCCCGCCGTTGGTGTTGCTGTAGCTGCTCTTACGCCACCGGGGGGCGGCGGAGGTGGGCTGCATGGTGCTCGTACTCCTTCATGACCGCTCTGATCACCGCCTCGGAGTCCTGAGGCGAGAGGGCTTGCGCCCTGAGCAGATCGTAGGACTCCCGGCGGGCCGCGACGGCATCCGGATCGTCAACCATCGTCCCATCCTGGCTCCCTTCCGACCAACCAATTGTCAGGCGGTCCGGCAGGGTGTACAGCGACAACGAGCCACCCATCTCCGGATGCTCGCCCGTCGAGAACGGCAGCACTTGGACTGTGATGTGTGACGACTCCGCGGCGGCGCGGATGATCTCGCCAAGTTGGGCGGCCATGGTGGCTGGGCCTCCTACAGGCCGACGCAGTACAGCCTCGTCCAGGATGAAAGAGCACCGGGGCGGCGAGTCTCCCGAGAGCCGGGCCTGCCTTTCCAGCCGCACGCCCACCATGGCGTCGATGTCCGACGGAGGAAGGTGCGGATAGCCCGCGCGCAGCATGCGCTGTGCCACCTCACGGGTTTGCAGCAGGCCCGGGACGTTCTGGCACGTGTACTCCTCGATGACCCGTGCCGCCGCCTCCAACTCGATCGCGCGCTGGTACTTCCCGGGGAACTTCTCACGTCGCGCGACCGCGTAAAGCCGCTGGAAGTGGTCGCCAGTCTCGAAGAGCAGGTCCAGGCGCGGCACCAGGTCCTCGCTCGGCAGCAGCTCGGCGGTCTCGATCCTGGAGAGCTGGCTCTTGCTGTAGTTGAGGATCTTCGCGAGGCGGGCCAGGGACAACCCCATGCGTTCCCGGTGCCGCCTGATGTCTGCCCCCAGCAGGTCGCGAACTGATCGCTCGGGGTGAAGAACTCGTGGTTCGAAGGTCATGCGCGTGCCTCCTCCTGTTGCGCCCTACGCGTCGGGACGGTGGGTTGCTTCCCCCCGTCACGTCGAACGGCGACGATCGCAGTACGGACAGCGAGACCCAAGGTAGCGAGGTCAGGGCGTCGTGGTGACCAAAACGACTGCGAAGTACGCGAAGGAAGGAACCGTGGCCGAGCACGGCATGCCGTCAGCGCCCAAGGGAATGGGCAGAGTTTTTGGACCGGCCCCCGCGGAGGCGGTGACGTACCGCTGGGACCCGTTCCCGTCCTCGGTGCCGGCGGCACGGCGGCAGCTCCGGGAGGCGTTACGCGGCTGGGGCCTGGCCGACCTGGCGGACGACTGCGTGCTGGTCCTCACGGAGCTGCTGTCCAACGCCCTGGCGCACGCGCACGGGCCCGACCCGGTGGTGAGTACGCGCTTCAGCCGGCTCGCGGACGGGTGCGGCGTACGGATCGAAGTGCACGACTCGGACACCGCGCACGTGCCGGTCAGGGACAGCGGCGGCGGTGCGGACGCCGAGCGGGGGCGCGGGCTGCTGCTCGTCGACGCGTGCACCGCGCGGCGGTGGGGGACCGTACTCGGCGCCACGGGCAAGGCGGTGTGGGGCGAGGTGGCGCGGTGAGGCTGCTGCGAACGCTCGGGCGCCACGCGGGCGCCCTCTACCTCTGCCTCCTCGCCGGGTCCTTTCTCGCCCTGGGCGTCCTGCTCAGCCTTCTCACGTCATAGGAGTTGACCGACCGTCATGCCCGCCACGACCACAGGAGAGCTGTGCGAGGCGTCCGCCTTCCTGCCGCTCGCCCTCCGGACCGAAGTGCTCCAGACCTACCCCACCGCCGACCGGCGGTTGATCGCGGACGAGTTGGTCTGCGCCCTCGGGGCGGCGCACAACGGTGACGAGCACTACGCCGTGGTGTACGACCACTTCCCGCCGGAGGTCCCCGGAGCCCTCTGGGCGCGCTGGCGGCACGGCACCCCGCCGGACACCTTCCAGCTCCGCCCCGACTGCCCCGCCCTCTCCCCCGACCGCACCGCCTGCGGCCACTTCACCGCCCACCCGGGCCCGCACACCTGGCAATCCGACGAGCCCGTCGCCCCAGCATGAGCCGAGCGCGAGCGGCTGCTCGCCGAGGAAAGGACCAGCAGCGATGCGACCCGCACGCTTCCAGGAGTTCGCGATCACGGCCTTCCGGAGGGGCGGCGAAGTAGCCGCCGCCGAGCCCTGGCAGGAGGGGACGACGCGACCTTACGGTGTGCGAGTGGAGTTCGGCACGGGCGCGGTGATCCACGTATCCCTCACGGCCGTGCCGCCCCCAGGGGAGAACTTCTGCGAGCCGGAGGCGCCGGTCACGGCAGAGCCTCCGTCCCAGGTGGCGGTTCCTGAGCTCTACGAGGGCGGCAAGCCCAGTCCGCAGCGTGCCGAGCTGTACCTGGCAGCGCTGCTGAACAACTCCGGTAACCCCGAGGTCGCCAGGACGTACGCGTACTCCGCCCGGGAGACCCCGCCTATGAACCCCGGCCTCGGCGTGGACTTCCACAACGGCGGCAAGGCACACATGCTGATCGTCACCTGATACCAGGGCCGACGGATCGGCACGACTCCTTCGAGCGGAGAGTCCAGCCCATGCGACTCGATGCCGCGCAGTTACGAGCCTCGTGCCGCACTGAGGTGTGTGCACTGCGGTGTGTGCACCTCATCGGAAAACCGGCCGGCTACGGGACCTCGGCCGGCCCGGGGGGGCGGTCCTGACGCTGCCGCCGGTCTAGGGCTGTTCCGCCAGGCGGGTGAGGATCGCCTCGCGGAGGGTGGCGGGGGCGACGTCCAGGGCGGTAAGGACCTGGAGGCCGCGGCCTTCGCCGGCCGACAGCAGGCCGAGCAGGATGTGCTCGGTGCCGAACTTCTCGTGGCCCAGTGCGCGGGCCTCGCGGAGGGTCTGCTCCAGGGCCTTCTTGGCGTGCGGGGTGTAGGCGGGGCGGGGGTATTGGAAGGCGCCGGGGCCGAAGGTGTCGTCGGCGCGGCGCCGGATCTCCTCGACGTCGATGCCGAGGGACGACAGCGCGTCCTTCGCGGGCTGCCCGCCGGTCGCCGCGATGCCCGCGGCCTCCAGGATCCGTACGGTCTCCGCCCTGGCCCGGGCAAGCTCGACGCCCTGCTCGCGCAGCACGTCCCCGGCGGTGCTCCGGTCGGTGCCGATGAGGCCGAGCAGGAGGTGCTCGGTCCCGATGAAGTCGTGCCCGAGGGCGATCGCCTCGTCCTGCGACAGCACCACCGCGCGCCTCGCCCGGTCGGTGAAGAACTCGAACACCTCTACTCCTCCTTGCCCGTGGCTTTGCGCCTGCTCGCGTGCTTCTCGTGCACCGACTGCCGGCTGATGTTCAGCGCGGTGGCGATGCTCTGCCATGACCACCCCTGGTCACGGGCGTTGTCGACGTGCAGCCGCTCCAGCTCCTCCAGCAGCCGCCGCAACGCGACGACAGCCCGCAGCCCCACGTCGGGGTCCTTCGCGGTGACCTGCCCGGCCAGCGAGGCCGGTGTGTCCTCAGCTCCCATGCGTGTCAGGATGCCCTGACAGGGCGGGCACTGTCAAGGAACCCTGACAGTGGCCCGGCGGTGGCCACCGCCGGCTATTCGGCGGGCGATGCCGGGCATCGGCCGGTGCACAGCACCAAGTCCCGGCAGACGTAGCTGCTCGCCGTGTAATAGCGCGTCACCACGTCGGCCGGGTCCTGAGCCAGCCGCGTCCGCGCGTACGCGACCAGCGACTCGGCCGGCAGCGCGGTCGGCATCGGCGGCGTCCTCGCCACCTCCTGCTCCAGCCATGACGCCGCCGCCTCACGATCGGCGAACTGCCCGACGAGCATCGAGCGCGGCTTGTCCGGCCACTCGGCGATGACGAGCGGCGGCGCCGCGACGGCGGGGTCCCGGGCGTCCGCATCCCTCGGACGCCCGGGTCCGGTGTACGTGTACGCGTGCCAGTGCTGCGTCATGTCCGTCCTCCGGGAGGTGGGACCGGCGCCCCTACGGGGGCCGGCCCCGATCGGGTGGTGCCTGCTACTGCCTGCCGCAGCCGTCGCCGCCGCCGCAGTCCGGCTCGTCGGCCGGCGGGGTCGGGTCGTCGTCGCCCGGATCTGCCGCAAATGCGCTCACGGAGGTCACCTCCCCCCGACGTCGAGTGGGGCGTCGGCCCCTTGCCGGGCCCGGTGTGGCACTGCGGATCCGCGAAGGGCCCGCGAAGGGCCCGAGAAAGGCCCGGGAAGACCGCACCCTCGACGCTAGGAATCGCCTGTGCCCCCGCGCCAGCAACTAGCACCGACTTGCACGCGACTTGCTCAGCCATCCGTGCGCCCGCAGTGCGCCCTTGCCGCCCCCACCCGCAGACCTGAACTTGGTGCAAGTACGTGTAAGCCACGGCGTATTGGAGGGGAACATGGAGCTACGCTTCATCGGCATCGATCCGGACACCGACGAGAAGAACTGCCCTCGGGTATGGATCGAGGAGGAACGGCGGGAGTTCGTCTTCCAGGGCTGGAAGGCCGGGGACGCGCTCAACGAGAAGGTGCGCTCAACTGGGCCGCTTCCCGACGACGAGGCGGTCGTCCGGATCCCGTTGCGGATGGTGCACATTCTGAGGAAGGCGTGCGATGCAGCCGAGGGCCTGGACGTTTGAGGAGCTGCTGGCCGGGGCCACCCGGTCGGCCGTCCACCTGGAGATGCGGGACGTCTACTACAGCAACCCCCGCTTCGAGGCATGGCGGCAGGGGCAGCGGGTGGACTGGGCGGACCGGGCCTCGTGGTGGCGCCCGTTCCACCAGGACATCGCCGATGCCGTGGGCCGCGGTGTGCGGGTCCGCCGCGCGCGGGTGGTGTGCGAGCCGGTGTCGGAGTACATCCGGTGGGAGCACTACGTCACGGAGGCGAACGTGCGGGCCGGCGAGCAGGTGCGGTGGCTGCCGCGCCGGGAGACCGGCAGCCTGCTCATGCCCGGCCGTGACTTCTGGGTCTTCGACGACCAGGTCGTGCGGTACAGCGACTTCGGCGGCGACGGCGCCTACGTGGGCGAGGAGTTCACCGACGACCCGGGCGTCGTGGCCTTGAGCGCGGCGGCGTTCGAGAGGGTCTGGGAACGAGCCGTCCCCCACGAGGACTTCGAGATCGAGTAGCGGACGAGCACACAATAGGCACCATGCCGCCGACCTCCCCGTCCACCAGCGTCCAAGCCGCCCGCCGGCGTCTCGCGGAGCGCCTGCGTGAGATCCGCCTCGACGCCGGCATCACCAAGCGGGAGGTCGCGGCTCGGTGCGGGTGGAGCGAAGCGAAGAGCGGGCGGATCGAGAACGCCCGCACCGCGCCCTCCGACGAGGACGTCCGCCAGTGGTGCCGCGCCTGCGGCGCCGACGCCCAGGCGCCCTCACTCATCGCGGCGAACCGAGCCGCCGACTCCTTGTACGTGCAGTGGCGGCGTCTGCAGCGCACGGGCCTGAAGCAGCTCCAGACCGCCAACGCGAACCTGTTCGAGCGGACCCGCCTGTTCAAGGTGTACTGCTCCAACGTCGTGCCGGGGTTCCTCCAGACGCCCGGCTACGCGACCGCGCTGCTGCGGTCGATCGCCACGTTCCGGGGTCTGCCCGACGACGTCGCGGACGCGGTCGCGGCGCGGGTGGACAGGTCCCGGATCATCCGTGAAGGGCACCATCGCTTCGCGATAGTCCTCGAAGAGGCGGTGCTGGGGTACCGGCTCGGGGACTTCAGCGTGATGGCGAGCCAGTTGGGGGCGCTGCTGTCCGCGATGGACCTGCCGGCCGTGTCGCTGGGGATCATCCCGTCGGCGTCGCCGCGGACGATGTGGGCGGTCGAGTCGTTCACGGTCTTCGACGACGTCCGGGTGGATCACGAGCCGTTGTCCGCCTCGGTGAAGATCACCGCGCCGGACGAGGTGGGTGTCTACCTGAAGGCGTTCGGCGCGCTGCAGCAGCAGGCCGTCTACGGAGCGGAGGCACGCGCTCTGGTGGCCAAGGCGATCGGCGAGCTGCGCTGACCGTACGGCGAAGGGGCTCCTGCCGGGCCGGGCCCGCGGCGGCTCCGGACCCGGCCGGCTCCGGTGGGACGGCGGGCGCCGGTGGGACGGCGGGCGCCGGTGGGGGCAGGGGGTGAGGGGGGTTACGGGTGTTGGCCGCGGATGTGGCGGCGTTCGGTGGGGTCGGTCGGGGGTGGGGCGTCGGCCAGGTGGAGGACGGGGTCTTCCGGGCCCTCGCGGCCGGCGACGACGGGGGTCGGGGAGCGCAGGGCCTTCGCGCGGTATTGCGCGGCGTCGGCGAGGCGGAAGAGGCGGCGGGCGGAGCGCACGGGGCCGATCGGGTCCGCCGTGGAGGCGACTCCGCAGGCGACGCCCTCGCCGACGTCGAGTTTCGCCGCGCGGCGGCACAGCTCGGCCGCCGCGTGCACGACCTCGTCCGCCGGGCTGCCCACCGCCACGATGCAGAACTCGTCGCCGCCGAGGCGGGCCGCCAGGCTGCCGGGGAGCATCGCGCCGCACAGCGACAGCAGGGAGCCGAACCGTTCCAGCAGGCGGTCGCCGACCGCGTGGCCGTAGCGGTCGTTGACCTTCTTCAGGCCGTTGAGGTCGCAGACCACGAGGCTGACGGGCGAGCCATCGGTGCGGTGGCGCTCCAGCGCCTCGTCCAGCCGCTGGTCGACCGCCCGGCGGTTGCCGAGGCCGGTGAGCGGGTCGGTGAACGCCAGGCGCTGCACCTCCGCCAGGCGCTCGGTCTGCGCGATGCCGGAGGCGATGACCGCGGCCAGCACCGTCGCGAAGTCGGCGTCGCGCCGGGCGAAGGGCGGCTCTCCGTGGCCGCGCGCCACGTACACCTCGCCCCACGCCCTGCCGTGCAGCACCAGCGGCGCCACGACGCACGAGCCGCGCCCGCGCCGGCGCAGCGCCGCCGCCCGGCCCCAGCTGCTCCCGCCGGGTGACGCGCCGGTGCCCTGCGCGGTCTCGACCCACGCGTGCGGTTCGCCGCCGCGGGCCCAGGTGCCGTGCAGGAACTCCGCGATCTCCGGGAAGTCGTGCACGCTGTACGACTCGTCGGCCGGCTCCGGTTCCTCGCCGGGCGCGAGGTCGCCGTCGTTGACCAGGACGCGCAGCCGCCCGGTCTCCCGCTCCCACGCGGATACCGCCGCGAACGACCCGCCCATCGCCAGCCGTGCGCGCCGCGCCCCCGCGCGAGCGGCGTCCTGCGGTGTCTGCGCCGTCGCCAGCGCCTGCGCCAGCTCGACGACCGCCGCGAGCCGTCGATCGGCCGTCCCGTCCTCCATCCCCCCAGGTTAGGGAGCCCGCCCGCGGTCACGACGCCGGGATAGGCCGAACGGCCGCGATGCGCGCGTCGCGCGCCCTGAGCAGGGGCGAACCGCACCCGGCCGCACGCCGGGCAGCCGCCCGAGCCGGACCCGCCGGCAGCCTCCGGCGCCTGCCAGGACCGGCCGCCGACTGGCCGGGCCCGACCGCAGGCCGAGCCGCCGCCCGGCGCCCGCAGCCCGCAGCCCGCAGCCCGCAGCCCGCAGAGGGCTACTCACCCGGCCAGTCAGGTGTGCGCTTGGCGTTGAAGGCCGCGACGCCCTCCGCGCGGTCGGCGGAGAAGGCGACCGTGCGCCAGGCGGCGTCCTCGACGTCGAGGCCGGCGCGGAGGTCGAGGCCGTGGCCCAGGCGGAGGGCGCGTTTGGCGGCGCGCAGGCCGACGGGTGAGTTCGCCGCTATCCGGGCGGCCAGCTCCAGCGCGCCGGTGCGGGCCGGGGTGCCCGGGGGCGTCAGGACGTCGATCATGCCGAGGGACGCCGCCTCCGCGGCCTCGACCCGGCGGGCGGTGAATACCAGCTCGGCGGCGCGGGCGGCGCCGACCCGGCGGGGCAGCAGCTGCGTGCCGCCGCCGCCCGGGATGACGCCCACCGACACCTCGGGCAGGCCCACCACCGCCGTGCCGTCCGCCACGATCACGTCGCACGCGAGCGCCAGCTCGTACCCGCCGCCGAGCGCGTAGCCGTGGACCGCGGCCACCGTCGGCATCGGCAGGTCCAGCACGCCCGTGTACGCCGCCCGGGCCAGCGGGCGCTGCCGGCCCAGCTCGGCGTCGGAGAGCGCGTTGCGCTCCTTGAGGTCGGCCCCGACGCAGAAGGCCTTCTCCGCCGACGAGCTGACGACGGTGACGCTCACCGTACGGTCCGCGGCGAGCGCCGCGCACGCCGCCGCGATCGACCCGGCCATCGCCGCCGACACCGCGTTCATCGCGCGCGGCCGGTCCAGCACGAGCTCGGCCACCCGGGCCCCGTGCCGCTCGACCCGCACGAACTCGCCGTACCGCACCTCACCCGTACCACTCACCGGACCCGCCTCCCGCGCCGACGTTAACGACCGTGAACTTCCCGTACGCCCACATCCTCGCACGGGGGTCCGACAATCCCGCCCCGGCCCGGCGGCACAAGGCCCACGACCTCAGCCCACCGGAGCCGGAGCCGCCTCCGGGGCCGCCTCCGAAACAGCCTCCGATGCCGCCTCCGGAGCCGCCGGCGCCGCCTCCCGGCGCGAGGCCAGCGCCTCCATCCCGAGCAGATCGTCCGGCACCGCGTCCGGCATGTCCGTGTCGAACCGCGCGAGCCGCCTGATCCGCAGCGCGCCCGCCACGACCAGCACCATGCCCACCGAGCACACCAGGAACATGAACGCGACACCCCGCCCCGGCCCCGTCCCGACCACATGCCCGGCGGTCGAGGCGAGCGCCCCGTGCCGGGTGAGCAGCCGGTCGAACAGCTCGGACCCGAAGGGCGCGATCACGCCCATCCCGATCGGCAGCGTCGACCACGCGACCAGCGTGTTGAGCGCGAAGACCCGCCCGTGGTAGCGGTACGGCACCTTGAGCTGCACGATCGTCGTGTAGACGGAGTTCATGATCGTCAGGAAGTACGTCAGCGCGAACGCGCCCGCCCCGATCAGCCACAGCGACGGCCGCAGGCTCACCAGCACCCCGCCGCCGGCCATGCACAGCGTCGTGCCGAGCACCGCCCGGAAGCGCATCGCGCGCGGCCCGCCCCACAGCGCCATCGTCGTACCGCCCAGCATGATGCCGAGCCCGCTGACGACCGAGATCCGGCCGACGTCGCCGAGCGAGGCGAAGGACAGCACGAGCGGCGAGACGAGCAGCAGCAGCGGCGACAGGAAGAGGTTGAGCACGGCGAAGAAGGCCAGCACCGAGCGCAGCCCGCGGTCGTGCCAGGTGTAGCTGAAGCCCTTGGCGATCTCCGTGGTCAGCGGCTCGCGGGGCCGCCACGGCAGCGTGTCGGGGAAGCGGACCAGCAGCACGACGGCGACGGCGAAGACGTAGCTGATGACGTCGATCATGACGATGCCGCCGAGCCCGATGACGCTCAGCAGGCCCGCCGCGATCAGCGGCACGACGAGCTGGGCGACGCCGTTGGTCATCTGCGTGACGCCGATGGCGTGGCCCAGGTACTGCTTGGGCACCAGCTGCGGCACCGCCGAGCCGTACGCGAGGCGCTGGAAGGTCGTGCTGATCGACAGCGCCGTGACCAGCAGGTAGATCTGCCACACGTGGACGCCGCCGGTGAGGATGAGCGCCGCGAGGACCGCCTCGATCACGCCGGAGGCGGCGTCCGCGGCGAGCATGACGCGCCGCCGGTCGCCGCGGTCGACGATCGCGCCGGCGAGCGGGGAGATGAGCAGGCCGGCGAGGTTGAGCACCGCGATGAGGGAGAACTGCGCGAGGGACTTGTGGTCCACCAGCACGGTGAGCGGCAGCGCCCAGCCGGTCAGGGCCGAGCCGATGAGCGAGATCTGCTGGCCGCTGGCGATGGTGAGGAAGCGCCCCATGCTCGGCCGCACCCGCGAGACCGCCTCGGCCTTGGCCGCCGCCTCCGACTCCGGCGTGGCGACGTCCTCGACCCACCATGTGTCGGATTCCTTACGTGGCGGGGGGTCGCCGAGCCGGGTGTGGGTGGTCAGGACGGTCGCCAACTCCTCGGCGCGGTAGCGGAGGAAGAAGTGGCCGCCCTCGTCCAGGACGACGAGCGCGGAGGTGTCGGTGAAGGCCCGCCACTCCTTGAAGCGCTCCTGGTACATCTGCGTCGCCGGGTCGCGCTCGCCGATGACCGAGATGATCGGGGCGTAGAGCTTACGGCGGTCGGGCTGGTCGAAGAGCCTGGTGAAATACTCCTCCGCGGCCTTGGAGTCGTGCCGCATCGTACGGATGATGCGGTCGGCGACGGCCGGCTCCAGCTCGTCGAGGTCGACACCGCGCGCCTTGAGCGAGTCCAGGTCGCTCTGGCTGCTGCGCAGCCGCTCGAAGAAGTCCGGCCGGGTCAACTTCCGCCACAGGCCCGCCGGTTGGGCGAAGGGGAAGATCGCGCCGATGTAGCAGGCCTCGACGCGGCGGCCGGCCGCCTCGACCCGCCGCGCCAGCTCGACGGCGAGCGCGGCGCCGACGCCGCAGTGGCCGTAGATCACCAACGGGCCCTCGATGGCGAGGATTTCCTCGGTGGTGCGGGCGGCCAACTCATCGAACTCCATCGGCTCCTCGTCCAGGCCGATGTCGTTGCCGGGGATGGACAGGGCGTAGAGGGCCTGGTCCTTGGGGAGCCGGTCGGCGAGCGGCTGGTAGACGATCGCGCTGCCGGAGCCGTAGGGGACGCAGACGTAGCTGACGGTGGCCGGGCGGCGCGGGGTGAGGCGCTGGAGGAGGGCGCGCGGGCCCTCGGGGGCGGCCTCGGAGGCGAAGGCGGCGAGTTCGGCGACGGTGCGGCAGGAGAACATGTCGACCAGGCCGACCGGCCGGCCGCCGGCCGGGAGCGCGGTGCGCAGCTTCGCCACGACCTGGATAGCGAGCAGCGAATGGCCGCCGAGGTCGAAGAAGTCGTCGTCCAGGCCGATGCGTTCGGCCTCCAGGACCTCCGCCCACACCGCGGCGACGGCCTGCTCGGTCTCGGTGACCGGTGCGCGGTAGGCGGCGGTGGTGACCTCGGGCTCGGGCAGCGCCTTGCGGTCCAGCTTGCCGTTGGGGGTGAGCGGGAGGGCGTCGAGGGCGATGACGTGCGCGGGGACCATGTAGTCGGGCAGGGTGCCGCGGACGGCGTCGCGGGCGGTGGCGGGGTCGTCGGGTCCCTCGGGTCCTGCGACGAGGTAGGCGATCAGCCGCTGGTCGGTGCTGACGACGACGGCCGCCTCGCGGGCGCCGGTCCGCTCGCGCAACGCGGCCTCGATCTCGCCGAGTTCGATGCGCAGGCCGCGCAGCTTGACCTGGTTGTCGAGCCGGCCGAGGAATTCGATGCTGCCGTCGGGCAGCCGGCGGGCGGCGTCGCCGGTGCGGTACCGGCCGCCGGCGAAGCGCTCCGCGGTCAGCTCGGGGCGCTTGTGGTAGCCGAGCGCAACGGCGGCCCCGCCGATGTGCAACTCGCCGGGGACGCCGACCGGTACGGGCTCGCCGTGCTCGTCGAGGATGTCCAGGGTGACGTTCTGGATCGGGTGCCCGATGGGGACGCGGGCGCGGCCGGCGAGCGTGCCGGGCGTGCACTGCCAGGACGAGACGTCGATGGCGGCCTCGGTGGGGCCGTACAGGTTGTGCAGTTCGGTGCCGGGGAGGGTGCGCAGGCAGCGGGCGGCGAGGTCCACGGGCAGTTCCTCGCCGCTGCAGATGATGCGGCGCAGGCTCGCGCAGCCGGCGGCGGGGTCCTCGCCGGACAGGAACAGGCCCAGCATGGACGGCACGAAATGCGCGGTGGTGACGGCCTGTTCGGCGATGAGGGTACGCAGGTGGCCGGGGTCGCGGTGGCCGCCGGGTTCGGCGAGGACGAGGCGGGCGCCGGCGAGCAGCGGCCAGAAGAACTCCCAGACGGAGACGTCGAATCCGGCCGGCGTCTTCTGCAACACCGCGTCGGCGGCGTCCAGTCGGTACCGCTTCTGCATCCAGTCCAGCCGGTTGACGATGCCGCGGTGGGAGTTGGGCACGCCCTTGGGGCGGCCGGTCGAGCCCGAGGTGTAGATCATGTACGCGGGGCCGCCGGGCTCCCCGGCGGGCGCGGGGGCCGTCTCCGGCTGGTCCGCCCATACGGCGGGGTCGTCGAGGGCGAGCACGGTCGCGGTGGTGCCGGCGAGCGCGGTGGCGGTGCCGGCGGTGTCGCCGAGCGCGCCCTGCGCGGTGCCTTCGAGCAGCCGCCGCTGGGTGAGGACGACCGGAGCCTCGGCGTCCTGGAGCATGAACTCCAGGCGCTCGGCCGGGTATTCGGGGTCGAGCGGTACGTAGGCGGCGCCGGTCCTGAGCACGCCGAGCAGGGCCGCCGGCAGGTCGAGGCAGCGCTCAGCGCACACGGCGACGAGCGCGCCGGGGCCGACGCCTTCGGCGAGCAGGCGGTGGGCGATGCGGTTGGCGCGGGCGTCGAGTGCGGCGTACGTGAGGGTGTCGGCGCCGAAGGTGACGGCGGGCGCGTCCGGGGTGCGGGCGATCTGCTCGGCGACCAGGCCGTGCAGGGTCGCGGTCGCGGGGAAGTCGGCGGCGGTGGCGTTCCAGCCGGCCAGCAGGGCGGTTTCGGCGTCGTCCAGCATCGGCAGCCGGCTCACGGCGGTGCCGGGGGCGGCGACGGCGGAGCGCAGCAGCGTCTCCAGGTGGCGGGCCATGCGTGCGATCGTGGCCGGCTCGAAGAGCGCCGTCTTGTAGGTGAACGTGCAGGCCAGGCCGCCCTCGCCGGCCGGGACGACATAGAGCTCCAGGTCGTGCCGGGAGGCGCCGGGCAGCAGCGGGAAGTCCTCGACGGTGAGCTCGGCGCCGCCGTCCGCGCCGGTGGCGGCGGGGAAGTCGTGCAGGGAGAAGAGCGCGTCGACGAGCGGCTGCCGGCTCGGGTCGCGCGGGACGTTCAGCTCCTCCACGAGCCGGGCGAAGGACAGTTCCTGGTGGTCCAGGGCGTCGATGACGACATCGCGTGTGCGGGCGAGGAGTTGGGCGAAAGTCGGGTCGTCGGCCAACTCGGCGCGCAGGACGAGGGTGTTGACGAACATGCCGACGACGCCCTCGTATTCGGGCCGGGTGCGGCCCGCGACCGGGGTGCCGACGCCGAACTCGCGTCGGCCGGTGGTGCGGGAGAGCAGCGTCTGGAAGCCGGCGAGCACGGTCATGAACCGGGTCGTGCCGTGGGTGCGGCCCAACTCGTCGAGGGCGGCGGTGAGTTCGGCGTCGAGGAGGTGGACGTGGGAGGCGCCCTCGAAGCGCTGCCGGGCCGGCCGGGGCAGGTCGGTGGTGAGGTCCAGCCGCGGCAGGCCGGCGAGCTGCCGCAGCCAGTAGGCGCTCTCGCGCTCCAGGGTGCGCTCGCGCTGCCAGGCGGCGATGTCGCCGAACCGCACGGCGGGCGCGGGGCCGGCCTCGCCGCGGTAGAGGGCGACCAGGTCGCGTACCAGCACCTGCGCGGACTGCCCGTCGGCCACGAGGTGGTGCACCAGCAGCGCGAGGACGTGCTCGCCGGGGGCGTCGGCGATGTCGGCGGCGTCGGCGGTGTCGGCGGACTCCGCGCGATCCGGGCCGTCAGCCGCGTGCGGGCCAGCCGCCGGGTGCGGACCGCCCACCGGGTTCGCGCCGCCCGCCGGGTGCGGCCCGCCCGCCCGGTCCGAGCCGCCCGCCGGGTCCGCGCTTCCGGCGTCCAGGCGCTCGACGAGCAGGGCCCGCAGCAGCGGGCCCTCCGCCGGGTCCAGCGGGATGCCGCACTCCGTGTCGATGAGCGCCCGCGTCTGCTCGTCGCTCGCCGCGGCGCCCCGGGCGAGCGGCACCCGCACGTCGGGCAGGACGTGCACCGCGGGGTGGCCCTCGCCGTCAGCGGGGAAGCGGTGCCGCAACGCGTCGTGGCGGCGCGGCAGTTCGGCGAGGGCCGCTTCCAGCCGGGGGACGTCCAGCGGGCCGCGCAGCCGTACGGCCAGCGCGATCGTGTACGTGGCCGTGCCCGGCATGTACTGCTCCATGAACCACAACGGCTCCTGCGCGGGCGCGAGTACGGCGGGCGCGTCCGCGGGCCGTACCGGGATCCCGGGCGCCTCGCGCCGGCCGCTGAGCCGGCGCCTGAGCAATTCCCGCTTCGCCTCGGACAGTTCGACGGCCGACATCAGGCGAGCCCTTCCATGGAGGTCTTGAGTGCGTGCAGGAACCGCGTCGCGTCCCGCCCGTTGATCAACCGGTGGTCATAGGCGAGCCCGATGTTCGCCGGCGCCCCGTCCGGCGGCGAGGTCACGGCGAGCGCGCACACGGTGCCCGGCAGCACGAACGGCACCGCGAGCACGACGTCGGCGTCGGTGTGCAAAGTGACGACGAAATTGGCCCCGCCGAGGTCGCTCTCGCTGAACGTGCCGCTGGTCGCGGCGAGTCGGTACTTCATGAGCTGCGTCGCGATCTCCCCGAGGCTCCGCTCGGCGGCGTCCCGCACGCAGGGCACGTACAGCCCCTCCCCGAGGTCCACGGTGACCCCGATGTGCGGGACGTCCGCGAGCAGGGCGGTGTCGCCGTCCACGGCGGCGAAGAAGCGCGGGAACTCCGGCTGGAGCAGGGCGACTTCCCGTACGAACAGCTCCGCGAGCCCCACCGGCCGCCGCACCTCGCGGGTGACCCGGGCCCCGTGGGCGAGCGCGGGCCCGAGGTCCATCCGCACGACGGTGTACGCGGCGGGGATCGTCCGATGCGACAGCGCCACGGCCCGCGCGACCCCCTGCTGCACCCGCCCGAGCGGTACGCGCACGCCACCGGGCGCGGCCTCGGCGCTGTCGTCCGGCGACGCCACGGCGGGCGCGGCCTCGGCGGGGCGCAGGGCGGCGATGTGCTCGCGGCGGACGACGGTCCTGCCGAGGGCGGCGACCTCGGCCGGGGTGACGCCCAGTTCGGCGATGAGCTGCCGGGCCGGGCGGGTGACCAGCGGGCCGCCCTCGGCGGCGGGCCCCGGCCCCGGCTCGGGCGGAGCGCCGGCCGGCGGCGGTCCGGCCTCGGCACCCGCGGGGCCGATCGCGGCGATCGACGCGCCCGGCCGGCAGCGGGCGCCCGCCGGCAGGCGGTGGTGCAGAACGCCGGCCGCGGTCGCCTCCAGCTCCTCGGCGGCCTTGGACGTCTCCACGACCGCCACCGGGTCGCCCGCGGCGACCGGCGTCGCGTCGGGGACGAGCCAGTCCGTCAGGACGTACTCGGTGTCGTTGTTGTTGAGCTTCGGGACGAGGAGGTCAGGCACGGAGGGTCTCCAGGATCGTGCGGTGGACGGCCTCCGCGCCGACGAGGACGTCGCGTTCGAGGTGGGCGGCGGTGGGGATGACGGAGTCGGCGGAGTGGATCAGGGTGACGGGGCCGGAGAGGCGGGACCAGTGCCGGGTGTGCAGGACATGGGCGACCTCCGCACCCCACGTGCCGCCCGCCGTGCCCTCCTCGACGACGAACACCCGGTCCACCTCCGGCAGTTCGAGCTCCACCGGATACAGCCGGGAGGGCACGAGCAGCGTGCAGAGCACGTCCTCCTCGACCAGCAGCGTGCGCATCGCGGCCAGCACCCGGTGCGCGACCCCGCCGCCGGCGACGACCACGCAGTCCGGCCGCTCCCCGGGCAGCGACACCTCCGCCACCGCTCCTTGCGCGCGCAGCGCGAACGGCGGCTCCACCTCGTACATCGCCCGGGTGTAGAGGACCTTGTCCTCGAACAGCACGCAGGGCTCGGCCCGTTGCAGCATCTCCGCGAAGACCTCGGCGTTGTCGCGGAAGGGCGAGGTCTCGTAGAGCGCGAGCCCGGGCACGCCGACGAAATGCTTCTGGAGGCTCTGGCTGTGCGTGGGCCCGTAGCCGCGCCCACCGCCGACGGGGCAGCGCAGCACCATCCGCATCGGCACCCTGGAGCCGTACATGGAGACGGACTTGGCGGCGAAGTTGACCAACTGGTCGAAGGCCAGCGCCGCGAAGTCGCCGAACATCATCTCGACGACCGCCCCGTCCCCGGCGAGCGCGAGCCCGGCCGCCACGCCGGTGATCGCGTTCTCGCTGATCGGCGTGGTCAGCACCCGCTCGGGGAAGCGGGTGGACAGCCCCCGGGTGATCTTGAAGGCGCCGCCGTACGGGTCGGCGACGTCCTCGCCGAGCAGGTGCACGGTCGGATCGTGCTCCATGAGGCCGTGCAGTGCGGCGTTCAGGTTCTCCGCGACCCTCATGCCGGCTCCCTCCCGGTGACGTCCGCGGCGACCGCGTCGATACGGGCCCGGGCGGCGGCGTCGAGCCGGGCGAACCGCTCGGGGTCGGCGGCGGCGTAGCGCGGGTACCAGTCGGCGGCGTGCGCGGCGGCGATCTCCTCGGCGCCGCGGGTGTCGTCGCCCTTGCTGTGCGGGCCGAGCCGGTGGGTGGCGAACTCCGCGACGAGCGGCCGTCCTTGCCGTACGGCGGCGACCGCGGGCGCGAGCAGCGTACGGATCGCGTCGAGGTCGACGGAGTCGGTGCGGAGGTGGGCGATGCCGAACGCGGCGGCGCGGCCGGCGATGGTGCCGGCCATGTTGCGTGCGGTGGGGGTGGATTGGGCGATGCCGTTGTTCTCCACGACGACCAGCAGCGGCAGTTGCCACAGCGCGGCGAGGTTCAGTGCCTCGTAGACGCCGCCCTCGCCGAAGGTGCCGTCGCCGATGTAGACGCAGGCCAGGGCGCCGGGTTCGGCGCGCTTGAGGTGCAGGGTGACACCGCAGGCAACCGGCAGGCTCTCGCCCTGGACGCCGGTGGACAGATACCGGTCGCGCCGGATGTGCTGGCTGCCGCCGACCCCGCCGCAGACTGCCCCGCGGCGGCCCATGATCTCGGCGAGCAAGCCCTCGGGGTCGCGGTGCCGGGCAAGGTAGTGGCCGTGGCCGCGGTGGTTGCTGAAGACGTGGTCGGCGGGCCGCAGCAGCGGTTCGAGGGCGACGGGTACGTACTCCTGGCCGAGGCAGGTGTGGGTCGTGCCGTTGAGCATGCCGCGCTCGAAGAGGTCGAGGAGCTTGCGCTCGAAGGCGCGGATGGTGAGCAGCTGGGTGAGGTCGTCGTCGGACGGGCCGACCGCGCTGACCTGGCCCGACGCGTGGGAGCGCTCCCAGATCGAGACGCTCACCGGCGGACCACCGCAACGACACCGGCGACGGTGGAGTGGTCGAAGAAGTCGTCCAGGCCGATCTCCAGGCCCAGTTGCTCCTGCATACGGGCGATGATCCGGGTGATGGTGAGCGAGTGGCCGCCGAGGTCGAAGATGTCGTCGTGCAGGCCGATCGGCGACTGCTCCAGCACCTGCTCCCAGATCTCCCGGACCTGCGCGACCAGCGGGTCGGCCGCGGCGAGCGCGTCGTCCTCGGCATCCTGGGCCGCGGGCGCGGGAGTTGGCACCGTCGCGGCTGCGGCGGGCGGTGGTTCCACCGGGGCGGCGAAGTCGACGAGGTCGGCGAGCCGGCGCCGCGGTCCGGCCGCGATCGCGGTGAGCAGCCGCGTGAGGTCGTCCACCAGGCGCCCGGCGGCGGGCAGTTCGAGCGGGTCGTAGCGCAGGCTGGCGAGGGCGCCGTCCGGGCCGTGTGCGACCTGGAGTTGCAGGGCGCCGCGCACGCTGTGGTTGAAAGCCAGCCAGCTCACCTCGCCCAGCGGGCTGCGGCCCTGCGGCAGCCGCCGGTAGCTGATCGACACCGGGGCGAGCGCGGTGTGCGGCCGGAGCCCCGGCACCGCGCGGGCCAGCGGGACCTCGCGGTAGCGGTAGACCTCGCGCAGTTCGGCGCGCAGGGCCGCGGCGAAGTCGGCGAAGGGCGTGCTGCCCGACGGCCGGGAGGCCAGCGGGAGTTCGTTGACGTACGGGCCGATGTGCCCGGCCTCGCGCGGGGTGCGGGTGCTGAGGTCCAGCGCGGTGACGACCTCGGGGTTGCCGTAGGAGGCGAGCAGGGTGTGGACGGCGGCGACCAGCACCTCGAAGGGCGTCAGGCCCTCGATCTCCGGGATGCCCAGCGGCAGTTCGAGGACGTCTGCGGCGGCGGCGCCGCGCGAGCGCAGGAAGCCGCCGGGGATCGCGGTGTCGGCGGCCTCGTGCCGGCGCCCGGCCCAGAAGACCGCCGCCTCGGGCAGCAGTGCGGCGACCCGCTCGCGCTGCTCGGCGGCGTGGTCGGCGGGCTCCGACTCGGGCAGGACGGCGCCCTCGTAGGCGGCGGCGAGGTCGGCGACCAGGACGTCCTTGGAGGCGCCGTCGAAGACCAGGTGGTGGGCGACGGCGACCAGCGTGTCCTCGCCGACCAGCGCGAAGCGCACGAGCGGCCCGGTGCGCAGGTCGAAGGGCCGGGTGACGGCCTCGGCGAGGCTGCCGGCCTCCTCCAGCGCGGGGAGCTGCGCGGCGGGCACCAGCACCGGGTCGCCGCCGGTGTCGTCCAGCGCGCAGCCGAGCAGCGGATGCCGCTCGACGACGGCCCGGCACGCCTTGGCGAGCGCGCCGCGGTCCGGGGCGGCGTCCAGGGCGATCACGATCGGCATGTGGTAGGCGGTGCCGGCGCCCATGCGGGCGGCGATCCACATCCCATGCTGGGTGAAGGAGAGTTGGCGGTTCATCGGACGACCTCTCGCAGGGCGCGCTTGTCCACCTTGCCGCCGTGGTTGCGGGGCAGGGCGTCGAGCGTGATCAGGTGGTGCGGCTGCTCGTGGGGGGCCAGCCGGGTCTTGAGGAAGGCGCGCAGCTCGGTGTGGTCGGCGGCGCCGACGACGGCGACGGCGACCGCGGTGCCGAGCGCGTCGTGCGGGACGCCGAAGGCGGCGGCCTCGACGACGCCGGGGTGCTCGTAGACGGCCTCCTCGACGTGCAGCGTGGAGACCTTGTGCGCACCGGACTTGACGATGTCGCTCTCCCGGTCGACCAGGTAGAGGTAGCCGTCGGCGTCGAGGCGGCCGAGGTCGCCCATGCGGATCCAGCCGTCGCGGAAGACGCTGCCGGAGGCGGCCTCGTCGCCGTAGTAGTGGCGGCTGGCGGTGGGCGAGCGCATCCACACCTCGCCGGTCTGGCCGGCCGGCAGCGGTGCGCCCTCGGCGGTGGCGATGCGGACGGCGCCACCGGAGGCGGGGCGGCCGACGCTGGAGGGGCGGCCGGCGTCGTAGAGCATCACGGTCTGCGCGGGCGCGGCCTCGGTGGAGGTGTAGTAGTTGGCGATCGTGGCGCGCGGGAAGGCCGCGGTGAGCTCGGCGGCGATCCGGGCCGGGAGCGGGGCGGCGGCGGAGCCGAGCAGCAGCACGCTGGACAGGTCGGCCTTCACGTGGGCCCCGGCGGCGAGCAGTTCGATGGCCATGGTGGGGACGAGGAAGACGGTGCCGGCGCGGTGCTCCTCGATCATGCGGGCGAAGCGCCCGGGCGTGAAGCGGCCGAGGGTGAGCACGGCGGGGTGGGCGCCGACGGCGTTGGCGAGCATCCACTGGCCGGCGTTGGTGCCGATGGGGAAGGCGTGCGCGAGGGTCTGCGAGTGTGCGAACGGCCGCCGCCTGCCGCCCCATCCGTAGCCGAGGTTGGCGTGGCTGGCGGCAACGCCCTTGGGGCGCCCGGTGGTTCCGGAGGTGTAGAGGATCTGGGCGAGGTCGCCGGCCGCGGGCTGCGGCAGCCCGCCTGCCGGTTCCGGTTCCGCGGTGGGCAGTTCGCCGGGGCGCAGGACGAGCGTGGCGCCGCAGTGGGCGAGCCGGGTGTCGAGGTCGGCGGCGGCGAGCTGGTCGGACAGCGGTACGGCGACGGCGCCGGCCTTCAGGACGCCGAAGAAGGCGACGGCGTAGTCGATCCAGTCGGCGTTGCCGAAGACCAGGCCGATCCGGTCGCCGTGGGCGACACCGCGGCGCAGCAGCCCGGCGGCGACGGCGTCGGAGCGCCGCCACCAGTTTTCGAAAGTAAGGTTTCCTGCCCCCGCAACTTTCAAGGCAGTGCGGTCGGATTCCGCTTCCGCGCGTATGCGCAGCAGTTCGGACAGGGTCGTGCCCACGTGCTGATCCCCCTGGTACCGCTGGTACAACACCGGTCGGAAACCGGTGATTTGGACGGGATCGACACCGCGCGGGCGGCGAGCACATCCCCCCGAAACTCGCTCATTGACTGAGCGGGCCTCACCCTGGCATCGTCACCCAGAACCGTCAACCCTTTCGAATGTGTCGGCCAGGTTTACGAAACCTTCCGCCGCACCATGCGTCACAGCCGCCCCGTGACCGCCATCCCGCGGCCCCGCAGCTGCGCTCCCGCACCCCCTCGCACCCCTTCGCACCGCACCGCACGTGGAGACATCTGTGAAGACCGGACCGCTGTCGGCCGGGCAGCAGCGCCTGTGGTTCCTGCACCAGTTCGACCCCAAGGACCCGTCGCACAACGCCGGTTACGCCTACCGGCTGCGTGGCGCGCTGGACGTGGACGCCCTCGCGGCGGCCTTCACCGCGGTCGCCGCCCGGCACGGCGCGCTGCGCACCCGCTTCACCGCCGAGGGCGGCGAGCCCCGCGCGGTCGTCGAGGACCCGCGGCCGGTCACCGTCGAAGTGGTGCAAGCGGAATCGCCGCGGGACGCCGAGCGGATCGTCGCCGCCCGCGCCAACACGCCCTTCGACCTGACCGCCGCACCGCCGCTGCGGGTCACCGTCGTGCGGCTCGGGGCGGACGACCATGTGCTGTGCGTCGTCACCCACCACATCAACAGCGACGGCTGGTCGTTCAACGTGCTGCGCGACGAGGTCGCCGCCCACTACGCCGGACTGCCGCTGCCCGACGCCCCGTTGCAGTACGCCGACGTCGTCGCGCAGGCGCCGGGGGCCGAGCCGGACCCGGCGTGGTGGGTGGCCCGGCTGAGCGGAGCGCCCGACCTGGAGCTGCCCACCGACCGGCCGCGCCCCGCCGAGCGCGGCACCGAGGGCGCGGATGTGCGCTTCGAGGTGCCCGTGGAACTCGCCGAGGCGGTACGGGAGTTGGCCCGGCGGGCGCGCTGCACGCCGTACATGGTGCTGCTCGCGGCGTGGCAGGTGCTGCTCGCCCGGCACAGCGGGCAGGCCGGCTTCTGCGTCGGCACCCCGGCCGCCGGCCGCGGCCGGCCCGAACTGGAAGGCGTCATCGGGTACTTGTCCACCACGATGGTGCTGCGCTGCGACCTGTCCGCGGACCCCTCCTTCACCGAGCTGCTGCGGGCCACCCGCCGCGAGGTGCTGGCCGCGCTCGCGCACCCCGAGGTGCCCTTCGAGCAGCTGGTCGGCGCGCTCGGCGTGGACCGCGACCTGAGCCGTACGCCCCTCTACCAGGCGATGTTCGCGCTGCACACGCACGGCACCGTCGCCGAGCCCGTGCCCGGCCTCGCCGCCGAGCCCTTCCCGCTCGGCTGGCACTCCGCGCGCACGGACCTCTCGCTCGACCTTTACGAGCAGCCGGAGGGCGGGATGGTCGGCTCTCTCATCCACAGCACGGACCTTTTCGACCACGGCACGGCGGTGTCGATGGCGGCGCGCTTCCTGCGTCTGCTCGGCTCCGCCACAGCGGAACCAGAACGTCCGGTCGGCGCACTGGAGTTGCTGCCGCCGCAGGAGCGGGCGCTCATCGCGTCATGGAACGACACCGCCGCCGGGCTGCCGCCGGTGACCCTCGTGGACCTGGTGCGCGAGCGGGCCGCGCAGACGCCGGACGCGGTCGCCCTCGTCGCGGGGCGGACCGTGCTCACCTACGGGCAACTGGTCGGCGCGGCCGAGCGGTTCGCGGCGAGCCTGCGGCAACGCGGTGCCGGACGGGGCGCGTTGGTGGCGGTCATCGGCTCGCGGCGGGCCGAGACGGTGGTGGCGCTGCTGGCCGTCGCGATGTCCGGCGCCGGGTACGTACCGATCGACCCGGAGTATCCGCAGGCCCGGGTGGACTACGTCGTACGGGACTGCGGCGCGGCGCTCGTCCTCACCGACCCGGACCTGGACGGCGTGCTGACCGGCCCCGACGCGCAGGAGCCCACGCCGGAGCCGGAGTTCGGGGAGCGTCCGCAGCCCGGCGACACCGCGTACGTCCTCTACACCTCCGGCTCCACCGGCAATCCCAAGGGCGTGGTGGTGCCGCACCGGGCGCTGGCGAACTTCCTGCTGGCGATGCGCACCCTGCTCGGCAGCTCGGCGGCGGACCGCTGGCTCGCGCTCACCTCGCTCTCCTTCGACATCTCCGGCCTGGAGCTGTACCTGCCGCTGGTCACCGGCGGCCGGGTCGTCGTCGCCGACGCGCGGACCGCGCGGGACGCGGCGGGCCTGGCCGCGCTGATCAGGGACGAGGGCGTCACGCACGTCCAGGCCACGCCGTCCGGCTGGCGGCTGCTGCTCACCGGCGGCTTCCCGCCGGTCACCGCGCTGGCCGGCGGCGAGCCGCTGCCGCCCCGGCTTGCGGCCGAACTGCGCGCGCGGGTAAGCCGGTTGGTCAACGTCTACGGGCCCACGGAGACCACGATCTGGTCCACCGCGTGGGAAGTGCCGGCGCTGCCCGAGCCGCCCGGGCGCATCAGCATCGGCACGCCGATCGCCAACACCACCTGCCACGTCCTCGACCCGCACGGCTCCCCCGCCCCCGTCGGCGTCCCCGGCGAACTGCTCATCGGCGGCGCGGGGGTCGCCGACGGCTACCTCGGCCGCCCGGAGCTGACCGCCGAGCGCTTCGTGGACCTCGCGGGCGAGCGCGTCTACCGCACCGGCGACGTCGTCCGCCGACTCCCGGACGGCACACTGGAGTTCTTCGGCCGCTCCGACGACCAGGTCAAACTCCGCGGCCACCGCATCGAGTTGGGCGAGATCGCCGGCGCCCTGGAGCGCAGCCCGCTGGTCCGCGAGGCCGTCGTCGCCGTCCGGGACGAGAATCTGGTGGCCTTCTACGTGGCCGCGGACCCGGCCGTCCCCGAGGCCGACGCGGCAGCCGGCCTGCGCGGCCACCTCGCCGGGCTGCTCCCCGGCTACATGCTGCCCACCTCGTACGTACGGCTCGGCGCGCTGCCGCTCACGCCCAACGGCAAGGTCGACCGCAAGGCGCTGCCCCGCGCCGGGGCGGCGCACGCGCCGGGCGGCGGCGGGGCGGGGAGGGCGCCGCGGACGGCAGCCGAGAAGCTCGTCGCGGAGGTCTTCGCCGAGGTGCTGGAGGTCGAGGGCGTCCACGCCGGGGACGACTTCTTCGCGCTCGGCGGACACTCACTGCGCGCCGCGATGCTCACCGCGCGGCTCAGCGCCCGCAGCGGCGCCGCGATCCCCATGGGGGACGTCTTCCGGCACCCCGTCGTCGAGGACCTGGCGCGGCTGGTGGACGCCGCCGCGCCCGGCACGGTCTCCGCGCCGGTGCCGCGCCTGCCGGGCACGCAGGCGCCGCTGTCCTTCGCGCAGGAGCGGCTGTGGTTCCTCGCCCGGCTCGACCCGCACGACGCCTCGTACAACATGTGGCTGGCCAAGCGGCTGCGCGGCCCGCTCGACACGGCCGCCCTGCGCCGGGCGCTGGACGGCGTCACCGCGCGGCACGAGATCCTGCGCACGCGCTTCCCCGAGGTGGGCGGCGCGCCCGCCGCGGTCGTCGGGCAACCGGCGCCGGTGCCGCTGGAGTTGCTGGACGCGGCCGACGAACCGGCCGCCTCCGCACTGGTGTCGGCCCGCACCAACACCCCGCTCGACCTCGGCGCGGCCCCGCCGCTGCGGGCGAGCCTGATCCGGCTCGGCCCCGACGAGCACGTCCTGCTGCTGGTGATGCACCACATCCTCGGCGACGGCTGGTCGCTCAACATCCTCTACGACGAACTCGCCGCGCTCTACAGCGGACGTGAACTCCCGCCGCTGCCCGTGCAGTTCGGGGACATCGCGATATGGCAGCGCGCGCAGGACCCGGCGCAGGCGCTGCGCTACTGGCAGGACCGGCTCGCCGACCCCACGCCGCTCGGCCTGCCCATGGACCGCCCGCGCGCGGCCGTGCCCAAGCGCACCGGCGGGCTCACCGCACTGCGGCTGGACGAGCGGGAGACCGCCGCGCTCACCCGGCTCGGGCGCGAGCACCGCGGCACGCTCTTCATGGTGCTGCTCGCCGCCTACCAGGCGGTGCTCGCCCGGCACACCGGCGGCTCCGACATCCTCGTCGGCACGGTCACCGCGGGCCGCGACCGGCTCGAACTGGAGCCCGCGATCGGCTACCTCACCGATGTGCTGGTGCTGCGCGGCGACCTGTCCGGCGACCCGACGATGGCCGAGCTGCTGGCCGCCACGCGGGACGACGTGCTCGGCGCGTTCGCCCACCAGGGCATCCCCTTCGAGGAGTTGGCCGCGCAGCTGAAGGTGGTGCGCGACCCGTCGCGTACCCCGCTCTTCCAGACCATGGCGATCCTGCACACCGAGGGCGCCGACCACGCCGCCGACGCCTTCGCGGGGCTGCGGACCGGCGACTTCGACGGCGGCTTCGAGCAGGCGAAGTTCGACCTGATGCTGGAGGCGTGGGAGGACGGGCGCGAGCTGCTGCTGACGTTCGTCTACGACGCGGAGCTCTTCGACGCGGTCACCGTCGAACGGCTCACCGAGCGCTTCGGCAACCTGCTGCGAGCGCTCCCCGAGCACACCGGCACGCGCTTCTCGGCGGTGCCGATCCTGACCCCGGACGACACCACCGCGCTGGAGGGCCCGCCGCTCAGCGAAGTCCCGCTGGTGCTGGAGCAGTTCGACGCGGTGGTACGGGAACGGCCGGACGCCGCCGCGCTGTCGTGCGCGGACCGGCTCGTGACGTACCGGGAACTGGACGCGCGAGTACGGGAGTTGGCGGCGGAGCTGCCGAGCGGCGGGGTCGTCGGCATCCGGCTCGGCCGGACCGTGGACGCGGTCGCCGGGATGCTCGCGGCATGGCGGGCAGGCAGCGCGTATCTGCCGCTGGACCCCGAATACCCGGCGGCGCGACTGGAGTTCATGACGCGCGACAGCGGCGCGTCGGTCGTGCTGACGCCCGAGGGCGCGGTGCCGTGCGAGGGCGGGACGGCGACGAGCGCGGCGTACGTCATCTACACGTCGGGCTCGACGGGAGTGCCGAAGGGGGTCGCAGTCGGGCACGGGGCGCTCGCCGCGCGGGTGGCGTGGATGCGGGAGGCGTACGGGCTCGGGCCCGGCGACCGGGTCGTGCAGTTCGCGTCGCTGAGCTTCGACACGCACGTGGAGGAGATCTTCCCGGCGCTCGCGGCCGGCGCGCGCATCGACCTGCTCCCGGACGGTGCGATGACGCTCACCGAGCACCTGGACGGGGTGACCGTCCTGGACCTGCCGACGGCGTACTGGCACCACCTGGTCGACGAGATCGACCACGTCCCGTGGCCGGCGGGCCTGCGGCTGGTCATCCTCGGCGGCGAGCAGGTCCACGCGGCGGCCGTGGAGCGGTGGCGCTCGCGCTTCGGCGACCGGGTGCGCCTGGTCAACACGTACGGCCCGACGGAGGCGACGGTCATCGCGACGGCGGCGACCCTCGCGGGCGGCGCGGCCGGCGCGAGCGGCGCGAGCGGCGCGAGCGCGCCGGGCGGCGACCTGAGCGGTGGGCAACCGCCCATCGGGCGGCCCATCGGCGGGACCCGGGTGGTGCTGCTCGGGCCGCACGGGGAGGCCGTACCGCCGGGCTCGCCCGGGGAGTTGTGCATCGGCGGGGCCGGGCTCGCCGAAGGCTACGTCGGGCGGCCGGAGTTGACCGCCGAGCGGTTCGTCGAGGTCGCCGGGTACGGGAGGGTGTACCGCACCGGCGACCGGGCGCGGCTGCGGCGCGACGGGCAGCTGGAATTCCTCGGACGGCTCGACGACCAGGTCAAGTTGCGCGGCTTCCGGATCGAACCCGGCGAGATCGAGGCGCGGATGGGCGGCCGGGGCGCGGTCGCCGTGCACGGCGAGACGCTGGTCGGCTACACCGTGGGCGCGGCGCAGGAGTTGGCCGCGGAGCTGCGGGCCGCGCTGCCGCCGCACCTCGTGCCCGCGGTGTGGGTCGAGCTGGACGCGCTGCCGCTCACGCCCGGCGGGAAGCTGGACCGTGCCGCGCTGCCCGCGCCCGAGCGGTCCGCCGCGGCGGTCGCGCCGCGCACCGACGCGGAGGTGCTGGTCGCGGAGGTCTTCGCGGAGGTGCTGGGCGCGGCGGAGATCGGCGCGCTGGACGACTTCTTCGCGCTCGGCGGGCACTCGCTGCTCGCCGTCAAGGTCATCGCGCGGCTGCGCGCGGCCACGGAGGTCGACCTGCCGATCAGGGCGCTCTTCGACCACGGCACGGTCGCGGGCGTCGCCCGGGCCCTGGAGGACGCGCTGCTCGCCGAACTCGACGGCCTCACCGACGCCGAGGCCGACCGGCTGCTCGCCGAGACCGCGGGCCACGCCGGTAGCGCCGGCCACGCCGGTACCGCCCAGGAAGGAACGCCATGACCCACACCACCCCCGACCACCTCACGGCGATCAGGGAGCGCCTGGCCGAACTCGTCGCGGAGTCCTCCGACGGCGCGATCCCGGCCGCCCGCGCCCTCGCCGCCACGACCCCGCTGTCCGACCTGGGCCTGTCCTCCCTCTCCCGGATGCGCCTGGTCGACGCGGTCGAGGACGAATACGACGTCGAGATCGACCTCGACGGCGCCGGCTGGGACCTGGTCGACGACCTCACCGCCCTCGCCACCCACCTGGCCACCCCCCGATGACCCCGCACCCCGGCGCAAGCGCCCCCGAAGCCGAGGCATACGCCACCCCTGACCCCGAGCGCGGCCCGGCCCCGAGCAGCGCGCCCGGCGCGGCAACTGCGAACGCGGGCTGCGGGCTCGTGGCAACCGCGGGCCCGGACCCCGCCACGCCCGCCGCCGCAGACGCAGGCAGCAGCCCGCAAACCACCACCCCAACCCCCGACGCCACAGGCTCGGCCGCAGCCCCAAGCCCCGCACCCAGCGCGGCAGATACGCGCCCACGACCCGACGCGCCCGGGGGCCCGCTCGCGCCCGCCGCCGCAGACGCAGGCAGCAGCCCGCAAACCACCACCCCAACCCCCGACGCCGCAAACTCGGCCGCAGCCCCAAGCCCCGCACCCAGCGCGGCAGATACGCGCCCACGACCCGACGCGCCCGGTGTCGCAAGCGCCGGCCCGCGACCTGGTGCGCCCGCCTGGCTCACCGTCCCCTTCGCCGCCGGCGCGGACACCGCGGGGGAAGGGCCGCTCACGTGGGGGCAGTACCACATGTGGCAGCCCATGCTCCGGTACGGGCCCGCCTTCGCCACGCTCAGCCTGCGGCAGGTGCTCGCGCTTGCCGCGCCCGGCGTGTCGGTGGACGAGTGCGCGGCGGGCATACGGCGGCTCGTCGAGAGGCACGCCGGGCTGCGGACGCGGTTCACCGAGGGCGAGGGCGAGGGCGGCGGACCCCGGCAGGTCGCCGTGGCGGAGGGCTCCTTCCTCGTCGAGGTGCACGAGGTGGCGGGCGGCTCCGAGGGCGCGCTCGCCGCGTTCGCCGAGCGGCGGTCGCGCAAGCTCGCCGCCGAGCCGTTCCGGCACAGCCACGAGTGGCCGGTGCGCTTCGGGCTGGTGTGCCGGCAGGGCAGGGTGCGGGCCGTCGTGCTGGTCTGCTCGCACCTCGCCTTCGACGGCTGGTCCGCCGATCTCGTCGGCAGGGAGCTGCGGGCGCTGCTGGGCGGCGGCCAGGACGCCGGGCAGCCCGCCGGGCAGCCCGCCGGGCAGGACGTGTGGCAGCCCCTGGACCAGGCGGCGTACGAGCAGTCGGACCGCGGCAGGCGCGAGAACGACCGGACGCTGCGGCACTGGCGGGCCCGCCTCGCCGAGGTGCCGGACGCGCCGCCCCGCCCGCCGCTCGACCGGCCCGCGGCCCCGCCGATCCAGCAGTGGTGGCTCACCTCCCCCGCACTCGCGGCGGCCTCCGTCGCGGTCGCCGACCGGACCCGTACGTCCAGCTCCACCGTGCTGCTCACGCTCGCCGCGACCGCGCTCGCCGCCCTGCGCGGCCAGGACACCGTCCCGCTGCTGCTCATCGCCGGCAACCGGCTGACCGAGCGCCAGCAGGCGTACGCCGGGGCGACCGCGCAGGACGGCCTGCTGCTCTTCGACCGCGGGAGCACCGGCGCAAACTCCGGTCTCGACGACGCCGTACGGGAGGTCTACCGGCGCTCGGCGGCGAGCTATCTGCGGGGCCGGTTCGACCGCGCGGCGCTCACCGACCTGACCGCCGAGCTGGACGCGCGCCGCCGCCACCCCCTCGACCTCAGCGGCTACTTCAACGACGCCCGGCTCAGCCAGGACTGGGTGCTCGGGCCCGGGCCGCACCCGCGGTCCGCGCGGGGGCCGGCGTTCGTGCGGGGCTACGACCGCAACGACATGTCCTTCTGCCTGGTCCTGGCGCAGCAGGGCGCGGACTGCCGGGTCTCGCTGCTGGCCGACACCCGGGTACTGCCCGCCGACGCCATCCCCGGCGTGCTGTCGGGCCTGGAGTCGCTGCTGTGCGAGGCCGCGACGGCGGACGTACCGCTCGCCGCCGTCCCCGCGGCCCTCGGCCTGGCCTGACGCCGCGGCCGGCGACGTATCCGGCCACGTACCCGGCGACGCAGCCGACGACGCAGCCGACGACGTGCCCCGCGACACACCCAACGCAGCCGACACCGCACCGGTCACCGTAAAGCCGCGCGCAAAGCGCCCGTAAAGCCCGCCGGGCAGCGGCCGACGGCCCCGAAGGGCAATTTTCGGCGCCGGAACGGCCGCCTCCGCTGCACCCGTGGCACCCCCGGGCGGCCCCGCCGCCGGGACAGCCGTCCTGCGTGCCCGGGGCGCGGCCGGGGCCGCCGTTCCCGCCGCGGCGCCGCGCCCGGCCCGCGCCCGCCCGGCGCCGCGGGCCCTCCCGCGCCGCGCCCGGCCTGCGCGTTCCCGGCCCGTACGGCCGCCCCCGCGGGCACGGCGCAGGGCCGTGCGGCCCGCCGTTGCCCGCCGGACGGTCCCCGGCGGAGCCGATCGCGGCGGCCGAACGGAAGGCCAGATTCCCGGGTGCTCGGGAAGAGTTCCCCTATCTATGGGGAACGGCCGAAATCTAGCCTCATGACGGTCCTCAGGGCGCCCTGTGCAGGCAAAGTACGCGCGAAGCCCCCGGCGGCCCCCTGCCCGACCGCGCTCCACCGTCACACCGCCACACCGTTACAACGCCCCGCCGAAACGCCGTTTCACCGCCCCGCCGCAACGCCCGCCCGACCGTCCGTCTGTTCCACGGCACCCCCGCAGGAAGCCCCACCGCTGCCGAGCAAAGGACCGATCGATGGAACGCATGCTGGTGATCGCCCCCGGCCCCACCGCCAACGGCGATCTGCACCTCGGCCACCTGGCAGGACCCTTCCTCAGCGCGGACGTCTGCGCGAGGTTCGCGCGGGCCGCCGGCCGGGACGTCCTCTTCGGGACCGGCGTGCACTTCACCCAGAACTACATCGTGACCACCGCCCGCCGCCTCGGCGTCCCGCCGGACGAGCTGCGGACCAGGTCCGCCGAGCAGGTCGAGGGCACCCTCGCGGCGGTCGGCATCGAGCCGGACGGCTTCGTACGCTTCGACGAGCGCTACGTCACCGGCGTCCAGCAGTTCTTCGGCCGGCTCCACGACGCCGGCAAGCTCAAGCTCCGCTCCCTGCCGTTCCCTTACGTGGCCCGCACCGGCGAATACCTCACCGACGCCTATGTGCGCGGTACGTGCCCGGTCTGCCTGTCCGAGGGGTGCGCCGGGCTGTGCGAGAGCTGCGGGCACTGGATCGCCTCCGGCGACCTGCTGGAGCCGCGCTCGACGCTGAACCCCGACGACGAGGTGGAGCTGCGCGAGGCGCAGGTGCTGGTGCTGCCCCTGGAGGAGTACCGCGAGGCGCTGACCGAATACTTCGCCGGCCTGGCCGGCACGATGCGCCCGCGGCTGGCGCGGATGGCCGAGGAGCTGCTGTCCCGCCCGCTGCCGGACTACCCGGTGACGCTGCCGATCGCCTGGGGCATCCCGGCGCCCTTCCCGAAGGTCCCCGAGGTCGAGGGCCAGGTGATCTACGCCGACTCCGAGGTGATCGCCTGGAGCATGCACAGCTCCGCGCTCGCCGCCGAGCAGCGCGGCGAGAAGCCGGCCGGCGACGACGCGCTGTGGTTCGCCGAGTCCGGCGCCCGCGTCGTCTACTTCTTCGGCTCCGACGCCGGTTTCGCCTTCGGGCTGGTCGGGGTGGCGATGCTGATGGCGCTCGGCGGCTACACGCTGCCCGCGCACTTCGTGACCAACGAGTTCTACGAGCTGGACAACGACAAGTTCTCCACCAGCCGCGGCCATGTGGTGACCGGCCGGGGGCTGGCCGCCGAGGTGCCGCGCGACCTGATCCGCTTCTACCTCGCCGCCACCGCCCCGGACTTCCAGCGCACCAACTTCAGCCGCGCCGCCATGGACAAGGTGGTCTCCGCCCGGCTGGTGGCGCCCTGGAACCGGGTCGCGGACAAGGCCGGCCGGTTCGCCGGCGGCGGGCCGCTGCCGGTGTCGGCGCGCTCGCGGGAGGCGGCGGCGCGGACGGTGGAGCGATTTTCGGCCGGATATGACGCGCGTCGATTCAGCCTCACCGACGCCGCTTTCACGCTCACCGAGCAGCTGGGCCGGCTCGACCGGTGGGAGGTGACCGCGGCGGACGCCGGGGACTTCTGCCACGAGGTGGACGTCTTCCTGCGCTGTGCCGCGCCGTTGCTGGTGGACCTCGCCGCGAAGGCGCTGCCCGACCTGGCCGTGCCCGCCGTCTCCTCGGTCACGGAGGTGGCGCCCCGCGTGCTGCCCCGGCTGGCCGAGATTGCGCAGTGAGGGCCCGGTCCGCACGGGTGGTGGTGGTCGGCGCCGGGGTCACCGGGCTGCTGACGGCGGTGGAGTGCGTGCTCGCCGGCCATCACGTCACCGTGCTCGACCGCGGTGCGATCCCGGACCCGGCCGCGACCTCGTACGACCAGCACCGGGCGCTGCGCGGCCTGGCGGTCGGCGACGCGCCGGCCACCGCCCGGATGAGCCAGGCGGTGCGCCGCTGGGAGCAGTTGGAGCCGGTGCTGGGCGCGGGCTTCTACCGCCGGGTGGGCGTGGTCACGGCGTGGCCGCGCGAACGCCTCGCGGAGGTGCTGAACTTCGCGTCGGCCGCGGGTGTGCCGGTCCGGACGCTGGGCCCGGCCGCGCTGCCGCAGCTGGCCTTCCCCGCCGGGACGGTGGGTGTACGGGAGACGCGCGCGGGTGTGCTGCTGGCGGCGCGGGTGCTGCGGGCGGCGGCCAGGTGGCTCGCGGGCCGGGCCGCGGCGGCGCTGCGGCCGTACAGCCCGGTGACGGCGGTCGACGCGCATAGCGGCAAGGTCACGCTGGCCGGCGGCGAGGTGGTGGCCGGCGACATGGTGCTGGTCGCGGCGGGGCCGTGGACGGGCCGGCTGGTCGAGGTGCCCGCGGTGCTGCACCGCCAGACGATGCTCTACCTGCGGCCCTCGCCCCGGCAGGCGCGCCGCTGGCGGGGCGCCCCGGCGGTCGGCGGGCTCGGCGCGGACGGTACGGCGTGGGCGGTGCCGCCGGTGGCCGGCACGCTGCTGAAGATCAGCTCGGACGCGGTGTGCCGGCAGGTCGCCGACACCGGCGCGGACGGTGAGATCCAGACGCCGTGGGCGGAACGGCTGACGCACGCCGGGCCGCTCCGCGACCCTTCCGGCTACCAGGTGGTGGCCGTCACGGCGTGCCACTACACGACCGACACGGCGGACGGCGGCGCGCGGCTGGCCCGGCTGGGTCCCGCGCTCTGGGCGCGTACGGCCTGCGGGGGCTCGGGGTTCTCGTCGGCGCCGCTCGTCGCGGCGACGGTGGCGCAAGCCGCCAGGGAGGCTGTTTCATGACCGGCTCGACCGATGCGAACGACGCGAACGCTGCGGACGACGCGAACAACCCCGACGACGGGGCCCCGGTGAACGTGCGCGACACGCTCCGGGCCACCCCCATGCCGGTGCGCTACCTGCTGGGCGGCGTCCTGGTCAACCAGCTCTGCGCGTTCGTCCAGACGTTCCTGGTGCTGTACCTGATCCACCGGCACATGTCCGTGGACGCGGCGGGCCTGGCCCTGGTCGCGTACAGCGCGGGCACGATCCTCGGCACCATGCTGGGCGGCGAGGCCACCTCGCGGTTCGGGCCGCGGATGACGATCGTGGTGACGATGGCGGGCGCGGGGCCGCTGGTCGCGGTGATCCCGGCGCTGAGCCGGTCGAGCCTGCTGGCGCCGCTGCTGGTGGTCGTGGCGCTCGCGGGGCTGCTGGCGCAGGCGTACCGGCCGGCCGCCTCGGTGCTGCTGAGCGACCTGATGCCGGAGAAGCACCAGGTGATGGCGTTCTCGATGATGCGGATCGCGCTGAACACCGGCGCCGCGCTCGCCCCGCTCATCGCCGCCGGGCTGATCCTGGTGGACTGGGACGCGCTGTTCTGGCTGGACGGCGCGACGACGCTGGTCTACGCGGCCCTGGCCCTCGCGCTGCTGCCGCGGCAGGTGCCGGCGGCGCACGAGAAGGCCGGGGGCACGCAGGAGGCGGCCGACGGGCCCGCGCCGCTCACCGGACGGGCCGCGTACGCCGCGATGCTGCGGGACCGCAAGTACATGTTCTACCTGGCGGCGGTGCTGCTCGGCACGATCACCTACGTCCAGTCGCTCATCGCGCTGCCGTTGCAGATCGACGCCGACGACTACCCGACCGGGCTGTACAGCGCGGTGCTCACCGTGTCCTCGCTGGTGCTGATCACCTGCGAGCTGAAGGTCACCACGTACATCCTGCGGATGCCGACGCACACCGCGGTGGTGCTCGGCCACCTGGTCAACTCGCTGGGCTTTGCCGTCTACGGGCTCGCGGCGCACTCGCCCGCGTTCATCCTGATCGGCGCGGTCTTCGAGGTGAGCGGGCTGATGATCGCCGGGCCCAGCATGTTCGCGCATCCGGCGGCCTTCCCCGCGGCGCTCAAGGCCCGCTACATCGGCACGATGCAGGCCACCGCCGGGCTCGCCTCGGCGCTCGGGCCGCTCTTCGCGGTCTTCGTCTGGACCCGGCTGGACCACGGCTTCTGGGTGCTGTGCGCGGTGGTCAACGGGGTGGCGGGCCTGCTGGCCATGGCCGGCCTCAACCGCGGGGACGGCAAGGGCAGCGCCGCCGGGCAGGACGAACCGCGTCAGGGCAAGACGGAAGAAGTCGTCGGAGGCACCGCATGACAGAGCAGCACACTACGGCCGCGCGCACCGGGCCGGTGGTGATCGTCGGCTTCGTGGCGCTCACCATCCCGTTCATCGAGACCTTCCAGCCGGAGGACTCGGTGGTGTACGTCGAGGAGCCGGACGTCGCGCGCAAGCGGGACGCGCAGGCCAAGCTCGCCGGGGTCGGGTTCGCCCGCGGCCTGGTCGAGTGGGAGTACCACCGGCCGGGCACGGCGGACGAATTCCACGCCGCCCACCCCGACCTGGACCCGGTCGCGATCGTCCCGGCCGTGGAGTACGCGGTGCCGTTCGCGGCCCGGCTCGCCGAGCGGTACGGGCTGCCGGGCGCGAGCCTGGGCGCCGCGCTGATCCTGCGGGACAAGGCGGTGCTGCGCCGGGTCAGCGCGGCGGCGGGCATCGCCAACCCGGCGAGCGTCCGGGCCGAAAGCGCCGAGGACGTACGGGAGTTCCTGCGCGCCCACCCGGGCCCCGCGGTGCTCAAGCCGGCCAACCGGCAGGCGTCGGTGGGCGTACGGGTGCTCGCGGGGCCGGACGAGGCCGAAGCGGCGTGGGCGGAGTGCGTGGTGCAGGACGAGGGCGTCTTCGTGCCCGACCGGCCGATGGAAGTGGCCATGCTGGTCGAGCAGTTCGTGCGGGGCGAGGAGTTCAGCGTCGAGATGCTGGTGCGCGGCGGCCAGCCGCTGTTCACCAACGTCACCGGCAAGCACCTCTACCCGGGCCCGTATCCGGTGGAGTCGGCGCATGTCGTGCCGGCCGACATCCCGGCGGAGCTGTCGCGGCTGCTGGGCGCGCAGACCGCGCGGCTGATGGCGGCGGTCGGCTTCGGCGACGGCGTGGTGCACTGCGAGTGGATCGTGTCCGGCGGAGTGCCGTACCTGGTGGAGTGCGCGGGCCGGATGGCCGGTGACGCGATCCTCGACCTGATCGAGGCCGCCTACCCGGTGGAGTTCATGCGGGCCTACTTCGCGGTGCTCAAGGGCGAGCAGCCGCCGGAGCTGCCGGCACGGGCCAAGAGCGGCGCGGCCGTGCGGTTCCTGGCGCCCGGGGCCGGCACGGTCCAGGCCGTGCACGGCGTCGAGGACGCCGAGCGGGCCGAGGGCGTGGTCTTCGCCAACTGCGCGATCGCGCCCGGCACTTCCTTCGGCGGCCTGCGCAACTCCTGGGACCGCACGGGCATCGTCTTCGCCCGCGCCGACACCCCGGCCGAGGCACACCGGCGGGCCGACGCCGCCGCCGCGCTGGTCCGGTTCGAGATGCGGCCACCAGGCGGCGAACCGGACGGCGCGCCGGGCAGCGGAACGGACGGCGATCCGGGCAGCGATCCGGCGGCGTGAACACGCAACACCTGACCTTGGAAGGCATCACCGTCATCGAGGGGGCACCATGACTCACCGCGAGGTTGATGTACTGGCGATCGGCGCGGGTCCGGCGAATCTGGCGCTGGCCGCGGCGATCGAGGAGAGCGGATCGGCCGAACTCGCGGAGAACACCCTTCTCCTGGAGCAGGCTCCCGACATCAAGTGGCAGCGCGATCTGCTGATGCCCTGGGCGCGCAGCCAGGTGTCCTTCCTGAAGGACCTGGTGACGCTGCGCAATCCGCGGAGCAAGTTCTCGTTCCTGAGCTTCCTGCACGACCACGGCCGGCTCGACCACTTCGTGAACCTGGGCACCTTCCACCCCTACCGGTGGGAGTTCTCCGACTACCTCCAGTGGGTGGCCAAGTCCCTGGAGCACGTGCAGATCCGCTACAGCGCGCGGGCCGCGTCGGTCACCGCCGACCGGGACGCGCACGGCGCGGTGACCGGCTGGACGGTGACGCTGACCGACGGCGACACGATCCACTGCCGCGACCTGGTGATCGGCGGCGGCCGGGACCCGCACATCCCCGAGCCGTTCAAGGGGCTGCCGAAGGAGCGGGTCATCCACAGCTCCGGCTACCGCGGCCGGATCGCCGAGATCCCCAAGGACCAGCCGGTGCGGGCGGTCGTGGTGGGCGGTGCGCAGAGCGCGGCGGAGATGTTCTTCGCGCTGCACGAGAACCTGCCGCACAGCCACATCACGATGGTGGTGCGCTCGATCGGGCTGCAGAACTACCAGACCAGCAAGTTCGTCAACGAGCTGTTCTTCCCGTCGTTCGTCGACGAGTTCTACGACAGCCCGCAGGAGGTGCGCGCGCAGGTCCTGGACGAGATGCGGTTCACCAACTACGCGGGCCTCGCGCCGCCGTTCCTGGACGAGCTGTACACGATGCTCTACCGCAACCGGATGCTGGGCGCGGAGCGTTCGGAGGTGCGGGCGCTGACCGAGGTGACCGGTGCGCGGATCGAGGACGGCGACGTCGTGCTGGACCTGCGGGACCGCAAGACCGGCAAGGAGTCGCCGCTGCGCTGCGACCTGGTGCTGCTGGGCACCGGTTACGACGCCCGGATGCCGGCGCTGGTACGGGAGTTGGCGGAGGGCGCCGGGATCGACCAGGTCAGCGTGAGCCGCAACTACCGGGTGGACCTGGGCACTCCGGCGCCGGGCGCGCTGTATCTGCAGGGCGTCAACGAGGCCACGCACGGTATCGCCGACTCGCTGATCAGCGTGCTGGCGCACCGCAGCCAGGACATCGTCACCGACCTGCTGACCCGGCGCAGCGGCGCGGAAGCCGGGGCGGCGCGATGAGCCGGGGCACTTTGCTGGTGATCGGCAGTGGGCTGAAGGTCTACCGGGAGTATCTGGTGGCGCCGATCAGCCGGCGGGCGCGCGAGGCGGGCCTGGAGACGGTGCTGCTGAACAACCTCAAGCCGACGTGGCAGCGCGACTACTTCGACGAGGTCGTGGTCGCCAACGTCTTCGACTCCGAGACGATGGGTAGGGCCGCCCGCGAGGTGGCCGCGCGCCGCAACGTGGTGAGCCTGATGTGCTGGGACGAGCCGCTGGTGCTCGACGCGGGGCTGCTGGCCGCGGAGTTCGGGGTGCCGGGCCTGTCGGCGCGCGGGGTGCGCGGCTGCCGGGACAAGGAGCTGACCCGGGCCGCGCTGACCGAGGCGGGCCTGCCGCAGCCGGGCTTCGCGCTGACGACGACGGTGGAGCAGGCCAGGGCCGAGGCGGCGCGGATCGGCTACCCGGTGGTGGTCAAGCCGCGGGCGATGGGCGCGAGCATCGGCGTGGTCTTCGCCGCCGACGAGGCGGAGCTGGACGCGGCGTTCGGCGTCGCGCTGGCCGCCAGCGGGGTGGACCCGGGGCCGTACCGGGCGAGCGTCATCGTCGAGGCGTACGCGCCGGGTCCGGAGATCAGCGTGGACGGGGCGGTGCACAAGGGCGAGTACCTGCCGCTGTTCGTGGCCCGCAAGCACAGCAGCGACCACCCGTACTTCGAGGAGACCGGCCACACCGTGGACGCGGCCGATCCGCTGCTGGACGACAAGGAGCTGATGGGCACCCTGGCGCGCGCGCACCAGGTGCTGGGCGTCGAGGACGGCATCACCCACAGCGAGGTGCGGCTGACCCCGCGCGGGCCGCTGATCGTGGAGGTCAACGGCCGGCTCGGCGGCGACCTGATCCCCTTCCTGGGGCGGATCGCGACCGGTGTCGAGCCCGGTGAGGTGCTCTTCGACGTGGCGACGGGCCAGCGCCCGACGATCACCCACACCCGGCGGGCGGTGGCCGGCATCAGGTTCGGCATCCCGCCCGAGGACTGCCTGCTGAACGCGGTCAGGGTCCCGCAGCCGGGCGCCGCGCCGGGCCTGGTGGCGGCGGCGCCGATGGCCGAGCCCGGCACCACGCTGCGGCTGCCGCCGGGCGGCTACCTGGCCAGGCACTCCTTCGTGGTGTGCGAGGCCGACGACCTGCCGGGCTGCCAGCAGCGGCTGGAGGCGGCGGCGGCGCTGGTGGAGCTGGACACCGCGCCGGTGGGCCCGGCGGACCCGGACGCGCCGTTCGCGATGCCGGCCGGGCTGCTGGACGTGGACGAGTGAGCGGCGTGGGCGGCCCGGGCGGCATGAGCGACGCGGGCGGCGCGGCCGGACGGGCGAGGGACGAGCAAAGGACGAGCGCATGACGACGACTGCCGGCATCCACGGCGGCGAGCCGGACACGGCCGCGGAGATCCTGGCCCGGGCCAGGGCGCTCGCGCCGACCCTGCGGGAGCGGGCCGCCGACATCGAGAGCCACCACCGGCTGCCCGACGACGTGGTCGAACTGCTGCGCGGCACCGGCGTGTTCCGGATGTGCTCGGCCCGCGAGTGGGGCGGCCCGGAGCTGACGTCCATGGACCAGACACGGGTCGTGGAGGCGCTGGCGTACGGGGACGCGTCCGCGGCCTGGTGCGCGGTGATCGGCGCCAACACCGGGCTGATCGCGAACTTCCTGGACCCGGACGTGGTCAAGGAGATCTATCCGCGCCAGGACATGGTCACCGCGGGTGTGCTCGCCCCCGCGGGGCACGCCGAGCGGGTCCCCGGCGGCTTCCGGCTGTCCGGGCGCTGGCCCTTCGGCAGCGGCATCCACCACAGCGACTGGGTGACGTCGGGCGCCTTCGTCTTCCAGGACGGCGAGCCCTACGCGAGCCCCGACGGCAGCAACCCGCACGAGTCGCGGCAGTTCCTGGTGGCCCGCGCGGACGTCGAGACGATCGACAACTGGGACACCACCGGCCTTGCCGGCACCGGCAGTTGCGACTACACGATCACCGACGTGTTCGTGCCGGAGAACCACACCTTCACCTTCTACGAGCCGCGCGGCCGGACCAGCCCGCTCTCCCAGCCGGAGTCCTTCATGCGGGCGCTGTGCGGGGTGCCGCTCGGGGTGGCGAAGGCCGCGCTGGACCACGCCCGGTCGGTCGCGACCACCCGGGTGGACCGGATGACGGGTACCGCCTGGTCCGACAGCTGGCGGGTGCAGGTCGCGCTCGCCGAGTGCACGGCCGAGCTCAACGCCAGCCGGCAGGGCGTCTTCGCCGCGATGACCCGGCAGTGGGAGGTGCTGGCGGCCGGCGGCGAGCTGACGCCCGACGAGCGCGCCGCGTCCCCGCTGGCGTGGCTGCACGCCTTCCGCACCGCCCGCTCGGTGGTCAACCGGCTCTACGACCTGCTCCAGACCTGGTCGATCAACAAGTCCTCGCCCATGGACCGCTGGCTGCGCGACACCGCGACGATGTGCCAGAACCTGACGGCGCAGGACGTCGTCCTGGAGTCGGTCGGCGCCTATCTGCTCGGCGGCACGCCCAAGTTCCGCATCAGCCTCGGCATCACCACCTGACGCGTACCGCGGGGCCGGGACGCGGGGCGGTACGAGGAATCCGTACGACGTAGGACGACACCAGCTGAGGGGCGATGACATGACGTTGACCACGGGTGCGCGGGAGCCGGTGACCGCGGCCGACCTGCTGGCGCGGGCCAGGGAGCTCGCGCCGACCCTGCGCGAGCGGGCCGCCGACATCGAGCAGCACCGCAAGCTGCCTGCCGACGTGGTCGAACTGCTGCGCGGCACCGGGGTGTTCCGGATGTGCTGGGGCCGCGAGTGGGGCGGCCTGGAGCTGACCTCCGTGGAGCAGACGGAGGTCGTGGAGGCGCTGGCGTACGGGGACGCGTCGGCGGCCTGGTGCGCGGTGATCGGCGCCAACACCGGTATCTACGCCAACTTCATCGACCAGGCCACCGCGAAGGACATGTTCGCCGGCCCCGACACCATCACCGCCGGGCTGCTCCAGCCGTCCGGCCGGGCCGAACGGGTGCCCGGCGGCTACCGGTTGACCGGCCGCTGGCCCTTCGGCAGCGGTATCGACCACGCCGACTGGGTGACGTCGGGCGCCTTCGTCTTCCAGGACGGCGAGCCCTACGCGAGCCCCGACGGCAGCAACCCGCACGAGTCGCGGCAGTTCATGGTGCCCAGGTCCCAAGTCGAGCTGATCGACAACTGGCACACCACGGGCCTGTGCGGCAGCGGCAGTTGCGACTACACGATCACCGACGTGTTCGTGCCCGAGGAGCACACCTACACCTTCGGCGTGGTGCACGGCCGGCCCTCGCCGCTCGCGCAGCCCGACGCCTTCACCCGGGCGATGTGCGGGGTGCCGCTCGGGGTGGCGCGGGCCGCGCTGGACCACGCGCGGGAGCTGGCCACCGGGCGGATCGACCGGATGACCGGCACCGCGTGGGCCGACAGCTTCCGGGCGCAGACCACGCTCGCGCTGTGCGAGGCCGACTTCAACGCCGCCCGCGCGGGCGTCTACGGCAGCATGACCCGGCAGTGGGAGGTGCTGGCGGCCGGCGGCACCCTGGACGACCTGACCCCCGACGAGCGGGCGGCCTCGCCGCTGGCGTGGCTGCACGCCTTCCGGATGTCGCGCTCGATCGTCAACCGGCTCTACGACCTGCTCCAGACCTGGTCGATCAACAAGTCCTCGCCGATGGACCGCTGGCTGCGCGACACCACCACGATGTGCCAGCACCTGATCGCGCAGGACCGCATCCTCCAGTCGGCCGGCGCCTATCTGGTGGGCGGCCGGCCCGAGTTCGGCATCAGCCTCGGCATCGTCTGACCCGCCGGCCGCCGCGAGCGCGTCAGCACCGCCAAGCCCGCCGGCCGGCCCGTCCGGGCCGGCGCGGCCCCCACACTTTACGGAGAGATCCGATGAGCAGAGGTCTTGTGCTGCTGGTCAACCCCAACAAGGTGCATCCGCCGATCGCGCCCTACGCGCTCGACGTGCTGACCACCGCGTTGGAGGCCGCCGACTTCGAGGTGGAGGTGCTGGACCTCACCTTCCACCGGGAGGACTGGAAGTCCTGCCTCGCCGAGTACTTCGCCGTACGCGAGCCGATGCTGGTCGGCGTCACGGTCCGCAACACCGACACCGTCTACGCCTTCGAGCAGCGGCCGTTCGTCGGCGAGCACAAGGAGATCGTCACCGAGGTCAAGCGCCTCACCGACGCCCCCGTGATCGCCGGCGGCATCGGCTTCTCGACGATGCCCTTCGCCCTGGTCGAGTACTTCGGCATCGACTACGGGGTCAAGGGCCCCGGTGAGCGGATCATCTGCGACCTGGCGGACGCGCTGCTCACCGGCCGCGACCCGCACACCGTGCCGGGCCTGCTGGTCAACACCGGCGCGGGGGTCGTACGGGTGCCGCCGGCCGTGCTGAACCCGCGCCGCGGCCAGTCGCCGTTACCCCTTGCCACCGGGCAGTTCGAGGCGCGGGTGTGGCAGGTGGACCGCACGGCGTCGTACGTCCGCAGGTCGGGGGCGGCGTACAAGGTGGACAACCTCAAGTACTACCGGCGCGGCGGGCTCGGCAGCATCCTGACCAAGAACGGCTGCACGTACCGCTGCTCGCACTGCGTGGAGCCGGACGCCAAGGGCACCTCGTTCGGGCAGCGCGCGGTCACCGCGGTGGTGGACGAGATGGAGTCGCTGGCCGCGCAGGGCATCCTCGACCAGCACACCACCGACAGCGAGTTCAACCTGTCGATCGCGCACGCCAAGAACGTGCTGCGGGAGGTCGTCCGCCGCCGGCACTCCGACCCGGGCAGCCCGCTGAACGAGCTGCGGCTGTGGGTGTACTGCCAACCGCGGCCGTTCGACGAGGAGTTCGCCGACCTGCTGGCGCAAGCCGGCTGCTGCGGGGTCAACGTCGGCTCCGACCACATCAGGCCGGACCTGCTGGCGGGCTGGAAGGTCACCGAGAAGGGCACCACCTACTACGACTTCGCCGACACCGAGCGGCTGGTGCGGCTGTGCTCCGAGCGCGGCATCCTGACCATGGTGGAGGCGCTGTTCGGGATGCCCGGCGAGACGCCCGAGACGATGAAGGCGTGCGTCGACGCCTTCATGGCGCTGGACGCGACGGTCGCCGCCTTCTCGATGGGCCTGCGGCTGTTCCCGTACACCCCGATGGGCATCGCGATGGCCGAGCAGTGCGACGGGGTCCGCACCCTGCCCGGGCTGCAGTCCAACACCGCGACCGGCCCGATCGTGCTCAAGCCGCTCGCGCAGTGCTCGGGACCCGCGGAGTACGAGCGGCAGTTCATGTTCGACGAGCACGGCGACTTCCGGCTGGTGTGCTACTTCTCGCCCGGCCTGCCGTGCGAGGCCGACGCGCCGGACGACCCGACGGCCCGCTGGAGCCCGGCGGTGGACCTGCTGTGGGACATGATCGACCCGGCCGAGCACTACCGGGTGATGCTGCCGACGATCGCCGGCTCCAGCACGTTCGACAACAACTACGCCGACAACTCGTTCCTGACCGGCCTGACGGGCCTGGGCTACACGGGAGCCTTCTGGTCGCACTGGCGGGAGCGCGAGGAGATCATGCGCCGGGCCGGGGAGGGCGCCGCGGCCACCGCCGAGCCCGCCGAGTTGTAATGTCGCCGCAACAAATTTCGCTGAGCACCCGCGATTCTTTTCCCGTACTTATCCGGGATCACGAGGGCACTTGCGGTCCACTCTTCCCTGCCCCATCCTGGTACCCGCTCCACCAGAACCATCACGAAAGGCACGCTGCGGGAAATCCATTGTAGAGGGGCAAATGAGTCAGCAGGAAAACACCACGAGATTACTTCGGCAACTCCCGCACCACGGGAACACAGAACGGCGGGACGATTCGGGCCGCGCTCCCGAGGGGGAAGATGCGTCCCCGCGCCGGGCTCCTGCTCCGCTCACCGTCCTGCTCGCCGACGCACAACCCGCGATCCGGCACGGCGTCCGATCGCTGCTCGAACACATCAGCGACATCTCGGTGGTCGGGGAGGCCACCACCGCGGACGAGGTGCTGGCCGAGACCTCGCGCTGCAAGCCCGACGTCCTGGTCGTCGACCCGCTGATGGACGGGCCGACCGGGGTGCAGGTCATCAGCCAGGTGTTACGGATGACGCCGGCCACGGGCGTGCTGGTCTTCAGCTCCGTGGACGACGACAAGGCGATCACCTCGGCGCTGCACGCCGGCGCCCGCGGCTACCTCATCAAGCGGGCGAACGCCGACCAGATCCTGCGCGGCATCCAGGCGGTCGCGGCCGGCGAGGCGATCGTGGACAAGTCGATCGCCGACCGGCTCAGCGACCTCATCCGCCCGGCCGGCGGGCAATACTGCTACCCGTTCCCGCAGCTCACCAACCGGGAGCGCGAGGTGCTGGAACGCATTGCGGCCGGCAAGTCCAACAGCACCATTGCCCGGGAACTCGCACTGGCCTCGAAGACCATCAGCAATCGGGTCTCGGCGATCTTCGGCAAGCTCGGAGTGGCCGATCGCGCGCAGGCCATTGTATTAGCCAGGGATGCGGGCCTCGGGCATGGCTGAGGCGCTTTATGCGGCGCGGCGCACGGGAAAACGGCCCCGGCCCGGTATTTCCGTACCGTACCGCAGATTCCCCGGGGAAAGGGAAGACTTCCCCTGCCCCCCGGGAGTGCCGGGAACCTAGCCTGAGGACTGTCGCACGGCCATCCAGCACCGCCGCACAGCACCGCCGCACAGCACGGCCGTCCAGTACGGCCTTCCTGTCACCGGACGCCGATCGGAGCGGGACGTTGACCGACCACGAGCACGCCGACGTGACCATCCGCGCCCAGGAGCCGGACAACCTCGTCCGGGCCCACGGGCTCGACCTCAGCCTCCTCCACCCCTTCCCGGGGCTCGACTCGCCCTTCCGCGGCGCCTGGTGCGTGCTGCGCCCCGGCGATGTCACGGAGACGCACGCGCACCACGACCGGGAGATCTTCATCGTGATGTCCGGCCGCGGCACCCTCGTCGAGGGCGGCCGGCGGCACGAGATCGCGGCCGGGGACCTGGCGTACATCAAGGCCGACGTGGAGCACAGCGTCGTCAACGAGCACGACGAGGACTTCGCCTATTACGCGGTCTGGTGGGACCGGGCGATGTCGGAGGAGTTCCTGGCGCGGGCGGAGTTCCCGGCCGAGGAGCAGCCGGTCGCGCAGGAGCTGCCCGGCGTGGCGGAGCTGCCCGACGCGGTGCCGGCGTCGTGATCGACTTCGAGGGGCGGCGCTTCCGCGCGCCGGACGGCGACGCCGCGACCGAGGCCGTCTACCACCAGCAGGACGACTTCGTGTGGGGCGAGGTGGCCGGCGGCGCGATCCGGCGCGGATGGACGGCCGGCACCCGGATGCCGGACGGCTCGCTCGCGATGGGCTACACCTTCGTCTTCACCTCGGGCGAGATCGTGTGCGGGCGCAGCGTGAACACCCCGGAGCTGACCGAGGACGGCCGGGTGCGGCTGCACGAGGTGTGGGAGCGCTACGGCCCGCACGCGGCGACCGGCACGTCGTGCATCGAGGAGGTGGCCTGAGCGTGGCAGCGGGCAAGACGCCGACCGAGGCGGACTGGGAGCGGCTGGCGAAGGCCGTCGCGGGGCGGGTGCTGCGGCCGGGCGAGGCGGGGTTCCGCTCCTCCAGCGCGCCGTTCAACACCCGGCACACCGCCGTCGTGCCCGGCGGCGTGGTCCAGGTCGCCGAGGTCGCCGACGTGCGGCGGGCGGTGGAGTGGGCCCGCGAGACCGGGGTGCCGGTGGTACCGCGCGGCGGCGGCCACTCGTACGCCGGCTTCTCGGTCAACCCCGGCCTGGTGGTGGACCTCAGGGCGCTGGACACGGTGACCGTGGACGGCGCCACCGGGCTGGTCACCGCCGCGGGCGGCGCCTCGATGTCCGCCGTCTACGCGGCGCTCGAACCCGAGCACGTCGTCTTCGCGCTCGGCAACGGCGCCTCGGTCGGCATCGGCGGGCTCACGCTGGGCGGCGGGTCCTCGGCCACCTCCCGCAAGTTCGGCCTCACCGCCGACGCGCTGCTGGCCACCACGCTGGTCACCGCCGACGGGGAGCTGGTCACCTGCGACGCCGGGAGCGACCCGGAGCTCTTCTGGGCCTGCCGCGGCGGGGGCGGCGGCAACTTCGGCATCAACGTCTCCTTCACCTTCCGCACCTTCCCGGTCGGCGCCGCCTCGACATGCCTGCTGCTGTGGGACGGCGCGGACGCCGAGGCCGTCTTCGGCACGCTCCAGGAGGTCATGCGGCGGGCGCCGCAGGAGTGCTCGATCCGGCTGGGCCTCGCGACCACGGGCGACGGGGTGGTCGTCTCCGCGGTGGGCATGCACCTGGGGCCAGCGGACGAGCTGCGCGAACTGCTCGCGCCGGTCCTCGCGGCGGCCGGGCCGCTGCGCGCGGACATCGCCGACCGTACGTTCTGGGAGGCCAAGGACTACCTGGCGCACGAGACGTCGGAGGGCGCCTTCGCCGCGCGGACGGCCTTCGCGGTGGACCCGCTGCCGCCGGAGGCCGTCGCCGCGGTCCTGGCGCGGCTGGCCCGCTGGCCCGGCGGCAGCAATCCCGACGGGGGCGGCTTCGCCCTCTTCGGCTGGGGCGGCGCCGTCAACGACGTGCCGCCGGACGCCACCGCCTTCCCGCACCGCGGCGCGAACTACCTGGTCAGCATGGACACCTCGTGGGGCGAGCAGGACGGCCCCGAGGCGGTGGCCACGCACCTGCGCTGGCTCGCCGAGCTCGACGAGACGGTGGCGCCGTACATGACCGGGGGCGCGTACGTGAACTTCACCGACCCCGACCGGCCGGACTGGCGTACCGCCTACTACGGCGCCAACTACGCCCGGCTGGTGGACGTCAAGCGCCGGGTGGACCCCGACCGGCTCTTCGACTTCCCGCAGGCCGTGGGCCGCTGACCCGGGGGCCTTGCGGCGCGGCCCTGCGGCGCGGCCCTGCGAGGGACCGGTCAGCGCCGGGTCAGCAGCCAGGGTTCGACGACGCCGAGGCCGCGGACCGGGCGGCGCCACATCGGCTGGAGCGCGAAGCGGTACTTCTCCGCGTCCGCGGCCTCGACGTCCGCCTCGGACAGCGGGGCCTCGCCCGCCTCGCCCAGCGCCTCGGCGAAGTCGCCGTCGACCAGGACGGAGTCGCGCGGGGCTATGGAGGTCAGCCGGGAGGCGAGGTTGACGGTCGTGCCGAACACATCGCCCATCCGGGTGGTGACGGTGCCGAAGGCCATGCCGACGCGCAGCGCGGGCATCGACTCGTCGCCGGTCATCGTCTCGATGAGCCGCATGCCGATCTCGGCGGCGGTGCCGGGGTCGTCGGCGACGAACAGCACCTCGTCGCCGAGCGTCTTGATGAGCCGGCCGCCGTACGCGGCGACCTGGTCGGCGGCGGTGGTCTCGAACGCCTCGACGAGCTCGCCGAGCTCCTCCTCCTCCAGGCGGCGGGTCAGCCGGGTGAAGCCGACGAGGTCGGCGAAGCCGACGGCGAGCCGGCGGTCGACGGCCTCCTCGTCGTCGGACTGCACGACGCGGCTGGTGGCGGCGGCGACCTGGCGGCGCCACACGTAGATGAGGAACTCCTCCAGCTCGGGCAGCAGCAGCTCGACGAGCGGGTAGGCGACCTCGGCGCGGGTCATCCCGGGCTCGGGCGGCTCGGTCAGGCCCTCCAGGAAGGAGTCGGTCTGCCAGTCGGCGAGCCGCGCGGTGGTCTGGCCGGTGGAGCGGGCCACCTGGATGGCCATCGACTCGCTGAGCAGCCCGGCCTCGACGAGCCCCGCGAGCCGCCGCAGCGCCAGTACGTCCGCCTCGGTGAGCGCTTTGGCCTGCCCGATGTCGGCGAAGCCCATGGCCCGCCAGAACCGCGACGCCAGGTCCATGGACACGCCCGCGGTGCGGGCCGCCTGGAACGGCGTGTACTGCCGCGGCGCCCCGAGGATGAGCTGCTCGAGCCGCAACGCGAGCGGATGCTCTCCCCCGGCCTCCGCCTCGTCCCCGCCGCCCGGCGCGGGGTCACCGCCCGGCGCCGCCTCGGCACCCTGCCCGGCCTCCCCGCCCGGCGCGGGCTCACCGGCCCGGGCGGGCTCGGCGCCCTGGGCGCTCTCGGGTGCCCGGCCGCCCGCTGCGGCAGCGTCGGCCGGCCCGTCGTCCCCGCCCGGACGCCCGCGTCCGGCGGGCGGGTCGTCGCCGGACTCGCCGGCGCCCGTGGAGCCCGGCGCGCCGGCGGGGTCGCCGGCACGGGCGGGGTCCGGCGGGCGCTCGCCGGGCTCACCGGCGGAGCCGCTCGCGCTCACCGTACGGCCCCTGAGTGTTCCCTGCGCACAGCCCTTCCGATCATCGAGACGACGCAGCGAGTCAACGATACGGCAGGTGTGCCGCAGCTCACTCTCATCGGGCGGGCCCGGCTGCCGGACAGGGCGGGGCGGGGCTCACCCGGCCGGGCGCAGGTGGACCACGTCGCCGGCGCCGACCGGCTGCTCGCCCTCGGGGCCGGCGATCACCAGCCGCCCGTCGCCGTCGACGGCGACCGCCGTGCCGGACAGCTCGCGCCCGCCGGGCAGTTCGGCCCGTACCTGGCGGCCGAGGGTGGCGCAGCCGGCGGCGTAGGTCTGCTGGAGCCGGGAGTCGGCCGGGTCGCCGCCGGCCGCGCGCCAGGAGTCGTACCACTCGGCGAGCGAGCGCAGCACCGCCCGCAGCAGCGGGTCGCGGTCGGTGACGGCGGCGCCGGCCAGGGCGAGCGAGGCGGCGGTGGGGACGGGCAGTTCGGCCTCACGCAGGGTGACGTTGATGCCGATGCCGACGACGACTCCGGCCTCGCCGGTGCGCTCGGCGAGGATGCCGCCGGCCTTGCGCTCGGCGCCGTCGACGGTCACGAGCAGGTCGTTGGGCCATTTGAGGGCGGTGTCGACGCCCGCGATACGTGACAGGGCGGTCGCGGTGGCGACCCCGGCGAGCAGCGGCAGCCACCCCCAGCGGTGCACCGGCACCGGACCGCCGTACGTGCCGGGCTCACCCGGACGGAGCAGGACGGAGAAGAACAGGCCCGAGCGCGGCGGCGCGCTCCACCGCCGGTCCAGCCGGCCGCGCCCGGCGGTCTGCTGCTCGGCGACCAGCACCGCGCCCTCCGCCGCGCCGCCGGCGGCCCGCGCGGCGAGGTCGCTGTTGGTGGAGCCGGTGTCCTGCACCACGTCGAGCGAGGTCCACAGCGGGGAGCCGACCACGGCGCGGCGCAGCGCCGCCTCGTTGAGCGGCGGTCGGTCGAGGTCGGACCAGCGGCTTGGCGTCATGCCCCCAGCCTATGAGCGCGCGCGGCCCCGCCGGTGAGCGCGGGAGAGCACCGCACACCCGCACCGGGCCGCGGCCCGGACCGCACGACGCCGACGCGCCCGCGCCCGCGCCCGGGCGAGCACCGCACACCCGCACAGAGCCCCGGCCCGGACCGCACGACGCCGACGCACCCGCCCCCGGGCGAGCACCGCACACCCGCACACGTGGCCCGGACCGCACGACGCCGGCGCACCCGCGCCCGGCTGAGCGCCGCACACCGCACCGGGCCGCGGGCCGGTCCGCGCGACGGCGGCGCGCGTCCGCGCCGCCTGCGTGACACGCCGGGGCGCCGCACGGCGCGGGCAGCGCGCGCAGCGCGTTCGCGGTGGTGCACTGTGGTGAACGCCGCAGTGCCCGCGGCCCCCCGTACCGCAGCGTCGCCGATACGCTACGGAACACAGCGTTACTCACCAGTTAAGAAGCTAAGAAGCGTCCGTTCCAGCAGGCGGCAGCGCGGCCCAGCGCGACGCCGCCGGGCGCGTACCGCCGCCGAGAGCAGGAGAGCCGCCTTCCATGGCCGAGCCGGACTACGACATCCACACCACCGCGGGCAAGCTCGCCGACCTGCGGCACCGCATCGACTCGGCGGACCACGCGGGTTCGCAGCGCGCGGTGGCCAAGCAGCACGCGAAGGGCAAGCTGACCGCCCGGGAGCGGATCGAACTGCTGCTGGACGACGGCTCGTTCACCGAGCTGGACGAGCTGGCCCGGCACCGCTCGACGAACTTCGGCCTGGAGGCCAACCGCCCGTACGGCGACGGTGTCGTGACCGGCTACGGCACGATCGAGGGCCGCCCGGTCGCGGTCTTCTCGCAGGACTTCACGGTCTTCGGCGGCGCACTCGGCGAGGTGTTCGGCGAGAAGATCGTCAAGGTCATGGACTTCGCGCTGAAGACCGGCTGCCCGGTCATCGGCATCAACGACTCCGGCGGCGCCCGCATCCAGGAGGGCGTGGTCTCGCTGGGCCTGTACGGCGAGATCTTCCGCCGCAACACCCATGCCTCGGGCGTCATCCCGCAGATCAGCCTCATCATGGGCCCGTGCGCGGGCGGCGCGGTCTACTCCCCGGCGATCACCGACTTCGTGGTCATGGTCGACCGGACCTCGCACATGTTCATCACCGGGCCCGACGTGATCAAGACGGTGACCGGCGAGGACGTCGGCATGGAGGAACTGGGCGGCGCGCGCACCCACAACTCCACCTCGGGCAACGCCCATCACCTGGCCGGCGACGAGAAGGACGCCTTCGAGTACGTCAAGGCGCTGCTGTCGTACCTGCCGAGCAACAACCTGGAGGAGCCGCCCTCCTTCGCCGCCGCCGCGGAACTGGCGGTCACCGCGGAGGACCTGGAGCTGGACACGCTCATCCCGGACTCGGCGAACCAGCCGTACGACATGCACAAGGTGATCGAACACGTCCTGGACGACGGGGAGTTCCTGGAGACGCAGGCGCTCTACGCCCAGAACATCGTGACCGGCTTCGGGCGGATCGAGGGCCGGCCGGTGGGCGTGGTGGCCAACCAGCCGCTGCACTTCGCCGGTTGCCTGGACATCAAGGCGTCGGAGAAGGCCGCGCGCTTCGTCCGTACCTGCGACAGCTTCAACGTGCCGGTGGTGACCTTCGTGGACGTCCCCGGTTTCCTGCCGGGCACCAGCCAGGAGTGGGACGGCATCATCCGCCGCGGCGCCAAGCTGATCTACGCCTACGCCGAGGCGACGGTGCCGCTCATCACCATCGTGACCCGCAAGGCGTACGGCGGCGCGTACGACGTGATGGGCTCCAAGCACCTGGGCGCGGACCTCAACCTGGCCTGGCCGACGGCGCAGATCGCGGTCATGGGCGCGCAGGGCGCGGTCAACATCCTGCACCGCCGCACCCTCGCCGAGGCCGAGAGCCCGGAGGCGGCCGACGAGTTGCGGGCCGACCTGATCGCGGACTACGAGGACACGCTGCTCAACCCGTACATCGCCGCCGAGCGCGGGTACATGGACGCGGTGATCGCGCCCTCCCAGACCCGGGCCCAACTGGTCAAGGCGCTGCGGGCGTTGCGCACCAAGCGGGAGAGCCTGCCGCCGAAGAAGCACGGCAACATCCCGCTGTAGCAGGGGCTTTGCAGGGGCTGTGCACGGGCACGCGAGCGATGAGGAGCGGTGCGGTGGAGATCAAGGTGGAGCGCGGCCTTCCGACGCCGGAGGAGCTCGCGGCGGTGGTGGCGCTGGTGCAGGCGCGGGCCGCGGCGGCGGAGGCCGGGCGGCAGGAGGAGCCGGCGCCGGGCTCGTCGCCGTGGTCGGCCCCGGCCCGCAACCTGCCGCGTACGCTGCCCCGTCCGGCGCCGGGCGCCTGGCGGATGTCGGCGTGGCCGGGGGGATTCGCGTGACCGGTGGGGCGTGAGAGCAGGGAGGGCAAGAGCCCGAGCGGGTCATTCCGCTTGAGTACGCGTACTCAGGCGCCGCGCCGCCGCCCGGAGCACCCTGGAATGCATGCTCTGGCCCGATGACCAACGACGCGACGAGCCCGACGAGGACACCCGGCACGCGCTGCTGATGCTGCGCCGGGCGATGGTGGTCGCGGCGGTGGTGGCGGGCCTGCTCATGGGCTGTGCGACCTGGTGGGTGTGAGCGCACGGCCGCGCCGGGCCGGCCCCGGCCGCCGCCTACGATGGTGCGATGACCTCGACCCCCCGTGTGCTCGTGCTCGCCTCCGCCTCGCCCGCCCGGCTGGGCCTGCTCAAGCAGGCCGGGCTCGACCCGCGGGTGGTCGTCAGCGGCGTGGACGAGGACGCGATCGCCGCGGACACCCCGGCGGAGCTGGCCCGGGTGCTGGCGGAGGCCAAGGCGGCGGCGGTCGCGGGCGGCGGGATGCTGGACGGCGGGCCCGGCGACGAGATCGTGGTGGGCTGCGACTCGGTCCTGGAGCTGGACGGGCAGGCGCTCGGCAAGCCCGCGGACGCCGCGGAGGCCACCGCCCGCTGGCAGGCGATGCGCGGCCGGGCGGGTGTGCTGCGGACCGGGCACTGCGTGATCGACCGGGCGACCGGCCGCCAGGTCTCGGCGACGGCCTCGACGACCGTACGGTTCGGGCGCCCCGACGACGCGGAGATCGCGGCGTACGTGGCCAGCGGCGAACCGCTGCACGTGGCGGGGGCGTTCACCCTGGACGGCAGGTCGGCGCCCTTCGTGGACGGCATCGACGGCGACCCGGGCAACGTCATCGGCCTGTCCCTGCCGCTGCTGCGCGCGCTGCTCGCGGAGTTGGGCGTGCGCATCACCGATTTGTGGATCTAGCGCTAGGCGGGCTCCCCCGTCGGCTCGCCCGCGGGCGGCGGCGGGGCCGCGGGGCCGGGCTCGTCCTCGGGCGCGTAGAGCACCAGCGTGCCCACCAGCAGCCCCAGGACGACCATCAGCGCGGCAAACGCCCACCAGCCGACGAGGCCCACCACGACCGCGCCAAGGACGCCGTGGACAACCGCGCAGACGATGAGCACGATCCGGCCGAACCGCCCCACCATCTCCTGGCGGTGGGCGATCCTCGCCACGAGCCATGCGCACAGCAGCAGATAGAGCGCGAAGACGCCGCCAGCGACCCACGAGCCGACGGCCATCGCGTCCGGATCAAGTCCGGCGACCGACATGTTCTGATGGTGCACGGCCAGGCCGAGTATCCAGTTGACGAAGGCGATCGCGATGGCTTCGAGCACCAGGACCACGGCCGCCGCTATGGCTGTCCCTCTGCGCACGCCGTCCCCCTCCGCCCGCGACCCGTTCCGACGCGTCGCAGGCTACTCACGGGTAAGACAGGCGGCAAGGGTTGGCGCAAAGCCGGGCCAGGCCGGCAGCAAGTCCCGCGTAAAGAGCGCCGTGAAGCCGTCCGCAAAGCGCGCCAAAAGCCGCGACACGCCCGCGCCGGATCACTCGCCCGGACGGCCCCGGCGGCAAACTTTGCGCACACTATTCGTGGGGTTCCCACAAAAGAACGTCAACTCCGTGCACGGACTTCGAGCGAGATGTCGTCCACGGCCGGTAGTGCGGGACATCGGCGGGAGCGGGGCCGTACCGTGGACTGAGCAGGCGTTCACGGGGGCCGGTGGCCAAGGGGTCACACTCCGTGTGGGCAAGCTCACGTGCAGGGGTGCCTCGGCATCGAGTGTGGCCAGTACCTAAACTCGGCTTGTTTCATGGAGGGAGCCATCGTGCGCAAGGTGCTCATCGCCAACCGCGGTGAAATCGCAGTACGGGTCGCCCGTGCCTGCCGGGACGCGGGGATCGCCAGCGTAGCCGTCTACGCCGACCCCGACCGGGACGCGCTGCATGTCCGGGCGGCCGACGAGGCGTACGCACTGGGCGGCGACACACCGGCCACCAGCTACTTGGACATCGCGAAGGTGCTCGCGGCGGCGGCGGAGGCCGGTGCCGACGCGGTGCACCCCGGCTACGGCTTCCTGTCGGAGAACGCCGAGTTCGCGCAGGCCGTGCTGGACGCCGGGCTGAACTGGATCGGCCCGCCGCCGCAGGCGATCCGGGACCTCGGCGACAAGGTCGCCGCCCGGCACATCGCCCAGCGGGCCGGCGCCCCGCTCGTGGCCGGCACGCCCGACCCGGTGTCCGGCGCGGAGGAGGTCGTGGCCTTCGCGAAGGAGCACGGCCTGCCGATCGCCATCAAGGCCGCCTTCGGCGGCGGCGGGCGCGGCCTGAAGGTGGCCCGCACGCTGGAGGAGGTCCCGGAGCTGTACGACTCCGCGGTGCGCGAGGCGGTCGCCGCCTTCGGCCGCGGCGAGTGCTTCGTGGAGCGCTACCTGGACCGGCCGCGGCATGTGGAGACGCAGTGCCTGGCCGACAAGCACGGCAACGTCGTGGTGGTCTCCACGCGTGACTGCTCGCTCCAGCGCCGCCATCAGAAGCTGGTCGAGGAGGCCCCGGCCCCGTATCTGAGCCAGGAGCAGAACGCGCAGCTGTACGCCGCGTCCAAGGCGATCCTCCGCGAGGCGGGCTACGAGGGCGCGGGCACCTGCGAGTTCCTGGTCGGGCAGGACGGCACGATCTCCTTCCTTGAGGTCAACACCCGCCTCCAGGTGGAGCACCCGGTCACCGAGGAGGTCTCGGGCATCGACCTGGTGCGCGAGATGTTCCGGATCGCCGACGGCGAGGAGCTGGGCTACGACGACCCGCCGCTGCGCGGCCACTCCTTCGAGTTCCGCATCAACGGCGAGGACCCGGGCCGCAACTTCCTGCCCGCCCCCGGCACCGTGACGCGGTTCAGCCCGCCGAGCGGCCCGGGCGTGCGGCTGGACGCGGGCGTGGAGTCCGGCAGCGTCATCGGCCCGGCGTGGGACTCGCTGCTGGCCAAGCTGGTCGTCACCGGCGCCACCCGCGAGCAGGCGCTCCAGCGGGCGTCCCGCGCGCTGGAGGAGTTCCAGGTCGAGGGCATGGCGACCGCGATCCCGTTCCACCGCGCGGTGGTCCGCGACCCGGCGTTCGCGCCGCCGCAGGGCCCGTTCACCGTCCACACCCGGTGGATCGAGACCGAGTTCGTCAACACGATCCCGCCGTTCACCGGTCCCGCGGTGGACGACGAGGAGGGCCCCGGCCGCGAGACGGTCGTCGTCGAGGTCGGCGGCAAGCGCCTGGAGGTGTCGCTGCCCGCGTCGCTGGGCATGACGCTGGCCCGTACGGGGCTGGCCGCGGGCGCCAAGCCCAAGCGGCGCGCCACGACCCGGGCGACCGCGGCGGTCTCCGGCGACTCGCTGTCCTCGCCCATGCAGGGCACCATCGTCAAGGTCGCGGTGGAGGAGGGCCAGCAGGTCAGCGAGGGCGATCTGATCGTCGTCCTGGAGGCGATGAAGATGGAGCAGCCGCTCAACGCGCACCGCTCCGGCACCGTCATCGGCCTGAAGGCGGACGTCGGCGCCTCGGTGTCCTCCGGCGCGGTGATCTGCGAGATCAAGGACTGAACCGCCGGGCACAGAGCCCGTCGTACGGTACGCGCGCGGCGCGGCATCCCCTCTCCGGGAGCCGCGCCGCGCGCGTGTGGACGTACCGCGGGTGTGCCGTCAGCCGCGCAGGGCCGCCCGGGACGGCTGCCGCAGCAGCAGGATGAGCACGAGCGACACGCCGGTCAGGACCGCGGCGAGGGTGAACGCGGCGGCGGCGCCGTGGATGAACGGGTCGGCGTGGTGGTGTCGGGAGACCGTGCCGAAGACGGTGACGAGCACCGACAGGCCGAGCGTGCCGCCGATCTGCTGGCTGGTCTGGAGCAGCCCGGAGGCGGAGCCGGCGTCCTTGGGCTCGACACCGGACAGGATGAAGGTGTTGAGCGGCATCATCGTCCAGCCCATGCCGACGCCCATGAGGACGAGCGAGGGCAGGATGCCGCGTGCGTAACCGTCCGACGCGCTCAGCTGGGTGAGCCACAGTCCGCCCAGCAGGCTCAGGCTCGTGCCGGTCGCCGCGACCCGCTTGGCGCCGAACCGGGCGAGCAGGCGCGGGGCGAGCCGGGCGGCGAGGAAGAGCGGGCCCGCCATCGGCAGGAAGGCGAAGCCGGTCCTGAGCGGGCTGTAGCCGAGGTAGGTCTGCAGGTACTGGGTGGCGAAGTAGAAGACGCCGAACATCCCGGCGGGCAGCATCATCATGACCCCGTACGCCAGCGCCCGGTTGCGGTCGGCGAACAACCGCAGCACCACCAGGGGGCGCTCCACCCGCGTCTCGTTGACCAGGAACGACGCCAGCAGGGCGACCGCGACGCCGAAGGTGGCCAGCGCCCGGGCGTCGGTCCAGCTGCTCTCGGCCACCCGGATGAAGGCGTAGACCAGCGAGGCCATGCCGAGGGTGCCGGTGAGCGCGCCGGCGACGTCGAAGCGACCGCCGCGGTGCCGCTGGGTCTCGTTGATGAAGCGCGGCGCGAGCAGCACGATCGCCACGCCGACCGGGATGTTGACGAAGAACACCCAGCGCCATGAGCCCCAGTCGGTGAGCATGCCGCCGACGGTCAGGCCGACCGCGGAGCCGGCGCCGGAGATCGCCGAGAAGACGCTGAGCGCGCGGTTGCGCTCGGCGCCCTCCCGGAAGGAGGTGGCGATCAGGGCGAGCGTGCTGGGCGCGGCGAGGGCGGCTGCGGCGCCCTGGAAGCCGCGGGCGACCAGCAGCGTGGTGGAGTCGTTGGCGACGCCGCCGGCTATCGAGGCCAGCGTGAAGGCGGTCACGCCCCACACCAGCGCGGTCCGCCGCCCGATGAGGTCGCCGATGCGGCTGCCGAGCAGCAGCAGGCCGCCGAAGGCCAGCGTGTAGACGTTGAGCACCCAGGACATGCCGGTGGCCGAGAAGCCGAGGTGGGTGCCGATGCCCGGCAGGGCGACGTTCACCACGGTGGCGTCGAGCAGCAGCATCAGCTGGGTTCCGACGATGGCGGCGAGGGCGAAGAATGAGTGCAGGCGGGAGGGTGCCGGCGGCTTGTCCGTCGCCGGGGTCTGGTCGCGCAGGACGTGCGTGGACATGACTGGTCAAGCCTCCAGCGGAGAGGTACAAACGGAGGACGTCTCCGGAAACTATACGGAGACAACCTCCGGTTCTACAATCGGTTTCGGGGAAGCGCCCCGGAACCGGCACCGGGAGGCAGGACGGCATGCGGGCAGACGCGCAGCGCAACTACGACCGGCTGCTGGAGGAGGCCAGGCAGGCGTTCATCGTGCACGGCACGGACGTCGCCCTGGAGGACATCGCCAAGCACGCCGGGGTCGGCATCGGCACGCTCTACCGGCACTTCCCCGACCGCACGGCGCTGATGAGCGCGGTCTTCGTCCGCGAGCTGGACTCGCTCACCGACCGCGCGCAGCTGCTGATGGCCGAGGAGGACCCGGCGCAGGCCCTCTTCGCCTGGCTCAAGGCGGTGGCCGTGCACTCCGGCGCGTACCGCGGCATGTCCGCGCAGATCATGGCGGCGGGCGACGGCGAGATGCTCCAGTGCAAGACCCGCCTCCACCAGGCGGGCGGCGCGCTCCTGACCCGCGCGAAGGAGTCCGGCGCGATCCGCCCCGACGCCGGCATGGGCGACCTGCTCAAACTCACCTCGGCCCTCGTCCTGGCGGCCGAGAAGAACCCCGAGGACCGCGACACCTTCGACCGCCTCTGGAACCTCGCGATCAACGGCATCCTGACCCCGGCGAGGGGGGCCTAGTGCGGGCGCAGGTCCGCCAGGCGTGGCACGGTCGGCGGCCGAAGCGGATGTGAGCGGCGAGGCGCGGGAAGCTCCCGCGGGGGCCCCGCGTCGGGGCAGGCGGCCGGGGCGACGGCGAGTTGTACCCCCCTGTCGGCGAGAGCCTGGAGCTCCGTCGCCGCGCGCTCCTCGCCGGCCGGCGGCTCATCGGTGACCAGATGCGTGATGACATCCGTCGGCACCGTCTGGAACATCGTGTCGGAGCCCAGCTTCGTGTGGTCGGCCAGCACCACGACCTCCGCCGCGGCCTGCACGAGCGCCCGGTCCACGCTCGCCGCGAGCATGTTGGACGTGGAGAGGCCGCGCTCCGCGGTCAGCCCCGCGCCGGACAGGAACGCCCGGGAGACCCGCAGCCCCTGCAACGACTGCTCGGCGCCACTGCCGACCAGGCCGTAGTTGGAGCCGCGCAGCGTCCCGCCGGTCATGACGACCTCGACCCGGTTGGCGTGCGCGAGCGCCTGCGCGACCAGCAGCGAGTTGGTCACGACGGTGAGCCCGGGCACCCGGGCGAGCCGTCTGGCCAGCTCCTGCGTGGTCGTGCCCGCGCCGACGACGATGGCCTCGCCCTCGTCGACGAGCGTGGCCGCGAGATCGGCGATCGCCGTCTTCTCCGCGGTCGCGAGATGGGATTTCTGCGGGAAGCCGGACTCACGCGTGAAGCCACCCGGCAGGACCGCACCGCCGTGCCTGCGGTCCAGCAGTCCTTCGGCCTCCAGCGCCCGCACGTCACGGCGCACGGTCACTTCGGAGGTCTGGACGACGCGGGCGAGCTCGCGGAGCGACACCGCTCCGTTGGCCCGCACCATTTCCAAAATCAACTGGCGACGTTCTGCAGCGAACACGAAACCGACAGTAACCCCACAGGTCGCTGCTTTCAGCGTTTTGCACCGGATGAGCGAAGTTGCGCGTGAAACAGACCGTGAAGTGCTAAGGGCCGACCATATGTTCGCTTACGACCGCCCGCCGCGTCAGTCCGTACCGCTCCCCTTGCGGTTGTGCAGCTGCCGGGCGACCTCGGCGATCGAACCCGACAGCGACGGGTAGACGGTGAAGGCGTTGGCGATCTGCTCGACCGTCAGGTTGTTGTCGACGGCGATCGAGATCGGGTGGATCAGCTCGCTCGCCCGGGGCGCGACGACCACCCCGCCGACCACGATGCCGGTGCCGGGGCGGCAGAAGATCTTCACGAAGCCGTCCCTGATGCCCTGCATCTTCGCCCGCGGGTTGCGCAGCAGCGGCAGCTTCACCAGCCGCGCGTCGATCCGGCCGCTGTCGACGTCGGCCTGCGTGTAGCCGACGGTGGCGATCTCCGGGTCGGTGAAGACGTTCGAGGAGACCGTCTTGAGGTTCAGCGGCGCGACCGCGTCGCCGAGGAAGTGGTACATCGCGATCCGGCCCTGCATCGCCGCGACGGACGCGAGCGCGAAGATGCCGGTGACGTCGCCGGCCGCGTACACGCCCGAGGCGCTGGTGCGCGACACCTTGTCGGTCCACACATGGCCGGACTCGGTGAGCTTCACGCCCGCCTCCTCCAGGCCCATCCCCGTGGTGTTGGGGATCGCGCCGACCGCCATCAGGCAGTGCGAGCCGCTGATGACCCGGCCGTCGGTGAGGGTGGCCTCCACGCCGTCGCCGGCCCTCTTGACGGACTGGGCGCGCGAGCGGGACATCACGTTCATGCCGCGCCGCCGGAAGACGTCCTCCAGCACGGCCGCCGCGTCCGGGTCCTCGCCGGGCAGCACCCGGTCGCGCGAGGAGACCAGGGTGACCTTGGAGCCGAGCGCCTGGTACGCGCCGGCGAACTCGGCGCCGGTGACGCCGGAGCCGACCACGATCAGCTCGCGCGGCAGCTCGTCGAGGTCGTAGACCTGCGTCCAGTTCAGGATCCGCTCGCCGTCGGGCATCGCGTCCGGCAGCTCGCGCGGCCGTGCGCCGGTCGCGATCAGCACCGCCTCGGCGGTCAGCCGCCGCTCGGTGCCGTCCGCCGCGGTGACGACGACCGTACGGGTGCCCTCCGCGGTCTGCGGGCCCTCCAGCCGGCCGCGCCCGCGCATCACGGTGGCGCCGGCGCGCGTGACGGAGGCGGTGATGTCGTGCGACTGGGCGAGCGCGAGGCGCTTGACCCGGCGGTTGACCTTGCCCAGGTCCACGCCGACGACGCGGGCGCTGCCCTCCAGGGGCGGGGTGTCGTCGGCGACGATGATGCCGAGTTCCTCGTAGGAGGAGTCGAAGGTCGTCATGACCTCGGCGGTGGCGATGAGGGTCTTGGACGGCACGCAGTCGGTGAGCACCGACGCGCCGCCCAGGCCGTCGCAGTCCACGACCGTCACCTCCGCGCCGAGCTGGGCGGCCACCAGCGCCGCCTCGTAGCCGCCGGGTCCGCCACCGATGATCACGATCCTTGTCACGTACCCCATTGTCCCGCACGCGCCAAGCTGTCACCGCCGCGGGGCACGCCGCCGCGGCGGCGGTCGCCCGCACGCCCCCGAAGTGCGTCCTTACGCCGGGCCGATGCCGCTCCCGTACCCTCGTTCCCATGTCGCTCTACGCCGCCTACGCCGGCAACCTCGACGCCCGGCTGATGACCCGACGCGCCCCGCACTCCCCGCTGCGGGGCACGGGCTGGCTGGACGGCTGGCGCTTCACCTTCGGCGGCGAGCAGATGGGCTGGGAGGGCGCGCTCGCGACCGTCGTCGAGGACCCGGCGAGCCAGGTCTTCGTCGGGCTCTACGACATCGCGCCGGTGGACGAGGACTCCCTCGACCACTGGGAGGGCGTGCCGCTGGGCATCTACCGCCGGACGACGGTACGCGTCCACACCCTCGACGGGGACCTCGCGGCATGGCTGTACGTGCTCAACGACTACGAGGGCGGGCTGCCGTCCGCGCGCTACCTCGGCGAGATCGCCGACGCGGCGGAGTCGGCGGGGGCGCCACACGACTACGTGATGGAGCTGCGCAAGCGCCCCTGCTGAGGGTTCTCCCCCGCGTCGCGGCGGGGCTCAGGGCGGGGTGGCGCCGGTCGCGGAGGGCCGGGGGGCCGGCGGCCGGTCGCGGGCCGATCGTCCGACGTCAGGATTTTCCCACCGGTCGATCACCGGGCCGTCTACGCGCGTAGGCGGAAACAGGTTACGCTCTGCGCGTGAACGCTTCCGTGAACCCCGATCCCTATGCCGCGGCCGACGCCGCCGCCGACCGTCTGCGTGCCCTGACCGGCGCCCAGACGCACGACGTCGCCCTGGTCATGGGCTCGGGATGGGTGCCCGCCGCCGACGAACTGGGCACCGCCGACGTCGAACTGCCGATCACCGACCTGCCCGGCTTCCCCGCCCCCGCGGTGGCCGGCCACGCGGGCCGGCTGCGCTCCGTCCGGATCGGAAGCGTCCGCGCGCTGGTCTTCCTGGGCCGCACGCATCTGTACGAGGGCCGCGGGGTCGGCAGCGTCGTGCACGGGGTGCGGACCGCGGTCGCCGCGGGCTGCAAGACGATCGTGCTCACCAACGGCTGCGGGGGGCTGCGCCCCGGCTACCGGCCCGGGCAGCCGGTGCTCATCGCCGACCACATCAACATGACGGCGGTCTCGCCGATCGTCGGGGCGAACTTCGTCGACCTCACGGACCTCTACTCGCCGCGGCTGCGGGCGCTCTCGCGCGAGATAGATCCCACGCTCGACGAGGGCGTGTACGTGCAGCTGCCCGGGCCGCACTACGAGACTCCGGCGGAGATCGGCATGGTCCGGGCGATCGGGGGCGACCTGGTGGGGATGTCCACCGCGCTGGAGGCGATCGCTGCGCGCGAGGCGGGGGCGGAGGTGCTCGGCATCTCCCTGGTCACGAACCTTGCCGCCGGGATGACGGGTGAGCCCCTCAACCACGAGGAGGTCCTGGCCGCGGGCCGGGAATCCGCCACCCGCATGGGCACGCTCCTCGCCGACCTCCTCGCCCGCCTATGAGCTCCGCTCGGGTTAGCCGCCGATTGCGCCAGGAGCTGCCAGATCCTGTGACGCCGCGACCCCCCGCCGGTGGCCGGTTGCCCGCGCCGTTCCCCGCGCCCCTACGCTCCGGGCTGCCCCTTGAGGTGGCGTCGCGATCTCCGGCCGGTGGTGGGCTGGTCGCGCAGTTCCCCGCGCCCCTGAAAATGCTTGCCCTCACGCGCAGATGCAAGCGCCTGCCGGTCGGCCCGGCGAGCATGCTTCTGCCGCGCAGGGCAACAAACCAGGGGCGCGGGGAACTGCGCGACCAGCCACGCACGGCGAGAAGATCGCAACGTAACGGCAAGGGGCAGCCCGGAGCGTAGGGGCTGCGTGGGGGTACCCCCAGGCGAAGCGCTGGGGGAGAACGGAGCGGCAAGCCCGCCCGGCGGGCGGTCGCGGCGCAGCAGCATGGGGCAGGGCGGGGCGTAGACGGAGAGAGGGAGTGGTGTGATGGAGGACGTGGGCGCGCGGGCGCGCAAGTGGGCCGCGGAGGACCCGGACCCCGAAACCCGAGCGGAGCTCATCGCGTTGCTCGCCGCAGGCGACACCGCAGCTCTGGAAGAGCGCTTCAGCGGCACCCTGGAGTTCGGCACCGCCGGCTTGCGGGGCGCACTCGGCGCCGGCCCCATGCGAATGAACCGCGCGGTCGTGATCAGGGCCGCCGCGGGCCTCGCGGCGTATCTGAAGGCGCACGGCGGCGCAGCCACGGTCATCGGGTACGACGCCCGCCACAAGTCGTACGACTTCGCCCGGGACACCGCCGCGGTGATGACGGGCGCGGGCCTGCGCGCGTACCTGCTCCCGCGCCCCCTGCCCACCCCGGTGCTGGCCTTCGCGATCCGCCACCTGCGCGCGGACGCCGGCGTCATGGTCACCGCGAGCCACAACCCGCCGCAGGACAACGGCTACAAGGTCTACCTCGGCGACGGCTCCCAGATCGTGCCGCCCGCCGACGCCGGTATCGCCGCGGAGATCGCCGCGATCGGCGCCCTCGCGGACGTGCCCCGCGCGGCGGACGGCTGGGAAGTCCTGGGCGAGGACGTGCTGGAGGCGTATCTGGAGCGGGCGACCGGCGTCCTGGACGCCGCGAGCGCACGCGAACTGTCCACCGTCTACACGCCGTTGCACGGCGTCGGCCTGGAGACGCTGACCGCCGCCTTCGCCCGCGCGGGCTTCCCCGCGCCCGTGCCCGTCGCCGAACAGGCCGCGCCCGACCCGGACTTCCCCACGGTCGCCTTCCCCAACCCGGAGGAGCCGGGGGCGATGGACCTCGCGTTCAAGACCGCCCGGGACGCCGCCCCGGACCTGGTGATCGCCAACGACCCGGACGCCGACCGGTGCGCGGTCGCCGTCCCGGACCCGGCCGCGGACGCGGGCTGGCGGATGCTGCGCGGCGACGAGCTGGGCGCGCTGCTCGCCGCGCATCTGGTACGGCGCGGTGTCGCCGTCCCCGGCCGGGACGTGTTCGCGGCGAGCATCGTGTCCTCCTCGCTGCTGTCGCGGATCGCCGCCGCGGCCGGCCTCGGCTACGAGGACACGCTCACCGGCTTCAAGTGGATCGCCCGCGTGCCGGGCCTGCGGTACGGCTACGAGGAGGCGCTCGGCTACTGCGTGGACCCGGCGGGCGTGCGCGACAAGGACGGCATCACCGCGGCGCTGCTCATCGCCGAGATGGCGGCCGAACTGCGGGCGCAGGGCCGTACGTTGGCCGACGTGCTGGACGAACTGGCCGTCGCGCACGGCCTGCACGCCACCGACCAGCTCTCCGCGCGGGTCGCGGACCTCTCGCTCATCGCCGACGCGATGGCCCGGCTGCGCGCCCGGCCGCCGGTCGCGCTGGCCGCCTTGGACGTCGTGACGGCCGAGGACCTGGCGGACGGCGCGGGCGGGCTCCCGCCCACGGACGGCCTGCGCTACCGGCTGGCCGGCGAGGGCGTGACGTCGGCGCGGATCGTGGTGCGGCCCAGCGGCACCGAGCCGAAGATCAAGTGCTACCTGGAGGTCGTGGTCCCGGCGGCGGCCGGCGAAGTCCCGGACGCCCGGGCGCGGGCGGCGGCGCTACTGGCCGACCTGAAGCAGGCGCTCGCCGCGGCGGCGGGCCTGTAGCCCGGGGCCCGGGCCCACCCGGCACGGTATCCGTCCCGCCTAGTCGGCGGCGGCGTGCAGCGCCATGCGCCCCGGCCGGCAGGCAGACCCGCACCGGCGCGACCCGGTCCGAGGCCGCCCCCTCCCACCAGCCGGGGCGGCAAACGGCGCTCAGTCGAGCACGAACGAACCCACAACCCGGCAGACAGACCCGCACCAGCGGAACCCGGTCCAAGGCCGCCCCCCGCCGACCGGGGCGGCCCGACGCTCAATCCCGCACGAACGAACCCGCAACCCGGCCACCCCGCACCGGCGGAACCCGGTCCCGCCGGTTCCGGAACCGCGCGCCCCCGCCCCACCTCGCCGGCGGCGGCGCGGGCCTGGCGGCGTGCAGCGCCGTGCGCCCCGGCCGGCAGGCAGACCCGCACCGGCGGAACCCGGTCCAAGGCCGCCCCACACCAGCCGGGGCGGCCCCGCGCTCAGTCCCGCATGAGGTAGCTGAAGCCGGTGTCGGGGCCGACGCAGGTCTGCAGGGTGAGGTCGCCCCAGTACAGGCCGCTGTCGGGGCCGCCCTGGCCGGGCGTGATGTAGTTCGCGTAGACGTGGTAGGAGAGCGTGCCCTGCGGGGTGTCGAGCGTGACGTGCGTGCCGATCCGCAGCGGCGCGAGGATCGCGTAGCCGCAGTAGTCGTGGCCGACGATGACCGAGGTCTTCATGGTGTAGCCGTCGGCCCGCAGCGGGTCGGGGCCGGCGAAGAGCACCGCGGAGGTGCAGCGGTCGATCGTGGCCTGGTCGCCGCGGACCACGGGGCGCTCCCAGGTGCCGATGTGCAGCACGGTCGTGCCCGGCGGGTAGGCCGTGCCGCTCGGCCGGGGCGTGGCCGCCGCCCTGGCGGGTGCCCGGGGCGCGGTGGTGCGCGGCGGCGGGGGCTGGGGCGGCGCGGCAGGGGTGCGGGCGGCGGGCGTGGCCGTCTTCCGCGGGGGCGCGGCGGTCGCCGGCGGCAGGGTGGGCGGCGCGGAGGCCGCGTACGGCAGCGGCAGGTTGCCGCCCGGCCCCGCCGCCCCGCCGGTGCCGTCCGCCGGGTCAGCCCCGCCCGGCGTCCCGGGCGCGTCCGCCGCGGGGCCGGCCCCCGCCGTATCCGCGGCCGGCGCGCGGACGCCGGCCGGGCGCACCGCGTCCGCCGACGCGTGCGGGTGCGGCTGCGGGTGCCCGCACCCGGTCAGCACCGCCGCGGCGGCCAGCAGCGCCGCCGGCACGGCCCGTACGCACCGGGGAAGCCTGCGCAGCACCATGTGCACCGCCCCCGCTCAGCCGAAGCGGCCGTTGACGTAGTCCGACGTGCGTTCGTCCTGCGGGTTGCCGAACATCGTCTCGGTCGGCCCGTGCTCCACGATCACGCCGGGCGTGCCCTGTTCGGCCAGGAAGAAGGCGCAGGAGTGCGAAACCCGGGCCGCCTGCTGCATGTTGTGGGTGACGATGACGATGGTGACCTCGTCGGACAGCTCGCCGATGGTCTGCTCGATGCGCCGGGTGGACGTCGGGTCGAGCGCCGAGCACGGCTCGTCCATCAGCAGCACCCGCGGCCGTACCGCCAACGAGCGGGCGATGCACAGGCGTTGCTGCTGGCCGCCGGACAGCGCGCCGCCGGGCTGCCGCAGCCGGTCGGCGACCTCGCGCCACAGCCCGGCCTTGGTCAGGCACTCCTCGACGAGGTCGTCGCGTTCGGCGCGCCCGGCCTTGATGCCGTTCATCTTCAGCCCGGCCAGCACGTTGTCGTAAATGCTCATCGCCGGGAAGGGGTTGGGCTTCTGGAAGACCATGCCGATCTCGCGGCGGGCCTGGGTGATGCGGCGCCCGCGGTCGTAGATGTCCTGGCCGTCCAGCAGCACCTGCCCGGCGAGCGAGGCGGTGCCGATGAGCTCGTGCATGCGGTTGAGGATGCGCAGGAAGGTGGACTTGCCGCAGCCGGACGGGCCGATGAGGGCGGTGACGCGCTGCGCGGGCATGGTGAGCGAGACCCGGTCGAGGACCTTGTGGTCGCCGAACCAGGCGGAGATGTCGCGGGCTTCGAGCGACGCGGACCGGGACGGCGCGGGTCCGGGCGGTGAACCGGCCGGGACGGGTGGGAGCTTGACGGTCTCGTCGGTGGTGGACATACGGGTGTACTCCTCGGTTGTGCGCGGGCCGCCGGCCGGCGCGGTGGCGCGGGCGGGGTCAGAGCAGGTTCGGCAGCAGCTCGGTGGCCGCGCCGGACAGCGCGACGACGATCGCGGTGAGCACCGGCAGCCCGGCGATCCAGGTCTGCCAGCGGCCCCAGCGGCGGAAGGCCCAGGTGACGGCGACGACGGCGACGAGCAGCGCCTGGAGCCACAGCAGCACCGGCAGCCAGGCCGCCGGGTCGCCCTCCAGCGGGCGTTCGGCGGTGCTGATGGCGCCGCCGGCGGCGGGTCCCGGCTGCACGGGGCTGGTCAGGTCGGCGTCGACGCGCAGCACGCCGTGCGGGGTGTAGGCGCCGCCGGTCGCGGTGATGAGGGTGAGCCGGCCCTGCCCGGTGTGCAGCACGGTGGGCGCGGGGTCGCCGGCCCGCCGTATGCCGGTCACCCGGTACTGCTGCTGGCCCTGGCCGGTCGTGACGGTGATCGGGTCGCCGGGGTGCAGCTCGTCGAGGTGGTTGAAGGGGCTGCCGTAGCCCCACTGGCGGCCGAGGACGGTGCTGGTGCCGGGCTGCCCGGGCAGCGGGGTGTTGCGCAGGTGCCCGGGACCCTTGGTGAGCACGCCGGACGTGGTGCCCTGGAAGACGACCTCGCGCAGCCCGATCGCCGGGATGTGAAGCACCGCGACGGGCGAACCGAGCCCGACCTGCTTGCCGTTGGCGTCCAGCCGTCCCACCGGGGCGGTGCCGAGGGCGAGTTGCTGGCGGAGCGTGTCGAAGCCGGTCTGCTGGGCGCGGGCGTGCTCGATGTGGCCGAGGACGGTGAGGTTCGCGGCGAAGCCGAGCAGCAGCGCGGCGAGCAGGGTGAGCGCGGCGCCGGGGACGACGAAGCGGGCGTCTGCCCCGCTCCTGCCGGGCGTCGGCGGCGCGGCCGGCTCCTCCGGTGGCGCAGCCGCCGGCTGCGACGGTGTCAGTACGGCCACGGGTGGGCTCCTTCGGTGCGGGCGGTTCGTGAGGTGCGGTGCGGTATGCGTGCCGTGGGGGTGGCCGGTGCCGGGCGGCGGACGCGACGGGGGTACGTCACGCGTCCGCCGCCCGGCGGCCCGGGCGGGTCAGTCGCGCGGCCCGCTGCCGAAGGTCAGCAGCTTCCCGTCGCGCCGGACCCGGTAGACCAGGTAGCCGCCGCCGGCGACCAGGAACAGCGAGAGCACGCCGTACGTGACGGCCCCGCCGGCGCCGGTCGCGGCGAGCGGGCCGAGGTTCGACCCGCCGGAGGTGCCGCCGGAGTCGCCGGGCGTCCCGCCGGTGTCCCCGGTGCCGCCCGAGGTGTCCCCGGCCGTGCTCCCGGAGGTGTCACCGGCGGTGTCCCCCGCCGTGGTGCCCGCGGTGTCCCCCGCCGTGTCACCGGCAGTGTCGCCGGCCGTATCCCCCGCGGTGTCACCCGCCGTGTCCCCGCTGGTGTCGCCCGCGGTGCTGCCGGCCGTGTCACCGGAGCCGGCGGCCCCGGCGCTGAAGCCGAAGTCGATCGCGATGGCACTGGTGTGGCCCTTGAACTCCAGGTTGTGCACACCGTCCGCGATGTCGGAGGGCACCGTGAAGTCGAGGTTGGCCAGTCCGCCGGCGGAGTCGGCCACGGCTGTCGCCGGGTCGGTGGGCGTCCCGTCCAGGCTGATGTCGACGGACTCACCGGGGTTGGCGCCCCCCGGCAGGAAGCCCGCGAGCGTGAGCTTCAGCTTCTGGCCGCCGGTCAGCTTGGGGGTGTCCGTGAGGTTGTTGCCGGAGGCGTCCAGCGCGGTGATGACCGGTTCGTCCACCAGGCCCAGGTTCAGCGTGCCGGTCGACGCGGCGAACGCCGCCGTGTCGTCGGGATGGAACTCGGCGACGAAGACGGCCGGGGTGGGAGATCTGTCCGCGGTGAACCTGAAGGTCGCGGTGCCCTGGCCGTTGAGCCGGATCGGCGTCTCGGCGGCGTCCACGGGCGTGTGCGTCTTCCAGTAGAACATCACCGTGCCCACCGCGGTCGCCGGTGTCACCTTCGCGGTGAGCGACAGCTGGTGGCTCACCTGGACGTAGTTGGCGGGGCTCGCGGTGACGGCCACACTCGTCGTGGTCGGCGGGGTCACCACCTTCTGGGTCCAGGTGGTGCCGGTGACGACGATCGCGGTCTGGAAAGTCGGCGGATTGGGGTAGGTCGCCGTGTCGTTCGCCCGGCAGGCCACGGTCAGCGGGTAGGTGCCGTCACCGGTGATGGCCGCCAGGGTCATGGCGGTCTTGAGGGTGCGGACGGTGGGCGAGCCGGCCACGGTGGCGGTGAACGCCGCGTCGAACGGGGCGCCCGACGTCATCTTGTCGATCACGACCCCGGACCGGCCGGTGGCGCTGACCACGCTGACCGTCAGGTAGTCCCGGTAGTGCTCGGGGCACGCCTGGTCCACCTGGATCGAGGTGAAAGGCACGGCGTCCGTGGTGTTGCCGCTGCCGGGCGACAGCGTGATGTTCCCGGGGATCGTGTCGGCCTGCACAGGCCCGGCACCACCGAGCAGCACGACGCCGGTACCCAGGACCAGCGCGAGCACACTCAACAGCGCGCTGTGGATTCTTCGTTTCATTTCTCCTCGTCCCCTTGGGGATACGGTTGTAGGCCGGGCACCTGGAAGGTGCCCGGCCAGTTGTGCGTCGGCGCTGCTCAGCGCGGTGCCGGCGTTACTTCGTGGTGAAGGTGAAGGACACCTGGACGAAGCTGCGCAGGCCCGTGAGGGTCAGCGTGTGGCTGCCGCGACCGCTCAGCACGGGCACGGTCAGGTCGTAGCCGGTGAGGGAGCCCTGGTCGTCCGTCGCGACCGGCGCGTAGAGCGCGAGCGCGTTGGAGACGAACGGCAGGACCTTCTCCTGGCTTTCCGGCAGGAAGCCCTGCGCGGAGATCGTGATGTGCTGGCCGGGGGTCAGCCGGGGCGTGCCGGTGAGGGCGTTGCCCGCGGCGTCGGTGACCTGGATCGCGGGGGCGTTGGTGACGGAGTAGCGGAAGACGGTCACGTCCTGGGCGTAGCCGACCTGGTCGGTGGGCACGAAGGTGGCGACGTACGTCCGCACGGTGGGCGTGGTCACGGACGGGGCGACGACGCCGGCCTGGCCGTCGACGACCGGCACCGGGGAGCCGACCGGGGTGGTGCCGTTGGTGGTGAACTTCACGACGCCCGGCACGTTCGGGGTGACCTTGGCCGTGAGGGTGATCGGCTGGCCGACCAGCGCGTGGCCGGCCGGGCTCGCGGAGAGCTTGAGGCTGGTGACGACCGGCGCGGCCAGGTTCTTCACCTGGAAGGTGTCGCCGGTCACCTCGATGAAGCCGGTGCTGGCCGGGTGCTCCAGGAAGGCCGCCGGGTCGGCGTTGCCGCACACCACGTGGATCGGGTAGACGCCGTCGTGGATCGGCTGGCCGACCAGGGCGAGCGCGGTCTTGAGGGACCGCACGACGGTCTGGCCGGTGGTGGCGGCCGGGATCGTCGCGGTGACCGGGCGGCTGCTGAACGGGGCGCCGTCGGTGACCCGGGACGCGACGGTGGACTCCCGGCCGTCGGGGGCCACCACGTACACGTTGAGGTTGTCCTGGTAGTCGGTGGGGCAGGCCGTGTCGACCGAGACCTGGCTGAACGGCGAGCTGTCGGTGATGCTGGTGCTGCGGGCGGTGAGCGTGACCGCGGCGCCCCTGGGCGCGTCGTGGTGGTGCGCGGTCTGCGCACTGGCGGTACCGGTCGCGGTGAGGAGGGCGCCGCCGCCCATGAGCATGGCCAGCGCGCCGAACAGCGCGCCGCGCAGTCTCCGGTTCATCTTTGTGTCTCTCCATCTGGAGGTCGGGACGTCTCGTCGGTGGGGCGGGGTGGCCGGGCACCCGGTGGGTGCCCGGCCGATGGGGCGGGGGGGCTCGGTGAGCCGGATCAGCCGGCGTCGATCAGGAGTTGCCGGTGATGTTGGTGGCGCCGCAGTTGTCGACCTGCGCGAAGCCGAACTTCTCGATGATGTCGCCCTGGTCGCAGATGGCGATGTTCGGCAGCGACGGGTCGTCGAACTTGCTCTCGAACGCGAGGAAGATGTCCGGGTCCGCCAGCCGCGTGGTGCGGAAGACGTTGTAGACCTCACGCGTGATCGGGAAGTCCGTGTTGAGCTTGCTGTTCACGGTCGGCTGCGAGCCGCCGATCGTCTGCAGGACCGCGCCGTGGCGACGGTCGGTCACACCCGTGGTCGCGCTGTTGGTCTGCGCGATGAACGAGGCGATCGAGAACGGCATGATGTCGCCGTCCCGCTGCAGGCCGGAACCGTCGTGCTCCTGCACGTCGGTGCCGTCGCTCTTCTTGTCGCTGACGCAGGAGCCCAGCGTGGCGTCGGTGATGTTGAGCTGCGCCTCCCAGAACTTCCGCGTGCCGGAGCCGGCCTGCGGGAGCAGCGGGTGCACCTCGACGCCGTCGACCTCGGCGAAGGTGTTGGGGAGCAGCGGGTTACCGTCCAGGTCCTTGCACTGGTACAGGTTCTGCAGGTCCGCCTTGGTGAAGGACTCGCCGTTCAGCGGGCTGGTGGGCTTGACGGCCCAGGTCACCGCGTCCAGCGCGTACGGGATGAACGTGAGGTCGTTGCCGGGGGTCGCCGGGCCGTTCGAGGAACGGGCGAAGTCGACGTCGGCGGCGTTGGTGTCGCCGATCAGCGTGGCGATACCGGCGCCGGAGCCGTCCGGGCGGGGGAAGGCGGTGTTGCCCGAACGCGTCACGATGTTGTCGTGCTGCGGCGGGATGTTGTCGGTCGGGTCCCAGTTCGGGTTGGTCGCGTTGTACGACGCGATCAGCAGCGGGTCGGGAAAGTTGTCCGAGTCCACGATCTGCTGGCTCAGGGCGTTCATGACGTCCTGCGTGGTGTCGGAGCCCACGCCGACGAGCTGCCGGAAGGTGTTCCCGGTGAAGGGGTCGGGCTGCGGGTCGGCCTGCGCCGGCGCGACGAGCGCGCCCAGGGAGATGGCGGCGATACCGCCGGCCAGGGCCGCGCGGGCGGCGAACTTCACGTTCACTTGCTTTCCTCCGTGGTGAGGCGGATGGAATTCCAGGTGCGACGTGCGGGGATTTTTTTTCCGGTTCCCTTTTCCGGTGTGCCCGGCCGATTCGGTCGGGCACACCGAACATCCTGCACAATCCATCGACCGCAAGAAACAAATCCGCTTCGCCGGTAAAGTGAACACAAGGCGTTCACCAAGGTTCAGGAATTTCCTTCTACGGGGCGCGTAGGTTGACGGGATCACGGAGTTTTCCGGTTCCCCCGGTTCAGGCTCAAAAGCTTGCGTCCGGTGCCGTGCACCGCGCCGGCGCGCATCAGCAGGGGTCCGCCGAGCGATCCGGCGACTCCGGCGACGAGCACGATGAGCAGCACCCAGCGCACCGCCCCGAGGATGATCCCCGGTGTGCTGCTGCCGCTCTCGGCGACGTTGTGCGAACCCGGCGGTGTGCTGCCCCCTGACGTACCGCCGGCGGCGGAGGCGGCCGGTGTGCCGCCCGGGGACGGTGTGCCCCCGGTGCCGGCCGACGTCCCGCCGGTGCCGCCGCCGGACGAGGCGGTCCCGCCGCTGCCGCCGCCGGTGAAGCTCATGGAGCCGCCGCTCGCACCGCCGTTGTCGCTCTGGCCTGCCGGTACGGACGGCGCCCCCGCCATCAGCCGGGTCGCCGCCGCCTGCGCCTGCTCCTTGAGCGCGGGCGTCAGCGGCGCGTACCCCGGTGGCAGCAGCCCGAGGCCGATGCCGGGGGTCTGGCCGGAGCCGGCCGCGAAGCGGATGAGCGTGGCGTAGTCCGAGCGGGCCTTGGCGTCGAGCCCGGTGGAGGCGGCGGCGTAGGTGACCGAGGTCAGCGGGTAGGCGCCGGGAGTGCGCAGCGCGGGGTTCTGGTCCAGCACCCCGGAGGTCCCGCTCTCCTTCATCGCGTTCACCGCCTTGGTCATGGCGTCGATGGTCGGGGAGACGAAGTCGCCGTGGGCGTTGAGCAGTTCGGCGGTGCCGAGCCGGTAGCGGGTGGCGGTGGCCACGTCGGTCAGGCCGATCTCGAAGCGCATCCCCGGCTGCTGCGGGTTTCCGGTCAGCTTCGGCGGCTGGTTCAGCAGGTCGGGAGTGGTGAGGGCCTGGTTGTACGCGTCACGGACCCGGGTCGCGTCGTCGTGCAGGCTCCCGCCGAACGGGTTGACCCCGACGCCGTTCACCGTGAGGTCCGGGTGGTCGGGCGCGGGTACCCATGCGGTCGGGTCGGGCCGGGGGAAGTCGGCGAGCGTGCTGTCGGCCGCGTCGGCGTGCTCGTCCAGGAAGCTGGCGTTGATCTTCATGCCCCAGGGATCGGGCTTCCCCTTGAGGAAGTTCGCCGCGTCGGGGTCGCTGCGGAGCCACCGCCACAGCTGGGCCCCGGCGTCCGAGGGGTTCTGCGGGACGATCAGGCCCCCTTGGCACGGGCCGATTCCGCGGAAGCCCGCGTTGAGTGCCTTGAATTCCGGGTCCTGGTAGAGGGTCGTCGGGTTGGTCTGGGGCAACTTCCCCCGGAAGACCTGGCTGTTGGGGCCCGGCAGATCGCAGTGGTAGGACTGCGTGAGCAGTTTCGCGACGAGGCGGGCGTTCAGTCTCAGTCTCGGCACTTGTACGGACGAGCCCGACACCTCGATGTTGTAGCCGATCACCAGGCCGGAGATCGCCACCGGTGCGTGGACGAAGGGCGCGGAGCCGGGCGGTGGCTGGACCGGCCGCTGGATGAACGCCAGGCCGGCGCTGCCCTCCGCGCCGCCGAGCACCAGGTCACGCGCGACGTCGTCGCTCTGCTGGTCGTAGGAGTAGGTGATCTTCTCGCCCGTGCAGAGGGAAGGCTCCCACGCCCCCATCGCCTCCTGGATCATCTCGGAGCCGGTGGTGGGGCGTTCGAGCTGGCCGATCGGGCAGAACGACTCGTTCGGCGCGAAGTCCAGCCGGAAGACGATGCGCTGGGCCCAGTTGCTCGCGGACAGCGCCGAGGTCAGAAGTCCCGCCGACGACTTGAACACGGTACCGTCCGGCTCGTGCGTCCCCCGGGGCACGACCACCAGCCAGCACGGCTGCGGCTGGGTCTCGCCCTCCGCGACCGCACCGCAGTTGAGCACGTCGGAGTCGGCGGAGGAGTCCAGGTGGAAGATGCTCTGCCCCGAGCCGTCGGCGCCCGTGGAGTTGTACGGCTGCTCGTTGGTGTTCTGGTTCGAGAAGTACGTGCCCAGGTTCGTCTGGTCCGAGACGGCATCGCCCACGGCGGGCTGGAAGGGGATGAACCCCCGGGTGGGCCCCTCGCGCGGGTACTCCGTCTCGGCGGGGTCGTAGAGGTGGTTGACGTCCTGGGCACTGGGGTTGCCGACCTGCCGCTGCGAGACGAGTCCGCCGGCGCCGGCGCTCAGCAGCGGGCCCTGGCCGAACTCGCACTGCGTACGGTCGGGGCCGTCCGGTGAGTTGCCCCAGCACTGCATGATCTGGAGGTAGTCGGCGCCGAACGGGCCGCTGGCGGTCAGCGTCGGCTGCCCGCCGGTCCAGGACACCCTGACCGCCTGGCTGCGCAGCCCCTTGGTCTGCTCGACGGTGACCTTCAGGCCGGAGAAGTCGTCGTACGGCCCCTTCGTCCCGGACTTGGTCACCGCCGAGCCGGAGCCAGAGTCCGAGCCGGAGTCCGCGGCGTGCGCCGGGTTGCCCGAGGGCACCGGCAGCAGCACCAGGCCGACCGCGGCGAGCGCCGCGGTGAGCACGCCGCAGAACCGCACCAGGACCGGTCGCCCGGCGGTCTTCTCCCGCGCGGCCATCACGAGTTCCCCTTCTTCGCGCCGCCGGCGAACCGCCGGGCCAGGGTGGGCGGCACGATCACGACGGCGAGCAGCATGAGCGCCGAAAGGCCCATCAGCCAGGTCCGCAGGCCCCAGAAGGACTCGTCGCCGACCGTGACGCTGGAGGCGGTGATGTCCTGGGCGCTGGTCCCGGTGCCCGTGCTGTCGCCGGTCCCGGTGCCGTCGCCGATCACCTGGCCGGTGTCGGGGTCGACCGCGCCGGTGCCGCCGGCCGCCGAGCCGCCGCCGCCCGCGGTGCCCGCGCTGCTGCCGCCGGCTGTCGAGGTGCCGCCGGTGCTCGTGCCCGTGCCGCCCGTCGATGTACCGCTGCCGGTGCCGCCGCTGGTGGCGGTGCCGCCCGAGGAGCCGCCGCTGCCGTTGGCCGCGGGCTTGACCTGTGTCGGGGCGGGGGCGCCGCCGGTGCCGTCGCTGCACTGCTGGGGGCCGGCCTTGTCGCACGCCTTCGGGTAAGGGGCGGTCTTGACCAGGGTGTTGGTGCCGTCGGTGGAGAAGGTCGGGTTGTGGCAGCCGGCGACGTTGATGTTCTGCGGCACCACGCCCGGCACCCTCTTGAGCTGGTCGAAGCCGGCCTGCACCAGGTTGATCGGCAGCGGCGAGAAGCCCAGCGGGGTCGCCTGGGCCTGGCCCTGGCACAGGAAGTAGTAGCCGAACGCGCCGAGCGTCTTGCCCTTGGCCTCGGTGAGCGGGGTCTCCAGCTTGGTCGGCAGGATCATGTAGCTGTAGCTGGACAGCGGATAGACCCGGGGGTCGCGGTAGCTGTAGACGTTGTCGAGGATCTGCGTCAGGTACTGCGTGGAGTCCTTGTTCTGGTTGATCTGCGCCTTGGTCAGCGCGACGGCCACGTTGCTCGGGGTCGGCTCGGTGTAGTAGCCGGCCGCGTTCTCGACCTTGACCACCGGGAAGTGGGCGGCGATCGCGTAGGAGTACTCGACGAAGGTGATGGCGCCCTCGGCGTAGTTCTGCTTGACGTAGCCGGCCACCCCGAGCGAGCCGGACTGGGCGATGAAGCCGGAGCCCGGCCTGATCGGGTAGTACGACGTCAGGCCGCACGGCGTGGGCTTGCCGAGCTTGGCGCAGTAGCTGTTCCAGATGGCGCCCTGCGTCTTCGACATCCACAGCGTGAACTGGGCGGTGGAGCCGGAGCCGTCGGAGCGGACCACCGGGATGATCTTGCGGTTCGGCAGCGTCAGGCCCGGGTTCTCGGTCGCGATCTCCTTGTCCGACCAGTTGGTGATCACGCCGGTGAAGATCTTGGCGACCGTCGCGTCGTCCAGCCGCAGGTTGGTGACCCGCTTGCCGCCGATCTTCAGGTTGTACATGAAGGTCGTACCGCCGGCCACGATCGGCATATAGGCGTAGCCGCGGGTCGGCGGCGCCTCGCGGACACCGAACTCGGTCATCCCGTACGGGATCTCGGACACGGCGAAGTCGACGGTGCTCTGCTTGAACTGGTTGCGGCCGTCCGTCGAGCCGCTGCCGGTGTAGTCGACGGTCATGCCGTACTGGGCGACCTCGCGCCGCCACTGGTCGATGGCGTTCTGGCTCCAGGTGGAGCCCGCGCCGCTGATCCGCGCGTACGTCTCGGCCGACGCGGTCGGCGCCGGCCCGAGCATCAGCAGCGAGCAGATGAGCAGCGCGAGGGATGCCGCCGCTGCCCGTATCTTCTTCACGATCCGTCAACTCCCTGTGCGGGGCCGGTTCCGGGGTGTTCCGGGCGGTCCGGGTGGGCGGGGTACGACATGGCGGCTGCGCCGGCGGTTACACCGGCGAGCCCACGGGCGGTGCGGCGTTCGTCCATCCGGCGCTTGTCCCGGCGGGAGGCGACCACCCGGCGGTGGACCCCCCGCCTGCTCAGCTCGCCGGCGGCGCGCCCGCCGATCAGCCGGGCGGCCACGAACAGCAGCAGCACCAGGACGAGCAGCAGCGCCGCGGTGCCGAAGCCGCGGGCGATCATGGTGGGCTGGGGGGACTTGACGAACTCGAAGGTGGCCAGCGGCAGCGACACCATGGGCCCGTGCACCGGGTCGTAGTTGGTGACCGCGGTGTATCCCGCGGTCAGCAGGACCGGCGAGGTCTCGCCGATCCCGCGCGCGGTGCCGAGGATGACGGCGGTGGTCAGGCCCGAGCGGGCGGTCGGCAGCACCACATGCCACACGGTCCGCCAGCGCGGTGAGCCGAGCGCGTACGACGCCTCGCGCAGGGTGCCGGGCACGAGCCGGATCACCACGTCGGCGGCGCGGATGATGATCGGCAGCATCATCACCGAGATGGCCAGCGACGCGGCGAAGCCGGACTTCTCCACGCCGAGCGCGAGGATCGCGGTGGCGTAGACGAACAGGCCGGCCACGATCGAGGGCAGCGCGGTCATGGCCTCGACGACGGTGCGCACCAGGCGCGCATAGCGGCCGGGCACCTCGTTGAGGAACACCGCGGCGAGCAGGCCCACCGGCACGGTCAGCGCGAGCGCGATGGCGATCTGGATCAGGGTGCCGATCAGCGCGTGCCGGCTGCCGCCGATGGTCAGCGGCTGCAGCGGGCCGGCGTTCGTCATGTCCTGCGTGAAGAAGTTGAGGTGCGGCAGCGCCTTGCGGCCACTCCACATCGTGTAGACCACCACGAAGACCAGCGCCAGCAGCAGCACCGCCGCGAGGCTGTGCACGATCACCGAGGTGATCCGGTCGCGTACCGCAGGACCGTCCTCGTCGTACGAGACGAGGATCGCGTAGAGCACCAGGAACAGCACGTACGCGAAGACCACAAAGCCCAGCAGACCGCTGAAGGGCGCGAGGCGGCTGAAGAACAGCCAGGTCAGGGCGAGCGAGGCCGCCGCGGCGCCGAAGACCGCGAAGTAGTCGCTGTCGTGCAGCCCGGACGTCGACCGGCGCGGTTCTGCGGCGCCCGTCCCGCGCCGCGGGAGGGTCGTACGCTGCGCCGCTGTGGCGTCCGGGGCGTCCATGGCTTCCATGGCGTCCGTGGTCATGGCGAGGGAACTCCTGGTTCCGCCGATTGCTCGGCTATTCGGCGGTGGCGCCGGATCGGCTGCGGGCGACGATCGAGGAGGCGACGAAGTTGACGACGAGGGTCATCAGGAACAGCGCGAGGCCGGCCGCCATCAGCGCGGACATGCCGAACTGCGACGCCTCGCCGTAGCGCAGGGCGATCAGCGAGGAGACCGAGCTGGTGCCCGCCTGGAGGATGTGCGGCTGGATCTCGAAGACCGGCGAGATGACCAGGTAGACGCCGATGGTCTCGCCGAGCGCCCGGCCGAGGCCCAGCATCGTGCCGCCGATCATGCCGCCCGTGCCGTACGGCAGGACGACCGCGCGGATCATGCCCCAGCGGGTCGCGCCCAGCGCGTAGGCGCCCTCGCGCTCGCCCACCGGGGCCTGCGAGAAGACCTCGCGGATGATGGAGCAGATGATCGGGGTGACCATCATCGCCACGACCATGCCGGCGATGAAGGTCGAGGCGGTGTAGACGGTCGCGGTGGCCAGCGGGTCGTGCGGGTCGGCGTTGTCGACCTTGAACAGCGGGAACCAGCCGAAATACGTCGACAGCCAGCGGGCCAGGCCGATCACCTTGCCCTGGAGGAAGAACAGGCCCCACAGGCCGTAGATGACCGAAGGAACCGCGGCCATCAGGTCGATGGTGCTGATCAGTGTCCGGCGCAGCCGCGGCGGGGCGTACTCGGAGATGTAGAGCGCGGTGCCGATCGCCAGCGGCACCGCGAAGACGATCGCGACGGCGGCGATCAGGACCGTGCCGGTGATGACGGCGGCGATGCCGACATGATGGGCGTCCGGCTCCCACGCGGCCGTGGTCAGGAACGACCACTTCGCCACCCGCAGCGCCTGCCACGCCCGGTAGGTCAGGAAGCCGCCGACCAGCAGCATCACGGCGAGCACGAGGCTGCCGCCGCTGGTGGCGACCGCGCGGAACAGCCGGTCGGCGGGCCCGGAGTCGCCGTGCAGCCGGCGCGCCCGGTCGTCGGCCGCGCCGGGCTCGGGGCTCGTACCGGCACCCGCAGTTCGTGCCCGTGTTCGCATTGTCACGCCTTGACGCTCTTGGGACGCGATGGCGGGACCTCCACGCCAACGTGAACGACAGCACCCGTAGGGGCAACTTCAGTTCACCTGGCGGCGGTGCGGATACCCGGGCGGGGGCGTCAGGACGAGTCGCCCCACGGGACCGCCTCGGCCGCGCCGAGGCCGAGCAGCAGCACCCGGAAGCGCTCGTAGGCGGCCTGGCACGTCGAGTGCCGCTCGTACGCGCGGGCGGACACCGCCTGCACCTGGCCGTCGGGGCCGCGCAGCCGCCACACCCAGCCGTTGGACTCCGCCGCGTGCTGCACACCGCCGGCCAGCCCGTCGGCCCCGGTACACAGCGCCTCGAACGCGGTCTTGCACTGCGCCTCGTCCTGGTACGTACGCGCCCCCAGCGCGATCACCCGGCCGTTGTTCGCGGTCAACCGCCACGAGAACCAGCCGTCCTCGTTGATGTCGACCTGGCATCGAGTACCCGTCCCCCTGGTACTCGCCCCCCTGACGTCCCCTGTCACAGCGCCACCCCCACCCCTGACGGACGCCCCCGCAGCCCCAGCGCTACGGAGGTGTGCCGCGATGCACCGCCTGCGTGGCGGTTGTGCAGCACGGGCAATGTATGGGGCGGTTGATAGTTGGGGCTTGCCTCACAGGATCTCCACGGGATCCTTCACGTTGAAGTTGCCCCTCGTTCACGCACGATCACTCAGGGCGATGGGAGCCCTCCCAGGACGGGAGCAACCATGCCATAGGGGATGGTGGAAAAAGGGGCCGCGAGCGCGGAGGGAAGCGCGGGCGCGAGGCGGGGCTCGGGCGCGGGGGTGAGCCCGGGGTGCTCGGGGCAGGCTCGGGCGCGCGCTCGGGTGAGGGCTCGGGCGGGGGCTCAGCCGATGGCGAGCAGGACGATCAGCACGACCAGTCCCGCCGCGGCGGGCGCCAGGACCTCCCAGCACCACCGCACCACGGGCGCGGTCGACTCGTCCCGGGTGGCGGACTCGCGCGCCTCGGCGAGCTCGCGCAGCTCCTGGAGCGCCTGGTCGGACCAGGCCCGGATCGTCGGGTCGGCGCCGGGCACCGGCGTGGTCGTCCGGCCGTACGAGGGCCGCCGGAAGGCGCCCTTGCCGCCCCCGGGGGTGAAGGCGTCGTCGCCGGCCGCCTTGGCCCGCGCGTCCTGCCGGGCCGCCCGCTTGCGGGCCCGCAGCGACACCGGGATCGCCCAGAGCTGGAACTTCTTCCCGCCGGCCAGCAGCTCGGTGGTGTACGACGAGCGCACCGCGTCGACGCCCTCCCAGGGCACGGTGATCGTACGGAAGGGGTTGCGGACCCGGATCCGGTCGTTGTTGGCGAAGACCGCGGGCCGCAGCGTCAGGGCGATGACGAGCGGCAGCGCCAGCAGCAGCCCGGCGATGGCGAGCCAGGGGGTGTGGCCCTTGCCGCGGGCGATGGCGTCGGCGCCGAGCCAGCACGCGACGAGCAGCAGCCCGGCCCCGCCGACCATCCCCGCCACGGAGCGGTAGCTGCGGTCGGCGTACTGCGGCTGCCCCGGACCGCCGCCGTCCGGCGGGCTCGGGCGGTCGGACCTCGGACTCGTCATAAGGACCGATTGTGCCCGACGCGGGTGCCCGGCCGGGCCACGACCCGGTTGCGGTCGCGTCTCGCCGGGAGGGCGGCGGGGTCCGACCCCGAGGGTGGTGAATCGCTACGCGCGTAGATATGCTGGGCTGGTGACCATGTCCTCAAGTGTTCCCGCATACGGGCCCGACGCCCCCGGCCGGCTCGCCGCGCTGGCCGACGTCACGGCCTCGGACGCCGCCCTGCGGCGGTTCCTGCACGGGCTGCCCGGCGTCGACGCCGTCGGCCTGGAAGCCAGGGCCGCCGGGCTCGGCACCCGCTCGATCAAGACGACCGCGAAAGCGTACGCGATCGACCTGGCGATCTCGATGATCGACCTGACGACCCTGGAAGGCGCCGACACCTTCGGCAAGGTCAGGGCGCTGTGCGCCAAGGGCCTGCGGCCCGACCCGACCGATCCCGGCACCCCGCACGTCGCCGCGATATGCGTCTACCCGGACATGGTCGCGACCGCCCGCGAGGCGCTGGGCGAGGGCTCGGGCATCAACGTCGCCTCCGTCGCGACCGCCTTCCCGGCCGGCCGCACCGCGCTGCCGGTCAAGCTCGCGGACACCGCGGACGCGGTGGCGGCCGGCGCCGACGAGATCGACATGGTCATCGACCGCGGCGCCTTCCTGTCCGGCCGCTACATGGAGGTCTTCGAGGAGATCCGCGCGGTCAAGCAGGCGTGCGTACGGGCCGACGGCACGGTGGCGCACCTCAAGGTCATCTTCGAGAACGGCGAGCTGGCCACCTACGACAACATCCGGCGCTGCTCGTGGCTGGCGATGCTGGCCGGCGCGGACTTCATCAAGACCTCGACGGGCAAGGTCGCGGTCAACGCCACGCCGCCGAACACGCTGCTGATGCTGGAGGCGGTGCGCGACTTCCGCGACGCGGTCGGCGTGCAGGTCGGCGTCAAGCCGGCCGGCGGCATCCGGACGTCCAAGGACGCGATCAAGTACCTGGTGATGGTCAACGAGACGCTCGGCGACGACTGGCTCAGCCCCGAGTGGTTCCGCTTCGGCGCCTCCAGCCTGCTCAACGACCTGCTGATGCAGCGGCAGAAGCTCAGCACCGGCCGCTACTCCGGCCCCGACTACGTCACGGTGGACTGATCGTCATGGCCAACAACCTGTTCCCGTACGCCCCCGCGCCCGAATCCCGGGCGATCGTCGACCTGGCACCGTCCTACGGCCTGTTCATCGACGGCGAGTTCGCGGACGCCGCGGACGGCACGGTGTTCAAGACGGTCTCCCCCGCCACCGAGGAGGTGCTGGCCGAGGTCGCCCGGGCCGGCGAGGCGGACGTCGACCGGGCGGTGCGGGCCGCCCGCCGGGCGTTCCCGGGCTGGGCCGCGCTGCCCGGCGCCGAGCGCGGCAAGTACCTGTTCCGGATCGCCCGCATCCTCCAGGAGCGGGCCCGCGAGCTCGCCGTCCTGGAGACGCTGGACAACGGCAAGCCGATCCGCGAGACCCGGGACGTCGACCTCCCGCTGGTCGCCGCGCACTTCTTCTACTACGCCGGCTGGGCCGACAAGCTCGGCTACGCCGGATTCGGGCCGGCGCCGCGGCCGTTGGGCGTGGCGGGGCAGGTCATCCCGTGGAACTTCCCGCTGCTGATGCTCGCGTGGAAGATCGCGCCGGCGCTGGCCACCGGCAACACGGTGGTGCTCAAGCCCGCCGAGACCACTCCGCTGTCGGCGCTGTTCTTCGCCGACGTCTGCCGGCAGGCGGGGCTGCCGCGCGGGGTCGTCAACATCCTTCCCGGGTACGGCGACGCGGGCGCGGCGCTGGTGGCGCACGAGGGCGTGGACAAGGTCGCCTTCACCGGCTCCACGGAGGTCGGCCGGGCCATCGCCCGCAGCGTCGCGGGCACCGGTAAGAAGGTCACGCTGGAACTGGGCGGCAAGGCCGCGAACATCGTCTTCGACGACGCGCCGATCGACCAGGCGGTCGAGGGGATCGTCAACGGCATCTTCTTCAACCAGGGCCATGTGTGCTGCGCGGGCTCGCGGTTGCTGGTGCAGGAGTCCGTACAGGACGAGCTGCTGGAGTCGTTGAAGCGGCGGATGGGCCAACTGCGGGTCGGCGACCCGCTGGACAAGAACACCGACATCGGCGCGATCAACTCCGCCGAGCAGCTGGCCCGGATCACCGCGCTGGCCGAGGCGGGCGAGGCGGAGGGCGCGCGGCGCTGGTCGCCGGCGTGCGAACTGCCTTCGGCGGGCTACTGGTTCGCGCCCACGCTGTTCACCGGCGTGACGCAGGCGCACCGGGTGGCGCGCGAGGAGATCTTCGGCCCGGTGCTGTCGGTGCTGACCTTCCGCACCCCGGCGGAGGCGGTCGAGAAGGCGAACAACACGCCGTACGGGCTGTCGGCGGGCATCTGGACGGAGAAGGGTTCGCGCATCCTGTCGATGGCGAACAAGCTGCGGGCGGGGGTGGTGTGGGCGAACACGTTCAACAAGTTCGACCCGACGTCGCCGTTCGGCGGTTACAAGGAGTCCGGTTACGGCCGGGAGGGCGGTCGGCACGGCCTGGAGGCGTACCTAGATGTCTGAGAAGTCCGAGAGGCCCGAGAATTCCGAGAGGTCCGAGAGGTCCGAGAAGGACGGGAAAGCCGAGAGGACCGGGAAGTCCGGGATGGCTGAGCAGCAGGCGCGTCTTGCGGTCTTCAAGACCTACAAGCTGTACGTCGGGGGCAAGTTCCCCCGTTCCGAGAGCGGCCGGGTGTACGAGGTGACGGACTCCAAGAGCGGGCAGTGGCTGGCGAACGCGCCGCTGGCGTCGCGCAAGGACGCGCGGGACGCGGTCGTCGCGGCCCGTAAGGCGGTCGCCGGCTGGTCGGGCGCGACGGCGTACAACCGGGGGCAGGTGCTCTACCGGGTCGCGGAGATGCTGGAGGGGCGCCGCGAGCAGTTCGTGCGCGAGGTCGCCGAGGCGGAGGGGCTGTCGAAGGCCAGGGCCGCGGCGGCGGTGGACGCCGCCGTCGACCGCTGGGTCTGGTACGCCGGCTGGACGGACAAGATCGCGCAGGTCGTGGGCGGCGCGAACCCGGTGGCGGGGCCCTTCTTCAACCTCTCCACGCCCGAGCCGACCGGCGTGGTCGCGGTGCTGGCGCCGCAGGAGTCCTCGCTGCTCGGCCTGGTCTCGGTGCTCGCGCCGGTGATCGCCACCGGCAACACCGCGGTCGTCGTGGCCTCGCAGCGCGCTCCGCTGCCGGCGCTCTCCTTCGGTGAGGTCCTGGCCTCCTCGGACGTGCCGTCCGGCGTGGTGAACGTGCTGTCGGGGCGTACGGCGGAGCTGGCGGCGCCGCTGGCCGCGCACGGCGACGTGAACGCGCTCGACCTGGCCGGCGCGGACGCCGACCTGGCCGTCGAGTTGGAGGCCGCGGCGGCGGACACCCTCAAGCGGGTCCGCCGGCCCGCCGCCGAGGACTGGGCGGCGGAGCCGGGTACGTCCCGGCTGACGGCGTGGCTGGAGACCAAGACGGTCTGGCACCCGATCGGCGTCTGAGCTCCCGGTCGGCGCCCTCCCCCGTACCCGCGCTCAGTGCGGCAGCAGGCCCGTCAGCGGGCCGACGAGGGGAAGGGTGCCGAGGCTGCCGCCCCGGGTGATCTCGTCGGTGACGGTGGTCGTCGACAGCGGCTTGAAGTCGGCGACCTGGGAGCCGAGGCCGTTGTCCAGCGGGTCGACGCCGGTGTTGGACAGCGGGTCGAGGGTGAGGTTGCGCACCGGGGCGATGCCCGGGGCCAGGGCGCCGGTGACCGTGGAGGTGGGCAGGGCGTCCAGCGGCAGCGCGTCCAGCGGCGAGGCGGCGGCGGCCTGCGGCGCGGTGCCCCCGGTGTCCGCCGTGTCCGGGGCGGACGAGGCGAGGTCCGCGCCGGTGGTGTGGTCGGGCGTGGCCGCGGTCGCCGCGGCGGCCGGCAGGAGGGTCGCCGCGGCGGCGGTGAGGGTCAGGGCGAGGGCGGTACGCAGGGAGGGCATGTGGCGGCACCTGGGTCTTGCTCGGGGACGTACGACAGGCGCCCAGCGTAACGGATCGCGCGCGGTGTGTAGTCGCCCGGCGGGTGCGAGGCCGGAACGCAGGCCGGTGAACGGGGGCAAAGGCCCGGCGTCGGGACGCGTCGGCCCGGTGGGCGGGGGCGGCGGGGCACGTACCGTGCGGGGAATGGTGGGGAAGAGCAGGGGCGGGGTGGCCCTCGCGGTGGGGTTGACGGTGCTCGTGGCGGTGGCGGGATGCCGGGCCGGCGTCCGGGGAGCGGACGGCCTGGACGCGTCCGTACCGGCGGTGCCGACGGCGACGACAACGGCGGCAACGGCAACGGCGGCGGGTGGTACGGCTGCCGCGCGGGGCCGGACCGCGCCGGCCACGTCGGCGCCCCCGGCCGCGCCCGGCAGGAAAGGCGCGCCGAAGACCGTACCGCCCGGGGCCGACGCCGACGCGGCACGTCACCCGGCGTGCACCGCGGGGCAGCTGACGCTCGCCCGGGGCGCGACCGACAACTCCCGGGTGGGTCGCACCACCACGACGCTGGAGCTGCGCAACGCCTCCGCCGCGACGTGCCTGCTGCGCGGCTGGCCGGGCGTCACCGCCTCCGGTCACACGCCCGTGCAGGACTGCGGCACGGTCGCCCCGGCCCTGCCGCCGACCCCGTGCGCGCCCCGTACCGCCGCCGACGAGCGGCGCCCGCTGCCCGTCACCCGCACGCCGGGCGTGGCCGCGCACGACGTCGTGCTCTCCCCCGGCGCCGCCACGAGCTTCGCCATGGTGTGGACGCCGTGCGAGAGCTGGGACAGCCCCACCGCCCTCCACTTCACGCTCCCCGGCGATGCGCGCGCGCTGACCCTGGCGCCGCTCGGCCTGAGCGTGTGCGCGGTGCAGGTCGCGCCGTTCGGCACCGCGTGGTGAGGGCGCGGCGGCGCGGCGGCGGGTCACGCGGCGAGCGCGTACGGTAGTTCGGCGACCGGGCGGGCTCGTCCTGGCGGGTATGGCGGACAATGGTTTCCCGTGAGTTCATTTCCCGCCCGCGTGATCCTGCTCGCCGGGCCGTCCGGCTCGGGCAAGACGACGCTCGCCGCCCGCGCCGGGCTGCCGGTGCTCGCCCTCGACCACTTCTACAAGGACGGCGACGACCCCACCCTCCCCCGGCTGCCGGGCGGGGCGACGGACTGGGACGCGCCGCAGTCCTGGAACGCCGACGCGGCGGTGGCGGCCGTGGCCCGGCTGTGCGCGCAGGGCGCGGCGGACACCCCCGTCTACGACATCGCCGCCAGCGCCGCCACCGGCACCGCCCACCTCGACCTGGCCGGCTCCCCGGTCTTCGTCGCCGAGGGCATCTTCGCCGCGGAGATCGTCCCCCGCTGCCGCGACCTCGGCATCCTCGCCGACGCGATCTGCCTGCGCGGCCGGCCCTCCACCACCGCCCGCCGCCGCTTCCTGCGCGACATCCGCGAGGGCCGCAAGTCCGTGCCCTTCCTGCTGCGCCGCGGCTTCCACCTCTACCGCGCCGAACGCGCGATCGTCACCCGCCAGGTCGCCCTCGGCTGCACCCCCTGCGACACCCCCACCGCCCTCACCCGCGTCCTCACCCCGCCACCCCAGACGGTCCCCGCAGCCTGACCCTCACCCCCCGGAGACCGCCCTGGGCGGCCTCCACCGCCCCGAGGCGAGCTTCTCCCGCAACTCCCGGCTCACGGCCGTGAAGTGGTGGTCCGCGCCCAGATTGCGTTCCCGTCCCGCCACGACCTGGGCCATCAGGCCGAGCGCGGCATCCGAGTGGCCGAGCGCCGCCCGGGTCTGGGCGTACAGCTGGAGGGCGCCGAGCACGACCGGGTAGTCGGGGCCGAGCACCCGCCGGTAGTCCTCCACTACTTGCCGTACCTCGTCATCGGCCGCCCGGTGGTGCCCCAGCACGAACAGCGCCCGGGCGTGGTTGTGCCGCGCGACCAAGGTGACCGCGTGATCGGGACCCAGGTGCGCGGCGCAGGTCTCCGGCAGCGCAAGGAACGTGTCGTCGGCCTCGGCCTCGGCTGCGATCTCCACCGCCGTGAGCATCGCGAGCAGGCTGGTGCGCGAGCGCAACGTCGCGGGGTGGCCCGCGCCGAGGACGACCTCACGGGCCGCCACGACCGACCGCAGGAGGGTCACGGCCTCCTCGCGCCTGCCGTTGTTGCCGAGGACCAGTTGCAGCCCCTGGCCCGTGTCGAGGGTGTCGGGGTCGTCGGCTCCGAGGAGCCTCGACTGAGCGGCCCGGATCCGGCGGAGCAGCGGCTCGGCCTCGGCGTATCGACCAAGGCGGAAGAGGGAGCGTCCGGTTCGCGCGTGTGCGGCCAGCACCAGGCGGTGCTCCTCGCCGAGCGCCCGTGCGCCCAAGGTTGCCGCCGCGCCCGCCGTCTCCCAGGCCGACAGGTAGTCCCCGGTCCGGTGCAGGGCCGTGGCCAGGCGGGTGGCGAGCGCCAGTGCGTCGCCCGCCCCGGGTGGCGCGGCGGCCCTGCGCAGCAGGGTGAGGACGTGCGGGGCGAGCAGCCGCAGCCGTGGATCGTACGGGCCGGCTGCCGGACGAGCCGGTACGGCCGCGTCCAGCAACCGGACGGCGGTCGCGTCGAGTACGCCGGGAAGGCCCGGCGGTGTGGCGGCGGCGACCGCGTCGAGGAGCACTCCGTGAGTGTGGACGCAGCGCAGGCCGGCGAGGTCGACCAGTTGCGTCAGCGAGTGGTCGAGCAGCGCTCCCAGCGCCGTCTCGGCGCGGCCGGGCGGGAGGACCGCGGAGATCTCCGGCCGGTTCAGTACGGACAGGGGCAGCGGCTCGGGCGCGAGGCGAGCCAGCAGCCGCAGCAGCGAGACGGCCTCGGGCAGTCCGCGCCGCTCGAACGCGTCGAGCGTCAACTGCCAGGTCCTGCCCACCAGATGCCTCGGGTCCTCCTCGGTCAGGGCGTCCGCCCCCCGGTCGATGAGCGCGACCGCCTCGCCCTCTTCGAGCCGCCGTCCGTAGTGGTCCATGGTCCAGGGGTCGATGACCTGCTGGGCCAGGAAACCGCCCGCGAGGGTGAGCGCCAAGGGCAGTCGCCCCAGCCGGTCCGCGATCGCCGCCGCCTCTTCCAGGGTGCCGCTGTACGGAGCGAGGTCACACAGCACGCGCGCGGCGTCCTCGCGCGGAAGCACGCCGATGTGCTGCAGCTGCGCGCCGGGCCACCAGCGGGCGGCAGCCCGGCGGGTGGTGACCAGGACCGTGCCGCGCGGGCTGCCGCGCAGCCAGCTGCCGTCGCGCAGGATCGCCGGGTCGTCTGCGTTGTCCAGCACCAGCAGCCACGGCTCAGGTGACCGGTCCAGATACTGCCAGGCGAGGTCCGCGGCGGGCCGGTGCCCCTGGTGGGCCGCCAGCAGCTCCCCGTCGCGTGCGCCGCGGTCCGCGGCAGCTGCGAGCATGCCGGCGCGCAACCCGGCCCTGTCGGCGGCATCGACCCACAGGCCCACCCGCCCGTGTTCGCGGATGGCGATGTCGAAGAACGCCTGCGCGACCGCGGTCTTCCCGCAGCCGCCCATTCCGTGCAGGACGTAGACACCGGCGGCTCGGCCGGACGTGAGGCCCTCGCGCAGCCGGGTCAGCACCTCACTGCGGTCGCGCAGCACCACGGGCGTCCGGCCGACCGCGGGGCGGCGGACGGAGTCGGGCCCGTCCGTGGCGGGCCGGCCGCCGTGGTGGTGGTGCTCGGTGATGCGCTGGTCGCCGGCCGACTGGTAGACCCGGCCGCCGTCCGCGGCCCGGCCGTCCATGGTGCCGCTCATCGTCCGGTGATGTGCTGATCTCGTCCGGCCTGGTAGACCCGGCCGTGACCGGAAGCGGTGGCGTGCTGCGTGACGTCGGGAACCGCGGGTGGCGCCGGCGGACCGATCTCGTCCAGCAACCGCCGTAGTTCCGCTGCCGCATCAGGGCGGGCGACCAGCAACCGCCGGAACCTGCCCTGCCATTCGGCGCGCAACTCGTCCAAGGCCTCCTGGTCGCCCGCTGCCGTGGCCGCAAGCACCTCCGCGTGCCCGACGTCCAGCGCGGCGGCCACGCCTTCGGCACGCTGGGGTTGCACACGCCGCCACAGTCGGACGACGCCCTCGCGTGCCGCCTGCCAGGCGTCGGCCGCCATGAGGGCCACGAGTGAGGCTCCACCGCTCTGCGCGAGTGAACTGATCTCCGGATCCATGGCTCTCCCTGAATCAGGCGGCTCGCCGACAACTTTACGGAGGGGGCGCCCAGGCGTCGACACCGCGAATTCGTGTCGCGCGATGGCCTGTTTCCTTCGAATCCCTTCGAAACCCGCGCGAATTCCGCTGGCCGCGGGCCTGCGCGGTGCTAGCGTTGCGGCATTCGGTCCACGCAGCGGGAGGCCACCGTGCCACGACCTTGGGAAGCCGATCCGGGGACGACATTCCTGCGGCGCATCGGCAAGTCGCCCCAGGAGCTGGGAGTCACGTCGGACACCCCCGACTGTCCCGACATGTGGGAGCTGAGCAACGGCGACATCGCGGTGATCGGGCGGGACTTGACGAGTTCGCTCGCTGACAGGCTACCTCCCGGCGTCTCGCTCGGGCCGGACGAACGGCTCGTGGTGATCCCCAGGAGCATGCTCGTCGCGGCGAAGCCGGACATCCCCGGTGTTTGATTCGTTTCCCCGGGGAAGCTTCACGCGCCTGGACCGCCCCCACTACCACGAAGAGTATTACCGCGTCCTCAGAAGCGGAATCCGGCGTCTCGACAAACTGGAGCGCGGCCAGCATTTCAAGGAGCGCGGATTCGCCAGCTGGGAGGCGTTCGCCGCCGGGCGGTGGGACGAGGCGCTTTCGCTCATGTGCGAGCGGCGCGATACGTATGCGCAGCAGGTGGCGGAAATGGACCGCCTCGGGGTGGTCCAGCGGCGGCTACGGGTGGTGGAATTCCCGGTGACGCCGTATGTGCAGTGGGAATTGCACGTGCTCCGGTTGCGCGTCGGGGCGGGTGACCGGATCCGGGTGCTCGACGCGGGGACGATCGCGGACGTCGAGATGCACCGCGACGTCCCCGAGGTGGTGATTCTCGGGGACGTCGCGATGTTCGAGGTGCAGTACGACGCGGACGGGAACGCGGCGGGGGCCAACCACTTCACCGACCCGGACCTGATCGCGGAGACGTCGGCCGGCTTCGAGGAGCTGTACGCGCTCGGCGAGGAGTACGAGCGCTTCTTCGCCCGCGAGATCGCCCCGCTCCCGCCGCCGGCGGCCACTCCCTGAGCCGCTGCCCGGCGGTCGGGGCGGGGGCGGCGGTGGGTGGGGTCAGCTGTGGATGGTCACGCAGACCATGTCCTTGTAGTCCTGCCAGTCCGGGGTGGACTTCACGCCGCCGCAGAAGGTGCTGTTGTTGGAGAAGCTGTGGTCGATGTTGAGGCGGGTCAGGCCGCTGGTGACGGCGAAATAGCCGGATGCCTTGTGCCAGGAGTCGTCGTCGTCCTGGGCGTTGACGTAGCCGCTCATCGCGCCGTTGTTCGCGCGGGCGACGGTTTCGTAATCCACGTGCAGACCTGAGCCGTAGACATTGACGCAGTACACGCTTCCGCATTTGTGGGCCGTGAAAGGCTGCACGCTCAGGGCCGGGCGGGCGGTCGGCGCCTGTTGCTCCGCGTGGGCGGCAGGCGCGCCCGTACAGGCGATGGCCACCGCGACTGCGCTGGTGGCGAGGGTGCCGAGCATGCGGTTGGTGAGCTTCTTCATGTGGGTCCACTCCCGTGTCGTGGCGATTACGAATTCATTTGCCGCTGAAAACCGTAGCCGCCGTTTCGAGGGCTGGCCATATGCATATACGCGTCTAAACGTATCCAAACCGTAGGGAAATATGGCGCCGGAAGCGCAACAAGGAGAGGCGGTTCCGCTTGGCCGCGTAAATGCGAATTCCGGGGTTCGTATTCCGCGTGCGGCGTGCCGCGGGGTGGGGCTGGCCCCACCTTCGGGGCGGTGGTGGGCCGGATGGGCGTGGCGGGTGCGGGGCCGGTTGACTCGGGGGGTGCCCGGGAGCGAACGGGTGGGGCTGACCGAGGAGTTGGGCGATGCGGACGGGGATGACGACGAAGCGGGTGATCGGTGCCGCCTGGGTGGTGGCGCTGGCCGCGTCGGTGCTGGGGGCGGCGCCCGCGGGGGCCGACGGGCGGGGGCCGCACCGGGGTTACTCGGCGGCCGATCTGCGCCGGGACCTCGCGGTGGTGCGGGCGGCCGGCGGCGGGGACGTCAACGTCGTCGCGCGGGTGGACCGTTCGGGGCGGCAGCCGCTGCGGGCCAGGCTCGGCACACAGGGGCTGGGCTCGACGGCGCCCGTACCGTGGGACCCGGAGTTCCGGATCGCCAGTACGAGCAAGACCTTCACCGCGGTCGTCGTCCTCCAACTCGCCGCCGAGCAGCGGCTTTCGCTGGACGACACCGTCGAGCACTGGCTACCGGGCGTGGTGGCCGGCCACGGCAACGACGGGCGCCGCGTCACCGTGCGCGACCTGCTCCAGCAGACCAGCGGCATCTACGACTACATCGAGGACCCGGCCGTCCAGGACCGCATCACCGGCCACTTCGACGACAACCGCTACGACGACACCCCGCCGCGGGACCTGGTCGCCGTCGCGATGAGCCACCCGCCGAACTTCACGCCCGGCGGCGGCCGTTGGGCGTACTCCAACACCAACTACCTGCTCGCCGCGATGATCGCGCAGCAGGCGAGCGGCGGCCGGAGCTGGCAGGAGCTGGTGGAGCACCGCGTCATCGCGCCGCTCGGGCTGACCCACACGTACATCCCCGGCGCGAATCCCTATCTCGTCGGGCCGCACGAGCGCGTCACGATCACCCTGCCGGACGGCACCGCCGCCGACCTCACCGAGCAGAGCCTCCAGCACACCGCGGACTCCGGCGTCGTCAGCACCCCGGCCGACCTCGACACCTTCTTCCGCGCCCTCGCCGCCGGCAAGCTGCTGCCGCCCGCGCAACTGGCCCAGATGCGCACGACGGTCCCGTACGACGACCTGCCCGTGCCGCCCGCCGGCACGCAGGGCGGTTACGGCCTGGGGCTGCGCGTCGTCCCGCTGACGTGCGGCGGCACGTACGACATGCACGAGGGCGACGGGCTCGGCGTCTACGCCCGCCCGGCCGTCTCCGCGGACGGCAGCCGCGCGGTGACCGTCTCCCTCACGACCACGACCGCCCTGATCGACCAGGACAAGGTCGACCGCGCGGTCCAGGCGCTGACCGACCACGCCCTGTGCGACACCCCGGCACCCTGACCGGACTCCGGCCCCGGGGCCGCAGGCCGTGAAAGCCTGCGGGCCCGGGCCGCGGGGGGGCTCAGCGGTTGACGGTGGTGATGTTGTGGCTGTTGATCTCGTTGTGGATGTCGCCGACGCCGAAGTCGATGAGGCCGCAGAGCAGGCACCCCGGCGTGTTCGACGGCGGGGTCGGGGGCGCCTCGGAGACGGTGACGTCGGTGGTGTCGTTCGAGGCGCCGCAGCCGTCGTCGCCGTTGTAGGCGGCGGTGATGGTGTGGGTGCCGGTGGTGGTGAAGCCGGTCGTCAGCGTGGACACGCCGTCCGTGCCGACGGGCGCGGTGGCGAGCAGGTCCGGGCCGTCGAAGAACGTCACGCCGAGGCCGGTGCTCGGGTCGGAGGTGCATGTGACCGTCGCGGTCAGCGTCACCAGCTGCCCGGTCGTCGCCGACGCGGGCGACGCCTGCACGGTGGTCGTCGACGGATCGAGGGCGACGGCCGCCGGGGCGACCCCCACCACGCCGGCCGCGACCGCAGCCCCGACCGCCAGCGCCGCCGTCCGCCCGCGCCACCCGGTCCGTCCAGCCCGCCCGGTCCGTCCACGTCGTTCACGCCAGGGGATCACTCGTGAGCCTCCTCAGTATGGCCATGAGGCGAGATTCCGCCCCTTTCCTTCCGGAAATGACCATAAGCTCACTTTTCCGGCATCCCGCGCAGGCATGGACCCGATCGAACCCGCCTGGGTCACCGCCTCCCCCGGATGGGGCCCCGGGCCGGCGAAGGCGATCGGGCCGGGCTGCCCGGGCTGCACGGAGACCAGGTGGTGCCCGGCCGCGGACTCGATGAGCCTGACACAGGCGGTGAACGCCTCGTCGGACTGCTGCCAGGGGTCGGGCACGTCCCGGTCGCCGAGGTAGAGCGCGAGCTTGGGCGAGGTGGCCTCGTCCGCCAGTGCGCGCAGCGCGTCCAGGACCGCGGCGTCCATGGCCAGGACGACGTCGGCCCATTCCAGCAGTTCGGGGCTGACCTGTACGCCCTGGTGGCCGGTGAGGTCGTATCCCGCGCGGGCGGCGGCGGCGACCATGGCCGGGTGGGCGGCTTCGCCGAGGTGCCAGTCGCGGATGGCCGCAGCCCGGGTCTGGACGGTGCCGGCGCCTTGGTGGGCCAGGACCGCGGCGGCCATCGGGGCGGTCCTTACGCGTTCAGCAGCGCGACGCGGGGAGGCGGGGGCCGCCCTTGTAGGCGACGAGCGCGACGGCAGCGCGAACGTCAGGCGCCGGATCCACGGCGACCGCCCGGGCCACATTTTCTGCTGCTCCTCAACTCACCGAGCCACGCTCGCTGTTCGCCGAGGACGGCCACGGTCCCTCATGTCCTGTGCTGAGCAGTGCCGGATTCCTTGATCACCGCCGACAACTCGGGCAGGCGCTCCGCCCGACGGGCCATCAAGTAGGCAGTGTGGTCCTTGCGCTGCGGGGTGTGGACCAGGTCCCACCCCTGCACGTCGCGGTAGTAGGTCATCAGCCGCCGCGTGAACGTCCCGCGCCGCACCCACACGACGCGCTCGCGGGCGGCCCGGTCCAGCGCCCACCACGCCATGAGGCAGCCGAGCCGGTCAGCTCGGCGGGAGGGCTCGGTGAACGACGTGGCCAGGAAGTACGCGCTCTGGGACAGTTCGTCGGCAGTCCAGCCCCACTGCGGCGTCGTCGTGAACAGCGTGGTGCAGCCGACGACTTGAGCGTGATGGACGAGCACCCAGACGGGAAAGTCCGGGTCCGCCGCCTGGGAGGCGACGATACCCACGTCGGCCTCGGTGCGGGGCCAGTCGGGGACGCCTCGGCCGCGCATCCAGACCATGCGCGCTCGCACCATGGCGGCGATGGCTTCCTCGTCACCGGCATCGGCCGGGCGCATCTCGTACACGGCGCTCCCTGGCTTTCGTCTTCGCGCGACAGGACTGGATGGGCAGTATCGCCGCTCTGCTGCCGTTGCGTGACGCACAGTCAACTACCGGGCACGTAGGCCGAGGAGGGACCCGGCGTAGTCCGGGTGTAGTCCAGGGAGGCGGGCATGCCGGCGGATGCGGATGTCGGGGAGGCGATCCGGCAGGCGCGGCTAGCGAAGGGCTGGGCCCGGCCCGGGGCGGGGGCGTGGGATTGTTTGGGGCATGAGCGATGAGGTGGAAGTGAGTGCTCTGGCGATCAACGTCACGATTCCGGAGGCGCTGCGTTGGACGGACACCCGGCGTGGTGAGGTGTTCGCGCTCAGCACGCTCAACGTGCGGCTGCTGCCGGACGGTTGCCTCGCCGTGAAGGCGTACGGCCGCCCCGTCGCGGGTGGGCGGGGTGCCTACGTCTCGTTCGCCGTCCCCGACTCGCCCGAGCTGGCCGCGCTGGTCGCCGAAGCGGCCTCCCGGGCCGGGCAGTTGTGGGCCGCCCACCGCGGTATGAGCTGAACTCCCGCGCCCTCAGCCGAGGTCGCCGCCGCGGACGGCGGTCACGAAGGCCGCCCACGCGTCGGGCGTGAAGGACAACGCCGGGCCGGACCTGTCCTTCGAGTCGCGGACCGGGACCGCGCCCGGGACGTTCAGCGCGACCTCGACGCACGTGCCGCCGTTGTTGCTGTAGGAAGACGTGGACCAGCGAGGGGACTCGGTCGTCGTCACGGAAGGGCCCTTTCGTCGTCGCGAAGTGGCTTGCCCTGTCCGATTGTTCCTGACTTCCGGGTCCCCCTGCCAGAGTGCCTTCCGGCCGATCAGGCGGTCGGGAAGTCGCCGTGCCGGACCGCCGTCACGAAGGACGCCCACGCGTCGGCGGTGAAGGAGAGGGAGGGGCCGGCCGGGTCCTTCGAGTCGCGGACAGGGACCGTGCCGGTGACGTTCACCGCAACCTCAACGCAGTTCCCGCCGTTGTTGCTGTACGAGGACTTGAACCAGCGGGGGGAGTCGTCGTTCGTCGTCACGTGATGCCCTTTCGAAGTTCAGCGATCAGGGCCACGGTGTCCGCCTGGGACAACGCTTCGGCCTGTAGCTGATGGTAAGTCATCAACGTACGTGCGACAGCGGTCTCTTCGCGCTCCAGACGTCCCTGGTACTGCGACTCGGCGTAGGAGAACAGCGAGCGGTCGGGCAGCGTCAGCACGTTGACCGGCAGGTCGAACGAGCGGCGCTCCCCCGACTCGAAGGGGATCACCTGGAGCACCGTCGTCGCGCGTTCGGCGAACTCGACGAGGGCGTCGAGTTGCGATGCCATGACCTCCCGGCCACCGACGGTACGGCGGATGCAGCTCTCGTCCATCACGACGAACACCATGGGCGGGCGGCGGCGCGTCAGTCTCGCCTGGCGGTCCATGAGAACGGTGACCCGCTCCTCCGCGTGCTCCGGGCTGATCTCACCACGTCGGACCGCGCTGTATGCCAGCACCCGCGCGTATTCCGGGGTCTGCATCAGGCCCGGGATGATGCCGACCTCGAACAGGCGGATCTCCGACGCCCGGCCCTCGAACTCGACGTACTCCGGGAAGCCCTCCAGCAGCACGCCGTTGCGCATCTCGCGGTACATGCGCTCGTACTTGTCGCCCGTCCCGAACGCGATGTCCGCGCTGCGCGAAAACCGCAAGGTCGGCGGTTTGGTGCCAGTTTCTACGGCCGAAATGTGGGCGTCGCCGTAGCCCATGCGGACTGCCAGGTCGTGCTGGGTCCAGCTCCTCTCCTCTCGCGAACTGCGCACGCTCGCTCCGTACGCGGCCCGCAGTGATCGTTTCGGGTCCAGCTCTTTGATGTTCATGGGCCCCCGCCCGCCTTCCTCGCGCAAACAGCAGCTTGAAACGCATTCTGACCCTACGTCAGGCTGGTTCTCCTCGGTAGTGAATTCACTACTGAGGGGGACACACGTGCTACGTAACGCCCGCTTTGTGCGGGTATCAGACGGCCGCACGGGCGTCCCCGACAGCGCGTACGTGCGCACCGCACGGCTGAGCGCGCACAGGGAGAGGAGGGTTCCGGCCATGCACACGAACTCATCGGCCTCGCCGGTGCCGGTGGCGGCGGCGGACGGCGACACCGTCGTGCACCAGTGGGCGCAGACCACCGCCTCCGTGCCACGGGCGCGGCAGGCGCTCCGCGGCATCCTGCGGGAGTGGCAGCTCGGCGACCTCGCGGACGACTGCGCGCTCGTGTTGTGCGAGCTGCTCGCGAACGCCGTCGAGCACGCGCGCAACCCCGGCCCCGACCGGACCGTGCAGACGCGGCTCAGCCGGCTGAGCGGCGGGGGCGGCGTGCGGATCGAGGTGCATGACGGGGACGCCGGGCGGCTGCCGCGGGTCCGGGCCGCCGGGAGCGGTGAGGACGGGCGGGGGCTGCGGCTCGTCGAGGCGTGTACGCGGCACCGGTGGGGCGTCGAGGTCGGGGCCGGGGGCAAGGCGGTGTGGGGGGAGGTGGCGCGGTGAAGGTGCTGCGGATGCTCGGGCGGCACGCCGGCGCCCTCTACCTCGGGCTGCTCGCCGGCTCGTTCGTCACCCTGGGCGTGCTGCTCAGCCGACTGACCGACTAAGGAGCGACATGACCAGTACGACCGCGGGCGGATACTGCGACGCGACGGCGGATCTGCCGTCGGCGCTGCGGGCCCGGCTCGTGCAGACCTACCCCACCGTCGACCGGGAGTTGATCGCGGAGGAGCTGGTCTGCGCGTTGGAGGCGCACAGCGGCGCGGAGCACCACGCCGTCGTCTACGACCACTTCCGGGAGCCGGTCGCCGGCGCGCTGTGGACGTGCTGGGAGGGCGCCGAGCCGCCGCGCGCCTTGTTGCTGCGGCCGGACTGCCCCGGCGCCTCGCCGGGCGGCGCCGCCTGCGGGCACTTCGCCGGGCACCCGGGGCCGCACTCGTGGGAGACGGACGAGAAGAGCTGCCAGCCGGGGTGACGCAGCCGGCGGCGCAGGGCCGGTACGACGACGAGGTGGGCCAGCGCGACGCCCGCGGTGTTGAGGATCAGCGCGTCGACGTCGAAGAGCTGGCCCGGGACCATGGTCTGGGTGAACTCGACCGACAGCGAGACCATCAGGCCCGCGAAGACGGTACGCAGGAAGGACGCGACGCCCGAGGTCTCGATCCGGCCGCCCGCCATCGGGAGCAGGAAGCCGAGCGGTGCCAGCAGGGCGAGGCCGGCCAGCAGGTGGCGGGCGGCCTGGACGGGCGGCAGCCGCAGGTCGTCGCGGATGGTGCTGAAGGGGCGGAGGTTGGGTGAGGGCACCCAGGCCACGTAGTGCGGGCGCAGCAGCAGCCATCCGGTGAACGCCAGATAGGCCGCTGTCAGCAGGAGGCCGGCGGCGCGCACCCGGTTGATGGAGCCTTCGTGCTGCACACCGGCCAAGACGCGCCGTCACCGCCGGGCGGTTCCAGGGGTGGGGGTGTGACGGTCCGCACGTCAAGAGGACGCACCGCTTCCGGCGCCAATACGCCGGCGCGCCGCGCCGCCAGCCGCCACCCGTACCCCCGGCAGCGCACCCGGCGCGTGAGCACCTCCAGCCCCGCAGGCCCCCTGAGGCCCCTGAGCCCCTGAGCCCCTGAGCCCGCAGCGTCTCAGCAGCGCCTCACGGCGAGACCTCCGTGCCCGCGCCGTCCGCCGCCTGCGGCCGGGTGCGCAGGTCCTGCGTGCACGTATAGCTGCGGACCTTCGAGCCCCGCGTCGAGCCGCCGAGCACCACCGTGCCGCCCGGCGAGGCGAGCGCGCTGTCGGCCACCGTGCAGACGATCTGGGCCAGCGCGAAGGAGGGCAGGTCCTCCAGGGGGCTGCTCAGGCGCAGCGCGTCGGCCGGGTCGCTCTCCCGGGGGCCGCGGATCTCCAGGGTGCCCGGCACGGTCGTGCTGAAGCCCGCCTGGTCCTCGGGCGCCGTCACGCTGCGCTGGAGCTGGGCCACCAGCTCCTTGACCTGCTCCACCCGCCCGGTGATCTGCGGCCGTATCCGGACGCTGCGCTTGACCGGCGTGGTCTGGCCCCCGCACACGAGGTAGATCTGCTCGACCGCCGCGTCCACGGCGTCCGGCGAGTCCTCGACCTTGGGCACCTGGCAGGACACCCGCGAGGGCGCCGCCCCCGCGTCGACCGGGACCGTCGTCGTACGGATACCGCAGCCGGCGGCCAGCGGCAGCACGGTCAGCAGCACGGCGCCGCCCCGGACGTACCCGCGGCGTCTCATCGCGCACCCCCCGCGTCCCCGCCCGAGGAACCGGACGAGCCGGAGGAACCGGACGGCCCCGACGAGCCGTTGCCGCCCTCGCCCGAGGGCGACTCCCCCGTCTCCCCCGTCTCCCCCGTCGGCCGGCTCTCGCCGTTGACCGCGTCGTAGCCCTGCGCCGCCTGCCCGCCGCCCTCGGTGTCGGCGCGCGGGCGGCGCGGCATGCGCAGGGTGAAGACGGCGCCGCCGCCGGGGGCGTTGGCGGCGGTGATGTCGCCGCCGTGGATGTGCGCGTTCTCCATCGCGATCGACAGGCCAAGACCGCTGCCCTCGGAGCGGGCCCGCGAGGCGTCGGCCTTGTAGAAGCGGTCGAAGACGTGCGGCAGCACGTCCTCCGGGATGCCCGGCCCGTGGTCGGACACCGCGATCACGATCTCCCCGCCGCCCGCGCCGGAAGCCCCCGCCACGCCACCTGCCGGCGGCACCTCCCGTACCGTCACCTTCACCGGCGACCCGCCGTGCTTGAGCGCGTTGCCGATCAGGTTCGCCATGATCACGTCCAGCCGCCGCGGGTCCAGCGTCGCCAGCACCCCGCGCGGCGCGTCGAGGTCGACGGAGTCCAGCCACGCCCGGGCGTCCATGCACGCCATGACCTGCTCGCCGACGTCCACCTCGTCCACCCGCAGCTTCGCCGTCCCGGCGTCAAAACGGGTGACCTCCATCAGCGTCTCCACCAGTTCGTTCAGCCGCCGGGTCTCGCTGACCACCAGCCGCACCGCGGGCGCGATCATCGGGTCCAGCGCCTCCGCCTCGTCCTCCAGCACATCGCTGACCGCGGTGATCGCGGTCAGCGGCGTCCGCAGCTCGTGCGACATGTCGGCGACGAAGCGGCGGCTCGCCGCCTCCCGTGCGCTCAGCTCCTCGACCCGCTTCTCCAGCGCCTCCGCCGCGTTGTTGAAGGTCTGCGACATCTCCGCGAGCTCATCGGTCCCGGTGACCTTCAGCCGGGTGTCGAGCCGGCCCTCGCCGAGCGCCCGCGCCGCCTCCCCGAGCCGCCGCACCGGGCGCAGCACCGCCGCACCCGCGGCCTGCGCGAGCAGCGCCGAGCCGATCAGGGCGAGCAGCGTCGCGATGCCCAGCGACCAGGCCAGCGAGTTGAGGTCCTTGCGCTCGGCGTCCAGCGACTTGAGCATGTAGCCGGTCGGCCCGCCGCCGTTGATCCGGGCACCGGCGACCAGGTAGGGGCGGCCCTGGAGCGAGATGCGCTCCCAGTGCAGGTGGTACTTGCCGTTGTCCTCGTCGTGCTTGGTGTCGACGGCCTTCACCAGCGTCGCCGGCACGTCGTCGAGCGTGAAGACGTCCCGGTCGGACGCGACGGCGCACGGCTGGCTGTCGGCCGCGGTGCTGATCAGCACCACTTCGTACGTGTCCGCGTCGCCTATCCGCGCGGCGGCGTCCTTCAGCGACGGGCACGTGGGCGCGACCGGCAGCGAGGCGGCGTTGCGCTGGAGGGAGTCGCGGAAGTCGTTGAGCGCGCTGTTCTGCGCGCGGGTCAGGACGGCGTCCCGGTTGAGCCAGTACGCGATGCCGGACACCGACACCGCGGCGGTCAGCGCGACCACGGCGAAGACGGCGACCAGCCGCAGCCGCAGGCTCGTCCAGCGCAATATCCCGCTCCCCCAGCGACCGGAGCGCGAGGTCACTGCGGCGTGTCCAGGCGGTACCCGACGCCGCGGACGGTACGGATCAGCACCGGCGAGGACGGCACGTCCTCGATCTTGGCGCGCAGCCGCTGCACGCACGCGTCGACCAGGCGCGAGTCGCCCAGGTAGTCGTGCTCCCACACCAGCCGCAGCAGCTGCTGCCGCGACAGCGCCTGCCCGGGCCGCCGGCTCAGCTCCAGCAGCAGCCGCAGCTCGGTCGGGGTGAGCTGGAGGTCGTGGCCGTCCTTGGTCACCGTCATGGCGCTGCGGTCGATGACGATCGAGCCGAAGGCGGCGGAGTCGGTGCTGTCGCGCTCGCCGCGGCGCAGCACCGCGCGGATCCGGGCGTCCAGGACGCGCGGCTGCACCGGCTTGATGACGTAGTCGTCCGCGCCCGACTCCAGGCCGACGACGACGTCGATGTCGTCGCTGCGGGCGGTGAGCAGGATGATCGGCAGCTGGTCGGTGCGGCGGATCCGGCGGCACACCTCGAAGCCGTCGATGCCCGGCAGCATCACGTCGAGCACGATCAGGTCGGGACGCTGCTCCTTGAGGAGCTTCAGGCCGTCCTCGCCCGTCGCCGCGGACACCACGCGGTGACCCTGCCGGGACAGGCCGAGTTCGAGACCGGTGCGGATGGCGTCGTCATCCTCGATCAGCAACAGGAAAGGCACGCGGGACATTCTTGCCTACTCCTGGTGGCGTGATGAAGTGCGGGGACAACTCGTACGCGGCACCTTCACCCCTGGCGGGGCCTCTGTGACGGGCCTGTGACACTCGCCGGACCTCCTCATGAAACTGGCCCGGCAGGCTTGTGCCACATCGGAAGAGCGCACGCCGACACAGGCTGCGACGCCGACAGCTAGTCCGCTGGTTCCACAGAGGGGGGCGCGACATGAACGCACTGCTCGGCACCACCACCGCCGCCGCGGTCCACTCGCCGCGACCGCACACGGTCGTCCGGTCCACCGAGAAGTCCGGCGCCGCGAACGGACGGGGGTACGTGCGCGGCGCCGGACGCGCCTCCGCCACGCCGTCGGTGATCCGGCAGCGCCCCGCGTACATCACCCCGCTGGAGCCCGGGGCCGAGCCGTCGAAGGACGCGGCGGCGGAGTTCACGGCGTACGTCCAGGAGCGGCGCGCCTCGCTGTACGCGACGGCGTACCACCTGACCGGCGACCGCTACGCGGCGGAGGACCTGCTCCAGAGCGCGCTGTTCTCGACCTACCGGGCGTGGGACCGGATCAGCGACAAGGCCGCGGTGGGGGGCTACCTGCGGCGCACGATGACCAACCTGCACATCAGCGCGTGGCGGCGGCGCAAGCTCAGCGAGTACCCGACGGAGGAGCTGCCCGAGACGGTCGGCGACACCGACGAGATGGGCGGTACGGAGCTGCGCGCGGTGCTGTGGCAGGCGCTCGCCCGGCTGCCCGAGCAGCAGCGCACGATGCTGGTGCTGCGCTATTACGAGGGGCGCACGGACCCGGAGATCGCCGACATCCTCGGCATCAGCGTCGGCACGGTCAAGAGCAGCATCTGGCGCTCGCTGCGCCGCCTGCGCGACGACGAGGCCCTCGCGTTCGGCCGCAACGAGGCCGACGTCTTCGGCGAGCTTGTCGCCTGACGGTTTTTGAGGCCGGGCCCTCGGGCGCGGTCTTCCCGGACCAGGGGGGAACGGGGGGTACGGGGGAACGGGCCCGGTGGCGGGGGGGATGCCACCGGGCCCGTCGTATGCGCCGCCGGACGCCGGCCTTGGGCCCCTGATGGGCGCCGTCAGGCGGGGGGGGTCAGCCGAGGGGGAGGCCGCCGAGGAGGCCGGTGACGGGGGCGATCTGGTTGCCGTCGAGGTGGTTGCCGGAGGGCAGCAGGCCCTGGGCGTTCGCCGGCAGGGCGGATGTGCCGTCGGAGACGGCGGACTGCGCGCCGGAGGCGGAGTCGGCCGCGCCGGGGACGAGGTTCGTGGCGGAGCCGAGCGGCAGCCCGCCGAGGGCATCAGTGGTGGCCGCCGACGCACTGCCGGAGGCAACCGCCGCGAAGGCCAGTCCGAGCACGCCGGCGGCCAGAGTCTTCTTCGTTCGGGTCTGCATGACCTCGGAACGTAGCCAGGTCGTCACGCACCGCGCAAACACCGCGCCGCGCGCGTCCCGGCGCTCCCGGCCGCGAAGCCCCCGCCCGCAGAGCCCCGCCCTCAGCCCTCCGCGGCAGCGGAACCGCTGGCCAGCGGCCTTTCCCGGTGACCCGCCTCGAACAGCCACTCCGCCTTGAGCTCCGCGTACCCCGGCTTGATGACCTCGTTGATCATCGCCAGACGTTCATCGAAAGGGATGAACGCCGACTTCATCGCGTTGACGGTGAACCACTGCATGTCGTCCAGCGTGTACCCGAACGCGTCGACCAGGTGCTCGAACTCCCGGCTCATGCTCGTCCCCGACATCAGCCGGTTGTCCGTGTTGACCGTCACCCGGAAGTACAGCCGCCGCAGCAGCCCGATCGGGTGCTCCGCGTACGAGGCCGCCGCGCCGGTCTGGAGGTTGGACGTCGGGCACATCTCCAGCGGCACGCGCTTGTCGCGCACGTACGACGCCAGCCGGCCGAGCGAGACCTCGCCGCCCGGGCCCTCCTCGATGTCGTCGATGATCCGCACACCGTGGCCGAGCCGGTCCGCCCCGCACCACTGGAGCGCCTGCCAGATCGAGGGCAGGCCGAACGCCTCGCCGGCGTGGATGGTGAAGTGGTTGTTCTCGCGCTTGAGGTAGTCGAAGGCGTCCAGGTGCCGGGTGGGCGGGTAACCCGCCTCCGCGCCGGCGATGTCGAAGCCGACGACGCCGGAATCCCGGTAGTGGTTGGCCAGTTCGGCGATCTCCTGCGAGCGCGCGGCGTGCCGCATCGCGGTGAGCAGCGCCCCGACCCGGATCCGGTTGCCGTCCTCCTTGGCCCGCCGCTCGCCCTCCCGGAAGCCGGCGTTGACCGCCTCGACGACCTCTTCGAGGGTGAGCCCGGCCTCCAGGTGCTGCTCGGGCGCGTACCGCACCTCGGCGTAGACGACGCCGTCCGCGGCCAGGTCCTCCGCGCACTCCGCGGCGACCCGGACCAGTGCGTCACGAGTCTGCATCACCGCACACGTATGAGCGAAGGTTTCCAGGTACCGTTCGAGTGAGCCGGAATCGGCGGCGTCCCGGAACCACATCCCGAGCTTGTCGGGGTCGGTCTCGGGCAGCCCGTCGTACCCGGTCTCCCGGGCGATGTCGACGACGGTGCCCGGGCGCAGGCCACCGTCGAGGTGGTCATGGAGCAGCACCTTGGGGGCTCGGCGGATCTGGTCCGGGGTCGGAACGCCCGGTTTCGGCTTCTGCATGACGATAAGCCTAGTCCCTACGCGCGTAGACACCAGGAAATAGGCCGACTATTTTCCGCCCGGCCATACTGTGCACACCCCCACTTCTGCCATCGTTACGCCATGGCCTCACAAGCATTACCGGCGCGTGGCGCACGACTCGGGCGGCAGGTCACGCCCGGTCTCGTGCCGGCGCCCAGGGGCAGGGAGCGGACGGACGGCGGCGCCACGGGCGCGACCGTCCGCGCCGTCGTGCTCGCGCTCCCCGGCGGTGACGCGCTGAGCACCCGGCGCCGCTCCCCGCTCGCCGCGGCCGTGATGTGGCCGCTGGCCCGGCACCTGGTGCGCGAGGGGCAGCAGGACGGGGTCGCCGCGCATGTCGTCCACTACCGCTTCCGCGGCTGGAACGGCGGCCATGCCCACCCGGCCGAGGACGCCGAGTGGGCGGTGGGCGAGGCGATCCGCCGGTACGGCGACGTGCCCGTGTGCCTGGTCGGCATGGGCATGGGCGCCCGCGCCGCGCTGCACGCCGCCGGGCACCCGGCGGTCGGCTCGGTCGCGGCGCTGTCCCCGTGGCTGCCCGGCGGCCCGGAGCCCGAGCCGGTCAAGCAGCTCATCGGCCGCAGGGTGCTGCTGGTCCACGGCACGCAGGACGAGCACACCGACCCGGACCTGTCCTACCGGTACGCCCAGCGGGCCAAGAAGATCAACCGCCAGGTGTGCCGCTTCGAGGTCCACTCCGACGGCTACGCCCTGCACCAGCACCGCGCCGAGGTCTTCGCCCTCACGACCGACTTCGTCCTCGGCTCCCTCCTCGACCAGCCCTACGCCCGCCCCGTCGCCGACGCCCTCGCCGCTCCCCCGCCCCTGGGCCTGCGCATGCCCCTGGCCGCCGGCTTCGGCCGCGCTCTCCGCGCGTAGCGCCTGCCGGACCCCGGCGGCCGATGGGCGCCGCGGCCACCGCCCTTACGCGATGCGGTCCAGGACGATCGGGCGCGGGGTGAAGGGTGTGCCCTGGGGGGAGACGGTGATCGCGCCGGCCAGCGCCTCCTGGGCGTAGGGGAAGCGCTCGGGGGTGTCGGTGTGGAGGGTGAGCAGGGGGGCGCCCTCGCGGACCGTGGCGCCGGGCTTGGCGTGGAGCTCGACGCCCGCGCCGAGCTGGACGGCGTCCTCCTTGCGGGCCCGGCCCGCGCCCAGGCGCCAGGCGGCGACGCCGACGGCGTAGGCGTCCAGCGCGGTCAGGACGCCGGTCGCCGGGGCCGGGACGACGAGGGTCTCGCGGGCGGCGGGCAGCGGCGCGTCGGGGTCGCCGCCCTGCGCGCGGATCATGCGGCGCCAGACGTCCATGGCCGAGCCGTCCGCGAGCGCCTTCTCCGGGTCGGCGTCCGGCAGCCCGGCCGCCGCGAGCATGTCGCGGGCCAGCGCGAGGGTCAGCTCGACGACGTCCGCGGGGCCGCCGCCGGCCAGCACCTCGACCGACTCGCGGACCTCCAGCGCGTTGCCGGCCGTCAGGCCCAGCGGCACCGACATGTCGGTGAGCAGCGCGACGGTACGCACCCCGTGGTCGGTGCCGAGGCCGACCATCGTGGCGGCCAGCTCCCGCGCGTCCTCCAGGGTCTTCATGAACGCCCCGGAGCCGACCTTGACGTCCAGGACCAGCGAGCCGGTGCCCTCGGCGATCTTCTTGGACATGATCGACGAGGCGATCAGCGGGATCGACTCGACGGTGCCGGTCACGTCCCGCAGCGCGTAGAGCTTGCGGTCGGCCGGCGCGAGGCCGTCGCCGGCCGCGCAGATGACGGCGCCGGCGTCCCGCAGCACGTCCAGCATCTCGGTGTTGCTCAGCGACGCGCGCCAGCCGGGGATGGACTCCAGCTTGTCCAGCGTGCCGCCGGTGTGGCCCAGGCCCCGCCCGGACAGCTGCGGCACGGCCGCGCCGCACGCGGCGACCAGCGGGGCGAGCGGCAGGGTGATCTTGTCGCCGACGCCGCCGGTGGAGTGCTTGTCGGCGGTCGGGCGGGCCAGGCCGGAGAAGTCCATCCGCTCGCCGGAGGCGATCATCGCGGCGGTCCAGCGGGCGATCTCGGCCCGGTCCATGCCGTTGAGCAGGATCGCCATGGCGAGCGCGGACATCTGCTCGTCGGCGACCTCGCCGCGGGTGTAGGCGTCGACGACCCAGTCGATCTGCTCGTCGGTCAGCCGGGCGCGGTCGCGCTTGGCGCGGATGACGGAAATGACGTCCATGGTGGTTCTTCCTCGCCGTGGTGGGCGGGTCGGATGGCGCGGGCGGCCCCGGTCCGGAGCCGCCCGCGTAAACACGGACCTAGGGGACCTAGCGGTCCAGGTCGGGCGCGCCGAAGGCGTCCGGGAGGATGGCGCTCATCGGGCGGACGCCCGCCGCGGTGTCGACCAGCAGCGCGGGGCCGCCGTTCTCCCACAGCAGCTGGCGGCAGCGCCCGCAGGGCATGAGCGGGTCGCCGTTGCGGTCGACGCACGCGAAGGCGGTGAGCCGGCCGCCGCCGGTGGCGTGCAGCGCGGAGACCAGGCCGCATTCGGCGCACAGCGCGACCCCGTACGCGGCGTTCTCGACGTTGCAGCCGACGACCGTGCGCCCGTCGTCGACCAGCGCCGCGGCGCCGACCGGGAAGCCGGAGTAGGGCGCGTACGCCTTCTCCATGACGTCCCGGGCGGCGGCGCGCAGCGCCTTCCAGTCGACGTCCGGTACGCCGTTCGCCGTGCTCATCCGCCCTGCCCCTTCCGGTACGGCTGCCCGTCCGCCTTCGGCATCCGCAGCCGCTGCGAGAACAGGCCCATGACCAGCAGCGTCGCGACGTACGGCGAGGCCTGGACGAGCTCGGAGGGGACGGAGTCGGTGGTCATGTACCAGACTGCCAGCAGGACCGCGAAGCCCAGCGAGAAGCCCGCCGACAGGTACGCCTTGCGGAGGTACTTCCAGACCGCCATGGCCAGCAGCAGCACCGCGAGCAGCAGGAGCAGCGCGTGCACCGAGTCGCTGCCGCTGCGCAGCTGGAGGCTGTCGGCGTAACCGAACAGGCCCGCGCCCATGGCCAGGCCCCCGGGCCGCCAGTTGCCGAAGATCATCGCGGCGAGGCCGATGTAGCCGCGACCGCTGGTCTGGCCTTCGAGGTAGAAGTGCGTGCCGACCGCCAGGAAGTAGCCGCCCAGGCCCGCCAGGCCGCCGGAGATGATCACGGCCACGTATTTGTACAGGTAGACGTTGACGCCCAGCGACTCCGCGGCGACCGGGTTCTCGCCGCACGAGCGCAGCCGCAGGCCGAAGGAGGTGCGCCACAGCACGAAGAAGGTCGCGGCGAACAGCACGATCGCCAGCAGCGTCAGCGAGGAGATCCGGGTGACGACACCGCCGACGATGCCGGCGACGTCGGAGACCAGGAACCAGTGGTGCTTCTCCAGGGTGCTCAGCCAGTGCGACAGGCCCGGCACGGTGAAGGTCTTCATGTCCTCGATGGGCGGTGACTGCTTGGGCGTGCCGCCCTGCGCCGCCGCCTTGCCGACGTTGAAGATCCGCTTGGCGAGATACGCGGTGACGCCCGCGGCCAGGATGTTCATCGCGACACCGGCGATGATGTGGTCGACGCCGAAGGTCACGGTGACGATCGCGTGCACCAGGCCGCCGGCCATGCCGCCGAGCACACCGGCGAGGACCCCGAGCCAGGGGTTCAGGCCCCAGCCGGCCCAGGCGCCGAAGAAGGTGCCGAGGATCATCATGCCTTCGAGGCCGATGTTGACCACGCCCGCGCGCTCGGCCCACAGGCCGCCGAGGCCGGCGAGCGCGATCGGCACCGAGGAGGTCAGCGCGCCCGCTATCTGGCCGGACGACGTGACGTCGTCGGCGCCGGCGATCGCCCGGACCGCGGAGACCACGACGAGCGCGGCGGCCACGATGAGCAGCAGGACCGGAACGGACAGCCGGGTGCGGCCCTTCTTCTGGCCCGCCGTGCGCGGCGCCGCGGGCGGCGGTGTCTGGACTGCGGTGGCGCTCACGCCGCGACCTCCTGCTTCTGGACGGAGCCGGCGGCGGCGAGTTCCGCTCCGACTTGGCGTTGCTGGCGGGCCAGCCCGTAGCGGCGGACGACCTCGTAGGCGATGACGACGGCGAGCACGATCGCGCCCTGGATCACGCCGACGATCTCCTTGTCGTAGCCCTCGAACTCCAGGCCGTTGGAGGCGCGCTCCAGGAAGGCCCACAGCAGGGCGCCCACCGCGATGCCGATCGGGTTGTTGCGGCCGAGCAGGGCGACCGCGATACCGGTGAAGCCGATGCCGGTGGGGAATTCGGTGCTGTACTTGTACGACTCGTTGAGCAGCGTGGACATGCCGACCAGGCCGGCCATCGCGCCGGACAGCACCATGCTGATGACGATCATCTTCTTGACGCTCACCCCGCCGGCCTGCGCCGCGGACTCCGAGCGGCCCACCGAGCGCAGGTCAAAGCCGAAGCGGGTGCGCGACAGCACGAACCAGTAGACGAGGCCCGCGACGCCGGCGAAGACGATGAAGCCGTCGACGGCGTCGGTCTGGGTCGCGAAGTTGAACAGGTGGCTGCCGGACGGCAGCGGCTTGGTGCTGGTGGTCAGCGCCAGCTTGTCGGTCACGCCGAGCCGGCCGTCCTGGAGGAAGTAGCCGATGACGATGCCGGCCAGCGAGTTGAGCATGATCGTGGAGATCACCTCGCTGACGCCGCGGGTCACCTTCAGCACACCGGCGATCGCCGCCCACGCGGCGCCGACGGCCATCGCGGTCAGGATGATGACCGGGATCTGGATCGCGCCCGGGATCGACATCGAGCCGCCGACCGCGGCGGCGAAGAAGGCCGCGAGGCGGTACTGGCCGTCCACGCCGATGTTGAACAGGTTCATCCGGAAGCCGATGGCGACCGCGAGACCCGACAGGTAGTACGGGGTGGCCTTGTTGAGGATGTAGACCTGGCTGTCGGACTTGCTGCCGTAGGTCAGCATCAGGTGGAAGGCGTGGAAAGGCTCCTTGCCGCTGGCCAGCAGCACCAGCCCGGTGACGATCAGGCCGCCCAGCACGGCGAGCACCGGGGCGGCCAGGCCCAGCAGCGCCCGGTCCTTGTCGAACTTCTTCATCGGTCCTCTCCCCCGGCCTTCTCCGCCGCGGTCTCTTCCGGGGCGAGCTGTTTCGGTACGGCGGGCGGCGCCGGCTCGGGCTCTCCCGCGGGTTCCTGCGGGGCGCCCTGCTCGTGGACCAGGTGCCCGGCCGCCGCGCCGGTCATCGCCGAGCCCAGCTCCTCCGGGGTGATGGTCGCCGGGTCGGCGTCGGCGACGAGCCGGCCGCGGTACATCACCCGCAGCGTGTCGGACAGCCCGATCAGCTCGTCGAGGTCGGCGGAGATCAGCAGCACCGCCAGGCCGTCGCGGCGGGCGGCCCGGATCTGGTCCCAGATCTGCGCCTGCGCGCCGACGTCCACGCCCCGGGTCGGGTGCGCGGCGATCAGCAGCTTGGGCAGGTGGCTCATCTCGCGGCCGACGATCAGCTTCTGCTGGTTGCCGCCGGACAGCGACGCGGCGGTCACCTCGATGCCCGGGGTGCGCACGTCGTACTCGCGCACGATGCGCTCGGTGTCGCGGCGGGCGGCGCCCGGGTCGATGAGCACCCCGCGGCTGTTGGGGCGCTCGGTGACATGCCCGAGGATGCGGTTCTCCCACAGCGGGGCCTCCAGCAGCAGGCCGTGCCGGTGGCGGTCCTCGGGGATGTAGCCGATGCCCTGCTCGCGGCGGGCCCGGGTGGGGGTGCGGGAGATGTCCCGGCCGTCCAGGGTCAGCACCCCGGCGTTGAGGGCGCGCATGCCCATGACGGCCTCGACGAGCTCGGCCTGGCCGTTGCCCTCGACGCCGGCGATGCCCAGGACCTCGCCCTTGTGGATGGTGAAGGCGATGTCGTCCAGCACGATGCGCTCGACGCCGTCGGAGTCGGTGTCCGACATCCGCAGGCCCTGCACGGTGAGCATCGGCTCGGTGGTGACGGTGGACTCGCGGGTCTCCGGCGAGGGCAGCTCGCTGCCGACCATCAGCTCGGCAAGCTGCTTGGCGGTGGTGGACTTCGGGTCGGCGTCGCCGACGGTCGTGCCGCGCCGGATGACGGTGATCGCGTCGGCGACCGACAGCACCTCGCCGAGCTTGTGCGAGATGAAGATGACGGTCAGGCCCTCGGCCTTCAGCTCCCGCAGGTTCTCGAACAGCGCCTCGACCTCCTGCGGCACCAGTACCGCGGTCGGCTCGTCGAGGATGAGGATGCGGGCGCCGCGGTAGAGGACCTTGAGGATCTCCACGCGCTGCCGGTCGGCGACGCCCAGGTCCTCCACGAGCGCGTCGGGCCGCACCCCGAGGCCGTACGCGTCGGATATCTCCTTGATACGCGCGCGGGCGCGGGCGCCGATGCCGTACGCCTTCTCGCTGCCGAGGACGACGTTCTCCAGCACGGTGAGGTTGTCGGCGAGCATGAAGTGCTGGTGCACCATGCCGATGCCGCGGGCGATGGCGTCGCCCGGGTCGCCGAAGGCGACCTGCTCTCCGTTGACGGTGATGGTGCCCTCGTCCGGCTTCTGCATGCCGTAGAGGATCTTCATCAGGGTGGACTTGCCGGCGCCGTTCTCGCCCACGAGGGCGTGCACGGTGCCGCTGCGCACGGTGATGGCGATGTCGTGGTTGGCCACGACACCGGGGAACCGTTTGGTGATGCCGCGCAGCTCGACGGCGGGGGGACTCGTGGACGCGTTGATGGCGCACTCTCCTCGGGGGAAAGGCCGGGTGGTGGTGAGGGTATCCGGGGGCCGGACCGCGACCGAGGCCCGGCAGGGTCCCCGCGGTGCCGGCTTGCGCCGCCGCGGAGTCCCCCCACCGGGCCTCGTGGCCGTACGTCCCTGGCTCAGACGCCGGGGGTCACGGGGTGGTGTTCACCTTGACCTGGCCGGACACGATCTTCTGCTTGGCCGCGTCGAGCTGCGACTGGATGTCGGCGATGAAGCCGCCGGAGGAGGCGAGCGACACACCGTTGTTGGCGAGGTTGTACGTGTTGGTGCCGACCTTCGGCTTGTTGTCCTTCTTCACCGAGGTGATCAGGTCGTAGACCGCCACGTCGACGTTCTTGACCGCCGAGGTCAGGATGCTGTTCTTGTACTTGGCCAGCGCCGGGTCCTGGAACTGGTCGGAGTCCACGCCGATCGCCCAGGCGCCGGACTTGCCGGCGACCTTCTGGATCGAGCCGTCGCCGGACAGGCCGGCCGCGGTGTAGATGACGTCGATGCCGCGGTCGAGCATGCCCTGGGCCTTGCCGGCCGCGGAGGCGGCGTCGTTGAAGCCGCGCGGGTCGTTCTTGTACAGGTACTCGCTGGTGACCTTCACGTTCGGCTTGGTGTCCTTGACGCCCTGGGCGAAGCCCGCGTCGAAGGTGCCGATGAGCGCGTTCTGCACACCGCCGATGAATCCGACCTGGCCGGTCTTGGTCTTCAGGGCCGCGGCGACGCCCGCGAGGTACGAGCTCTGCTCGGTGGCGAAGGTCATGCTGTCGACGTTGGGCAGGTCCACGACCGAGTCGACGATGCCGAAGGTGGTGTTCGGGTACTTCGCGGCGATCTTCTGCAGCGCGGGACCGTAGGTGTAGCCGACGGCGATGACCGGGTTGTAGCCCGCGGCTGCCATCGCGTCCAGGTGCTGCTCGCGGTCGGAGTCGGTCTCGCCGTTGGCGGCGGTCAGCTCCTTGGACTCCAGGTTCAGCTCCTGGTCGGCCTTGTCCAGGCCGCGGGCGGCGGAGTCGTTGAAGGAGTGGTCGCCGCGACCGCCGACGTCGTACGCGATGCCGACGCCCTTCCCCTTGCCGCCGGCGGACGAACCGCCCCCGGCGCTGCTGCTGCTCGACGGCTTGCTGTCGTCCGTCGTGCTGCTGCCGCACGCGGTGGCGGTCAGCGCGAGAGCCGCGGAGACCACACCCGCGGCAGCGATCTTGGATACCCGGCGCAAGAGAGGGTCCCCTTCGGTGTTCGTTACGACGACGCGCCTGGTTCCGGCGCTGGCTACGCGGGAGCTTAACGCGCGTAGATGTCAGGTAAAGACCGAATGAAGGCCCGTTATCGGATCGACGCATTACCGCTGGGTGAAGCCCCGGTAGCCGAGGCTTCACACCGCGTCAGACCAGCAGCGCAACGCCGGTGAACAGGTCCACGCCGACCGCGATGGCGCCTTCGTCGGCGTCGAAGTCGCCCTGGTGCAGATCACGCTTGACGGTGTCGCCGACCGGGCGCACCCCGAGCCGGGCGAGCGCGCCGGGGACCCGCTCCAGATACCACGAGAAGTCCTCGCCGCCGAGGCTCTGCTCGGTGTCCTCGACCGCGTGCAGACCGTACCGCGCGGTCATCGCGTCCCGCAGCATCTCGGTGGAGACCGCCTCGTTGACCACCGGGGGGACACCGCGCTGGTAGGTGATCTCGCACTTGGCGCGGTACATCGCGGCGACCTGGTCGATGACCTCGTGCACCAGGTCCGGCGCCTCGTGCCAGGCGGCGAGGTCCAGGCAGCGGACGGTGCCCTCCAGCTCGGCGTGCTGCGGGATGACGTTCGCCGCGTGCCCGGCCTGGATACGGCCCCACACCACGCTCAGGCCCGAGCGCGGGTCGGCGCGGCGGGTCAGCACGGTGGGCAGCTCCGTGGCGAGCTTGGCGGTGGCCATGACCAGGTCGGTCGTCAGGTGCGGGCGGGCGCTGTGGCCGCCGGGGCCGTCCAGGGCGAGCAGCAGCTTGTCGGCGGCCGAGGTGATGGGGCCGACCCGCAGGCCGATCCGGCCGACCTCGACCTTGGGGTCGCAGTGGACGGCGAAGATACGTTCCACCCCGTCGAGCACGCCGGCCTTGACCGCGTCGATCGCGCCGCCCGGCATGACCTCCTCGGCCGCCTGGAACACCAGCCGCACCGGCCGCGGCAGCCGGCCCTGCCGGTCCAGCTCGGCGAGCACCAGGCCGGTGCCGAGCACCACGGTGGTGTGCACGTCGTGCCCGCACGCATGCGCCCGGCCCTCGACGGTCGAGCGGTACGGCACGCTCTTGGTGTCCGGCACCGGCAGCGCGTCCAGGTCCGCCCGCAGCGCGAGCCGCCCCCGCCCGGGGCTGTCCGCCCCGATGTCGCACACCAGCCCCGTCCCGCCCGGCAGCACCTCGGGCTCCAGCCCGGCCTGCTCCAGCCGCTCCCGGACCTTCTGCGTGGTCCTGAACTCCTGCCGGCTCAACTCCGGGTGCCGGTGCAGGTCACGCCGGAACGCGATGAGCTCGTCGCGCATTTCTTCGGACAGCGCACCGGACGGCGCTGCGGGTGAGTCGTTCACCCCAGTCAGGGTATGCCCCATGACCGGCTCCTCTGGGCTGATCGGACAAGAACACGTACATCACGAGGAGAAGAAGTCGCCCGATCGGCGCATACCCGGTCATCCTCAGGGGTATGTCCACCCTTTTGAGGCCGGACACCCCGCCATACTGCCTCAACGACGGCCCCCACGTGAGGCAACGCCCCACAACCCCCCGACCGCGCCCCCTCACGCTACGCCACGCTTGTTACGGCAACGTGGCGCGAGCGGTTCCCGGTAGCCTCCCTCCATGCCGCTACTGCCCGAGTGGATGACACCGCCCCGAGCCGAGGGCTGGTACGCCGAGGACCTGGACCTTCTGCCCGAAGCGCCGAAGCACACGGAGCTGATGCACGGGGCGTTCGTCTTCCGGCACCTCCCCGAGCCGCAGTGGCACGACACCGTGCTCGGCCAGGTTGCCGCCGCCCTGGAGGACCAGGCGTCGAAGGGCGGCCGGGTGGCCCGTGAGGTGGCGGTCCGCCTCGACCGCCGCAACCGCCCCGAGCCGGACCTGCTGGTGACAACGCGCGCGTACGAGGAGGACCGCACCTGGTTCGCCCCCGAGGACGTGCAGCTCGTCGTCGAGGTCGTCTCGCCGGAGTCGGCGCACCGGGACCGTACGGTCAAGCTGCGCAAGTACGCCGAGGCCGGTATCCCGCACTACTGGTGCATCGAGGACGAGGGCAGCCGGCCCGTCGTCCACGTCTACGAGCTGGACGGCCCGACCCGGACCTACGTGCCCGCGGGCATCTTCCGCGGCAGCCTCAAGCGGCCCGTCCCCTTCGACATCAGCCTCGACCTCGACGCACTGACGCCCTGAGGCCCCCGGCCGCTACGCCTCCGCGCGGGAGCGGGGGCCGAGGAGGCGGGTGTAGAGGTCGAGGAGGGGGGCGGATTCGGTTTGCCAGGACCATTCGCGGAGGCGGTCGACGCGGTCGTAGGCCTTGCGGTAGCGGCGGGGGTTGGTGAGGACGGCGCCCACTGCGCGGACGAAGTCGGCGGTGTCGGCGGCGCGGAAGACCTCGCCGTTGCCGAGTTCGAGGGTCGCCGCGGCCATCGCGCGGACGTCGCTGACGACGACCGGGAGGCGGGCGTGGGCGTACTCGAAGTAGCGGGTGGCCAGGACCGACTGGTGGTGCGGGAGCTTCAGGACCGGGAGGACGCCGATGTCCGCGGAGGCGAGGAAAGCGGTGATCTCGGCGACCGGGACGTACGGCAGGACGTGCAGGCGGGTGTGGACGCCGAGCTGCTCGGCGCGCTCGCGCAGGGCCGCCACGTCCGGGTGCGCGGGGTCGGGGACGACGAAGGCGGCGTGCAGGTCGTAGAGCTTGGGCAGCGCCTCGATGACGGTGCCGGGGCCGCGGTCGGCGGTGACCGGCCCGGCGTGCACCAGCAGCGGGACCTCGGGCGCGAGGTGGCAGCGGTCGCGCACGCCGTGCGGGTGGGTGAGCGGGCGCTCGGCCAGCGGCGGGGCGTTGCGGACGACCGCGGGCGTGGTGGCCAGCCGGTGCCGGGCGCGTAGCTCGCGGGCCAGGCCCTGGCCGACGGTGACGACGCCGTCCGCCTCGCGGGCGAAGCTGCGCTCGTGGGCGTCGCCGGCCACGCCCTCCCGGCGTGAGGCGGCGGGCATCCGCGGCGGCACGTCCCACACGACCTCGATACGGTGCCCGCCGCCCTCCGCGCGCAGCGCCGCCCGGATCGCCACGCCCAGCGCCCGGTGGCCGAGCGCGTGGATGAGGTGCGGGCGCACCTGGTCCAGCACCGGCCCGTAGGCGACCTCCTCGTCCAGCAGGCTGGGGTCGAGCCGCCGCCACGCCCGGCGCCCGAGCGCGAGCCGGGCGAGGTCCGTCATGAGGTTGTCCAGCCGCGCCACGGGGCTGCGCCGCCGGCGTACCGCCGCGAGGTACTGCGCCGCCCGCATCCGCGTCCAGCCGGCCCGTACGCCGTAGCGCAGCCACGCCAGCGCGTGGCCGACCCGGGCGAGGGCGAGCAGCGGCAGCGGGCGGTGCACCAGGTCGAGCTCGGCGGAACGGGTGACCAGCAGCTGGCGGGCGGCGGCGAGCTGGACGGTGCGGTGGTCGTACGCGCCCGCGCTGCGGTACGCCAGCGGCCAGCGCAGGCCGGGGCGCGGTCTGCGCACCCGGTGGTTGCCGAGGACGCCCGCGACGGCGACCCGGCGGACCTCGATGCCGGGCAGCGCGACGGTGGCCGGCGCCTGGCCCACGAGGGTGACCTGGTAGCCGGCCGCGTGCGCGGCTGCGGCGACGCGCAGGGCGCGGGAGTCCCCGTCGACCCCGCCGCTGGTCACGACGGCGACGCGCAGCCGGCCCCGCGCCGCGGCGGGCGGTAGCGCTTCGGGGCCGTCGAGGCCGTCGGGGCGCGCCGAGGTGAAGGACTGCGTCAAGGGCTGCACGGGCATGAGGGACGTTCCCGGCGTCGAGGGCTGCGCGGGCTCGGGCCCGCGTAACGATGCCACCATTCCCGCACTCTGTCGTACGGAGTTGATCATCAGGTTACGCCGGCCTGACGTACAGGCGAACGAGGGCTCCCGTAACGGCAAGGTCGGTGAGCGGGACCCAACTCCCTTACGGGGCCGGGGCCTTCGCCGGCGGCTGAGCCGCTGCCTGGGCCGGGGGCTCGGTCGGGGTCCGGGCCGAAGGCTGGGCCGGGGGCTCGGTCGGGGCCTGGGCGGACGTCTGGGCCGCAGCCTCGGTCGGCGCCTGGGCGGACTCCGTGATCGCGGTCAGGAAGGTGTGCGCGCGGGGCCCGGCCGCGGAGGTGAGCCAGGCGGGGTCGATGTCGACGACGGTCAGCTCCACGCCCGTGCCGGCCAGGACGAGCGGCAGGGTGTGCACGACCGTGGAGGGGAAGGACAGGATCGCCCGCCCGGTCGGCCCGCGCCGGGCGACGAGTTCCAGCGGCAGGTCGGGCCGGACGATCTCCAGGCCGGTCTCGGCGGCGAGCCGGTGCAGCTTGTCCTGCGCCTCCTTGCGGTGCGCGAAGTAGCGCGTGGCGCCGTGCCGCTCGGCCAGGTCGGCGACGACCGCGTGGTAGTGCTCGGCGTCCACGACGCCGGTCTCCACCAGCGACGTCCCGATCAGGTCGGTGCCGCCCAGCACATGCGGCGGCCCGAAGCGCGCCCGCGTCCAGCTCATGGCGTTGGCGCGCAGCGCCATCCCGGGCGGCGGCGTCGCCGGCATCGCGCTGAAGAGCTCGACCTGCCGCTTCCCGCCGGGCGTGAGCCGGCGCCGGGCGGCGGAGGCGAAGACGCCGAAGGCGGCGTCGGCCGGCGAGCGGCGGCGCCCGCTGCGGTGCCAGCGCACGAGCCGGCCGCCGCGCGCGAGGATCGCGGTGAACTCCATCGTGGCGGTGCCGTCGTCGACGACGGTCAGCTCCCGGGCCCGGCACAGCGGCAGCAGCACCTGCACCAGCCGCGAGAAGGGGTCGCCGATGACCAGCCGCCGCACCCGCCACAGCGTGGGCGCGAGCGCGAGCGCCGTCCGCAGCAGCCCGCCGCGGTTGCCGCGGGCCTCGTACCAGCGCACCGCCACGCCCTCGTCCCGGGCGAGCTCGGCCATCCGCCGCAGCTGCCCGCGGCTGGTCGGGTCGGCGGGCGAGAGCACGACGACGGTGAGCGGCGCGCCGGCGGTGTCCCGTATCGGCGTCGCCCGGCCCGCGGGCGCGGCGGCGGGCGGGTCGTACGCCCTGCCGTCGCGCGCCGCGGGGACGCCGGGCTGTATATGCGCCCACTCCAGCACGTTGAGCAGCTGCACAGGTGACTCGACCAGCGCGACGGTCCCGTCCCCCGGGCGGGGTGACGGCTTACGGCCGGCGGAGGAAGCGGCGGTCATCCTCGACTGTCCTTGTCCTCGGTGTACTCGGTGCTCATTGCTGCTCATGGCGTGGGAGCGGGCGCGCGTCCCGCGGGCCGGGCCCGGACGGGTCCGGACGGGCTCAGACGGCCGCGGACTGCGCGGCGTCCGCCTCGGCCGCCTCCGCCTCGGCGACCACACCGGCGACCCGGCGCAGCTTCTTCATCGGGCCGAGCTCACCCTCGTAGACCTTCTTGACGCCGTCGCCGAGCGAGGTCTCGATGATGCGGATGTCGCGCACCAGCCGCTCCAGGCCCTGCGACTCGACCGAGGCGGCCTGGTCGGAGCCCCACATGGCGCGGTCGAGGGTGATGTGCCGCTCGACGAAGACCGCGCCGAGCGCGACCGCGGCGAGCGTGGTCTGCAGGCCGACCTCGTGGCCGCTGTAGCCGACCGGCACGTTCGGGTACTCGGTCTGCAGTGTGTTGATCATCCGCAGGTTGAGCTCTTCGTGCTTGGCGGGGTACGTCGACGTGGCGTGGCAGAGCACGATGTTGTCGCTGCCCAGCACCTCCACCGCGTGCCGGATCTGCTTGGGCGTCGACATGCCGGTGGACAGGATCACCGTGCGGCCGGTGGCGCGCAGCGCCCGCAGCAGGTCGTCGTCGGTCAGGCACGCGGAGGCGACCTTGTGCGCGGGCACGTCGAACTTCTCCAGGAACGCGACGGACTCCACGTCCCACGGCGAGGCGAACCAGTCGATGCCGCGCTTGCGGCAGTACTCGTCGATCGCCCGGTAGCCGTCCTCGTCGAACTCGACGCGGTGCCGGTAGTCGATGTACGTCATACGGCCCCAGGGGGTGTCGCGCTCGATCTCCCACTGGTCGCGCGGGGTGCAGATCTCCGGGGTGCGCTTCTGGAACTTGACCGCGTCGCAGCCCGCGGCGACGGCCGCGTCGATCAGGGCGAAGGCGTTCTCCAGGTCGCCGTTGTGGTTGATGCCGATCTCGCCGGTGATGTAGACGGGCTGGCCGTTGCCGATGTGGCGGGAGCCCACGGGGCGGAGGTTGGCGGGAAGGGAAGCGAGAGGAGAGGTCACGGGTGGTTCCTTAGGGGGATGGGGGATGACAGGGGTGCCAGAGGTGGCGGGTGGCCGGGTCAGCGGGCCAGAGTGGGGCCGAGCAGCCACGCGGCGATCTCGCGGATCGCCCCGAAGCCGCCGTCGGCCGTGGTGATCGCACGGGCGGCGGCCCGTACGACGTCATGGGCGCCCGCGACGGCGACGGGCCAGCCGACCAGGCCGAAGCACGGCAGGTCGTTGACGTCGTTGCCGGCGTAGAGCACCCGCTCGGGCGCGATGCCGTTCTCCTCGCACCACTGCTTGAGCGCGAGGTCCTTGCGGTCGATGCCGTGCAGGACGGGCACGTCGAGCTTTCTCGCCCGCGCGGCCACGACCGGGTTGGTCTCGGTGGACAGGATGAGGACGGGCAGTCCCGCGCGGCGCAGCGCCGCGATCCCGAGCCCGTCACCGCGGTGCACGGTGACGGCCTCGTGTCCGTCCGCGTCGATCAGCACCCGGTCGTCCGTCTGGGTGCCGTCGAAGTCGAGTACGACCGCGTCGACGTCGTCGCGGGTCGGGGTGGCCGCCGTGGGGTCCAGCAGCGGGGCCAGGGCGCGGGCGCGGGTGAGGTCGGCGGGCTCGTCGATCTCCAGCACCTTCGCCGGGTCGGTGCGCACGAGGGCCGTGCGGCCGAAGAAGCGGTGGTTCGCGGCGCGGAAGCCGGGGGCGCGCATGGCGTACGCGGTGCCGGTCTCCAGCAGGTCCTGCGGGCGGTCCTGGCGGCGGGGGCGGGTGGCCTTGTCGTGGTTGACGCCGTAGGCGGAGCCGGACGCCGGCGTGGAGCCGGGGCCCTCGGTGCCTTCGGCCGCCTCGCGCCAGATGAAGCCGTGGAAGGGGGCGACGGTGTGCGCGGTGTCGGCCCCGCCGTCTATGACGGCCGCGACGACGCCGTCGACCTCCTCGGCGGTGATGAAGGGGCTGGTGCACTGGACGAGCAGCACCACGTCGGTGCTGCCCGGCGCGCGGCCGGCCATGGCCTCGTACGCGTCCATGGCGTGCAGGACGGCGGCCTCGCTGGTCGCGGTGTCGCCCGCGATGGCCGCGGGGCGCAGCACGACCTCGGCGCCGGCGGTCCTGGCGGCCTCGGCGATCGACGGGTCGTCCGTCGACACGACGACGTCCGTGATCCGCCTGGCCCGCCGGCAGGCGTGCACCGCGCGGGCGACGAGCGGCACGCCGCCGACCGCCGCGAGGTTCTTCCCGGGCACGCCCTTGGAGCCCCCCCGCGCGGGGATGACGGCCAGCACGGTGTGGCTTCCCGCCGGTTCCACCGGCGCCCGGTCGGCTTTGCTCATGGGGTGACTCCTGTCATGACTGTGCGGCTCTGATGCGGCGGGCGGTGCGGTCCCCGCGCCCCTGGCCGGCGCCCGGCGGCGCCGACCCGCGCTCACAGCTGGCCCCAGCGGCGGATCGCGGGGGCCACGCGTTGGACGCCCTGGCGGTAAGCGGTCCGCGCGGAGTTGCGGACGAAGTCGCGGACCGCCGTGCGGACGGGGCCGGCCTCGCGGGGGGTGAAGCCGTCGACGGGCTCGCCCGTGGCGTCGAGGCCGTGCCGGGCGAGGACGCCGGGGAGGTAGCCCGGCGCGGTGCGTACCGTGTAGTAGGGGGCCAGCGGCGGCAGTTCGGCCTGGTCGAGCAGCGCGGCGACCCGGCCGCGCAAGGTCGCGTAGGGCGAGGCGCCGGAGACGCCGTGCGTGGCCGTCCACTCCTCGGAGGCGACCGGCAGCGCCCCGTCGTCGAGCTCGTCCCAGGAGGCGTAGCAGCCGGAGCCGAGGAAGTGGTGGTTGCCCAGCGCCTCGCGGATGCCGAGGTCGGTGAGCACGGCGGTGGGGATGCCGCGGTGCAGCGACTCCAGCGCGGCGGTCGAGCTGACCGTGACCAGCAGGTCGGTACGGTCCAGGACCTCGGCCATGTTGCCGTACACCAGGTGCACGTTGGCCGGCGGTTCGAGGGCGGCGACCAGCTTCTGGTACGGCTGCTCCTCGATGTGCGTGGTGTGCTCGCCCGGCTTGCTGCGCAGCTTGACCAGCACCTCGCGCGACGGGTGCAGCCGGGCGTGCGCGACGGCCCGGCGCAGCAGGTGCAGCCGGTCCTTGCGGCTGTCGGGCACCGACGGCTGGACGGCGAAGGTGACGGTGAAGGGCCGGCTCTCGTCAGGCTTGTACGGGTCGCCGCCGAGGAAGGGCAGCGCCGTCTCGACGATGCTGCCGGTGCGGTAGCCGACGCCCTCGTAGACCTCGCGGAAACGGCGTGCGTCGTCCGCGCTGTTGGCCAGGACGACATCCGCACCGGCGCGCAGCAGCAGCCCGTCGGCGAGCTTCTCGTAGACGACGCCGACGTATCCGGTGACGACGACCGGGCGGCGGGTACGGCCGCGCCAGGCGTGGCCGAGGCCGTGCAGCAGCGCCTGGACGGTGCCGCCGACGCAGGAGACCACCAGTACGTCGCAGGTGTCGGCGCTGGTCTCGGCGAGGATCTCCGCCATGGTCAGCTCGACCATCGTGTCGGCGGGGATGCCGAGTTCGGCGAGCTGGCGGGGCGTGGGGGTGGCGCGGCCACGCAGCAGGCGCGCGTCGAGCCGGGCCTCGGGGTCGATCCGGCGCGCGGTGAGCGCGCCCCACTTCCACCGGGTGTCCGAGTCGGCGATCACCGTGACCCGCAGCGGGCCTGACGTACGTGTTGGCACACGCCGACAGTAGGAAGCGGGCGGGTGGAATTAACGAAGTGAAGGCCAACGGGAGGTAAACAGAATGCCGCTACTTCGCACGAAAGGCCGCCGAGCAGCCACAACACCGGCTGGACATTTTCCGTTTACCCAAACGTTCCCCGCTCGCCAAGTGCCCCGCCGGGCAAGACCATAGGATTCATCGAGTGGTCAAGCTCTCCGTCATCGTGACGTTCTACAACGTGCAGCAATTCGTACCCGATGCACTGCACAGCCTGCGGGCGAACAGCCGTCCGGATTTCGAGTTCCTGCTCATGGACGACGGCTCTTCCGATCTGACGCCCCGGCTGCTCGAAGAGGGGGCCCGCACCCTCCCCGGCGCGCGCGTCCTCCGGCGCGACCACGGCGGCGTCTCGGCGCTGCGCAACGCCGGCATCGACGCCTCGAAGGGCGACTACCTCACCTTCATGGACGGCGACGACTGGATGGCCCCCGGCTACCTGGCCCAGCTGACCCGGGCGATGGAGGAGCTGGACGTCGACTTCCTGCGCACCGACCACGTCAAGTGCACCGGCGCCGAGCGGGAGATCGTCCGGGCCCCGCACGGCCGGCGCGGCGCGGTCCTCGACCCGCGCGCCTGCATCCTGCCCGCCGAGCGGCCCTCGCTCGTCGACTACCCGAACCTGCCCTTCGGCGCGTACCACCGGCGCGCGGTCGACCAGGGCCTGATGCGGATGCCCGAGGAGCTGCGGACCGCCGAGGACCGGCTGTGGGCCTGGCGCATGCACCTGGCGGCGAAGTCCGTCGGCGTCGTCAGCCTGCTGGGAATGCATTACCGGCGCGACGTCACGACCTCGCTCACCCGCATCGGCGACGAACGCCAATTGGACTTCGTCCGCTCCTGCGAACTCGTATTCGACATGCTGGCCGAGGACCCGGACGGCGACCGATTCCTGCCGAAGGCGATCCGGCAGTTCTGCGCGCTGATCGTCTTTCACCTGGAGCAGATAGACCGCTTCGAGCCGGCCATCGCCCGGCGGCTCAAGACGGTGGCCGCGGCGGCGCTGGGCCGGCTGCCGCAGGACGTGCTCGGCGGTGTCCTGGACTCCATGGACGTCGAGCGCAGTACGAAGATCCGCCGGCTGCGCTGGCGTTCCGGCGGGGCCGGCGGCCGGGGAGCCGCCGCGGAAGCGGTCGCCTCCGGCGGAACGGCGGTCGCGCGATGACCACCCAGCTGCTGATGGCGTCCACTCTCTACGGCGCCGCGACGCTCGCCGCCGCGATCGACGCGGACGCGCTGCCGCCCGCCGACCGGCGCATCCTGGTCGTGAGCAACAACGCCGGCGTGCCCGAGACGCACCCGGGCCTGGACCAGGCGCCCGGCTTCGAGGCGCTGCGCAGCCGCTTCGACCGGCTCGTGTCGTGGAACGAGCTGATCAGCCCGCTGCACCCGGGCGGCTGGAGCCCGCGGGTCAACGAGATCCCCATGTGGGAGCGGCATGTGCGGATGGCGTGGGAGCTCGGGGACGACGACGTCGAGCTGGTCGTGGAGTCGATCCAGGTGCCGCCGTCGCTGGCGTTCGCGCAGATCTTCACCGGCGCGCCGATCTCCGTCTACGCCGACGGGCTGATGTCGTACGGGCCGACCCGCAACAAGCTGGGCCTGCTCGTGGACACCCGTATCGACCGGCTGCTGCACCTGGATCTCGTGCCGGGGCTCCGGCCGCTGCTGCTCAGCGAGTTCGGGGTGGAGCCCGAGGTCGTGCCGAGCGCGGAGTTCACCAAGGTGCTCCAGGAGGTCGCGGAGGCGTCCGCGTACGCCGGCGGGGACAGCCTCGCCGAGGTGCCGCAGGGCGCGGCGCTGCTGCTCGGGCAGTACCTGTCCGCGCTGCGGATCCTCTCCGTCAAGGAAGAGGAGGAGCTGCACCTGGCGATGGTGCGGGGCGCTGCCGCGCTGGGGCACAAGGACATCGTCTTCAAGCCGCATCCGACGGCGCCGGCGAGCTGGACGGAGCCGCTGGTCGCCGAGGCGGCGCGGCTGGGCTGCACGCTCACGGTGCTCAACACTCCGGTGCTGGCGGAGGTGGTCTACCAGAAGGCGCGTCCCGCGCTGGTCGCCGGCTGCTTCTCCACCGCGCTGCTGACCGCGTCGGCGCTGTACGGCATCCCCGTCGCCCGTACCGGGACCGGCCTGCTGCTCGACCGGCTCTCGCCGTACCAGAACAGCAACCGCGTCCCCGTCACGATCGTCCACGCGCTGCTCCCCGACCTCGCCGACCCGGCGGCCGTCCGCGCCTGGTCCCCGCCCACGCCGGCCTCCGTCGCCGCGGACCTCACTCCGCTGGTCCGCACGGTCGGCTTCTGCATGCAGTCGGCGGCGTACCCGCACCTGCGCGAGGAGGCTGCCGCCTGGCTTGCGGCGAACCTCACGAAGCGGACCTGGCCTTACTTCAAGCGCCGCCGCCTCACCTCCCTCGCCCTCCCGGGCGGCGTCCCCGCGAAGCTCTCCTTCGTCCCCCGCAACCGCGTAGTCCGCCGCGTAGCCAAACGCGCCCGAGCCCTCCAAAAAAAAATCCGCTAACCCCGCCCCTCCCCCCCCCGGGAGCTTCGGGGCTCGCGGCTGCGCCGCGGGGCGCTTTCTCGGGGGCGCGGGGCTGACGTTTGCGCCGGACGCCAACCACCAGGGGCGCGAGGAACTGCGCGCGCAACCCACCACCGACCGGTGGTCCGGAACGAACCGAACAGCCCCTCTCGGACGGTGGCGACGTGCACGCCGGTCACTGGCTGGCCGCGCAGTTCCCCGCGCCCCTGGTGTGCTGCCCCGCGGCGCAGCCGCAAGCCCCCGCCCGGGAGGGCAACCTCGACGCCGGACGGTCACCACCCAGGGGCGCGGGGAACTGCGCGCGCAACCCACCACCGGCCGGTGGTCCGGATCGGACCGAACAGCCCCTTACGGACGGTGGCGACGTGCACGCCGGTCACTGGCTGGCCGCGCAGTTCCCCGCGCCCCTGGTGTGCTGGCCCGCGGCGCAGTCGCAAGCCCCCGCCCGGGAGGGCAACCTCGACGCCAGACGGCCACCACCCAGGGGCGCGGGGAACTGCGCGCGCAACCCACCACCGACCGGTGGCCCGGACCGAACCGAACAGCCCCCTTGGGACGGTGACGACCTGCAGGCCGCATACGGCTGGTCGCGCAGTTCCCCGCGCCCCTGGTTTGCCGGCGTCCGGCGCAGACGTAGACCCCGGGCGGTCGCGCCCACGCGGCGCCAGCCGCACAACAAACACAGCCCCGCGCCCCTGGTTTGCCGGCGTCCGGCGCAGGCGCAGACCCCGGGCGGTCGCGCCCACGCGGCGGCAGCCGCAAGCCAAGGCCCGGCGGGGCAAGGCTCTGGCGCTGGCGCGAGGTCAGAATGTGTCGGAGGGGGTGTAGGTGCCCCAGACGTCGCGGAGGGCGTTGCAGACCTCGCCCACGGTGGCTCGCGCGCGCAGCGCGTCGCGCATGGGGTAGAGGACATTCCCCGGGCCGGAGGCCGCTGCGCGGAGGGCGGCGAGGGCCGCGGCGACCGCCGCGGGGTCGCGGGCGGCTCGCAGGGACGTGAGCCGCGCGGCCTGGCGGGACTCGATCGCCGGGTCGACCCGCAGCGGCTCGTACGGCTCCTCCTCGTCGAGCTTGAAGCGGTTGACGCCCACCACCACCCGCTCCCCCGCATCCGTCTCAAGAGCGATCCGGTACGCGTTCCGCTCGATCTCCGACTTCTGAAAGCCCCGCTCGATCGCCGCGACCGCCCCGCCGAGCTCCTCCACCCTCGCCATCAGGCCGAGCGCCGCCGCCTCCACGTCGTCCGTCATCCGCTCCACCACGTAGGACCCCGCGAAGGGGTCCACCGTCGCCGTGACGTCCGTCTCGTACGCGAGCACCTGCTGCGTGCGCAGCGCGAGCCGCGCCGACTTGTCGGTGGGCAGCGCGATCGCCTCGTCGAAGGAGTTCGTGTGCAGCGACTGCGTCCCGCCGAGCACCGCCGCAAGCCCCTGCACCGCGACCCGTACGAGGTTGACCTCCGGCTGCTGCGCGGTGAGCTGCACCCCCGCCGTCTGGGTATGGAAGCGCAGCATCCACGACTTGGGGTTCCGCGCCCCGAACTCCTCCCGCATCACCCGCGCCCAGATCCGCCGGGCCGCCCGGAACTTCGCGACCTCCTCCAGGATCGTGGTGCGCGAGACGAAGAAGAACGACAGCCGCGGCGCGAAGTCGTCCACGTCCATCCCGGCGGCGACCGCCGTCCGGACGTACTCGATGCCGTCGGCGAGCGTGAACGCGATCTCCTGCGCGGGCGACGCCCCCGCCTCGGCCATGTGGTAGCCGGAGATCGAGATCGTGTTCCACCTGGGGATCTCCGCCTTGCAGTAGGCGAAGGTGTCCGCGACGAGCCGCAGCGACGGCTTGGGCGGGAAGATGTACGTGCCCCGCGCGATGTACTCCTTGAGCACGTCGTTCTGGATCGTCCCGGTCAGCTTGTCGGCGGACACCCCCTGCTCCTCGGCGACGAGCTGGTAGAGCAGCAGCAGAAGCGCGGCGGGCGCGTTGATCGTCATCGACGTGGACACCTGGTCCAGCGGGATGCCGTCGAAGAGCACCTTCATGTCCTCGACGGAGTCGATCGCGACCCCGACCTTGCCGACCTCCCCGTGCGCGAGCGGCGCGTCGGAGTCGTGGCCCATCTGGGTGGGCAGGTCGAACGCGACGGACAGCCCCGTCGTGCCGTTGGCGATGAGCTGCTTGTAGCGCGCGTTGGACTCCGACGCGGTGCCGAAGCCGGCGTACTGCCGCATCGTCCAGGGCCGTCCGGTGTACATCGTGGGGTAGACCCCGCGGGTGTACGGGTACCCGCCGGGCTCTCCGAGCTTGTCCGCCGGGTCCCATCCGGCCAGCGTCTCCGGGCCGTAGACGGGTTCGATCGGCAGGCCGCTCTCCGACTCGCGCGTCATGCTGCACGCCTCCGCTGCGCTGGTGCTGCTCACGTGAAGTTACGGCCACGTACTGTAGCGGCGCCTTTGTGCAGCGTGCAGCCCCGCGGGCTGGGACCTTCCTCACAGTACGGAGTCCTCGTCCCGGGGTGTCGCAACCGCGCGGGCCGGAAACGTGTCTATGCGGGCACAGCGGCCGACCGAGGGGGATAAAGAGGGCAATGTCCACAGGCAGAGGCAGAAGCAGAAGAAGACAGCGGGCGACGGTGGCGGTGGCCGGTGCGGCGCTGGCCGCCGCGGTACTCGCCGCGTGCGGGCCGGGCGACGACACCGCCGGGGACTCCAAGGCCCCGGCGGCGACGACGCAGGCCACGACCGCCGCCCCCACCACCGACCCGGCCACGACCGACCCGGCGACGACCACGCCGGCGCCGACCACCCCGGCCACCACCGCCGCGCCCTCCCCCTCGGCGACACCGACGACACCGGCGACGACCAAGCCGCCCGCCAAGCCCGCGGCCCTGATGACGATGGGCCAGACCAGCGCCCAGGTGCGTGAACTCCAGGCCCGCCTCGGCCAGTTGCACCTGTTCTCGCGCAACCCCACGGGCTACTACGGCACGGTGACGCAGAACGCGGTGAGCGACTTCCAGGAGCGGCACGGCCTGACCTCGACCGGCACCGTCACGCAGACCACCTGGTCAAAGCTGAAGTCGCTCACGCACACCCCGACGCACAAGGAGCTCTACCCGCCGATCCCGGCCAACGCGCCCGGCAAGCTGGACTCCCGCTGCCTGACCGGCCGCGCGCTGTGCATCAGCAAGACCACCCGCACGCTGTCCTGGGTCATCGACGGCAAGGTCCAGGCGACGATGGACGTCCGGTTCGGCTCGCAGTACACGCCGACCCGCGAGGGCCTCTTCCATGTGAACTCCAAGAGCCGCGACCACGTCTCGACGATCTACCACACGGCGATGCCGTACGCGATGTTCTTCAGCGGCGGCCAGGCCGTGCACTACTCCTCGGACTTCGCCGCCCGGGGATACGCGGGCGCCTCGCACGGCTGCGTCAACGTCCGCGACAAAGCCGCGATCGAGCGGCTCTTCGACCAGGTGAAGGTCGGCGACAAGGTCGTCGTCTACTGGTGAGCCGCCCGTACGGGTGACGAGGAGCGCGGCCGGGCAGGGGGAATTGCGCCCGGCCGCGCTCCGTGTCAAACCCCGGTACGGGGAGAACCGGGGTCATCGGGGCCGATGACCAGTCGGCCTTACTCCCTACAGCGCACGGGCCGTCGGAAGTGTCACCTGCCGGGCGGGCGGGACAGGGAGCGGTGCCCGGGGCGGGTGTGCCGCGGGCCGCGGTCGTCCCTGCCGTCCCGGCCCTCCTTGGCCTCGCGCCCGTCATGCCCCTCGTAACCCTCGTACCCCTCGTACCCCTCGTGCCCGCCGTCCCTGACGTCCTTGCCGCCGTCGCCGTGCTCGGCGCCGGTCCGGCCCGCCCCCGTGCCGGGCGGGCAGGACCGGTCCGCCACGGCGCGGCAGCCGCGCGGGCGGTGGCCGTCGGCGTGCCGGTCCCGGTGCGGGCCGCCGGGCGCGGGCGCCGGCCGGGCGCTGCGGGCCGGCGGCCCCGCGGTCCAGGGCCCGGCCCGGCCGCCGTCCGGGGACACCGCCGCGGGCGGCCGGGTCTGGAGTGGCCCGGTGCCGGCCCCGCCGCCGGGCGACAGCGACCGCGCGGCTGCGGCCATGCCGACCGCCACCCCGCCGAGCGCGAGCGCCGAGACCACCGCCGCCGCCATCAACCGCGGCCGGCGCACCGCCAACGCGGCCCGCAACGCCGCGAACCGCCCACCGCCCGCGCCCGCGCCTGCGCCCGCGCCCGCCGTACCCGGCCGGCCCCCGGCCTTCCGCAGCCCGCTCCCGGCGGGCAGCCCCCGCGGCCCCCCGCCCCGGGCCGCCGGCTGCCCGCCCCGCGCACGCCCCTGCGCGGCGGTGCGGAAGGCGGCCAGCGCCGCCGCCTCGCGCGCCGGGTCCAGCGTCGTACGGACCTCGCGGGCCGCGCTGAGCAGCCGTACCAGGCGGTCGGCCGGCACGGTCGGCGGCGGGCCCGCGGCGCCGCCGGCCAGCAGCGCCTCGGCCGTGGCCGCGTCGGGCCAGCCGGACATACCGCCGCGCGGCGCCCGGCGGTCGGCGCGTACGAGGCGGGTCGCCGCCGGGTGGCGGGGCGTACGCCGGACGGGGCGGGTGCGGGGCGACCCCGCGGAGGACAGGCCCGTGGATGCGGTCTCGCGTCGCGTGTTGTCGCTCATCCCACTCCCTCACAGCGCCTTGGACGCGGAATAGGTCACATCCGCGTGCCGCCGGTCCGCCGACCGCTGCCCGGGCACCGGCCGCGGTCCCGCCGCGTCCTGCCCGCCGCCCTCGCCGCCCTCCTGCTCCTGGTAACCGTTGCCGTCGTCCGCCAGGATCTCGGCGAGCCGGCGCAGTCCGCGGTGAGTGGCCATTCTCACCGATCCGGCGCGCTTGCCGAGCACTCTTGCCGCACTGGTTGAATCGAGTCCCATCACCACCCGCAGAAGCACCGCTTCCGCCTGCTCCCGCGGCAGTGCCGCGATCGCCGCGAGCGCCCGGTCGGTGGCGACCGCGTCGAGCGCCTCACCGGCGGTGTCCGCCCGGTCCGGCAGCTGCACCAGGTCGTCCACGCCGCCGCCCGCGACCGGGCGGCGGCTGCGCGCCCGGATGTGGTCCAGCGCCCTGTTGCGGGCGATCCTGGCCGCCCAGCCGCGGATGGAGCCGCTGCCGCCGCGGTAGTTGGGCAGGTCGCGGGCGATCTGCAGCCATGCCTCCGACGCGACGTCCTCGGCGTCGGCCGGCCCGACCAGGCTGCGCACGTAGCTGAGCAACTGCGGCTGGACGGCGCGGTAGACGGTGCGGAAGGCACCCTCGTCACCTTGCTGCGCCGCGCTGACCGCGGCTTCCAGAGACGACTCGTGCAGTTCCACCTCGGGCCCCACCCCCTCGAACACACGGTCAATCCTGCCTCATGAGGGGCTGTGACACTTTTGCTCTGGGATACGCCGTACAAGTCGGCGGCCGGGGACGCTCCTGTGGGGGGAGGCGGCCCCCGGCCGTCGTCACTCGCGTGCCATCACCCGGGTGCTCTGCGTGCGCCCGCGCGCGCCCCGCCGAGGAGCCTGCCGCCATGCCATGGCGGTCAACCCGGGGTGACCACCCCTTACCGTACGGGTGAACTTCGTTTACGCGCCCGCGGTGTTCGAAGCGGCACCGCATAGAGTGGGGCCATCCCCTCTGACGACTCTGGAGCCACGCTGCTGCCCAGCGCCCCCGACTCCGACGCCGCGCCGTCCCCGCTGGCGCGGTTCAACCAGGCGCCGCCCACCGCCGCCGAGGCAGTGCTGCTGGCCTGCTGCGGCAGCCACCGCTGGGCGCGTCGGGTGGCCGCGCACCGCCCGTATCCGACGGTCGAGGCGCTGCTGGCCGCCGCGGACGAGGCCGCGTACGACCTGACCTCGGGCGATCTCGCCGAGGCGCTCGCCGGTGAGACGCCCGCCGCGCTCGCCGACCGCGGCGGCCTGAGCGTGCACACCGCGCTGCGGGCCGCCCACGCCCACTACGAGTCCCGGTTCGGCCACGCCTTCATCCTCGCCCTCGACGAGGCCACCGCCGCCGACCCGGCCGCCGCGCTCGACCAGACGCTGGCCGCCCTGCGGGAAAGGCTGGGCCACGACGCGGACGAGGAGTCCGCCGTCACCGCCGAGCAGCTGCGCCGGCTGTGCCGGAGCCGGCTGCTCCGCGCGTTCGAGCCGGCGCGTTCACCCGACCGTGCGGGATCGATCACACCTGGCCTACCCCGCGGTACGCAGGCCGTATCGCGTCGCTACGATGGCCGGGGCCGGTGGACCGTACCCGGCCGGGCGTGACCGACAACTGCAGCCGGCACCCCTCGCCCCGCTCCCGGAGGGTATTTTTCCGTGCCGGCTGGAACGCTCTACCGCGGCCGGGAAGGCATGTGGTCGTGGGTGGCTCACCGAGTCACCGGTGTCCTCATCTTCTTCTTCCTGTTCGTCCACGTCCTCGACACCGCGCTGGTCCGGGTCTCCCCCGAGGACTACGACAAGGTCGTCCACACGTACAAGACCCCGATCGTCAGCCTGCTGGAGTACGGCCTGGTCGCCGCGATCCTCTTCCACGCCCTCAACGGCCTGCGGATCATCGCCGTCGACTACTGGACGCAGGGGCCGCGCTACCAGAAGCAGATGCTGTGGACGGTGGTGGGCCTGTGGATCCTGCTGATGCTCGGCGCGATCTACCCGGTCCTGGGCCACGCCGCACGAGTCCTGTGGGGGAACTGAGCCATGTCCACTGACGTCTCCGACGCCGTCGAGCTGACCGGTTCCAGCGTCGCCCCGTACAGCCCGGACAACCCCGCCCCGGTCATCGAGCCGCCGCGGGCCCGTACCAAGCGCACCCCGCGCAGCAGCCGTACCAACTTCGAGCTGTACGGCTGGCTGTTCATGCGGCTGTCCGGTGTCGTGCTCGTCGTGCTGGTCATCGGCCATCTGCTGATCCAGCTGGTGCTGGACGGCGGGGTGCAGAAGGTCGGCTTCGCCTTCGTCGCCGGCCGCTGGTCCTCGCCGTTCTGGCAGTTCTGGGACCTGGCGATGCTGTGGCTGGCCATGCTGCACGGCGGCAACGGCCTGCGCACCGTCATCAACGACTACGCCGAGCAGGCCAACACCCGGGTCTGGCTCAAGACGCTGCTGTTCACCGCCGTGGCGTTCACCATCGCGCTCGGCTCGCTGGTGATCTTCACCTTCGACCCGAACATCCGCTAGGCCAGGGCTGGGACAGGGAAAGCGACCCCATGCAGATCCACAAGTACGACACCGTCATCGTCGGCGCGGGCGGCGCCGGTATGCGCGCCGCCATCGAGGCCACCAAGCGCTCCCGCACCGCCGTCCTGACCAAGCTCTACCCCACCCGCTCCCACACCGGCGCCGCCCAGGGCGGCATGGCCGCGGCCCTGGCCAACGTCGAGGAGGACAACTGGGAGTGGCACACCTTCGACACGATCAAGGGCGGCGACTACCTGGTCGACCAGGACGCCGCCGAGATCCTGGCGAAGGAGGCCATCGACGCGGTCCTGGACCTGGAGAAGATGGGCCTGCCGTTCAACCGGACGCCCGAGGGCCGTATCGACCAGCGGCGCTTCGGCGGCCACACCCGCAACCACGGTGAGGCCGCGGTCCGCCGGGCGTGCTATGCCGCCGACCGCACCGGCCATATGATCCTCCAGACGCTCTACCAGAACTGCGTCAAGGAGGGCGTGGAGTTCTTCAACGAGTTCTACGTCCTGGACCAGCTGCTCACCGAGGTCGACGGCGTCAAGCGGTCGGCGGGCGTGGTCGCGTACGAGCTGGCCACCGGCGAGATCCACGTCTTCCAGGCCAAGGCCGTGATCTACGCCTCCGGCGGCACCGGCAAGTTCTTCAAGGTGACCTCCAACGCCCACACCCTGACCGGTGACGGCCAGGCCGCGGTCTACCGGCGCGGGCTGCCGCTGGAGGACATGGAGTTCTTCCAGTTCCACCCGACGGGCATCTGGCGGATGGGCATCCTGCTCACCGAGGGCGCCCGCGGCGAGGGCGGCATCCTGCGCAACAAGGACGGCGAGCGCTTCATGGAGAAGTACGCGCCCGTCATGAAGGACCTGGCCTCGCGGGACGTCGTCTCCCGGGCGATCTACACCGAGATCCGCGAGGGCCGCGGCTGCGGCCCCGAGGGCGACCACGTCTACCTCGACCTCACCCACCTGCCGCCGGAGCAGCTGGACGCCAAGCTGCCGGACATCACCGAGTTCGCCCGCACGTACCTGGGCATCGAGCCGTACACCGACCCGATCCCGATCCAGCCGACCGCGCACTACGCCATGGGCGGCATCCCCACCAACGTGCAGGGCGAGGTGCTGGCCGACAACACCACCGTCGTCCCCGGCCTCTACGCGGCCGGCGAGGTCGCCTGCGTGTCCGTGCACGGCGCGAACCGGCTGGGCACCAACTCGCTGCTGGACATCAACGTCTTCGGCCGCCGCTCGGGCATCGCCGCCGCCGAGTACGCGCACGCCCACGACTTCGTGCCGCTGCCCGACAACCCGGCCGAGCTGGTCGTCTCGCAGGTCGAGCGGCTGCGCGAGTCCACCGGCACCGAGCGGGTCGCCGACCTGCGGCGCGAGCTGCAGGAGTGCATGGACGCGAACGTCATGGTCTTCCGCACCGAGCAGACCATCAAGACCGCGGTCGAGAAGATCGGCGAGCTGCGCGAGCGCTACCGCAACGTCTCCGTCCAGGACAAGGGCAGGCGGTTCAACACCGACCTGCTGGAGGCCGTGGAGCTGGGCAACCTGCTGGACCTCGCCGAGGTCATGGCCGTCAGCGCGCTGGCCCGCAAGGAGTCCCGCGGCGGCCACTACCGCGAGGACTACCCCAACCGCGACGACGTCAACTTCATGCGGCACACGATGGCGTACCGCGAGGTGGACGAGGCGACCGGCGCCGAGTCGATCCGCCTGGACTACAAGCCGGTCGTGCAGACCCGCTACCAGCCGATGGAGCGTAAGTACTGATGAGCACCCCCACGCTGCAGGGGCACGGTCACTCGTCCGCCCTGGACGCCGCCGAGGCGGGCGCCGCCCACCTGATCACCGTCACGCTGCGGGTCCGCCGCTTCAACCCCGAGGTGTCCGCGGACGCCGAGTGGGTCGACTACCGCATCCCGATCGACCCGAAGGAGCGCGTCCTGGACGCGCTGCACAAGGTCAAGTGGGAGATCGACGGCACGCTGACCTTCCGCCGCTCGTGCGCGCACGGCGTGTGCGGCTCGGACGCCATGCGGATCAACGGGCGCAACCGGCTGGCCTGCAAGACCCTGATCAAGGACATCAACCCCGAGAAGCCCATCACCATCGAGCCCATCAAGGGCCTGACGGTGCTGAAGGACCTCGTGGTCGACATGGACCCGTTCTTCCAGGCGTACCGGGACGTCATGCCGTTCCTGATCACCAAGGGCAACGAGCCCACGCGGGAGCGGCTGCAATCCGCCGAGGACCGGGCGCGCTTCGACGACACCACCAAGTGCATCCTGTGCGCCGCGTGCACCTCGTCCTGCCCGGTGTACTGGAACGACGGGCAGTATTTCGGCCCGGCGGCCATCGTCAACGCGCACCGCTTCATCTTCGACTCGCGTGACGAGGGCGGGGAGCAGCGGCTGGAGATCCTCAACGACAAGGACGGCGTCTGGCGCTGCCGCACCACCTTCAACTGCACGGACGCGTGCCCGCGCGGCATCGAGGTGACGAAGGCGATCGCGGAGGTCAAGCGGGCGCTCATCACGCGCCGCTACTGATTTTCGCCGTACGGATCCTGTCCGTACGGAGGAGGGCGCGGGTCCCGGGGCTTCCGGGGCCGCGCCCTTCGGCGTTTTACGGGGGGGGTGCGGGGGCTCGGGGTGAGTGCGGGGGCCGGGGGTGAGTGCGGGCGGCGGGTCAGCCGCCCACCAGCGGGACGAGTTTGAGGAAGACGACCTCGGTGGTGATCGAGACGTCCACGAGCTCGTCCAGGTCCGTTATCTGCCGGTCGGCGACGAGCAGCAGGAAGCCGTTGCGCCCGAACGCCTCCAGCGCGCGCTCGCACTGCCGCTCGGCGTCCAGCGCCCGCGGCTGCGGCAGCCGCCATCCGTCCGGCGCGCGCTCGGCGCCGGCGGGCTGCACGAGGCCCCGGAAGACCTCGGGGCGCCGGGCGTTGAACCGCGCGACCTCTTCCCGCACCCGGCGCCTGACCAGCTCGCGCGCGGGCACCCGCTCCTCCGCGAACTCCAGCTCCCAGGAGTCGAGCGCGCCGCTTGAGGTCGTCTCGTCGACGAAGGTCACCAATCCCATGGGGCCGAGGGTAGGGGCGGGCACTGACACCGCCGGGGGTGTGCTCGCCGGCTTTGGGCAGTCCGACCGTCGGATGATCTTTCCGGGGAGGCAAAGTTATCCACAGGCTCTTTTTTCCGGTCCGGCAAAAATGCTAGCGTGGAAAGCACGAAGGGACGGGCGGCGCGGTAGCGCGGGAAGGACGAGGGGCGGGGGTCATGGACGAGACGACGGGCGCAGGCGCGGGCGTTGGCGCGGGTCTGGGCGAAGGCGCGGGCGCGAGCGGGGCGGCCGGGGGCGCGGAGGAAGCGCGGCGGGCGGAGGGCCTGCGGGAGCGCAAGAAGCGGCAGACGCGTGCCGCCCTGAGCCATACGACCATCGCGCTGGCGATCCAGCGGGGCTGGTCGAATGTCCGGGTCGAGGACATCGCCGCCGCGGTCAATGTCTCGGAGCGCACCTTCCGCAACTATTTCTCCGGCAAGGCGGAGGCCATCGCCGCGGCCCACTTCGACCGCATGGAGCGCGTCGCCCGTACGGTGAGCGCCCGCCCGGCCGCCGAGCCGCTGTGGGAGGCCATAGGGGCGGCCCTGCGGGTCGAGTTCGCCTCGGAGGATGCCGCGGCGCCGCAGTCCTCCACGCCCGTGCCGGGTCACCGTGAGGCGATCCGGGAGGTGATGACGGAGCCCGCCGTCCAGGCCGAGGTCATGCGCGCCGACCAGCAGGCGCAGGGCGTGCTGGCCAAGGCGATAGGGGCCCGTACGGGCACGGACCCGGCGACGGATCTCTACCCGAAGCTGGTCGCGGCCACGGTGGGCGCCGCGATCGGCGCGGCCTTGACGCACTGGCTGCTGGCCGATCCCCCGGTCCCGCTGGGCCCATTGATAACGGAGGCCCTGGACCACCTGGCGGCGGGCCTGCCCGCCCCGGAGAAGGCGCCGGATTCCACCTCGGCCCAGAGCTGAACGCCGCGGCGCGAGGCCGCGGAACCTGTCGATCAACAACCGTGCACGGAGAGTGGGGAGGAGTGCGTCCAGATGGCTGCACACATTGAGGACGAAACGGACGCGGGCGCGGGTGCGGTCAGCGGCGCGGGTGCCGGCCCGGGCGGCAGCACGGGCGGCAGCTCGGGCGGCAGCTCGGGCGGCAGCGCGGGCGGCAGCGCGGGCGGCAGCACGGGTGCCGGCCCGGACGGCGGTGCGCATGCCGCGACCGCCGACGCCGACGTGGTGATCGTCGGCGGCGGGCCCGCGGGGCTGCTGCTCGCGGCGGAGCTGGGTCTGCTCGGGGTACGCCCGGTCGTGCTGGAGCGGCTGCCGGAGCCCAGCCGCGAGCCAAAGGCGAACGGACTGGTGGGCCAGGTCGTCCCCGCGCTGGACCGGCGCGGTCTGAGCGAGCCCCTGACCGGTGTGCCGGGGCCGCCGCAGCCGAACAGGGCGGGCTTCATGTTCGCCGGGATCCCGCTGAATCTGAGCGTGCTGCCCGAGAGCCCGGTCCACACCGTGGCCGTACCGCAGCACCGCATCGTCGAGGTGCTGGACGCCCGGGCGCGTGCGGCGGGCGCGGAGATACGCGCGGGCCACGAGCTGGTCGGCCTCGTCCGGCAGGACGACGCGGTGGAGCTGAAGGTGTCCGCGCCGCGGGGCGGTTACACCCTGCGGGCCCGCTATGTCGTCGGGGCGGACGGCGCCCACAGCCCGGTCCGCAAGCTCGCCGGCATCGGCTTCCCCGGGGTGACGTACGACCGCTCTGTGGGCCGGCACGCCCATGTGTCGGTCCCGGCGGGCTGGGCGGACGCGTCGGGCCTGCGGGTGCCGGGCTTCGGGACGGTGCCGCCGTTCTTCCCACGGCGGACCCCGCGCGGGGCGTTCACCTGGGCGCCGCTGCCGGGCCGCCCGCCGCTGATCGCGACGACCGAGTGGGAGCCGGTGGAGGGCGACGAGCCGATGAGCCTCGCGGAGATGCGGGCGAGCATAGGCCGGGTGCTGGGGGCGGACGTCCCCGTCGGGGCGCCGGAGGGCGAGGGCCCGTTCGTGCTGCGCCGGCTCAAGGGCGGCAACACGCGGGTGGCCGAGCGGCTGGGCGACGGGCGGCTGTTCCTGGTCGGCGACGCGGCGCACGTCTACGCCTCGGGCGGCGGCCCGGGCCTGAACGCGGGCCTCCAGGACGCGCTCAACCTCGGCTGGAAGCTGGCCGCGCAGCTCGCCGGCACCGCCCCGGAGGGCCTGCTGGCCAGCTATGACACCGAGCGCACCGCCGCCGCCCGCCGCACCCTGGTCTCCGCCCAGGCGCAGTCCGCGCTGCACCAGCCGGGGAGCGATGTGGACGCGCTGCGGGAGCTGATGGCCGAGCTGTTCCAGGACGAGGCGGCCGTCGCCAGGGCCGCCGCGCTGATAGCGGGTTCCGACCTGCGCTACGACATGGGAGGTGCGATCGACCATCCGCTGCTGGGCGCCTTCGCCCCCGACCTCGCGCTGACCACGGCGTCGGGCCCGGTGCGCCTTGCCGAACTGTCCCGTACGGGCCGGCCGTTGCTGCTCGACCTCACCGCGGCGGCGAGCGCGGCGACGCAGGTGCCGGGCTGGTCCGCCCGGGTGGACGTGATACCGGCGAGCCCGCGCCCGCCGGCCGCCGCCCCGCCGTTCACGGCCGCGCTGATCCGCCCGGACGGCTATGTGGCGTGGGCGACCTCGGCCGCCGAGCCGTCCGCGGCGGAGCTGGCGGAGCTGCGGGCGGCGGGGGCCAGGTGGTTCGGGGTGGGCTGAGCGGGCCGGTTGTCAGTGCCGGTGCCTACGCTGCTGGCCGACAGCGTAGGGCGCCCCCGGGGGGCGCGGGCTCAGGGGTGGGGCGATGGCGGTAGTGGCGGCGGTGGAGGATGCGGGTCTGCCCGCGTCGGTGCTGGACGGCGACGACGCGTACGGGCCGCGGATGCGGGCCGAGCATGCGCAGTTGCTGGCGTCGCCCGGGGTGGGCGCGTTGCTGGCGCACTGCGGGACGCTGGGGCAGGTCAGGGCCGGGGTGCGGTGGCGGGCGCAGGCGGCGGAGCTGGTCGCGGCGGCGCCGCGCGGGGCGGAGGCGGTGCGGGAGCTGCTGGCGGGTTTCGCGGCGCAGCCGGAGGGGCGCTTCACCGTCCGGGACGGGGACAGGGAGCCGGTCCGGCAGCGCGGGCTGACGGGCTGGGCGAACACCGCGCTGGTGCGGGGCCTGCTGTGGGCGCTGGCCGATCTGGCGGCGGCGGCCGAGCCCGGCCCGGAGGCGGATCCGGACGGGCCCGGGGTGGCGGCGGTGCGGCTGGCCGGGGCGTGTGCGCGCCATGCCGGTACGGGGCTCGGCGGGCGGGGCGGTGAGGCGCGTACCGGCCAGGTGGCGACGACCGCGGTCGCGGTGCTGGGCAGCTTCGACGGCGACCTGGGCGCGTACGCCGTCACCGAACTGGCGGGGCTGCGGGCGGTGGTGCGCAACCGCACGGTGCTCAAGGCGGCCGAGCGGGCGCAGTTGGAGGTGGCCGGGCGGGCGGGGCTGGTGCCGTCGCAGTTGCGGGAGCGCACGGTGCCGACGGCGGGGCTGGACGCGGAGCACCGGCGGGCGGTGCCGCTGCCGGACGGGTCGACGGCGGTGCTGGCGGTGGACGGCGCGGGTGCGGCGTCGCTGACGTACCGGACGGCGGCGGGCCGGCGGGTCGCGTCGGTCCCGGCGTCGGCGAGGAAGGAGGCGGCGGCCGAGGTCGCCGGGCTGAAGGGAGAGCTGCGGGGGCTGCGCAAGCTGCTGGCGGGCGAGCGGTCCCGGTTGGAGGAGCTGCTGGCGTCGGGCGCGACCTGGAGCGGTGAGCGCTGGCAGCGCCTCTACGCCGACCATCCGCTGGTGGGCGCGCCGGCGACGTCGCTGCTGTGGGAGGTGCGCCCGGCCGGTGGCGGCGCGGGCGAGGCGGCGGAGTCGGCCGGGTGGCGCGCCGGGTTTCCCGAGCGGGCCGGGGCGGGCTGGGTGCTGGCGGCGACCGACGGGACGGCGGCGGCGGTCGGCGCCGGGGACACGGTGCGGTTGTGGCATCCGCTGCGGGCGGAGCCGGAGGAGGTGCAGATGTGGCGGACGGCGGTGGCCGAGCGCGAGCTGCGGCAGCCGTTCAAGCAGGCGTTCCGCGAGGTGTATCCGCTGACGCCGGCGGAGGAGGCGAGCGGCGGGTATTCCAACCGGTTCGCGGCGCATGTGCTGCGCTTCGGGCAGGCCAGGTCGCTGATGGCGGCGCGCGGCTGGTCGGCGTCGCATCTGGGCTTCTGGGACGGGGGTGACGAGGGCGAGGCGATACGGGTGATGCCGGCGGCCGGGCCGGTGGAGTGGCGGGCGCGGTTCGACTACCAGCTGGTGGAGGAGTCGCGGCACACGGTGTACGGGACGGGCGAGCTGTGCTCCAGCAACCGGGTGCGGTTCGAGCGCCGGCCGCTGCGCGGCGGGGGACGCGGGTGGACGCCGGTGGCGCCGGCGCAGGTGCCGCCGCTGGTGCTGAGCGAGGCGCTGCGGGACGTGGACCTGTTCGTCGAGGTGGCGTCGATCGCGGCGGACGAGCAGTGGCGGGACGCGGCGGAGGGGCGGTTGGCCGGCCGGTGGCACGAGGCGGCGTTCGGGCCGCTGCCGCCGTCCGCGGAGGTGCGCAAGGAGGCGCTGGCCCGGCTGCTGCCGCGGACCAGGATCGCCGGCCGGGTGGAGCTGGACGGCCGGTTCCTGCGGGTGCGCGGCGACCGGACGACGTATCGGATCCATCTGGGCTCGGGCAATGTGCTGATGGAGCCGAACGACGCCTATCTGTGCGTCGTGCCGGCGGGGCGGCAGGCGGCGGGCGACCGGGTGTTCCTGCCGTTCGAGGCGGACGGCGGGCTGCTGGCGGTGGTGCTGTCCAAGGCGTTCCTGCTGGCGGACGACGCCCGGATCACCGATCCGTCGATCGTCCGTCAGCTGCCGCCGCTGCCGTGAGGGTCAGCGGCGGTCGCGGGAGTCGCCGAAGAATATGCGGTAGAGGATGAGCAGGACGAGCGAGCCGCCGATCGCGGCGAGCCAGGTCCTGCCGTTGAAGAACTCGTGCGGCACCGGCTTGTCCCAGAGCTTGGTGGACAGCCAGCCGCCGAGGAAGGCGCCGACGATGCCGATGAGGGTGGTGCCGACCAGCCCGCCGGGGTCGCGCCCCGGCAGGATGATCTTGGCGATGGCGCCGGCGAGCAGGCCCAGAACGATCCATCCGATGATGCCCATAGCCGCGTTATGCCCGCCGGGTCCCGTCACACACCTGTTCGGCGATGTGACGGGAGGTCAGCAGCCCCGAACACCCGCGGGGGTCACCTGCTGCGGTCGGTGTGGCGGTAGCCGAAGGGGCCGGGCAGGTCCACCGAGGTGGTGCGCCGGCCGCGGGTGGACCAGGTGCGGTGCGCGCCCTTGCGGCCGATGGTCAGGGACAGCGACTTGCGGTTCACGTTGACCCGCACGCCGGGCAGGATGTGGAAGGACTTGCGGAATGTCACGGGCATGGAACACCTCCGGAAAGCTCGTGGTGGTCGGTCCGTGTGCCCGCGTTCCGGCTTTTCACGGCTGCGCGGAGGGCAGTTGACGCTTTGCCGGCGCCCTCCTGGCTGCTATTCGGCTGCGTTCCCGGCCGCGTCCTGCTCGGCGAAGATCTCGCGGGCGGCGGTGACGGCGTTGAGGGCGGCGGGGAAGCCGGCGTAGCCGGAGAGCTGGGTGAGCAGCGTGACGATCTCCTCGCGGGTGCCGCCGACGTGCAGGAAGGCCCGCAGGTGGACGCGCAGTTGGGGGCCGGCGGTGCCGAGGGCGGTGCACATGGCGATGGTGGCGAGCTCGCGGGTGCGCAGGTCCAGGCCGGTGCGGGCGTAGACGTCGCCGAAGACGTACTCGACGAGGTAGCGCCCGAGGTCGGGGGCGATGCCGGCGAGGGAGTCGACGACCGCGGGCCCGGCGGGGCCGTCCACCGCCCGCAGCAGGTCCAGGCCGCGGGCGTAGCGGTCGCCGCCGGCGGGCTCCTCCGCGATGGCCGTGTCGCCCTCGCCGCCCTCGCCGCCCTCGTCACCGTCGCCCCGCGCGGTGAAGACCTCGCGGGCCGCGGCCAGCGCGTTGAGGGCGGCGGGGAAGCCGGCGTAGACGCTGGTGTGGATGAAGGTCTCGACGATCTCCCGCCGGGTGCAGCCCACGTTGAGCGCGCCGGCGATGTGGAAGCGCAGCTGCGGGGCGGCGTTGCCGAGCGCGGCCAGCGCCGCGATGGTGCCGATCTGGCGCTGCCGCGGGGTCAGGCCGGGCTGGGACCAGATGTCGCCGTAGCCGAATTCGACGGTGAAGCGGGCGAGGTCGGGGGCGGTCTCGGCGACCGGGCCGAGCACCGGGTTGTGCTCGCCGCCGGTGACCAGCCGGAGCGCGGCCAGGCCACGGGTGTAGCGGTCGTCGCTGCCGGATGCGTGAGCTGCGGGTTCGTGCGTCATGTGAGGGACGCTACGACTTCGAGCTCACTCCAGCGCAAGGACGTTCGCCCCGGCCGTGGCGCCGGCCGCGCGCGGAGCCGCGACCCCGTCCGGGTCGGCCGGGGGTGGCGCCCCGCCGGGGGCAGGCGCCGGCGGCAGCGTGATGTGGACGGTCAGCCCCTCCCCCGGCGCGGTGTCGAGCCGCACCGTGCCGTGGTGGGCCTGGACGACGGCCTGGACTATGGCCATGCCCAGCCCCGCTCCCCCGGTGTCCGGCGCCCGTTCTGCGTCGGCGCGGAAGAAGCGGTCGAAGGCGCGTGCGGCGTCCGCGGGTTCGAGCCCGGGCCCGGAGTCGGCGATCCGCAGCCGTACGCCCGTGGCGTCGCCCTCCACCTCGATGACCAGCGGCGCGTCCGCGGGCGTATGGGCGCGGACGTTGCTGAGCAGGTTGCCGACGACCTGCCGCAGCCCCGCCTCGTCGCCGAGCGCGTACGCCCCGCGCGCGCCGGCCGGCAGCAGCAGCGTCTGCGGGCGGCCCGGCTGCTGCGCGGCGAGGTCGGCGGCGGCGTCCCGTACCAGCGCGCACAGGTCGACCGGCTGGAAGTCCAGCTCGGGGCGTTCCTCCAGCCGGGCCAGGGCCAGGAGTTCGTCGACGAGCCGGCTCATCCGCTGGGCCTCGGCGGAGACCCGGCTGAGGGCGCGGTCCTTGTCGGCGGCGTCGAGCATGCCCTTCTCGTAGAGCTGGAGGTAGCCCTGCACGGAGGCGAGCGGGGTGCGCAGTTCATGGGAGGCGTCGGCGAGGAAGTGCCGCAGCTGCGCGGTGGCGCGTTCGCTCTCGGTCACGGCGGTCTCGATCTGCTGGAGCATCGCGTTGAGCGCGGTGCTGAGCTGCCGGACCTCGGTGGAGCCGTGCCGGGAGGTGGCGATGCGCCGCGACAGGTCGCCCTCGGCGATCGCGGAGGCGGTCTCGACCATGGTCTCCAGCGGGCTGAGCCGGCGCCGGGCGGCGCTCAGCGAGCCGACCGCGAGCAGTCCCAGCAGCCCGAGGCCGGCCAGCGACTCCCACACCAGCAGCTTGTGGATGGCGTGTTCCAGGCCGCTGTAGCGCATGCCCTGCACGACCATGCTGCCGTCGCCGAGCCGGGTGACGACGACCCGGTAGTCGGTGCCGGCGGCGCGTACGTTGACGGCCTTGCCGCTGCGGGCCAGCGCGGCCGGTTCGTGCAGGCCGGCGGTGAGGTCGGCGCGCAGCCGGTTGTCGGCGCCGCCGTCGTTCTCGCACACCGAGGAGTTGCGGCCGTCCTCGTCGAGGACGACGAAGAGGTCCTGCTTGAAGGCCTTGGCGAAGGACAGCCCGCCGTCGCCGTCGTCCCTGCCGTCCTTGCCGGCCTGGAGGATGCCGGCGAGGGTGCACAGCCGCGCCAGGCCGTCGGCGGTGACCGGCGCGCTGCTGAGCGAGCGCTGCGAGTCGCGCAGGGTGTGGTCGATCTCACTGCCGAGCACCATGTACGTCGCCATGACGCTGAAGCCGGCGGTCGCCAGCAGCCCGAGGGCGACGAAGGCGACGTTGGCGAGCGTCAGCCGGGCCCGCAGCGTCCGCGGCCGGGGCAGCAGCCGCCGCCGGCCCACCGCGCACACCGGGTCGTACGTACGGTAGGGGCCCCGCGAGCCGTAGCCCCCTGGGCCGTATCCGCGCGAGCCGTACCCGCCGCCGCCCGGCACCCCGCTCGCCCACAGCCCGCCGAACCGCACGTCAGGCCTGCTCGACGGCGCGCAGCCCGTACCCGACGCCGCGCCGGGTCTCGATGAGCGGCGGCCCGAACCGGTCGAGCTTGCGCCGCAGGTAGGAGATGTAGGTCTCGACGACGGTGGACGGCACCACCGTCTCGTACTGCCACACGTGCTGGAGCAGCTGCTCCTTGGAGATGATCCGCCCGGCGTGCCGCAGCAGGTGCCGCAGCAGGTTGTACTCGGTGGGCGTCAGCTCCACCGGCTGGCCGGCCCGGCGCACCGAGTACGTCGCCTCGTCCATCTCCAGGTCGCCGTGCCGCAGCACCCGGTCGGCGACGCCGGCCGAGCGCCGGGTGCGGCGCAGCACGGCGTGCACGCGGGCGACGACCTCGTCGACGCCGAAGGGCTTGGTGATGTAGTCGTCCCCGCCGAGCGCGAGCCCCGCGACGACGTCGCGCGGCGCGTCCCGCGCGGTCACGAAGATGACGGCCAGGTCGTCCTCCCCGGAGCGCCCGGCGGAGTGCTCGGCGCGCAGCGCGCGGCAGACCTCCCAGCCGTTGCCGTCCGGCAGCATCACGTCGAGCAGGACGAGGTCGGGCCGGTGCGCGCGGACGGCGGCGAGCGCCTCCCGCCGGGTGGCGGCGCAGTGGACGGTGAAGCCGTTGTAGGTCAGCGTGATGCGCAGGATGTCCGCGATTCCCGGCTCGTCCTCGACGACGAGCACCGTGGGAGCCGTACCGACAGCTGTCTCCATGCCGTCCAGTATCCGCAAGGCCCGTGACACCCGGCGGGCGCGAACTTTGGAGTTCCTTGAGAGAAGTCGGATCGGCTTGGTCCGGGCGTTGTGACACCTGACTCTGGAGTGGGGCGAGTGGATCACAACGGATGACGGACGAATGATGGGGGATGGATCGTGGCCGTTCTGGCGCGATGGTGCTTCCGGCACAAATGGCTGGTGATCGTGCTGTGGGTGGCGGCGCTGCTCGGCACGGGGGCCGCGGGCCGGATCGCCGGCGACGCGTACTCGAATGTGTTCTCGCTCCCGCACACCGAGTCCGCCAAGGTGCTCGACCTGCTGGACAAGGCCGTGCACGACCAGTCGGGCGAGTCCGACACCGTGGTGTGGCACACCGACGCCGGCTCGGTGAAGGACCCGGCGGTCCGGGACCGGATCGCGCCGGTGCTGGACCGGATCCGGCACCAGAAGGACGTCGGCAAGGTCGTGAGCCCGTACGACCCGGCGGGTGCCGCGCAGATCAGCAAGGACGGCAGGACGGCGTACGCGACGGTGACGTACGACGTGCTGGGCGCCAAGCTGTCCGAGGGGCAGGTGCACGACCTGGTCGACACCGCGCACTCGGCGCGGCGGGACGGGCTGAAGGTCGAGGTGGGCGGCAACATCGTCGCCCAGATCGAGCAGCCGCCGCCGGGCCTGAGCGAGTTCGTGGGCATCGCGGCGGCTGCGGTGGTGCTCTTCCTGGCGTTCGGCTCGCTGCTGGGCATGCTGACGCCAATCGTGACGGCGCTGTTCGCGATCGGCATCTCGTCGTCGCTGATCACGCTGCTGACCCACACCATGAACGTGCCGGACTTCTCCGGGCAGTTGGCGATGCTGGTGGGCCTCGGCGTCGGCATCGACTACGCGCTGTTCATCGTCACCCGGCACCGCAAGGGCATCCTGAGCGGCAAGTCGCCCGAGGAGTCCGCGGTCACGGCCGTCAACACCTCAGGGCGTGCGGTGCTGTTCGCGGGCGGCACGGTCTGCATCGCGCTGCTGGGGATGTTCACGGTGGGCCTGAGCCTGCTGTACGGCGTGGCGATCTCCGCGGCGATGACGGTCGTGGTGTCGGTGCTGGCGGCCGTGACGCTGCTGCCGGCGCTGCTCGGGGTGTTCGGCACGAAGGTGCTCAGCCGCCGCCAGCGCCGCAGGTTCGCCGCGACCGGCCCGCAGGTGGGCGAGTCGACGGGGGCGGCGGCGCGCTGGTCGTCGTTCGTGCAGCGGCATCCGCGCTCGCTCGCCGCGCTCGCGATCGCCGTCATGGCGGTGCTGGCGATCCCGACGCTGTCGCTGCGGCTGGGCTCCTCCGACCAGGGCAACAACCCGACGTCGACGACGACCCGCAAGGCGTACGACATGCTGGCCGATGGCTTTGGTCCGGGCTTCAACGGTCCGCTGACGATCCTGGCCGAGGTGCCCGGCGGTGCGCGCGACAAGCAGGCGCTGGACGGCCTGGTCAGCACCCTCGGCCGCACCAAGGGCATCGCCTATGCCGCCGCGCTGCCGATGCAGCCGGACAGCACGGTCGCGCTGGTGCAGGCGGTGCCGACGACCTCGCCGCAGGACAAGGCGACCAGCACCCTCATCAACCACCTGCGGCAGGACGTCGTGCCGCAGGCCGAGCGCGGTACGACGATGAAGGCGTACGTCGGCGGTCCGACCGCGATCTTCAAGGACTTCTCGACCGTCCTGGGCAACAAGATGCCGATCTTCATCGGGGTGATCATCGCGCTGGGCTTCGTGCTGCTGCTGCTCGCCTTCCGCAGCATCGTCGTGCCGCTGACGGCGGCGGTGATGAACATGGTGGCGGCGGGCGCGTCCTTCGGTGTGCTGGTCGCGACCTTCCAGTGGGCGTGGGGCGGCAGCCTGCTGGGCGCGACCCGGCAGGGGCCGATCGACGCCTTCCTGCCGGTGATCATGCTGGCGCTGCTGTTCGGGCTGTCGATGGACTACCAGGTCTTCCTGGTCAGCCGGATGCACGAGGAGTGGGTGCACACCAAGGACAGCGCGCGGGCGGTACGGGTCGGGCTCGCCGAGACCAGCCGGGTGATCAACTCGGCGGCGGTCATCATGATCTGCGTCTTCGGCGCGTTCGCGCTCAGCGGGGTGCGGGTGCTGGGGATGTTCGGCGTCGGGCTCGCGGGCGCGGTCGCGCTGGACGCGTTCATCCTGCGGACGGTGCTGGTGCCGTCGCTGATGCACCTGTTCGGCAGGGCGAACTGGTGGCTGCCGGGCTGGCTGGACAAGCGCCTGCCGCACATGGCGGTCGAGCCGGCCGACGAGGAGGTCGCGCCCGTGCGGCCCGGCCAGGAGCCGGACCTGGCGCTCGCCTCCTCGGCGGACTGACCCCGCCGCCGCCCTCCGGTGCCCGACCGGCCCGGCCCCGCTTCCTCGGGGGCCGGGCCGGTCTTTTCATGCGTACGGAGGGCCTACAGCGGCAGGGGCGGCTGGACGGCGACCGGGTGCGCGGAAGGCTGCGCCGCGCCGGACTAGGCTCACCGTGATGGAGGACAACAGCAGCCGTAACGGACCGCCCGCGCCGGGCCCGCCGCCGGCCGCCGGCGAGGGGGCCGAGGAGCTGCCCGGCGGGCGGGCGCGGCCGAAGACCGGCAAGAGCGAGCAGACCCGCGCCCTCATCCTGGACACCGCCATGCGGCTGTTCCGGGAGCGCGGGTACGACAGGACGACGATGCGGGCCATCGCGCAGGAGGCCGGCGTCTCGGTCGGGAACGCGTACTACTACTTCGAGTCCAAGGAGTTCCTGATCCAGGGCTTCTACGACCAGATGACGTACGCCCACGCGCTGGACGCCGCCGCCCGGATGGCCGGTGAGCAGGACTTCGACGTACGGCTGCGGATCGCGCTGGAGTCATGGCTGGACTGCGCCGCGGACTACCACGGGTTCGCCGCGCAGTTCTTCCGCACCGCCGCCGACCCGGACAGCTCGCTGAGCCCCTTCTCCCACGAGTCCCACCCCGCGCGGGCCACCGCGGTCGACCTCTTCCGGGATGTCCTGGCCGGCTCCGAACTCGCCCCCAAGCTCGACCCGGAGCTCGCCGACCTGCTGCCGGACCTGCTGTGGCTGCACCTGATGGTCGTCGTCCTCTACTGGGTCTTCGACCGCACCCCGGACACCGAGCGCACGCGTGAGTTCGTCCGCCGCTCGACCCCGCTGGTGGCGCGGCTCATCGCGCTGTCGCGCCACCGGGTCTTCCGGCCGATGGTGCGGGACGCCAAGGGGCTGATCCAGGACTTCATCCTGCCGACCATCGGCCGCACCGCCGTCACCCGCCCCGCCCCGGCCCCCTCCGCCGCCGAGCCCGCCGCCGCGCCCGCAGGCAAGCCCGCCCGCCGCCGCCGGGCCTGACCCGGGGGGCTACGCCTCGGGTGCGGGGGCGGTGCGCCGGCGGTGGAGGGCGCGCAGGCCGCGCAGGCCCAGGACGCCGATCGCCGTGCCGAAGACCGTCGAGACGACGGCGAGCGTCAGGTGGATCCAGAAATACGCGGTCGGCGAGGAGTGGTCCCCGTGGTGGAAGGCGAGCCCGCTGGCGTCCTTCCACAAATTTTTCACAAAGGTGGTCCAGACGATCCAGGACCAGACCCCGAAGGCGGTGAGGAACCAGGACACCGGGCGGCTGAGCTTCATACGTCCCAGTATGTGCGGCGCTTCCCCGTGCCCGGAAACCGCCCCCGGGCGCGCGGGAGGCCGCCGCGCGGCCCGCGGGTGGGTCATGTCACGTGGATCCCAGGGGCCCCTGGGGGGTGCGCGGACATCTTCGCCCTGTACGTTCTTGCGGGTGCCGATGCCTCACACCGCACCAGCCCGTCCCCGCCTGCGCCTTCGTCCCCGCCGCTTCCGCCACCGCGTGGCGGCCGGCTTCGCGAGCCTGGCGGCAGCCGCCCTGCTGGGCGGCACGCTCGGCGCGGGCACGGCGGCGGCCGAGCCGAAGGCGCCGCAGCCGCCCGCGCAGATGTCGACGGTCGGCGGCGACCGGCTGGGCGTGCCCGGCGACCAGGTGGACCTCTCCGGCGGCGCACCCGCGCTGCCCACGGGCCTGACCGCCCGCTCCTGGATCATCGCCGACGCCGAGACCGGCGACGTCCTCGCCTCGCACAACGCGCACTGGCAGCTCGCCCCGGCCAGCACGCTGAAGATGCTCTTCGCCGACACCGTGCTGCCCAAGCTGCCGAGCACGCAGACGCATGTCGTCGCGCCGAGCGACCTCGCCGGGATGGGCGAGGGCAGCAGCCTGGTCGGCATACAGGAGAACCACCCGTACACCGTCAAGGACCTCTGGCTCGGGGTCTTCCTGCGCTCCGGCAACGACGCGGTGCACGTGCTGGCGGCGATGAACGGCGGCGTGCAGCAGACCGTCGCCGACATGAACGCCGAGGCCAAGGAGCTGCAGGCCGGCGACACCAACGTCGTCACGCCGGACGGCTACGACGAGCCGGGGCAGCACAGCAGCGCGTACGACCTGACGCTGTTCGCCCGTGAGGGCCTGCAGAACGCGGACTTCCGGGCGTACTGCTCGACGGTGGTCGCGCAGTTCCCCGGCGACTACAAGAAGGACAAGGCCGGCAAGCCGACGAAGGTCCGCAGCACCTTCCAGATCCAGAACACCGACCGCCTGCTCAGCGGCGACTACGACCTCAAGCGCTACCCCGGCATCGCGGGCGTCAAGAACGGCAACACGACGAACGCGGGCGCGACGTACACGGGTGTCGCGCAGCGCGACGGCCGTACGCTCCTGGTCACCGTCATGAACCCGGAGCCCAAGCACAACCAGGTCTACCGCGAGGCCGCGGCCCTGCTGGACTGGGGCTTCAAGGCCGCCCCGACCGCCAGGCCGGTCGGCACGCTGGTCCCGCCGCTGAGCAAGGTCAAGGCGTCGGCCCCGGCGACGCCCTCCGCGACCGCCCCGCAGAAGCACGTCGACGCCTCCGCGACCACGACCTCCTCCTCGGGCGGCATGTGGACCGCCGCGGGCATCGCCCTCGCGACCGTCCTCGTCCTCGGCGTCGTCGTGGCCGTCGTCCGCCACCGCCGCCCCCTCCCCACCGACTCCCCCCGCCCCCGCGGCCACCGCCGCCGCTGACCCCTCCGGGGGCTGCCCTTCGTGGTCCCCGGCCCCCGGCCCGGCCCCGGTCTCCGCTACGGCGTGACGAGCCGGGCGACCGCGTCCACGACGAGCGCGCGGCGCTCGGCCTCGGGGACGAGGTGCAGCACGTCCTCCCCGTGCTGGTGGAACATGTTCGCCAGGGTGAGCACCAGCACGAGCACCTGGGCCGCCGGCCGGTCGCCGGCCACCGTCCCCCGGGCCTGCGCCTCCTCGATCGCCGCGACCTTCGCGCCCATCGACGCCGCCACCGCCGCGCGCTGCGCGGCCTCCCCGCGCTCCAGGTGATACCAGGTCACGAAGCGCAGCACCTCGGGGTGCCCGGCCGCCGCGTCGTGCAGCAGCCCGGCGTACTCGGGCAGCCGGTCCGCGTCGATCGGCACGGTCGCGACCGTGAGGTCGACGATGTGGTCGAAGACCGCGTCGAAAAGCTCGGCCTTGCCCTTGTGGAAGGAGTAGACCAGCCCCGGGCTGATCCCGGCGCGCTGCGCCAGCCGGTCCACCCGCGCGCCGGCCAGCCCGTACTCGGCGAACTCCGCGAGCGCGGCGTCGAGGAGCTGCTGCTTCTTGGCTTCGGGGTCCCGGATGCGCACACCCACAGGGTAGTTCCGGCGGCGGGGATGCACGGCACTCGCAGATAATGAACGTTCATTTGACAACGGCTCCCGTCACCCTCCACCCTGGACACCGTAATGAATGTTCGTTCATTAACCGGAGGACGCCGCCATGACCGACCGCTGGACCCCCGCCGCCATCCCCGACCAGACCGGCCGCACCGCCCTGATCACCGGCGGCAACAGCGGCATCGGCCTGGAGACCGCCCGGGTGCTCGCCGCCCACGGCGCCGGCGTCGTCCTCGCCGGCCGCAGCCCGGCCAGGCTGGAGGAGGCCGCCGCGGCGGTACGGGCCGCCGTCCCGCACGCCCGGCCGGCCACGCTCGCGCTCGACCTGTCCGACCTCGCCTCGGTCCGCGAGGCCGCCGCCCGCGTCGTCGAGACCCGGACGATCGACCTGCTGGTCAACAACGCGGGCGTGATGAACCTGCCCACCCGGCAGACCACCCGCGACGGCTTCGAGATGACGGTGGGCACCAACCACCTCGGCCACTTCGCCTTCGACGCCCTCGTGTGGCCCGCGGTCCGCCGCTCCCCCGCAGCCCGGGTCGTCACCGTCAGCGCGATCGCCGCCCGCTGGCGCATGGGCCGGCTCGACGACCTGCTGAGCGAGCGCGGTTACCGCGCAATGGCCTCTTACGCCAAGTCCAAGCGCGCAAACGTCGTCTACACCCTGGAACTCGCCCGGCGCACCGCCGGAACCCCCGTCGAGGCCCTGGTGATCCACCCCGGCGCCGCGATGACCAACCTCCAGCAGCACAGCACGAGCGGCCTCGCCCGGCTGTTCACCCCGCTCGCCGCCCGCCTGCTCATGGGCTCGCCCGAGGGTGCCGCATGGCCGTCCCTCTACGCCGCCACCAGCCCCGACGTGCGCAGCGGCGACTTCCTCGGGCCGGCCGGGCGCGACCAGACCTCCGGCACACCGCGGCGCGTCCGGCTTCCCAAGGACGCGGCCGACCCGGCGCAGGGGGCGCGGCTGTGGAGCGAGAGCGAGCGGTTGACCGGCGTGACCTTCACGCCGTGAGATTCACCCGCGGCCCTGGATCCGCAGCCGACTTCGAACGGCTCACTTCGGCCGGGTCACTTCTCCCAGCGGGTCGCGCCGCGCCGGTGCTCCTCCGGCGGGGTGTGGGGCGGCAGCGGCTCGGGGGCGTGGCGGGGGGTCACCGTCCAGGCGGCGCAGTAGAGCAGGAGCTTGGCCATGAAGTTGAACCACAGCAGCAGCGCCACGGGGGTGCCGAAGGCCCCGTAGATGTTGCGGCCGGCGACGCGTTGCAGATAGCCGCTGAGGGCGACCTTCAGGATCTCCAGGCCCACCGCGCCGATCAGCGCGGCCATCACCACCGCCTGCCGCGGCGGGTCCACGCCCGGCGTGAAGGTCAGCAGGTAGATGAGGATCAGGAAGTCCGCCGTGACGGCGAGCAGATAGCCCACGACGGTGAGCGCGACCCGCCCCCACCCCTGCTCGGCCAGGCCGATGCGGTCCGCGGTCCAGGTGACCGCGGTCGTCGCGAAGCCGGACGCGCCGAGCGAGACCAGCACGGCCAGGCCCAGGCCCACCAGGATCGCGAAGTCGTGCAGCTTGCCCTTGACGGGATTCTCGCCCGAGTCGTCCTTGCCCCACACCGCCCGCAGGCAGTCCCGCAGCGAGCTGACCCACCCGATGCCGGTGAAGAGCAGCACGCCGGAGGCGATCAGGCCGACCGTGCCGGCGTTGTCGACCAGGCCATGGATGTCGATCTGGTCGGCGATGCCGGGGATCTGGTCGGTGAGCTTGTCCTCCAGCCTGTCCAGCTGCCGCTGCGACAGCAGCGCCGCGCCGACCGCGGCGGCCACGGTGATCAGCGGGAAGAGCGACAGGAAGCTGGTGAAGGTCATCGCGGCGGCCAGCCGCGTCCAGTGCACCTGGAGCAGGTGGTCGAAGGCGCGGTAGGCGTGGGTGCGCATGACGCGCGCGACCAGCGGTGCGACGCGTCGCTCGTACCACGGCCCGAGCCGTGGACCGATCCACGGAACCCGGGTCAGCCAGTCCATGTGGGTCGGTTACCCTCGTCCGCCCTGCGCACGCCGCGGGTACGCCGGGTGGCGGGCCGGAAGACCAGCGTGCGGGTGCCCCAGAAGCGCAGCGCCGTGGCCAGCGCCATGCCGACGACCCCGCCGGAGACCACGTCGGCCCGCGGGCTGGTGAGGCCGAGCATGTAGTGCGACAGCACCAGGCAGAGCAACTGCACGCCGGCACCTGCGGCGTTGACGGCGAAGAAGACGCCGTAGCGGCGGGCGCGGGGCGTGGCGACGACGCGGCGCCGGTACGTGCCCAGGGCGTTGCCGTTGTACGCCACCCCGCAGCCGGCGAGGAAGGACAGCGCCTTGGCGGTGAGCGGTCCGAGGCCGGCGTAATTGCGCAGCCAGATGAACAGCACCAGGTCCGCGGCATAGGCGGCGCCGCCGGCGAGCGCGAAGCCGGCGATCTCCGGGAGCATCGCCCGCACCCGTGGCGGCAGCCGGCGCCGCACCCGGGCGCGAAGGCGCGCGGGGAGCAGCCCGGGGAGCCGCCCGGGCAGCAGCGTGCCGCGCCGCCTGCGTCCGCGCAGCCGGCGCAATTTCCGCGGCAATGTATGCCGGTGTGCCCGCCGCGCGGCAATACGCGGCGGGCGCCGCAATGTACGCCGTCCCGGCGCGCCGGCCCCGCTCACCCGGCGGCCCTCACCTGTTCACCGCGGCGAGCACGTAGAGCGCGCCCCAGGCCAGCCCGATCACCACCAGGGCGCGGTCCCGCAGCAGTACGTCCTCGGGCGCGCCGGCCGACCCGTTGTCGGCGAAGACGGCGTAGCGCAGCACCCACAGGATGAACGGCACCATGGACAGCTGCCGCCACGGCAGCAGCCCGGACGCCTCGCCGCCGGTCTCCATCGCCCACAGGCAGTACGCGAGGACGCCGACGCCGGCCGCGAGCTGCCACACGAAGCGCAGGTATCCCGAGCTGTATTCGCCGAGCAGCGCCCGTGACGCGCCGACCTCGCCCTCCTGCCGCGACATCAGCACCAGCTCGGAATACCGCTTGGCGGCGACGACGAAGAGCGCGCCGAAGCCGGAGGTGATCAGGAACCAGCGGGACAGCCCGATGTCCAGGGCGAGGCCGCCGGCCATCGCGCGCATCAGGAAGCCGGTGGTGACGACGACCAGGTCGACGACGAGGATGTGCTTGAGCCACACGCAATAGGCCAGCTGCATCAGCACATAGCCGGCGAGCAGGCCGGCGGTGTCGGGGTTGCAGGTGACGGCGGCGGTCGCGGGCGCGGCCACCGCGAGGGTGCCGCCGACCGCGTAGGCGACGCCGACCGGCACCTGCCCGCAGGCCACCGGGCGCAGCCGCTTGACCGGGTGGGCGCGGTCGGCCTCGGCGTCCCGGGCGTCGTTGACGAGGTAGACGGCGGACGCGCAGGCGGTGAACAGCACCAGCACCAGGCCGAGCTGGACGCACTCCCCCACCGACAGCAGCCGCCCGGCGGCGAAGGGCGCGGCGAGCACCAGGCCGTTCTTGACCCATTGCCGGGGCCGCGCGGTCCGTACGAGCCCGGCGGGCAGTCCGCGCGGCGCCCGCCGGGCGGCGAGCCCGGCGACGCCCGCCCCGCCCGTGGTCTCCTCGACCAGCACGGCCGACGGTTCACCCATGGCGCCCACCGCCCAGCGCCCACGCCCGGCCCAGCCGGGCCGCGGCGGCGCCCAGCAGCGCGCCGCACAGGACGTCGCTCGGGTAGTGCACCCCGGCGACGAGCCGTGAGGCGGATATCGCGGCGGCGAGTGCCGGCACGGTCGCCGTCCCCGGCAGCAGCGCGCCGAAGGCGACGGCGGCGGCCGTGGCGGAGGCGGCGTGCGAGCTGGGGAAGCTGTGCGCGCTCGCGGTACGGACCAGGGGCGCGGCCCCGGCGATACGCGGCCGGGGCCGGCGTACCGCCCGCTTGGCGCCGATGCTCACGGCGTGCGCGCCGGCGACGAGCGCGGTGGCCCGCAGCCATTGGGTGCGCCGCTGCGGGTCGCCGAGCGCGCCCGCGGCTCCGGCGGCGATCCATACGGCGGCGTGCTCGCCGGTGAGGCCGAGGACGCGGACGACGCCGGCGACGCGCCGGTCCTCGCCGCGGTGCCGCAGTGCGGTGAGCAGGCGCCGGTCGGCACGGTGGGCGGCGGCGGCCATGCGGGCCAGGGCCGTCAGGGCCTCGTCGCGGGCAAGCCGGCGGCGGGCCGGGGCGCCGGGGCCGGCGGGGTCGGCTGGGGCGGCTGGGCCGGCGGTGCCGGCTGCGTCGCCGGTGCCGGCTGCCGCGTCGGGGGCTTCAGGGGCCTCGGGGGCGTCGGCCGGTCGGACGAGTGCCAGGTGCCGCTCGCCGGCGGGCCCGCGGGGGCCGCCCCCGGGGGGCTTCGTCCCGGGCCGGGATATCGAGGTGCCGCCCGGCGCGGCGGAGTCGGATGAGCGCATCGGCGGTGTTTCTCCCTCCGCATGGGGTCCGCGCGGCGGCAAGGCGCCACGCGGGTCCAGCCCCGAGTGATTACCGTGCGGGCCCACCGCTCACGCCGGGACACTCGCCCTTTACGGTGAGGAACCTGTGGATAACCCCCTTTTGGGGCGTTCCGGGCGATAGCGTCAGCGATATGCCCGTACCCTTCGCCGCCCCCGAGGCCGTCCCCGTCACCGGATGGGGCCGCACCGCGCCCACGTCCGCGCTGGTGCTGCGCCCCGGTTCGTACGAGGAGGCGGTGCGCGCCCTGGCCGAGTGCGGCGGGCGCGGCGCGATCGCCCGGGGCCTGGGCCGGGCGTACGGGGACGCGGCGCAGAATGCCGGCGGCGCGGTGCTGGACATGACGGGCCTGGACCGTATCCATGAGATCGACGCGGTCGGCGGCCTCGTGACGTGCGACGCGGGGGTGTCGCTGCACCGCCTGATGCAGGTGATGCTGCCGCTCGGCTGGTTCGTGCCGGTCTCGCCGGGGACGCGGTATGTGACGGTCGGCGGCGCGATCGGCGCCGACATCCACGGCAAGAACCACCACATGTCCGGCTCCTTCTCCCGCCATGTGCGGGCCATCGAGCTGCTCACCGGGGACGGTGAGACCCGGGTCGCCACCCCCGAGGACGAGCCGGACCTGTTCTGGGCCACGGCCGGCGGCATGGGCCTGACCGGCGTCATCCTCGCCGCGACGCTCCAGATGCTGCCGGTCGAGACGTCACTGATGACGGTGGACACCGAGCGCGCCACCGACCTGGACGACCTGATGGCCCGGCTGGCCGCCGACGACCACCGGTACCGCTACTCCGTCGCCTGGATCGACCTGCTCGCCCGCGGCGCGCGGACCGGCCGCGCCGTCCTGACCCGCGGCGACCACGCCCCGCTGGAGGCGCTGCCGCCCCGGCTGCGCGCCGACCCGCTCGCCTTCCGCCCCGCCTCCCGCCTGCCGGCCGCCCCCCGCTTTGTCCCCGAGGGCCTGCTGGGCCGCCGCAGCGTGGGGCTGTTCAACGAGTTCTGGTACCGCAAGGCCCCGCGCGACCAGCGCGGCAGGCTCCAGAAGCTGGCCGCGTTCTTCCACCCGCTGGACGGCCTGCCCGAGTGGAACCGGATCTACGGCCGCGGCGGCTTCGTCCAGTACCAGTTCGTGGTCGGCTACGGGCAGGAGGAGGCGCTGCGGCGGATCGTGCGGCGGATCGGCTCGCGCCGCTGCCCGTCCTTCCTCGCCGTCCTCAAGCGCTTCGGCGAGGCCGACCCGGGGTGGCTGTCCTTCCCGATGCCCGGCTGGACGCTGGCGCTGGACCTGCCGGCGACGCTGCCGGGCCTGGCCGCCTTCCTCGACGAGCTGGACGACGAGGTGGCCGCGGCCGGCGGCCGGGTCTACCTGGCCAAGGACGCCCGGATGCGCCCGGACGTGCTGGCCCGCATGTATCCCCGGCTCGACGATTTCCGCGAGCTGCGCTCCCGCTACGACCCGCGCCGCGTCATCACCTCCGACCTCGCCCGCCGGCTGGCCGTATGAGCGCAGCCGCAGTCCCCGCCCTCACTGACCGCCCCTCCGACCGCCCCTCTGACCGTTTTACGGAGAAGCCATGAAGGACGCCTTCGGTGCCCCGCAGTCCCTGCTGGTGCTGGGCGGCACGTCGGAGATCGGGCTGGCGACCGCCCGCCGGCTGATCGGCCGCCGTACGCGCACGGTCTTCCTCGCCGGGCGGCCGTCGCCGCAACTGGACGCGGCGGCGCAGTCCCTGCGCCGGCTCGGCGCGACGGTGACGACCGTCGACTTCGACGCGCTGGACCCGGCCTCGCACGAGGTGGCGCTCGGCAAGGTCTTCGCCGAGGGCGACATCGACATGGTGCTGCTGGCCTTCGGCGTGCTGGGCGACCAGGCGCGCGACGAGCAGGACCCGCTGGCCGCCGTCCATGTGGCGCAGGTCAACTACACCGGCGCGGTGTCGGCGGCCCTGGTCGGCGCCACCGCGCTCCAGGTGCAGGGCCATGGCTCGCTGGTGGTGCTCTCCTCGGTCGCCGGGGAGCGCGCCCGCCGGGCGAACTTCATCTACGGCAGCAGCAAGGCGGGCCTGGACGCCTTCTGCCAGGGCCTGGCCGACGCCATGCACGGCTCGGGGGTGCATGTGATGACGGTCAGGCCCGGGTTCGTCCACACCAGGATGACCGAGGGCCTGGAGCCGGCCCCGCTGTCCACGACGGCCGACGAGGTGGCCGCCGCGATCGAGCTGGGGCTGCGCCGCCGCAGCACGACGATCTGGGTGCCGGGCACGCTGCGGGCGGTGATGTCCGCGATCCGCCATCTGCCGCGCCCCCTCTTCCGCCGGCTGCCCCTCTGAGCGGTGGTCCCTGCCCGCGGCCGGGCTCACGGCCCGGCCGCCCGCCCACGAGGGTTTGCGGCCCGCGGATGTGACATCACGTCAATTTCCTTACGGAATAGTTGTATTGTCACGGCAGCCGCACAACCTCGTCACCAATTCGCCACCGCACGACACCGCGTACACGAAATTCGGTGTTCGCATTGCCGGAAGCGCGGCCCGTTATGCGGCGCCGAAGTGCCGTAAAGTGCGGCTTTCCGGGCGGCGGCAATGCCCATTCGGGGTCCGTGTATAGTGACGCGACGTCCCAGACAATCGAACGAACGGAAGCGGCACGCCCAGCCTCTGACGGCTCGTCACGGCGCCGAATTCCGCACCGGGGGTATCACCACATGCGTATCCACAAGCCCACCAGTCTTGTCGTCGCGGCCGTCATAGCCGGCGGCGCGTTCCTCACGGCGTGCAACGACGACGACAGCTCGTCCGACGCGACGTCCTCGACGCCGAGCGCCGGCGCCCCGGCCACGACCGACGCGCCCTCCCCGACCGCGGACACCGCGGCACCCACCGACTCGCCGTCCGCCGCGGGCGGCGGCACCGCGGCGCAGGGCAAGCCGGTGACCGTCAACAAGTCGTTCACCGACGACGTGATGGGCGAGAAGGCCACCGTCATCAGCTACATCTCGGGCTTCCAGCCCTCGGCGGCGTCGAAAAGCAAGTTCTCCGCGCTGGAGGACGAGGATGTCATTCTGGTCAACGTGAAGGTCACGGCGAGCTCGAAGTATTACGACACCTTCGGCGCGGACTCCTTCTACCTGACGGCCCAGTCGAACGGCATCGACCAGGCGAGCACGACAATCCTCGACGACGACATCAAGGCGGCGGGTTACCCCCCGCTGGAGGACGCGGAAACCGGCAAGACGACGACCGGGTGGGTCGTCTTCACCCCGAAGAAGGACGAGAAGACCCTCGTCCTGCGCTACAAGCGCCTGGCGGCGCAGACCTCGAACGGCACGAAGATCACGGCGAAGAACTTCGACATCCCGCTGAACTGACCCCGCCGGCCCGCACCCACGACGGCCCCGCTGCCCCGGACCCCCGGCTCAGCGGGGCCGCCCGCGTCCCCTCAGTCCTCGCCGCACGCGCCGTCTACACTCTCACGCTACGAGCTACGCACTGGCTGCGCGCCGGCTGCGCACCGGAAACGGCAAGAAAGGCCACGATCGTGAACGTCGGCGGACCCGTCATCGACGTGCACCTCGTCCTGCGGGACGGCGACCGCGTACTGCTCTCGCGGCGGGCCGGTGCGTACGGGCACGGCATGTGGCACGCGCCCTCGGGGAAGTTGGAGCCGGACGAGGCGTTGACCCGGGCGGTCGTGCGCGAGGGGTACGAGGAGACCGGGGTCGTCGTCGCCGAGGCCGACCTGCGGCTCGTGCACACCGTCCACCACCGGCAGGACGACGGCGTCGCCGACCGTATCGGCTTCTTCTTCGAGGCCACCCGCTGGCAGGGCGACCCCGTCAACCGCGAACCCGACAAGTGCCTGGCCCTGCGCTGGTTCCCCGTCGACGCGCTGCCCGCGGACCTGATCCCGTACCCGGCGGCGGGCCTGCGCGGCTACCTCGCAGGGGACTTCGGCGTCACCCTCCACGGATGGCCCTAGCCCACCTGGATGGTGATGCCTGCGGCGGTGAGGTCGGCGACGGCTTGTTGGGAGAGGGCGCGGGCGTTGGGGATGCGGGGCTGGTAGAGGTGGTGGGCGCGGATGGTGATCTGGAAGCGGTGGCCGTGGTGGCCGTTCGTCGCCAGGTCGACGAGGCGTTCGGTGCAGCCTTCGACGCCGGGGGCCTTGGTGGTCGTGCCGTGGCGGCTGGAGCAGGGGCTCGCGGTGAGGTCGGAGATGACCAGGGTGTGCAGCCGGCCGCCCTGGCCGTCGGGCTGGCCCTGGGCCAGGGCCTGGGCGGTGTCCGCGCGGGCCATGGTGGGCATGGAGCAGGCGGTCTCCAGCTCGTCGATGAGCTGGTCCTCCGCGTGGTCGCCGGGTGAGTACGGCGTGGTCTGGCTGCTGAAGGTGCCGATGCCCACGCCGTTGACCGTCGCGTTCAGCGTGACGCTGTAGCCGGGGTCGGCGGTCACCTCCTCGCCGGGCCCGAAGTGGGTGCGCTGGAGGACGGGGTGGCCGGAGCGGTGCAGCATGCGCAGGACGGTGCCGTTGCCCACCGAGCCCTGGAGCGCGGGCATGGCGCGGGCGTCGCCGCGTACGAGGTCGGGGGTGCGGGGGTCGGCCGTACGGCGTTGCGCGCCGGCCGCCCCGGGACGGGCCTCGTCCCGTTCGCCGCCCGCCGCGGGCCTGCGGTGTGTGCGCACAGGGCTCACCTCTTCGCTCGGGGGCACGTGCGGCGCGTGCGGCACGTACGGCACGGTGCGGGGTTCCCTGGATACCGCGCCGGGCGCCGCCCGGGACAGGGCCGCGCGGACATGGTGGAGGGCAGCGCCGATGTCCCCGCGGGCCGAGCGCCCCCGGGGATGGAACCCGATGCGGCCCAGCGGCGAAGGACAGGAGAGGAACCCGAACAAGCCCAAGCCTTCGAGGCGTTCGACCGAACGAGATCCGAACGAGACCCGAACGAGAGGAGCCCTGATGGCCGTCGAGCCCCCGGGCGTCCGCACCCGCGAAGAGCAACGCGAGGACAGCGACGCCGGTGTGATCGCGCGGTCCCGGGACGAGCCCGAGCTGTTCGCCGTCCTCTTCTACCGGTACGCCGACGCCGTGCACCGCTACCTGGCCCGGCGGGTCGGCCCGGAGGCGGCGGAGGACCTGACGGCGGACACGTTCACGACCGCCTTCCAGCGGCGCCACAGCTACGACCTCACACGTGCCGACGCCCGCCCCTGGCTCTTCGGCATCGCGACCAACCTCGTCGCCCGGCACCGCAGGGCCGAAGCACGCCGCTTAAAGGCGCTCGCGAAGGTCCCCGAGCCGGTGGAGCACGAGGAGCCGGTCGCGGACCGCGCGGTCGCGAGGGCGGGTGCGACGGGGCTGCGGCCGGAGCTGGCGGCGGCGCTGGCCAGGCTGTCCGCCCGGCACCGGGACGTGGTCCTGCTGGTGGCCTGGGCCGACCTCGGCTACGAGGAAGCGGCCCAGGCCCTCGGTGTGCCGGTGGGCACCGTCAGATCCCGGCTGAACCGGGCTCGCAGCAGGTTGCGCGCAGCACTGGGCGGGTCTGATCCGACAGCTTTACGAGAGGCGGACGCCCATGCGTGAGATCGAGGAGCCGCGAGACATGCGGGACCTGCAAGAACTGCGGGAGTACGACGCGGGGGCTCCCCCGCTGGACGTCGCCACCCGGTGGCGGGTGCGGGCCCGGCTGCTCGCCGCGATCGAGGCGGAGCGCTCGGGGAACGCGGAGACCGCGGGCAACGCGGGCAACGCGGGGAGCGCCCCGGCACCGCGCCCGCGCCGCCCCGTCCTGCGCATCGCGCTGGCCACCGCGGTCGCCGCCGCGGTCACCGGCGGTGTCGCGGTCTCCGGGCTCGTCGACGGCGCCGGCGGCAGCAACGGCAAGGGGCGGGCGGCGGGCGACTCCCCGCTGGTCCTGGAGAACGTCAGCGCGCAGACCGTGCTCAAGGGCGCGGCCACGTACGCGCGGCAGCACGAGCAGGCGGCACGGCCCAGGAACGACCAGTTCATCTACACCAAGGAGCTCGTCAAGAAGACCGACGCGGTGGCCGGCGACACGAAGACCTACACCGACGAGAACTGGACCTCGGTGGACGACTCGAAGCCGTCCTGGGTCATGGAGGTCGGCAAGGGCTGGTGGTCCCAGCCGTCGGAACCGGGCGTGATCAACTGGCCGCCGCTGGAGTGGACGGAGCTGGAGAAGCTGCCGACCGACCCCACGCAGCTCATCCTCAGGGTCGTGGGCGGCAACGCCACGATCGAGAACGGCAAGGTGACCGGCCTGAACGACGGCATGTGGTCGATGGTCCACCTCATGCTCACCGGGCTGCTCGAACGCGTTCCGGTGATGCCCGACGGGCTGCGCGCGGCGGCGTTCGAGGCGCTCGGGCTGGTCCCCGGGACGAAGGTGGTCTCCGGCCTGCGGGACGCCAGGGGGCGGGTCGGCGTGGGCGTCACGTACGACGACCCGGAGCGGCCGTACGGGACGAAGGACGGGGGCGACTACTTCCTCTTCGACCCGACGACCTACGCCTACCTCGGCTACCGGGTCGACGAGAGCGCGGGGTCGGGCAACGGCAAGGTGCACGAAGTCCTGTTCACCTCCCTCGAAAGCTGGGCGGTCGTCGACAGGGCCAAGCAGCGCCCGTGACGCCCGGCCGGTGAAACGCCCGGGCGTCCTTACGCCAGCATCTCGCCGATCGTGCGCAACGTGCGTTCCTCCAGCGCGTTGCGCTCGGCCGCGGGCAGGTCGCGCAGGGGCCCCTGGCCGACGAGCACGGCCAGGCCGTGGACGGTGGACCAGACGGGGTACTCCAGGCCCGGGCGGCGCTCCGGGTCGAGGACCCGAGCCTGCGTCAACTCGTCCAGCACCGCCCGCAGTTGCCCGAGGGGGGAGCGGTCGGGCCGGGTCGGGCCGGCGGCGCCCGGCGCGGCGCCCGGGTACGGGTACGGGTGCTCGTGCGGGACGGCGAAGGCGGTGGCGAACAGGCCGGGCTCCTCGCGGGCGAAGGCCAGATACGCCGTGCCGACCGCGCGCAGCCGCGCGCCCGCCGCCGCGGGGTCGCCGTACGGGCCCGGCACGCTCGCCGTGCCCGCGGCCATCCGGTCGGCCAGCTCGCCGATCGCCGCGGCGCACACCGCCGCGAGGAGCTCGCCGCGGTTGGCGAAGTGCCGGTAGGCCGCGTTGGGGACGACGCCGACCGCGCGGGTGGCCTCGCGCAGCACCACGGCGTCCGGTCCGCCGGCCCGGGCGAGGTCCAGCCCGGCCGCGACCAGGCCGTCCCGTACGGCACCGCGCGGGCGCCGCTGCGGCTCCTCGGCGGAGGGCGGGCGCGGGGCGGGCCGGTCGGGCGTCACGACGTCAGGATACCTGTAGTGGACGGCGTCCACATTTCAGTGGACGCTGTCCACATCCCCGGGCTACGGTGGACGGCGTCCACCTCACGGCGCGAGCCCGGCGGCTCGCCCCTCCGCAACGCCCGGAGCCCGCCATGCCCACCCGCCTGACCCCCCTCCTCGCCCGCAACGAGCACTTCGCCCGCGCCTACTCCCCTGTCCCCCTCGGGGTGCCCACCGCGCAGACCGTCGTCGTGACCTGCCTGGACCACCGCCTCGACCCCGCCGCGATCCTGGGCCTCCAGCCCGGCGACGCCCCCGTCGTCCGCAACGCCGGCGGCCGTGTCACCCCCTCCCTGATCCACGACCTGGCCTACCTCGCCTTCCTCGCGGCGGACGTCTTCGGCATGGCGGACGGCCCGCTCTTCGAGGTCGCCCTGCTCCACCACACGCAGTGCGGCACCGGCTTCCTCGCCGACCCCGCCTTCCTGCGCCGCGCCGCCGAGACCACCGGCGTCGACGAGCCCACGCTGCGGGCCACCGAGGTCGCCGACCCCGAGCGCACCGTCCGCGAGGACGTCGCCCGCCTGCTCGCCGCACCGCTGCTGCCGCCGCGGGTCAGCGTCTCCGGCCACGTCTACGCCGTCGAGACCGGCCGCGTCACCACCGTGACCGAGGCCGCGCGGAAGCCCGGGCCGCACTGAGCGGACGCCGGGAGCGCCCACGAGCCGAGCCGCGGGCGGTTAACCGGTGGCCCGGGGTGGGGGGTGCCGGTACGGTCCGGCGGATGGGTGACAGTGAAGGACCTCAGGGTGTGCGGATCCGGTCGGCGGGCGCGGCGGACGCGGAGGTGGTCGCGCGGGTGCACATGGACTCGCGGGCCGGGACCATGCCGTATCTGCCGCCGCAGCGCCGCGGGCACGACGAAGTGACCCGGTGGATACGGGAGGTCGTGCTCACGCAGTGCCAGGTGTGGGTCGCCGAGCGCGCCGGGCGGATCGAGGGCTACGCGGCGCTCGAAGGCGACATGCTGGAGCAGCTCTATCTGCGGCCCGAGGCGCGCCGGCAGGGCATCGGGACGCTGCTGCTCGACGAGGCCAGGCGGCACAGCCCCGGCGGTCTGTCGCTGCATGTCTTCCAGCAGAACACCGGGGCCAGGGCCTTCTACGAGCGGCACGGCTTCACCGTCCTGGACACGAATGACGGCGCCCGCAACATGGAGAACCTGCCCGACATGACGCTGCGCTGGACGCCGTAGGCCGCCCGCCCGGCAGCCGGTTCCGTTACGTTCCCGGTCGCGGCCCGCCCGAGCGCTCGGGCGGGCGTTCGGGGTGGCCCGCGGGGTGGCGCGCCGCCGCCGGGCCCGTAGCGGCGCGGCCAGAAGCCGTACCCGAGGGTCGCGACACACCGAACCGGGCACTCCTTGCGCGGCGCATCCGACAGTTACGGATTTGTCCGTAATCGGTAACACGGTGCCGTCCGTACGGCCGGCCGCCGGGGCGCGGAGTGATCGTGAGGGCGTCGGCGCGGGAGACCGGGCCGGCGCCCGGATCACCAGTACGACACGAAAGGGGACTCCGTGTCCCGTATCGCTTCCCGCCTGGCCGCGACCGTGCTCGCGGCGGGTGCCCTCGTGACCGCCGCCGCGCTGCCGGCGTCCGCCGCGGACCACTCGCGCGGCCACGACCGCGGCCGGCAGCAGAGCGCCCAGGTCGTCCTCGGCGCCGTCCACCACACCGCGAACGACCGGGACCGGTCGAACCGCTCGCTGAACAACGAGTGGATCACGGTGACCAACGAGGGCCGGCGCGCGGTCAGCCTCAACCGCTGGACGCTGACCGACGCCGAGCGCCACACGTACCGCTTCGGCAACGTGACGCTGCGGGCGCACGAGTCGCTGCGCGTCCACACCGGCAACGGCCGCAACACCGCCCGCGACCTCTACCAGGACCGCGGCGCCTCGGTGTGGAACCGCAGCCGCGACACCGCGACGCTGCGTGACGCCCGCGGCGCGATCGTGGACACCGAGTCCTGGGGCCACCGCACCCACCGCTGAGCCCCACCGCCGGGCCGCCCCGCGCGGGCGGTCCGGCACCCGGTCGCCCCGTCCCCGGCCACCCCGGGCGGCGGGGCGCCGTCACGCCGGGCCCTAGAGCCGGGTCGCCGTCGTCCGCAGCGGGTGCTGGTGCGGCACGGACGGGGGCTCAGCCCCGAAAGGGTATTCGCGCATCTTGCGCCACACCCCGTCGCCGCCCTGCTCGTAGAGCGCGAAGCCCGTGGTGGTCCACTCGGCCGCGTAGTCGGCGAGCTCGCGCTGGGCGCGGTCCATGGCCGGCTCGGGGATGCCGTGCGCGATCGTCACATGCGGGTGGTACGGGAACTGCAGCTCGCGGCGGACCGGCCCCGAGCGCACCCGCTCCTGGAGGTCGGCGCAGTCGTCCGCGCCCTGCGCGATGTGGACGTAGACCACCGGGGACAGCGGCCGGAAGCTCGCCGTGCCGTCCAGCCGCATCAGGAAGGGGCGGCCGGCCGCGGCGACCCGGGCCAGGTGGCCGCGGAAGGCGGGCAGCTCGGCGGCGGCGACCTCGGTGGGCGGCAGCAGCGTGATGTGGGTGGGGATGGCGTAGGCGGCGGGGTCGCCGAAGCCGGCTCTGCGCTCCTGGAGCAGCCGCCCGTACGGCTCCGGGACCGCGATGGACACGCCGATCGTCGTGGTGGTCTCCATGCGTTCACCCCTTTCCCCAGGTTCCCCGGGTCGGTGCCCTGCGGACGCAGGGCCGGTGCCCGTCAGACGTACGTGTGCGCGCGTGCGCCGTTCCCCGAAAGCCCCGTCACCCCGTGGTACCCCGATCGTGCGCGGCCCGCGACCGGTGGGCGGGGCCCGCCGGCCGCCGGCCGTCAGTGCTTGGCCGGCACGAAGCCGATCCGGTCGTATGCCGCGGCCAGCGTCTCCGCCGCCACGGACCTGGCCTTCTCCGCGCCTTTCGCGAGGACCGAGTCCAGCGTCTCCGGGTCGTCCAGATACTCCCTCGTGCGGTCGTGGAACGGGGTGACCCACTCCACGAAGATCTCCGCGAGGTCGGTCTTGAGCGCACCGTAGCCCTTGCCCTCGTACTGCCGTTCCAGTTCCGGGATTCCGGTGCCGGTGAGGGCGGAGTGAATCCTGAGCAGGTTGCTGACGCCCGGCTTGTCCTTTTCGTCGTACCGGATGACGGTGTCGGTGTCGGTGACCGCGCTGCGGAACTTCTTCGCCGAGACCTTGGGGTCGTCCAGCAGGTTGACCAGGCCCTTGGGGTTGGCGGCCGACTTGCTCATCTTCGCGCCCGGGTCCTGGAGGTCGTAGATCTTCGCGACCTCCTTGACGATGTACGGCACCGGCGCGGTGAACGTCTGCCCGAACCGGCCGTTGAAACGCTCGGCAAGGTCCCGGGTCAGCTCGATGTGCTGGCGCTGGTCCTCGCCGACCGGCACCGCGTCCGCCTGGTAGAGCAGGATGTCGGCGACCTGGAGGATGGGGTACGTGAACAGGCCCACCGTGGCCCGGTCGGCGCCCTGCTTGGCGGACTTGTCCTTGAACTGCGTCATCCGCGACGCCTCGCCGAAGCCGGTGATGCAGTTCATGACCCACGCCAGCTGCGCGTGCTCGGGCACATGGCTCTGGATGAACAGCGTGCAGCGGTCCGGGTCCAGCCCCGCCGCCAGCAGCTGGGCCGCGGCGGTCCTGGTGTTGGCCCGCAGCTCCACCGGATCCTGCGGCACGGTGATCGCGTGCAGGTCCACCACCATGTAAAAGGCGTCGTGGGTGTCCTGGAGCGCCACATACTGCCGGACCGCACCGAGGTAGTTGCCCAGGTGGAACGAGCCGGCGGTGGGCTGGATGCCCGAGAGGGCGCGGGGGACGCGGGAGAGGGGGGCCATGCCCCCATTCTCTCAGGTCGGCGCGACACGCCATACCCCCGATCGGGGCCGCCGGATCTGCGGGGGAAAGCGCCGCGCGCCGCAAGGTTTCGCGCGGGCCCGGGTGCGCGACGATGGAAACACGGTAGAACACCGTGGAACGACGACAGCAGTGCCGCAGGGGCACACCCCGCCCCCTTCCAGGCGCCCGCGTCCCCCACCGGGGTGCCCGCCGCCTGGCTCCCGACGCACGACGAACGGAGTACGCACGTGACCACCAGCACTTCCGGCAACACGCCCGGCACCTCCCCGGCCCCCGGCGCCGCGACCGAGCGGCAGATCGCCGAGGCCGACACGTACAGCGCGCACAACTACCACCCGCTGCCGGTGGTCATCGCCGAGGGCGAGGGCGCCTGGGTGACGGATGTCGAGGGCAAGCGGTACGTGGACATGCTCGCCGGCTACTCGGCGCTGAACTTCGGGCACGCCCACCCGCGGCTGATCGCGGCGGCCAAGGAGCAGCTGGGGCGGGTGACGCTGACCTCGCGGGCCTTCCACCACGACCGCTTCGCCCGCTTCTGCGCGGAGCTGGCGCAGCTGTGCGGCATGGAGATGGTGCTGCCGATGAACACCGGCGCGGAGGCGGTCGAGACGGCGGTCAAGACCGCCCGCAAGTGGGGCTACAAGGTCAAGGGCGTGCCCGACGGCCGGGCGAAGATCATCGTGGCGGACGGCAACTTCCACGGCCGCACCACCACGATCATCAGCTTCTCCACCGACCCGGAGGCCCGCGCGGACTTCGGCCCGTACACCCCCGGTTTCCAGGTCGTCCCGTACGGCGACCTGGCCGCGCTGGAGGCGGCGGTGGACGACGACACGGTCGCGGTGCTGCTGGAGCCGATCCAGGGCGAGGCCGGCGTGCTGGTGCCGCCGCCGGGGTATCTGGCGGGGGTGCGGCGGATCACCGCCGAGCGCGGGGTGCTCTTCATCGCCGACGAGATCCAGTCCGGCCTCGGGCGGACCGGGCGGACGTTCGCGTGCGAGCACGAGGACGTCGTGCCGGACATGTACGTGCTGGGCAAGGCGCTGGGCGGCGGTGTGGTGCCGGTCTCGGCGGTGGTGTCCTCGCGCGAGGTGCTGGGCGTCTTCCGGCCGGGCGAGCACGGCTCGACCTTCGGCGGCAACCCGCTGGCCTGCGCGGTGGGCCTGGAGGTGCTGGCGATGCTGCGCACCGGTGAGTACCAGCGGCGGGCCGCGGAGTTGGGCGAGCACCTGCACCGCGAGCTGGGCTCGCTGCTGGCGGCGGGCGCGCTGACGCAGGTACGGGGCCGCGGGCTGTGGGCGGGCCTGGACATCCCCGCCGAGCGCGGCACCGCGCGCACGGTCGCCGAGGCGCTGCTGCCGCGCGGGGTGCTGGCCAAGGACACCCATGTCTCGACGCTGCGGCTGGCGCCGCCGCTGGTGATCTCCAAGGACGACCTGGACTGGTCGCTGGACCGGCTGCGCGAGGTGCTGACGGCCGGCTGAGCGGCGGTCACGGGCGGGGGCGCGAACCCCGGCACGAACCCCGGCGCGTACCCCGGCACGTGCGGCAGCGCGTACGGCAGCGCGTACGGCGGCGGCGGGCGCGGGCTCCGGGCGCGGGCCCCCGCCCGGCGGGCCGGGCGCGCGCCCCTGTTACCGTACCGAACGGTGCCCGGTGACGATATTTTGCCCGATCGTTAGGCAAGGCTCACCTTGGAGTCCCGAACTTAGGCTAGCCTAACCACGCATAACGGCTGCCTCGGAAGGACTGACCTCAGGTGATCCCAACCCTCGTCATCGGACTGCGGGAGGGCATCGAAGCCTCGCTCATCGTGGGCATCATCGCCGCTTTCCTCGGCCGCAACGGCCGCCGGGACGCGCTGCGTCAGGTGTGGATAGGCGTCGGTGTCGCCGTCACCCTGTGCCTGCTGATCGGCATCGGGCTGGTCACCCTCTCCCGTGAGCTGCCGCAGCAGCAGCAGGAGGCGCTGGAGACGGTCATCGGCGCCCTCGCCGTCGTCATGGTCACCGGCATGATCCTGTGGATGAGCCGTCACGCCCGCGGCATGAAGCGCGAGTTGGAGGACCACGCCGCCAACGCGCTGGCCCAGGGCTCGGCGCGGGCACTGGTCGTGATGGCCTTCCTCGCGGTGCTGCGCGAGGGCTTCGAGACCGCCGTCTTCCTGGTCTCGGTCATCCAGAACAGCTCCAGCGTCGGCACCGGCACCACCGGCGCGGCCATCGGCATCGTCATCGCGTGCGTCATCGGCTACGGCATCTACCGCGGCGGAGTGCGCTTCAACCTCGGCCGGTTCTTCAAGATCACCGGCCTGGTGCTGGTCCTGGTCGCAGCCGGCCTGGTGATGACGGTCTTCCACACCGCGCACGAGGCCGGCTGGATCGACGCCGGCCAGTCCCAGGCGTTCGACCTGAGCTGGCTGGTGCGGCCCGGCACGGTGATCTCCTCGCTGCTCACCGGCGTGCTGGGGCTGCAACCCGAACCGACCGTCATCGAGGTCGTGGTCTGGCTGGTCTACGCCGTGCCCATGCTGGTCTTCCTCAGCTGGCCGCGCCCCACCGGCCGCCGCCCCGCCGCCGCCAAGCCCGCGCCCGCCCCCGAGCCGGTCCAGGGCCGCTGACGCCCTTTCCACCCCCGTCCCCGATCCTTCCGCCAGACCTCCAGGAGCGCTGTCCCATGCCCATATCCACCACCACCCCCCGTGTGCTGCGGGCCACCGGCCTGCTGGCCATCGCCGGGCTGGTCGCCACCGGATGTGCGAAGAGCAAGTCGGACAGCGCCCCCAAGGGCGCGGTGAAGGTCGCGATCAACCTCACCGACGACGGCTGCAAGCCCTCCCCGGCGTCCGTGCCGGCCGGGCCGGTCACCTTCCAGGTCAAGAACGTCAGCGCCAACAAGGTCACCGAGGCCGAGCTGCTGAACGGCGACACCATCATGGGCGAGAAGGAGAACCTGACCCCGGGTCTTTCCGGCACCTTCTCGCTGCGGCTGAACGGCGGGAAGTACCAGGTGTACTGCCCCAACGCCAAGACCGAGAAGACCGACTTCACCGTCACCGGCTCCAGCGCCACGCCGTCCCAGGACCCGGCCGTCAAGGCCGCCCTGACCCAGGCCACCACCGGCTACCAGGCGTACGTCATCGCCGAGGTCGACAAGCTGGTGCCGGCCACCAAGCAGTTCACCGACGCGGTGCGCGCCGGCGACATGGACAAGGCCAAGGCCGCCTTCGCGCAGGCCCGCTACTACTACGAGGAGGTCGAGCCCGTCGCGGAGAGCTTCGGCGACCTCGACCCCGACATCGACGCGCGCGTCGACGACGTCGACGACCAGTCGAAGTGGACCGGCTTCCACCGGCTGGAGAAGGCCCTCTGGCAGGACAAGTCGCTCACCGGCATGAGCCCGGTCGCCGACAAGCTCGACGCGGACGTCGCCAAGCTCAAGACGCTGGTGGCCACCACCACCTACCAGCCCGCCCAGCTCGCCAACGGCGCGACCGAGCTGCTCGACGAGGTCGCCTCCAGCAAGGTCACCGGCGAGGAGGACCGCTACAGCCACACCGACCTGTCCGACTTCGAGGCCAACGTCTCCGGCGCGCAGAAGGCGTTCGACCTGCTCAAGCCGGCGCTGGACAAGACCGACGCGGCGCTGTCGACCACCGTCAACACGCAGTTCGCCGCCGTGCTGGCCGCGCTCCAGCCGTACAAGCAGGGCAACGGCTACGTCGACTACTCCACCGTCGGCGACGACAAGCGGCGCGTCCTGACCCAGAAGGTGGACGCGCTCGCCGAGCCGCTGTCCCAGGTCGCCGCGAAGGTGAACGGCTGATGAGCCGGCCCGGTACCTCCACCGCGTCCGGCCCCGCCTCCGGTACGTCCCGCCGCGGGCTGCTCGCCCTCGGCGGGGCGGCCCTGGCCGGCACGGCCGCGGTGGGCCTGGCCGGGTGCAGCGACGACGACAAGCCCGCCAAGGCCGCCGCACCGGCCGACCGGGTGCCCTTCTACGGCACCCACCAGGCCGGCATCGCCACGCCCGCACAGGACCGGCTGGCCTTCGCCACGTACGACCTGACGGTCAGCGGCACCGTGGCGGAGAACCGGGCCGCGCTGCGGCAGCTGCTCCAGCAGTGGACGGCCGCCGCCGCCGCGATGACGCAGGGGAAGACGGTGCCGGGCGACAACGACAACCCGGCCGCGCCGCCCGCCGACACCGGCGAGGCATACGGGCTGTCGCCGGCCAACCTCACCATCACCCTCGGGCTCGGCGGCTCGCTTTTCGACAAGCGGTTCGGCCTGGCCGGCAAGCGCCCCGCCGCGCTCGCCGACCTGCCCAAGCTGCCGCCGGAGAACCTCGACCCCGAGCGCAGCGGCGGCGACCTGGCCATCCAGGCGTGCGCCGACGACCCGATCGTGGCCTTCCACGTCATCCGCAACCTGGCCCGTATCGGCCGCGGCACCGTCGTCATGCGCTGGTCGCAGCTGGGCTTCGGCAACGCCACCGGCAACGGCGGCGGCAAGGAGACCCCGCGCAACCTGATGGGCTTCAAGGACGGCACGCGCAACATCCCCGGCGACGACACCTCGCTGATGGACGGGCACGTGTGGGTCGGCGACGAGACCGACCAGCCGTGGATGCGCGGCGGCAGCTACCTCGTCGCCCGCCGGATCCGGATGCGCATCGAGGCATGGGACCGCGACTTCCTCCAGGACCAGGAGAACGTCTTCGGCCGCGCCAAGTACACCGGCGCGCCGCTGACCGGCGCCAAGGAGACCGACCAGCCCGACTTCGCCAAGAAGGCCGCCGGCGGCGACCCCGTCATCCCCGCCGACGCGCACATCCGGCTCGCCGCGCACGAGAACAACGGCGGGGTGCGCATCCTGCGCCGCGGCTACTCCTTCACCGACGGCATCGTGCCCGCGACCGGCGAGCTGGACGCGGGGCTGTTCTTCATCGCCTACCAGAAGGACCCGCGCACGCAGTTCATCGCGCTGCAGCGCAAGCTCGGGGCGCACGACGCGCTCAACGAGTACATCCAGCACGTCGGCTCGGGCCTGTTCGCGTGCCCGCCGGGCGCCAGGGCCGCCGGGACGGGCTGGGCGCAGGAGCTGCTGGCGTAAGCCCGGCGGGCAGGCCCGCGCGGACGCCGTAGGGTGCGGAGGGTGATCGTCGGGATGGTGGCCGCGCTGGGCGCGGCCGTGTGCTTCGGGGTGGCCTCCGTGCTCCAGGCCAAGGGGGCGCGGGCCGCCGAGCCCGGCAGCGGCTCCGGCGTCGACACCCGGCTGCTGGCCCGGGCGCTCGCCCAGCGCGTCTACCTCGCCGGGCTCGCCCTGGACGCCGCCGGTTTCGGCTGCGAGCTGGTCGCGCTGCGCAGGATGCCGATCTACGCGGTCGGCGCCGCGCTCGCCGCGAGCCTGGCGGTGACCGCCGTCGCGGCGGCCCGGCTGCTGGGCGCGGCGCTGGACCGTACCGAATGGGCCGCCGTGGGCACCGTCTGCGGCGGCCTGGCGCTGCTCGGGCTCGCCGCCGGGGGCGAGGGGCACGGGCACGGCGGGGCCGGGCTGCGCTGGGGCACGCTCGCCGCGGCCGGCGGGGTGCTGCTGGTCGGGGCGGTCGCCGGGCGGCTGCCGGGGCGGGCCAGGGCGGCGGGCCTGGGGCTCGGGGCGGGGCTCGGCTTCGGCGTCGTCGAGGTCGCGGTGCGGCTCGTGGACGGCGTGGCGAGCCCGGCGCTCTACGCCCTGCTGCTCGGCGGCGGGGCCGCCTTCCTGCTGCTGACCTCCGCGCTGAGCCGCGGCAGCGTCACGACGGCGACCGCCGCGATGGTGGTGGGCGAGACGGTCGGGCCCGCGCTGGTGGGGGTGCTGGCGCTGGGCGACCGCACGCGCGCCGGGTGGGCGCCGGTGGCGGTCGCCGGGTTCGCGCTGGCGGTGCTGGGGGCGCTGGTGCTGGCGCGCTTCGGGGAGGGCGGGGCGGTGGAGGCCGGGCCCGTACCGGCGCGGGAGCCGGTGCGCACGCCGTGAGGCTTCCCGGTTTCCCGGCCGCGGCGCCGTGCGCGTCAGGCGTACGCGGCCGGGGACAGGCGGCAGGTGACGCCGATGCGGTTCCAGGCGTTCATCGCGACGCACATGGCGATGAGCCGCGGCAGCTCGTCCTCGTCGAAGAGCTTGGCCGCCTCGTCGTAGACGTCGTCGGCGACGCCGTGCGGGCCGAGCTGCGTGACGGCCTCGGCCAGCGCCAGCGCGGCACGCTCCCGGGCGGTGAAGAAGGGCGTCTCGCGCCACACCGTGACGCCGATGAGCTTCTGCTGCGACACGCCCTCCTCCAGGGCGGCGTGGCTGTGCTTGTCGACGCAGTAGGCGCAGCCGTTGAGCTGCGAGGTGCGCACCCGCACCAGCTCGCGCACCACCGGGTCCAGGCCCTTGGCCGCGGCCTTGTCGAGGGCGAACATCGCCTGGTAGAAGTCCGGCGCCTTGTCCTTGAGGTCGATACGGCGGACGGGGGCGGGGACGGTCGGAGCGGTTTCGTGGTTCGTGGTCATACGGCCACCGTATGCGGGAAGTGGCCTGGCTCCGTGGTCCACTAGGCGTATGAACGAATGGGCCAATCCGCGGCGCGGCGGCGGCGACTACGACCTGCTGCTGGACCTCGCCGGCCAGCGCAGCCGGGCCGGCCTGGAGGAGGCGCTGCGCACCGCCGTACGCGACGGGCGGCTCGCGCCGGGCACCCGGCTGCCCTCCAGCAGGGTGCTGGCGCGGGACCTGGGGCTGGCCCGCAACACCGTGGCCGACGCGTACGGGCAGCTCGTCGCGGAGGGCTGGCTCACCGCGCGGCAGGGCTCGGGCACGACGGTGGCACCCCGGCCGGCGGAGGGCGCCGGCGCCTCGGTACGGGGGCCGGCGTCCGGGCCAGGGCCCGTACGGGGGCCGGCGTCCGTGCCAGGGCCCGTACGGGGGCCGGCTCCGGTGCGCGGGGCTGCGTCCGGGCCGGGGGCGGCCGATGTGCGCGGGTCCGTACCCGGGGCGGCCTCCGTGCCAGGGTACGGTGCGCGGGGGGCCGTGCCGCCCGCCGGTGAGGCGCCCCGCAGCGGGCCCGCCGAGCTCGCGCCGTACGAGACCGCGCTGCCGTACGCGCTGTGGCCCGGCTCGCCCGACCTCGGCTCCTTCCCGCGCACCGGCTGGCTGCGGGCCGCCCGCCGGGCGCTGACCGCCGCGCCCAACGACGCCTTCGGGTACACCGACCCGCGCGGTCGCCCCGAGCTGCGCACCGCGCTCGCCGGCTACCTGGCCCGGGTCCGCGGGGTGCGCACCGACCCCGGGAACCTGGTGATCTGCACCGGCTACACCCAGGCGGTGGGCCTGCTGGCCCGGGTGCTGTACGCGCGGGGCGCCCGCCGGGCGGCGGTGGAGGAGGTGGGGCTGCCGGACATCCCGACGGTGCTGCGGGCCGCCGGGCTCGACCCGGTGCCGCTGCCCGTCGACGCCGACGGCGCCCGGGTCGAGGCGCTGGACGCCGGGACGCCCGCCGTGGTGCTCACGCCCGCGCACCAGTTCCCGCTCGGCGTGCGCCTGTCGCCCGCCCGCCGTACCGCCGTCGTGGCGTGGGCGCGCTCGACCGGCGGGCTGGTCGTCGAGGACGACTACGACGGGGAGTTCCGCTACGACCGGCAGCCCGTCGCCGCGCTCCAGGCGCTCGCGCCCGACCATGTCGTCTACGCCGGCACCGCGAGCAAGAGCCTGGCGCCCGCGCTGCGCCTGGCGTGGCTGGCGGTGCCGCCGCACCTGCTGGCGGCGGTGGTCCGGGAGAAGCGGCTGGCCGACCACCAGTCGGCGGTGCTGGACCAGTTGACGCTCGCGGAGTTCATCGGCTCGGGCGCGTACGACCGGCACGTACGGCGGATGCGGCTGCGCTACCGGGCGCGGCGCGACCGCGTCGTGCGGGTGCTGGCCGAACGCGCCCCGGGGGTGCGGGTGTCGGGCATCGCGGCGGGCCTGCACGCGCTCGCCGAGCTGCCGGCGTCGGCCGGCCCGGTGGACGCGGTCGTGGCCCGCGCGCACCGGCTGGGGCTCTCGGTGCCTTCGCTCGCCGTGTTCGGCCGGGCCGTATCGCATCCGCCGGCCCTGGTCGTCGGCTACGCCCGGCCGCCGGACCACGCCTTCGCGCAGGCGCTCGACCTGCTGTGCCGGGCGCTGGACGCCGGCGGCGGGGGCTGACCGGGACCGGGGCGGATCAGGGCGCGGAGTCCTTCACGTTGGGCGAGATGGCGTAGGCGTGGGTCGGGGACGTGGAGTGCGGCGGGTTGTCCTTGGTCGTGACATGGCCGTTGGCGTCGACGCCTATCACGTCGTCGTACTTGCTGACCTTCGCGCACGAGCCCTTGTCGCTGCCGTTCTGGTAGTTCGAGCCGTCCAGGGCGGTCTTGCGCTGGCTGTCGGAGGCGTCGACCTTCGCGCCGGGGAAGGTCGTGCCGGTCGTCCAGTCCGAGCCGACGGTCAGGACGACGCCGGTCGCGTCGGCGGTCTGCTTGACGTCCGCGGCGGGTATGCCGAGCGCCTTCGCGACGGCCTGGGCCTGCGGCTGCCCGCCGGCCGGGTAGGTCAGCGAGGTGGTGGGCGTCGCGGCGCCGGTGACGGCGGTGGCGAGCTTGAAGCCGCGGGCCTTGAGCTCGGTCACGACGTCGGAGGCGCGGCCGGGCACGAGGGCGCCGTCCTTGGCGGCCCCGTTGCGCACCTGCACGGCGACCGTGCCGGGCGCGACGGTGGGCGCGGCGGAGGCGGTGGCCGTGGCGCCCGCGGTGGTCTTGGCGCCGCTCGCGGTGGTGAGCGACTGGTCGTCGGCGATCGTCTTGAACAGCGCAGAGGCGCCGGGCTGCACCAGGTGCGTCTCGTAGACGCCGTTGACCTTGGTGTCGGCGGTCTGGAGGGTGGCGAAGGTCACCCGGTTGGTGGGGACCTTGTTCAGGTCCTCGCCGAGGCCGATGAGCTTGGTGATGGAGTCGAGGGAGTTGTCGACGGTGAGCGCCTTGGTCGCGGCGTTCGCGAGCTTCCACATCTTGCTGGGGCTGCTCAGCGTCCCGTCGTCCTTGAGCTTGTTGAGCAGCGCGGTGAGGAAGACGTGCTGGCCCTCGGTTCGCCCGCGGCTGTCGCTGGAGTCGCCGAAGCCGTGCCGGGTGCGCAGGAACTCCAGGGCCGCGTCGCCCTGGAGGGTGTGCTTGCCGGCCTTGAGCTTGAGGTGGCTGTACGGGTCGTAGACGTCGGCGTCCACGCACACCTGGACGCCGCCGACGGCGTTGGACATGTCCACCACGCCGGAGAAGTCGACCTTCATGAAGTGGTCGATGGGTATGCCGGTCAGTTCGTGGACGGCGACGACGCTGCATCCCGGGCCGCCGGCGAGGGCGGCGTTGATCATCGTGTTGTGCTGCGGGCCCATGCTCTGGTGGCCGTCGTCGTGGCAGCCGCTCCAGTCGGCGCGCAGGTCGCGCGGCACGCTCATGACGGTGGCGTTGGTGCGGTCGGCGGATATGTGCACGACCATCTCCACGTCCGCGCGCTCCCCGCCGGCGGTCTTGCACGCGCCGCCGAGCTTGCAGTCCTTGGCGTTGGTGCGGCCGTCGGAGCCTATGACCAGGATGTTGATGGGGGTGCGGCCGAAGGCGTCCGCCTTCTCGTGGCCGGCGCCGTCCTTGCCGTTGGCGGACAGGTCGTCGGACTGGATGTTGCTGTTGAGCTTCCAGTACGCGTAGCCGGCCGCGCCGCCGGTGGCGAGGACGAGGAAGCCGACGACCAGGCCGGTGATCTTCAGGGCCCGCCGGCCGCGCTTCCTGCCGCCGCGGGCCGCCTTGCGCGCGGCGGCGCGACCGCCGGGCGGGCGCTCGTCGGCGGGGGCGCCGCCGGGGGTGCCGGGTGCGCCGCCGGAGCTGCCGCCGGGGGCGGCGGCGGGGCGGGAGCCGTGCGCGCCGGCGCGGCGGCGCCCGGTGCCGTGGCCCCGGTGACCGTGGGAGGGCTCGCTCATGCTCGTATCCCCTGCGACGTCGGACCCAGGCGGACTGGGGCGGCCTGGTCGGCCGACATCTAGGACCGTTCAAACGCCTCTTTGGTTGCATTCCGCTTACGATTGCGGCGTGCGACGGCCCCGTCGCTGGACGTCAGCGACGGGGCCGGTCGGACAACTCCGGGCGGCGGAGGCCCGGTTGGCTCGGATCCGGGTCGGGTCAGGCTCAGATCAGGCCAAGACCGCGGACCGCGTCGCGCTCCTCCTCCAGCTCCTTGACGGAGGCGTCGATGCGCGGGCGGGAGAAGTCGTTGATGTCCAGGCCCTGGACGATCTCGAAGGCGCCGTCCTTGGTGGTGACCGGGAAGGACGAGATGAGGCCCTCCGGCACGCCGTAGGAGCCGTCGGAGACGATCCCCATGGACGTCCAGTCGCCGTCCGCGGTGCCGTTGACCCAGGTGTGGACGTGGTCGAGGGCCGCGGAGGCGGCGGAGGCCGCCGAGGAGGCGCCGCGGGCCTCGATGATGGCCGCGCCGCGCTTGGCGACGGTCGGGATGAAGGTCTCGGCGAGCCACTGCTCGTCGTTCACGACCTCGGCGGCGTTCTTGCCGGCGACCTCGGCGTGGAAGATGTCCGGGTACTGCGTCGCGGAGTGGTTGCCCCAGATCGTGACGCGCTTGATGTCGGCGACGGCCGCGCCGGTGCGCTTGGCCAGCTGCGCGATCGCCCGGTTGTGGTCCAGGCGGGTCATCGCGGTGAAGCGGTCGGCGGGTACGTCCGGGGCGGCCGAGCGGGCGATGAGGGCGTTGGTGTTGGCCGGGTTGCCGACCACCAGGACCTTGATGTCGTCGGCGGCGTGGTCGTTGATGGCCTTGCCCTGCGGCTTGAAGATGCCGCCGTTGGCCTCCAGCAGGTCACCGCGCTCCATGCCCTTGGTCCGGGGGCGGGCGCCGACCAGCAGCGCGACGTTCGCACCGTCGAAGGCGACGTTCGGGTCGTCGGTGATCTCGATGCCGCGCAGCAGCGGGAAAGCGGCGTCGTCCAGCTCCATGGCCGTGCCCTCGGCGGCCTTGAGCCCCTGCGGGATCTCCAGCAGCCTGAGCTTCACCGGCACGTCCGCGCCGAGCAGGTGCCCCGACGCGATGCGGAAGAGGAGGGCGTAGCCGATCTGGCCGGCCGCTCCGGTGACGGTGACGTTGACGGGAGTGCGAGTCATTGCCTTCTCCTGGCCTGTGCAGTTAGCTGCGCTGCTTCGGGGGTGGTCCGTGGTGCGGCCTGACGGCCCCTCCGGCAGCGGCCCGAGCGGCCCAGAACGCGGCTCTCTCGTCCCGGAGAGAGCCACCCGCCAGGCTATCGCCTGCCCCACCCGCCCCCGCACCCCACCGCCCTGTGGCGGCGGTCACCGTGGCGCGGCTCAGCCGATGCAGATGCCGAGGACGATCAGGCCCAGGCACAGGCCGGTGTGGGTGGGGGTGGGCGTCGGGGCCGGGGTGGACGGCGGGGGCGCGGGGGCGGAGGTCGCGGGGGCCGAGGACGCGGGCGGCGGCGCGGCCCCGCTGGACGGGGGCGGTGGCTGCGGCGTCGACGCGGCCGGGGGCGGTGTCGTGGTCGTCGTGCCGGGGGTGGGGGTGGTGGTCAGGGCCGGCGGGGTGGAGGCCGCGGGGGCGGGGTCCTGGGAGGGGTGGGTGCCGGTGGCGGGGCCCGGCGGGGCGTGCGGGGCGGTCGCCGTGGCCGTGTCGGGCGGGGTGGGGGCCGCGCCGCGGTCGGGGGCGCGCGTGCTGCCGGGGCCGGCCATGAGGACGACGGCGAGCAGCGCGGCGACCGCGCACACGCCGGCCGCCGCGAGCAGGACCGCGCGGCGGCGGGCGGAGGGCATGCCTTCCGCGGAGGTCAGCGGGTCCAGCGGGTCGGGGTCGGGCAGCGGCTTGCCCCGGCCGCGCTCGCCGGTGCCCTTCGACGCCTTCTCGGCGAGCTTCCACAGCGCCCCGACCCGGTCGTAGTCCGCGCCGCTGGCCTGCGCCAGCACCTCCACCGCGGCGAGCGGCGGCAGCGTGTCCGCCGCGAGGTGGCCCGCCCAGGCCTGCGCGGACTGCGCGGTCCGCGCGGCGAGCGCGGGCACCGTCAGGCCGCTGCGGTCCTTCATCCGCCGCAGCTGCGTCGCGAGCCGCCGCATGTCCACAGGAATGTGGTCCGCCAGCGGCTCCCACTGCCCCATGGCCGCACCCTTCGTATCCCGTCGAATACCGAGGGCAACGATAGAACATCCGTGCCGCACGGATGTTCATTCCGCCCAACCTCCGGCATATGTCCGGCGGTTGTGCTAAGCGCCGGCCAACGGCCGTCCTAGCGGACGGAGAAGTGGATGATGTCCTCCAGGAACGGGATGCGGATCACCGGGTCCGGCTGGGCCATGAGGGCCAGCAGGACGATAGCGACGCCGAGCACCGCGTAGGTGAAGACGTCGGTGAAGCGGCTGCGTACCGCGAGCATGCCCACGGACGTCACCGTCCAGCGCAGCACCCCGCCGAGCAGCATCGCGGCGCCGAGCACGATCGCGCCGGCGCGGAAGGCACCGGTCGCCACCGTGACCAGGCCGGCGACCGCCCCGACGATGACCACGATGATCGGCCACTGGCGGGCCGGCGCCGGGGCGTCGCCCGGCGCGGCCCGGCCGCCGCCCTCCGGGCGGGCGGTGGAGGTCGTGACGGTGGGCCGGCCGCCGGGGCCGAGGTCAGACGACACTGTCCGCCGCCCGCACCGCCGCGCGCTCGGCCGCCTCCACGACGTTCTGCAGCAGCAGCGCGCGGGTCATCGGGCCGACACCGCCCGGGTTCGGCGACAGCCACGCGGCGACCTCGGCGACCGCCGGGTGGACGTCACCGACGATCTTGCCGGCCTCGTCCCGGCTGACGCCGACGTCCAGCACCGCCGCGCCCGGCTTGACGTCCTCGGGCTTGACGATGTGCGGCACGCCCGCCGCGGCCACCACGATGTCGGCCTGCCGCAGCTGCGCCGCCAGGTCGCGGGTGCCGGTGTGGCACAGCGTCACCGTGGCGTTCTCGGACTTGCGGGTGAGCAGCAGCCCGATGGAGCGCCCCACCGTGATGCCGCGCCCGACGACGACCACATGCGCGCCGTCGATGGTCACGCCGTGCCGGCGCAGCAGCTCCACGATGCCGTTGGGCGTGCACGGCAGCGGCGCGGGCACGCCGAGGACGAGCCGGCCCAGGTTCGTCGGGTGCAGCCCGTCGGCGTCCTTGGCCGGGTCCATCAGCTCCAGCACCCGGTTGGTGTCGATGCCCCTGGGCAGCGGGAGCTGCACGATGTAGCCGGTGCAGGCCGGGTCCTCGTTGAGCTCGCGGACGACCGCCTCGATCTCCTGCTGGCCGGCGGTGCCGGGCAGTTCGCGCTGGATCGAGCCGATCCCGACCTGCGCGCAGTCGCGGTGCTTGCCGGCGACGTACCACTTGCTGCCGGGGTCGTCGCCGACCAGCACGGTGCCGAGGCCGGGCGCGACGCCGCGGGCCTTGAGCGCCTGGACGCGCTCGGTCAGTTCGGACTTGATCGCGGCGGCGGTGGCCTTGCCATCGAGAATCTGGGCGCTCATGCCCCCCATTCTCAACGATGCCGGGTGCGCGGTACCAATCCGTACGCTTCCTGTGCCCCGTTGGGCCTTGCGCGCCGGTGTCGCCTGGCCGGACGATGTGGCGGTTCGTTGCCGTCCGTCCCCGCTCGTGAAGGAAACACGCACGTGAGCCAGCCTCCCGGCCCCCCGAACCCGTACGGCGGCCCGCCGCAGCAGCCCTACGGCCAGCCGCAGCCGCCCGGCATCCCGCAGCAGCCCGCGTACGGTCAGCCGGCCGGCTACGGCTACCCCCCGCAGCAGCCGTACGGCGGCTACGGCACCCCCGCCGGCATGCCGGGCGCGCTCCCGTACGGGATGCCGCCGCTGGCGAGCTGGGGCGCCCGGCTCGGGGCGCTGCTGCTGGACCTGCTGATGTTCAACCTCATACCGACCGGCATCTTCCAGGCCGGCTACCTGCCGCACAACGTCAAGGTCCAGGACGCGGTCAACGACTGCGCCGACCGCGGCATCTCCCGCAGCAACTGCCACGACCTGCCCGCCGCCACCGGCACGCAGGTCACGCTGATGGTCATCGGCGCGATCCTCGGCTTCGCCGTCTTCCTCTTCCTCGTCTACCGCGAGGGCAAGACCGGCCAGACCCCCGGCAAGAAGATCGTCGGCATCCGCATCCTGCGCGAGCACGACGGCTCCGCCCTCGGCTTCTGGCGCGCCTTCGGCCGCCGCCTGGCCCACATCCTCGACGGCATCCCCTGCTTCCTGGGCTACCTGTGGCCACTGTGGGACGCCAAGAACCAGACCTGGGCCGACAAGATGACCAGCTCCGTGGTGATCAAGGACCAGTTTTGAGCGATCCGGGGGGATACACCGCGAAGCCCGCGCCGCCTGCGCCGGGCCTGCCCGGCATGACGGACACCTCGGACGTCCCGGGCTACGCGGTGGAGATCGAGGCGGCTGCCTTCCGGCCGGCGGACCGCTTCGAGCGGCGGCAGCTGGCGCGCTGGGTCCAGCGCGTCGGATCGGGCGTGATCGACCAGGCGGTCATCGCCGCGCCGTCATGGGTGCCGTACGCGACCATGGCCGAGGGGGACGCGCGGACCGACGCGCTCCAGGCCGGTTCGGCCGGGACGCTGGTCCTGGCGATCCTGGTCGGGCTGTGGGAAGGGCGCACCGGGCGCAGCCCCGGCAAGGCCCTGTTCGGGCTGCAACTGGTGGACCGCCGGGACGGCGGGCTGCTGGGGCCGGCGCGCGGCATCGGCCGCAGATGGCTGCACCTGCTCGACCTGCTGTCGTGCTACCTCGGCTTCCTGTGGCCGCTGTGGGACGAGCAGCGGCAGACCTTCGCCGACAAGGCCGTCAACGCCGTGGTGCTCACCGGGCAGCGCCGGCGGGCACCGACGGCCTCCTGAGCCGGCGCGCACGGCCGCGGCCGTACCCCTTTGTCGGGGGTACGGCCGCGGTCGGCTTCGGGCGGGGGGACGGTGCGGGTCAGTGGAAGAAGTGGCGGGTGGCGGTCAGGTACATCGTGACGCCGGCTTTTTGGGCCGCCTCGATGACCGCGTCGTCGCGGACCGAGCCGCCGGGCTGGGCGACGGCCTTGACGCCGGCCTCGGCCAGGACCTCGAAGCCGTCGGGGAAGGGGAAGAAGGCGTCGGAGGCGGCGTAGGAGCCGGTCGCGCGCTCGGCGCCGGCGCGGGCGACGGCGAGCTTGGCGGAGTCGACCCGGTTGACCTGGCCCATGCCGACGCCGACCGTGGCGCCGTCCTTGGCCAGCAGGATCGCGTTGGACTTCACCGCGCGCGAGGCACGCCACGCGAAGGCCAGGTCGGCCAGTTCCGCGGGCGCGAGCGCCTCGCCGCTCACGAGCTGCCACGTCGCGGGGTCGTCGCCCTCGGCCTGGAGGCGGTCCTTGGCCTGGAGCAGGATGCCGCCCTCGATCGGGCGGTACTCGGTCGTCGCGTCGGGCGCCTGCGCGACCTTCAGCACCCGGATGTTCTTCTTGCGGGCCAGCACCTCCAGGGCGCCGTCCTCGTACGCGGGCGCCACGATGACCTCGGTGAAGATCTCCGCGACCTGCTCGGCCATCTCCACCGACACCGGCCGGTTGACGGCGATGACGCCGCCGTACGCGGACAGCGGGTCGCACGCGTGGGCCTTGCGGTGCGCCTCGGCGACGTCCGCGCCGACCGCGATGCCGCACGGGTTGGCGTGCTTGATGATCGCCACGCACGGCTCGGTGTGGTCGTGGGCGGCCCGCCGGGCGGCCTCGGTGTCCACGTAGTTGTTGTACGACATCTCCTTGCCGTGCAGCTGCTCCGCGCCGGCCAGCCCGCCGCCGGTGCCGCCCTCGGTGACGTACAGCGCGGCCGGCTGGTGCGGGTTCTCGCCGTAGCGCAGCGTCTGGCGGCGGACGAAGACCTCGCCGGCGAAGGCCGGGAAGGCGCTGTCGTCGTCGGCCGCGTAGCCGTCGGCGAACCAGGACGCGACGGCGACGTCGTACGCGGCGGTGTGCCGGAACGCCTCGGCGGCCAGCCGCTTGCGGGCCGTCAGGTCGAAGCCGCCCCCGCGCACGGCGGCGAGCACGTCGGCGTAACGGGCCGGGCTGGTGACGACCGCGACGGAGGGGTGGTTCTTCGCGGCGGCCCGCACCATGGAGGGCCCGCCGATGTCGATCTGCTCGACGCACTCGTCGTCGGTCGCGCCGGAGGCGACGGTCTCCCGGAAGGGGTAGAGGTTGACCACGACCAGCTCGAACGGCCGGACGCCCAGCTCGTCGAGCTGCCGCTGGTGGTCGGGCAGCCGCAGGTCGGCGAGGATGCCGGCGTGCACGCGCGGGTGCAGCGTCTTGACCCGGCCGTCCAGGCACTCGGGGAAGCCGGTCAGCTCCTCGACCGGGGTCACCGGCACACCGGCGGCGGCGATCCGGGCCGCGGTCGAGCCGGTCGACACCAGCTCCACGCCCGCCTCGTGCAGCCCGCGGGCCAGGTCCTCCAGGCCGGTCTTGTCGTAGACGCTGATCAGGGCGCGGCGGATGGGCCGCTGCCCCTGGCCCTGTCCCTGGCCCTGTTCCTGGCCCTGTCCCTGGCCTTGTCCCTCGGTGGCGTTGGTGTCGGCGCTCATGCCGGGATCCGTACCTTTCGTCCTTCGATGCGGTAGCCGTCGCGCGACAGCCGCCCTACGACGTCGACGAGCAGCCGCCGCTCGACGTCCTTGATGCGCTCGTGGAGCGCGTCCTCCGTGTCGTCCTCCCGGACCTCGACCACGCCCTGGGCGATGACCGGGCCGGTGTCGACGCCGTCGTCGACGAAGTGGACGGTGCACCCGGTGACCTTCGCGCCGTACGCGAGCGCGTCGCGCACGCCGTGGGCCCCGGGGAAACTCGGCAGCAGCGCGGGGTGGGTATTGACGAACCGGCCGCCGAACGCGGCGAGGAAGTCCTTGCCGACGATCTTCATGAAGCCCGCCGAGACCACCAGGTCCGGCTCGTACGCCGCGGTCGCCGCGGTGAGCGCGGCGTCCCAGGCGGCCCGGTCGGCGAAATCCGCGACCCGTACGACGAAGGTGGGCAGGCCCGCGCGCTCGGCGCGCTCCAGGCCCGCGATGCCGGCGCGGTCGGCGCCGACCGCGACGATCCGGGCGCCGTAGCCGGGGTCGGCCTCGATGGCGTCGAGCAGCGCCTGGAGGTTGGTGCCGGAGCCGGAGACGAGGACGACCAGGCGGCGGGCGGCCCGGTCGCGGGGCGGGGCGCCGTGCGGGGCGGCGGGGGTGTGGGCGGCGGGAGTTCGGGCGGCCACTGGCGGGGGCTCTCTCTCGCGGGCGGATCGGCGGACGTTCCGGCGCGTGCTTGCGGCGCATACCTGCGGCGCATACCTGCGGCGCATACCTCTGGCGCACGCCCGGACATCCTTGGGATGATCGTACGAGTCAGGGATCGGCCGGATTCCGGGGAACCCTACGAGACCGCCGACCGTCAGCAACGATACCGGCACTGTGGACGGCCCCCGCGGGACGGGTGAGCGCGCGGAGGGTAGCGTCTGGCAGGGACACGGACTGCGCGCGGCCTGCGCGCGGGTGAACGTGATGTATCCGACACCTGAGTCGCGTATGACGTACGTGCGGGGCACAGGCAAGAGGATGCTCGGGACGGCACGGGTCGCTGCGCGGCTCGCCGGCGTCCCGGTCGTACGGCGCGGTACGGCACGGTACGCCGGTGCACGGCGGCGGGGCCCGGGCCGCCGGGCCGGGCGGTCGCGCGGCTGTGCGGATTACTGTGCTGATACCGGTGTTACGAGGAGTCGAGCCCAAGGGGATGGCGCATCACATCATGAGCAGCGGCCGTTATCGTCTCGCGCTGCGTGCGCCCGAGGGCGAGCAGGACCAGGACAACCCGTTCGCCCCGCCGCCCGAGGGGGCGCCGGACCGGCCCTGGCAGCCCAGGCGGCCCGCCGCGGGGTCCGCCCCCGCGGATCCGGCCGGGGGGCCGGGAGCGCCAGGGGGTGCGGGGTCTCCGGGGTCTTCGGGTCAGGGGCCGGAGGACGGTGCGCCGCCGCCCCCGCCGCCGGGTGCGCCCCGGCCGTGGGGGAGCCAGTGGAGCACCCGGCAGCCGCAGGGCGGCCGGCCCGACCCGTACGGCAGGCGGCCCGACCCGTCGCAGGGCCCGAGCGGTCCGCAGGGCACGGGCCCGACCTTCGACCCCACGGATCCGGCGCACCGGCGCTCCCGGTATGCGATCTTCTGCGGCATCTGGGGCCTGATCGCCGCGGTCGTCGGCTGGATCCCGGTGGGCCTGCTGCTCGGCGCGCTCGCCCTCTACTGGGGCATCAGCGCGCTGCGGATGTCGCCCGAGGACCGCGCGAAGGCCCGCGCCCAGGCGGCCTCGGCGCTCGCCGACGCCACGCAGTCCCCGCGCCCCGCGCCGCCCGCGCCCGGGCCCGACGCGCAGCGCTCCTTCATGACGGCGGCGTGGACGGGCATCGTGACCAGCGCGGTCACGCTCGCGATCGTGGCCTCGACGTACGCGCTGCACCTCGCGTACCGCGACTACTACACGTGCAAGAAGGACGCCCTGACGACGCCCGCGGCCCAGGCGTGCCAGAAGCTCCTCCCCGAGCCGCTCCGCGACGTCCCGGCGATGCGCCCGTAGCGCACTCCCCCGGCCTCACCCGTCCGCGCCATCCGCGGGCGCGGCCCGGGGCGGCTCCGCTGGCTTCGGCGGATGCGTGGGCTTCGGCGGTACGGGAGGCTGCTCCGGTACGGCGGGCGGCGCCGGCCTCCGGCGCACGCCGGCCAGCGCGGCGAGACGGGCGTACCGCGAAGGCGGCGGCTGGACCTGCGAGTCGGACGGGGCCGGCCTCCGGCGGGTGAGCGCGGCGAGGCGGGCGTAAAGCGACGGCGGCTTGGGCCTGCGGCGCAGATGTGCGCGGGTCCAGCGCCAGGTCGCGCGGGTGCGGGCCCAGCGCGGGGCCGGGTGCGGGGGCGGTTCGCGCAACGCCCGGGTGCGCAGCCAGGCGACAGCGGTGGCCGGCAGCGTGGCCAGGACCAGCGGCCAGGCCGTGGCCGCGGCGGCGGTGAGCCAGTAGCCCGGGCCGAAGTCCGCCAGCGTCGCCGTACCCATCGGCCCGGCGGCGGCGTAGGCGAGCAGGCCCAGCGCGAGCCCGCACACGGCGGAGCCGCCCGCGGCGACCAGGGCCGTACGGCCCGGCGGGCGGCGGCCCCTGACGCAGCAGACGGCGACCGCGACCGAGGCCAGGGCCGGCACCGCGAGGGTCGCCCAGCCGAGAGCGTGCGCGGGCCCTTGCGGCGGCAGCGCGGCGAGCAGCGGGAAACGCGGCAGCAGCGGATAGCCCGACGCGCCCGCCGGGCTCACCGCACTGCCCGCGCCGACCGCGAAGCCGGGCCCGAGGGCGTACGCCGCGGACCACACCGCGAGGTTCGGCACGAGCAGCACGCACAGCAGGAAGACCGCGACCTGCCCGGCGATGGGCGCGCTGAGCTGCCCGTACGCCCGCCCCGAGCGCATCAGGTGCTCGGCGAGCGCGACGCCGCCGATGATCGCCCCGCCGGCGACGAGGACCGCCGCCGCCATGCCGCCGGCCCGCAGCGCGAGAGCGGCGTCGCCGCCCCACCGCACATAGCGGGCCGGTGACGGCCGGCCGCACCCGGTCCAGGCGCCGGCGGCGGTCGCGGCGGCGGCGAAGAGCGGGACGTGCAGCGCGGCGGACAGCACGTTGACGTGTACGGGCCCGGTCGCGGCGTACACCGTGACCGGCAGCGCGATGCCCACGTACCCCGTGAGCAGCCAGCCGGCCGCCCGCGGCGACCCGTTGCCGACCGCGGACGCGGCCCCGCGGTGCAGCAGCCACGCGGGCAGCACGCTGAGCAGCAACGGCGTGACCCCGATCGGCGCGGCCACCCCGGAAAGCGTCCCGTCCCGCACGAGGTCGGCCCCGTGCGCCATGAGCCACAGATCCGCCCCGACCCGCAGCGCCCCCCCGAGCCCGCTGTCCGGCAGCGGCGACACAACCCACAACAGCAACACGACTGCGGCCAGCCCCCCGAGCGCCAGCCCCGCATCCGCCGCCCCTGCAGCAACCGCCGCCCCCCGCCCAACCCCCCGCCGCCCCCCAACCACCCCAACGCTGTACCCCCCACCACCTGGGCCACCACCCGCACCCAAAGGCGCCGGGTAGCCCTCCGCGCCCGGGCTGGCACCCCCTCCGTCGCCGCGGGATGGCTCGGGTGGGGTCGGGGGATGCGTCCGTGGGGTCACGGCGTCCCATCGTGCCAAGAACACCCGTTTCGCCCGTGCAGCAGGCACTTGATCGTCGTGTCGCCCATGATGCGACGTATGCGTGCTTTTTTCGGACCGTCGGACGAGTCGGATGAGAGGACTTACCGGTGAGCGGGCGTAAGCGGCCACACAAGTCCCGGCCGAAGCCCGCCGCCGCCCGTGCGCGTACCGGTGCGGCGGCGGTCAAGGCGCGCAGCGGGACCGGCACGGCTGCGCCCTTTCGGGTGCGGGCGGTCTACCCGGCGGTGATCGCGACGCCACTCCCCGAGTCCCCGGCGGAGGGGGCCGAAGCTCCCGCGCTCGGTGCCTGCGGGGTCGAGGCGAGCGCCGGGGCCGGGGGGATCTCGTCCTCCCGCGTGGAGGCTGCCGCCAGGGCGGTCGGGGTGGTCGACCCGGCGGACACCGGAGGGGCCGAGGACGCGTTCGACGCGCTTTATCTGCGGTGTGCCGAGGGGCTGCGGCGGCAGGTCGTGGTGCTCACGGGGGATCGGGAGCTTGCCGGGCGGGCGGTGGGGCGGGCGTTCGACCTGGCGTGGCAGCGGTGGCCCGAGGTCGCGCGGGACGAGGACCCCGTGGGGTGGCTGCGGGCCACCGCGCACACGTACGCCCTCGCGACCTGGCAGCGGCATGTGGCCCGGCTGCGGCGGCGGGGCGGGCCGGCGGTGGAGGGCGAGTTGTGGGGCGCCCTCGTACGGATCCACCCGGAGCGGCGGCGGGCGCTGCTGCTGCACGACGGGCTGGGGATGAGCCTGCCGCGGACGGCCGCCGAGGTCGAGTCCAGCACCCGCGCCGCCGCCTCCCGCATCATCGGCGCCCGGCGCGAACTGGCCGCCGCCGCGCCCGAGGTCTACGACGGCGGCGACGCCGCCACCCACCTCGCCGGCCTGCTCACCGCCGCCGAACCCCACGGTCCCGGCAGCCCCGGCGCCCCCACCGCCGCCGGCGTGCGCGAGGCCAGCGAACGCGGCACCCGGCGCCGTACGGTCGCCTCCTTCGGCGCGGCCGGCGCCATCCTGCTGGTCACCACCGTCTGCATGATCGTCGGACCGCAGCCCGGCGCCCACTCGCACCACGACGCCCCCGCCCAGCAGCAGGCGACCACCCGGCCCGTATCCTCCCCCGCCGACTGACATGCGTACGGCCCGCCCCCCGGCAGGGGAAGCAGGCCGTACGTACGAAAGAGCGCGGCCTCAGCCGACGAGGATCGCCCGGGCCAGCCGCGCCGTCTCGGACGGCGTCTTGCCGACCTTGACGCCCGCCGCCTCCAGGGCCTCCTTCTTCGCCTGCGCCGTGCCGGAGGAGCCGGAGACGATCGCGCCGGCGTGGCCCATCGTCTTGCCCTCGGGCGCGGTGAAGCCGGCGACGTAGCCGACGACCGGCTTCGTCACGTTCTTCTCGATGAACGCCGCGGCCCGCTCCTCCGCGTCGCCGCCGATCTCGCCGATCATCACGATGAGGTCGGTGTCGGGGTCGGCCTCGAACGCGGCGAGCGCGTCGATGTGCGTGGTGCCGATGATCGGGTCGCCACCGATGCCGACCGCCGTCGAGAAGCCGATGTCCCGCAGCTCGTACATCATCTGGTACGTCAGCGTGCCGGACTTCGACACCAGGCCGATACGGCCCGGCTTGGTGATGTCGCCCGGGATGATGCCGACGTTGGACTGGCCCGGCGTGATGATGCCGGGGCAGTTCGGGCCGATGATCCGGGTCTTGTTGCCCTTCTTGCCGGCGTGCGCCCAGAACGACGCCGAGTCGTGCACGGCGATGCCCTCGGTGATCACGACGGCCAGCGGGATCTCCGCGTCGATCGCCTCGACGACGGCGTCCTTGGTGAACTTCTCCGGCACGAAGATGACGGTGACGTCCGCGCCGGTCTTCTCGATGGCCTCCTTGACGGTGCCGAAGACCGGCACCTCGGTGCCGTCGAAGTCCACGGACTGCCCCGCCTTGCGCGGGTTGACGCCGCCCACGACGTTGGTGCCGTCGCCGAGCATGAGCTTGGTGTGCTTCACGCCCGTCGCGCCGGTCATGCCCTGGACGATGACCTTGCTGTCCTTGTTGAGCCAGATAGCCATGGTGGTGTGTGTCCTCGTCCTCGTGCTTACTTGGCGGCGGCCAGCTCGGCGGCCTTGTCGGCCGCGCCGTCCATGGTGTCGACACGCTGCACCAGCGGGTGGTTCGCGTCGGTGAGGATCTTCCGGCCCAGCTCGGCGTTGTTGCCGTCGAGGCGGACGACCAGCGGCTTGCTGACCTGCTCGCCCCGGTCCTCCAGGAGCGCCAGCGCCTGCACGATGCCGTTGGCGACCTCGTCGCACGCGGTGATGCCGCCGAAGACGTTGACGAAGACGGAGCGCACGTCCGGGTCGCCCAGGATGATCTCCAGGCCGTCCGCCATGACCTGCGCGGACGCGCCGCCGCCGATGTCCAGGAAGTTCGCGGGCTTGACGCCGCCGTGCGCCTCGCCGGCGTAGGCGACGACGTCCAGGGTGCTCATGACCAGGCCGGCGCCGTTGCCGATGATGCCGACCTGGCCGTCGAGCTTGACGTAGTTGAGGTTCTTCTCCTTGGCAGCCGCCTCCAGCGGGTCGGCGGCGGCCTTGTCGTGGAGTTCGGCGTACTCGGGGTGCCGGAACTCGGCGTTGTCGTCCAGCGACACCTTGCCGTCCAGCGCGATGACCTCGCCGGAGGCGACCTTGGCCAGCGGGTTGACCTCGACCAGCAGCGCGTCGGACTTCACGAAGGTGTCCCACAGCGTGACCAGCACGTGCGCGACCTTGTCCGCGACCTCGGCCGGGAACTTCGCCGCCGCGACGATCTCGCGGGCCTTGGCCTCGTCCACGCCGTCGATCGCGTCGATCGGGGTCTTCGCGACGGCCTCCGGGCGGGTGGCCGCCACCTCCTCGATCTCCATGCCGCCCTCGACGGAGGCGATGGACAGGAAGGTGCGGTTGGCGCGGTCCAGCAGGAAGGAGACGTAGTACTCCTCGACGATCTCCGGAGCCGTCTCGGCGATCATCACCTTGTGGACCGTGTGGCCCTTGATGTCCATGCCGAGGATGTCCGTCGCGCGGGCGACGGCCTCGTCCGGGGTCGCGGCCAGCTTCACGCCGCCGGCCTTGCCGCGGCCACCGACCTTGACCTGCGCCTTGACGACCGACTTGCCGCCGAGCCGCTCGGTGATCTCGCGCGCCGCCTCAGGCGTGTCGATGACTTCACCGGCCAGCACCGGTACCCCGTGCTTGGCGAAGAGATCCCTCGCCTGGTACTCGAACAGGTCCACGCGCGTCCGTCTCCCTTTTCCCTGGATCGGCTGGAGTAAGCCTGGATGTGGTGTGCGGCGTCGGCAGGAGGCTGCCGTCGTCTGTACAGCGCCGCCTGCCGGCTGGGCGTGCCGCGGAGGGCAGGGCGACCGCACGTCACCTGCTGTCACCAGGGATGCGCACGCGGTGTCCGAGTACGCGGCATGTCCGTCTTGCAGGTTATCGCCGCGCACGGGTGCGGCCTAAATCGCGGATCCCCTGGGAGCGGTGAGAACGGTCACAGCGTGCCATCCGCTTCGGCACCTCGTGCCTCGGGTACGGGTATCCGCCGCTTCTCGATCGCCGCGGCCATCACCTCGGGAAACAGGTCCGGAGTGCAGGCGAAGGCGGGGGCGCCGAGCGCCGCGAGCGCCGCCGCGTGCTCCCTGTCGTACGCCGGCGCGCCCTCGTCGCTCAGCGCGAGCAGCGCCACGAACTGCACGCCGGACGCCTTCATGGCGGCGACCCGCCCGAGCATCTCGTCGCGGATGCCGCCCTCGTAGAGATCGCTGATCAGTACGACGATGGTGTCCGCCGGACGGGTGATCTGCGTCTGGCAGTACGCGAGGGCGCGGTTGATGTCGGTGCCGCCGCCGAGCTGGGTGCCGAACAGGACGTCGACGGGGTCGGTGAGCTGGTCGGTGAGGTCCACGACGGCGGTGTCGAAGACGACCAGGCGGGTGTCGAGGGAGCGCATCGAGGCGAGGACCGCGCCGAAGACCGAGGCGTAGACGACGGAGGCGGCCATGGAGCCGGACTGGTCGATGCACAGGACGACGTCCTTGCGCACCGCGCGGTCCGCGCGGCCGTGGCCGACCAGCCGCTGCGGCACGACGGTGCCGTGCTCGGGCAGGTAGTGGCGCAGGTTGGCGCGGATGGTGCGGTCCCAGTCGATGTCGCGGTGCCGCGGGCGGGCGGTCCGCGCCGAGCGGTCCAGCGCACCGGTGAGGGTGGCGCGGGTGCGGGTCGCGAGCTTGGCCTCCAGGTCGCGCACGACCTTGCGGACCACCGCGCGGGCGGTCTCCCGTGCGGTCTCGGGCAGCGCCTTGCTGAGCGACAGCAGCGTGCCCACGAGGTGGACGTCGGCCTCCACCGCCTCCAGCATCTCCGGCTCCATCAGCAGCGCCTGGAGCCCGAGCCGGCCGATGGCGTCCCGCTGCATCACCTGCACCACGGAGGTCGGGAAATACCGCCGGACGTCCCCCAGCCACCGCGCCACCTGCGGCGCCGACCCCCCGAGCCCGGCCCCCCGCTCCCGCACCGCCGCGCCACCGCCCCCGTACAACGCCCCGAGCGTCCGGTCGACCGCAGCATCCCGCCCGGCCAACTCATACCCCGTCCCCTCACCCCCCCCCCCCCCCCCCCCCCCCCCCCCCCCCCCCCGCCCACCCCCCCCCCCCCCGCCGCCGCCCGCCCCCGCCCCCGCCCCCCCCGCCGCCCCC
>NZ_JAATEJ010000020.1 GCF_012034175.1 Actinacidiphila epipremni
ACAAGGCGCGGCAGCTGGCCGCCCTCGGCACGGAGGTGACCGAGCGGGTGCCGACCGGGGTGCATGTGTCCGACGCGAACGTCCGCTATCTGCGCGCCAAGGTCGAGCACACCGGCCACACTCTTGCGCTGCCGGCCTGAGCCGGCCGTGTGAGCGCGATGTGCGCGGGACCGGCGGGCGGCTGGGCAATATGCGCAGGAAAACGGGCGGTCCCGCCCATGGCCGAGTTCCCGCGCGGCGAGTGATACGACCCACGATCGAAACGGTGGCGTTTCGATCGTGGGTCGTCTACGCTCTAGGTGTACGACATCGTTTCGATGACGGTGGCCGCGCGGTCGCTGCGATACGGAACGAGGCCGTACGCTATGGCGGCCCGTACCAGAGGATTCGGAGGACAGGACATGACAGCTCAGGCATCCGCCGGGCGTCGTACCCGCCTGACCCCCGAACGCGAGCGGGAGCTGTTCGAGGCGGTCGTCGAGCTGCTGCGCGAGGTCGGCTACGAGGCGCTGACCATGGACGCGGTCGCTGCCCGTACGCGGTCCAGCAAGGCCACCCTCTACCGCCAGTGGAACGGCAAGCCCGAGATGGTCGCCACCGCGCTGCGCCACCTCAAGCCGGTGTCCCCCTCGGACATCGACACCGGGTCGCTCGCCGGTGACCTGCACGAGCTCGTGCGGTGCCACGACGAGGACGAGTCCAAGCGCGACCAGGAGCTCATGCGCGGCCTCGCGCATGCCGCCTTCCGGAACGAGGACCTTTTCCGCGCCCTGCGGGAACTGCTCATCGAGCCGGAACTGGACAGCTTCCGTGTCCTGGTGCAGCGGGCCGTCGACCGCGGTGAGCTGTCGGCCGACAACCCGGCGGGGCACTTCATCCCGCACATGCTCTTCGGCGGCGCAATGGCGCGTCCGATTCTCGAGGGCCTCGACGCCGACCCCGAGTACAGCCACAGATACATCGACGCCGTGGTGATCCCCGCACTCGGCCTGTCGTCATAAGTCGTCACACGAGGTAAGCCGATCATCGCCTGAGCCGATCGTCAGGTCGGGCAGCCATGCCCTGACACCGTCGTTCACCCGTCCCAGTCACCCACCGATACGCCCCACCCTTTCCACCTGACACGCCGCTCTCGTCGTCGGGCTGGTTCCTTACGCCCTTTTTCCATATTTCCTGACGGGAGCCCTGCCCCCATGGCCACGTTCCTCTACAAACTGGGCCGGTTCGCCTTCCGGCGACGGCGCTACGTCGTCCTTGTCTGGATCGCGCTGCTGGCCCTCGCGGGAGTCGGCGCGGCGACCGCGCCGACCGCGCCCGCCGACAACTTCACCGTCCCGGGGACCGAGGCGCAGAAGGCGTTCGACCTGCTGCACGAGCGTTTCCCCGGCAGCAACGCCGACGGCGCGAGCACCCGCATGGTGTTCAAGGCGCCCGGCGGGCAGAAGGTCACCGCGGGTGAGAACAAGGCCGCCGTGGAAAAGGTCGTCGGCGAACTGCGGCACACACCGCAACGTGCGACGGTCGCCGACCCGTACACCGCGGGCACCGTGAGCAAGGACGGATCGACCGCTTATACGACGGTCACTTTCCAGGTGAAATCAACGGAGATCACCGACGCCACCCACACGGCGATCGAGACCGCCGCCCAGCACGGCCGCGACGCGGGACTGGACGTCGAAGCCGGCGGCACCGCCCTGCAGGCCTCGCCGTCGACGGGCAACAGCGAGGCAATAGGCATCGGCATCGCCGCCGTCGTCCTTCTGCTGACGTTCGGCTCGCTCGTCGCCGCGGGGCTGCCGCTGCTGACCGCGATCATGGGGGTGGGCGTCGGCATCGCGTCGATCACCGCGCTCGCGAGCACGCTCGGCCTGTCCAGCACGTCGTCGACACTCGCGTCGATGATCGGACTGGCGGTCGGCATCGACTACGCGCTGTTCATCGTCTCGCGCCACCGGCACGAACTCATGGAGGGCCGCGACGGCGAGGAAGCAGCCGGCCGCGCCGTCGGCACCGCGGGCTCGGCCGTCGTCTTCGCCGGGCTCACGGTGCTCATCGCGCTCGCCGGCCTGTCGGTCGTCAACATCCCGATGCTCACCAAGATGGGCCTGGCCGCAGCCGCCACCGTGGCGGTCGCCGTGCTGATCGCGCTCACGCTCATCCCGGCGCTCCTCGGCTTCGCCGGCCCCAAGGTCCTCACCCGCAAGGTGCGCAAGGGCCGGGCCGCAGCGCACGGGAAACCCTCCATGGGGACGCGGTGGGCGCGCCTGGTAGTGCGGCGGCGGGTTCCGTTCCTGGTGGCCGCGGTGGTCGCCCTGGGGCTCGCGGCGGTGCCCGTGACGGGCATGCAGCTGGGCCTGCCGGACGACGGCTCGCAGCCGGTCAGCACCACGCAGCGCAAGGCCTACGACATGCTGTCGGACGGCTTCGGGCCGGGCTTCAACGGTCCCCTCATGGTCGTGGTCGACGGCGCCCACAGCGACAGCCCCAAGGCCGCGGCGCAGGAGGTCAAGCAGAAGATCTCCGCCTTCGCCGATGTCAAGACGGTGACCGAGCCGTCGTTCAACGCCACGGCGGACACCGCCACCCTGACCGTCGTGCCGGCCTCCAAGCCGAGCAGTGCGCAGACCGAGGACCTGGTCCACGTCATCCGCGGCCATTCGGGTGACTTCGAGAAGACCACGGGCGCCGAGGTGCTGGTCACCGGCACCACCGCCATGAACATCGACGTCTCCCAGCGGCTCGACGACGCCCTGGTGCCCTACCTGGTGCTGGTCGTCGGGCTCGCCTTCCTGCTGCTGATGGTCGTCTTCCGCTCCGTCCTGGTGCCGCTGAAGGCCGCGCTCGGCTTCCTGCTGTCGGTGCTCGCCGCCCTGGGCGCGGTCGTGGCGGTCTTCCAGTGGGGCTGGCTGTCCGGCCTGCTCGGCGTGGAGCAGACCGGTCCGATCATGAGCATGATGCCGATCTTCCTGATCGGCGTGGTGTTCGGCCTCGCCATGGACTACGAGGTCTTCCTGGTCACCCGGATGCGCGAGGCATACGTCCACGGCGAGACGCCGGGGCAGGCGGTCGTCACCGGCTTCACCCATGGCGCACGGGTGGTGTCGGCGGCGGCGGTCATCATGATCAGTGTCTTCGCCGGATTCATCGGATCGTCGGAATCGATGATCAAGATGATGGGCTTCGGTCTGGCCATCGCGGTGGCATTCGATGCGTTCATCGTCCGTATGACCATCGTGCCCGCGGTGCTCGCACTGCTCGGCCGCTCCGCCTGGTGGCTGCCGCGCCGGCTGGACCGTGCGCTGCCGAACGTCGACGTGGAGGGCGAGCAGCTGCGCAAGAACCTCGCCCCCTCGCCGCGTGCGGCCGACGAGGGGGAACGGGAGCCCGTCGTCGTCTGACCGGTTCCACCCCCTCGAAAGGGTGACTGTCCCGGTCGGCCGGCCGATGCCTCGCGCGTCGGTCGGCCGATCGGGCTTTCTGTTCACCCTATGGCCCGATGGTCGCCATCATTCCGATGCCCGTGTCTGCCTACCATCTGCCGAAAATCACAGGATCGGTCGTGTGTGGGGGTCAAACCGTTGGAAGCCAGGCAGGGCCCCTCAGGTGCTGCGGTCCGATTGCGCGCCGCACTGCTCGGCGCCTTCGCGGCGGCCGTCGCCTTCTGCGCCGGGGACGCCTTCTCGCACACGTATCCCTTCGGGTCGCGCACGCGCAACGTCAATGACCTCGGCAACCAGTTCGTGCCGTTCCACGCCCACCTGTGGGACCTGCTGCACGGCAAGGCCGACGGCGGCATCCTGCTGAACTGGCAGTCCGGGTACGGCACCAGCTTCCTGCCGGACCTGGGCACCTACGTCTCCAGCCCGTTCGCCCTGCTGGTGGCGCTCTTCCCGCGCGACCGCATCGACCTGGCCGTCTACGCCATCACCGTGCTGAAGATCGGCGCCGCCGCCGCGGCCATGGCGTGCCTGCTGCTGATGCTGCGCCCGGGGCGCTGGTGGGGCGCGGGGCTGCTCGGCGCGTCGTACGCGATGTGCGGGTGGACCATCACCACCGCCGAGTACAACACCATGTGGCTGGACGGCCTGATCGCCTTCCCGCTCTTCTGCATGGTCGTGGAATGGGCGCGGACGGGGCGGCGCCCGGTCCTGGCCGTCGTGATCGTCGCACTCGGCTGGACCGCGAACTTCTACACCGCGTACATGGCCACGATCGCCTCGGCCATCGTCCTCGTCGCCCGGCTGCTGATGGAACCGGGCACCACGCGCCGGCAGGCCCTCAAGGCGATGGGGCGGGCGTCCCTGTCGATGGTCCTCGGCATCGGGCTGTCGGCGCCGCTGCTGCTCACCATCGTCAAGGCCACCAAGCTCGCCTATCCCGGCCGTGACGGGGACTTCGCCGCCGCACCCTGGCCGGACGTCTTCGGGCGGCTCCTGCCGGGCACGTTCGGCTCCGCCAGCCCCGCGCTGTACCTCGACTCGGCGGCGCTCCTGCTGGCGCTCCTGCTGCCCTTCCACGGGGTCGTACCGCGCCGTACGCGCGTGGTGTGGACCGGTGCCATGCTGGCCGTCCTGCTGTCGTTCCAGTGGCAGCCGACGCACCTGGCGTGGCACGCGTTCGCGACGCCCAACGGAAGCCCCTACCGCCAGACGTTCGTGCTGAGCGGTGTGATGATCATCGCCGCCTGGTTCGCGCTCGCCCACGGCCTGCCGACGTGGCGTCAGATCGGCTTCGGTGCCGCAGTGATGGCCGCCCTGGCGGCGGTCGCCGCGATCGGGTCGGACGCCGGCGTCACGGGACGCGGCACCTATGCGCTGTTCGCCGTCGGCCTGGGATGCGTGGTCGGCGCCCTGATACTCCTCGGGCGCGCGGAAACGCAGCGCAGCAGGGCGCTGGTCCTGGTCGCCGTCAGCGTGCTGGTCGCGGTGCAGTTCGCGCAGTCGTCGCTGTCCACGGCGTGGGCCGACCGCAAGCGCATCGAGCTCCTCGACGACTACGCCCCCTGGGGCCACCGGGAGAGTTCGCAGGCCGCGGCTGTCGCGTCGGCGGACGACTGGCCCGACTACCGCACCGACCCGGGGCGTGAGCAGACCGTCGGCAACGACCCGCTGATGGTCGGCGGGCAGGGCGCGGCCTATTACAGCAGCCTGACGCCCGAGGTCTGGACGCAGACACTGGCCGCGCTCGGCGGCGGCTGGACGTCGCACGGCCGGTCGTTGCAGAGCCTCGACAACCCCGTGACCGACGTGATCTTCTCCGTCGGCGCACGGTCGCACCAGGCCCTGGACCCGCACCAGCGCGGAAACCCGGCACCAAAGGCGCCGTCGTTCATCACCCGGCAGAAGGTGCCGCCGCTGGTGACCGTTCGCGGCCCCGGCACCACCGGCGCCTACGGCGCCTCGCCGTACCGCAACCAGGAGATGCTGCTCGGCCACCGGGTCTACGACGCGTCCGGACCGATCACCTTGCGGGACGGGAACGGGAAGCAGGTGCTGCCGAGCGGCGACCAGTTCCAGGTGCACGGCGGTGCCACGCTGGCGAACGACGACAAGTACACGCTGGAGACGTCCTGCCCGGCCGGTGACCAGGTGTATCTGAACGCACCGGACCTGAACAGCCGGATCGGGGTGCCGGGCGGGCAGAGCTTCTCCCTCACCGGCGACATGCCGGCCCGCCGCGCCGCAATGGTGCACGTCGCCGACGCACCCGCGGACGGGCGGGTGACGCTGAAGGTACGGGTCTTCGCGACGACGACGCTGGGCACCGACGCCATCGGATGCCTGGACCCGAAGAAGCTCGCCGACGCCGAGCAGCAGCTTGCGGCATCGGCGGCGACCTCCGTGCATGTGGGCGACGACGGATTCTCCGCACAGTTGCCGAGCGGTTCGCGCGGATACGCCGTGTTCGCGGCGCCCGCCATCACCGGGTGGCAGTGCTCGGCAGGTGGCGGCGGCAAGAGCACCGCGCAGTCCTGGCTCGGGCTGCTGGCCGTGAAGCTGCCGGCCGACGGCGCCGCGACCACCGTGTCGTGCTCCTTCACGCCGCCGGGCCTGCGCCAGGGCGAACTCGTCGGCGGCGCGTCGCTGGTGGGGCTCGCCGTGCTGGCCGGTTACGGCTGGTGGCGCAGGCGCCGTACGGACGGCTCGGGAGCTTCCGGCGGCGACGGCGACTCCGGCGCACCGGTGCAGGCGGAGGGGGCGCTGGCCGGGACGTGAGCCGCAGGGCGCCGCAGGGCGCCCCAGGGCTCCGTCGCAGCGGCTTTCCGGCCGGACCGCAGGGTGTCAGCCCAGGACGGGCTGCTGCAGGCCGCGTTCGAAGCCCAGCAGCCAGCGCTTGCGCTCCACTCCGCCGCCGTAGCCGGTCATGCTGCCGTCGGCGCCGACGACGCGGTGGCAGGGCACGATGATGCTGACCGGGTTCTTGCCGTTGGCGAGCCCGACCGCGCGGGAGGCGGTCGGCTGGCCGAGGACGCCGGCGAGCTCGCCGTACGAGACGGTCTCGCCGTACGGGATGTCCCGCAGCGCCGCCCATACGCGGCGTTGGAACGGCGTGCCGGACGTCGACAGGCCGATGTCGAAGGTGGGTGCCTCGCCGGCGAAGTACGCCGCCAATTGCTCGGCGGTGCGGGCGAGGACCGGGTGGCCGGTCACCGTGACGCGCGGGCCGAAGGTCTCCTGCGGCGGGATGTGCCGGTGCTCCGTCATGTAGATGCCCGCGAGGCCACCCTCACGGGTGACAAGCGTCAGTGGGCCGATCGGACTGTCGATCGTCGTATGGGCCGACGTGCCGGCCGCGGTGGCCGTCGCGCGGGTGGTCGTGGTCGTCATCGTGACGTGCCTTCCGGGTGAGGGTGGTCGGTGGGCAGGATGTTGATCGGATGATCGCCCGTCGCCCACAGGTATTGCGTGGCGTACGCACGCCACGGCTGCCAGGCGGCGGCGTGCCGGGTGAGGGCCGCAGGTGTGGCCGGCAGGCCGAGGTCGCGGGCGGCGTGGCGGACGCCGAGGTCGGTCGGCAGGAAGGCGTCGGGGTCGCCGAGCGCCCGCATGGCGATCGTCTCGACCGTCCACGGGCCGAAGCCCGGCAAGGCCCCCAGCCGGGCGCGTGCGCGCTGCCAGTCGCTGCCGACGTCCAGGTCCAGGTCGCCGTCCTCCAGGGCCCGCAGCAGGCCCGCCAGGGTGTCCCTGCGGCTCTGCGGCATCGCCAGCTCCGCCGGGTCGTGCCCGGCCAGCGCGGCGGTGGACGGGAAGAGGTGGGTGAGGCCGCCGCCGGGGTCGTCGACGGTCTCGCCGTATGCCGCGACCAGCCGGCCGGCGTGGGTACGGGCCGCGGCTGTGGAGATCTGCTGGCCGAGGACCGCGCGGACGGCGAACTCCGGGCCGTCGGTGACCCGCGGGACCCGTCGGCCGGGCGACTTGGCGACGAGCGGCGCCAGGAGCGGGTCGGCGGACAGCAGCGCGTCGACCGCCAGCGGGTCGGCGTCCAGGTCGAGCAGCCGCCGGCAGCGGCTGATGGCCTGCGACAGGTCGCGCCAGTCGGTGAGCCACAGCCGGCAGCCGATGTGGTCCGGGTGCGGCCTCAGCTCGACGATGCCGGTGCCGTACGGCAGCCGCAGGGTCCTGCGGTAGGCCCCGTCCCGCCATTCCTCGACCCCCGGGACGGCGGTCGCCGCCAGGTGGCCGAACAGGTTGTCCGGGGTGAGCGGGCGGCGGAAAGGCAGCCGCAGCGCGAGCGAGCCCGGCGTGGCGGCGGGGCGGCCCTTGGCCACCCGCGCGCGCAGTTCTCCCGGCGCGAAGGCGAAGACGTCGCGGACGGTGTCGTTGAAGGTGCGGATACTGGCGAAGCCGGCCGCGAAAGCGACCTCGCCCATCGGCATGGACGTGGTCTCTATGAGCAGCCGCGCGGTCTGGGCGCGCTGCGCGCGGGCCAGGGCGAGCGGTCCCGCGCCGAGTTCCGCGATCAGTTGGCGCTGCACCTGGCGGGTGCTGTAGCCGAGCCGGGCGGCGAGGCCCGGGACACCGTCGCGGTCCACCACGCCGTCGGCGATGAGCCGCATGGCGCGGGCGACCAGGTCGGCGCGCTCGTTCCATTGGGGCGAGCCGGGGCTGGCGTCGGGGCGGCACCTCTTGCAGGCGCGGAACCCCGCCTGCTGCGCGGCGGCGGCGCTCGGGTAGAAGGTCATGTTGACGACCTTCGGCGGGTTGGCGGGGCAACTGGGCCGGCAGTAGATGCGGGTGGTCAGCACCGCGGTGAAGAACCACCCGTCGAACCGGGCGTCCTTGGACCGGACGGCGCGGACGCAAGCGTCGAAGTCCGTATGCACCTGTCCAGCATCGCTCCTCGTCACGGTGCCGGTCCGGCGGAAAAACGACATCAATGTGCGCCGGGCGCCGCGAGCCCCGGGCCGGTCAACCGGACGTGCCGCCGGTCAGTCGGAGACGCTGCTTTCCGGCACGTACTGCAGGTCCGCGTATTCCGGGTGCCGGTCCAGCCACCCGGCGATGAACGGGCAGATGGCCAGGACGCGCAGGCCCTGTGCGCGGGCGTCGTCCATGGCCCTGCGGGCCAGGGTGGACCCGACGCCGCGGCCTTCGTAGGCGTCGCCCACCTCGGTGTGCACGAAGGCGATCATCTCGGGGGTGCGCATATAGGACGCGGTGCCGGCGAGATCGCCGCCGATCCTGGCCTCGTAGCGGCCGGCCTGCGGGGCGTCGACGACGCTGATGTCGGGGGCGCCGCCCTTCGTCGACGAATCGGTCACGACCGGTAACCCTCCACGGTGGAGGAGGGGCGGACCTTGGCGGCGCCCGGGTCCTCGCCGGCCTCCGACAGTGCGCGGCGCTGGCGCAGCAGGTCCCAGCACTGGTCGAGTTCGTGTTCCAGGGCGGTCAGGCGGCCACGCTCCTCGGCGCCGTCCGAGTCGGAGCCGGCGAGCATGTCGCGCAGCGCCTTCTCGTCGGCGACCATCTGGCTGATGCGGCTGAGTATGGCCTGCTCCGCGCCGGCGTCATGGGGCTGTTGCACGGGGGACACCTCCCAATCGGGTCGCTGTTCTCCACTCTTGCAGGTTGCCGGGTCCGGCGCTCGCCCTGCGGGGCGCCCTCACAGGCCCTCTGCGGGCCGCTGAGGGGGCGCCGCGCCGTCCAGGGACTCCTCGCCCGGGGCGGCGGTCCCGGGGGCCGGGGAGGGCTGCCTGCGGCGCAGCCACGCGTCGACCTCGGCGCGGATCCGGCGCTCCATGGCCAGCGACATCTCGGCGTCCACGATGTCCTTGGCCAGCGGGCGCAGGCGCTGCATGGTGTCGGACACCCGCTGCATCTGCTCGGGCGGCAGGTCGTCCAGGGGGCCCAGCACGTGGGTCTTGACCACGTCGGTGAAGAGCGCGGCGAGGGCGTCGACGTGGGTGCGCACCCGGCGGCCGGCTTCGAGGACGGCGGCCAGCGGCACGCCTTCGCGTACCAGTGCGGCCGAGACGTCCAGCAGGCGGCGGCTGGTGTGCAGGGCGTTCTCGCCCGCGACGGAGATGTAGCCGATCTCCAGGGCGGTCGTCAGGTTCTCGGGGCTGACGTCGTCGCCGAAGTAGTCGGCCAGTTCCTGCGGGGTCAGGACCACCGGGGTCTCGTCGGACCAGGAGGCGGCGAGGGTGTCGCTGAGGCCGAGGAGTTCGGCGACGCCGCCGAGGGTGCGGCCCTTTTCCCACGCGGTGATCAGCTCGGCGATGCCGCCGAGGGTGTGGCCGCGCTCCAGCAGCGCGGCGATGGTGCGCAGCCGGGCGAGATGGCTTTCCGAATACCAGGCGATACGACCGTCGCGCCGCGGGGGCGGCAGCAGGCGCCGCTCGCGGTAGAAGCGCAGGGTTCTGACCGGTATGCCGGCGGCCTCCGCGAGTTCCTCCACGCGGTATTCGCGTGCGCGGGGGTGCTCGGCGGGGTGAGCGCCGACGGCACCCGGTGTGCCTGTCTGGTCCACGCGGTCGTTCACCCGCCCAGCCTATGCGGTGGTGTGACGGGCTTCATCCTTGTGCGGCGGTCCTCGGCGGACGTTTCTCGGCCGGGTCGCCGGGCGGGCGTACATTCCCACGTCGGCGGGCTCGGCGGCATCCCTGTGCCGAGGATGCGCCGGCACGGGTGCCGCGGCGTCGTACATCGCCGGGCGAAACGAATCCCGTCCGCCCCCTACCGGTGGTAACCCCGGTGTTCTACAGTCCTGATGGTGCCAGTGATTGATGGCATGGTGTGCTGGCTGCGGTCGGCGGGACCGGTCCACGGCCGCGGCCGTGGACGGGCGGCGGGAAGGAAGGGCGGTGCCATGGGCGACGACAACCGCGAACACGTGCGGGTGGCGGTCATCGGATCCGGATTCGGCGGGCTGGGGGCCGCCGTACGGCTGCGGCGCGAGGGGATCACCGACTTCGTGATCCTGGAGCGCGCCGACGCCGTCGGCGGCACATGGCGCGACAACAGCTACCCGGGGTGCGCCTGCGACGTGCCCTCGCACCTGTACTCGTTCTCCTTCGCGCCGAACCCGGACTGGCCGCGGGCCTTCTCCGGGCAGCAGCACATCCGCGACTACCTGGAACGCGTCACGGACACCTTCGGGCTGCGCCCGCACCTGCGCTTCGGCGCCGAGGTGCTGCAGGCCCGCTGGGACGCCGCCAGGAGGCGCTGGGAGCTCACCACGGCGGCCGGGGAACTGACCGCCGACGTCGTGGTCTCGGCGACCGGCCCGCTGTCCGACCCGAAGGTCCCCGACATCCCCGGCATCGAGGACTTCCCCGGCCGGGTCTTCCACTCCGCGCGGTGGGACCACGACTTCGACCTCGCGGGCAAGCGCGTCGCCATGGTCGGCACGGGGGCGTCGGCGATCCAGATCGTGCCGGCGATCCAGCCCGAGGTCGGCCGGCTCACGGTGATCCAGCGCACGCCGCCGTGGGTGCTGCCTCGGGTGGACCGCCCGGTCAGCGGCGCCGAACGCTGGCTGCACGGCAAAGTGCCGAGCACCGCCAAAGCGCGGCGCGGACTGCTGTGGCTCATCAGGGAGTTCCAGGTCGGCGCCTTCGTCCGGCATCCACGGCTGATGAAGGCCGCCGAGCGGATGGCACGCGGCCATCTGCGCCGGTCGGTCAAGGACCCGGCGCTGCGGGCCCGCCTCACTCCCGACTACACCATCGGGTGCAAGCGGATCCTGCTGTCCAACACCTATTACCCGGCGCTCGCGCAGCCCAACACCGACGTGGTGACCTCCGCCCTCACCGAGGTGCGCGGCTCGTCGGTGGTCACCGCGGACGGCACCGAGCGCGAGGTCGACGCGATCATCTTCGGCACCGGCTTCCACGTCACCGACATGCCGATCGGCGACCGCGTCGTCGGGGCGGACGGGCGCACCCTGAGCGAGCACTGGAAGGGCGGCATGGCGGCGCTGCGCGGCTGCACCGTCGACGGCTTCCCCAACCTGCTGTTCATCATCGGGCCCAACACCGGGCTCGGGAACAGCTCGATGATCCTGATGATCGAATCGTCGCTCAACTACGTCGCCGACTACCTGCGCACCCTCGCCCGCACCGGCGCCGCCGCGCTCGACGCCAAACCCGGCGCGGTGGCCGCGTGGAACGCCGAGGTCCAGCGGCGTGCCGCCCGCACCGTCTGGAACACCGGCGGCTGCAAGAGCTGGTACCTGGACGCCGACGGCCGCAACACGACGGCTTGGCCGGGCACCACGGCGGAGTTCCGGCGGGCGACCAGGCAGCTGATCGTGTCGGAATACGAGCTGATCCCACCCGCGGGTGACCGGGCCGCGGCGGGCGATGATCGCACGGTACGGGCGGAGGTCGCGTCATGACGCTTCCCTACGAGGCGGTGGCCGCGCGGCGCACGCACGACGTCGTGTCGGCGGACGGAACCCGTATCCACGTCGAGGAGTTCGGCCGCCCGGACGGTCCGGCGGTGGTGCTCGCGCACGGCTGGACGTGCTCGATCCTGTTCTGGGCGCCGGTGGTGCGGCTGCTCTCGTCGGATTTCCGGGTCATCGCCTACGACCAGCGCGGTCACGGCCGCAGCGCCGCGCCGGCCACCCGGCGGGGTTACGGCACGGGCGTACTGGCCGATGATCTGGAAGCCGTACTGGAGGCGGTCGTACCGGAGGATGAACGGGCGGTGCTGGTCGGCCACTCCATGGGCGGTATGACCATCATGGCGGCGTCCGGACGGGCAGCGGTCAGCCGGCGGACCGCCGCGGTGCTGCTGGCCAGTACGGGCAGTGGGCGGCTGCTCGGGGCGACCGAGGTGCTGCCGCCGCGGTTGTTGTCGCGGTGGTTGCGCCGGGCGCTGCACCGGCAGTTGCTGGTCTCCCGCCTGCCGCTCGGGCCGGTCACCCGGCTGTCGCGCGCCGCGTTCGCCTACGGCGTGCTGGGGCAGCGGCCGACCCGGGAGCAGGCGGCCTTCACCGCGCGGATCGTGCACGCCTGCAAGGCCCGGCAGCGCGGCGCGTGGGGGCGGGTGCTGTCGGTGCTCGACCTGGACGCGGAGATCGCGGCGCTGACCGCGCCGACCGCCGTCCTCGTCGGCACCCACGACAAGCTCACGCCCAAGGTCCACGCCCGCGGCATGGCGCAGGCGCTGCCGAACTGCGTGGGGCTGACCGAACTGCCGGGGCTCGGCCATATGACGCCGATCGAGGACCCGGCCGCCGTCGAGTCCGTCATACGGTCGCTGGCCGCCGCGCACATGGTGCCGCCCGTCGCGGGTGACGCGGCGGACGGGGCGCAGGGCCGGACGGGTGACCCGCATCTGGAGGAGAAGAGCGCATGAGCCGATCATCGGTGCACGGCAAGGTCGTGGTGGTCACCGGCGCCGCCCGCGGGGTGGGTGAACTGCTGGCCCGCAAACTCGCCGCGCGCGGCGCCCGGTTGGCGCTGGTGGGCCTGGAGCCGGCCGAACTCGACCGGGTGAGGCAGTCGTTGCCCGGTGACGCGGCCTGCTGGACGGCGGACGTCACCGACCGGGCGGCGATGGCCGGCGTCGCGGGCGAGGTGCTGGCGCACTTCGGGCGGATCGACATCGTCGTCGCCAACGCCGGTGTGGCGACCGGCGGTCCGTTCCTGGACGCCGACCCGGACGCCTTCGACCGCGTCATCCACGTCAATCTGCTGGGCAGTATCGCCACTGCCCGCGCCTTCTTGCCGGCGCTGATCGCCTCGCGCGGCTATCTGCTGCAGATCGCCTCGCTGGCCGCGATCACGCCGGCGCCGATGATGGCGGCGTACTGTGCGAGCAAATCGGGGGTGGAGGCGTTCGCGCACTGCCTGCGGGCGGAGGTCGGCAACCAGGGCGTGGCAGTTGGTGTCGGATATCTCAGCTGGACCGACACCGACATGGTGCGCGGCGCCGACGAGGACGACGCCCTGCGGGAGTTGCGGGGACGGCTGCCGTGGCCGGCGAACCGCACGTATCCGCTGGAGCCGGCCGTGGAGCGTCTCGTGGCGGGTATCGGGCGGCGAGCGCCGCACGTCTATGCGCAGTGGTGGCTGCGCGGCATGCAGTCGGTCCGCGGATACCTGCCGGCGGTCATCGGCGGGCCGCTGGGGCGGCGGGAGATGCGCCGCGCGGCGCCGGCGCTGGCCCGCAGCGCCGGGGTACGGCGGGGCCTGGTGGGCAGGGGAGGGGCCGCCGACGAGGCCGCCAGGACCGTCGAACATCACGTTCCGTGACCACAAAACGCCGCTGACCTGGGGCGATTGGCGAATGATCGACCCGGGATGCGCCGGTTGTCCGCCCGTGTAAGTCTGATCGAGGCCGCTTCCCCACACACTCCAGGAGGAGTTCATCATGGGCGGTATGGACGACATCAGGAACAAGGCGGGCGAGTACGCCGACAAGGCCAAGGGGGCCCGCCGCCAGGGTTCCGAGCAGGCCGAGCAGGGCATGCAGCGCCCCGGCCAGGAGGACTCGGAGCGTTCCGGCGGTCGCCGTGACGAGCAGGCCCAGCGGGGCCAGGAGCAGGCTCGCCGGCGCATGGGCGAGGACTCGATGGACGAGCCCCAGGACGACTGGAGCTGACGTCACGCCTTGAGCCGGCGCTGATGCCGTGACCGAGGAAAGGGGTGCCCCGCGGGGCACCCCTTTTCTGTGCTCTGTCCTGGCTCTTTTCCTGCGCCATGTGCCGCGTCGTCGCGACCGCCGGGTCAGGCGCCGCTTGTCGCGCGCAGGCGCTCGCGGCTGAGGTGGTCGGCCAGGCGGGTCGTCTCCGGGAGGCGGTAGCGCGGCGCGAACCGCAACGTATGGGCGCAGGCGTTGTCCAGCCCGATGCCGTGCCCCACGGACACGTACACCGGCCGGACGCCCTTCTGGGTGCGCAGCGCGCGGCCCACCACCTCGCCGTCGTCCGACGTCAGCGGGGATCCGGCGCCGCGCTCCGCACCCGGCGGGCCGCTGCGGAAGACGAACGGCGTCTTGGCGACGCCGAAGCACGGCAGCCCGGTCAGCACGCCCAGGTGCACCGCCAGGCCCGCCCGGCGCGGATGGGCGATGCCGTAGCCGTCGCACACCAGCAGCTGCGGTGTGCGCGTGAGCTTGTCCAAGGCGGCCATCACCGACGGCAGTTCCCGGAAGGCCAGCAGACCGGGGACGTACGGGAAGGTCGCCCGGCCCTCCACCAGGGCGGACTCCACCGGCTCCAACGTCACCGCGTCCAGGACCACCGCCGCCGCGACCAGCGCGTCGCTGCCGGTGGCGTACGAGACGTCCACGCCCGCGACCAGACGTACCGCGCCCGGCGCCGGCCCCGGGGAATCCAGGTCCGCGAGGGCCGCGACGCGTTCCTGCTCGGCCAGCGCCTCGTCCGGCACCCGCGGCCACACCGCGGGCGCCCCGCTGCTGTGAGTGTCCATGGAGCGAGGCTGCCACGCCCCGGGGCGGCCGTGCCCGCGAGGGGGCGGCAACGGCCCTCAGCGGGCCCTCAGGGGCTCATGGCGGGGCTGCGCGGGGGGAGCGGGGGGCGGGAGCGGTCGGGGCGCTCGGAGAGGTCGGGAGGGCAGGCCGCGGGGTGCTGGGACAGCAGCGCCAGCGCGGTGCGCACGGCGACGTCGAGCTGGCCGTGGCGGCCCTCGGCCCAGTCCAGCGGGGTGCGCAGGCACTCGATGTCGGGGGCGACGCCCTGGTTCTCGACCGACCAGCCGTACGCGTCGAACCACGCGGCGTTCATCGGCACGGTGATCACGGTGCCGTCGCCGAGCCGGTGGCGGCCGGTCATGCCGACGACGCCGCCCCAGGTGCGCAGGCCCACCACCGGCCCGATGCCGAGGAGCTTGAACGCGGCGGTGATCATGTCGCCGTCGGAGGACGTCGCCTCGTCGGCGATGGCGACGATCGGGCCGCGCGGGGCGTTGCCGGTGTACGAGACGGGCTGGGCGTTGCGGGTGAGGTCCCAGCCCAGGACGGTGCGGGTCAGTTTCTCGATGACCAGTTCGCTGATGTTGCCGCCGGCGTTGCCGCGGACGTCCACCAGCAGGGCGTCGTAGGCGACCTCGCTGCGCAGGTCGCGGTTGAACTGCGCCCAGCCGGAGCCGCCGAGATCCGGGATGTGCAGATAGCCGCACCGGCCGCCGCTGAGGCGGCGGACGACCTTGCGGCGCCGCGCGACCCAGTGCTGGTAGCGCAACGGCCGGTCGTCGATGAGCGGGACGACGGCGACGCGGCGCGGCGGGCCCCCGCCGGGCGGCCGGAAGGTCAGCTCCACGGTGGTGCCGCCGGCGCCCGCCAGCAGCGGGAACGGCCCCGCCTCGGGATCGACGGGACGGCCGTCGACGTGGGTGAGGACCGCGCCCTCGCGGATGCCGGTGCCGGCCAGCGGGGAGCGGGCCTTGGAGTCCGACGACTCGCCCGGCAGGATGCGGACGACCGTCCATGTGCCGTCCTTGTTGTGCTGGAAGTCGGCACCGAGCAGGCCGATGGGGCGCTGGTAGTGCGGCGGGCCCTCGTTGCGGCGGGCGGCTGCGACATAGGCGTGGGACGTGCCCAGTTCGCCCAGCACTTCGCGCAGCAGGTCGGCGAACTCGTCGGGCGTGGCGACGCGGTCCACGAGCGGCCGGTACTGGTCGAGGACGGCGGTCCAGTCCACGCCGCACATGTCGGGCGCCCAGAAGTAGTCGCGGATCAGCCGGCCCGCCTCGGCATAGGACTGCCGCCATTCGGCACCCGGGTCGACCTCGTGCAGGATGCGCCGCAGGTCGACGTAGACAGTGGTCTCGTCGTCGCCGCGCTCGTTGGACGGCAGGACGGAGAGTTCACCCTCGTCGTAGACCGCCAGCCGCCGGCCGTCGCCGCTGACGGCATACCAGTCCATGTGGCGGACCAGCTCGGTCTTCTTGGACTTGCCGAGGTTGAAGAACTCCAGGGTGGGGCGGGCGGAGGGGTCGGTGGGGTTGACGAACGTCTCGCCCAGGGCGCCGGAGATGGGCCAGCGCAGCCAGACCACGCCGCCTTGTACCGGTTCGAGCGAGGAGTACTTCGACGCCGGTACGGGGAACGGCGTCACTCGGCTGGGCAGGCCCTCGGCCTCGACGACGACGGGGCCGTCGCTGTCGCCGCCGCTCTCGCCGGGGTCCAGGCCGCTGGCGGTGGCGCTGCCGATCGGGCCGCCGTCGATGGGCAGCGCAAAGGGCGACGGCGTCGCCGAGTTGAGCGGGACGAGGTACGGGCGGCAGCCGAGCGGGAACGACAGGTCGCCGGTGTGGACGTCGTACACCGGGTCGAAGCCGCGCCAGGACAGGAACGCCAGGTAGCGGCCGTCACGGGTGAAGACCGGCTGCTCGTCCTCGAAGCGGCCGTTGGTGACGTCGATGATCGTGTGGTCGGACAGCCGGGCGATCTTGATGGAGCGCAGTGAGCGGCCGATGCCGGGGTGCGACCAGGTGAGCCACGCGGAGTCGGGGGAGAAGGCGAGGTCGCGGACGGGGCCGTTGGTGGAGCGGATGAGCTCGGTGACCGTGCCGGGCGGCTGCGGGGGAGCCGGGTCGGCGCCGGTGCCGGCGTCGTCGTACGGGGGCGCGCTCTCGCCGGCGGCCGGGTCGGCGGCGCCGGTGGTCACCAGCAGCAGCCGGCCGTCGTGGGAGGCGACCGCCAGGGTGCCGCCGTCCGGAGACGACACCAGGGCCAGGACGCGGCCGAGGCGGCCGACGGCCAGGCGGGTGACCGTGTCCGGGGCGTCGCCGGGCGGCGGTCCCGCCGAGGCGGCGCCATCGATGCCGGGGACGAGGACGTCGCCGACGTAGGCCATGCGGGTGGAGCCGGTTCTGACGGTACGACCATCGCCCGGCGGAGTGTGATCATCGCCCGCCGGAATACGATGATCGCCCGCATTCGTCGGATCATCGCCGTCCGCCGGCCGTGACCGTACGGCGCCCACCGGCACCGTGTCCGGTGCGGCGTCGGCCGGCTCCGGGGCGGCGTCCAGCGCGGCGAGGGCCTCCGCCGCCGACTCCGGGCCGCGGCTGAGGGCGCGGGAGGCGCGGCCCGGCAGAGGGGCGAGTTCGATGCCGTCCTCGCCCTCGGCGTCGGTGACGTAGCCGACCAGGCCGGTGTCGCCGAGCATCTCCGGGAGCCGGACGCGGGCGCCGGGGGAGTCGGAGACGGTGCGGGCCGGGCCGTCGCGGTGGGTGAGCCAGTACAGGCCGCCGCGGACGCACACCGCGCTGGCGCGGCCGGCGGTGTCGACGGCGATGCCGTCGAGGTTGGTGGCGGCGGGCACCTGGTACGGGCGGCGACCGCTGCGGGCACCGCCGAGGCGGACGTCCAGGCGGCGCGGCTGCGCGCCCGGGGACAGGTCCTCCACGAGCCACAACTCGCCCGCGCAGTGGTAGACGACGCGTTCGCCGTCCGTGGCGGCGTTGCGGGCGTAGAAGTCGGCGTGGTCGGTGTGGCGGCGCAGGTCGGTGCCGTCGGGCAGGCACGAGTACAGGTTGCCGACGCCCTCGTGGTCGGACAGGAAGGCGACGCGGCCCGCGACGAACATGGGCGAGGCGAGGTGGCCGTCGATGTCCTCCACCAGGCGCTCGCCGTGCAGCCACAGCCGGCCGGTGGCGCCGCCGCGGTAGCGCTTCCAGGCGTGCGGCTCGTGCGGTGGCGTGCCGGTCAGCAGCAGGGTGCGGCGCTCGGTGCCGTCGCCGTCGTCGGCGGGCTCGTCGCGCACCGCGATGTCGGAGACCGGCCCCCAGGGCAGCGGGCCGCCGGGGCCGCCCGCGACGGGGACGCTGTACGCCCAGGTGAAGTACGAGAACGCCTGGCCGTGGGACGACACCGCCAGGACGTGGCCGTCGGGCGTCCAGGAGCACACCCGGGTGTCGGAGCTGCCCCAATAGGTCAGGCGGCGGGCGGTGCCGCCGTCGGACGGCACCACGTACACCTCGGGGTCGAGGCTGCGCCATGTGGTGAAGGCGATTGTCGACCCGTCGGGTGAGAAGCGGGGCGGGCCGACGCGGGTGCGGTCGGCGGTCACCCGCCACGCCCGGCCAGGCGGACCGCCGGCCGGGCCCAGCGGGGCGACCCAGATGTCGTCCTCCGCGGCGAAGCAGAGCATGTCGCCGTGCAGATGCGGAAACCGTAGGTACGCGCCGTCGCTCACCTCATCTATGGTTCGGGGCTGCCAGGCGGCCAGCAACTTTTCCCGGGAGTGCGCCCCCGCGGTGCGTCACCGCGCCGGGTGACCGCCGGTCGTACGACCCCGGGGGCGTACGGTCCGGTCGTCGGATGATCCGTGGTCGGGTGGTCGGGTGGTCGGCCTGTCCGACGGTCGGATGGTCGGATGGAGTGACGGGAGGTGGGCGTGGAGGCGGAGGTCATCGTCACGCGGCGGCTGACGCTGCTGCCGTTGGCGCCGCACTATGCGGAGGAAATGGCCGTCGTGCTGGGCGATCCGGCGCTGCACCGGTACATCGGTGGCGCACCGCTGGGCGTCGAGGAGTTGCGGGCGCGGTACGTGCGGCTGGCCGCGGGGTCGGGGCAGGCGGACGTGGCGTGGTGCAACTGGGTCGTGCGGCTGGACGCGGAGGACCGGCTGGCCGGGACGGTGCAGGCGACGGTCACCGGGGCGCGGGCGGAGGTCGCGTGGGTGGTCGGTGCGGCGTGGCAGGGGCGGGGGATCGCGACCGAGGCGGCTCGCGGGATGGTCGGATGGCTGCGCGCGGCCGGGGTGTCGACGGTGGTCGCGCATGTGCACCCCGACCATGGCGCGTCCGCCGCGGTGGCCGCCGCGGTCGGCCTGGTGGCCACGCGGGAGTGGCAGGACGGCGAGGTGAGATGGCGGTCGGGCGGGTGAGCACACTGTCGTACGGGCGGATTGTCGGCCTGGGGCGGCCGGTCGCGCGGCCGGCGCCGTTGGTGCGATCAGCGGACGGTCGGCGGGCCTATCGGCGGGACATCGGATGAACGCCGGGGTTGCGCCCGGGCGCTGACCCGGTGGGGGTGGCTCGCGTACCGTGCATTACCACCGAGTAGGTCGGTGGGTGCGGCACGTGGAGCAGGAGGCGGGCGGATGGCGCTGGACGCGGACGTCGTAGTGGTGGGCGCGGGTCTCGCGGGGCTGGTCGCCACCGCCGAGCTGGCCGACGCCGGGCGGAAGGTGATCCTGGTCGACCAGGAGCCGGAGGCGTCGCTGGGCGGGCAGGCGTTCTGGTCGTTCGGCGGGCTCTTCCTCGTGGACTCCCCCGAGCAGCGCCGGATGCGCATCAAGGACAGCGCGGACCTCGCGCTGCAGGACTGGCTGGGCACGGCCGGGTTCGACCGCCCCGAGGACTACTGGCCGCGCAAATGGGCGCAGGAGTACGTCGCGTTCGCCGCCGGCGAGAAGCGGGCGTGGCTGCACGCGCAGGGGCTGCGCATCTTCCCCGTCGTCGGGTGGGCCGAGCGCGGCGGTTTCCTGGCGACCGGCCCGGGCAATTCGGTGCCGCGCTTCCACATCACGTGGGGCACGGGTCCGGGCGTCGTCGCGCCGTTCGAGCGGCGGGTGCGGGAGGCGGTGGCCCGCGGGCGGGTGGAGCTGCGGTTCCGGCACCGGGTGACGGGCCTGACCACGACCGGCGGCGCGGTGGACGGCGTGACCGGCGAGGTGCTCGTGCCCAGCGACGCCGAGCGCGGCACGGCGAGCTCGCGCGAGGTCGCCGGGGAGTTCGCGCTGCGGGCGCAGGCGGTGGTCGTCACCAGCGGCGGTATCGGCGGCAACCACGACCTGGTGCGCGCGGCGTGGCCGGCCCGGCTCGGTACGCCCCCGAAGAAGCTGCTGTCGGGCGTTCCGGCGCATGTGGACGGCCTGATGCTGGGCGTCACGGAATCGGCGGGCGCCTCGCGCATCAACGGCGACCGCATGTGGCACTACACCGAGGGCATCGAGAACTGGAACCCGATCTGGGCCCGGCACGGCATCCGCATCCTGCCGGGGCCGTCGTCGCTGTGGCTCGACGCGACGGGCCGGCGGCTTCCCGTGCCCTATTTCCCCGGGTTCGACACGCTCGGGACGCTGGAGCACATTATGCGCACCGGGTACGAATACACGTGGTTCGTGCTCACCCAGAAGATCATCGAGAAGGAGTTCGCGCTGTCGGGCTCCGAGCAGAATCCGGACCTGACCGGGCGCAGTGTGCGGCAGGTGCTGAAGCGGGCGCTGCCGGGGGCTCCGGGGCCGGTCGAGGCGTTCAAGCGGAACGGTGCGGATTTCGTGGTGGAGCGCGAGCTGGGGGCTCTTGTGCGGGGGATGAACGCGCTCACCGGGGAGGGCCTGGTCGAGGAGGCGGCGCTGCGGCGGGAGATCGAGGCGCGGGACCGGGAGATCGCGAACACGTACACGAAGGATTTGCAGGTCACGGCGATTCGGGGGGCGCGCAACTATATCGGCGACAAGCTGGTGCGGACGGCGGCGCCGCATCGGTTGCTGGATCCGAAGGCGGGGCCGCTCATTGCTGTGCGGCTGAACATTTTGACCAGGAAGTCGCTCGGGGGGCTGGAGACGGATCTGGAGGGGCGTGTGCTCGTGCCGGCGGGGGTCGGGGCGGCCGGGGGGGTTGGGGGGCGTGGGGGGCCACTGGAGGGGCTTTACGCGGCTGGGGAGGCGGCGGGGTTCGGTGGGGGAGGGGTGCATGGGTATCGGTCGCTGGAGGGGACGTTCTTGGGCGGGTGCATATTTTCCGGGCGTCAGGCGGGGCGGGCGGCTGCGGCGGCCACCGCGTAGGCCTGACGCTCGCGCGGCGCGGGCCAAGTGGGGCGCCGGTGCTTCTGGTGGCGTCCGCGCCTGCGCCCCGGGGGTGCGCCTTCTGTCGGTGGGTGGGGTGGTCGGGGGCGCTCCGGGGGGTACCTCCTCGGACTGCGCACATTGACCTTTTCGCGCATCCGGTGCCGCCCTGTCGTGCGCAGTCCTGCGGGGGCACCCCCCGGATCACCCCCGCCCGTACGTCCGTCGGCGTCTGACCGCCGGGGGGTCAACTGCTGTCCGTTCAAGGAGGGTTGGGTGGGCGGGGTCTCCCGTACGTCGGTTGGCGGCCGTTCGTTCGTCCGGGTTGGGGCGGGCGTCTGTGGGGTGGCTGCCGTTGTTGCGCGGGGAGGGGTTTGACCTGGGGGGAGGGTGGGGGTGGGGGGCAACTCGTGGGGAGGGGCTGGGCCTTGTCGTGCTTCAAGCATTGACAGGAGCAGAAGGGCTCCGCACTATGGGAGCGCTCCCACGTTAAGAGCGTGTAACCGATACAGGAACCACCGCACCACCTCCCATGGCCTTTCGAAGCCGTTTCGACAAGGCCCATCCCCCCTATGGAGGTTGTTCGCACATGGCAGTCCCGATAGTACGACGCAGAACCGCGGCGTTGGCCGCAGGTCTGATGGTCGTGGCGTCCGGCGGAGTCGCCGCCGCGCTCAGTTCCCCGTCCGCCTCGGCGGCCACGGCCGGCTGCTCGGTCAACTACAGCGTGAACCAGTGGGACAGCGGGTTCACCGCGAACGTGACCATCACCAACACCGGCCCCGCGCTGACCAGCTGGAACCTGGGCTGGACCTTCGCCGGCAACCAGAAGGTCACCCAGGGCTGGAACGCCACCATCACCCAGACGGGTGCCTCCGTCTCCGCGGCGAGCCTGTCGTACAACGGGGCGATCGCCACCGGCGGCACGACGAGCTTCGGCTTCAACGGAAGCTACAGCGGCACCAACACCTCGCCGACGTCGTTCACGCTGAACGGCGTGGCCTGTGGCGGCGGCGGCACGTCCGGCGGTTCGACGGGCGGCACCACGCCTCCCACCACCCCGCCGACGACTCCGCCCACCACGCCGCCGACGACCCCGCCGACGACGCCTCCGACCACGCCGCCCACCTCCCCGCCGCCCGGCCAGAAGGTGGACAACCCGTACGTCGGTGCCAAGGGCTACGTCAACTCCGAGTGGTCCGCGGAGGCCGCGGCCGACGGCGGCCAGGCGATCGCCAACTCCTCCACCGCCGTGTGGCTGGACCGGATCGCCGCCATCAACGGCGTCAACGGCGGGATGGGCCTGAAGGCGCACCTGGACGCCGCGGTGCAGCAGGCCGCGGGGCAGCCGCTGACGATCGAGCTCGTGATCTACGACCTGCCGGGTCGTGACTGCGCCGCGCTCGCCTCCAACGGTGAGCTCGGCCCGACGGAGATCGGCCGCTACCAGACCGACTACATCGACCCGATCGCGGCGCTGGAGGGCAACTCCGCCTACTCCAAGCTGCGGATCGTCAACATCATCGAGCCCGACTCGCTGCCGAACCTGGTCACCAACGCCGGCGGCACCGACGGCTCGACGGACGCCTGCGCGACCATGAAGGCCAACGGCAACTACGAGAAGGGCGTCAGCTACGCCCTGTCGAAGCTGGGTGCCCTCGGCAACACGTACAACTACATCGACGCCGGCCACCACGCCTGGCTCGGCTGGGACAGCAACCTCGCCCCCGCCGCGCAGGAGTTCTACAAGGTCGCCACGAGCAACGGCGCCAGCCTGGCGGACGTCCAGGGCTTCATCACCAACACGGCGAACTACAGCGCCACCGTGGAGCCCAACTTCAAGGTCACGGACAACGTCAACGGCACCAGCGTGCGGCAGTCGAAGTGGGTCGACTGGAACAACTACGTGGACGAGCAGTCGTTCGCGCTCGGCCTGCGCAACCAGCTGATCTCCGACGGCTTCCCGTCGAGCATCGGCATGCTGATCGACACCGGCCGCAACGGCTGGGGCGGCAGCTCCCGGCCGACCGGCCCGGGTGCCACCACCAGCGTGGACACCTACGTCGACGGTGGCCGTATCGACCGCCGTATCCACGCCGGCAACTGGTGCAACCAGTCCGGTGCGGGCATCGGAGCGCGGCCGACGGCCGCTCCCTCGGCCAACATCGACGCCTACGTGTGGATCAAGCCGCCGGGTGAGTCCGACGGCGCGAGCCAGGCCATCAGCAACGATGAGGGCAAGGGCTTTGACCAGATGTGCGACCCGACCTACGGCGGCAACGCACGCAACGGCAACAACGCGACGGGCGCACTGCCGAACTCCCCGCTGGCGGGCCACTGGTTCTCGGCCCAGTTCCACCAGCTGATCGCCAACGCATACCCGCCGCTCTCGTAAGCACCAGCAACCGATAGCGGATCCCCCCACCGGGCCCGTAACGGGGCCGCACCCGGGTCGTCAGACCCGGGGTCGCGGTCCCGGGACGGGCCCGCCGCCGTGTTGTCGGACCCCTCGTGCACCATGGAGGAAGGCGAGCCGCGCACGGGCCGGCGGCCTGGTCGGTCAGGAGGCGGTCGGGGATGGGCGGCACCGAGGTGCACGGGGTGGCGGAGCCCGGTTACGAGCCGGTCCGCGCCGCCTTCGCGGGCAACTTCGCCCGCCGCGGGGACCGCGGTGCGGCGGTCGCGGTCTACCGGCACGGCCGCAAGGTCGTCGACCTGTGGGGCGGTACGGCGGCCCCGGACGGCGGCGGCCCGTGGCGCGAGGAGACCGCGCAGACGGTGCGGTCGGCGACCAAGGGCGTGGCCGCGGCCTGCCTGCTGCTGCTCCACCAGCGCGGCCAGCTGGACCTGGACGCGCCCGTCGGCGCCTACTGGCCGCAGTTCAAGGCCCGCGGCAAGGAGCGGGTGACGGTACGGGACGTGCTCGCGCACCGGGCAGGGGTGCCCGCGCTGGACGAGCCGCTCACCCCCGGGCAGGCCCTCGACGGGGTGTCGGGGCCGCGCGCGGTGGCGGCGCAGCAGCCGCTCTTCCCGCCCGGGCAGGCGCACGGCTACCACGCGCAGACCTTCAGCTGGCTCACCGGCGAGCTGGTGCTGCGCGCCTCGGGGCGGACGATCGGGCGGTTCACCGCCGAGGAGATCGCCCGGCCGCTGGGCCTGGACCTGTGGATCGGGCTGCCGGACGGCGAGGCGGGCCGGGTCGGCCGGATCGGTGACGTGGAGGTGCCGGCGCCGGCGGTGTCGGGGGCCTTGCGCAGCCGGCCCAAGCAGGCCGTGCACGAGGCGTACGCGGACGCCGGCTCGCTCACCCGGCGGGCCTTCGCCGCCATCACGCCGCTGCCGGACGAGAACGACCCGGCATATCGCGCCGGGGAGCTGGCGGCCTCCGGCGGCATCGCCACCGCCCGGTCGCTGGCCCGCTTCTACGCCGCGCTCATCGGCGAGGTGGCGGACGGCCCGCGGCTGTTCGCGCCGGCGACGGTGACGGCGGCCAGGACGCCGGAGTCGGACGGGCCGGACCGGGTGCTGGTGGTCGGCACACTGTTCGGGCTCGGCTATATGCTGCACGGTTCGTCCGCCCCGATGCTCGGCCCCGGCTCCTTCGGCCACCCGGGGCGCGGCGGCAGCCTCGCCTTCGCCGACCCGGAGATGGGCGTCGGCTTTGGCTACGTCACCAACGGCATGCAGCGCAACGTCACCGCCGACCCCCGCGCACAGGCTCTGGTCAGGGCGCTTCGGGAGTGCATACGCTGACCCGATGCGAGGACGCTTCGGGTCGTACGGTGTGATCGTCACGGGCGGCGCGCGGGGCATCGGGGAGGCGATCGCGCGGCGGTTCGCCGCCGAAGGCGCCGCCGTACTCATCGCCGACCGGGACGCGGCCGGCGCCGAGGCGACCGCGGCCTCGATCCGCGCCGGCGGCGGGAGCGCCGAGGCGTGCGCCTGCGACGTGGCCGACACCGCGTCGGTGGACGCGGCGGTGGCGCGGGCGGTCGACGCCTTCGGGACGCTGGACGTGCTCGTCAACAACGCCTACCGGTGCGCGGAGGACAAGGGGCGGTTCGCCGCTGAGGACGACGAGGAGTGGCGGCTCGACCTCGACGTCACCCTGGTCGGCGCCATGCGCTGCACACGGGCCGCGCTGCCGCACCTGGCCGCCGCGCCCGGGCGGCGCGGGGCGGTGGTCAACATCGGCTCCGTCAACGGCATCGCGTCCTTCGGCAACCACTCCTACAGCGCCGCCAAGGCCGGCCTGATGTCGCTGACCCGCACGCTCGCGGTGCAGGCCGCGCCGAGCGGGGTGCGGGTCAACCTGGTGGCGCCGGGCACGATCCGCACGCCCGCCTGGGACGGGCGGGAGGCGGCGCTGGAGACGGCGGCGGCCCTCTACCCGCTGGGCAGGGTCGGCGAACCCGCCGACATCGCCGGCGCGGTGACCTTCCTCGCCTCGGCCGACGCGGCCTGGATCACCGGGGTGACGCTCCCGGTGGACGGCGGGATCCTCATCAGCAACCCGGGATTCTCCGCGGCGATGGACGCCGTGCCCGGCTCCGCCGCGCAAGGCTGAGCGGGCGGCCGGGCGGCCGGGCAGTCGGGTGACCCGGCGCCGCGGCCGTAAGCGTGCTGATGTACCGATGAACGGCGGGTGCTGACGGGCGGTCAGCGGTTCCGCTGCACCCTTCTGCTTATTCCCGCTTCTGGGGTGCGGTTCTTCACACGGTAGGACCGGAGATAATCGCCCCTGCATATTGTCGCCGTTCGTAGTGCGAACTAATCTCGTTCGTAGTACGAATGACAATGTCACATCGCATCATGGGGTGGAATCATGAGCAGCACGGTCGTGGTCGTCGGCGGCGGATACGGTGGCGCCGCCGTGGCAAAGGCGCTGGACGTGCGGGACGGGGTGGATGTCGTCCTGGTGGAGCCGAAGGACGCGTTCGTGCACGCGGCCGGGTCGCTGCGGGCGTTGGTACGACCGGAGTGGGCCGGGAACATCTTCTTCCCGTACGACAAGCTGATGGCGCGCGGACGGGTGGTACGCGACCGGGCGGTGGGTGTGGATGCCGGCGGGGTCACCCTTGCGGGTGGCGGGCGGGTCGCGGCGGAGTATGTCGTACTGGCCACCGGGTCGGATTATCCGTTCCCGGCGAAGGCCGACAGTGATGTCGCCGCCGAGGCGCTGGAGCAGCTGCGCCGGGCGCACAAGGAGCTGTCGGCGGCCGTCCGGGTGCTGATCACCGGGGCTGGGCCGGTCGGGCTGGAGCTGGCCGGCGAGATCGCGGCCGTATGGCCGGACAAGCGGATCACCGTACTGGACCCGGCCGCCGAGATCATGCCGTCGTTCACGCCCGAGCTGCGCGCCGAGCTGCACCGGCAGCTGGCCGGCCTCGGCGTGGAGCTGCGGCTCGGCACCGCGCTCGCCGCCGAGCCGGCGGTGCCGGCGGCGACGGCCGGGGCGTTCACCGCGCTCACCGCCACGGGGGAGGAGGTCGGCGGCGACATCTGGTTCCGCTGCCACGGCGTGCGGGTCAACGGCGGTTCCCTCGCCGGGAGCCTGCGCCCGGGGGCGGTGACCGCGCAGGGCCAGGTGCGGGTGGGGGAGACGCTCCAGGTCCGCGGATACGACCGTATGTACGCGCTCGGCGACCTCACCGACCTGGCCGAGGCGAAAATGGCGGGTTATGCGATGAAACACGCGGCGGTCGTCGCCGAGAACATCGCCGCCCAGGTGCGCGGTGAGCGGCCCACCGCGGTCTACACGCCCTCGCCGGTGCCGTCAGTGCTGCTGCCGCTCGGGCCGAACGGCGGGGTCGGGCAGGTCCCGGCGGAGGAGCCCGGCACGCCCCCGACGCTGCTGCCGGCCTCGGCGGTCGCGCAGTACAAGGGCGCGGACCTGTTCGTCGGCCGCTTCACCGAGCTGTTCGGCACCTCCGCCTGACCGGAGCGATGACGCGTGCCGCGCGCCGCCCGCCCGCAGAAGCCGCACCCCGCAGGGGCCGAGCCCCCGCACAGGCCGCGGCCCGTACGGGCCGAAGCCCCGCCGGGCGTCAGCGGCGGGCGGTGCGCGGCGGCGCCTCGTCGGCGTCCATGAAGACCACCGGCACGTCGTTGTCCGTCACGACCCGGCTGAGCAGCAGCGCCATCGCGTCCCGATCGCCCGGCGCCAGCCCCGAGGGCAGCAGCTCCACGCGCCGGCACGTCTCGGCGTAGAAGGCGTCGACCAGCTCCGTGCCCTGCTCGGTGAGCGCGACCCGCACCGCCCGCCCGTCCTCCGGGTCCGGCTCGCGCCGCACCAGGCCGCGCTGCGCGGTGCGGTCGACCAGCCCGGTCAGGCTCGACTTGGCCAGCCCCAGCATCGCCCCGAGGTCGGCCATGCCGTACGGCCGCGGCATCAGCACGCACATGAGCTGGCCCTGCTGCGCGGTGATGCCGTACTCCCGGGCGGTCTCGGCGTAGACGGCGTTGACGAGGAACGAGGCGCGCACCAGCGCGGTGGCGATGCTCATGCGTCCTGCGTCGGCCCTGCCCATGCCGTCCAGCCTACTGAAGCGCCCCGCGAGCCGGACCTGGCCGGCCCGGCCCGGCCCGGCGGCGTTGTCAGACCCCGCCCCTACTGTGTGGGCGACGAAGGGGCAGGTCACGCGCTGCCTCGGGTCCGCCGTGCCGCGGCCGGTGCGTCCCGCCCCTGGAGGGGGGTGGCGGGACCACCGCGCCGCACCGTTCCCGCCAGCCGCCAGCCGCCAGCCGCCAGCCGCCAGCCGCCAGCCGCCAGCCGCCAGCACCCGGCCCCACCCGACTGCGCCCATTGCCGCGCCCCGCCCCCGCCCGGCAGCCGCCCGGCCGGCCCCGCGGCCCCCGCTCGCCGCCGCCCCGGCCGTACCTCCGACCTTCCCCCGACCGTACGACTTTCGTACGTGTGCACGACACACCATGTCATCAGATGACGCCCCCTCAGGGTTTCCCCGTGCAACCTGAGGATTTGTCACAACTCCCTCACCAGTTGGCACTTGAACCCCACGCCCAGTGATTAGGATGATCGGGCAATCCGCCGCCACCGGCGGATGCGGGCATCGGATGTCATCACCGCCGACCACCGCGTGCCCGCCGGCGCGTGCGCCCCCGTGTGCCCCTCGACAAAACCGGTGGGCTGCTCCGGTCCGATCGACCCCCCAGTGCACAAGGATCTGATGAGTACTCACATATCGGGAACGGTGTTCTGGCCTGTCGCCGTCGTCGCGGTCGCCCTGCTCGCCCTGTGGATACGGCAGGCCGTCGTGTCCGCGGCGCTGCGGCGGCGCCTCGCGCAGGCCGTGGAGGACGTACGGGCCAGGGAGGCGGAGCTCGGGCACCTGGTCGACGTCCGGCTGCCGGCCGTGGAGATGGCCGGGCGGCGTCCGCCGCAGGGGCTGCGCGACCAGCGGCTGGCCGGAAGCGCTTACGCCGACCGGCTCGACCAGGTCGTGCACCGCTTCGTCGGGGCCTCGGAGAAGGCCCGGGTCCGGGCCGACCACGCGGCGAAGTCCACCCTGATGGCCGCCATGAAGTCCGTGCAGGCGCTCGCCAACGAGCAGCAGCTGGCGATCACCGAGATGCAGAACCGCCACCACAGTGCGCATGTGCTGCAGGACCTGATGGAGATCGACCACGCCAACTCGCAGTTCGCCCGGCGCGCCCAGGCCGTCGCCGTGCTGTGCGGGTCGTGGCCGGGCCGGCAGCGCGCCGCCTCGCCGCTCATCGACGTGCTGCGCGGCGCGAAGTCCCGCATCCGCGACTACCAGCGGGTCGAGATCTACCCCGGCCCCGAGGTGGACGTCATCAGCCGGGCCGTGGAGCCGGTCGTGCTCACCGTCGCCGAGCTGCTGGACAACGCCACTCGGCACTCGCAGCCCAACACCAGCGTCGAGGTGACGATCCGGCCCGCGCACAACGGGACGACGATCGTGATCGACGACGCGGGCGTCGGCATGGACGAGCTGGAGATCTCCACCGCGGTCGAGCGGCTCACCCGCGGCCAGCACCTGGACATCAACGCCCTCGGCGACCCGCCGCAGTTCGGCTTCGCCGCGGTCGGCGTGCTCGCCGCGCGCTACGGCTTCACCGTCTCGGTGGACACCCAGTCGCCGTACGGCGGTGTCCGCGCGGTGATCTTCCTGCCCAAGGCGCTGCTGGTCGCCGCGGGCCAGGGCGCGGTGCCGGTGGTGGCCCGCGCCGCCGCGCACGACCGGGCCGTGGCGCAGGCCCGGCAGCAGGGCGGCGCCACCCCGATGCCGGTACGCACCCCCGGCGCGGCCCGCCCCACCGCGGCCCCGGACCCGCAGCCGGCCCAGGCCGCGGCCCCGGCAGCCCCCGCGGCCCCCGCGCCCGCAGCGACGCCCCCCGCCGCAGCGCCCGCCGCCGGCCCCGTCCCGCTGCACGCACCGGCGCCCGAACCCGCCCCCGTGCCCGCGCCGCTGCGCCCCCTCACCCCGGTCGCCACCCCCGCCACCCCCACCGCCCCCGCCGACGCCGACCTGCCGGCGCACGAGCGCGACGACGGCTACGAGGTGCCCGAGACCCCCATCACCGGGATAACCGCCGGCGGCCTGCCCAAGCGGCGCCGCCGGGAGATCAGCGAGGAACAGCTCGCGGCACGGTACGCAAGCGCTTCCGGCCCGGCGGTCGGCGAGGACACAGGTCCGGTCCGCACCGCGCAAGAGACCGCATCCCGTATGGGTGCATTCGCCCGTGGTACGCGCTCCGGGCGCGCGGAATCCGCCGACGTCGAAGGGACGGCTCAGCAATGAACGACCATATGGCCAACGAGCTTGGCTGGATGCTCGACGAGGTCCTGAAGGTCCCCGAGGCACGGCACGCGATCCTGCTGTCCGCCGACGGGATGCTGCGCGCCCACTCCCAGGGCGTCGCGCGCGACGAGGCGGAACGCCAGGCCGCCGCGCTGTCGGGGCTGCAGTCCATCAGCCGCAGCACCGCGGAGTTCACCGGCGACCACGCCTCGCCGTGGCAGCAGACCCTGGTGGAGTTCGCCGGCGGCTACGTCTTCCTGGTCGCCGCGGGCGCCGGCGCGTACCTCGCGGTGTCCGCGACGAGCCAGGTGGACATGGAGATGGTGACGTACCGCATGCAGAAGCTGGTCGACCGGCTCGGCAAGGAGCTGACCAGCCCGCCGCGGCGGGACGCCGGCGCCACGCTGCCTGGCGGCACCACCGTACGGTCATGACCCCGGCGCGCAGGCGGGAGCAGGGGCTCGTCCGGGCGTATGTCGTCACCGACGGGCGCGCCCACCCGACGCGCAACACCCTGGACATCGTCACGCTGGTGAACGCCGTGACCAGCCGCCCGCTGACCGGCCTGTCGCCGGAGAAACGCGGCGTGATGGAGCTGTGCAGGGGAGGTGCCCTGTCGGTCGCCGAGGTGGCGGGGCACCTCGGCCTTCCGATCAGCGTCGTCAAGGTGCTGATCAGCGACCTCATCGACAGCGGCCACATCTTCGCCAGGGCCGCCGTCCCCAAGGCCCAACTCCCCGACGTCCAGCTTCTCCAGGAGGTGCTCGATGGGCTCCGCGCCCGCCTCTGACCACGCCCCCGCGCCCTCGTACCCCGCGCCCTCGTACCCCACGGGCGCCCCCAGTTACGTGGCCGACACGGTGCGGACGGCGGCCAAGATCCTGGTCGTCGGGCACTTCGCGGTCGGCAAGACCACCTTCGTCGGGACGCTGTCGGAGATCACCCCGCTGCGCACCGAGGAGCCGCTGTCGCAGGCCGGCGCGCACGTCGACGACCTGGCGGGGGTGCCCGACAAGACCACCACCACCGTCGCCATGGACTTCGGCCGGCTCACCCTCAGCGAGTCGCTCGTGCTGTACCTGTTCGGCGCGCCCGGCCAGAAGCGGTTCGCGCAGCTGTGGACCGACATGCTCCAGGGCGCCCTCGGCGCGGTGATCCTCGCCGACACCCGGCGGCTCGACCAGTCCTTCGACGTCATGGGCCTGCTGGAGGAGTACGGGATGCCGTACGCCGTCGCCGTCAACCAGTTCGACGGCGCCCCGCTCTTCCCCGAGGAGGAGGTGCGCGAGGCCCTCGACCTGCTGCCCGAGACGCCGCTGGTCACCTGCGACGCGCGGGACGCCGCCTCGTCCACCAAGGCGCTCATCGCCCTCGTGGAGTACCTGCAGACCCGCCCCATACCCGACGACGCCTCCGCCGCACCCTCCCAGGAGTCCTGAACCCCCATGACCCCCGCCCCCGACGCCTCCGGCGCCCCCGGCGCGCCCGCGCCCGACGCCTCCGGTCACGGGCCGGCCGCCGTCCCGCCCCCCGGCTGCCCCGCCCACGTCCACGCCTCCGAAGGTACCGGCCGGGTCCGGCTCTACGGCCCCGACTACGCCGCCGACCCCAAGGCGACCTTCGCGTACCTGCGCACCCAGGGCAGCGTCGCCCCGGTGGAGATCGCCCCCGGCGTGGACGCCTGGCTGGCGCTGGGCTACCGCAGCGCGCTGGAGGTGCTGCGCAGCCCCGAGCGCTTCTCCAAGGACCCACGCAACTGGCGGGCGCTGGCCGACGGCACGGTGCCGGCCGACAGCCCGGTGGTGCCGATGATGATGTACCGGCCCAACGCGCTGTGGTCCGACGGCGAGGCGCACGCCCGCTACCGCGGGGTCATCACCGACAGCCTCGGCCAGGTCGACCCGGTCGCGCTGCGCGGCTACGTCGAGGAGAGCGCCGACATCCTCATCGACCGGATCGGCCCGCGCGGCGGCGCCGACCTGCTCGGCGAGTACGGGGCGCTGCTGCCGCTGCTGGTGTTCAACCGGATGTTCGGCTGCCCGGAGGACATCGGCGAGAAGCTCGTCGTCGGCATGTCCGGCATCTTCGACGCCGACGCGGACGCCGAGAAGGCCAACCAGATGCTCACCGAGGGCGTCGCCGAACTCGTCGCGCTCAAGCGGCGCGAGCCCGGCGCGGACGTCACCTCGTGGATGATGGCGCACCCGGCGCAGCTCGCCGACGAGGAGATGATGCACCAGCTCATCCTGCTGATGGGCGCGGGCACCGAGCCGGAGCAGAACCTGATCTGCAACGCGCTGCTCCTGCTGCTGTCCGACGACCGCTTCGCCGGCGACCTGGCCGGCGGCAGCATGCCGGTCGACGACGCGCTGGACGAGGTGCTGTGGTCGGACCCGCCGCTGGCCAACTACGCCGTGCACTACGCGTTGCAGGACGACGAGGTCGAGGGTGTCGCGGTGCCCGCGGGGCAGCCGGTCCTGGTGGGCTTCACCGCCGCCAACACCGACCCCGTGCTCAGCGGCGAGCGCCGCGGCGGCAACCGCGCCCACCTGTCGTGGAGCGCCGGCCCGCACACCTGCCCGGCCAAGAGCCCGGCGCGGCTCATCGCGTCGGTCGCCGTGGAAAAGCTGCTCGACAGGCTCCCGGATATCGAACTCACCACCGGGGTAGATCAGCTGGCGTGGCGTCAGGGACCGTTCCACCGGGCCCTGGTCTCGCTGCCCGTACGTTTCCCGCCGATCACCGTCCAAGGCCCGCCCGCCGCGGACGAGACCACTGGAGCCACCGCATGGAACCCGAAGACGGCCCCCTCGTCATCGACCCCGCAGGACACGACATCCACGGCGAGGCAGCCCGCATCCGCGAGCGCGGCCCCGCGACACTGGTGGAGCTTCCTGGCCAGGTCCAGGCGTGGGCGGTAAGCGACCAGACGCTGCTGAAGGAGCTGCTGACCTCCCCGCGGGTGTCCAAGGACCCGCGGCAGCACTGGTCGGCGTGGGCCAATGGCGAGATCACCCCGGAGTGGCCGCTGTTCACCTGGGTCGCGGTCACCAACATGTTCACCGCGTACGGCGGCGACCACCGGCGGCTGCGCAAGCTGGTGTCGACGGCCTTCACCGCCCGCCGCGTCGAGGCGATGCGGCCGTGGATCGAGCAGCTGGTCACCGACCTGCTGGACGGCCTGGCGGCGCTGCCGGCCGGTGAGCCGGTGGACCTGCGCGAGGCGTACTGCTACCCGATACCGATCCAGGTCATCTCGCAGCTGTTCGGCGTGCAGGACGAGGCGACGGCCAAGGAGCTGCGGCGGCTGGTCGACAACATCTTCAACACCGCCATCAGCGCCGAGGACGCGGTCGCGACCTTCACCGACATGCACCGGGTGCTGTCGGAGCTGGTGGCGCTCAAGCGGGAGCGGCCCGGCGACGACATGACCAGCGTGCTGATCTCCGCGCGGGAGGAGGACGGCTCGCGGCTGACCGAGGGCGAGCTCGTCGACACGCTGCTGCTGATGATCAGCGCGGGCCACGAGACCACCGTCAACCTGCTCGACAACGCTGTCCACGCCCTGCTGACCCACCCCGACCAGCTGGGACTGGTCCGGGAGGGCCGGGCGACCTGGAACGACGTCATCGAGGAGACGCTGCGCGCCGAGGCGCCCGTCGCGAGCCTTCCGCTGCGCTACGCGGTGGACGACATCGAGGCGGGCGAGGTGCGGATCAAGAAGGGCGAGGCGATCCTCGCCGCGTACGCCGCCGCGGGCCGCGACCCCGGCTACCACGGGCCGACGGCCGACCAGTTCGATGTGCTGCGGCCCACCAAGGAGCACCTGGCCTTCGGGCACGGGGTGCACTTCTGCCTGGGCGCGCCGCTGGCCCGGCTGGAGGCGGAGATCGCGCTGCCGGCGCTGTTCGCCCGCTTCCCTGAGCTGGCGCTCGCGGTGCCGCAGGAGGAGCTGGCGCCGGTGGAGTCGTTCATCTCGCACGGCCACCGCAGCCTGCCGGTCCGGCTGGGCTGAGCAGCCGTCCGGGCCCAGGACCCGGTCGTACGGCGCCCCCGTCCGCGGTGTGCGGGCGGGGGCGCGGTGTGCGTACGTACGCGGGGCCCGGGCCCCGTACCGTCAGGAGGCCGCGCGCAGCACCTGGTCGACGATCGGGCCGGCCGAGGCGTTGCCGTGGCCGCCGCTGACGACCATGCCGGCGGCGGCGACATGGTCGGCGTAGGCGGTGAACCAGCCGTTGGGCTGGCCCTCGTTCTCCTCCGCCGAGCCGGTTTTGGCGCCGTACGGGCTTGCCACCCCGGTCAGCACGCCGGTGGCGGTGCCGTTGGTGACGGTCTGGTGCATCATCGCCATCAGGTTCAGGTGCACCGCCGAGGGCAGCGGGGTCGTCGGGATCGTGGTGCGGTTGTCGATCAGGTGGGTGTCGTCGAGGATCGACGGCTGGTGGAACCGGCCGGAGCGGGCGGTCGCGGCGACCGAGGCCATGTTCAGGGTGTTCATCAGCACCTGCCCCTGGCCGATCATCTCCGAGGTGAACTCGTCGCCCGTGCCGCCGGGGACGCTGCCGTCGGGGGTGCCGGTGCCGACGTACCAGGGGTTGTCGGAGCCGTCGAGGCCGAAGTACTTGCGGGCGACCTTCGCCACCGCGTCGGGCTGGTCCATGTACTGCGACAGCCGGATGAAGCCGGTGTTGCAGGACTTGGCGAAGTCCCAGGCGAGGGTCGCCTTGGTGTTGTCGGGCGTGACGTTCTTGTACGGCCGGCCGCCGACGGCCGCGTAACCGCTGACGCACTGGGAGACGGACGAGGGGCGGATGCCGTTCGGGTAGTCCTTGGAGGGCGGGAGCATCATCAGCGCCGCGGCGGTGACGATCTTGAAGGTGGAGCCCGGTGCCTTCAGCGACAGTGCGTAGTTCTCGCCCGTTCCGGAGCTGGCCATCGCCAGGATGTCGCCGTTGTCGGTGTCGACCGCGGTGACGCCGGCGTCGGCGCCGGCGCTGCGTACCGCCTTCTCCGCCGCCGCCTGGATCTTGGCGTCCAGGGTGGTCTTGAGCTGGGCGTTCTTGCCGGGCTTGAGCACCATCAGGGTCTTGACGGTGTCGTCGGCGGCGTCCGCGACGTAGGTCTCGATGCCGGGCGTGCCGCCGGCGCCGGGGTAGCGCTTGCGCAGGTCGGCGAAGACGTCGGTCAGGCCCGGGTACTTGTCCGCCGTCATGACGGTGCCGTGCCGGTCCACCAGGTCCAGCTGCGGTGACGTGGCCTGGCCGGTGACGATCTTCTGGCCGTTCTTCAGGTCCGGTTCCAGCACGCCGGGCAGCCACTTCACGACCGGCTGCCCGCTGAGGTTGCGGTCGACGGTCAGCGACGAGGTGTAGTCCCACTCCTTGGGCGGCAGGCCCTGGTAGCTGATCGTCGCCTGCACGCTGAAGGGCACGGTGGTGCCGCTGATCGGCAGCGGCGTGGCGACGACCTTGCTGACGGCGCCGTCGGTGCGCAGCGACGTCATCGCGCTCGTGGCGGTCTGCACCGAGTCGGTCTGCAAGGCCGCCTTGCCGATGTCGCCGGACGACCAGGCGGCCAGGAACGCCTTCGCGGTGTCCGTGATGTCGTCGGCCTCGACCGGCTTGTTCACGTCGGCGGTCGACGCGGTCGTGCCGCTGCCGCCCCCGCCGGAACCGCCGTCGAGGCTGTCGTAGATGTTGTAGGCGCCGTATCCGGCGACGCCCACCATGACCGCCAGGACCGTGCCGACGATCCCGAACTTCACTCCCCTTGCCACGGGCATCGAGGTTCCCCCCCTCGTTCGTCCCTTGAACGCGTTCAAACGAAAGCGCTGCCGGGCACTCTACGGGACGAGTGAGAGTACCGGTGTGCGTGTCAGACCCAGGAGTCGAACCACATTCTGGCCTGCCAACCTGTGTAAGGGATGGTCATACCTGTGTAGATCGGGAAGAAGTAGATGAAGTTCCAGATGATGAGCAGCACCAGCGTGCCCGCGCCGACCGCGCCCCACATCCGGCGGCTCTCGGTCGCGCCGGGCGGGCCGAGGAAGGCGCCCACCATCATCGCCACCGCCAGGCACAGGTACGGCACGAACGAGACGGCGTAGAAGTAGAAGATCGTACGGTCCTGGTAGTGCAGCCACGGCAGCAGGCCCGCGCCGACCGCGCACAGGATCGCACCGGCGCGCCAGTCGCGGCGCAGCACCCAGCGGTAGAGCAGGTAGAGCAGCGCGAAGCACGCCGACCACCACAGCAGCGGGGTGCCGAGCGCCAGGATCTCCTTGGAGCAGCCGCCGCTGCTGTGGCAGCCGTCCTGGCCGAGCTTGGGCGACTCGAAGTAGTACGACACCGGCCGCCCCAGCACCAGCCAGCTCCACGGGTTGGACTGGTACGGGTGCGGTGTGTGCAAGGTCACGTTGAACTGGTAGACCTCGTACTCGTAATGCCACAGGCTGCGCAGCGGCGCCGGGATCCACGACCAGGTGCCGCCGCGGTGGTCGGCCCAGTGCCGGTTGTAGGCGTTGTCCGACAGGAACCAGCCGGTCCAGGTCGCCAGGTACGTCAGCACGGTGACCGGGATCATCGTCAGCAGCGACCAGCCGGCGTCCTTGCGCAGCACCGCCAGCCACGGGCGGCGGGCGCCGGCCACCCGGCGCGAGCCGAGGTCCCAGGCGAGCGTGAGGACGACGAAGAAGGCCAGGAAGTACAGGCCGTTCCACTTGCTCGCCGCGGCGAGCCCCAGGCACACCGCGGCGGCGATCCGCCACGGGCGCCAGCCCATGCCCTGCCGGTCGCCGACGGTGCGGTCCGGGCCCGCCCAGCCCTCCTCGTCCACCGGCAGCGCCCGGGCCAGCCGGGCGCGCGACCAGTCGCGGTCCACCAGCAGGCAGCCGAACGCGGCCAGCGCGAAGAACATGATGACCAGGTCCAGCAGCGCGATGCGGCTCATCACGAACTGCAGGCCGTCCACCGCCATCAGCAGCCCGGCCAGGCAGCCCAGCGCGGTCGAGCGGAACAGCCGGCGGCCGATGCGGCACAGCATCAGCACCGACAAGGTGCCCAGCACCGCCATCATGAACCGCCAGCCGAAGGGGTTCATGCCGAACATCCACTCGCCGGCCGCGATGACCCACTTGCCGGCCGGCGGGTGCACCACATAGCCCGGGTCGTGGGACAGCGGGATCGTCTGCGGGTGGGCGAGGATGTCGGAGTTGGCGATCTTGGCGTCCGGCCAGGTGCCCTCGTAGCCCAGTTTCAGCAGCGAGTAGGCGTCCTTGGCGTAGTACGTCTCGTCGAAGACGACCTCGCGCGGGGTGCCCAGGTGCCAGAACCGCAGGCCGCCGGCGAGCACCGCGACCATGACCGGGCCGAGCCAGCCGCTCGCCCTGGCCAGCAGCCGGGACAGCTCCGGCCCCAGGCCCAGCATCTGCCACAGCTTCGTGCCCGGCTCCGGGAAGGCCGGCACCAGGCGCTCGCGGGTGTCCGTACGCGGCCGTTCCGCATAGCCGAACCTGCGCAGCCGCTGCGCCCACGGGCTCGGCTGCGGCTCGGCCGGAACATCCTCGGCGGCCCGGTCCTGCGTCGCGGTCTCACTCATCACCGGCCCATCGTAGGGAACGCCTCTGAAAATGTGATGAGGTCGGCGCCCGCCGCCCCTGTTTGTCCGGATGGGAAGCTTGGACGGTGACCACGCAAGCCGCAGGCGTCCTCGTCCTGGCCGCAACCCCCATCGGCGACCCCGCCGACGCCCCGCCCCGCCTCGGGGCCGAACTCGCCCGCGCGGACATCGTCGCCGCCGAGGACACCCGGCGGCTGCGCCGGCTGACCGGGGCGCTCGGCGTCGAGCTCACCGGCCGCGTCGTGTCGTACTTCGAGGGCAACGAGGCCGGGCGCACGTTCGAGCTGGTCGAGGCGCTCGCCGGCGGGGCGCGGGTGGTGCTCGTCACGGACGCCGGCATGCCGTCGGTGTCCGACCCGGGCTACCGGCTGGTCGCCGCGGCCGTCGAGCGCGGCATCACCGTGACCGCGGTGCCCGGTCCCTCGGCGGTGCTCACCGCGCTCGCGGTGTCGGGGCTGCCGGTGGACCGCTTCTGCTTCGAGGGGTTCCTGCCGCGCAAGGCCGGCGAGCGCAGGGCGCGGCTGCGGGAGGTCGCGGCGGACCGCCGCACGCTGGTGTACTTCGAGGCCACGCACCGCATCGACGACACGCTCGCGGCGATGGCCGAGGTGTTCGGGCCCGAGCGGCGGGCCGCGGTGTGCCGCGAGCTCACCAAGACCTACGAGGAGGTCCGCCGCGGCCCGCTGGCCGAGCTCGCCCGCTGGGCGGCGCAGGAGGGCGTCCGCGGCGAGATCACGGTGGTCGTCGAGGGCGCGCCGGCCCCGGGTCCCGCCCAGGCCGACCCGGCCGAGCTCGCCCGCCGCGTGGCCGAGCGCGAGGCGGCCGGCGAGCGGCGCAAGGAGGCGATCTCCTCGGTGGCCTCGGAGTCCGGGCTCGCCAAGAGGGTCGTCTTCGACGCGGTGGTGGCGGCGAAGCACTCCGCGGGGTGAGCCCCGGGGCGCTCTCTAGGATCAGGACCATGGGAGACACGGGCAGGAGAGGGACGTTGCCGCCGGCGCCGGAGGGGTTGCGGGTGGCGGTGGCGGACAGCCATACGCATCTGGACATGCAGGGCGGGGACGTCGCCGGGGCGGTGGCGCAGGCGGCGGCGGTCGGGGTGGACACGCTCGTGCAGGTCGGGTGCGACCTGGCCGGGTCGCGGTGGGCGGCGGAGACGGCCGCGGGGTGGGAGCGGATCTGGGCCACCGTGGCGCTGCACCCGAACGAGGCGCCGCGGGTCGCGGGGCGGGGCGGGCGGCAGGGGCTGGACGCCGAGCTGGAGGCCATCGCGGCGCTCGCCGCGCTGCCGCAGGTGCTCGGGGTCGGCGAGACCGGCCTCGACTACTTCCGCACCGGGGCCGAGGGCGTCGCCGACCAGCAGTACGCCTTCCGCCGGCACATCGACATCGCCAAGCGGCACGGCAAGGCGCTGGTCATCCACGACCGGGACGCGCACGCCGACGTGCTGCGCATCCTGCGGGAGGAGGGCGCGCCCGAGCGGGTGGTCTTCCACTGCTACTCCGGCGACGCGGAGATGGCCCGGGTGTGCGCCGACCGCGGCTACTACATGTCCTTCGCCGGGACGGTCACGTACAAGTCCGCGCAGAACCTGCGGGACGCCGTCGCCGTCGCCCCCCGGGAGCTGCTGCTGGTGGAGACCGACGCGCCGTTCCTGCCGCCGGTGCCGTACCGCGGGCAGCCCAACGCGCCCTACCTGATCCCGCTCACGCTGCGGGCGATGGCCGCGGCCCGGGGCGAGGAGGAGGACCTGCTCGCGGCGGCCGTCGCCGCCAACACCGCACGGGCGTTCGGCTACAACACGTGAGGCGATAAGGGGCCAAATGCCGTGATGTGCGGCTTTTAGGCTTTAAGGTCCGACCTCGTGACGATTCACCTCGCCGGAGGCGCCCGCAGGCTCGTACCGCAGGCTCTCGTCGTGGCGATGGTCGCCGGCGGCACGGGCGCCGGCGCCGTCGGCGACAAGACGGTGCGGCTCAGCGTGGACGGCAGGACCAGGACCGTACGCACGTCCGCCGAGGACGTCGCGGGCGTGCTGCACGCGCAGCACCTGGCCGTGGGGCCGCACGACCTCGTCGCGCCCGACCCCGACCGGCCGCTGCACGACGGCGACACCGTGGCCGTACGGTACGGGCGCCCGCTGTCGCTGACCCTCGACGGCCGCCCGCGCCGGGTGTGGACCACCGCGACCACCGTCGCCGCCGCCCTGCGCCAGCTCGGCGTACGGGCGGACGGCGCGCTGCTGGACGCCTCCCGGGGCGCGGCCATCGGCCGCCGGGGGCTGGCCCTGGACGTGCGGACGCTGCGCCGGGTCACCGTCGTGGCCGACGGGCGGGCGCACCTGGTGCGTACCCACGCGGTCACCGCGCGGGCCGCGGCGGTCGAGGCCGGGGTGCTGATCGCCGCCGAGGACACCTTCACGCCCGCGCCCGACGCCTTCCCGGCCGACGGCTCGACCGTCACCGTGCGCCGGGTGCGCACGACCACCGCGGTACGCCGGGAGTCCGTGCCGTACCGCGTCGTACGCCGCCGGGACGCGCACCTGCCGCGCGGCACCAGCGTCGTGGCGACCGCCGGGCGGGCCGGGGTGCGCGAGAGGTACTACGCCGTCCGCACCGTCGACGGGGAGCCGGGCCGGACCAGCCCGGCGGGCAGCCGGGTGACCCGGGAGCCGGTCGCGGAGGTGGTACGGGTCGGCACCGGGCCCGCGGTGACCCGCCGGCCCCGCAAAGCCCCGGCCGCGGCGCCCGCGGCGGGCGGCGGGCTGGACTGGGCCGCGCTCGCCGCGTGCGAGTCCGGCGGCCGGCCGGACGCCGTGGACCCCTCGGGGCGCTACGGCGGGCTCTACCAGTTCGACGTCAGGACCTGGCACAGCGTCGGCGGCAGCGGACGCCCGCAGGACGCCGGCGCCGCCGAGCAGACCCGCCGCGCCCAGCGCCTCTACGCCGCCCGCGGCACCGCCCCCTGGCCGGTCTGCGGCTCCCGGCTGCGCCACTGAGCCCGGCCGCCGCCCCCGCGCCCGGCAGGGCAGGGCCCCGCGGGGCATTAGCCTAGGTCGGGTGACGAGTGAGGACGGCGCGCTGCTGGGGCCCGCGGACGTGCGGGAACTGGCCGCGGCACTGGGCGTCAGGCCCACCAAGCAGCGGGGCCAGAACTTCGTCATCGACGCGAACACCGTGCGGCGCATCGTCAGGACCGCGGGCGTCGGGCCCGCCGACACCGTCGTCGAGGTCGGCCCCGGCCTCGGATCGCTCACGCTCGCGCTGCTGGAGGCCGCCGCGCACGTCACGGCGATCGAGATCGACGACGTCCTGGCCGCCGCGCTGCCCGCGACGGTCGCCGCCCGGCTGCCGGAGCGCACCGGCCGCTTCGACCTCGTCCACAGCGACGCCATGGCCGTCACCGAACTGCCCGGGCCGCCGCCGACCGCGCTGGTGGCCAACCTGCCCTACAACGTCGCCGTGCCCGTCCTGCTGCACATGCTCGCGACCTTCCCCACCATCGAGCGCACCCTGGTCATGGTGCAGGCCGAGGTCGCCGACCGGCTCGCGGCCCGGCCCGGCAGCAAGGTCTACGGCGTGCCGTCGGTCAAGGCCAATTGGTACGCCGAGGTCAGGCGGGCCGGCGCGATCGGGCGCAACGTCTTCTGGCCTGCGCCCAACGTCGACTCCGGGCTGGTCTCGCTCGTGCGGCGCGACCCGCCGCGCACCACCGCCAGCCGCCGGGACGTCTTCGCCGCGGTCGACGCGGCCTTCGCGCAGCGCCGCAAGACGCTGCGGGCCGCGCTCGCCGGATGGGCCGGCTCGCCCGCCGCCGCGGAGGCCGCGCTGATCGCCGCGGGGGTGTCGCCGCAGGCGCGGGGCGAGGCGCTGACCGTCGAGGAGTTCGCCGCCATCGCCGAGCACAAGCCGTAGCCCGTGGTCCGTAGTAGCGTGCCGTCGTCCGCCATGGGGCCCGCCGCCGGGCCCGTACCGAGGAGCCGCAAGCCCGTGTCCGCCGTCACCGTCCGCGTGCCCGCCAAGGTCAACGTCCAGCTCACCGTCGGCGGCCGGCGCCCCGACGGCTTCCACGACCTGGCCAACGTCTTCCTCGCGGTCGGGTTGTACGACCATGTCACCGCCGCGCCCGCGGAGGGGCTGCGGCTCACCGCGGAGGGGCGGGACGTGGCGGGCGTGCCGCTCGACGGCACGAACCTGGCCGCCCGCGCGGCCGTCGCGCTCGCCAAGCGGTACGGGATCGAGCCGGACGTGCACCTGCACATCGCCAAGGCGATCCCCGTCGCCGGGGGCATGGCCGGCGGGTCCGCCGACGCGGCCGGCGCGCTCGTGGCGTGCGACGCGCTGTGGGGGATCGGGGCGCCCCGCGAGGAGCTGCTCGCGCTGTGCGCGGAACTGGGCAGCGATGTGCCGTTCAGCCTGGTGGGGGGCGCGGCGCTGGGCCTCGGGCGGGGGGAGCGGCTGACGCCGCTGGAGGTCGGGGGGGAGTTCCACTGGGTCTTCGCCCTCGCGGAGGGCGGGCTGTCGACGCCCGAGGTGTACCGGGAGTGCGATCGCCTGCGGCGGGCCGGTGGGGGGAGTGACCTCGCGGCGGACCTGCCGGTGCCGGTGGCGGACCCGGCGCTTGTCGCGGCGCTCGCCGCGGGGGATGCGGTGGCGCTCGGCGCCGCGCTGTCCAACGACCTCCAGGCCGCGGCGGTGGGCCTGCGGCCCGGGCTTGCGGCGACGCTCGCCGCGGGGCGGGCGGGCGGCGCCCTCGCCGGCATCGTCTCGGGCTCGGGCCCGACCGTGGCGTTCCTCTGCGCATCGGCTTCCGCCGCGAGTGCCTTGGCGGCGGCCCTCCCGACCCGTGCGCACCCGGCTTCCTCCCCGGCCCCGGGCGCCACGCCCCTCTGACCCCGGGCCCTGCCCCGCCCCGCCGTCCCGGGACCTCCCGCCCGGTGGGTGCCTTGTCGCTCCGTTCTCCCCCACGGCTTCGCGTGGGGGTACCCCCACGCGCCCCTTACCGCACGGGCTGCCCCCTTCTGCCGCCCCCGGACCTTCGGCCGGTACGTGGCTTGTCGCGCAGTTCCCCGCGCCCCTGCGCTACGGGGTGCCCCTTCCTGTGACGACCGCGGCCTTCCCGCCGCTGTGGCTGATCGCGCAGTTCCCCGCGCCCCTGAAATGCAACGGCCTCCGCAGCCGTACCCACCCGGGCCAAAACCCGCCACCCCACCCGGCAGGGAGCCGCCTCTGCGCCGCGGGGCAACAACCCAGGGGCGCGGGGAACTGCGCGAGAAACCCACCACCGGCGGATGGTCCGGGGGCGGCAGGACGGGGCAGCCCGTGCGGTAGAGGGGGGGCCGCCGTGCGGGGCGGGGGGAGGTCGCCGGGCGCTTAGGCTAAAGAGGGGGGTACCGGACTGCGCTGGGAGAAAAGATTCGTGGCCGTCAACCTGGTCAACGTCGAAGCCGTCGGCAAGACGTATGGCACGCGGACGTTGTTGGACTCCGTGTCGCTGGGGGTGTCCGAGGGAGACCGGATCGGGGTCGTCGGGCGGAACGGCGACGGCAAGACGACCCTCGTGCGGATGCTCGCCCGGCTGGAGGAGCCGGACTCCGGGCGGGTCACGCACCAGGGCGGGCTGCGGCTCGGCGTGCTGACGCAGCACGACAGCCTGGACCCGGCCGCGACCGTGCGGCACGAGGTCGTCGGGGACCGGGCGGACCACGAGTGGGCCGGCGACGCCCGGATCAGGGACGTGCTGACCGGGCTGTTCGGCGGGCTGGACCTGCCGGGCTTCCCGGCGGGCCTGGACACCGTGATCGGCCCGCTGTCCGGCGGGGAGCGCCGCCGTATCGCCCTGGCGAAACTGCTCATCGACGAGCAGGACCTCATCGTGCTGGACGAGCCCACCAACCACCTCGACGTCGAGGGCATCGCCTGGCTCGCCGGCCACCTCCAGGCCCGCAGGTCCGCGCTGGTCGTCGTGACCCACGACCGCTGGTTCCTGGACCAGGTGTGCAGCCGGATGTGGGACGTGCAGCGCGGCACCGTCCACGAGTACGAGGGCGGCTACAGCGACTACGTCTTCGCCCGCGCCGAGCGCGAGCGCATCGCCGCGACCGAGGAGGTCAAGCGGCAGAACCTGGTCCGCAAGGAGCTGGCGTGGCTGCGCCGGGGCGCCCCGGCCCGTACGTCCAAGCCGCGCTTCCGGATCGAGGCGGCCAACGCCCTGATCGAGGACGTGCCGCCGCCGCGCGACACCGCGGAGCTGATGCGCTTCGCCAACTCCCGCCTGGGCAAGACCGTGTTCGACCTGGAGGACGTGACGGTCACCGCCGGGCCCAAGCAGCTGCTGCGGCACATCACCTGGCAGCTCGGCCCCGGCGACCGCGTCGGCCTGGTCGGGGTGAACGGCGCCGGCAAGACCTCGCTGCTGCGCGCCCTCGCCGACGCGGCGACGAGCGGCGGCGACGTCCAGCCGGCGGCCGGCCGGGTCGTGGTCGGCAAGACGGTGAAGCTCGCCTACCTGTCGCAGGAGGTCGCCGAACTTGACCCCGCGTGGCGGGTGCTGCAGGCCGTGGAGTCGGTGCGGCAGCGCGTCGACCTCGGCAAGGGCCGGGAGATGACCGCGGGCCAGCTGTGCGAGAAGTTCGGCTTCACCAAGGAGAAGCAGTGGACGCCGGTCGGCGACCTGTCCGGCGGTGAGCGGCGCCGCCTCCAGGTGCTGCGGCTGCTGATGGACGAGCCCAACGTGCTGTTCCTGGACGAGCCCACCAACGACCTCGACATCGAGACGCTGACCCAGCTGGAGGACCTGCTCGACGGCTGGCCCGGCTCGATGGTGGTGATCAGCCACGACCGCTACTTCCTGGAGCGCACCACCGACCGGGTCTTCGCGCTGCTGGGCGACCAGACCCTGCGGATGCTGCCGCGCGGCGTCGACGAGTACCTGGAGCGGCGCCGCGCGATGGAGGAGGCCGCGGCCCCCGCCGCCCCCGCGCAGGCCCGGCCCAAGGAGAGGGCCGCCGCCGACACCCGGGCGGCGAAGAAGGAACTCCAGCGCATCGAGCGGCAGTTGGACAAGGCCGCGGAGAAGGAGAAGGCGCTGCACGCCCGGATCGCCGAGCACGCCACGGATTTCGCCAAGGTCGCCGAGATCGACGCCGAGCTGCGGGCGCTGCGCGAGGAGCGCGAGGACCTGGAGATGCGCTGGCTCGAACTCGCCGACGACGCCGAGCAGTAGCCGGCCGCCGGCGGCCGGGCGGCGGCTCGCGGAGAACGTGTAGCAGGGCGGTAACGGAACAGCCGGTGAGCGGCAGGGGCAACAGTGCCGGGTGATAGAAAGAATTTCCGCCACCCGACCGCGACTTGTGTACGAAGAGGTCCCGCCGATGTCCCAGCCGCCCCCGCCGCCCGGCAACCCGCCCGAGTTCGGGAAGTCCGAGGCAGCGGTACCGCCACCGCCGGGACCCCCGCAGACCCCGCCCCCGCCGCCGCCCGGCGGGGGCTACGGCTACCCCGCCCCGCAGACGCCGCCGGCCGGCGGCGGTTACGGCTACCCGGCGCCGCCCGCGCCCCCCGGGCAGCCGGTCGCCGACAACCCGTACGCGCAGCCCGTCCCCGCGGCGCAGAATCCTTACGCGCAGGCCCCGACCCAGCCGGCCTTCCCGTCGCCCCAGCCCCCGCCGCCGGGCGCCTTCCCGGCGCAGCAGCCGCCGCCCCCGCCGTACCCGGGCCAGGGGCAGGGCCAGCAGCCGTACGGCCAACCGCCCTACGGCCAGGTGCCGCCGCAGGGCCCGTACGGCTACCAGCAGCCGCCCTACCAGGGCGGCCCCGGCGGCCCCGGTCGCTCCCAGGGCAAGCTCATAGCCATCATCGCCGGCGCCGTGGCGGTGCTGCTGGTGATCGCCGGCGGCGTCTACCTCGCCACCAAGGGCGGCGGCGACGACCCCGGGCCCAAGCCGACCGCGCAGTCCAGCAGCGGCAGCCCGACCAAGGCGCCGCACGCCACCGAGCTGACGTACGCCTGGAGCAAGCCGGCCGACAAGGTCGCCGAGAAGGACAACCTCAAGAACGCCTACGGCATCTGGTTCACCGACAAGTACGTCGTCAAGGAGCAGATCGGCAAGGTCGTCGCCTACGACGAGGCCACCGGCAACCCGGCGTGGACGCTGGCCGCCCCCTCGCGCGGCGACTGCGCGGCGGCCCGGGACACGTACCAGAACCTCGCGGCGATCCAGTACGGCGCCACCTGCAACCAGATCATGGTCTTCGACCTGACCACCGGCACGATGAAGTGGACGGCGAACCTGCCGGCCGCCGCCGGCGGGGACTTCGACTACTCGCAGATGGCGATCAGCGGCGACACCGTCGGCGTCGACTGGCTCAGCGGCTCCATCGCCTACCGGCTGTCGACGCAGAAGGTGCTGTGGCAGGGCGGCAACGGCAACTGCGAGGACGACGGCTACGCCGGCGGCGCGCAGTTCGTGGTCGTCGTCAACTGCGACTACAAGACGTACAAGGTCCAGGTCGTCGACCCGGACAACTCCGGCAAGGCCAAGTGGTCCTGGTCGGCGCCCTCGGGCTTCGAGGTCAAGGCGGTCGTGTCCACCGACCCGGTCGTCGTCCTGCTCGACACCGACAGCGGCACGGCGCTGGCGACCGACGTGGTGGTGCTCGACAACGGCCGTATGCAGTCCCGGATCTCGCTCGGCACCGACAAGTACGACATCGAGCTCGGCGACAACGGCGTCGAGGACGTGCACGACATGCTGGTCAGCAAGGACACCGTCTACCTGACGCTGCGCAGCCAGGGCGACAGCAAGGGCCAGGTGCTCAGCGGCATCGTCGCCTTCAACACCGCGGACGGCAAGCAGAAGTGGGTCGCCAAGCCCGCCGACAAGCAGGCGGTCGTGAGCCTGGACCTCATGCCCGACGGGCAGGTCCTCGCCCTCGAACCGCCGGACTACGAGGTGCAGGGCAAGCTCATCACGGTGGACCCGGCGACCGGCGCGATCAAGCCGTACGCGACCTTCGCCGAGGGCTCGGGCGACCACATGGACCTGGCCGACCTGGAGAACTACCCGTACTGGCACAACGGCCACTTCTACCTGGCCAGCCACACCATCTACGAGGGCAACGACGACGAGATGTACCTCGTCGACTTCCACTGACCTGCCCCCGACCCCGCACCGACGGCCCCGACCGCCGTCCCCGCCGTACCCGCGCGCCCCCGACCCGTACGCGACGGCCCGGATTTCCCGGGCCCTACCGCCGGGTTGGGGGCGCGCGGGCATGGGGCAAGCGTGTAACTTCACCGCCTGGGCTCATACCGCCCGGCCGGGCGGTTGGGAGCGGCCGGGGCGCGGTATGCGTAACGCAACGGGGGGCGGCGGTGGATCGGGCCTCCGCCGGCGGATGGGGGTGTCCTGGATGGGCGTACGGCTCGTGGTGGTCGACGACCACCGGCTGCTCGCGGAGGCGCTGGCGTCGGCGCTGAAGCTGCGCGGGCACCGGGTGCTGGCCGCGTCGGCCCCGGCGGGCGGGGCGGCGGAGCTGGTGCTGGGCCGCTCGCCCGAGGTGTGCCTGTTCGGCACCGCCGCGCCCTCCGCGCCCGGCGCCTTCGACCCGGTCGCGCGGATCCGCCGGGAGCGCCCGGCGGTCGCGGTGGTGGTGCTGGGCCCGGTGCCGGACCCGCGCGGCATCGCGGCGGCCTTCGCGGCCGGCGCCTCGGGCTACGTACGGCACGACGAGCGCATCGAGGGCGTGGAGCGGGCCATGGCCAAGGCGCGGGCCGGCGAGGTCGCGATCGCGCAGCCGCTGCTCCAGGGCGCCTTCGCCGAACTGCTCAACCCCGCGCGGCAGCCCGACGACGAGGGCACGCGGCTGCTGGAGCTGCTGACCCCGCGGGAGGTCGAGGTGCTGGTGCGGGTCGCCGAGGGCGAGGACACCCGGCTGATCGCGGCGGGCATGCGGATAGCCCCGAGCACCGCCCGCACCCATGTGCAGCGGGTGCTGATGAAGCTGGGCGTCGGCTCGCGCCTGGAGGCGGCGGCGCTGGCCGCCCGTACCGGCCTGCTGGACCGCGCCGCGGCCCCCGCCCGCCCCTGAGCCCCCCCTTGAGCCCGCCGCCCTGAGCCCGCCGTCCTGAACCCGGCCCCCTGAGCCCGGCGCCCTCAGCCCGCCGTCGAGCCCGTACGGCCGCGGGTGCGCACGTCTGCGCGTCCCGCCCCCCACTTATCTGTTCGGCTTTGTTTGTTTGTGCCCGAAAGGGAACCGCTGCCCTGTGCGGCCCAACGAGTCAACTTCGCCGACGCCCGCGCATTGACTGAACTGTTGTGTCATGATTCATTGTGTGCGGTTCTGTTGGGTGATTGTGGTGTGAGGGGTTGCCAGGGTGAAGAAGACGACGACCCGGCTCGCGGACGGCCGCGAACTCATCTATTACGACTCCGAGGAGGAGGCCGGCGCGGGCGGCGGCACTCCCGTCCGCGAAGCCGTCGACCGCCGTCCGCTGGAGCCCGTCGCCACCCACTCCGAACTGCGCCACGACCGCCTGCTCGGCGACACCGTGGCCGTCGCCTCGCACCGGCAGGGCCGCACCTACCACCCGCCCGCCGACGAGTGCCCGCTGTGCCCGTCCCGCGAGGGCCGGCTCAGCGAGATCCCCGACAGCGACTACCAGGTCGTCGTCTTCGAGAACCGCTTCCCCTCCCTCACCGGCGGCGACGGGCGCTGCGAGGTCGTGTGCTTCACCTCCGACCACGACGCCTCGTTCGCCGACCTCACCGAATCCCGCGCCCGGCTGGTGCTGGACGCCTGGACCGACCGCACCCGGGAGCTGTCCCAACTGCCCGGCGTCGTCCAGGTCTTCCCGTTCGAGAACCGCGGCAAGGAGATAGGCGTCACCCTCGGCCACCCGCACGGCCAGATCTACGGCTACCCGTTCGTCACCCCGCGCACCTCGCTGATGCTGCGCACCCTGGCCGAGCACCGCGAGCGCACCGGCCGCAACCTCTTCGACGACGTGCTCGCCGACGAGGCCGCCGACGGCCGCCGGGTCGTGCTGGACGGCGAGCACTGGACCGCGTTCGTGCCGCACGCCGCCCACTGGCCCTACGAGGTCCACCTCTTCCCGCGCCGCCGGGTGCCCGACCTGCCGGCCCTGGAGGAGGACGCGCGCGCGGAGTTCCCGAGCGTCTACCTGGAGCTGCTGCGCCGCTTCGACCGGATCTTCGGCCCGGACCAGCCGCCCACCCCGTACATCTCCGGATGGCATCAGGCGCCCTTCGGCACCCCGCAGCGGCGCGACTTCGCGCTGCATCTGGAGCTTTTCACGATTCGCCGCACGTCAGGCAAGCTGAAGTATCTTGCGGGGTCCGAGTCGGGCATGGGCGCGTTCATCAACGACGTCCCGCCCGAGGCCGCCGCACAGCGACTGCGAGAGGTAGCGAGCACGTGAGCCCCACGAGTAACGACAGCCCCAGGAAACTGCTGGTCACCGGCGGCGCCGGATACGTCGGCGGGGTCGTCGCCGCCCGGCTGCTGCGGGCCGGGCACCAGGTGACGGTGCTGGACGACCTGTCCACCGGCTTCCGCGAATCGGTCCCCGAGGGCGCCGAGTTCGTCGAGGGACGCGTCCAGGAGTCCGCGAAGGTCCTGGACGGCAGCTACGACGCGGTGCTGCACTTCGCCGCCTCCTCGCAGGTCGGCGAGTCGGTCGCGGACCCGGGCAAGTACTGGCGCAACAACGTCGGCGGCACCATGGACCTGCTGGACGCCATGCGCGAGGCCGGCGTGCGCACCCTGGTGTTCTCCTCCACCGCCGCCACCTACGGCGAGCCGTCCGCCGTCCCCATCACCGAGGACGCCGTCACCGCGCCCACCAACCCGTACGGCGCCACCAAGCTCGCCGTCGACCACATGATCGGCGCCGAGTGCGCCGCCCACGGCCTGGCCGCGGTGTCGCTGCGCTACTTCAACGTCGCCGGCGCCTACGGCGGCCAGGGCGAGCGGCACGACCCCGAGTCCCATCTGATCCCGCTCGTCCTCCAGGTCGCCCAGGGCCGCCGCGACGCCATCGCCGTCTACGGCGACGACTACCCCACGCCCGACGGCACATGCGTCCGCGACTACATCCACGTCGCCGACCTCGCCGAGGCCCACCTGCTCGCCCTGGACCACGCCGCCGTCGGCGAGCATCTGGTGTGCAACCTCGGCAACGGCAGCGGCTTCTCGGTGCGCGAGGTCGTCGACACCGCCCGGCAGGTCACCGGGCACCCCATCCCCGAGACGCCCCAGCCGCGCCGGGCCGGCGACCCCGCCGTGCTCGTCGCGTCCGCGCAGCGCGCCCGTGAACGCCTGGGCTGGCAGCCGGTGCGCACCGACCTCGCGGAGATCATCCGCGACGCCTGGACCTTCGCCCAACACCTGCGGGAGGACGCATGACCGATCTCGACGGCCTCGGCATAGCCTTCAAGGACGCCTTCGGGCGCTCCCCGGAAGGCTGCTGGGCGGCACCGGGCCGGGTGAACCTGATCGGCGAGCACACCGACTACAACGACGGCTTCGTGCTGCCCTTCGCCCTCGCGCAGACCACCCGCGCCGCGGTCGCCCGCCGCGACGACGGGCTGCTGCGGGTGCATTCGGCCGACATGGACGACGGTGTCGACGGCGTCGGCGGCGTCGTCGAACTGCGCGTCGACGACCTCGCCCCGGGCACCTCGGCCGGCTGGGCCACCTACCCCGCCGCGGTGCTGTGGACGCTGCGCGAGGCCGGCCACCCGGTCGGCGGCGCCGACATCCACTACACCAGCACCGTCCCGGTCGGCGGCGGCCTGTCGTCCTCGGCCGCGCTCCAGGTCGTCACCGCCCTCGCGCTCGCCGAGCTGCACGGCGCCGCCATCGCGCGGCAGGAGCTGGCGCTGCTGTGCCAGCGCTCGGAGAACGTGTACGTCGGCGCGCCGGTCGGCGTCATGGACCAGACCGCCTCGGCGTGCTGCACCGCCGGCCACGCGCTGCACCTGGACGTACGGGGCCTGACCCGCCGCCAGGTGCCGCTGGACCTCGCGGCGGCCGGCCTCACGCTGCTCGTCGCCGACACCCGCGTCAAGCACGCGCACTCCGACGGGGCGTACGCGAAGCTGCGCTCGGGCTGCGAGGCGGCAGCCGCGCAGCTGGGCCTGGCCGCGCTGCGGGACGTGCCCTTCGACGGCCTGGACGCGGCGCTGGAGGCGCTGCCGGACGAGCGGCTGCGCCGGCTCACCCGGCACGTCGTCACCGAGAACCGCCGGGTCGAGGAGGTCGTGGCGCTGCTGGACGCCGGGCGGGTCGGCGACATCGGCCCGCTGCTGACCGCCGGCCACGCCTCGCTGCGCGACGACTTCCAGGTCTCGTGCGCCGAGCTCGACCTGGTCGCCGGCACCGCGCTCGACGCGGGCGCGCTCGGCGCCCGGATGACCGGCGGCGGCTTCGGCGGCTCGGTCGTCGCCCTGGTCCCCGAGGAGCGCGCCGGCGCCGTCACGCAGGCCGTACGGGCCGCGCTGCCCCAGGTGCGGGTCTTCGAGGCCGCCCCGGCGCAGGGCGCGCACCGGCTGGGCTGAACCCGGCGGGCGGGCCCGCACCGGCCCGGCCGGAGCGCGCGGCGCCGGCGCGACGGCCTGCCCGGATGGGCAAGTTCCGTCAAGTCGGCGCCAATCGCGCGGCGAACCCCTACGCTTTTCCCACGACGCCGGTGGGGGCCGGCGTTCATCAGGGGGCGAGACGCACGGGGTCCGGCCCCCGTGCCCGGGGCGGCGGTCCCGGGGGCGGGGCCGGATCCCACGCGAGGAGGCTCGCTCCGCACTGGGGGAGTGCCGTACACCGGGAGTGGTGTCTGTGGGACGAATCCGCGTACTCGTCGTCGATGACCACCGCATCTTCGCCGAGTCGCTCGCCGCCGCGCTCGCGGCGGAATCCGACGTCGACGTCTCCGCGGCGGGCAGCGGCCCCGCCGCGCAGCGCTGCCTGGACCGGGCGGCCGTCGACGGCCGCCGCTACGACGTCCTGCTGGTCGACGCCGACCTGGGCACGGGCCCGCACGCCCGGCCCGCGCTGGCCGCCGTGCCGCCGGCCGGGTCGCGGGGCCCGGCGATCGAGGCGGGCGACCCGTTCATGGACGGGCTCGCGCTGGTGGAGAAGGTGCGCGCCGAGCACCAGGGCACGCGCACCGTGGTGCTGGCCGAACGGGACGACCCGGGGCGCGCCGCGTGCGCGCTGCAGGCCGGCGCGTCCGGGTGGGTCGCCAAGGACTGCTCGCTGCAGCGGCTGCTGGCCGTGGTGCGCGGGGTGCTGCGCGACGAGACGCATCTGCCGCCGGCGCTGCTGACCGGGGTGCTGCGGGAGCTGACCGCCGCCCGCCGGCACCGCACCGAGAGCGAGCAGCTGGTGGAGTCGCTGACGCCGCGCGAGCAGGAGGTGCTGCGCTGCATGGTGGCCGGGCTCGGCCGCAAGGCCGTCGCCGAGCGGCTGTACCTGTCCCCGCACACCGTCCGCACCCATATGCAGAACGTGCTGGGCAAGCTCGGGGTGCACTCCACGCTGGCCGCCGTGGCGCTGGCCCGGCGGGCCGGGGTCGGGCCGGTGGAACTGGCCGCCTCAGGTGGGGATGTTGTCGAACGGCGCGGTCAGCTGTCGTAGCAGATCGGCCAGTTCGGCCCGCTGCGCCGGGCTCAGCTCGCCCAGGATCGACCGCTCCTGGGCGAGCAGCCCGGCCAGCGCCCGGTCGGCCCGGTCCTGCCCCGCGGGCGTCAGCCGGACCAGCACCCCGCGCCGGTCGGAGGGGTCCGGCAGCCGCTCGACCAGCCGCTTCTCGGCGAGCCTGTCGATCCTGTTGGTCATCGTGCCGGACGTGACCAGCGTCTGGGTGAGCAGCTGCCCCGGCGAGAGCTGATATGGGGTGCCCGCCCGGCGCAGCGCCGTGAGCACGTCGAACTCCCACGGCTCCAGGCCCAGCTCGGCGAAGGCCAGCCGGCGGGCCCGGTCCAGGTGCCGGGCGAGCCTGCTGACCCGACTGAGCACTTCAAGCGGCTCGACGTCGAGGTCGGGGCGCTCTCGGCGCCATGCAGCGACCAGCCGGTCGACCTCGTCCTCCATGGCATCAGTGTAATAGGTCTGTCGATATGAAGTCTCTTGACATCAAGATATGCGGGGGAGGAGCCTGGTTGCCCGGGCCCGAACCCCGCACTCCGCTTCGGCAGGGCGGCCGACCGCCGCCGGCCCCCGCGTGCGCGGACCACCGGGCCCGTAGATCCGGCAGTGGCTCCGTACCACCCAGGGAGTACGCAACATGCACGCAAGCCCGACGTGGGACCCCCACCAGTATCTCCGGCACGCCACCCACCGCACCCGCCCGTTCCTCGACCTGCTCCAGCGGATTCCGGAACTGCCCGGCGGCGCGGCACCCCGCATCGCCGACATCGGCTGCGGACCGGGGAACGTCACCGCGCTGCTCGCCGACCGCTGGCCCGCCGCCCGTATCACCGGCTTCGACAGCTCCGCCGAGATGCTCGCCTCCGCCGCGCAGTACGCCGGGCCGACCCCCGGCGGCGGCAGCATGGACTTCCGGCAGGCCGACGCCGCCGTCTGGACGCCCGACGAGCCCTACGACCTGATCGTCTCCAACGCCGCCCTGCAATGGGTGCCCGGCCACGCCGAGCGCTTCGCCGACTGGCTGGCCCGCCTCACCCCCGGCGGCACCCTCGCCTTCCAGGTGCCCGGCAACTTCACCGCGCCCTCGCACGCGCTGCTCGCCGAGCTGTGCGACAGCCCGCAGTGGCGCGACCGGCTCGACGGCCACGGCCGGGCCTACGTCCACATCCTCAGCCCGGCCGGCTACCTGGAGCACCTGACCGAACTCGGCTGCCCGCAGGCCGACGTGTGGGAGACCACCTACGTGCAGCTGCTCCAGGGCGAGGACCCGGTCCTGGACTGGACCAAGGGCACCGCGCTGCGGCCGGTGCTGACCGCGCTCGACGGCGACGAGGCCGCCGCCCGCGAGTTCGTCGGGCAGTACCGCGACCTGCTGCGCAAGGCGTACCCGCCGGGCCCGCACGGCACCGTCTTCCCCTTCCGCCGGATCTTCGCCGTCGCCCGCACCCCGGAAGCCCCCGCGACCTGACCCGTACGCCGGCCCCGTATGCCGCCCGGACGGGCCTCCGCGCACGCCCGCGGGGGCCCGTGGCAGCGGAGTTGACCGGACGGCACGCGATGGCCAAAGATCGCCCGCATGGTCAAACGGAGCCGTTCCCGCCGGGTGGCGGAAGGGGCCTGGGGACTGGTGCTGCTGGCCCGGGTGGTCGGCGTGGTCCTGGTCGCCCTCCTGCTGCTGGTGTCCGGCACCTGGGACTCCTGGCGGACCGCGCAGCACGTGATGCTCACCAAGGGCCGCGAGCACGGCACGATGACCCTCGCCGACTGCGGCGACACCGTCTGCACCGGGCCCTTCGCGCCCGAGGGCAGCGCGGTCGCCCGCCCGCGGGTGACCATCAGCCTGCCGATCCGGCACACCACCGGCGCGACCGTACCGGTCGCCGTCGAGCCCGGCACCGACACCGTGGTGCGCGCCGGGTGGGGCGGTGTGCTGTGGGCGTGGGTGCCGCTGGGCGGCGCGCTGCTGCTGGCGGCCGTGGTCGTCGCGGGCGGCCTGCGCGCCTACCGCAGCGCCTGGGTCCTGGGCGGCCTGGGCGCGGCGCTGCTGGCGGGGGCGTTCCTCACGCTGTGACCGGCGGCGGGCCTGTCACTCCCCGGTCGGCGCCGGCCGCGTACCGCTCAGTCGTTGTACGTGTTCTGCGCCCGCTCCAGGCCCTCGGCCACCAGCGCCTCGACCGCGTCGGCCGCGCGGTCCACGAACCAGTCCAGCTCCTTGCGCTCGGCCGCGGAGAAGTCCTTGAGCACGAAGGCCGCCACGTCCATCCGCCCCGGCGGGCGCCCGATCCCGGCCCGCACCCGCAGGTAGTTGGCGCCCAGCGACTTGGTGAGGGACTTCAGCCCGTTGTGCCCGTTGTCGCCGCCGCCGAGCTTGAGCCGCAGCGCCGCGAACGGCAGGTCCAGCTCGTCGTGGACGGCGATGATCTGCTCGGTGGGCACCTTGTAGAAGACCTTGAGCGCGGTCACCGGCCCGCCGGACAGGTTCATGAACGAGCCCGGCTTGGCGAGGATCACCCGGCGGCTCGCCGGCCCGGGCGGGCCGATCCGGCCCTCGACGACCTGGGCCTGCGCCTTGCCGGAGCGCTTGAACGTGCCCCCCATGCGCCGGGCCAGCAGGTCGGCGACCATGAAGCCGATGTTGTGCCGGTTGCCGGCGTATTCGGGCCCGGGGTTGCCGAGACCGGCCACCAGCCAGGGCTGCGTGCTGTCGCTCATCGAGGTCTCCACATGTCGCGGGCGGGGCGGCGGCCGGGCGCGGCTCCGCCGCCGCACCCCGGGAAAGGGTACGGCGGCGGAGTCGTACGGCCACGGGTGGCCGCGGGGCGGGTACGGCCGCTGGGGGCGTACGGCGAGGGCTCAGGCCTCGGCGGCGGCTTCCTCGGCGGCGGCCTCGGCCGGCTCCTCGGCGCCCTCGCCGGCCTCTTCCTCCTCGGTGACCTCGACCTGCGCGGCCACGACCTGGATCACGGTGGCGTCCTCCTCGACGGCCAGCGTGACGCCCTTGGGCAGCGTGATGTCCTTGGCCAGGATCGACGCGCCGGCCTCCAGGCCCTCGACGCTGACGGTGACGGCCTCGGGGATGTGGGTGGCCTCGGCCTCGACCGGCAGGCTGCTCAGGACGTGCTCCAGCAGGTTGCCGCCGGGCGCGAGCTCGCCCTCGGCGGTCACCGGGATCTCGACGGTGACCTTCTCGCCGCGCTTGACCGACAGCAGGTCGACGTGCTCCAGGAAGCCCTTCAGCGGGTCGCGCTGCACGGCCTTGGGGATGACCAGCTCGGACCTGCCGTCGATCTCCAGCGAGATCAGGACGTTGGCGGTGCGCAGCGCCATCAGCAGCTCGTGGCCGGGCACGGACACGTGCTTGGGGTCGGCGCCGTGGCCGTAGATGACGGCGGGGACCTGGTCGGCGCGGCGGATCCGGCGGGCGGCGCCCTTGCCGAACTCGGTGCGCAGCGTTGCAGCGATCTTGACCTCGGACATGAGGTTCACTCCTCGTGGTGCGGTGGCGGCCCTGCTGGCCGGCGGTACGGTCGCCCGGCCCCGACGAGGCCGATCCACGGTGCACGAGGAGCGCGTCGATAACGGAGCCGCCGCGGGCCGCGTGCGAAACGCGTCCGGGGCCTCCCTCGCCGAGCAACGCGGACAGCGTAACCGGCGGGTGGGCCCCGGACGAAATCAGCAGGTCGGTACGGTCGGTGCGGCCGGTACCGCCGGCGTGGCGGGCGCGGTCAGTGCGCCTCTTCGAACAGGCTGGTGACCGAGCCGTCCTCGAAGACCTCGCGCACCGCGTTGGCGATGGTCGGCGCCATCGACAGCACGGTGATCTTGTCGAGGTCCAGCTCGGCCGGCGTCGGCAGGGTGTCGGTCAGGATGAACTCGCTGACCTTGGAATTCTTCAGCCGGTCGGCCGCCGGGCCGGACAGCACCCCGTGGGTGGCGGTCACGATGACGTCCTCGGCGCCGTTGGCGAACAGCGCGTCGGCCGCGGCGCAGATGGTGCCCGCGGTGTCGATCATGTCGTCGACCAGCACGCACACCCGGCCCTTGACGTCACCGACGACCTCATGGACCTTCACCTGGTTGGCGACGTCGGGGTCGCGGCGCTTGTGCACGATCGCCAGCGGCGCGCCCAGCCGGTCGCACCAGCGGTCGGCGACCCGGACCCGGCCGGCGTCCGGCGAGACCACGGTGAGCTTGTCCCGGTCGACCTTGGCGCCCACGTAGTCCGCCAGGATCGGCAGCGCGAACAGGTGGTCGACGGGGCCGTCGAAGAAGCCCTGGATCTGGTCGGTGTGCAGGTCGACGGTGAGGATCCGGTCGGCGCCCGCGGTCTTGAGCAGATCGGCCATCAGCCGGGCGGAGATCGGCTCACGGCCGCGGTGCTTCTTGTCCTGCCGGGCGTAGCCGTAGAAGGGGACGATCACGGTGACGCTGCGCGCGGAGGCCCGCTTGAGGGCGTCCAGCATGATCAGCTGCTCCATGATCCACTGGTTGATGGGGCGCGTGTGGCTCTGGATCAGGAAGCAGTCGGCGCCGCGCGCCGACTCCTCGAACCTCACGTAGATCTCACCGTTGGCGAAATCGAAAGCCTTGGTGGGGGTGAGCTCCACTCCGAGCTCCCGTGCCACCGCCTCCGCCAGATCGGGGTGGGCGCGGCCGGAGAAGAGCATCAGCTTCTTCTCACCGGTCGTCTTGATCCCGGTCACTGCACCGTCTCCTTGGTGTTCGACTGGTGTTCGACACAGCGACGCCCGGAAGCGGGCGTGCCGGCGGAATTGTGTGCACCCCACACGGTACGCCCCCTACGGCGCATCCGTGCACCTCGGAGAGGCCGATGAGACGGCCCTCACTCACTCCTTCGGCGAGCTCGCGGCACGCTCCGCGGCCTGCGCGGCAGCACTGCCCGGGCGCTTGCGGGCGACCCAGCCCTCAATGTTGCGCTGCTGGCCGCGGGCCACCGCGAGCGAGCCGGTCGGCACGTCCTTGGTGATCACCGAGCCGGCCGCCGTGTAGACCCCGTCGCCGACGACCACGGGCGCCACGAACATGTTGTCCGCGCCGGTCTTGCAGTAACTGCCGATGGTGGTGTGGTGCTTGTGCTCGCCGTCGTAGTTGACGAAGACGCTGGCCGCGCCGATGTTGGTGTGCTCGCCGATCGTCGCGTCACCCACATAGCTCAGGTGCGGCACCTTGGTGCCCTCGCCGATGCTGGCGTTCTTGATCTCCACGTACGTGCCGGCCTTCGCACCCCTGCCCAGCCGCGCCCCCGGCCGCAGGTACGCGTACGGGCCGACGTTCGCCCCCGGGCCGATCTCCGCGCTCTCGGCGACCGCGTTAGTCACCCGGGCGCCCTCGCCGACCACGGTGTCGGTCAGCGTGCAGTTCGGGCCGACCTCGGCGCCGGCCGCCACCCGGGTGGCGCCCAGCAGCTGGGTGTGCGGGTGGATCAGGGTGTCGGGCTCCAGCACCACCGCGTGGTCCAGCCAGGTCGAGGCCGGGTCGACGATGGTCGCGCCGTCCAGCATGGCCTGGTGCAGCAGCCGGTCGTTGAGCACCCGGCGCGCCTCGGCCAGCTGCACCCGGTTGTTGACCCCGGCGATCTCCCGGTGGTCGCTCGCGGTGAAGGCGCCCACCCGGTGGCCGGCGTCCCGCAGGATCGCCAGGGTGTCGGTCAGGTACTCCTCGGCCTGGGCGTTGTCGGTGGTGACCTTGGTCAGCGCCTCGGCCAGCAGCACCGCGTCGTAGGCGTACACACCGGAGTTGATCTCGGTGATGGCCTGCTGCGCGGGCGAGGCGTCCTTCTGCTCCACGATCGCGGTGACCTGGCCGTCGGTCACATCCCGGACGATACGGCCGTATCCGGTGGGGTCGGGCACATGCGCGGTCAGCACCGTCACCGCGTTGCCGTCCGCCTGGTGGGCGGCGACCAGCGTCGCGAGGGTGCGGGCCGTCAGCAGCGGCGTGTCGCCGTACGTCACCACGACCGTGCCGTCCAGGACCACGCCGTGCCGGTCGAGCTCGGCCAGGCCGGTGCGGACCGCGTGGCCGGTGCCGAGCTGCTCCTCCTGCACCGCGGTCAGCGCGGCCGGGTCGCTCGCGGCCAGGTGCTCCACGACCTGCTCGCGGCCGTGCCCGACGACCACCAGCAGCTGCTCGGGGTCCAGCTCGCGCGCGGCGGCCACCACATGGCCGAGCAGGCTACGGCCGCACACCGGGTGCAGGACCTTCGGGGTCGCGGACTTCATGCGGGTGCCCTCCCCGGCGGCGAGGACGACGACGGCAGCCGGGCGTGTGGCGCTCACGGGGGAACTCCTGGACTTGGGTGCGGGACCCCCGCAGAATACCGAGCACCGCGGGGGACGGACCCACCACCGCTCCGCCGCCAGGACTCGAACCCGGACTTAAGGCACCAAAAGCCCCAGTGCTGCCATTACACCACGGCGGATCAACTCGGCCTGCCCGTCCCAGGGTCGGCCGCCGGATCCATCATGCCGTACGCGGTGAGGTGAGCGCGACGCGGATCAGGGTAAGCATCGTTGCGAGGCCGCCCGACACGGTCCTGTCGTCCGCGGGGGTGCCGCTGCAATACTTACGGCAGCGTAGGTTACGACGTAACCGCAGATAACAGCCCCCACAACCATCCGTGACGAGGGACAGACATGACCACACAGCCGGACGTGATCACCGAGTCCCGGGAACCGGATCCCGGGACCACAGGACCGCAGCCGCAACCCAGCGCCACCCGAGGTGGCGAGAACAAGCGCTCGATCGAGCAGATCGCGCTGCTGCTGTTCATCTGCATCCCCTTCGTGGCCCTGGTCGCCGCGGTGCCGCTGGCATGGGGACGCGGGATGAGCTGGCTCGACCTCGGCCTGATGGTGGGCATGTACTTCCTGGGCTGTCACGGCATCACCATCGGCTTCCACCGGCACTTCACGCACAGCTCCTTCAAGGCCAAGAGGCCGCTGAAGATCCTGCTGGCCATCGCCGGCTCGATGGCCGTCGAGGGCCCCATCGTGCGCTGGGTCGCCGACCACCGCAGGCACCACCGCTTCAGCGACGCCGAGGGCGACCCGCACAGCCCCTGGCGCTACGGCGAGACGCTGCCCGCGCTGATGAAGGGCCTGTGGTGGGCCCACATGGGCTGGCTCTTCGACGAGGAGCAGACCCCGCAGCAGAAATACGCCCCCGACCTGATCAAGGACCCGGCGATCCGCCGCATCTCCCGCGACTTCTGGCTGTGGACGGCGCTGTCCCTGCTGATCCCGCCGGTCGTCGGCGGCCTGGTCACCATGTCGTGGTACGGCGCGTTCACCGCGTTCTTCTGGGGTTCGCTCGTTCGGGTGGCGCTGCTGCACCACGTCACGTGGTCCATCAACTCCATCTGCCACGCGGTGGGCAACCGCCCGTTCAAGTCCCGCGACCGCTCCGGGAACGTGTGGTGGCTGGCGATCCTGTCCTGCGGCGAGTCCTGGCACAACCTGCACCACGCCGACCCCACCTGCGCCCGGCACGGCGTGCTGCGCGGCCAGGTCGACTCCAGCGCCCGCATCATCCGCTGGTTCGAGATGGCCGGCTGGGCCACCGACGTGCGCTGGCCGTCCCCCGAGCGGATCGCCTCCCGGCGTAAGGAAGACGTAAGTACAGCGGCATGATGGACCGGTGAGCGACGGCAGACAGGTCGACGGCGGACCGGGCGACGGCGGCAGACAGGGCGACGGCAAGCGGGGCGACGGCAGACGGGGCAGGGTCACCAGGACCAGCGGACCCCCGGCCGCGACGGCTTCCGGCCCGGCCGCCCGGCGCCCCCGCCGGGTCCGCATGACCGGCAAGGAGCGCCGCGAGCAGCTGCTCGACGTCGGCCGCGGCCTGTTCGCCGAACGCGGCTACGAGGCCACGTCGGTGGAGGAGATCGCGCACACCGCGGGCGTGTCCAAACCGGTCGTCTACGAGCACTTCGGCGGCAAGGAGGGCCTGTACGCCGTCGTGGTCGACCGGGAGATGCGCCGGCTGCTGGAGATGGTCACCGGCGCGCTCACCGGCGGCCATCCGCGCGAGCTGCTGGAGCAGGCCGCCTTCGCGCTGATGGACTACATCGAGCACTACACCGACGGCTTCCGCATCCTGGTGCGCGACTCGCCCGTCGTCCAGTCCACCGGCACCTTCGCCTCGCTCATCGGCGACATCGCCACCCAGGTCGAGGACATCCTCGGCCACGAGTTCAAGCAGCGCGGCTTCGACCCCCGGCTCGCCCCGATGTACGCCCAGGCGCTCGTCGGGATGGTCGCGCTGACCGGCCAGTGGTGGGTGGAGGTGCAGCGGCCCAAGAAGGCCGATGTCGTCGCGCACCTGGTCAACCTGTCCTGGAACGGCCTGTCGGGGCTGGACCCCAGGCCCCGGCTGATCGGCCACCGCAGGAGCTGACGTTTTACGCGGCGCTGTCCGCCGGACCCGGCCGCGTAACGCCTTGTCCGGTCGGGCAGACGCCGGACCCGGCCGCGTAAGAGAAAGGGCCGCCCCACGGCTTCGCGGGGCGGCCCTGGTACGTCGTGCGTGTCAGCCGGTGTTGCGCAGGCCCGCCGCGACGCCGTTGACGGTCAGCAGCAGCGCCCGCGACAGCAGCGGGTCCGGGGTCTCGCCGCGCTCGGCCGCCTGCCGCTGCCGGGCCAGCAGCGTCACCTGGAGGTAGGAGATCGGGTCCAGGTACTGGTCGCGGATCCGGAACGTCTGCGCCAGCACCGGGCTCGCCGCCAGCAGCTCCGACTCGCCCGTCAGCCGCAGCACCTCGCGCACCGTCAGCTCGTGCTCGGCCTCGATCACGTCGAAGATGTGCCGCAGCTCGTCGGGCACCAGCGTCTCCACGTAGTGCCGGGCGATCCGCAGATCGGTCTTGGCCAGCGTCATCTCGACGTTGGACAGGAAGTTGCGGAAGAAGTGCCACTGGCCGAACGCCTCGTCCAGCACCGAGTCCAGGCCCGCCTCGCGCGCCGCCTTCAGGCCCGAGCCGACACCGAACCAGCCCGGCACGATCTGCCGGGACTGCGTCCAGCCGAACACCCACGGGATCGCCCGCAGCCCGTCCAGGCCCGCCCCGGAGTCCGGGCGGCGCGAGGGGCGCGAGCCCAGGTGCAGCTCGCCGAGCTGGTCCACCGGCGTCGAGGCGAAGAAGTACTTCGGCAGGTCCGGGTCCTCCACCAGCCGGCGGTAGGCGCCGTGCGCGGCCTCCGAGACGATGTCCATCGCCGCGTCCCAGCGCGCCAGCGCCTCGTCCGACTGCCGCGGCGCGGTGTGCAGCGCCGACGCCTGGAGCGTCGCCGCGACCGTCAGCTCCAGGTTCTCCCGGGCCAGCGAGGGGATCAGGTACTTGTCGGAGATGACCTCGCCCTGCTCGGTCACCTTGATCTCGCCCTCCAGGGTGCCCCACGGCTGCGCCAGGATCGCGGTGTGCGACGGGCCGCCGCCGCGGCCGACCGTGCCGCCGCGGCCGTGGAAGAGCCGCAGCCGCACCCCGTGCCGGTGCGCCACGTCACGCAGCCGGCGCTGCGCCCGGTGGATCTCCCACTGCGAGGTGGTGATGCCGCCGAACTTCGAGGAGTCGGAGTAGCCGAGCATGACCTCCTGCACGTCCCCGCGCAGCGACACCAGCCGCCGGTAGGACGGGTCGGACAGCATCTCGTCCAGCAGCTTGTCGGCGATCTTGAGCTCGTCGGTGGTCTCCAGCAGCGGCACGATGCCGATCTTCGCGACCTCGGCGTGCAGGTCGATCAGCCCCGCCTCGCGCGCCAGCACCGCCGCCGCGAACACGTCGTCCGAGCCCAGGCACATCGAGATGATGTACGACTCCACGACCTCGGGCCCGAACCGCTCGAACGCCTGGCTGATGGTGTGGAAGACGCCCAGCGTCTTCGCGCCCGCCTCGTCCAGCGGCGCCGGCGTCGGCGCCAGCGGGCGGCGCGAGCGCAGCTCCTTGGCCAGCAGCTTGCGCCGGTAGTCGCGCGGCATGTCCGCGTACCGCCAGGACTCCTCGCCGAGCCGGTCGAAGAGCTGGCCGAGCGCGTGGTGGTGGGCCTCGGCGTGCTCGCGTACGTCCATCGTCGCCAGCTGCAGGCCGAACGCCGACAGGGTGCGGATCGTGCGGTCCATCCGCCCGTCGGCGATCAGGCCGCCGCGGTGGGCGCGCAGCGAGTCCTGGATGAGCTGCAGGTCCTCCAGCAGGCCCGCGGTGCCCAGGTAGTCCCGGCCCGGCACGTGCGGGGTGCCGGCCGCCAGCCGCTCGCGGGTGTTGAGCAGCTTCTGCCGTACGCAGGTGGCCTTGAGCCGGTAGGGCTCCTCGGCGTTGAGCCGCTTGTAGCGCGGGCTGATCTCGGGCAGTGCGACCAGGTCGGTGGCCAGCGAGTCCAGCAGCTCGTCGCTCGCGCCGGAGTTGCGGATGGAGTTCGACAGCGCGCCGCGCAGGAAGTCCACCAGCTCCAGGGCGTCGCCGATGCCGTGCTCGTGCTGCAGGATCAGCACCTCCCACGTCACCTCCGGGGTGACGTTGGGGTTGCCGTCCCGGTCGCCGCCGATCCAGGTGCCGAACGTCAGCGGGCGGGTGCCCGAGGGCAGCGGCACCCCGACCCGCTCCAGCTCCGCCGCCAGGTCCTCCAGCACGTCGCCGACCGCGCCGGCGTGCAGCTCGTCCAGGTAGTAGATGGCGTTGCGCGCCTCGTCCGCCGGCTCCGGGCGCACCACCCGCAGCTCGTCGGTCTGCCACAGCAGGTCGATGTTCTCCGCCAGCCGCAGGTCGGCGCGCCGCCGGTCGCCGCTGCCGTTGCCGTCCCCGTGGCCGTCCTCCAGCAGCTCGGCGATGCGGCGCAGCTTGTTCAGCACCGAGCGGCGGGCCGCCTCCGTGGGGTGCGCGGTGAACACCGGCCGCACGTTGAGGTTGCGCACCGTCTCGCGCACGTGCTCCGGGTCGCCGTCCTTGAGCAGGTCGGCGGTCTGCGCGAGCAGCCCGCCCTCGGCGGCGCGCTTGGAGCGCAGCTCACGGCCGCGGTGCACCTGCTCGGTGACGTTGGCCAGGTGGAAGTAGGTGGAGAACGCGCGGACCAGCTTGGCCGCGGTCTCCAGGTCGGTGCCGCCCAGCAGCGAGGCCGCGGCCTCGCCGTCGCTGCGGGTCAGGGCGCGGACCTTCTCGACGAGGTCGAGCAAATCCTGGCCCTCCTGGCGCACCAGGGTGCCGCCGAGCAGGTCTCCCAGGCGGCGGATGTCGGCACGGAGGGCGGAACTGCTGGCGGTACTGCTGTCCGGGGCGGTGTCGGCGCTGCTCACAGGTGCGGCTCCTTGTGCAGTGATGGGTGGACGGCGTACTCGCGGACCGCGCTGTCCGGCCGTTCCAGGATAGGTCGCGGGCCGCCCGGCGAGACGGCCAGCCCACCTGCCGGACACGGCGCCGCCTGCGGCGACCTGGCGGCGACCTGGCGGTGGGCGGGTGGGCGGCCCGGCGGGGCCGGGCGGCGACCGGGGGGCAGTCGGCCGGCGGCCGGGCAGCGGTCGGGGGTCGGCCGGGTCGGGGTGGGCCGGCGGTCGGCGGTGCGGTGGCCGGCGGGCGGCCGGGCGGTGGCGCCGCGGTGTGCGGCCGGTATGCGCCAGGTACGGGCCACCGGCTACCGCCTACGCTGGACGCCATGAGTACGACGGGGGCGCACGTACCGGACGACGGCGCCGGAGGAGGTGCGGCGAGCGGTCCCACGGCCGCCGCCGCGGCGCACCGCTCCGGCTGGTGGTGGTGGCCGAGGCGCCGGAGCCTGCTTCTCGACCTGCTGCTGGCCGCGGTCTCCGCGATCGAGTGCGCCTTCGAGGGCGGCACCTTCGCCGACCGCATCGGCGTCCTGCCCGGCATCGGCGCGCTGCTCGGGGTGCTGGTCGGCTCGGTCCTCGTGCTGCGCCGCCGCTGGCCGGTCGCGGTGGTGCTGGTCGGCATAGCCATGACGCCGGCGCAGACCGGCTTCCTGCTCTCGCTCGTCGGCCTCTACACCCTGGCCGCCTCCGAGGTGCCGCGCCGGATCACCGCGGCGCTGGCCGGCATGAACGGCTTCGGCACGATGCTCGTGGCCGTCATCCAGTTCCAGGACAACCTCAAGGACTCGCCCGACGGCAGCGGCCTGCGGATGCCGCTCACGCTCTTCGTCTCCGTCCTGATGGCCCTCGGCCTCACCGGCCCGCCGGTGCTGCTCGGTCTCTACGTACGGGCCAGGCGGCGGCTGGTGGAGAGCCTGCGCGAGCGCGCGGACGGCCTGGAGCGCGAGCTCGAACTGCTCGCCGAGAAGGCCGCGGAGCGGGCCGAGCGGGCCCGGGCGGAGGAGCGCACCCGGATCGCCCGGGACATGCACGACGTCGTCGCGCACCGGGTGAGCCTCATGGTCGTGCACGCCGCCGCGCTCAAGGCGGTGGTCCTCAAGGACCCGGGCAAGGCGTCGGCGTCCGCGGAGATGCTGGGCGACCTCGGCCGCCAGGCCCTCACCGAACTGCGCCAGATGCTCGGCGTGCTCCGCACCTCCGAGGCTCCTGCCGCAGCTCCTTCCGCGGCTCCCGCCCCGGCGCCCGTCGCGCCCGCGCCCGAGCCCGAGGAGGAGGGGCCGACGCTGGCCCGGCTCGCCGCGCTGGTGGAGGAGTCGCAGGCCGCCGGGATGGGCGTCGAACTCACCGTCGAGGGTGCGCAGCGCCCGTGCGGGGCCCGCATCGAGGCGACCGTCTACCGCGTGGTCCAGGAAGCGCTGACCAACGTCCACAAGCACGCCGCCGGCGCGAAAGCCGTCGTCCGGCTGGCCTACCGCGAGGCCGAGGTCGCCGTCCTCATCACCAACGGCCCCTCCGACGGCACCCCCGTCGCCGCCCTCCCCAGCGGCGGCCACGGCCTGCTCGGCATGCGCGAACGCGTCACCTCCCACGGCGGCGGCTTCGCTGCCGGCCCCACCCCCGACGGCGGCTTCCGCGTCTCCGCCATGGTCCCCCTCACCCCCGCCTAACCCTCCGGGGGTACGGAGCAGTCCCTCAGGAATGCGCTGGGGGGTACGGAGGAGTCCGCCAGGGGTGCGTGGGGGCACCCCCAGGCGAAGCGCTGGGGGAGAACGGAGCGCCCAGCCGGAACGGCGGGAAAGACAGCCACGTACGGCAAGGGGCACCCTCTACTCAGAGGCCGGGGGGCGCGGGTCGCGCCCGGTGAGGGAAGCCAACGCCGCGCGGATATGCGCGAGGTGCAACCGAATCTCGTCCCGCCGCTCCTGATGCTCCAAGAGCACCCGCTCACTCTCCCTCCGCACCCTCTCCTCATGCTCTCGCGCCCGCGCCAACAGCGCATCGGCGCGCGCCCGCGCCTCCTCCTCCCTCGCCCGCAAAGCCCCCGCGGCAGCGGCCCGCTCGGACTGCGCGGCGCCCAACCGCCGCCCCGCATCGGCGAGCAACCCGGCGAGCCTGCCGTCGACGCCCTCCTCCCGCGCCGCCAGCTCCCGTTCCGCCGCGGCGGCCCGCTCCCGCCGGGACGCCTCCGCCTCCGCCGCGCCGCGCACCGCCTCCTCGCGCGCCGCCGCCAGCGAACGCTCGGCCTCCCCGCGCACCGCCGCCGCGTCCGCCCGCGCCTCGCCGAGAATCTCGGCCGCCCGCCCGCGCGCCTCGTCCAGCGTCCGCTCGGCCACCTCCTCCGCGGCGGCCAACCGCGCGGACGCCGCCGCCCGCGCCTCGTCCTGGAGCGTGCGCCGCGCGGTCTCCGCGGCGTCCCTCGCATACTGCGCCTCGACCTCGGCCCGTTCCCGTACGGCCGCGGCCTCCTCCTCGACCAGCCGCAGCAGCTCCCGCGCCCCGGCGCCCAGCGCCTCGAAGTCCTGCGGCGCGAGCGCGGCGACCTGCTCGCGCAACTGCGCGCACTCCGCCTCCATCTCGCCGGCCAGCACGGTCAGCCGCGTCGCCCGCTCCCACGCGGCGTCACGGTCCTCGGACAGCTCCTCCAGGAAACGGTCGACCTGCTCCGGGCGGTAACCGAGTCCGAGGCCGCGCACCCGGCCGAAGCCCGGTGCCGATGCGGTCGTGTCGCTGCTCATGCGTCTGCCCCTTCACCGCCGGCGTTCCCTGTGCCGCTGCCGTACCGTCCTCACTTCACATGTATGACGTATGTCCGAATTGTACGAGGAGCGACACTCCGACCACCCGCTCATCCGGACACCCGCTTACCCACTTACCCGACTACCCGGAAAACGACCGGGGGCCGGCAGAAGAGCGCGAACCCTTCCACCGGCCCCCGGCCGCACGCCGGCCGACGCGCCCGCCGCTACAGCAGCCCGTCCCACATCTGCTCGATCAGCACCGACCACCAGTTGTCCGGCGAGGCGATCGCCGCCGGGTCCTGCGCGGCGAGCTGCGCCTGGAAGTCCACCGTCCAGTGCCCCGCCTGCTCGGGCGTGAGCCCGATACGCAGCCGCCACATCCGCCCGAGCAGCGCCATGCAGCGGGCGAACTCCGGCAGGCTGGAGTTCACGAACTGCGGTACCGCCGGCGGCGAACCGACCGGCCCGCCCTCCAGCGGCAGCGCCACGATGTGCGCGGTGCCGTACTGCACGCACAGCTGGCGCCCGAAGTCGTTCCCCATCACCAGGTACGAGCCCGCGTCCGCGGACGGCTGCACGCCCCGGGACGCCGCCAGCTCCGCGAGCGTCGGCACCGGCTGGCCCGGCTGGGCCTGCGCCCAGAAGAACGGCCCGAAGTCCACCGGCAGCCCCGCCCACACCAGCGTCTGCGCCACGATGTCCGGCACGCCCTGCCGGGAGACCGCCCGCTGGTCAAAGCGGAAGACACCCTGCGGCCCGAACGCGCCCGCCAGCTCCTGGCCTATGACGTCCAGGCCGACCGGCGGCACCCGCAGCACCGTGTGCGGGTCCGGCATCGGCACCCGCTGCGGCTGCGGACGGGCCGGCGCGCCCGCCACCTGGTGCAGCTCGCCCTGATGCGTCAGCAGATGCTGCACGCCCTGCCGCCGGCTCGCGTGGTCCCGGCCGTAGGGAGCGGTGTGGCTGATCCGCACCTGCGGCCAGCTCTCCCGGATCATCCGGGTGCAGTAACCGCCGGGCAGGTCGCAGGACTCCAGTTCGGTGTGCAGCTCCAGCACCTGCTCGGCCGGCACGCCGGAGGCCCGCAGCTCGTGCAGTATCTGCCACTCCGGGTGCGGCGTACCCGGCGCCGACCGCCGGATCATCTGCTGCTCACTGCCGTCCGGACCGCGGTAGCGCAGCACCGCCATATAGCCGGGCCCCACCGTCGGCACCCCGCCCGCCGGCTGCGGATACCCGTACCCCGGCGGCGGCGCCCCCACCCCCGCGGCAAACGGCGCCGGCGGCGGCGTGCCCCCCACCCCGGGCCCACCGACAGCGGGTCCGGCGAGCATGGTCGCGGCGTAGTGCGGGTCGTTGCTGTTGGGCGGCGGCGTCCCCTGCCCGCCCGCGAACGGTCCGGGCGGCGGGGCCCCTTGCCCTCCGGCGAACGGCGGCGGTGTGCCCTGCCCCGCGGCCGGCGGGGGAGTCCCCTGCCCACCCGCATACGGCGGTGGAGGCGGCGGTCCGCCCGCGGCCCCGGCGAACGGCGCCGGCGGCGGCGTGCCCCCCACCCCGGGCCCACCGACAGCGGGTCCGGCGAGCATGGTGGCCGCGTAGTGCGGGTCGTTGCTGTTGGGCGGCGGCGTTCCCTGCCCGCCCGCGAACGGTCCGGGCGGCGGCGTCCCTTGCCCTGCGGCGAACGGCGGCGGTGTGCCCTGCCCCGCGGCCGGCGGGGGAGTCCCCTGCCCACCTGCGTACGGCGGTGGAGGCGGCGGTGTGCCCTGTCCGGCGGCCGGCGGGGGCGTGCTCTGGCCACCCGCGTACGGCGGCGGTGGCGGCGGTCCGCCCGCGGCTCCGGCAAATGGTGCGGGCGGCGGTGTGCCTCCCGCCCCGGGCCCACCGACGGCGGGTCCGGCGAGCATGGTCGCGGCGTAGTGCGGGTCATTGCTCGCGGGCGGCGGCGTCCCCTGGCCCGCGAACGGTCCGGGCGGCGGCGTCCCTTGACCCCCGGCGAACGGCGTCCCCGGCCCCCCGGCGTACGGGGGCGGCGTCCCCTGCCCGGCGCCCGCGGCCGGCGCCTGCCCTCCGGCGGCCGGCGGCGGTGTGCCCTGGCCGCCCGCGTACGGCGGTGGTGGCGGCGGTCCGCCCGCAGCGCCGGCGAAGGGCGCCGGCGGGGTGCCACCTGCGGCGGGGACGAGCGGGACGTTGCCGCGGACGGCCTTCGCCGTCTCCATCGCCGCGATGTCCGCGGCCCCGGCTCCGGCTCCGGCCCCGGGTCCGCCCGCGAGGGCGGGCGGCGGGGGGAGCGGTACCGGGGGGCCGTCCGGCGCGGGGTAGGGGGAGCCGCCCATGGTGTGCGGAACCCCGCCGGCGACCGGCGGCGGAGTCGGCGGACCGGACTGCTCCGGGGGCGCGATCATCGTCGGGGGCAGCCCGCTGCCGGCGGGCAGCAGCTTGGTCTTCGCCTCCGAGGCGTCCGGCGCCGGCGGCTCCTCCGGCAGGTCCGCCCCGCTGATCGGCGGCGCGAAGACCGTCGCCGGCACCGGCACCGACTGGCCCTCGCCGGTGTCGCTGACCGTCTTGCCCGCCCAACTGCCGCCGTCCTGCGGCTCCTGGGGCTCCTGCGGTTCCTGCGGCCGGTCCTGCGCGGGCACCGCGGGCCGCCGGACGTAGTCGACACCGGCCGCGCCGTCCTGCGGCTCCGCGTCGGCGACCTCCTGCGCGCCGGCGGCAGCCGGGGCGGCGTCCTGCTCCTCGGCGGCCGGACGCCGTACGTAGTCGATCCGGCCCGAGGACTCCGACGCCCCCGCCGACGCCCTTCCTGGCTCCGGCTCCGCATCGGCCTCTGCCGCCGCGGGCTGCGCGGCCCCCGACGCCGGACCGGACCCGTCAGCCGGCGCGTCCTGCGCCGCCCGCTCCCCGCCCGGCGACGAGGACGCCGTGGACGACGAGGACGAGGACCGCCGGTCCGGGATGCCCATCCGGTCCGCCGCCTCCTGCAACCACTCCGGCGGGCTCAGCAGGAACGACGTCGCCTCCAGGTCCAGGCGCTGCGGCGGTTCCGGCGCGACGTCCTGCGGCACGGCTCCGTACTCCTCCTCGTAACGGCGGATCAGCTCGCCGACGGGCAGCGCCGGCCACAGCGTGGCCTCACCGCTGTCCCGGGCGATGACCACGCGCATGCCGGCGTCCTCGTCCGCGTTGGGCGCGTCCTCGCGCGGCTCCGACCAGACGACGAAGCCGAGGTCGAACTCCCGGACCCGGATCTCGCGGTGCTGGTACGGCGGCACGTCGCCGTTGATCCAGCGCTCGGCGCGCTCCTGTGCCTGAGCGAAAGTCACCATCGCCGGCTCACCCCTCCACCGCGACGGCGGTGGCGAAACCGCCGTCCACCATCAGATTGGCCACCGTCTCCAGCTCCGGCGGGTTGCCCGCGAGCCGCAGCAGGAAGGCGTCGACCGACTCGCCGCAGGGCAGCAGCAGTTCGGCGACCCGGTCGGCGGGGCTGTCCCAGCGGTCGCCGTCGCGCACGTCGTCGTACGCGCAGAACCACACCGAGCCGGTCGCCTCGCCCTTCACCTTCACCGCGAGCAGGCCGCCCTGGACGTAGCCGATCGCCAGGTAGTCCTTGGTCAGGTGGTCGCGAAGGCACTTGTTGACGTAGACGAGGTCGTTGACCGCGGCGGCGTCGCGCACCGTGAAGAACGGCTGGTCCAGCAGCAGGCCCAGCTCCTGGTCGAGCGCCACCCCGCGCGGCGCGCAGCCGCCCGCCGCCTTCAGGAAGGCGCGGTAGGAGCCGGGCAGCCGGTAGCCCAGCTCCTCCTCGACGTCCCGGACCTGGGCCTCGGTCACCGCGACGGCGTCGATGGGCAGCTCGAAGTGCACCGGCCGGGTCTCCTGCAACGGGCGCGTGCCGTGCTTGGCGTGGTCGGCGACCGAGCCCGCGAGCCCGCCGTGGTGCCGCAGCAGCGCCTTGACCTCGGCGGGCACCAGCTCCATGCGGCGGCTGCCTGCCACGTGATGCCACGTCCAGCCGTGCGGCGTCGCCACCGGCGGCAGGCTGGCCCACAGCTCATGGCCGGCGGCGTGCAGCGCGGCGTTCGCCGAGACGTAGTCGGTGAGCCGCAACTCGTCGATGCCGAAGCCCTCCGGCGGCTCGGCGATCTCCGCGGCGGCCCGCGCGTACGGCGAGAAGTCCGGGCGGCCCTCCGCGTCGATCCACACGCCCTGCGGGTGCTTGGCCGCCCGCACCGGGTCGGGGAAGTGCACGACCTGCCCGGCATAGGCCACGTTGGGCGGCGCGTCCCCTGCTCCCGCTCCGGAGCCGGGTGGCGCTGCCCCCAGCCCTTGCCGACCTGTCGTCATGACTGCTGCCCCCTGATGCGTACCGGCTGATGACGACAGCCTAGGGCCTCAGGCACCTGCGCCGAGCTGGCAGTCGCGCTGCTTGTGGATAACTCCGCGCCGCCCGCCCCGAAGCCCCCGCACCCCCGACCTCCAGCCGCCCGCCAACCGCCCCCCGGCAGACGCTCAACCGGCCGCTCAACCGCCCTTCGGCCGCCGCCCAACCGGCCGTTCAACCGCCCCTCAGCCGTCCTTCTTCGCCGCGTCCCGCAGCTTCGCCGCCTGCTTCTGCGGGATCGCCGGCCGCAGCTGCGCCGGCTTGTGGTCGGCCCGCACCGTCTCGTACGCCGCCGTCGTGTCGCCGACCCGCAGCACCGTGACCAGCACCTCGCCCGCCGCGCCCTTCGCGGTGTCGCCGATGACGTAGCTCACCGCCTGGTCGCCCAGGCCCGGCGCGGCCGTCGCGGGCCGCACCGTGAAGTGCGAGGTGACCCCGCCGCGTACCAGCGCGTACGTCCGGCACGTCTTCAGCGCCGCCGACAGCTCGTCCAGCACCTTCACCGCGTCGCCGACCTTGTAGGAGGCGATGACGGTCAGCGAGATCGCCTTGGCGCCCTTGTCCGGGTCCGTCGTGTCGGTGACCATCGCGCCGGTGTAGACCTGCCGCGGGTGCGCGGGCTGGCTGCTCCACTGGTCGACGACCGGCTGGCAGGCGGCCACGTCCGCCTTCTGCGCGTCGCCGAGCAGCTGCTGCTTGCTGCCGGCCGGCAGCACCTGCACATGCGGCACGTCCTTCGACGTCAGCAGCGCCGCGGTCAGCTTGGCGGTGCTGACCGCGCCCGACGCCTTGATCGGCCCCGGCTCCTTCTTGCCGTCCCCGTCCCCGCTGCCGCCCCCGCCGCAGCCGGCCGCGAGCGCGAGGACGGGCAGCAGTGCGGCGGCGGCCACGACGGCGCGGCTACCGGCCGGTAGGCGATGGTGTGCACGTATCGGCATCGATGCGTTCCCCTGGTGTCGTGATCCGGCCCGTCCGGCGCCCGGCCCCCGTGCCGGCCCGGCCCCGGCGTCCCTGCGGGCGGCCCCGGCCGCGCGGGCGGCGGCCCGTTGCCGCGCGACTTTACGGCACCCGGACCGCCCCTTCCGCTGTGGGGCTGCTCACACGCTCGCCCACGCCGGCTCGCAGCCGGCTCACGACCACCCCCTCAGCAGCCCACCCGCAGCGCTACTTACGGGCCGCCAGCGCCGCCTTCAGCTTGTCGTTCTGCTTGCGCGCCACCTCGACCGGCAGCGGCCCCGCCCCGCCCGCGGACTTCACCGACACGTACGCCGTCACCGTGTCGCCGGTCTGCACCACGGTCAGCAGCGCCGCGCCCGTCTTCTTGTCGGCGGTGTCCGTCATCACCCACGACACCGCGTCGTCGCCCACCGGCACCGCCGGCCCCTTGGCGACGCTGAAAGGCGTCTTCGTGCCCGTGCTGTCGGTCGCCGTGAAGGCGGTGCAGCCGGCGACCGCGGACTTCACCGACGCGATGACCTTCTTCGCGTCACCGGGCGCGTGGCTGGCCACCAGCATCTGGTTGATGACGTCCGGCGTCGCGCCCGCCGTCGCCGTCGTCTTGGCGAAGGCCGCGCCGACGAACGCCATGCGGTGGATCCTCGGGTTGCTGCTGGTCATGTCGGCGAGCGGCTGGCAGGCCGGCTTGTCCGCGGTGAGCGTCGAGGTGTCGGAGGTGTCCGCGGTCTGCGACGGCTGGACCGTCCAGCCGGGTACGTCGGTGTCGGTGACCAGTGCCTTGCTGAGCTGCTCGGTGGTCAGCGGGGCCTTGCCGGACAGCACGTTGGGCGTCCCGGAGTCGGGCTCGGGGGAGCCGCCGCCCGAGGAGCAGGCGGCGACGAGCAGCAGGGCGGGCAGCACGGCGGCTGCCAGGCGTAGCCGGGCGGTGTGCATCGAGGTCACGAGGTCACATTCCCTGGTTCGGCGGTGTGGGGGGACCCGCGTCGCTCCGCGGGCCGACTGCCGATCCTCCCCGCCGGGACGGCCCCGCGTCCATGCCGCACCTGACGCTGTGTGCACCCTGTGCCCCACCTTCGCACGGTCCGGCCCGCTCCGTATGCGGCCGTATGCGGCGGTCGTGTGTTCGGTGTGTACGCACTGTGTTTCCCATGTCCGCATTCGGTCACCGGACGGTGACATGGCCCACACACAATGGGCACGCGGACGCGTATCGCTTCCCCATCACGCGACCCGTTTGGCACTCTGATCGGCAACGGGGGGATCGCCCGCGCTCGCGCGGGCGGACGGAGGGACGCACGTAGAACATGACAACTCACTTCCGGGCGACCGGAACCGCCGACCCCAGGGTGAACTGGGGAGCGCCGCGGCACACCGAGGGGCCGCCGCGGCTGCGGCACCGCAGGGACGGCATCCTGCCCGCGGTCGCCGCCGCACTGTCCATCCGGGACGAGGTCCTGACCTGCACCGGAGCCAAGGGCGACCAGCCGCCCGCGCTGCACCCCATCGTGCAGGAGTTCCTCGACGCGCTGCCCGCCGTGCAGCGCGAGCGCTTCACCGGCCGGTGCGCGGAGCCGGTGCTGATCTCCCGCCACCTGGCCACCGTCGAGGCGCAGCGCGGCAAGCGGGCCGCCCGCCGCCCGCTGACCCAGGGCGAGGCGCGCAAGGCGCTGCGCGGCGCGAAACTGACGGCCCGCCGGATACGCGAGGACGGCGACCCGGCGCACGGCTCGTACGTACCGCCGTGCCGCTCGTGCGCGCCGCTGCTCGCGCACTTCGGGGTACGGGCGGTGGACCCGGCGGCGGGCGGCGAATGAGCACCCCCGCGGCGGCCAGCGCCCGCTTCCCCGCCCACGTCGACGCCGCGCTGCGGGCCGGCGGCTGGCAGCCGGGACGCTGGGACATCAAGCAGGCCGAGGAATGGGCCGACCTGCTGCGCGGCCATGTGTCGCCCGGCGGGCACCGCCACCGGGTCTTCCCCGCGGCCGTCGAGGCGTGGGCGGAGTTCGGGGGCCTGGCGTTCCCGGCCGCCGCCGGGCCCGGCCGGCACGCCGCGCCCAGCGCGGTGACCGTCGACCCGATGCTGGGCCTGCACATGGCCCGTACGTTCGGCGACCTCGGGCGGGCGCTGGAGACCGAGGTGAGCCCGCTCGGCGAGGAGCCCGGCTCCGGGGCGCTGCTCGCCATCGACGCCGAGGGCCGGGTCTACACCGTCGACCACGCCGGCGACTGGTACGCCGGCCCCGACGTCGACCTCGCGCTCACCGCGCTGCTCGGCGGCGGGCGCACCGTACGCCTCACCCTCGCGACGGACTGAGCCCCGCGGGGCCGAGCCCTGCGTGCCGGCGGGCCTCGCGTGCCGGCGGGCCTCGCGTGCCGGCGGGCCTCGCGTGCCGCCGAGGTCCGCCGTGCCGCCCCTGACTCCGGTATGACCCGAGGCCCCGGGTCCCCTAGGGGGCGGCACCTACTTTTGGGGTGCCGCGGTTCGTACCGGCGGATGACGTTCCCGCCTTACCCGTTCCCTACCTTCGTAGTGCGGGGTGGGGATAGCCCCACCCGCGAGACGGAGACCTTCCCCATCGTGCGACGCGGCGGGTTCCCGCAGGCTGGTGTACACACAGCAGCCCGACACACGACGACGCAGGAGTGACAGTGACAACGGCAGTGACGATTCCCAGGTCCGGGGGCAACGGAGAACGGTCGGCTGTTGCCGCTGCGGGGCGCTCGGTGACGAAGGCGTACGGCTCGGGCGAGACCCGGGTGGTGGCCCTGGACGCGGTCGACGTGGACATCGCCCGCGGCAAGTTCACCGCGATCATGGGGCCCTCCGGCTCCGGCAAGTCCACCCTCATGCACTGCCTGGCCGGTCTGGACACCGTGACCTCGGGCCGCATCTGGGTCGGCGACAGCGAGATCACCGGGATGAAGGACAAGAAGCTCACCCAGCTGCGCCGGGACAAGATCGGCTTCATCTTCCAGTCCTTCAACCTGCTGCCCACCCTCAACGCGGCGGAGAACATCACGCTCCCGATGGACATCGCGGGCCGCAAGGTCGACCGCGACTGGTTCGAGCGGGTCGTGGAGACCGTCGGCCTCGGCGGTCGGCTCAAGCACCGCCCGACCCAGCTGTCCGGCGGCCAGCAGCAGCGGGTCGCGGTCGCCCGGGCGCTCGCCGCCCGCCCCGAGATCATCTTCGGCGACGAGCCGACCGGAAACCTCGACTCGCGCGCCGGCGCCGAAGTCCTCGGCTTCCTGCGCCGCTCGGTCGACGAGCTCGGCCAGACCATCGTCATGGTCACCCACGACCCGGTCGCCGCCTCCTACGCCGACCGCGTCCTCTACCTCGCCGACGGCCGGATCGTCGACGAGATGGCCAACCCCACCGCCGACTCCGTGCTGGAGCGCATGAAGTCCTTCGACGGCCGCGGGAGGACGTCGTGACCGTCCTGAAGACCTCCGCGCGCAACTTCTTCGCGCACAAGGGCAGAATGGCCCTCTCGGCGATCGCCGTGCTGCTGTCGGTCGCCTTCGTCTGCGGCACCCTGGTGTTCACCGACACCATGACCGCCACCTTCGACAAGCTCTTCGGCTCCACCGCCTCCGACGTCACCATCAGCGCCAAGAAGGTCGACGACCGGCAGGCCACCGGCATCCCGGACACCGTCCCGGCCTCGCTGCAGGGCAAGTTGCTGAAGGTCCCCGGCGTCGCCAAGTCCGACCCCGACGTCACCAGCCAGGACGTCACCGTCGCCGACTCCCACAACGAGAAGATCGGCTCGTCCTCCGGCGCCCCGACCATCGTCAGCAACTGGGACCCGACCGAGACCAAGGCCGTCGAGCTGTCGTCCGGCCACCTGCCGCAGACCGCCACCGAGGCCGTCGTCGACGCGGACACCGCCAAGAAGAAGCACCTGGAGATCGGCCAGACGCTGCGCGTCATCGCCGCGCCCGGCGACTTCAACGTGACCATCTCCGGCATCGTCACCTTCAAGACCACCAACCCGGGCGCGGCCGTCGTCTACATCGACACCGCCACCGCCCAGGCCAAGCTGCTCGGCCGGACCGACGCGTACACCGGCTACGGCCTGACCGCCACCTCCGGCACCACCGACGACCAGCTCAAGCAGAACGTGCGGGCGGCCATCGGCACCGGCTACACCGTCGACACCGCCGCCGAGACCAAGAAGAAGGACCAGGACGACCTCGGCGGGTTCCTGAACTTCATGAAGTACGCGATGCTCGGCTTCGCCGGGATCGCCGTCCTGGTCGGCATCTTCCTGATCGTCAACACCTTCTCCATGCTGGTCGCCCAGCGCACCCGGGAGATCGGCCTGATGCGGGCCCTCGGCTCCAGCCGCGGGCAGGTCAACCGGTCGGTGCTGGTCGAGGCGGTGCTGCTCGGCGTGACCGGCTCGGTGCTCGGCATCGGCGGCGGCATCGGACTGGCCGTCGGGCTCATGCACCTCATGGGCAAGGTCGGCATGAAGCTCGACACCTCCGAGCTCACCATCAAGGCCAGCACCCCGCTGGTGGGCCTGGCCATCGGCGTCATCGTCACGGTGGTCTCCGCCTACATCCCGGCCCGCCGGGCCGGCAAGATCTCCCCGATGGCGGCGCTGCGCGACGCCGGCACCCCCGCCGACGCCCGGGCCGGCCGCATCCGCGCCGCGATCGGCGTCCTGGTCAGCGCCGCCGGCGTGCTCGCGCTGCTGGGCGCCTCGCAGGCCGACAAGGCGTCCTCGGGCGGCGGGCTGCTGGGCCTGGGCGTGCTGCTCACCCTGGTCGGCTTCGTGATCGTCGGCCCGCTGCTGGCCGGTGTGATCGTACGGGCGGTGAGCGCGGTCGTCCTGCGCTTCTTCGGCCCGATGGGACGCCTGGCCGAGCGCAACGCGCTGCGCAACCCGCGGCGTACCGGCGCGACCGCCTCCGCGCTGATGATCGGCCTGGCGCTGGTGGCCGGGATGTCGGTGGTCGGCTCCTCGATGGTCGCCTCCGCCGACGACCAGCTCGACTCCTCCGTCGGCGCGGACTTCATCGTCCAGGTCGGCAGCAACGGCGGGCAGCCGCTCACGCCGGCCGCGGAGAAGGCGCTCACCACGACCAAGGACATCGACCACTTCACGCACTACACGATCGTCAACGCCAAGCTCACCACCGCCTCCGGGGAGACGGTCAAGACGGACTTCAGCGCCGCCGACCCCACCTACCCGCAGGACCTGCGGCTGAAGACCACGCAGGGCAAGCTCGCGGACGCCTACGGCAAGGACGCGATCTCGGTGCCCGAGGGCTTCGCCAAGGACCACAAGCTGGCGCTCGGCGACGAGGTCACCGTCACGATGACCGGCGGCCGGCCCGCGCACCTGAAGATCGCCGCGATCACCAGTGACGACACGACGATCGAGCACGGGTCGATGTTCATGAACATCGCGACCGCCCGCACGTACCTCCCGGCCGACAAGATGCCCGGCGACTTCATGATGTTCGCCAAGGCGGTCGACGGCAAGGAGAAGGAGGCGTACGCCGGGCTCAAGGCATCGGTCAAGGACTACCCGCAGATCGACGTCCGCGACCAGACCGACTACAAGAAGCTGGTCCACGACCAGGTCAACCAGCTGCTCTACCTCATCTACGCGCTGCTGGGCCTGGCGATCATCGTGGCCGTCCTCGGCGTGGTCAACACGCTCGCCCTCTCCGTGGTCGAGCGCACCCGGGAGATCGGCCTCATGCGGGCCATCGGCACCTCGCGGCGCCAGCTGCGCCGGATGATCCGCCTGGAGTCGGTCGTCATCGCCCTCTTCGGCGCGCTGATCGGCCTCGCCCTCGGCCTCGGCTGGGGCGCCACGGGCCAGCGCGTCCTCGCCTCCGAGGGCCTGGGCGTCCTCCAGATCCCCTGGGCGACGATCGTCACGGTCTTCATCGGCTCCGCGGTCGTCGGCCTCCTCGCCGCACTTCTGCCCGCCCTGCGGGCAGGCAGGATGAACGTCCTGAACGCGATCGCCACGGATTAGTCAGCGCCTATGCGCCCCTCCGGCGCCCCCGTGCCCTCCTACCCGGGCGCGGGGGCGCCCTGCTGCCCGGACCTCGGGCCGCGGCGCGGAAAAGTGCCCCGCGGCGCAGCCGTGGCTCGGGTCGCGCGGAGCGGGAAGCGGTGTCGGAGCAGCCCGCGGCCGGAGGCCGTACGCTGGAGGAGCCCCGGCACGTGCGACGTGTCGGGCGATTGCGTTGCCCCGTGCGGCGGCGGCGCGCCCCCTCCTACGTACCCTCCGGGACGGAACCCTCATGAGTCTGAACGGTCTGGTCGACGCCGCCGTCGCCGACAGCGCCCTCGCCGAGGCGGTCCAGGCCGCGGTCTCCGGCGCACGCCCCCACGTGGACCTGGTCGGCCCGCCGGCCGCCCGGCCCCTGGCCATCGCCGCCCTCGCGGCGAAAGCGCACCGCACGGTGCTCGCCGTCACCGCCACCGGCCGCGAGGCCGAGGACCTGGCCGCGGCGCTGCGCTCCATGCTGCCGCCCGACGCCGTCGCGGAGTACCCGGCGTGGGAGACGCTGCCGCACGAGCGGCTCTCGCCGCGCAGCGACACCGTCGGCCGCCGGCTCGCCGTCCTGCGTCGGCTCGCGCACCCGCGGGCCGACGACCCGACCGCCGGCCCCGTCCAGGTCGTCGTCGCCCCCATCCGCTCGGTGCTGCAACCGCAGGTCAGGGGCCTGAGCGAGCTGGAACCCGTCGCGCTGGCCACCGGGCAGACCGCGGACCTCGGGACGGTCGTCGACGGCCTGGCGGCAGCCGCGTACGCCCGGGTGGAGCTCGTGGAGAAGCGCGGCGAGTTCGCGGTGCGCGGCGGCATCCTGGACGTCTTCCCGCCGACCGAGGAGCACCCGCTGCGGGTGGAGTTCTGGGGCGACGAGGTCGAGGAGATCCGTTACTTCAAGGTCGCCGACCAGCGCTCCCTTGAGGTCGCCGAGCACGGCCTGTGGGCGCCGCCCTGCCGTGAGCTGCTGCTGACCGCCGACGTACGGGCGCGGGCGGCGCAGCTCGCCGCCGAGCACCCGGAGCTCGGCGAGATGCTGGACAAGATCGCCGAGGGCATCGCGGTGGAGGGCATGGAGTCGCTGGCGCCCGCGCTGGTGGACTCCATGGAGATGCTGCTGGACGTGCTGCCGGCCGGCTCGATGGCCGTGGTGTGCGACCCGGAGCGGGTACGGACCCGGGCCGCGGACCTGGTGGCGACCTCGCAGGAGTTCCTGGAGGCGTCCTGGGCGGCGACCGCGGGCGGCGGCGAGGCGCCGGTCGACCTCGGCGCGGCCTCGCTGTGGCCCATCGCCGACGTCCGCGAGCACGCCCGGCAGCTCGGTGTGCCGTGGTGGTCGGTGAGCCCGTTCGCCGCGGACGAGGCCGACGACCTCGACGGCGACGTGCTCGTGCTCGGCATGCGCGCCCCCGAGCTCTACCGCGGCGACACCGCCCGGGCCCTCGCCGACACCAAGGGCTGGCTCGCCGACGGCTGGCGTACGGTCTACGTCACCGAGGGCCACGGCCCGGCCGCCCGGGTCGCCGAGGTGCTGGCCGGCGAGGGCATCGCCGCCCGCCTGGACACCGAGCTCGCCGATGTCGCCCCGTCCGTCGTGCATGTCGCGACCGGCTCCCTGGAACACGGCTTCGTCCACCCGCAGCTGCGCCTGGCGGTGCTGACCGAGACCGACCTGTCGGGCCAGAAGTCGTCCACCAAGGACATGGGGCGCATGCCGTCCCGGCGCCGCAAGACCATCGACCCGCTCACCCTGACCAGCGGCGACTACATCGTGCACGAGCAGCACGGCGTCGGCCGCTACGTCGAGATGGTGCAGCGCACCGTCCAGGGCGCCACCCGCGAGTACCTGGTCGTCGAGTACGCCCCCGCCAAGCGCGGCCAGCCCGGTGACCGGCTGTTCGTGCCGACCGACCAGCTGGAGCAGATCACCAAGTACGTCGGCGGCGAGGCCCCCACGCTGCACCGCCTGGGCGGCGCGGACTGGACGAAGACCAAGGCGCGGGCGAAGAAGGCCGTCAAGGAGATCGCCGCCGACCTCATCCGGCTGTACTCCGCGCGGATGGCCGCCCCCGGCCACACCTTCGGACCCGACACCCCCTGGCAGCGCGAGCTGGAGGACGCCTTCCCGTACGTGGAGACGCCCGACCAGCTCACCACCATCGCCGAGGTCAAGTCGGACATGGAGAAGTCCGTGCCGATGGACCGGCTGATCTGCGGCGACGTCGGCTACGGCAAGACCGAGATCGCGGTGCGGGCCGCCTTCAAGGCAGTGCAGGACGGCAAGCAGGTCGCCGTCCTGGTGCCGACCACGCTGCTGGTGCAGCAGCACTTCGGCACCTTCTCCGAGCGCTACGCGCAGTTCCCGGTCAACGTACGGGCCCTGTCCCGCTTCCAGACCGACACCGAGGCCAAGGCGGTGCTGGAGGGCTTGCGCGACGGCTCGGTGGACGTCGTCATCGGCACCCACCGGCTGTTCTCGTCCGAGACCCGCTTCAAGGACCTGGGCCTGGTCATCGTCGACGAGGAGCAGCGCTTCGGCGTCGAGCACAAGGAGCAGCTGAAGAAGCTGCGGGCCAACGTGGACGTGCTCACCATGTCCGCGACGCCGATCCCGCGCACCCTGGAGATGGCGGTCACCGGCATCCGCGAGATGTCCACCATCACCACCCCGCCGGAGGAGCGGCACCCGGTGCTGACCTTCGTCGGCCCCTACGAGGAGAAGCAGATCGGCGCGGCCATCCGGCGTGAACTGCTGCGCGAGGGCCAGGTCTTCTACATCCACAACCGGGTCGAGTCGATCGACCGGGCGGCGGCGCGGCTGCGCGCCATCGTGCCCGAGGCCCGGATCGCCACCGCGCACGGGCAGATGAGCGAGGCGGCGCTGGAGTCGGTCGTGGTCGACTTCTGGGAGAAGCGTTTCGACGTGCTGGTCTCCACGACGATCGTCGAGTCCGGTATCGACATCTCCAACGCCAACACCCTCATCGTGGAGCGCGGCGACACCTTCGGCCTGTCGCAGCTGCACCAGCTGCGCGGGCGGGTCGGCCGCTCGCGCGAACGCGGCTACGCCTACTTCCTCTACCCGCCGGAGAAGCCGCTCACCGAGACCGCGCACGAACGGCTCGCGACGATCGCCCAGCACACCGAGATGGGCGCCGGCATGTACGTCGCCATGAAGGACCTGGAGATCCGCGGCGCCGGCAATCTGCTGGGCGGCGAGCAGTCCGGCCACATCGCGGGCGTCGGGTTTGACCTGTACGTGCGGATGGTGGGCGAGGCGGTCGCCGACTACCGCTCGGCGCTGGAGGCGGGCGGCGAGCCGGAGGAGACGCTGCTGGAGGTCAAGATCGAGCTGCCGGTCGACGCGCACGTCCCGCACGACTACGCGCCGGGCGAGCGGCTGCGCCTCCAGGCGTACCGGGCGATCGCCGCGGCGACCTCCGAGGAGGACATCACGGCGGTGCGCGAGGAACTCGCCGACCGGTACGGGCCGCTGCCCGAGCCGGTGGAGAACCTGCTGCTGGTGGCGGGCCTGCGGATGCTGGCCCGCAAGGTGGGCGTCACCGACATCACCCTGCAGGGCTCCAACGTCCGCTTTGGCCCCGTCGAGCTGCGCGAGTCGCAGGAGCTGCGGCTGAGCCGCCTGCACCCGCGCTCGGTGCTCAAGCCCGCCACCCGCCAGGTGCTCGTGCCGCGGCCGACGACCGCCAAGATCGGCGGCAAGCCGGTCGTGGGGCGCGAGCTGCTCCAGTGGACGGCCGAGTTCCTGACGACGGTCCTGGGCGGCTGAGCGCTCCCGCGGGCCTCGTCCGTACGCGGGCGGTACGTCCCCGGCCGGCGGGCCGGGGGCGGCGCGCGGATACAGTGCGGGCGTGACGATCACCGATGCGGGAACGAACGTACGGCCGCTGGCCCCCGGGCAGCGCGCCAGGCTGTGGGTCGGCGACATCGACGGCGGCCCGCCGCGGCTGGTGTACGAGACCGCGCACAGCGCCCTGGAGGCGCCGAACTGGTCCCCGGACGGCCGGTGGCTGGTCGTCAACCAGGACGGCCTGCTGCTGCGGCTGCCCGCCGGGGCGTCGTACGGCGACGGGACAGTCCCCGAGGCCATCGACACCGGCGGCATCACCGACGCCAACAACGACCACGTCCTTTCCCCGGACGGCGGCACCGTCTACCTCTCCGCCGGCGACGGGCACATCCACGCCGTGCCCTTCACCGGCGGCCCGGCCCGGCGCGTCACCAACGACCGCGGCCCCGGGCCCTTCCGGCACTTCCTGCACGGCGTCTCACCGGACGGGCTGACGCTGTCGTACGTCGGCGTCGAGCCGTACGGCGGCGACGAGTGGGGCTACCGCAACATCTTCACGCTGCCCTCGGCCGGCGGCCCGGACACCCGGCTGACCGACACCCCGGCTCCGGCGGACGGCCCGGAGTTCACCCCGGACGGCGAGTGGATCGTCTTCAACTCCGAGCACGGCGCCACCCTCCCCGGGCACGCCCAGGTCTTCCGGATGCGCCCCGACGGCTCCGAGCTCACACCGCTGACCTCGGACGACCGCGTCAACTGGTTCCCGCACCCCTCACCCGACGGCCGGCACCTGCTCTACATCAGCTTCCCGCCCGGCACCGAGGGCCACCCCGCCGACCGTGACGTCGTCCTGCGCCTGCTGCCCCGGTCCGGCGGCACCCCGTGCGACCTCTACGCCTTCTTCGGCGGCCAGGGCAGCCTCAACGTCAACAGCTGGGCACCGGACAGCCGGCACTTCGCGTACGTGGACTACCCGCTGGGGTGAGCGGGGGCTGCGGCAGCCCCCGCGCCGTGCCCGCGGCCCCCCGGTCAGTTGCGCCGGAGGATCACATAGCCCTCCGCACTGGCTATCTGCGTGTACGTCGCCCCGGGGTGCAGCTGCGACCCGTAGGTGACCGGATCCGGCACCCACCCGCTGGAGTTGTCGATCGCGATGTACTGCGGCACCACGCCCTTCGTCCCGCCCACCCAGTACACCGTCGTGCGGTGCACCAGCCGGCTGATCGGCCCGACGTTCGCCTCCACCGTCGCCCCGTCGGGTATCTGGTCCAGCAGCTTCTCGATCGACTTGGTCCGCGCGTCGACCTTGTACGTGTCCCCGTGGCCGAGTGACGCCAGCGGCAGCGACAACGTCAGCGCCATCGCCGCCCCCACCGCCGCGGCCGGCACCCCGGAGGCGTACGACCGCAGCCACGGCGTCCGGCTGCGCCGCGACCGGTCGGCCGCGTCCACCAGCGCCAGGAACACCACCGGCATCAGCACCGCGCTGTAGTGCCACGCCGTGCCCCAGTTCTCCGGGTAGTGCGACACGAAGCGCCAGCCGATCGTCGGCAGCGCCGCCACGATGAGCGGCGACCGCAGCGCCAGCAGCCCCGTCGTGGGCAGCAGGATCCACAGCAGCGTCCGCAGCGCCGTCCCGAACGGGATGTGCCCGGTCAGCGTCCCGTCGCCGTTGATGTGGTTGAACGCGTCATAACCCGGCCCGTAGAACGCGGGGATCAGCACGGTGATGGCCAGCGCGGACGCCGCCACGCCGAACCCGATCAGCCCGATCGCCCACGGCCCGTACCGCTCGCCGTCACTCAGCGGCCTCTCCACCTGCCCACCCCCTTCCGTCTGCGTCCCCGCGTCACCCGCGGCATCAGCCGCACCATCTCCGGCCGCGCCGTCGTCCGGCCCGGCCGCCTTCGTACCCGCACCCGCCCCGGCGCCGCCCGTACCCGCAGCGGCCTGCGCCGTCCCCGAGCCGGCCCCGGCTCCAGCCGTGGCCCCGGCGGGCGTGCCCTGCTCCGGACCGGCGCCCGGCGCCGCCGCCTGCGCCGGGACCCGCGCCGCGGACCGCTCGCCCTGCTCGCCCTCCCGGGTGCGCCACCAGACGATCGCGCCGATCACCGCGGCCGTGACGCCCAGGTCCTCCTTGACCAGCACCAGCGGCACCGCCCACCACAGCGCCGCCGCCCACCGCCGGCGGACGATCGCCTCCATCGAGAACGCGAGCAGCGGCATCGCGAAGGCGATCTCGTGGAAGTCGAAGTCGACCGCCCGCTGCACCCCCCACGACAGCCCGTACGCCGCCCCGATCGCCAGCCCGCGGCCCCGGCCCAGCAGCAGCCCGGCGCCGCGGGTGACCGGGACCACCGACAGCGCGAACAGCAGCGCCTGCGCCACCAGCAGCGTCACCGGAGTGGGAAAGACCCGGTAGAAGGGCGCGATCAGCGCGGTGATCGGGCTGAAGTGGTCGCCCAGCGCGTTGAACCCCGGGCCCTTCAGCGTCGTGACCGGCGCGTGCAGATGCGCGTACCCCTTGACGGCCTGCTCGAAGATGCCCAGGTCCCAGGACATCGTGAGCATCCTGCGGTACCTGACCAGCGACAGCAGCAGGTACGCCACGAAGAACACGACGCCCAGCACATAGGGGTCGAAGCGGCGTCCCGGTATCCGCAGCGGTCCCAGCCCCGCCGCGCCGGTCGTTTCCGGCTCGGCGGCCGGTTGTGCCGCCTTGCCGCCGGGCTGCGGTATGACGGCCTCGGCCCTGTCCATCGTCGTCCTCCCGAGGAAGCGGGGTCGGGGTCTGCCGGAAAAGATACGGGACGACGCTGTCCGCGGGGGACCCGTGCGACGGACGGGTCTTCCGCACCCGTCAGCCGGTCTTGGTCCAGGTGCCGCAGTCGGCCGTCTTGAAGTAGGCGTCCTTGGCGGTGATGGTCACCACGGCCTGGCCCGTCACGTTGTCGTTCGCCGCGATCGAGTCCACGTCGTGCAGCGCGTCCTTGTCACGCTCCCAGTAGCAGGTCTCGCCGCCCTTGGCCTTGTACGTACCGGCGGCTATGTCCGTGCCCACCTTGTACATCCCGTCCGCCATCGACGTCTTCGGCGCCGCGGGCTTGTCCGTCCCGGCCGGGAACCAGTCCTTGCAGTCCGTCGAGGTGAAGATCTTGTCGGTCGGCTTGATCGTCACGTAGCTGCTGCCCGCGACGGTGTCGTTGGCCAGGATCGAGTCGGTGTCGCCCTTGGCGTCCTTGTCGCGCTCCCAGTAGCACATGCCGTCCGAGTTGCCGGTCGTCCGGTACGTGCCGGGCTGGAGGTCCTTGCCGACCTCGAAGGTGCCGTCCCCCTTGAAGGCGGGCTTGGCGGCCGGCTTGTCGGCGGGCTTGTCCTCTTTCTTCTTGTCCCCCGCGGACGCAGGCGCGGACGCGGGCGCGGAGGAAGGGGCCGTGCTCGCAGAGCCGCCCGAGCCGGACGAGCCGGCGGAGTCGTCGTCGGGACCGCAGGCCGCGAGCCCGAGCGCGAGGAGCGCGCTGACGGTGCCCGCGGTGGCGAGCCGGACCAGAGACGTCTTGGACATGGGAATCCCCCCTGTTGCTCGGCGGGCCCCGACGGGCCCTGTGAACCGTTGCCACCATGAGAGCATCGAACTGTGAACCGAGTCAACAGCATTTCTCGAAAGAGTGAAGTTCACGCCGTGAAGGGGTCTGATCGTGATCGCTGGGTATGCTCGACATCACACACGCGAGATCGCGGACGACCGGGGGAAGGAGAGGAACGTGCCCGAGCACGCGAGCGAGGTGACAGCCGCGGGGATCGCCAGGCTGGCCGGTGTCGGCAGGGCCGCGGTCAGCAACTGGCGCCGGCGCCACGACGACTTCCCCAAACCCGTCGGCGGGTCCGACACCAGCCCGACCTACGAGCTGTCCGCCGTCGAGCGGTGGCTGCGCGAGCAGGGCAAGCTCCCCTCCGTCCCGCTGTACGAACGGCTCTGGCAGCGCGCGGACAGCCATCCCGCCGGTGTGCCCGCGGCCCTGCGCGTCGCGGGCTCGATGCTGATGCTCCTGCGCGAGGACCCGCGCCTGGCGATCAGCTACAGCGCGGCGTCCGACGACGAGCTGGCCAGACGCCTGCCGGCCGAGCTGGAGTCGGCGCTCGCCGCCCGCTTCGGCCCCGGCCACCCCGTGCGGCTGCCCGAGCGGCTGGACGACGCGGTGCCGCTGCTGCGCACGACCGCCAAGTTCGCCGAGGACGTCGGTCCGGCCCAGACCTACGAATTCCTCTTCGGCCGCTATCTGGACGCCAACCCGCGGCAGTTCGTCCTGACCCCGCCCGGCCCCGCCGAGCTGATGGCCGCGCTGGCCGGCGAGCTTCCCGGCAGCGTCCTGGACCCGGCGTGCGGCAGCGGGGCGCTGCTGCGCGCCAGCCCCGCCCGGCGTTCCGTCTACGCGCAGGAGATCGACCCCGAGCTGGCGTCGCTGACGGCGCTGCGGCTGGCGATGGCCGCCGATCCCGGTGTCGGCATCCGCGTGCGCACCGGTGACGCGCTGCGCGAGGACGCCTTCGGCGAGCTGACCGTCGACACCGTGCTGTGCCACCCGCCGTTCAACGACCGCAACTGGGGCCATGACGAGCTGGGCTACGACGCCCGCTGGGAGTACGGCTTCCCGGCCCGCACCGAATCCGAGCTGGCCTGGCTCCAGCACGCGCTGGCGCACGTACGCGAGGGCGGCTCGGTGGTGATGCTCATGCCGCCGGCCGTCGCGTCCCGCAGATCCGGCCGCCGGGTGCGGGCCGACCTGCTGCGCCGGGGCGCGCTGCGCGCGGTCGTGGCACTGCCCGCCGGGGCGGCGCCGCCGCACGGGCTGCCGCTGCATCTGTGGGTGCTGCGCAAACCCGACCCCGAGCACCGGCCGCCCGCCGACCTGCTGCTGTTCGACGCCGCCGGGATGCCGGGCGCGGGTCCGGACAAGGCGCCCTGGTTCGCCGTCAGCACCGCCGTGCTCGACGCGTGGACTGCCTTCGACCGGCACGGTGCGCCGGCGAACCAGCCCGGTGTCAGCCGCGTCCTGCCCGTCATCGAACTGCTCGACGACGACGTGGACGTGACGCCCGCGCGGCATCTGCCGCCGGCCGCCGCCGAGGGCGGGGCCGCGGCGCTGGAGTCGGTGCGGGAGCAGCTGACGCACACCCTGCGCCGCACCGCCGACATAGCCCCGGCCCCTTCGGCGACCGGCGAACCCGCCCGCTGGCCTACCACCACCGTGGGCGAACTGGCCCGGGCCGGTGCGCTGCTGATGCGCGCCGGTGGCGGTGGCAGTGCGCCGGCGGAGGAGTCGGCGGGCCCGCGGGCGGTGCTGACGGAGCATGACGTGATCGCCGGCGGCGGACCGACGGGTGTGCTGCCGCCGGCCCGGCCGGAGGGCCCCGCCGAGGAGCCGGTGCTGGTGGAGGAGGGGGATGTGGTGGTGCCGGTTCTCGGCGGCGGGGCGGTGGCCCGGGTGGTCGACGCGACCGCGGCCGGCGCCGCGCTCGGGCGGAACGTGTATCTGCTCAGGCCGGACACCGCCGCGCTCGACCCGTGGTTCCTGGCCGGTTTCCTGCGCGGGACGGCCAACAACCGCCAGGCCAGTAGCTTCGCGACCACCTCCACCCGGCTGGACGTGCGGCGCCTCCAGGTGCCGCGGCTGCCGCTGGCCGACCAGAAACGGTACGGCGACCGCTTCCGCACGCTGGCCGCCTTCGAGGGCACCCTGCGCCAGGCGACCCAGCTCGGCGAACAGCTCGTCCAGGGCCTCTACGACGGGCTGACCGACGGGACGGTGCGCCCCGGATAGTTATCCACAGGGCGTCGACGAACCCGCGCCGCCTGCCCGTTGTGGCCGATACGCTCTCGACTAGGGCCTGTTTTAAAAGTAGCGTCGTCCCGCCCGTTAGGGCGGGGGCTGGCGGGGCTGGGTGCGTGCGATTGCAAGGCGGAGGGAGGAGAGCGCAGCGGGCTGCGCCGACGACTGACAACGCGGCAAGCGTGCGTGCCCAACCCCGCCAGGCAGACGGGACTTTTAAAACAGGCCCTAGTCATCCGCTTCGACGACCAGGAGCACAGATGTACGGCCCCGGCATCACCCAGCCGCCGCCTCGACCCGCCGGTCGCGGCGCGGTGGTCGGCATGCGTGTGCTCTTCACCGCCCTGCCGGTGCTGTCGATCGGGTTCCTCGCCTGGGGCTCGATGCTGCGGCTGGCGATCGTGCGGCACAAGGCGCAGGACTGGGCGCTGATGGTGGTCGACATCGTGGCCGTCGTCATCGGCTACACCCTGGTCGGGCTGGCCCATGACAACACCGACACCTGGCAGTCCAACGTCGGCACGCTGACGATCCTGGCCTGCATGCTGGGCACCCCGGCGTATTTCCTGGTCGTGGACCTCCGCCGCAAGGAGGTGCAGCCCGCGGGGTATGCGATGCCCGCCGGCTACGGCATGCCCCACCCGTATGCCACCGGGTACGGCCCGATGGGTCCGGCGCAGGCGCAGGCCCAGGGCGTCATACCCGGCCCCGCGCAGGCCGGCCACCAGCCGCCGGCCGCCGGTCACACGCCCTACCCGCACCAGGCCCCGCCGGTGCAGGTGCAGACGCCGATGCCGCAGCAGACTCCGCAGCCCCGGCAGGGCCCGATGACGGCGCAGGGCCCGGCGCCGGCGCAGGGTGCCGGGTCGGGCGGGGCGCAGCCGCCGCGGATCAGTCAGGTACGTGCGGAGCTGGACGAGTTGAGCGACTACCTCCGCAAGGAGGAGGGGAGGTGATCGGCCGGCTCATCGCCGGCCGGTACGAACTGTCCACGGTGATCGGCCAGGGCGGCATGGGCCAGGTGTGGACGGCCTACGACCGCCGGCTGGACCGCCGGGTCGCGGTGAAGCTGCTGCGGCCCGACAAGGTGGCCGGCGGTGACGAGGCCGACGAGCTGCGGCAGCGCTTCGACCGGGAGTGCCGGGTCACCGCCCAGGTCGACCACCCGGGGCTGGTGACGGTGCATGACGCCGGCGCGGACGGCGACGACCTGTATCTGGTGATGCAGTACGTGGAGGGCGCCGACCTCGGCGACCACCTCGCCGAGCACGAGCCCTATCCGTGGCCGTGGGCGGTCGCGGTGGGGGCGCAGCTGTGCGCGGTGCTGGCGGCGGTGCACGCGGTGCCGATCGTGCACCGCGACCTCAAGCCGCGCAATGTGATGGTGCGCCCGGACGGCACCGTCACGGTGCTCGACCTGGGCGTGGCGTCGGTGATGGACACCGACACGACCCGGCTGACGCACACCGGCTCGCCGATCGGCAGCCCGGCGTACATGGCGCCGGAGCAGGCGATGGGCGGCGCGGTCGGGCCGCGTACCGACCTGTACGCGCTCGGTGTGCTGCTGCACGAACTGCTCAGCGGCAATGTGCCGTTCGCCGGTACGACGGCCCTCGGGGTGCTGCACCGGCATCTGTACGAGGCGCCGGTGCGGCTGCGCCAGTTGCGGCCGGAGGTGCCGGAGCCGCTGGAGTCCCTGGTGCTGCGGCTGCTCGCCAAGGACCCGCAGCACCGCCCAGCGGGTGCCCAGGAGGTCTACCAGGAGCTGGCGGCGCTGCTGCCGCCGTCCGGTGCCGGGCAGCGGGCGCTCGGGCCGATGGACCCGACCCGGCCGTTCCTGCGACCGCAGGCGCCCTGGCCGGAGCGGTCCGCGGCGGCGATGCCGGCCCGGCCCGTGGTGCCGCCGCGCCCTGCGGCACCGCCGCCGAAGGACACCGACCTCGCGGGGGCGGTCGACGAGGTGAAGCGGCTGCTGGACGCGGGCCGGATCACCCAGGCCGTGGATCTGCTCGGCGGCATCATCCCGGCCGCGGCCGAGAAGCACGGCGAGCACTCGCCGGTCCTGCGGGCGCTGCGCAAGCAGTATGCGGCGACGCTGATGGAGGACGGCCAGTACCGCCGGGCGCTGCCCGAACTGCGGCGGCTGTCGGATGAGTTCGCCTCGCAGTACGGCGGGGCCGACCGGCAGGCGCTGCAGTTCCGCTACGAGGCGGCGCAGTGCCTGGAGCACCTCGGCGACCCGAGGGCGGCGCTCGGCGAATACCGGGTGCTGCTGCCGTACTTCGAGCGGTACTCGGCCACCAGCCCCGGCACGCCGCTGGACATCCGCCGGCGGACGGCGCATCTGCTGCTGTCCATAGGCGACCGCGCCGCGGCCCGCGACGTGCTGACCCGGCTGCTCTACGACGCCGAGCGGGTGCACGGCCCGCACCACCCGTTCCCCGCCGAGATCCGCAGGACGCTGGCCTGGCTCGGCCAGGTGCATGTGTGAGCGGCGGCGCCCGGCGGGGTCACTCCCGGCGCAGCACGACATAGCCGCCGGCGTCGGCGACCGTCACATAGCGGGCCCGCGGGTGCAGTTGGCGGGCGTAGCCGGCCGGGTCCTGGAGCCAGCCCGACAGGTTCTCGAAGGCCATGTAGTCCGGCGCCCGGCCGCCGGTCTGGCCGACCCAGTAGACGGTGGTGCGGCGCACCAGGCGGCTGAGCGGGCCGACGTTGGCCTCCACCGTGGCGCCGTCCGGGATGCGGTCGAGGGCCTTCTTCGCGGCCCGCGTGCCGGCGTCCACCCGGTAGGCGTCCCGGTGGGTGAGCCCGGCGGCCGGGAGTTGGGTGCACAGCGCGAGCGCCGCCCCGAGCATGGCGGCGGGCACCGCGCGGACCGGTGAGCGCAGCCACCGCGGCGCCCGCCGGCGGCCCGGCGCACCCGCGCCGACGAGGGCGGCGCAGTCCACCGTGGCGAGGAAGACCACCGGCATGAGCACCGCGTTGTAGTGCCAGGCGGTGCCCCAGTTCTCCGGGTAGTGGGAGGCGAAACGCCAGCCGAGCGTCGGCAGCGCGACCAGCAGCAGCGGTGAGCGCAGCGCCAGCAGGCCGCCGGCCGGCAGCAGCAGCCACAGCACCGTACGCAGCGCGGTGACCGGCGGGACGTGGCCGGTGAGCGAGCCGTCGCCGTTGATGTGGTTGAACGCGTCGTAACCGGGCCCGTGGAAGGACGGGATGAGCCAGCCGATCTCCCACGCCGACATCACGACGCCGAAGACCATCAGCCGCACGGCCCACCGGCGGACCTCGCCGCCGCCCGCCGCGCCGCGCACGGTGTCCTTGCCGGCCCGCAGCCACACGACCGCGCCGATCATCGCCGCCGCCACCCCCAGGTCCTCCTTGACCAGCACCAGCGGCAGCGCCCACAGCATCGCTGCCGTCCAGCGCCGCCGCAGGACGGCGGCGAGCGAGAAGCCCAGCAGCGGCATCGCGAAGGCGATCTCGTGGAAGTCGAAGTCGACCGCCCGCTGCACCCCCCACGACAGCCCGTAGGCCGCGCCGACCGCGAGCCCGCGGCCCCGCCCCAGCAGCAGCCCCGCGGTCCGGGTGACCGGCACCACCGACAGCGCGAACAGCAGCGCCTGCGCCACCAGCAGCGTCACCGGGGTGGGGAACAACCGGTAGGCGGGGGCGATCAGCGCGAGGACCGGGCTGAAGTGGTCGCCCAGCTCGTCGAAGCCCGGCCCCTTCAGGTCGGCGACCGGCGCGTGCAGATGCGCGTAGCCCTTGACGGCCTGCTCGAAGATGCCGAGGTCCCACGACATCGTCTCCATCCGGCGGTACCGCGACAGGGACAGCGCCGCGTAGAGCGCCGAGAACGCCGCGGCGAGCAGCCATGCGTCGAGCCGGGCCGGCAGCACCCCGGGGCGCCCGGGCCGCCAGGACCGTACGTTCCACCAGGGCGCCTTCGTGCGCGTGCCCGCCCCGGCGGGCGCGCCTGCCGCCGGGCCGCGCGCGGGCGCGGGAATTTCCCGCGGCCCGGACTCCTGCGCCGGCAGTACCGCCTCCGCACGCTCCCGCTCGCCGTCCATGCCCCGAGTGCTCCCTTCGCCTCGGCCGCCCGCCCATTGCCACGCGGTGACCGTTTTGCCCCGTTAAGGGATGAGTCCAGCTTGGCGACGGGACGGCGGACGCCCGCCGCGGCACGCCGTGCGGTGACCAGGTAGCCGGATCCGGTGGCGGCCCGTCACGGCGGCAGCCGTAGTCTGCGCCGGCGGGGGAAGACATCTGACGTACCGTTCCTCCGCTCGGCGCACCGGTTCGGGGCACCGGCCGGCACCCCAGGGAAGGCGCAGATGGCATCCACGCTCACCCCGTCCGACGGTCCGAGGCGACCGTCAGGGCCGAAGGCAACGACGGCACCCACCCCAGCGACCCGACCGCCCGCACCGACCGCACCGACTGCACCGACCGAACCGCCCGCACCCGTCGGCCGCGCCGGCACGACCGGCCCCGCCCGCACCCGTACGGCCCCCGCCCGTACCGCCCCCGCGTGGTCCCGTACGCCCGCCCGGGCCCTGCTGTGCGCCACGGCCCTCACCGTCGCGCTCGGCGGCGGCCTCGCCGGCTGCAAGGGCACCACCGTCGGCGGCGCCACCGGCAGCGCCTCGCCGCCCGCCGCGGGCGCGCCCGGCGACACGGCCGGCGCCCATGGCAGCGCCCTGGCCGCCGTCGACGGCCTCGCGGTCAAGGGCCGGGCGCCCAAGACCGGTTACTCGCGCGAGAAGTTCGGCCCGGAGTGGGCCGACACCGACCACAACGGCTGCGACACCCGCGACGACATACTCAAGCGCGACCTGAAGAAGACCGTCTTCCGCGCCGGCACCAAGGGATGCATCGTGACCGCCGGCGTCCTGGCCGACCCGTACACGGGCACGTCGATCACGTACAAGCGCGGCGCCAGCAAGGTCGACATCGACCACTCGGTGGCCCTGTCGGACGCGTGGCAGAAGGGCGCGCAGCAGTGGACCGCCGACAAGCGGCGGGACTTCGCCAACGACCCGCTCAACCTGCTGGCCGTCGACGCGTCCACCAACCGCCGCAAGAGCGACGGCGACACCGCCACCTGGCTGCCGCCCAACAGCGCCTTCCGCTGCTCCTATGTCGCGCGGCAGGTCGCGGTGAAGAAGAAGTACGGCCTGTGGGTGACGGCCGCCGAGCGCGACGCCATGCGCAAGGTGCTGGGCGGCTGCCCGAACCAGCCGCTGCCCGCGGGCTGACGGTCGCCCGCCGTGTTCCGGCGTTCCGGCGATCCGGCGTCCCGGACCGGGTTGTGCGGATCCTGTGCGGCGGAGTGCTGGATATCGGCGGGCCCGGATCAATATCCTCGTGCGAGATCATCACATCAGCATCGTGAGGCTTGTTGCCCTGCCGGGAGGCACCCATGGTCCGCCGCCGCACCGCCGTCTCGACCGCCGCAGTCGCGCTGCTGCTGGCCGCCCCCGCCCTCACCGCCTGCGGGTCGTCGGGACCGGACCGCACCGGCGCCGCGGCCGTCGTCGGTGACCAGCGGATCACCGTCGCGCAGCTCCAGCACCAGGTCAACCAGGTGCGGTCGGCGCAAGCCGCGTCGCAGCAGAGTGCCCAGCTGATCGCGGCGAGCGGCAAGCTGTCGTCGCAGACGCTGAGCATGCTCGTGCAGAACACCGTCATCGAGCGGGCCGCCGCCGACGCCGGGGTGTCCGTCACCGACGACGAGGCCCAGCAGGACCACGCGGCGGCGCTCCAGCAGTTCGGCGGCAGCGAGGAGGCCCTGGACGCCACCCTGCTCCAGCAGTACGGCGTCGCCCCTTCCCAGGCCGACGACTTCTTCCGGACCAACGCGCTGGTCGGCAAGCTGATCACCAGCCTCGGCTTCCAGCCGGGCAGCGACGGCGGCCAGACCGCCGTGGTCGACGCGATCTCCAAGACCGCCGACAAGCTCGGCGTGACGATCAACCCGCGCTACGGCACGTGGGACCGCAAGAAGGCCGTCATCGGCGACACCACCGACCCGTGGGTCGTCGTCAAGACGCCCACCGGCCAGTCGCCGGCGGCGTGACGCCGCTGTCGGACCCGCGCGGTACGTTCGAGGGGTGAACAACGACGACTCCGCGACCGGCCCCGGCCGGCTGGTCCTGCTCACCACCAGCCACCGCGTGGCGCCCGGGCAGCTGTCCTGGCCCGCGTGGCGGGCGCTGCAGGACGCCGACCGGGTGCTGTGCCCCGACCCCGGGCACCCGCAGCTGCCCTTCCTGCGGGACGCCGGGCTCGCCGTGGAGATCGCCGCGCCCACCGGCCGCGAGCTGGTCGAGGCGGCGGCCGGTGGCCGCACGGTGGTGTACCTGCCGGCGGACGGCGGCGAGGGCGATCGCGAGGTGACGGCGGAGCTGGCCGCGCTCGGCGGCTCGGGCCTGGTCGCGATGCCCGACCTGGAGCTGCTGCCCGGCTCGTACGACCTGCCGGGCGCCCGGCTGCTGGACCTGGTCCAGGTGATGGACCGGATCAGGGCCGAGTGCCCGTGGAGCAGCCTGCGCACCCACGAGGACCTCGCCAAGTACGGCATCGAGGAGATGTACGAGCTGGTCGAGGCGATCGAGGAGGGCGACCGCACGGCGGTGCGCGAGGAGCTGGGGGACGTCCTGCTTCAGGTGGTCTTCCACGCGGCCATCGCCGAGGGCGACCCGGACGAGCCCTTCGACATCGACGACGTGGCGGCCGGCCTGGTGGCCAAGCTGGTGCACCGCCACCCGCACATCTTCGGCGACGAGGTCGCCGAGACCCCCGAGCAGGTGCAGGCCAACTGGATACGGCTCAAGGGCGTCGAGAAGGCCCGCGAGTCGGTCACCGAAGGCGTCCCGCTCGCGTCCCCCGCGCTGGCGCTGGCGGCCAAGCTCGCCGGCCGGGCCCGCCAGGCCGGGCTGCCGCTGCCGGTCACCCCGCCGGCCCCGCTCTACGACGACGAGGCCGCGCTCGGCGACCACCTGCTGGCCGAGGCCGCCGCCGCCCAGTCCGCCGGCATCGACCCCGAGGCGGCGCTCCGGCACGCCGCCCGCCGCTACCGCACCGCCATACGGCAGGCCGAGGAGCAGGCCGGGACCGGACAGCAGGCCGAGCAGCATGCCGGGGCCGGGCGGGAAGCGGCGCCGGGCGGGCAGTAGGCGTACGGCGCGGTCGCGTACGGTCGGGGGATGACCGACCGCGCCGCCATGCCCGAGCTGTTCACCTGGGAGTTCGCCACCGACCCCTACCCGGCCTACGCCTGGCTGCGCGAGCACTCCCCGGTCCACCGCACGACGCTGCCCAGCGGCGTCGAGGCATGGCTGGTCACCCGGTACGCCGACGCCCGGGAGGCGCTGGCGGACCCGCGGCTGAGCAAGAACCCGCTGCACCACGCCGAGCCGCCGGGCGCCCGCGGCAAGACCGGCATCCCCGGCGAGCGCAGCGCGGACCTGATGACGCATCTGCTCAACATCGACCCGCCCGACCACACCCGGCTGCGCCGCCTGGTCTCCACCGCCTTCACCCCGCGCCGGGTGGCCCGCTTCGGGCCGCGCGTGCAGCAGCTGACGGACCGTTTCGTCGACGGCTTCGCTGCCCGCGGCCAGGCGGACCTCATCCACGAGTTCGCCTTCCCGCTGCCCATCTACGCCATCTGCGACCTGCTGGGCGTACCGGCCGAGGACCAGGACGACTTCCGGGACTGGGCCGGGATGATGATCCGGCACGGCGGCGGCCCGCGCGGCGGCGTGGCGCGCTCGGTCAAGCGGATGCGGGCGTATCTGACGGAGCTGATCCACCGCAAGCGCGCCGAACTCGCCGCCGGCCCGGCCGGTTCGGCCGCCCCGGCCGGCGACGGGCCCGACGACCTGATCTCCGGTCTGATCAGGGCCAGCGACCACGGCGAGCACCTGACGGAGAACGAGGCCGCGGCAATGGCCTTCATCCTGCTGTTCGCCGGCTTCGAGACGACCGTCAACCTGATCGGGAACGGCATGCACACGCTGCTGACGCACCCCGGCCCGCGCGCCGACCTCCAGGACTCGCTCGCCCGCGGCGAGACCGGCCTGCTGGAGACCGCCGTCGAGGAACTGCTGCGGCACGACGGGCCGGTGGAGCTGGCGACCTGGCGCTACGCCACCACGCCGCTGACCATCGGCGGCCGGCCGATCGCCGCCGGCGACCCGGTCCTGGTGGTGCTCGCCGCCGCCGACCGCGACCCCGCGCGCTTCCGCGCGCCCGACACCGTGGACCTGACACGCAGTGACAACCCGCACCTCGGCTACGGCCACGGCATCCACTACTGCCTGGGCGCCCCGCTGGCCCGGCTGGAGGCCAGAACCGCCCTTGCGACGCTGCTCACCCGGCTGCCGGACCTGCGGCTCGCCGCCGACCCCGCGGACCTGCGGTGGCGCGGCGGGCTCATCATGCGGGGCCTGCGCACCCTCCCGGTCGCCTTCACCCCCGAGGTGCCGCAGGCGGGTTGACGCAGCGTCACGGCCGTGACCGCCACGTGACGAGCGCTACATCGACTTGTGATCCACTGGCCAACCCCGCTACGTTCTGCGGTCAACGAGGGGCGACCAACGCCCCGCGGGCCCTCGGCGGGCGCCGACCGGGCCCACGGCAGGCATGAAAGGCGACTCCCATGCTCTCGTCCGCGAACGGCAGGCACCGACGCCCCCGCCAGGCCCCCGCGGCCATGGTCACGGTCGCGGCGACCGGGGCGGGGCTCGCACTGCCCCTCCTCGGCGCCGGCGCCGCACACGCCGCCGACGGCAGCACCTGGGACAAGGTCGCCATCTGCGAGAGCGGCGGTCAGTGGGACGCCGCCTCGCACAACGGCGTCTACGGCGGCCTCGGGCTCACCGAGGACACCTGGAGCCGCTACGGCGGCCTGGTCTACGCCCCGCGGCCCGACCTGGCCTCCCGGTCCCAGCAGATAGCCGTGGCCGAGAAGATCCTGGCCGACCTCGGCCCCGACGCCTGGCCCGGCTGCGAACTGGGCACCGGCCTGCTCACGGACACCGGCGGCCAGGGCACCGGCGGCCAGGGCAGTGGCAACGGGAACGGGAGCGGCGGCGGGAACGCGGACGGCGGCTTCGGCGCCACCGCCACCCCCGCGCCCACCACCCCGAGCGACCCCGGCACCCCCACGACGGCCCCCGCCGACCCGGCCGCCCCCACCACCCCGGCCACGCCCGCGCCGCCTACCGCGCCCGCCGACCCGGGCACCCCCTCCGCCGGCACCCCCACCGTCCCCGTCACGCCCCCGGCGACCACCGCCCCCACCACGCCGGCCACGCCGCCCGTGACGACCCCGCCGACCGCCCCGGCCGACCCCGCGGCCCCCACCGCGCCCACGACCGGCGGTGGCCGCCACGCGCGCCCGTACAGCCCCACCGACGAGGCGCTGGCCGCGGCCGACCGCGCGACCCGTACCGAGACCAGCGCCGTCACGGAGAACACCCCGGACGGCAACACCACCGCCGGTGACGGCAATTCGGACACCGCGGCGGATAAGGCGGCGGACACCTACAAGGTCGGCGCGGGTGACAGCCTTTCCGGGATCGCCGCCTCGCAGGACGTGGCCGGCGGCTGGCAGCACCTCTACGACGCGAACCACCAGCTCATCGGCGACAATCCAAACCTCATCAAACCCGGACAGATTCTCGACCTCGGCTGAGCGCCGGTGTCCCGGAGGGCCGAACGGCCGTGCCGTAGGCGCCTGCTGGCAAATCGGACGTAAGGTATTTCCGCGGCGTACGGCAATGTGACAAGCCTCTCTCCGAACCTGTGAGCGCCTGTGCGCCCATGAGCGGAATCCGGGCTTCCGACCTGCGGATTCGTCCACTGTGTGCACCTCCGGCGGCAGTTGGCGCCCGAAACGCGAGTGTTTGTTCAACGGGGTCCGGTGTGCTTAACGTCTAAGCGCTCGCCACAGCGGGCCCCGCCGGAGCGGAACGCCGAGTCCTGCCGCCGCACCCACGGGAACAGTCGACGCGAGAGCGCCGCAGGCAGGAGCGGGGGACCCACGGTCTTTCCGCCGGATCCGGGAGGCCGGACGCCGCGCAGCCACTGCGCCGCCGTCCCGTCGCCACCCGGACCGGCTCGGGGTGAAGCAGGGTGCCGCCCACCGCGGCACCGGCCGGGCAACTCACGTCCGAACCCGACAGCTGACCTCGCAGGCGTCGGTGAGGGACACAGATACATGGGTAAGCACCGTCGTGCCTCGAAGATGGTCCGATTCGCCACGTTCGCCGGTGTCGCCGGCACCGCCATCGCCGCTCCGCTGATCGGCGCCACCTCCTCCTCCGCCGCGTCGGTGGCCACCTGGGACGCCGTCGCGCAGTGCGAGTCCGGCGGCAACTGGCACATCAACACCGGCAACGGCTACTACGGCGGCCTGCAGTTCTCGCAGTCCAGCTGGGAGGCCGCCGGCGGCCTGAAGTACGCCGCCCGCGCCGACCTCGCCACCAAGGACCAGCAGATAGCCGTCGCCGAGAAGCTGCTCGCGCTCCAGGGCCCCGGCGCCTGGTCCTGCGCCTCCGCGGGCGGCCTGACCGCCGGCGGCCCGGCCCCGGACATCAACCCCGGCGGCTCCGGCTCGTCCTCCTCCGGCTCCACCGCGGCCAAGAGCAGCACCCCGGCCAAGCCGGCCGCGAAGACCACGGCCAAGCCCGCCGCCAAGCCCGCCAAGAAGGCCAAGCCCGCCAAGCACTCGGCCACCGACTGGCAGCGCAAGGGCGCCAAGGGCTCCTACACCGTCGTCAGCGGCGACACCCTTTCCGGTATCGCCGCGAGCCACCACGTCGAGGGCGGCTGGCACAAGCTCTTCGCGCTCAACAAGGACGTCGTCAAGGACGCCGACCTGATCTACCCGGGCGAGCACCTGCGCCTGGGCTGATCCGTCGGCACCTCACCGGCCGGCCGGGTGCGCGGCACGCCTGCGGGCGGCGCCGCGCACCCGGCCGGTTTTCCGTCTCAGGGGCCGGGCCGACGACCGGCCGGGGCACCCGCGCCGGTTAGGCTCGTCCCGGAAAAACGAGAAGACATCTCAGAAGGAGACAACGTGCCGTCCATCGACGTCGTCGTAGCCCGGGAAATCCTCGACTCGCGAGGCAACCCCACCGTCGAGGTCGAGGTCGGCCTTGACGACGGCAGCACGGGCCGCGCCGCAGTGCCCTCCGGCGCTTCCACCGGTGCCTTCGAGGCCCTCGAACTGCGTGACGGCGACAAGAGCCGCTACCAGGGCAAGGGCGTCGAGAAGGCGGTCCTCGCCGTGATCGAGCAGATCGGCCCGGAGCTGGTCGGCTACGACGCCACCGAGCAGCGGCTGATCGACCAGGCGATGTTCGACCTGGACGCCACCCCCGACAAGTCCTCGCTCGGCGCCAACGCCATCCTCGGCGTCTCGCTGGCCGTCGCGCACGCCGCCTCCGAGGCGTCCGACCTGCCGCTCTTCCGCTACCTCGGCGGCCCGAACGCGCACGTCCTGCCGGTGCCGATGATGAACATCCTCAACGGCGGCTCGCACGCGGACTCCAACGTCGACATCCAGGAGTTCATGATCGCGCCGATCGGCGCCGAGTCCTTCTCCGAGGCGCTGCGCTGGGGCGCCGAGGTCTACCACACCCTCAAGGCCGTGCTGAAGTCCCGCGGCCTGTCCACGGGCCTGGGCGACGAAGGCGGTTTCGCGCCGAATCTCGGCTCCAACCGCGAGGCGCTCGACCTCATCATCGAGGCGATCAAGCAGGCCGGCTACACCCCCGGCCAGGACATCGCGCTCGCCCTGGACGTGGCCGCCTCCGAGTTCTACAAGGAGGGCGCCTACGACTTCGAGGGCAAGTCGCGCACCGCGGCCGAGATGACCGACTACTACGCCGAGCTCGTCGAGGCGTACCCGCTGGTCTCCATCGAGGACCCGCTGTTCGAGGACGACTGGGACGGCTGGAAGACCATCACCGACAAGCTCGGCGCCAAGGTGCAGCTGGTCGGCGACGACCTGTTCGTCACCAACCCCGAGCGGCTGCAGAAGGGCATCGACAACGCCACGGCGAACGCGCTGCTGGTGAAGGTCAACCAGATCGGCTCGCTCACCGAGACGCTGGACGCCGTCGAGCTCGCCCAGCGCAACGGCTACAAGTGCATGATGTCGCACCGCTCCGGCGAGACCGAGGACGTCACCATCGCCGACCTCGCCGTCGCCACCAACTGCGGCCAGATCAAGACCGGCGCCCCGGCCCGCTCCGAGCGCGTCGCCAAGTACAACCAGCTGCTGCGCATCGAGGAGATCCTGGACGACGCCGCGGTCTACGCCGGCCGCAGCGCCTTCCCGCGCTTCAAGGGCTGACCCGGCGGGCCACGGCCCCGCGTACGACCCGCCCTTGCGTACGGCGCCGCGCCGTACGGACGCCGCCGGCCGTCCGGCCCCCGCTCCCGTCCCCGCACCCGGTCCCGTACCGCGCGCGGGGACGTTCCGCCGTACGGACCCGGGCGCGCACCGGCCCGCGGGCCGGGGACGTACCCGCTTGACCGCTGGGCGGCACCCGGGGCAGGTATGTTCGTCCTGCGGGACGCACAGGTGTCCGGCAGGACGTACGAGGGGAGCGACGGCGTGGGCTCGGATCGGTTCAGCACCACGGCCCGGCTCAAGGCCATGGGGCAGGAGGCCGGGGCGCGCGTCTACCGCGCCGCCGCGGCCCGCAGACCCGGCCGGCGCAACCGGCTGACCGGCCGCGCGGCCCTGCTCGCGCTCGTGCTGTGCGCCCTGGTCATCGCCCTGGCCTACCCCACCCGGCAGTACATTGCGCAGCGGTCCGACATCGCCGACCAGCGCCGCGAGGCGCAGCAGGCGAAGCAGAAGGTCGAGCAGCTGCGCGAGCAGAAGGCGCGCTGGCAGGACCCGGAGTACGTCCGCACGCAGGCGCGCGAGCAACTGCACTATGTGATGCCGGGCGAGGACGGCTACTCCGTGGCCGGCCCCACGCCCACCGCGAGCGGCGGGCACGGACCGTCCGGCAGCCCCGGCGACGGAGGCAGCCAGGCCGCCGCCGCGGCGCACCGCCCGTGGTACGCGAACCTGTGGGACGGCGTGGACCACGCCGACGCCGCGGGACCCGCCCCCGCCCCGGCCGCCGCCGGACGCTGACGCCCCGCCGGCAGCCCCGCCCTCCCCGCCCCTCCCGGCTCCGGGCGCGGCCCGCGCACACGCCCGGCGCACCGCCCGCGAACGGCCCACGACACAGAACGGCACATGAACTCCTCCCAGTCCCCCCACACGCCCGCCACCGCCGCGGACGCCGCCGCCGTCGAGGCGCAGCTCGGCCGCCCGCCGCGCGGCCTGCGCGCGGTCGCCCACCGCTGCCCGTGCGGCAACCCCGACGTCGTCGAGACCCAGCCGAGGCTGGAGGACGGCACGCCCTTCCCAACGCTGTACTACCTGACGTGCCCGCGGGCGGCCTCCGCGATCGGCACGCTGGAGGCCGACGGCGTCATGAAGGACATGACCGCGCGGCTGGCCGCCGATCCGGAGCTCGCCGCGGCCTACCGCGCCGCCCACGAGGACTACCTCGCCCGCCGGGACGCCATCGAGGTGCTCCAGGGCTTCCCGAGCGCGGGCGGCATGCCGGACCGGGTCAAGTGCCTGCACGTCCTGGTCGGCCACTCCCTGGCCGCGGGGCCCGGCGTCAACCCGCTGGGCGACGAGGCGCTGGCGATGCTTCCCGAGTGGTGGGCGAAGGGCCCGTGTGTCCCGCTGCAGCAGGACGGCGCGGCAGGACAGCAGGACGGCGCGGCAGGACAGGAGGAGACCCCGTGACGACGACCCGGGTCGCCGCGATCGACTGCGGCACCAACTCGATCAGGCTGCTGGTCGCCGACGTGGACCCGGAGACGGGCGCGCTGGCGGACCTGGACCGGCGGATGCGGATCGTCCGGCTCGGCCAGGGCGTGGACCGCACCGGACGCCTCGCGCCCGAGGCGCTGGAGCGCACCTTCGCCGCCTGCCGGGAGTACGCCGGCGTGATCGGCGAACTCGGCGTGCCGGCCGGCCGCGTCCGCTTCGTCGCCACCTCCGCCTCCCGTGACGCGGAGAACCGCGCGGACTTCGTACGCGGTGTGCGCGACCTGCTGGGCGTGGAACCGGTGGTGATCACCGGCGACCAGGAGGCGGCGCTGTCCTTCACCGGCGCCACCCGCGAACTGACCGGCGACGACGGCCTGCTGACGCCGTATCTGGTGGTCGACATCGGCGGCGGCTCCACCGAGTTCGTCCTCGGCGCCGACCGGGTCGAGGCCGCCCGTTCGGTCGACATCGGCTGCGTACGGTTGACGGAGCGTCACGTCGTGCGCGACGGGCGCCCGGTGGACCCGCCGACGCCGGAGATCGTCGCCGCGCTGACCGCCGACATCGACGCGGCACTCGACGAGGCGTCACGGACCGTCCCGCTGGAGCGCGCCGGCACCCTGGTGGGGCTGGCCGGCTCGGTGACCACGGTCGCCGGGATGGCGCTGGGCCTGGCCGCCTACGACCCTGCCGCGATCCACCACTCCAGGATCGGCGTGGACCAGGTCAGGGCGGTCACCCGGCGGCTGCTGGAGGCCACGCACGCCGAGCGCGCGGCCGTCCCGGTGATGCACGAGGGCCGGGTCGACGTGATCGGCGCGGGCGCCCTGGTGCTGCTGCGGATCATGGAGCGGGTGGGCGCCGCGGAGGTCGTGGTGAGCGAGCACGACATCCTCGACGGCATCGCTTTCGCCGCCGCCGAGGCGGCCGGGGAAAATCCTTTGTGAAACTCTTCACATGAAGTTCCCGCCCGGTGGCCCGATTTTCCAAGGCGTGGGCGCCCCGGACCCCGGGAATCGTTGGCGGCGGCGTGTTTCAGCGGTGTGACAGCGGCCGGGCGGGCGGTTGAACGCCGCGCGATCCGTGCTGATCAGCGCCCGGGGCAAGGATGCCGGGTGCCGTGCGGGGGTCGCGGGGTGCGTCGCCCCTGGTCGCGAAACCGCGCAGGGTAGCACAGGGTGTCCAGACCCTTGTGAAGGGGCGCACGAAGTACCCCCCCGACAGTGCTGGATACTCGATGCCATGAGCACCACGGAGCGTCCACGGATCCTCGTAGTAGGCGGCGGTTACGTCGGCCTGTACGCGGCGCGCCGCATCCTGAAGAAGATGCGGTACGGCGAGGCGACCGTCACGGTCGTCGACCCGCGCTCGTACATGACGTACCAGCCCTTCCTTCCCGAGACGGCAGCAGGCAGCATCTCCCCGCGTCACGTCGTCGTCCCGCTGCGGCGCGTGCTGCCCGGGGCCGAGGTGCTGACCGGGCGGGTCGTCGACATCGACCAGGACCGCAAGGTCGCCTCGGTCGAGCCGCTCGTGGGCGAGTCCTACGAGCTGCCCTTCGACTACCTGGTGATGGCGCTCGGCGCGGTCTCCCGGACCTTCCCGATCCCGGGCCTGGCCGAGAACGGCATCGGCATGAAGGGTGTCGAGGAGGCGATCGGGCTGCGCAACCACGTGCTGGAGCAGCTGGACAAGGCCGACTCCACCACCGACGAGGAGATCCGCCGCAAGGCGCTCACCTTCGTCTTCGTCGGCGGCGGCTTCGCCGGCGCGGAGACCATCGGCGAGGTCGAGGACATGGCCCGCGACGCGGCCAAGTACTACCCCAACGTCAAGCGCGAGGACATGCGCTTCATCCTGGTCGACGCCGCCGACAAGATCCTCCCCGAGGTCGGCCCGCAGCTCGGCAAATGGGGCCTGGAGCACCTCCAGGAGCGCGGTATCGAGGTCTACCTCAAGACGTCGATGTCCTCCTGCGTCGACAAGCACGTGGTGCTCGCCAACGGCCTGGAGGTCGACGCCTCCACCATCGTGTGGACCGCCGGCGTCAAGCCCAACCCGGCGCTGGCGAAGTTCGGCCTGCCGCTCGGCCCGCGCGGCCACGTGGACACCGCCCCGACGCTCCAGGTGCGCGGCACCGACTACATCTGGGCCGCGGGCGACAACGCCCAGATCCCGGACCTCGCCGCGGGCGAGGGCGCCTGGTGCCCGCCGAACGCGCAGCACGCCCTGCGCCAGGCCAAGGTACTCGGCGACAACGTGGTGTCGGGCATGCGCGGCTTCCCGCAGCAGGAGTACAAGCACGCCAACAAGGGCGCGGTCGCCGGTCTGGGGCTGCACAAGGGCGTCGCGATGATCGTCTTCGGCAAGGCCAGGATCAAGGTCAAGGGCCGGCTGGCCTGGTACATGCACCGCGGCTACCACGGCATGGCGGTGCCGACCTGGAACCGCAAGATCCGGGTCTTCGCCGACTGGACCCTCGGGATGTTCCTCAAGCGCGAGGTCGTCTCGCTCGGCGCCATCGAGAACCCCCGCGAGGAGTTCTACGAGGCCGCGCGCCCGGCCGCGGTGCCCGCCGCCAGGGCCGAGCAGCCGAAGGCCGCCGCGGGCGCGACCGCCGAGAAGGCCGGCGCGGCCTGACCGGCTCGGCATATTGCCGAGCCTGCGCACATTGCAACGCCGAAGGGCGCCCGCCATCCGTGGTGCGGGCGCCCTTCGGCGTTGTGCGGCGCCCCTTTGCGTCGTCTTTGTCCGTCCGCAACCGCCGTCCGGGCGAAGTGCGTGTATGCGCAAGGTAAATCTACGGGCCAAGGGCGATTTTCAGTCGTACGCTCAGATGCATGGCTGACGCGGCTCCTCGCATCCTCGCACTCGCCGAACACGCCCTCTCCCGCCCGTTCCCGCTGCGCGTGCGTGCCTGGGACGGCAGCGAGGCCGGGCCCGCCGGAGCGCCCACGCTGGTCCTGCGCCATCGGCGCGCCCTGCGCCGGCTGCTGTGGCGGCCGGGCGAACTGGGCCTGACCCGCGCCTGGGTGGCCGGCGACCTCGCGGTCGACGGCGACCTCTACGACGCCCTGGACCGGCTCTCCGGCGTGGTCTGGGAGCGCGGCGAGCCGGACGTCCCGGCCGCCCGCAGCGGCGTGGCCGCCGCCCGCCGCGCGCTGGACCTGCTGCGCGACCGCGCCAATTACCGGCTCGCGGGGGAGATCCTGTCCCTGGCCGGGCCCGGCCTGCCGCCCGCACCGCCGCCCGAGGAGGTGCGCCGCCGCACCGGCATCGCGCACACCAGGCGCCGCGACCAGGCCGCGATCGCCCACCACTACGACGTGGGCAACGACTTCTACGCGCTGGTGCTCGGCCCGAGCATGGTCTACTCGTGCGCGGTGTGGCCGGACGAGGGCACCACCCTGGAGCAGGCGCAGGCCGCCAAGCTCGACCTGGTGTGCCGCAAGCTGGGCCTGCGCGAGGGGCAGCGGCTGCTGGACGTCGGCTGCGGGTGGGGCTCGATGGTGCTGCACGCCGTCGAGCACTACGGGGTGCGCGCAACCGGCATCACGCTGTCGGTGGAGCAGGCCGCATTTGCCCGTGAACGGGTCGCGGAGGCCGGTCTGGCGGACAGGATCGACATCCGGGTCCAGGACTACCGGGACGTCGCCGACGGCCCGTACGACGCCGTCTCGTCGATCGGCATGGCCGAGCACGTCGGCAGCGAGAAGTACCTGGAGTACGCGCGCACCCTGTACGCGCTGCTGCGGCCCGGCGGCCGGCTGCTCAACCACCAGATCGCCCGCCGCCCGCTGCGCGACGAGGAGGCGTACCGCATCGACGAGTTCATCGACCGCTACGTCTTCCCCGACGGCGAGCTCGCCCCGGTCGGCGCGACCGTCTCCCGGCTGGAGGAGGCCGGCTTCGAGGTGCGGGACGTGGAGGCGCTGCGGGAGCACTACGCGCGCACGCTGCGCGCCTGGGTGGCCAATCTGGAGGCCCACTGGCAGGAGGCGGCCCGCGCCACCTCACCGGGCCGGGCCAGGGTCTGGCGGCTGTACATGGCGGCCTCCGCGCTGTCCTTCGAGCGCAACCGGATCGGCGTCAACCAGGTGCTCGCGGTGCGTACGGACCCTGACGGGGCCTCGGGCATGCCGCGCACCCGCACCGCCTGGCTGTCGTAGCGCGTTCACCGCCGGGACGCCTCCGCCCGCGCGGCGGACGGCGATTTCGCGTCACTTGTGCGGGGCAACCGTGACCGGGCCGGGAGTCGCCTGTCCTGCCGATGTGTCCCTCGGGAGCCGGTGATGCACCGTCAGTAACGCCTAAAATAAGACAACATGACGACTTAGGCGCCCTGTTCGGATCCGGCGTCCCCGATACCCTTTTCACTGCGCCCCGCCCGCCCGGATGGTGGAACGCAGACACGGCGAGCTTAAACCTCGCTGCCCCTGGTGGGCGTGCCGGTTCAAGTCCGGCTCCGGGCACTCCGCGCACCAACTCGCGTGTCACTGAACAACTTTCGCGCCGGTGAAGCGGAGGTTCCCCTTACTGCCGCGACACGCGCGGAACGATCACGCGTAACGCCGCACTGTCAAAGTCCCCTGCGCCAGCAGCGAAAGGGGACTTTGCAGATGACCCAGCTCGATCGACGTGCGTTTCTGCGGGCCGTGGGCGCCACGGGCGGAGCCGGCGCCATGCTCGCCACCATGGGCGCGCTCGGCCTGACACCCACCGCGCAGGCCGCCGCGGCGCACGAGGCGTCCTTCCGGTCACCCCGCCCCGGCGATTTCAGCCTCACCGGAAGAGCCGCGGCCTCGGTGGTCGTGCTCGGCGGCGGCATAGCCGGCCTCACCACCGCCTACGAACTCGGCAAGGCGGGCTACCGCTGTACGGTCCTGGAGGCCCGCGACCGGCCCGGCGGGCGCAACTTCACCGTCCGGGGCGGCGACAGCACCGTCGACCTCTACGGGCACCGGCAGACCGCCCGCTTCTCCGACGGCCAGTACATGAACGCCGGGCCGGCGCGTATTGCCCAGTGGATGATCACCCTGGACTACTGCCGCGAGCTCGGCGTGCCCATCGAGGTCTTCACCAACGTCAACGCCGACACCTACCTCTACAACGAGTCGGCCGGCATGACCGCGCCGATGCGCTACCGCGCCGCCAAGGCCGACGTCTTCGGCTACGTCACCGAACTGCTCGCCAAGGCCTCCGACCAGGGCGCACTCGACCAGGCCCTCACCGCCGAGGACCGCGAACGGCTGACGGAATTCCTCAAGGACTACGGGGACCTCGGAAAGACCCTGGAATACACCGGCAGTTCGCGCCGGGGCTACTCGGTGTGGCCGGGCGCGGCCGGCACACCCGGAGTGATCGAGTCCGACGTGCCCACCGCTTCGGAGATCTTCGCCAGCGGAGTGGGCCGGTACTTTTCCTTCGAATTCGAATTCGACCAGGCCATGCTCATGTTCCAGCCGGTCGGCGGTATGGACCGGATTCCGCACGCACTGGCCCAGGCGATCGGCACCCGCAAGATCCGCACCGGCTGCGCCGTCACCCAGGTCACCGACAAGGCCGACGGCGTCCGCGTCACCTACACCCAGGGCGGGCGCACCAAGGTCCTCGACGCCGACTACTGCGTCGCCGCGATGCCGCCGAACATCCTCGCCAAGGTCCCGCACAACCTCGGCACCGGCGTCCAGGCGGCGCTGGAGGCCATCACGCCCTCCTCCGCGGGCAAGATCGGCCTGGAGTACCGCTCGCGCTGGTGGGAGACCGACCACCGCATCTACGGCGGCATCACCGAGACCGACCTCGACGTCACGCACATATGGCACCCCTCCTACGGCTTCCACGGCAAGCGCGGGCTGATCATCGGCTACTACAACACCGGCTCCAGGGCCGACTCCTACGCCCCGCTCACCCCCAAGGAGCGCGAGGTGCGAGCGGTGGCCGCGGGCGTGAAGATCTACGGCGACAAATACCGCAGCGAACTGGCCACGTCCTTCTCCCACCACTGGCGCCAGTTCCCCTACCAGGAGGCCGCCTGGCACAGCACCCCCGGCGGCCCCGACCACGTCCGCTACCAGCCGCTCAACGAGCCCACCGGCCACGTCTACTTCGCCGGCGACTGGCTGAGCTACATGGACGCCTGGCAGCACGGGGCGTTCAGCTCGGCCCGCAAGGCGGTCACGGCGCTCCACCGGCGCGTGCTGGCCTGACGCGCCGGCCGTGCGCCGCCCCGGGCCCGTCATGGGTGCGGGGCGGCGCGCAGCCGGCCGGCCGAGGCGACCGTGGCGGCGGCCTCGCGCTCGCCGAGGCCGGTGTGCACCGCCGCCGTCACCAGCGCCGGCGCGAGCGCGTCGCCGATACCGGCGTCGTAGGCGCGGCAGGCGGCCCAGAAGAGCCGTCCGTTGCGCTCTCCTTCGTGTGAATCCAGCACGAAGCGCACCAGGGCCGCGGCCCGCTTCTCGGCGGGGTGCCGCGGCCCCGCCGCGTGCCGGGGCTGCCGCTCCCCGGGCGGTACGGGTGGCGCGGCCAGCCGCAGCAGGGCGGCGGGCGCGGCGGCCAGCGGGGCGTCGGCGGAGCCGGGCGCGAGCAGGTAGCGGCCGGCCAGGGTGCGCGAGCCGGGGCCGACGACGTAGCCGCCCTCGCCGCGTATGTCGATGCCGGGTGCGAGCCGGCCCACCGAGTTGGGCACCGGCCCCGGCGCCGTCATCCACAGGTGCCGCCCGCCGCTGGGGGTCAGCACGGTGACGGTCTCCGGCAGCGTGAAGCCGTGCTCGGCGGCCAGGGAGCGCAGCGCGCCGACGCCGTCCCGCCCGTGCTTGACGTCGAGGTCCACCCCGATCAGGTGGTGCGGCCCCCGGCCGCAGGCCACCCCGTAGCCGGTGGCCCAGGGCGCGACGGCGAACAGCGCCCGTATCCGGGCGGGATCGGTCGTCGCGTCGTGGACGCCGTGGCCGGGGCCGCCGCACTCGCCGCGGCACACTCCCGCCGAGCGGGGCTCGTCGCGGTGCGGGGAGCGCACCGCGGGCAGCTTGGTGCGCGAGAGCGGGATGACGGGCAGGCCGCGGGCGGCGGTGAGCAGGGCCGCGTGCAGTGCCCGGGTGTGGTCGGGGCGTGGCATGGCCTGCTCCCTGGGGTTCGAACGCGTGTTCGTCTGCACTCCTCAGTGATACCGCGCCCAGGCCCGGCCGTCCACCACGTATCGCCGCCGCGTTCGAACGGGCCGTGCGCGGGAAGGCTGGTTTTTTGCCAAGCCATTACTCTTGACGCAGAGCCGCGCACGCGGCCTTGGAGGAGTGACATGAGGAGCAGCAACCCGGTCTTCTCCCGGCGGGGGTTCACCCGCGGGAACGACTACGCCGGCTTCGAGACGGCCGGCGCGCGTGGCGGGACCCCGTACGGCGGCGCCGGCGGCAACCCCTACGCGCAGGCGCCGCGCAATCCGTACGACGACCCGCGGTCCCGCTCCGACCAGCAACTGGAGGAGATGTACGCGGCGCCGGCCGCGAGTCCCGCGCAGACCGGCCGGATGACGATCGACGACGTCGTGACGCGCACCGGCATCACGCTCACCACCGTGGCCGTCGGCGCGGTCCTGGGCTGGGTCGCACTGCCCGACAACTACGGCCTGGCAGTGGGCGCGGCGCTGATCGCGTTCGTGCTGGCCATGGTGCAGGCGTTCAAGCGCACCCCCGTACCCGCGCTGATCCTCGGCTACGCCGCCTTCGAGGGCGTCTTCCTCGGGGTGCTCAGCCGGATCTACAACGAGGCGTGGCAGGGCGCCCCGGTGCAGGCGGTGCTGGGCACGATGGCGGTCTTCGCCGGCATGCTCGTCGCCTACCGGGCGCGCATCATCCGGGTGACGGCCCGCTACCAGCGCATCGGCATGGCCGTCGCGATCGGCTTCGTGCTGGCGATGGTGGTCAACCTGCTCTTCGCCGCCTTCGGCGGCTCCGACACCCTGGGCCTGCGCACCGGCGCCCTCGGCATCGTCTTCTGCCTGCTGGGCATCGGGCTCGGCGCGTTCTTCCTCTCCCTGGACTTCAAGCGGGTCGAGGACGGCATCCGGGGCGGGGCCCCGCGCCAGGAGTCGTGGCTGGCCGCCTTCGGGCTGACGCTGTCGCTGGTGTGGATCTACCTGGAGCTGCTGCGGCTGATCGCGATCCTGCGCGACTGACGCGACTGAGCGACTGCCGCGGCTGACGCGCCTTATGCGCCGACGGGCTGCCCGGAAGCACCGCTTCCCGGCAGCCCGTCGGCGTCGTGCGGGGCGGTGCGGTGGTCAGAGCAGATTGCGCGCGGCCCGGCGCAGGTCGTACTCGTGGGCGATGGCCTTGGCGTGGCCATAGGAGAGGTCGTGCTCGCTGCGCAGCCAGCTGACCTTCTCGTCGAAGCGGAAGAATGCGGGGCCGTCGGCGAGGGCGCTCATCCATTCGCTGACCTCGCGGCCGGTGCAGTGCGGGATGCGGTCGAGCAGTTGCCGGTGGGTTTCCTCGGAGAAGTGCGTAGCGGACATCGGCGCCTCCGGTATGTGGTCCGGTCACCCCACCGTGCCCCAGTGGTGGTGCGTTGGCAACCATCGCGAGGCTCCGGATACGGGTGCGATGCCGACTCCGGTACCCCGGTAGGGTCGGGACATGGCCGAGCGCACCGAAAAGGACGAACTGAGCGCGGCGGTGGAGCGCCTGGCCGGGCGGCTGCGGTCGCTGTCGCAGCGCAGGCTCCAGGCGGGTGCGGCGGCCACCGGGCTCGAACTGGCCCGCTGGCTGGACCGCGAGGCCCAACTGCGGGAATTCCCGGGGCGTGAGCCCCATGTCATGCCGGACGAGGGCGTCTTCGTGGTCGGCGACCAACTCTCCCTGGCCGGGCGGGAAGTGGTCGCCGCGGCGGCCGAGGACCGCGGGCTGCTGGCCGAGGCGCGGCAGCGGGTGGCGGAGGCGGCCCGCGCGGTCGGCTGAACCATGGGCCGAGCCTTCGGGCTGCGCGGCGGGGCGTGCCCGGCGGGGCGCCCGGGCTCAGGCGCTCGGCGGCTCGGCGGCTCGCCGGCTCAGAGGGAGGCGACGACCCGGTCGGCCAGCACGTACACGCTCTCCTCGCCGAAGGCGAAGGTCAGCGCGTACGCCCCGGCTATCGCGGAGCCGCCGCGCAGGACGGGTACGTCACCGCGGTCCAGCGCGTCCGACAGCCGCAGCGCGGTTTCGCGGTGGCCCGGCGTCATGCACAGCGTCGTGCCGTCGGCGAAGACGTAGACGTCCAGGGTGCCCAGCGGACCGGGCCGGACGTCGGAGAGCGGGATACGGCCGTCGGCGAGGTCGGCGAGCCGGTCGGCGGTCTGGTCCGGCGAGGCCACGACCGGCGAGGGTGCGAAGTCCGGGCCGGACGGGTGCGGGATGGTGCCGGGCGCGGGCAGCGCCGCCTCGGGCGCCTCGGCGGCCTCGGTCTCCCGCCCCTCCCGGCCGGCCTCGACACCCGCGTCCAGGCCGTCGTACGCGGCGTCCAGGCCCGCGAAGTCGGCCTGCCGGGGCAGGAAGGGCAGCACGGGCGGCACCTCGTAGTCGCCGCCCGCGGGCGGGCCGTCGGCGGCGCCGTACAGGCCGCGCAGCAGAGGGCTGTCACCGGCGGTCTCGCGGGCCTCCTGCTCGGCCCAGAAGGCACGGGCCTCGGCCAGTTCCCGCTCGCGCTCGTCGGCCAGGGCGCCGGCCACGGCGGCCCGCAGCTCGGACGCGTCGCGCTGGCCCGGGAGGCGCAGTCCCGCCAGGTCCTCGCGCAGCGCGGCCAGTTCGCGCCGCACACCGCGGGCGGAGGCGAAGGCGGCGGAACCGGCCACCACGGCGAAACCTGCGGCGACCAGCAGGACGGTGAAGTTGGCACTCACTGACGTTCTCCCGACTGACGCGACCCGAGCATTGCCCACGAGAGCAGTGGACGAAACTTTCCCCTCACATCACTGTGCCGGTAAACCCCTGGCCCCCGCAGTACGGAAAGTCATGACTTGGGTGGGTACGGAAGTCTGCCGGGAATACGCGAGGGCGCCCTGACCTGGGTAAATGCAGAGCCCCCGGGAGAAAACCACATCCCGGGGGCAATGTGGTTGCGACATACGTCACAACCGCGCGTCAGGAAACCGGCCGGCGCCGGGGCGTCACGAGAGCCGTTCGAGCACCATGGCCATGCCCTGGCCGCCGCCCACGCACATGGTCTCCAGGCCGAACTGCTTGTCGTGGAACTGCAGGCTGTTGATGAGCGTGCCGGTGATGCGCGCGCCGGTCATCCCGAAGGGGTGGCCCACCGCGATGGCGCCGCCGTTCACGTTCAGCCGGTCCAGGTCGATGCCGAGGTCGCGGTAGGACGGGATGACCTGCGCGGCGAAGGCCTCGTTGATCTCGACCAGGTCGATGTCGCCGATCGCCATCCCGGCCCGCCGCAGCGCCTGCCGCGAGGCCTCCACCGGGCCGTAGCCCATGATCTCGGGGGACAGGCCGGAGACCCCGGTGGACACGACCCGGGCCAGCGGTGTGACGCCGAGCTCGCGCGCCTTGGTGTCGGACATGACCACCAGTGCGGCGGCACCGTCGTTGAGCGGGCAGCAGTTCCCGGCGGTCACCGTGCCGTCGGGCCTGAAGACCGGCTTGAGCGCCTCGACGCCCTCCAGGGTCACTCCCGGCCGCGGGCCGTCGTCCGCGGCCACCACGGTGCCGTCAGGCAGCGTCACGGGGGTGATCTCGCGCTCCCAGAAGCCGTTCTTGAGCGCCTGCTCGGCCAGGTTCTGCGACCGCACGCCGAACTCGTCCTGCTCGCGCCGCGTCACGCCCTTGAGCGCCGCCAGGTTCTCGGCCGTCTGCCCCATCGCGATGTACGCGTCCGGCACCTGGCCGTCCTCGCGCGGGTCGTGCCAGTCCGCGCCGCTGGTCTCGGCCCGCGCGGCGGTGCGCGCGACGGCCTCGTCGAAGAACGGGTTCGCCGTGTCCGGCAGGGTGTCGGAGTTGCCCTTGACGAAGCGGGAGACCATCTCCACGCCGGCCGAGATGAACACGTCGCCCTCGCCGGCCCTGATCGCGTGCAGCGCCATCCGGGTGGTCTGCAGCGACGAGGAGCAGTAGCGGGTGATGGTGCAGCCCGGCAGGTGGTCCATGCCCATCCGCACCGCGACGACCCGGCCCAGGTTGAAGCCCTGCTCGCCGCCGGGCAGGCCGCAGCCCAGCATGAGGTCGTCGATGTCGCGCGGGTCGAGCTGCGGGATCTTGTCCAGCGCGGTCCTGATGACCGTGGCGGCCAGGTCGTCGGGGCGCAGGTCCTTCAGCGACCCCTTGAAGGCGCGTCCGATGGGGGAACGGGCGGCAGAGACGATGACGGCTTCGGGCATCGCGGCACTCCTCGGCGGGCTGCTGGCTGCTGGCTGCTGGCGGCTGGTCTGCGGACGGCGGGCGGGCCCGGCCGGCGGGTTGCGGCGGCGGGACCCGCTGGAAAGTTACCTGCGCGTAGCGCGGTGCGTCACGCGGCGGGCGCTGTGATGCGGGCTACTTTCTGAGCGCTTGCTTACCCTCCGATGGTACGCCCGTACCCCGCCACGGCCGCCGGTACACCGGCCGCCGCTACGCCGTCCGGTGCGCGGCGCTCTCCTCCTCGCCGGCCCCGCCCGGGGCGACCGCCGCGCCCTCCCCGTCGTCCAGGGGCCGCCGCCTGCGCCGCTTGATGAGCGCCCAGCGGCCCCGCGGGCCCGTGGCGGTGTCCCGGGCCGCGGTGACCTCGGTACCGCCCTCGGCTGCCGCCTCCGCGGCGGCCTGCGCCACCGGCAGGAAGCCCTCGCCGCGGCGCGCGTCGGGCCGCTCGTCGGCCAGCGGCCACAGGCCCAGCGCCGCGCACAGCGTCGGCAGCACCGCCATCGCGGCCGTCGCGTAGCCCTCCGCCGACGGGTGGTAGTTGTCCGGGCCGAACAGCTCGCGCGGACGCGCCTCGAACTCCGGGCCCAGCAGATCGCCCAGCGACACCGTGCGCCCGCCCGCCTCCACCACGGCGATGGTCTGCGCCGCCGCCAGCTGCCGGCTCATCCGGCGGGCCAGCCAGCGCAGCGGCTGGTAGACCGGCTCGACCGACCCCAGGTCGGGACAGGTGCCCACGACCACCTCCACGCCCGCCGCGCGCAGCCGCCGTACCGCGTCCGACAGCAGCCGTACCGAGGTCGCCGGCGGCATGCGGTGGGTGACGTCGTTGGCGCCGATCATGATCACCGCGACGTCCGGCGGCGGCGCCACGGGGTCCAGCACCAGCTCCACCTGGCGCGGCAGGTCGTCGGACTGCGCCCCCGGCTGTGCCACGTTGACCAGCTGCACCGGCCGCTCCGCGACCGCCGCCAGGCCCGAGGCGAGCAGCGCCCCCGGGGTCTCCCTGGCCCGGTGCACTCCCTGGCCGGCGGCCGTGGAGTCACCGAGGAAGACCAGCCGCAGCGGCGGCTCGCCCGCCAGGCGCGCGAACGCCGAGCCGTACCGGCCGTCGGCCCGCGGCGGCACGTCTCCCGAGCCGCCGACCACGCGCTTGGCCAGCCGTACCTCCGTCAGCACCAGACCGACCGCCGCCCCGCCCAGCAGGCTGATCCCGCCCCCGCCGAACGCCGCCGCGGTCGCGATCCGCCGTGCCACCCTCGCCCTCGACATCGAGCCGGCTCACCTCCTGTCCACTCGTCGGTACATTCTCGTCGTGCCCCACGCGGCGCCTCCGGCAACGTCGGCGGTGCCCGCGACGTCCGTGTTTCACCCTCCCGAGGGCCCCGCACCCTAGGCTGGCCCCCACCACCACGGAGAACCCGGAGACACTACGGTGCAGTTTCACGACTCGATGATCAGCCTCGTCGGCAACACCCCGCTGGTGAGGCTCGGCAGCGTGACCGAGGGCATCAGGGCTACCGTCCTGGCCAAGGTCGAGTACTTCAACCCCGGCGGCTCGGTCAAGGACCGTATCGCCCTGCGCATGATCGAGGCCGCCGAGCGCAGCGGCGAACTCAAGCCCGGCGGCACGATCGTGGAGCCCACCTCCGGCAACACCGGCGTGGGCCTGGCCCTGGTCGCCCAGCGCAAGGGCTACCGCTGCATCTTCGTGTGCCCCGACAAGGTGTCCACCGACAAGATCAATGTACTGCGGGCGTACGGCGCCGAGGTCGTCGTGTGCCCGACGGCCGTCGACCCCGAGCACCCCGACTCGTACTACAACGTGTCCGACCGCCTGGTGCGCGAGACGCCCAACGCCTGGAAGCCGGACCAGTACAGCAACCCCAACAACCCGCTGTCCCATTACGAGTCCACCGGGCCGGAGCTGTGGAAGCAGACCGACGGGCGGATCACCCACTTCGTGGCCGGCGTCGGCACCGGCGGCACCATTTCCGGCACCGGGCGCTACCTCAAGGAGGTCAGCGACGGCCGGGTGCAGGTGGTCGGCGCGGACCCGGAGGGCTCGGTCTACAGCGGCGGCTCCGGGCGGCCGTACCTGGTGGAGGGTGTCGGCGAGGACTTCTGGCCCGAGGCGTACGACCGGGGTGTCGCCGACGAGATCGTGGCCGTCTCCGACAAGGACTCCTTCCAGATGACCCGGCGGCTGGCCCGCGAGGAGGGCCTGCTGGTCGGCGGGTCGTGCGGGATGGCGGTCGTGGCGGCGCTGAAGGTCGCCGAGCGGCTCGGCCCGGACGACGTGGTCGTGGTGCTGCTGCCCGACAGCGGGCGTGGCTACATGTCGAAGATCTTCAGCGACGAGTGGATGAGCTCGCACGGCTTCCTCGACGAGGGGGAGGGCGAGGCGCGCGTCGCGGACGTCCTCGCGCACAAGGAGGGCGACCTGCCGCAACTGGTGCACATGCACCCCGACGAGACGGTCGGCCAGGCCATCGACGTGCTGCGCGAGTACGGCGTGTCGCAGATGCCCGTCGTCAAGCCCGGCGCCGGGCACCCGGACGTGATGGCCGCCGAGGTCGTGGGCTCGGTCGTGGAGCGCGACCTGCTGCACGCGCTGTTCACCAAGAAGGCCACGCTGGAGGACCCGCTCGACAAGCACATGTGCCCGCCGCTGCCGCAGGTCGGCTCCGGTGAGCCGGTCGCCGACCTGATGACGGTGCTGGAGGCGGCGGACGCCGCGATCGTGCTGGTCGAGGGCAAGCCGACCGGCGTCGTCAGCCGGCAGGACCTGCTGGCCTTCCTCGCCGCCCACGGCGGCGCCTGAGCCACCCGGGGCCCGGGTGGGGCCCGGCGGCGGGGATTCGCGGAACTGGTACACCCGCGACACGTCCGCGCAGCACGGGCTTAACACGCGTCCGGCAGATTGGGGGATGTCGAAAGGGCGGGCGGTACGCCGGCCCGGACGGCACCACACGGCGCCAAGGACTTCCGGAGCGGCTCCCGGACTCCATGGTGACCCGGACGCGCAAGGCCCGGCCCTGACCCGGCTCGCGTCCCTCGCGGGGACCGCCGTCGTCCCGCCCTCCGGACTCGCTCCGGGGGTGCGGCGGTCCCCGCGACATCCGTGTGCCCATTGCCCAGGCTCGGCAATGGGCCACGGCGCGGCAATATGCCGCGCCCCGCGCACCCTTCCCGCCGCCTAGTCCATGTCGTTGCGGGTCGTCTTCGTCCAGGCGTGGCTCAGCCCCTGGGCCAGGTTGACGCCGACTATGCCCGCCCAGGTGATGAACAGGCCCGCGGTGCCGGCGTTCACCGCGCCGATGGCCGACAGCGGGATCGCGACGATCAGCGAGAAGCCGGCGAAGCCGTAGCGGGCGAAGCGCGCGCTGGGCTGCGGCGGCCCGATCGGGTGGCGGTCGGCGCGGGCGGACGACGTCTGCTGCTGTGCGAGTTCGCGGCGCACCCGCTGCTCGACGCGGCTGTCGACGCGCTCCGACACCTTCTCGATGAACGAGTCGATCAGTTCGGACTCGTACTCCGCCCCCAGGTCCTTGCGGGCCTGCACAGTGGCGGACAGTTCCTTGGTCAGTTCCGGGTCGCGGGCGTCCATGGGCCCACGGTATGCGGGCCCGCGCGTGGGCCACACTGGGGTTAGCCCCCGGATCGGCCGGGGGCACGCCGTCCCCGAGGAGACCCGCATGGCCGACGCACCGCTGCTGACCGCCCTTCAGGGCGGCCCGGACCGGGCGGACGCGCTGACCGTCGACGGGCGCAGCAGCAGCTACGAGGACCTGCTCGGTGCCGCCGGGGCGGTCGCCCGCAAGGTCGCGGGCGCGCCGGCCTTCGCGGTACGGGCGACGGCCTCGCTGGAGACGGTCGCCGCGGTCGTCGGCGGGCTGCTCGCCGGGGTGCCGGTCGTGCCGCTCGCGCCGGACGCGGGGCCGGCCGAGAGCGAGCACATCCTGCGCGACTCCGGCGCCGAGGTCGTCACGGTGGACTTCGCCGAGCGCGCCGACTTCACCCCGGCCGCCCCTACCCCTGCTCCCGCCTCTGCCCCTGCCTCCGCCTCCGCGGACGCGGACCGGGACGCGGACCCCTCGCCGTACCGGAACGCCGCGCTCGTCCTCTACACGTCGGGGACGACCGGGCCGCCCAAGGGCGTGCTGGTGCCGCGGGAGGCGATCGCGGCGGATCTGGACGCACTGGCGCAGGCGTGGCAATGGACGGCGGAGGACACCCTGGTGCACGGGCTGCCCCTGTTCCATGTGCACGGGCTGGTGCTGGGGGTGCTGGGCGCGCTGCGCACCGGCAGCCGGCTGGTGCACACCGGGCGGCCGACCCCGCAGGCGTACGCGGCGGCCGGCGGCAGCCTCTACTTCGGGGTGCCCACCGTGTGGCACCGCGTGGCGCGCGACGAGGCCGCGGCCCGGGCGCTGTCCGGCGCGCGGCTGCTGGTGTCGGGCAGCGCGCCGCTGCCCACGCCGGTCTTCCGCGACCTGCACGCGCTGACCGGTCACGAGCCGGTGGAGCGCTACGGCATGACGGAGACGCTCATCACGATCAGCGCGCGGGCCGCCGGCGGGCGCCGCCCCGGCGCGGTCGGCACCCCGCTGCCCGGGATCGTCACCCGGATCGCCGAGTCCGCCGACGGCATCGGCGAGCTCCAGATGCAGGGCCCCACGCTCTTCGCCGGCTACCTCGGCCGGCCCGAGGCGACCGCGGCCTCGTACACCGAGGACGGCTGGTTCCGCACCGGCGACATCGCGGCGGTGGACGAGGACGGCACCCACCGGATCGTCGGCCGCGCCTCCACCGACCTCATCAAGTCCGGCGGCTACCGCATCGGCGCCGGCGAGGTCGAGAACGCGCTGCTGGACCACCCCCGCGTCCGGGAGGCCGCCGTCGTCGGGGCGCCGCACGCGGACCTGGGGCAGGAAGTCGTGGCGTACGTCGTCGCCGACGGGGTAACCGCCGCGGAGTTGACGGATTTCGTGGCCGCGCGCCTGTCGGTGCACAAGCGCCCGCGGACCGTCCGCTTCCTCGCGGAGCTGCCGCGCAACGCGATGGGCAAGCCGCAAAAGCGGTTGCTGCCCCCGCTCTGACCAGGGTAGAGGTGGGACGGAGGTGACCGGAGCGGCGTGCTCCCCCGAAGGGTGGCGCGTTCCACCCCGGGCTTGCCCCTAGCCGGGCGGCAAGTAAGCTCATCATCCAGACAACGATGCCCGTACCCACCGGGTGGCCGCCCCGGCCGCCCGGGTCGCCGATACCCCGGTTCCGCTCCGAAGGGTGGCGGTGATACGTCCTGCCATGGAGGCAGCACCGCATGTTCCACCGCATCGGACGCACAGTCGTCCGCCATCCCGTATGGACGATCGTCGCGTGGCTGATCGCGGCCGTCGCGATCATCGCGACGGCCCCGAGCCTGCCGTCCAACAGCGACGAGAGCAGCTTCCTGCCCAGCAGCTACGAGTCCATCAAGGCCATGGACCTGCAGGAGAAGGCATTTCCCCAGGCCTTCACCCCGGCTGCCATCGTGCTCTACCAGCGCGAGGACGGCGGCAAGCTGACCTCGGCGGACAAGAGCGACATCGACCGCATCACCAAGGGCCTGGGCGACAAGAAGATCGACCAGGTCCAGAAGGTCGTGGCCGGCTCGCCGTCCAAGGACGGCAAGTTCGAGACCGCCTACGTCCAGATGGACAAGAAGTCGCAGGGCCAGCCGAAGCAGGCCGACGCCGCCAAGGCGCTGCGTGACGACTCCACGTCGCTGGCCAAGGGCACGTCGCTCAAGGTCCAGGTCGGCGGCCAGGCCGCGCAGAACCTCGACCAGCAGGACGCCGGCAAGACCTCGGACGCGGTCGCGCTGATCGGCTCGTTCCTGATCATCATCATCACGCTGTCGATCATCTTCCGGTCCGTGCTGGTGTCGATCCTGCCGCTCGCGCTGCTGCTCGGCGTGGTCTTCACGACCTCCAACTCGCTGATCGCGTACGCCACCAAGATCTTCGGACTGCAGGCCAACAGCTCGATCTCGGCCCTGCTGATCGTGGTGGTGCTGGGAGTCGGCACCGACTACTTCCTCTTCCTGATGTTCCGCTACCGAGAACGGCTGCGGGCGGGGGACGAACCCAAGCAGGCGATGATCAACAGCGTCACCCGGGTGGGAGAAGCCATCGCCTCCGCGGCGGGCGCGGTCATCATCGCCTTCTGCGCGCTGGCGCTGTCGACCCTCGGCTTCCTCACCCAGCTCGGCCCGGCGCTGGCGATCCTCGTCGCGGTCACCCTGATCGCCGGCCTCACGCTCTTCCCGGCGGTCTGCTCGCTGATCCCGCCGCGCTGGCTGTTCGCGCCGGGCAAGAAGTGGCGGCAGGAGCCCTCGGGCACCCGCTTCGCCGCGATCGGCCGGGTGGTCGGCCGCAGGTCCGGCATGGTCGCGCTGGTCTCCGGCCTGGTGATGGTGCTGCTGGCGCTCGGCACGCTCGGCTACAAGGCGTCCTACGACCTGGCCTCCGGCTCGATCCCGAAGACCAAGGAGTCGATGGTCGTCCAGGACACCCTGACCAAGGCCTACTCCGCCGGCGCCGCCGAGCCGACCAACGTCTACCTCAACAGCACCGACGGCAAGCCGCTGCCGACCGCCGACTTCACCGCGTACGCGGACAAGCTGCGCGGCGCCGACGGGGTCGCGGACGTCACCTTCGACCAGAAGACCGACCTCAACAAGCCCGGCACCACCGCGAACTTCACGGTGACGCTGAAGTACGAGGCGGCCAGTGACCAGGCCATCAGCGCGGTGAGCGACATCCGTACGGTCGCCCACGACAACGCGCCGGCCGGGACGGAGGCGTTCGTCGGCGGCACGTCGTCGGTCTTCAAGGACATCAACGCGGCCGTCAACCACGACTACCGCACGGTCTTCCCGGTGGCCGCGGTGCTGATCATGGTCATCCTGGGCCTGCTGCTGCGCAGCGTGGTCGCGCCCTGGTACCTGATCGCCTCGGTGGGCCTCGGCTTCGGTGCGACCCTGGGCACGACGGTGCTGCTGTTCGGCCGGGGCGACGGCCTGATCTTCCTGCTGCCGATCATCATGTACCTGTTCGTCGTCGCCATCGGCACGGACTACAACATCCTGATGATCGCCCGGCTGCGGGAAGAGGCCCAGGAGGGCCGCAACCCCCGGGAGGCCGCCGCCGAGGCGCTCAAGCACGCCGGTCCCACGGTCGGCGCGGCCGGCCTGATCCTCGCGGCGACCTTCGGGACGCTCATGCTCTCCGGGAACTCCTTCCTCACCCAGATGGGCTTCGCGGTCGCCTTCGGCATCGTGATGGCCGCCTTCGTGATGGCGATGTTCTTCACGCCGAGCCTCACGGCGCTGATCGGTCACGCCGCGTGGTGGCCGGGGCATGCCGACCGGAGCACGAAGCAGGAGCTGCCGGGCTCCGGGCCGCTGGGCGGACCGGGTGCTTCCGGTGGTCCGGGCGGTCCGGGTGGTTCCGGGAGCCCCGACGGGCCGGGCGGTGCCGGCGGTCCCGGTGGCTCGCGCGATCCGGAGCTGGACGCCACCCGGCAGCGCTGAGCTGGGGTTTCCTCGCAGAAACCGAGTTATCCACAGGGCCGGACACGTGTCGATCACGTGTCCGGCCCTTTCGGTTACGCTGAGACAGCAGTCGGTGATCGGCGAGGAGGCCGACGGGGGAAGCGGGGGATCGAGATGAGTGACGCGATGGATCTCGCCTCGGGCGGGAGCGCCGCGGAAGGACCGGCGGGTCGCGCGGAGGCAGGGGCGCCGCCCCCGCCGGGGCGGCAGTGGCGGCGGCGGGTGCTGGGCGTGCCCGCGCTGGTGCTGCTCGGCGTGCTGCTGCTGATAGGGGCGGGCCTGGTGGACGACCACCAGGGCAAGCGCGCCGAGGAGCTGTGCCACCGGTTGCCGGTGCCGTGGCAGCAGTTCGCGCTGGCCTACGCCTCGCTGCTGTGCGGGCTCGCGGCCCTGGCGGTGTGCGCGCTGCTCTTCACGGCCGCCCGCCGCGCGGGGACACGCGGCGCCGACACGTGGCAGGGCAGCCTCGCGCTCGTCATATCCGTGCCCGGCCTGCTCGCGGTGCTCTTCGAGGCGACGGCGGTGTACGGCACGCATGCCGCGTCCGCCGAGCCGTACTGGCGCTGTGCGAGCGCCGGCTCGCTGCCGGGTGCCGCCGGGCTCGCCGCCGCCCTGCTGGGCTGAGGGTGCCGGGGGCGCGGCTCTTGCCCGCGGTGCATACGGTCATGCAGAGTCGGGGGCGAGTGAATAGGAGCCGGTGGACGGGGTCTGGGATGGACGGCGATGAGTAGCGCGGCCGGAGCCGAGAGCGGGTCCGCGGGGCCGGGCGACAGCGCCGCCGGCGGGTTGCTGAAGCTCTTCGAGGCGCACCGGCTGACACCCACCCAGCGGCGGATCGCGCACTGCCTGGTGCGGCGGGCGGCGGACGCGCCGTTCCTGTCCAGCGTGGAGGTGGCCGAACTGGCGGGCGTGAGCCAGCCGTCGGTGACCAGGTTCGCGGTGGCGCTCGGCTTCGACGGCTATCCGGCGCTGCGCCGGTATCTGCGGGAGGTGCCGGCGCCGGCCGCGCCGGAGGCGCCGGGTGGGAAGCCGGGGGGAAACGAGTACCAGCAGGCGGTGCAGGCCGAGATCGAGAACCTCAAGCACCTCGCGGCGGCGCTCGCCGATCCCGGGCCGGTCGTACGGGCCGGGGCGCTGCTCGCCCGGTCGCGTCCGCTGCCGGTGCTGGGGCTGCGGGCGGCGGGGGCGCAGGCCCGCGGGTTCGCGTACTTCGCCGCCAAGGTGCATCCGGACGTGCGGCTGCTGGACGAGGGCGGCACGATGCTGGCCGACCGTATCGACGCGGCGGTACGGGCGGGGGCGAGCGCGCTGCTGTGCTTCGCGCTGCCCCGGCATCCGCGGGAGGTCGTCGAGGCGCTGGCCCGTGCGCGGGGGGCCGGGCTGACGGTGGTGACCGTGGCGGACAGCGCGTTCGCGCCGGTCGCCGCGCACAGCGACCTGCTGCTGCCGGCCGCGGTCGGCACGGGGCTGGCCTTCGACACCGCGTGCGGGCCGATGCTGCTCGGCCGGGCGCTGCTGGAGGCGATGTGCGACGAACTGCCGGACGCACAGGCGAGATTGGAGGAGTTCGACACGCAGGCAGCGGCGCGCGGGCTGTTCGTGGAGTGAGGTCCGGCGGCTTCCTGCCGGCGACCGCACCTATAAACGTACGTCTTAACGAAAATCTGAGAATTTGGAAGTAGCCTCCCGACACCTGTCAGGTGCCGCCGTGGACCGGCCACGGTGGGCGAACCGGTGGACGAACCGGCAAACGATTCGGCGGAGGAGGCGGCGCGACGTGGTGCGCGGGACCTACACATTGGCGCGTGTGGCGGTGACGGTACGGACGGCGGGGGTCTGGCTGTTCTGGCTGGGCGTCGTCGCCGCGGCGCCCGGGACGGCGGTGACGTTCAGCCCGACCGGGCGGCGGATCGGCGTGATGGCCGGTGCCGCGCTCTTCGTCGTCGCCGCGGTGGCCGTCTTCCTGATACGTGGCGGGCGGGCGGCGGCGCGGGCCCGGGCGGCGAGCCGGGCGGCCAAGGTGGTGTTCCTGCAGGACCGCAAGGTGACCGCGCGGGCCTGGTTGCGGCGGCGGCGCTGGTGGCTGGTGCTCGCGTTCGTGGTGGCGGCCGGCTCGTCGGCCGGGCTGCCGTGCGCGGGCGGGATGCTGCTGGCCGGAGCGGGTGCCGGGCTGTTCGCCCGGGCGCTGCGGATCGGCCGGATCGAGCGGGGGCAGGACGCGCTGCTGTGGGTGCGCCCGGACGGCGACCCGGCGGCGTACCAGCTCACCGGTATCGCCGCGGGTGACGCGGTGCCCGGCGGCGGGCGCCGGCGCTGAGGGAGCGTGACGGGGCGGTCAGGGCTGGAGGGCGGGGAGGTCGGCGCCGGACTCGGTGAGCAGGTCGGTGAGGGACTGGGCGGGGCGGACCAGGGAGAAGGAGGGTTCGGCGCCGGGGGCGGTGGAGTAGGCCCAGACGGCGGGGCGGGGGAGGGCGTTGTAGGCGAAGTGGGTGGAGAAGTAGTAGGCGCCGGTGTCCAGCAGGGCGACATGGTCGCCGGCGTCCAGGCGCGGCAGGGCCCGGCCGCGGGCGACCAGGTCGCCGGCGAAGCAGCAGGGGCCGGCGATGTCCTGGACGACGGGCTCGCCCTTCTTCGGCCCGCCGTCCGGGTCGAGGGCGAGCACCCGCAGCGGCCAGGCGTCCGGGGCGAAGACGGTGCGGGTGGCGACCTGGGCGCCCGCGTGCGTCACGGCGATGGGCAGGCCGCCCGCGGACTTGGCGTATTCGACGCGGGCCAGGACCGTGCCGTGCTTGGCGAGCAGTGAGCGGCCGAACTCGGTGACGATGCCGTAGCGGCCGTCGAAGAGGCCGGGGACCTCGGCGCGCAGCAGGTCGGCGTAGGCGCCGAAGGTGGGCGTGGTGTCGTCGGAGCCGAAGTTGACCGGCAGGCCGCCGCCGATGTCCAGGGTGGTGACCTGGCGGCGGCCGGCGGCGGCGTTGATGCGCTCGGCGAGGTCGTAGGCGGCCCGGACGCCCTCGGCCATGAGCGGCAGCGGCACGCCCTGCGAACCGGTGTGGGTGTGCAGCCGGGTGAGCCAGGGCCGCTGCGCGTAGGCCCGCAGCACCCACTCCTCGGCGCCGGGGTCGCGCAGGGCGACGCCGAACTTCGAGGTGGCGGTCGCGGTGCTCATGGCGTCGATGCTGCCGCCGCCGACCTGCGGGTTGACCCGCAGCCCGAGGGGCGAGCGGGAGGGGCCGGCGGCCAGCAGGGCGTCGATCCGGTCGAGTTCCTGCGGGTTGTCGGCGTTGACGGCGATGCCGAGGGCCAGGGCCTCGCGCAGTTCGGCGAGGGTCTTGGCGGGGGAGTCCAGCACGGTGTGCTCGGGCGGGATGCCGGCGGCGCGGGCCATGGCGAGCTCGCCGGGGCTGGCGACCTCGGCGCCGAGCCCGTACTCCCGGAGCAGCGCCAGGACCGGCACCAGGGAGGCGGCCTTGACGGCGAAGGTGTGCAGGACGGCGACGCCGGGGGTGGCGAAGGCGGCGTGCAGGGCCGTCGCCGACTGCCGGATGCCCGTGATGTCCAGCAGCCCGGCCACCGGCTGCTCCTCGCCGACCAGCCCGCGCGCCACCGCCGCGCGCAGTGCCCCGTCCCGCCGTACCGCCGCCTCGTTGGTCATGGGCGCCATCCCACCATCCGCGCCCCGCCCGCCGCCAGCGCGAACCCCCGCCGGCACCCGGGGCGCCCGCCGGCCGGGCCGTACCCGCCGACTTGTTGACTAGAGCTATTCAGCTAGCCAGGATGTGAATATCTGACGCCATGACGAGGAGGCCGCACCGATGACGGGACCGAGGCCGGTACGCGCACCGCGCGGGACAGAGATCAGCGCGCGGGGCTGGCAGCAGGAGGCCGCGCTGCGCATGCTGCAGAACAACCTCGACCCCGAGGTGGCCGAGCACCCCGACAAGCTCGTCGTCTACGGCGGCACCGGCAAGGCCGCCCGCGACTGGCCGTCGTTCGACGCGATGGTGCGCACCCTGCGCGGCCTGAAGCAGGACGAGACGATGCTCGTGCAGTCCGGCCGGCCGGTCGGCGTCATGCAGACCCACGAGTGGGCGCCGCGGGTGCTCATCGCCAACTCCAACCTGGTCGGCGACTGGGCCACCTGGGAGGAGTTCCGCCGCCTGGAGGCGCTGGGCCTGACCATGTACGGGCAGATGACCGCGGGCTCCTGGATCTACATCGGCACCCAGGGCATCCTCCAGGGCACCTACGAGACCTTCGCCGCGGTCGCCGCCAAGCGCTTCGGCGGCTCGCTCGCCGGCACCATCACCCTCACCGCGGGCCTCGGCGGCATGGGCGGCGCCCAGCCGCTCGCCGTCACCATGAACGGCGGCGTGGCCCTGTGCGTCGACTGCGACCCCCGGGCCATCGACCGGCGCATCGAGCACCGCTACCTCGACGTGCGCGCCGACGACCTCGACCACGCGCTGCGGCTGGCGACCGAGGCCCGCGACGCGCGCCGGCCGCTGTCGGTCGGCGTGCTCGGCAACGCCGCCGAGGTGCTGCCGCACCTGCTGGCGATGGGCGCGCCGATCGACGTCGTCACCGACCAGACGTCCGCCCACGACCCGCTGGCGTACCTGCCGCTCGGCGTCGACTTCGCCGACATGGCCGACTACGCCGCCGCCAAGCCCGCCGAGTTCACCGAGCGGGCCCGCACGTCGATGGCCCGGCACGTCGAGGCGATGGTGGGCTTCCAGGACGCCGGCGCCGAGGTCTTCGACTACGGCAACTCGATCCGCGGCGAGGCCAAGCTCGCCGGCTACCCGCGGGCCTTCGACTTCCCCGGCTTCGTCCCCGCCTACATCCGCCCGCTGTTCTGCGAGGGCAAGGGCCCCTTCCGCTGGGCGGCGCTGTCCGGCGACCCCGCCGACATCCACGCCACCGACCGCGCCATCCTCGACCTCTTCCCGGAGAACGAGTCGCTGGCCCGCTGGATCCGGCTGGCCGGCGAGCGCGTCCACTTCCAGGGCCTGCCCGCCCGTATCTGCTGGCTCGGCTACGGCGAACGCGACAAGGCCGGCGAGCGCTTCAACGAGATGGTCGCCGACGGCACGCTGAAGGCCCCGGTCGTCATCGGCCGCGACCACCTCGACTGCGGCTCGGTCGCCTCCCCCTACCGCGAGACCGAGGCCATGCGCGACGGCTCCGACGCGATCGCCGACTGGCCGCTGCTCAACGCGATGGTCAACGTCGCCTCCGGCGCGTCCTGGGTGTCCATCCACCACGGCGGCGGCGTCGGCATCGGCCGCAGCATCCACGCCGGCCAGGTCACCGTCGCCGACGGCACGCCGCTGGCCGCCGAGAAGATCCGCCGGGTGCTCACCAACGACCCCGGCATGGGCGTCATCCGGCACGTCGACGCCGGGTACGAGGAGGCCGCCGACGTCGCCGACCGGCGCGGGGTGCGGGTCCCGATGCGGGAGACGGCCGTATGACGTCCGGCGAGCCGCAGACGGCGGACGCGAACGCCCCCGCTCCCCCTGCCGCCCCCACCCCTGCCGCCTCCGCCGCCGGCACCCGCGACCCGGCCGCCCCCGCCGCACCCGGCGACGGCTTCCTGACCATGTGGCGGGACCTCGCCGTCCTCGGCCGCAGCGCCGCGAGCGGCGGCTACCGCCGCTACGCCTGGACGCCCGCCGACGCCGACTGCCGCGCCTGGTTCCGCGCCCAGGCCGACGCCCGGGGCCTTGCGTACGAGACCGACCGCAACGGCAACCAGTGGGCCTGGCTCGGCGACCCTGCGGCCGGCGGCGCCGTCGTCACCGGCTCGCACCTGGACTCCGTACCCGACGGCGGCGCCTTCGACGGCCCCCTCGGCGTGGTCTCCGCCTTCGCCGCCCTCGACCTGCTGCGCGCACGCGGCGCCCGGCCGCGCCGCCCGCTCGGCGTCGTCAACTTCGCCGACGAGGAGGGCGCCCGCTTTGGCCTGGCCTGCGTCGGCTCCCGCCTGACGGCCGGTCAGCTCGACCCGGACGCCGCCCGCGCCCTCACCGGCGCCGACGGCGTGAGCCTGGCCGCGGCCATGGAGCGGGCCGGCCACGACCCGTACGCCATCGGCCCCGACCCCGAACGCCTCGCCCGCATCGGCGCCTTCGTCGAGCTGCACATCGAGCAGGGCCGCGCCCTGGACCTGGCCGGGCGGCCGGTCGGCGTCGCCTCGGCCATCTGGCCGCACGGCCGCTGGCGCTTCGACTTCCACGGCGAGGCCAACCACGCCGGCACCACCCGGCTCGAAGACCGCCGCGACCCGATGCTCACCTACGCCACCACCGTGCTGGCCGCCCGCAAGAAGGCCCGGCTGGCCGGCGCGCTCGCCACGTTCGGCAAGGTCGCCGTCGAGCCGAACGGCGTCAACGCCATCGCCTCGCTGGTCCGCGGCTGGCTGGACTCGCGGGCCCCGGACGAGGAGACGCTCGCCGCGGTCGTCGCCGCGATCGAGCAGGCCGCCGCCGAACGCGGCGCCCGCGACGGGGTCCGGGTGAGCGTCACCCGCGAATCGTTCACCCCGGTGGTGGAGTTCGCCCACGACCTGCGCGACCGGCTCGCCGCCCTGCTCGGACCGGGTGAACCGGCACCCGTTCTGCCGACCGGGGCGGGACACGACGCCGGAATCCTCTCCGCGGCCGTCCCGACCGCCATGCTGTTCGTACGCAACCCCACCGGCGTCTCGCACTCCCCGGCGGAACACGCCGCCGAGGACGACTGCGCCGCCGGGGTGTCCGCGCTCGCCGACGTATGGGAAGGTCTCGCGTGCAGGTGACGTACTGGCTGGAGAACGCCTGGCTCGGCACACACGCCGAACAGGGCACCCTGCTGACCGTGGTCGACGACCGGATCGCGGAGGTCCGCACCGGCGTCGAGCGCCCGCCCGCCGGCGCGGAGGTGCTGCGCGGCCTGACCCTCCCGGGGCTGGCCAACGCGCACAGCCACGCCTTCCACCGCGCCCTGCGCGGCACCGCCCAGATCGGCGCGGGCGCCCGCCCCGGCGGCGCGGAGCCCGGCGGCAGCAGGGGCCTGTCGGCGCCGACGTCCTTCTGGAGCTGGCGCGACGTCATGTACGACGTCGCCGCCGCGCTGGACCCCGACAGCTACTTCGCGCTGGCCCGCGCGGTCTACGCCGAGATGGCGCTGGCCGGCATCACCTGCGTCGGCGAGTTCCACTACCTGCACCACCAGCCCGACGGCACTCCGTACGCCGACCCCAACGCCATGGGCGAGGCGCTGATCGCCGCCGCCGCGGAGGCGGGCATCCGGATCACCCTGCTCGACACCGCCTACCTGCACGGCGGGTTCACCCGCACCGGCTACCGCCCGCTGGAGGGCGTGCAGCTGCGCTTCGGCGACGGCACCGCCGACCGCTGGTACGACCGCTGGTCCCGGCTCAAGGGCGAGGGCCATGCCAAGGTCGGCGCCGCCGTGCACTCCGTGCGCGCCTTCTCCGACCGTGACGGCTACCGGGTCTTCGCCGAGCGCACCGCGGACGTGCCCGTGCACATCCACCTGTCCGAGCAGACCGCGGAGAACGACGCGTGCATGATGCTGCACAGCCGCACCCCGACCCGGCTGCTGGCCGACAACGGCTTCTGGCGCGCCACCACCACCGCCGTCCACGCCACCCACCTCACCGCGGGCGACATCGCCCTGCTCGGCGCGGCACGCAGCACCGTGTGCATGTGCCCCACCACCGAGCGGGACCTCGCCGACGGCATCGGGCCCGCGCCGCAACTGCGCCGCGCCGGCTGCCCGATGAGCCTGGGCAGCGACAGCCACGCCGTCATCGACCTGTTCGAGGAGGCCAGGGCGGTGGAGATGGACGAGCGGCTGCGCGCCAGGACCCGCGGCCACTGGACGGCCGCGCAGCTGCTGCGCGCGGCGACCGACGACGGCCACGCGAGCCTGGGCTGGCCCGACGCGGGCCGGCTGGAGCCGGGCGCGCTCGCCGACTTCACGACGATCGCGCTGGACTCCGTCCGCACCGCGGGCCCGCCCCCGCGGCTGGCCGGCGAGACGGCCGTATTCGCGGCGACGGCGGCCGATGTCGTGCACACCGTGGTGGCGGGCCGGCAGATCGTCCGGGACGGCCGCCACCAGCTCGTCCAGGACGTCCCCGGCGCCCTGGCCACCGCCATCGGCGCCCTCCGCCACTGACCCGCCCCGCGCGGCGGAACCCGGCCCAGGCGCCGGCCCCGGCACCGGCACCGGAGCCCGCACCGCCCGAGCCCGCACCACCGGCCCCAGCACCCCCTGAGCCCTCGGCGGAACCGCCGCCCGCGGCCCTGCGCCCCCGAACCCCCACCACCCCCACGGCGAAAGCACCCACGATGACCACCAGCGGCACGCCGAGCACCCCGCCCCCCGGCGAAGGCGGCGGCACCAGCGCCGTCAGCCCCGTCAGCACGGCCATCACCGGCATCGGCAGCCTCCTCACCAACGACCCCTCCCTCGCCGCCGCCACGGGCGCCGCCGGACGCGACCCCCTCGGGCTGATCCCCGGCCCCGCAGCCGTCGTCATCGACGGCGACCGCATCGCCTGGATCGGTCCCTCCAGCAAAGCACCCCCCACCGACAACCGGCTCGACGCCGCCGGCCGGGCCCTGCTCCCCGGCTTCGTCGACTCCCACTCCCACCTGCTCTTCGCCGGCGACCGCAGTGCCGAGTTCGCCGCCCGCATGTCCGGCCGCCCCTACACCGCCGGCGGCATCCGCACCACCGTCGAGGCGACCCGCGCCGCCGGCGACACCGAGCTCGCCGCGACGCTGGCCCGCCACCTCGGCGAGGCGCTGCGGCAGGGCACGACCACGCAGGAGACCAAGTCCGGCTACGGCCTGACCGTCCACGACGAGGCCCGCGCCCTCGCGGTCGCCGCCCGCCACACCGACGAGGTCACGTACCTGGGCGCCCATGTCGTCCCGCCCGAGTTCGCCGGCGACCCGGCCGGCTACGTCGCCCTGGTCACCGGCGCCATGCTGGACGCGTGCGCCCCGCACGCCCGCTGGGTCGACGTCTTCTGCGAGCGCGGCGCCTTCGACGGCGACCAGGCCCGCGCGGTCCTCACCGCCGGCGCAGCCCGCGGCCTGACCCCGCGCGTGCACGCCAACCAGCTCGGCCACGGCCCCGGTGTCCAACTGGCCGTGGAACTCGGCGCGGCCTCCGCCGACCACTGCACGCACCTGGACGACGCCGACGTCGACGCCCTCGCGAGCGCCGCGGGCACCACGGTGGCGACGCTGCTGCCCGGCGCGGAGTTCTCCACCCGCGCCCGCTACCCCGACGCCCGCCGCCTGCTGGACGCCGGCGCCACCGTGGCGCTGTCCACCGACTGCAACCCGGGCTCGTCCTTCACCACGTCCATGCCGTTCTGCGTCGCGCTCGCCGTGCGGGAGATGGGCATGACCCCCGACGAGGCCGTGCACGCGGCGACCTACGGCGGCGCGCGGGCCCTGCGCCGCGACGACATCGGCCGGATCGCGGTCGGGGCCCGCGCGGACCTGCTGCTGCTCGACGCGCCCAGCCACGTCCACCTCGCCTACCGCCCCGGCGTGCCGCTCGCGGCGGCGGTGTGGCGCGGCGGTGTGCTGCGGCACGCGCCGGGCCTGCCGGCGGCCGAACGCGGCGGCCCGACCGGCGGACTGCTCATCGGCAGTGCGTGACCGGCCGGGCCGACTACCGCGCCGAGTACCGCGGAGGTCCGGGCGGGCCTACTCCTCGACCAGCAGCCCCCGGCGCAGCCGGGACAGCGTGCGGGTCAGCAGCCGCGAGACGTGCATCTGCGAGATGCCCAGCTCGTCGCCGATCTCGGCCTGCGTGAGATTGCCCACGAAGCGCAGCGCCAGGATGGCCCGGTCGCGCTGCGGCAGCCCGGCGATGAGCGGCTTGAGCGACTCGACGTACTCCACGCCCTCCAGGTCGTGGTCCTCGTAGCCGATCCGGTCGGCGAGCGCGCCCTCCGGGTCGTCCTCGGCGGGCTGGGCGTCCAGCGAGCTGGCCGTGTAGGCGTTGCTCGCCGCCATGCCCTCGATGACCTCCTCCTCGGGCAGGTCCAGCCGGTCGGCGAGTTCCCGCACGGTGGGCGTGCGGTCCAGCTGCTGCGCCAGTTCGTCGCCGGCCTTGGCGAGGTCCAGCCGCAGCTCCTGGAGCCGCCGCGGGACCCGTACCGACCACGACGTGTCGCGGAAGAAGCGCTTGATCTCGCCGACGATCGTCGGCATCGCGAAGGTGGGGAACTCCACGCCGCGGCTCAGCTCGAACCGGTCGATGGCCTTGATCAGGCCGATCGTGCCGACCTGGATGATGTCCTCCATCGGCTCGCTGCGGGTGCGGAACCTGGACGCGGCGAACTTCACCAGCGCAAGGTTGAGTTCGACGAGCGTGTTGCGGACGTACGCGTGCTCCTCCGTGCCCTCCTCCAGGCCGTGCAGCCGGCCGAAGAGGGTCTTGGACAGAGCGCGGGCGTCCACCGGTCCGATCTCGTCGTACGGGGGGATCTCCGGGAGCCCGTCCAGCGCTTCGAACTGCTCGAAAGCGGTGTCCTCGTGGTCCAGGCCGAGCCGGGGTGCCATGTGCTCCTCCTTGCTTGCGGCGGTCGGCTGTGCCTCGTGCCGTAACTCCACCCCTACGCCTGTTGCCGGGCGCGTCGCAAGTTCGGCGCCCGGACCGGGCGTTTTGCCCCGGTCCCGGCGGTCACCACCCGCGTGCGCCGGAACGCGCACCGTGACGGCAAGGGGGCCGCTCACCGGCCCGCCTCCCCGGACGACTACCGTCCCACCTGCGGAACGCGTAGGGTCGGGAACCGCGTCACCACGAAGGGCGAAGGAGCGTACATGGACCGTGAAGCGGTCGGCACCGCCGGTCTCGGCCGGCTGCGGGTCGAGGTCGCACAGCATGGTCGCACGGCGGTCTTCACCCCGGCGGGTGAGCTGGATCATCACACCGCCGACGTGCTCAGCGAGCCGCTGGGCGCGGCCATCGACGCCGGCACCCGCCGGCTCGTGGTCGACTGCTCCCAGTTGGAGTTCTGCGACTCCACGGGCCTGAACGTCCTGCTGAGCGCCCGGCTGCGGGTCGAGTCCGAGGGCGGCACGGTGCATCTGGCCGCGATGCGGCCGACCGTCGCCCGGGTGCTGGAGATCACCGGCGCGGATGTGGTGTTCACCGTGCACGAGACGCTCGACCAGGCCCTCCAGGAGTAGGGGGGTGGCCACGGGGGCGAGCACAGCAGCGGGTGCCGTGCGGCACCCGGGGTTTCGTGGATGCCCGGACGTGTTCCGGGAGATCCTTCGGGCAGGAGTAGGACGGACCCAGTCGGACTTCCGTGAGGTGAGGCCTAGATGAGCACGACCCGGCCCTACGCCGCGGACGACCGTGGTCCGGACCAGGAGGGTCCTGCCCGCGACGGGGGGACGGAAACCGTGGAATCCGACACCGAGCGCCGCCTGCCGCTCACCGAAGAGAGCGGCATCGTGCCCCGCGCCCGGGACTTCACCCGGCAGGCGCTGCACGACTGGGGCTGGCTGCCCGCGGCGAACGCCGAACGCAAGGCCGCCGCCGAGGACGTCCTGCTCGTGGTGTCCGAACTGGTCACCAACGCCTGCCTGCACGCCGGCGGACCCGAGGAGCTCCTGCTGCGCCGCAGCCCCAAGGTGCTGCGCCTGGAAGTCGTCGACGGCGGCACCGGCGACCCCGCCCCCCGCACCCCGCACCGCGCCGGCCGCCCCGGCGGCCACGGCATGTTCATAGTCCAGCGCCTGTGTCTCGACTGGGGCGTCGTCCGCCGCACGGACCGCCCGGGCAAGACCGTCTGGGCCGAACTCTCCTCCCCCTTCTGACCCCTTCCGACGGTCTCACCACCCGCCCATTGCCCCGCCGTGGCCATATGCGCCGAGAAACACTCCCCGCGCATATGGCTTTACGTTTTCCCGTCCGCGGCCATGTGCCGCGCCGTTGCCCCGCCGGTGGCCACGCCCGCCGGCGCCACCGTCCGTACCCGGGGTGTCAGCTCTTCAACGCGCGGGCCAGCGCCGCCAGGGCCGCCGGGTAGGCGCCCTCACCGGGGGTGCCGTAGCCGACGACCAGGCCCTGCGGGCGGTCCCCGGCAGCCGGGCCCGGCCCGTCGGCGGTGTGCCAGTGCTCGCCCAGCGCGCCCACCGCGAGCCCCCGGGCCGCCGCCCTGCGCATCACCTGCGCCTCGTCCGGGCCGTCCGGCGGCAGCTCCAGCAGCGCCTGGAGCCCCGCGGCCACGCCCCGCACCCGCACACCGCCCGGGCGCCCCGCGCCGATCCGGGCCAGGAGCAGGTCGCGGCGGCGCCGGTAGCGCAGCCGGGCGGCCCGCACATGGCGGTCGTACGCGTGGCCGGCGATCAGCTCGGCGAGCGTCAACTGGCCCACCGCCTCGGTCTGGTAGTCGCTGTAGAGCTTGGCCTCGGCGACCGGCCCCACCAGGTGCGGCGGCAGCACCATCCAGCCGAGCCGCAGCGCCGGGCCCAGCGTCTTGGACGCCGTGCCGAGGTAGGCGACATGGTCGGGCGCGGTGCCCTGGAGCGCGCCGACGGGCTGCCGGTCGAAGCGGAACTCCCCGTCGTAGTCGTCCTCGACGACGAGCCCGCCGCTCGCCCGCGCCCACGCGGTGAGTTCGTGCCGCCGGGAGGGGTGCAGCGTCACGCCCGTGGGGTACTGGTGCGCGGGGGTCAGCACGACCGCGTCCGGCGTGCCCGTACCTGCGTGCGGCAGGTCCGCGGCGGCGCCGTACGCGTCGACCGGCAGCGGCACGACCCGCCCGCCGGCCCGCCGCACCACCTCGCGGTGGAAGGGCAGCCCGGGGTCCTCCATCGCCACCACCGGCCCGCCGCCCGCACCGCCGCCCGCCGCGCCGCCCCGCAGCCCGCCCAGCACCCCGGTGAGCAGCGCCAGGCCCTGCACATAGCCCGAGACCACCACGATCCGCTCCGGGTCCGCCGCCACCCCGCGGGTCCGCCCCAGGTACTCCGCCAGCGCCCCGCGCAGCTCCGCCGTCCCGCGCGGGTCCCCGTAGCCGTAGCCGGCCGACGGCGCGGCGGCCAGCGCCCGGCGGGCGGCGCGCAGCCAGGCGGCGGCCGGGAAGGCCGTGACGTCCGGGCTGCCGGGCCGCAGGTCGTACCGCGGGGGCGGGAGCACGGCGGAGCCCCCGGGAGCCGCGGGCGGCGGCTTCTGCGGCCGGCCGGCGACCACCGTGCCCGAGCCCTGCCGCGCGGCCAGGTAGCCCTCGGTGGTGAGCTGGTCGTACGCGGCCTTGACCGTGCCGCGCGACAGCCCCGTCTCCGCCGCCAGCCGCCGGCTCGACGGCAGCCGGGCCCCGGGCGCGAGCCGCCCCTGCCGTACCGCGTCGCGCAGCGCCCGCTCCAGGCCCGCGCGGCGCCCGTACGAGCCGTCCGGCGGCAGGTCGAGCCGCAGGTCCAGGTGCAGGTCCACCCCCGACTCCCACGGTTCAGCGGCCGGCGCGGACGGCCGGGCGGGCGGCGCAGTGGGCCAGGATTCGTCCATGGAAGTGGACCTTATCCCGGCCCACCGGCGCCCGTAGATTCACGGCCATGAGCACTCAGCCCCTTGCCCAGGAAACTCAGGAAACCCCGGAAACGCCGCAAGCCCAGGAAACCCCGCACGCCCCCGCGGAGGGCGCCCCCGTCGTCCCCGCCGTCCGCCTCGCCGTCGACAAGCTCGTCCCGCACGTCAACCGCGCCATGAACGCGCTGGACGCCGCCGCCCGCGAGGTCAGCCTCGAAGCCCCGCTGCTGGAACTGGTCCGCGCCCGCGCCTCGCAGCTCAACGGCTGCGCCTATTGCGTCGACACCCACAGCAAGGACGCCCGCGAGGGCGGCGAGAGCGAGCACCGGCTGTACGCGCTGCCGGTGTGGCGCGAGACGCCGTTCTTCACCGCCCGCGAGCGCGCCGCCCTGGAGCTGACCGAGGCCGTCACCCGGCTCGCGGACGGGCACGTCGGCGACGACGTCTACGCCCGCGCCGCCGCCGAGTTCGACGACAAGCAGCTGGCCGAGCTGATCTGGGCGATCACCGTCATCAACGCCTGGAACAGGCTGGGCGCCACCGCCCGCCCCTGGCCGCTCGGCTGACCCGGCGGACCACCCCCTCGCGGCCCGGGCACGCGGTCTACCATCAAGCCCATGACCCGCGTACTTCTGGCCGAGGACGACGCATCCATCTCGGAACCCCTCGCACGCGCCCTGCGCCGCGAGGGGTACGAGGTCGAGGTGCGCGAGGACGGACCCGCCGCGCTGGAGACGGCCCTGCTGGGCGCCGTCGACCTGGTGGTGCTGGACCTGGGCCTGCCCGGAATGGACGGGCTGGAGGTGTGCCGGCGGCTGCGCACCGAGGGCCACACCTTCCCCGTGCTGGTGCTCACCGCCCGCGCCGACGAGGTCGACACGGTCGTCGGCCTGGACGCCGGCGCGGACGACTACGTGACCAAGCCGTTCCGGCTCGCCGAACTGCTCGCCCGGGTCCGCGCCCTGCTGCGCCGCGGCACGACCGAGCCGGCCCAGCCCGCCACCCACGGCGTGCGGATCGACGTCGAGTCGCACCGCGCCTGGATGGGCGACGACGAACTCCAGCTCACCGCCAAGGAGTTCGACCTGCTGCGGGTGCTGGTGCGGGACGCGGGCCGGGTCGTCACCCGCGAGCAGCTGATGCGCGAGGTGTGGGACACCACCTGGTGGTCGTCCACCAAGACGCTGGACATGCACATCTCCTGGCTGCGCAAGAAGCTGGGCGACGACGCGGCGAACCCGCGGTACATCTCCACCGTCCGCGGGGTCGGCTTCCGGTTCGAGAAGAACTGACCCGACGACGCCGTGCGCCGCCGCCTGATCTCCTCCACGCTGGCCGTGGTGCTCGTCGTCATCGCCGTCTTCGGGCTGTCCCTGGTCCTCGTCGAGTCGCGCACCATCGAGAGCAGCGCCCGCGACGGCGTGGAGTCCGAGGCGGTGCGCCTGGTCGGCATCGTCGAGAACCGCATCCTGGCCGGCGAGAGCATCGACGCCCAGGGCCTGGACCGGCAGATCGCCGCCGACCGCTACGCCGTCGTCCGGGTGCCCGGGCACCCGCAGGTGACCCTCGGCGCCCGCCCGGCCGGCAAGGTCATCACCTCCACGCAGCGCGGCGACCACGGCGAGTCCGTGACCGTCGAGCAGTCGCATTCCACCGTCAGCCGCGACATCGGCCGCAATGTGCTGGTGATCCTCGCGGTCGCGCTGCTCGCCGTGCTGGCCGCCGTGGGCCTCGCCGTATGGCAGGCCCGGCGCCTGGCGAGCCCGCTCAGCGACCTCGCCGCGACCGCGGAACGCCTCGGCTCCGGCGACCCGCGCCCCCGGCACCGCCGCTACGGCGTGCCCGAGCTGGACCGTATCGCCGACGTGCTGGACTCCAGCGCCGAGCGCATCGGCCGGATGCTCACCGCCGAGCGCCGGCTCGCCTCCGACGCCTCGCACCAGCTGCGCACCCCGCTCACGGCGCTGTCGATGCGGCTGGAGGAGATCATCGCCACCGACGACCAGGAGACGGTCAAGGAGGAGGCGTCGATCGCGCTGGGCCAGGTCGAGCGGCTGACCGACGTGGTGCAGCGGCTGCTGACCAACGCCCGCGACCCGCGCACCGGCTCGGCCGTCTACTTCGACCTCGACGAGGTCATCAAGCAGCAGGTCGAGGAATGGCGCCCGGCCTACCAGAACGAGGGCCGCTCCATCGTCCGCTCCGGCACCCCGGGGCTGCGGGCCGTCGGCACCCCCGGCGCGGTCGCGCAGGTGCTGGCCACGCTGATCGAGAACTCCCTCATGCACGGCGCCGGCACCGTCGCCCTGCGCACCCGCGTGACCGGCAACCAGGCCGTCGTGGAGGTCACCGACGCGGGCCGCGGCGTCCCGCCGGACCTGGGAGCGCGGGTCTTCGAGCGCACCGTCAGCGGGCGCAACTCCACCGGCCTCGGCCTGGCCCTCGCCCGCGACCTCGCCGAGGCGGACGGCGGCCGGCTCGAACTGCTCCAGCAGCGCCCGCCGGTCTTCGCGCTCTTCCTGGCCCGCGAGATGCAGGCCCCGCCGCCCCGCGAGGACGTCGTCAGCTGATCCGGCCGGGCCGGCGCGTACCGCCCTCGGCACTCTGCGCGCCCTCGGGACCGTGCGCGCCCTCGGCCAGGAACGACTCCGCCTCTTGCACAGCCTCCTTGGCCGGCATCGCCCGGAAGACCCAGGTGCGGTACGACCAGAACCGGAACAGCGTCGCCAGGCCGAGCCCCACGAACTTGAACACATTGCTCTGCAATGTGCTGTCCCAGTGGAAGCCGTACGTGGCCACGTACAGCAGCCCGTTCTCGATCACCAGCCCGACGCAGCTGAAGACCAGGAACAGCCCCATCTCCTTGGTGCGCTGCTCACTGTCCCGGTCGCGGTAGGTGAAGTAGCGGAAACCCAGGTAGTTGAAGGCGATCGACACCAGGGTCGCCAGCACGCTGGAGCGCACCGTCTGCAGCCCGGTGTTGCGGATGATCAGGTTGTACACCCCGAAGTTCACCAGCACGCCGGCCCCGCCCACCGCACCGAACTTCGCGATCTCGCGGTACATCAGCGCCATCCGGGCGCGCAGGGCGCTCAATCCGCTCATGGTGGTCGTCGGCCCTGTCTGTGGGGGTCGGTGTTACGGGTGTGTGTCCTCATGCTAACCGGCGGCGCCGGGCCATCAAGGAGCCGTCCGGCGTTCGGGCGCCCGTCGCGCGGCCGATACCCTGGTGGGGGCAACCCCGGGGGACCCGCCCCCGCGCACCACCGGCAGGACACAACGTGACATTCCCCGTAGTCGGCATGGTCGGCGGCGGCCAGCTCGCGCGTATGACGCACGAGGCGGGCATCCCGCTCGGCATCAGGTTCCGCATCCTCAGCGACACCCCGCAGGACTCGGCCGCGCAGGTCGTCTCGGACGTCACCGTCGGCGACTACCGCGACCTGGACACGCTGCGCGCCTTCGCCCGGGGCTGCGACGTGGTCACCTTCGACCACGAGCACGTGCCCGTCGAGCACCTGCGCGCCCTCCAGGCCGAGGGCGTCACGGTACGGCCCGGGCCCGACGCCCTCGTCCACGCCCAGGACAAGGGCGTGATGCGCGCCCGGCTCGCGCAGATCGGCGCGCCCTGCCCGCGCAACCGCATCGTCGCCGATGCCGCCGACGTCACCCGCTTCGCCGCCGAGGGCGCCGGCTACCCGGTCGTCCTGAAGACCGTGCGCGGCGGCTACGACGGCAAGGGCGTGTGGTTCGCCCGCTCCGAGGCCGACGCCGCCGACGCCTTCAAGGCCGGCGTCCCGGTCCTCGCCGAGGAGCGGGTGGACTTCGTCCGTGAACTGGCCGCGAACGTCGTGCGCTCCCCGCACGGCCAGGCGGTGGCCTACCCCGTGGCGGAGTCCGTGCAGGTCGACGGGGTGTGCGACACGGTGATCGCGCCCGCCCCGAACCTGCCCGAGGAGTTGTCCGCGCAGGCGCAGCGCCTGGCGCTGACCGTGGCGAGCGAACTCGGCGTCGTCGGCCACCTCGCCGTCGAGCTGTTCGAGACCCGCGGCCCGGACGGCACACCCGGCATCCTGGTCAACGAGCTCGCCATGCGCCCGCACAACAGCGGCCACTGGTCCATGGACGGCGCCGCCACCTCGCAGTTCGCCAACCACCTGCGCGCGGTCCTCGACCTGCCGCTCGGCGACCCCCGCCCGCGCGCCCGCTGGACGGTCATGGCGAACGTCCTCGGCGGCGACTACCCCGACATGTACGCCGGCTACCTGCACTGCATGGCCCGCGACCCCGGCCTGAAGATCCACATGTACGGCAAGGACGTGAAGCCCGGCCGCAAGGTCGGCCATGTCACCACCTACGGCGACGACCTGGCGGACGTGCGCGAGCGCGCCCGGCACGCGGCCGACTACCTGCGAGGGACGATCGATGAGTGAAGCGCCCGCGAGCACACCCCCGGCCGCCGCGGCCCCCGTCGTCGGCATCGTCATGGGCTCCGACTCCGACTGGCCCGTCATGGAGGCCGCCGCGCAGGCCCTGGAGGAGTTCGGCGTCCCCTTCGAGGCCGACGTCGTCTCGGCGCACCGCATGCCGCGCGAGATGATCGCGTACGGCGAGCAGGCCGCCGGGCGCGGCCTGAAGGCGATCATCGCCGGCGCGGGCGGCGCCGCCCACCTGCCCGGCATGCTCGCCTCCGTCACCCCGCTGCCGGTCATCGGCGTGCCCGTGCCGCTGAAGTACCTCGACGGCATGGACTCGCTGCTGTCCATCGTGCAGATGCCCGCCGGCGTGCCCGTCGCGACCGTCTCCGTCGCCGGCGCCCGCAACGCCGGCCTGCTGGCCGTACGCATCCTCGCCGCGCACGACGAGGCGCTCCAGGAGAAGATGCGCGACTTCCAGGAGTCGCTGAACGCGCAGGCCACCGAGAAGGGCCGCCGGCTGCGCGGCAAGATCTCCGGCGCGGGCGGGTTCGGCTTCGCCCAGTAGGGCGGGCACATAGGCTGACCCGCATGGACCTCCTCGCCCGCGCCCGCGGCCTGCTCGCCGCCCACCCCGTCGTCGACGGCCACAACGACCTGCCGTGGGCGCTGCGCGAGCAGGTCGGCTACGACCTCGACCGGCTCGACGTCGCCCTCGACCAGAGCGAGCGGCTGCACACCGACATCCCGCGGCTGCGGGCCGGCGGCGTCGGCGCGCAGTTCTGGTCGGTGTACGTGTCGGTCAGCCTGACCGGCGCGGACGCGGTCACCGCGACGCTGGAGCAGATCGACGTCGTGCGCCGGATGACCGACCGCTACGCCGACGACCTGGCGCTCGCGCTCACCGCCGACGACATGGAGCAGGCCCGCAGCAAGGGCCGTATCGCCTCGCTCATGGGCGCCGAGGGCGGCCACAGCATCGACGACTCGCTCGGCGTCCTACGGGCCTTCCACGCCCTCGGGGTGCGCTACATGACGCTCACCCACAACACCAACACCGCGTGGGCGGACTCCGCGACCGACGAGCCCGCCGCGGGCGGCCTGACCGCCTTCGGCGAGGAGGTCGTCCGGGAGATGAATCGGCTGGGCATGCTGGTGGACCTCTCGCACGTGTCCGCCGACACCATGCGCGCCGCCCTGCGCGTCACCGAGGCGCCGGTGATCTTCTCGCACTCCTCGGCCCGCGCGGTCTGCGACCACGTGCGCAACATCCCCGACGACGTGCTCGCGGCCCTGCCCGGCAACGGCGGCGTGGCCATGGCCACGTTCGTGCCGAAGTTCATCCTTCCGGCGGCCATCGACTGGACGCTCGCCGCCGACGAGAACATGCGCGCCCACGGCCTGCACCCGCTGGACACCACGCCCGCCGGCATGGCCGTCCAGCGCGCCTACGAGGCGGACCACCCGCGCCCGCTCGCCACCGCCGCGACCGTCGCCGACCACCTGGACCACATGCGCGAGGTGGCCGGCGTCGACCACATCGGCCTCGGCGGCGACTACGACGGCACCGCCTTCACCCCCGAGGGGCTGGACGACGTCGCCGGCTACCCGCAGCTGATCGCCGAACTGCTGCGCCGCGGCTGGTCCGACACCGACCTCGGCAAGCTCACCTGGGGCAACGCGGTGCGGGTGCTGCACGACGCCGAATCCGCGGCGGCCTCGATCCGGCTGCGTCGCGGACCCTCGACGGCGACGCTCGCCGCCCTCGACGGCTGAGCGGTACGCGGCGGGCGCCTCAGTGCGCGCACAGGCAGAACGGGTGCCCCACCGGGTCGGCGTAGACCCGCCAGTTGCGGCTGCCGCCGAGGTCGTCCTCCAGCAGCTTCGCGCCGAGCGCCAGCACCTGCTGCTCCGCCTCGTCCATCTGCGCGCGCGGCACGGAGATGTCCAGGTGGTACTGCTGCGGGCGCGCGGGGTCGGGCCACACGGGCGGCCGGTAGTCCGCGACGCGCTGGAAGGACAGCGCCGGGCCCTCCTCGCGGGCGAGGTCCACCCACTCGTCGTCGTCGACCTCGACGCGCCCGCCGACCAGTTCGGCGTAGAAGGCCGCGAGCGCGGCGGGGGCGGGGCAGTCGAGCACCACGGAGCTGAGCCGGCCGATCATGGCGGTTCCTTTCCTCGTCACTGATGGCCGCCGATGTCACCGACGGCCGCCGACATCACCGACGGCTGCCGTACGTCAGGCGTTCGGGCGGCCCATCGCGCGGTACGTCCAGCCCGCCTTGCGCCACACCGCCGGGTCCAGCGTGTTGCGGCCGTCCAGGACGACCCGGCCGCGGGCGACCTCGGCCAGCGCCGCCGGGTCCAGCTCGCGGAACTCGCGCCACTCGGTCAGGTGCAGCACTATGTCGGCGCCCCGCACCGCCTCCAGCGCGCTCGCGGCGTAGCCCAGCGTCGGGAACTGCGCGCGGGCGTTGTCCATGCCCTTGGGGTCGTAGACGGTGACCTGGCCGCCCTGGAGCTGGATCTGGCCGGCGACGTTGAGCGCCGGGGAGTCCCGTACGTCGTCGGAGTCCGGCTTGAAGGTGGCGCCCAGCACCGCGATACGGCGGCCCAGGAAGCCGCCGCCGGAGGCCCGCCCGGACGGCGCCGACGCCAGCGCCTCACGCGCCATGTCGACCATCTGGGTGCGGCGCCGCATGTTCGTCGAGTCGACCTCGCGCAGGAACGTCAGCGCCTGGTCAGCGCCCAGCTCGCCGGCCCGGGCCATGAACGCGCGGATGTCCTTGGGCAGGCAGCCGCCGCCGAAGCCGATGCCGGCCCGCAGGAATTTGTGGCCGATCCGGTCGTCGTAGCCGATCGCCTCGGCGAGCTTCGCCACGTCGCCGCCGGCCGCCTCGCTGACCTCGGCCATGGCGTTGATGAAGGAGATCTTGGTGGCCAGGAAGGCGTTCGCCGCGGTCTTGACCAGCTCGGCCGTGGGGTAGTCGGCGACCACGAAGGGCGTGCCCTCGGCGACCGGCCCCGCGTACACCTCGCGCAATGTCCGCTCGGCCCGCTCGCTGCGCACGCCCACCACGATCCGGTCGGGGTGCAGGGTGTCCTCGACGGCGAAGCCCTCGCGCAGGAACTCCGGGTTCCAGGCCAGCTCCGCCTCCTCGCCGGCCGGCGCCAGCTCCGCCAGCAGGTCCGCGAGCCGCGCCGCGCTGCCGACCGGCACGGTGGACTTGCCCACCACCAGCGCGGGCCGCTTCAGCAGCGGCGCGAGCTGCCCGAAGGCGCGGTCGACGTAGCTCATGTCGCACGCGTACTCGCCCTGCTTCTGCGGGGTGTTGACGCACACGAAGTGCACGTCGCCGAACTCGGCGACCTCCTCCCACGACAGGGTGAAGCGCAGCCGCCCGCTGGACCCCTCGATCCCGGCCACATGCCGGGCCAGCAGCTCCTCCAGGCCGGGCTCGAACATCGGCACCCGGCCCTGTGACAGCAGCTCGATCTTGCGCGGGTCGATGTCGAGCGCGAGCACGTCGAAGCCGAGCTCGGCCATCGCCGCGGCATGGGTGGCCCCGAGGTATCCGGTGCCGATCACGGTGAGCTTGAGAGGCATGCGCTGAGCATAGTAGGCAGGCACCCGCCCGGATCAGGGTGCGCGCACCCCCCGCGGCCATGCCGCCGCGCGCTTGTCACGGACGTCACGTAGGCCGCCCGGCGCCCGCGGCCCTAGGATCGTAGGGTCACGTAGGTTACTTAACGGTAGTTAGCACTCGGGGAGTGAGACTCTGTGGCCGGATCCTCCGACTTCGACCTTTTCCGGACCTCCGAAGAGCACGACATGCTGCGGGAGTCCGTACGGGCGCTCGCCGAGGCGAAGATCGCGCCGTTCGCCGCCGAGGTGGACGAGCAGGCCCGCTTCCCGCAGGAGGCGCGCGACGCGCTGGAGGCCAACGACCTGCACGCCGTGCACGTCCCCGAGGCGTACGACGGGGCCGGCGCCGACGCGCTGTCCACCGTCATCGTGATCGAGGAGGTCGCCCGGGTGTGCGCCTCGTCCTCGCTCATCCCGGCCGTCAACAAGCTCGGCTCGCTGCCGGTGCAGCTGTCCGGCTCCGAGCAGCTCAAGGCCCGCTACCTGGGCGCGCTCGCCCGCAAGGAGGGCATGTTCTCCTACGCCCTGTCCGAGCCCGAGGCCGGCTCGGACGCGGCGGGCATGAAGACCCGCGCGGTACGCGACGGCGACACGTACGTCCTCAACGGCGTCAAGCGCTGGATCACCAACGCCGGCGTCTCCGACTTCTACACCGTCATGGCTGTCACCGACCCCGACAAGCGCTCCAAGGGCATCTCCGCCTTCGTGGTGGAGAAGGGCGACGAGGGCGTCTCCTTCGGCGCCCCGGAGAAGAAGCTCGGCATCAAGGGCTCGCCCACCCGCGAGGTCTACCTCGACAACGTCCGCATCCCCGCCGAGCGCATGATCGGCGAGGAGGGCACCGGCTTCGCCACCGCGATGCGCACCCTGGACCACACCCGGATCACCATCGCCGCACAGGCCCTCGGCATCGCCCAGGGCGCACTCGACTACGCAAAGGGCTATGTCGCCGAGCGCAAGCAGTTCGGCAAGGCCATCGCCGAGTTCCAGGGCATCCAGTTCATGCTCGCCGACATGGCCATGCAACTGGAGGCCGCCCGCCAGCTCACCTACGCCGCCGCGGCCCGCTCCGAGCGCGCCTCCGCCGGCAGCAAGGGCGAGGACCTCACCTTCTTCGGAGCCGCGGCAAAGTGCTACGCCTCCGACGTGGCCATGTCCATCACCACCGACGCGGTCCAGCTCCTCGGCGGATACGGCTACACGCGCGACTACCCGGTGGAGCGGATGATGCGCGACGCCAAGATCACGCAGATTTATGAAGGCACGAATCAGGTCCAGCGGATCGTCATGGCGCGGAACCTGCCCGCGTAGCAACTCTGTAACAGCAGATGCGCAAAGAGCACCCGGTTCGGGTGCTCTTTGTGTGTCTGGGGTCGAGTTATGGTCGGTTTGCGATCAATTGACAAGCCCGAGCGGCGACTTGTAGAGCTGTGAGCGCCATCAGCCGGGCGGGGGGCCGTCGCGGTGACGAAACGGCCTCTTCCGCGCTTGAGATCTGATCCCGTGAAGGGAAGACGTGTTCACAAACCGCCGCACCGCTATCGCGGTGCGTTCCATAGGCGTTGCCTCCGCCGCCGCCGCTCTGGCACTGGGCGTTGCAGGCACCTCGTACGCATGCGATATCAAGGACTTCTCCGCCAATATCTCCTGCGACCAGGAGAGCGGGAAGGGCACGCTGCTCGTCCACGACACCGACGGCATCCGCCCGGTGACCATCGTTGTCACGACCGACAGCGGCGCGCCGGTCACCTCGGGCTCCTTCACCGACCGCGGCAGCGACTTCAGCCTGAGCGTGCCCTGGACGCCCGGCACGCATTACGTCGTCACCGCCTCGGTGAAGGGCTGGGTCGACAACGAGGTCATCACCAAGGGCTCGACCACCGTGTCGGACGAGACCTGCGGCGCGACCCAGACCGCCCCGCCCAGCTCGCCGCCGGCGACCTCGCCGACGACGACGCCGACCACCCCGGCCGCCGGCGCCCCGACGCCGAGCGCCACCACCAGCTCGCCGGCCGTCGCGGTCGCGGACACCAACGCGCCGAAGCCGGCCGGCGGGACGTCCAACCTCGCCGAGACCGGTGGCGGCAGCAGCACCGGCCTGATCGCCGGCGTCGCCGCGGTCCTGGTGGTCGCGGGCGGCGGCACCGTCTTCGCGCTGCGCCGCCGCAGGCCGGCCGCGCACAGCTGACACCTCCCGTACGGCCGACGGCCCCGGTTCCTCCCGCGTGATCGCGGGGGAGCCGGGGCCGTCGGCGTCAGAACGGGCACTACGGGTGGGGCGACGGGCGGGGCGCGGGCGGGGCCGCTACTTCGTGACGGTCACCTTGTCGTCGTTCTTCAGCTCGCCGAAGAGCGTCTTCGCCTTGGTCATGTCCCACTTGACGGCGTCGCCGTCGTTCGGCGTCATGTAGTTGGCGTTGGCTATGGGCACGGTCAGGGAGTGCCCGTCGCCGCCCGTGACGCCCTTCATCGCCCAGAACATCGAGGCGAGGTCCTTCAGGCTCATCTTCTTGTCGACGATGAGGGTGTCCAGGCCGGAGCCGATCACCGGGTAGAGCTTGAACGGGTTCAGGATCGTCGAGGGCGAGGCGGCCTGGTGCGCCAGGGTCGACAGGAACTTCTGCTGGTTGCGCATCCGGCCGAGGTCCTGGTCGGCCTCCTGGTGGCGCTGCCGGACGAAGGCGAGCGACTGCTGGCCGTTGAGCTTCTGGCAGCCCGCGGCGAAGTCCGCGCCCGAGGCCTTGTCGTGCAGCGGCTTGTCCAGGCACATGTTCACCCCGCCGAGGGCGTTGACGAGGTTCACGAAGCCCGCGAAGCCGATCTCGGCGTAGTGGTCGATGTGGATGCCGGTGTTGTACTCCACGGTCCTGGTCAGCAGCTCCGGGCCGCCGTCGGAGTAGGCGCGGTTGAGCTTGTGCGTCGAGGCCGCGTACCGCTTGTGCGACTGCTGGCCGGTGAACGCCGGTATGGTCACGTACGAGTCGCGCGGCAGGCTCATCATCGTGGCGCCGTTGCTGCCGGTGTGCAGGATCATCATCGAGTCGGTGCGCTGGCCCTCGGCGGCGCCGGTGTGCAGGTTCTTCTCGTCCTCCTTGGTCAGCCCCTCACGGCTGTCCGAGCCGACGATCAGGTAGTTGGTGCCCTTGCCCGTCGGCGGCCGGTCCTCGACCTTGCTCAGGTCCACCTCGCGGCGCACCTTGGAGTCCGCCCAGAAGTACGTGGACACCGACACCGCGAGCAGCACCACGACCAGCCCGAGGGCGGTGTAGCCGATCTTCCTGCGGGTGCTCCAGCGGGGGGTGCGCGGCGGGCGCGCGGCGCGCGGGGTGCCGCCGGTGCTCGGCGGGCCGTAGCCGTCGCCGTCACCGGGGCCGCTCGGCTGCGGGATCGCGCCGGGCGGCAGCCGGTCGCCGGGCGCGGGGCGGCGGGTGGGCTGCGGCGGGATCCCGCTCGCAGCCGCCGCCTGCCGGCGTGGCGACAGTTCGGGGGGCAGCGGCGGCTCGGACAGCCGGCGCTGCTCGGTGTCATCGCTCCAACCGTTCATGCCGTTCATGTCGGCCAGTGTGCCCGGCTGCGGCGTGGGACCTTGAATCAGGGGCGGTTCTGTAGCAGACTCGATGCATTCCGGTACATTCGGCCGCCCGCCACAGCCGTTTCGTGACGCGCCCCGGGCCGGACATACAGTGGCAGCCATGATCGACCCCTCAGCGGCCTCCCCCGGCACCCCGGAGCCGCCCGCCGCCCCGCAGGTCCCGCGCGTCCCGGCGATCCCGGGCAAGCCGACCTCCGCCGCCCGCATCACGCTCTCCCACATCATGAGCGCGCACGACACCAACCTGCTCGGCACCGTCCACGGCGGCGTGGTGATGAAGCTGGTGGACGACGCGGCCGGCGCCGTCGCCGGCCGGCACTCCGAGGGCCCCGCCGTCACCGGCGCGATGGACGAGATGGCCTTCCTCGAACCGGTCAGGGTCGGCGATCTGCTCAAGGTGAAGGCCCAGGTCAACTGGACCGGCAAGACCTCCATGGAGGTCGGTGTACGGGTGGTGGCCGAGCGCTGGAACGAAGCCGGGCGGCCCGCCAAGCAGGTCGCCAGCGCCTATCTGGTCTTCGTCGCCGTCGACGCCGAGGGCCGCCCGCGCCCGGTGCCGCCGGTGCTGCCGGAGACCGACGAGGACCGCCGCCGCTGGCAGGAGGCGCAGATCCGCCGCACCCACCGGCTGGCCCGCCGCCGCGCCATCCTGGAGCTGCGCCGCGAGCGCGCGGAGCCCGAGGCACCCGAGAGCTGACCGGGGGCGCCTCAGGGGCGGCCACCGGGCCTCCCAGCGGCCCCCCGCGCTCGCCTGCGCCCCTCAGGGGCAGCCCACCTGGTCGCCGGTGAGGGCGCCCGCCTCGGGCCGCGAGCCCGGGTCCGGCACCGGCGCGGTCACCGGCCGCACCCGGGCCAGGGCGAAGTCCGGCCCGAGCGTGACGTGCAGCACCGGCCCCTGCTTGGGCGCCGGCACCAGCTGCGCGCCCGGCAGCGCGACCGCCAGCGCCTTCGCCGAGGCGTCCCAGCGCGGGTCGTAGCGGATGACGGTGTGCGGCACATGCTCCTTGGCCGTCGTGGGCGTCCCCGTGGTGGCGAAGCCGGTGGCGTGCAGCGCCTTCTGCGTGTCGCCGGCCAGGCCCGCGACCGCGGTGCCGTTCTCCACCGCCACCCGCACCGTCGCCGGGTCCACCGCGACCGGCACCCCGGCGGGCGTGGCCTTCGCGGCCGGCCGCGGGGCCGTCAGCGGCCGGTCCGCGCGGATCGCCGCCCACAGCCGGCCGGCCTTGAGCGCGTCCCACTTCACGGTCGAGCCGATCCCGGGCACATTGAAGCTGGTGTTGCTCAGCGGCACGGACTGGAATTCCGACGACGCGGGCGAGAAGCCCTTCATGGCCTGGGCGAGGTCCACGATGTCCTTGCTGTCCAGGCCCTGGTCCGCGCGCACCGAGCCCAGCACCGCGGAGACGACCTTGCGCAGCCGCAGCGGGTCGCTCAGCGTGCCCCCGCTGGTGACCTTCGCGATGACCTGCGCCATGAACCGCTGCTGGCGCTGCATCCGCCCGAGGTCGGCGGCGGGGTCCACATGCCGCGAGCGCACATATTGCAGCGCCTGGCCGCCGTCGAGCACCGTGGTGCCGGCGGGCAGGTCCAGGCCGGTGTAGGAGTCCTTGAGCGGCTTGGAGGTGCACACCGGGACGCCGCCGAGGACGTCGACGGTCTTCATGAAGCTGGTGAAGTCCACTTCGAGGTAGTGGTCGATGTGCACCCCGGTCAGCTGCTCGACCGTGCGGACGGTGAGCTTGGGGCCGCCCTGCGCGTACGCCTGGTTGAGCTTGGCCGGGTGGGTGGCGGCGACGGGCCTGCCGCCCGGCCTCGCGCCGCCCTTGCGGTCCTGCGCGCCCGTCTCGGGCCCGGCGGCGGCTGCGGCAGCGCCCTTCGCCGGCGTACGCGCCGGGTACGGCACGCTGCCGGCCGGACCGGGCGGCCGGGGGAGCAGCACGTACGTGTCGCGCGGGATGCTGACCACACTGGCGCGGGAGTGGTCCTGCGACAGGTGCACCAGCATCATCGTGTCGGTGCAGTGGCAGGGCGCGCCGCCCAGGTGGTACTCCTTCTTCTCGTCCGGGGCCAGGTTGTCCCGCCCGTCGGTGCCGACCAGCAGGAAGTTCGTGCCCTTGCTGCCGCCCGGCCGATTCTCCATACCGCCGAACGCGTCCACCCGGCCGATCGCCCCGCTCACCCCGGTGACCACCGCATGGCCCACTCCGCTCGCGGTGATCAGGAGCACGGCCACCCCGCCGAGGATCCTGGTGCTCAGCCGGATCGGCCGCAGCTGCCGCGACCGGTGCCGCCGCGGTACGTGCCCCGGCCGCCGCCGCCCGGGCTGCGGGCGCGGGGCGGTGGCGGGACGACGGCTGGCAGGCGGCACGGGCTGGCCTCCCCGGCGTACGGACGGCAGGACCCGTTCAGGCTAGGGACAAATACGACTGTCAGCCTTGCCCCCACGCGCCGGTTCCCCCCGATGGCGGTAACGTTTCCCGCGATGAACGCCGTGAACACCGCCTCCGCCCCCGCGCTCCCGGCCGTCTCCGTGATCATGCCGGTGCTCAACGAGGAGCGCCACCTCCGCAACTCCGTCCGGCACATCCTGCAGCAGAGCTACGCGGGTGAGCTGGAGGTCGTCATCGCGCTGGGTCCCTCCAAGGACCGCACCGACGCGATCGCCGCCGAGCTGGCCGCCGAGGACCCGCGGGTCCACACGGTGCCCAACCCGACCGGGCGCACCCCCGCCGCGCTCAACGCCGCCATCAAGGCGTCCCGCCACCCCGTCGTGGTGCGGGTCGACGGCCACGGCATGCTGTCGCCCGACTACATCTCCACGGCCGTGCGGCTGCTGGAGGAGACGGGCGCGGCGAACGTCGGCGGACTGATGTACGCCGAGGGCGAGAACGCCTGGGAGCAGGCCGTCGCCGCCGCCATGACCGCGAAGATCGGGGTCGGCAACGCCGCCTTCCACACCGGCGGCAACGCCGCGCCCGCCGACACCGTCTACCTCGGTGTCTTCCGGCGCGAGGTGCTGGAGCAGCAGGGCGGCTACAACGTGGAGTTCATCCGCGCCCAGGACTGGGAGCTGAACTACCGCATCCGCGAGGCCGGCCACCTGATCTGGTTCTCGCCCGAGCTGCGGGTCTCCTACCGGCCGCGGCCGAGCGTGCGCACCCTGGCCAAGCAGTACAAGGACTACGGGCGCTGGCGCCGGGTCGTGACCCGCTACCACCGCGGCTCGGTCAACCTGCGCTACCTCGCCGCGCCCGCCGCGCTGCTGGCCTGCGTCCTCGGTGTCGTCGGCGCCTTGCTCACGCCGTGGACGCTGGTGCTGCCGGCCGGATACCTCGCCGTCATCACGGCCGGCTCGCTGCCGGCCGGCCGGGGCCTTCCGGCCGCCGCCCGGCTGCGCATCCCGCTGGCGCTGGCCACCATGCACATGTGCTGGGGCTACGGCTTCCTGACCAGCCCGCGCTCGCTGGCCCGCCGGGTCATCGCCAGCCGCCGCCCCGCCGTGCAGGCCGGGGCGACGGGAGCGGCCGGGGCGACGGCGGGTGCCGCCGCACCGGGGCCCGCTCAGCCCGCCCAGCGGTAGACCGGCTGGATCGGCATGCACTTGCCGGTGTCCGCGCCGTTCATGGCGTCGGCACCGGCGGGCACGCCGCCCGCCTTGGGCAGGGTCGCGCTGTAGTCGGTGCCGCTCTTCCAGTCCGCGCCCACCGTCACCGTGACGACCTGCGCGGACGTGGACGGCTTGACGTCGCTGACCGGGATCTTCAGTGCCGCCGCCACCGACGTCGCGTCCGCCCTGCCCTGCTCGCCGGCGCCGGCCGGATAGACCACGCCGGTGCCGGGGCTGGGGTGCGCGGTCCGGGCGGGGTCGGCCTGCGTGAAGCCCGCGGTCTTCAGCGCCGTCGCGATGGCGGTCGCCCGGTGCCCGACGGCCGGGTTGCCGGCCGTGCCCGCGGTGCCGTTGACGACGCTCACCCCGATGCTGCCCGGCGCCGCGGCGGGCGGCCCGGAGGGCGCGGCGGGAGTCGGCGACGCGGTCGCCGCGCCGGGTGCCTTCGCCTTGCCGTTGGTGTCCATGGCCACGTCGTTGCGCACCAGGGACCACACCGTGCTCGCGTCCCGCGCCGGCAGATAGTGCGCCGCGGGGGCCTGCGGGTCGGCAATATGCGGCATGGTCAGCATCGTCATCCGCTCCGGCGGGATGCTCTTGAGCTCCATGCCCAGGTCGTAGAGCTTCTTCGGGGTGCCGATCTCGGACGAGACCTCGAAGGCACCCATCGCCGTCGTCGCGATCTTGTTGAGCCGGCCCGGGTTGGTGAACAGGTTCTCGCCGCGCAGCCTGCGGATGAGCGAGCTCATGTACATGTGCTGCGCCTTGGCGCGCCCGGAGTCGTCGCCGAACGCGTCACGGGTGCGCAGCCATTGCAGGGCCTGCTTGTCCTTGACGATGTGCGTGCCCTTGGTGAGCTTCAGCCCGGAGCCGCCGTGCGGGATGGCCGCGGTGGGGCGGTCCCACACACTGTGCTCCACGCACACCTCGACACCGCCGAGCACGTCGGCCATCTTCACCACGCCGGAGAAGTCGATCATCAGCCAGTGGTCGATGTAGACGTTGGTGAGGTTCTGCACGGTCGCGAGCGTGCAGCCCGGGCCGCCGCGGCCCAGCGAGGCGTTGATGATCGTGTTGGTCGGCGCGTACGTCTTGTGGGTCTTGGGATCCTCGCACTGGGGTATGTCCACCCGGGTGTCGCGCGGGATGCTCACCAGCGACATGTTGCTGCGGTCCGCCGACAGGTGCGCGATCATGATCACGTCCGCCCGCGCGCCCGCGCTGTCCGCCGCCCCGCCGAGCGCCTTGTCGGCGTCGCTGAGCCGGCTGTCGGAGCCGAGGATCAGGATGTTCATCGCCGAGGTGCCGTTGGCGTTGGCCTTCGGCTTGGCGACCGTCGTCCGGCCGCTGACCCGCTCGCCCTTGCGGATCTTGCCGGACAGGTACTCGTAGTAGCCGTACGCGGCGCCCGCCGTGCCCAGCACGCCCACCGCCGCGACGATCGCCACCCAGCGCAGCACCTTGCGCTTGCGGCTGCGCTGCCGCCGCGGGCCGCCCCTGCGGTGCCCGCCGCCGCGCCCCGGGGGGCCGGCCGGGGCGCCGGGCGGCTCCTCCCGGCCGCCGTCCGGGCCGGGGTCGTCCGGGCCGGGGTCGCCGTCGTGGGCGCCGTCGTGGGGGCCGCCGTCGTGGGGGTGGTCCGCGCCGCTCCCGTACGGGCTGCGCGGCCCGGGGATCCGGCCGGGTGCGGGCTGCGGGGGGTACGTCCGCGGTCCGTCGCGGTGGAACCCGTCGTCCCGTCCGAGGCCGCCGGCGTCCGGCGGCGCGCCTCGGCCGCCCCCCGTTCCCCCGTCGCGCATGAACGCACCCTCCCCCTGATCCGGCCGGCCTCCGCCGTCCTCCTGCCGGACGGCGTGCGGGCACGGGGAGTTGCACCCCGCCCCTGAGTTGATACGCGCGGGGTACGCGGGTCGGTTGCACACGCCGGCCCGATGCGGCGCGGCTCACCTCATTGCGCGGCCCATTTCGCGCCGCGGCTCACTTCACGCACGCCGAGTCGTCCGCCCCGGTCTTGTCCAGGTCGTCCGGCTCGGCCGAGGGGTCGGGGACGGGAACGCCGGCCCTGGTGAAGTCCGCGCCCAGCGTGAGCGCCATGTCGGAGCCGGCCGCGACCGCGGGGGAGGGGCGCAGCGCCGAGCCTGGCAGGCCCAGCATCGCCGCGAGGGTGCGGGCCTGGGCGGCCTGCTCGGGCGCGTAGACCAGCGTCGTACGGGCCGCGGGCGCGGGCGCGTTGCCGCCGTTGGCGGGGCCGCCGACGCCCTGCGTGGCGCGCAGCCAGTCCACCGTGCCGCGGGCCGCGAGCGGGATGCCGCTGCCGTTGTAGACCCGCACCCGCACATCGGCCGGCGGGGCCTTGGGGCCGAGCAGCTTCGGGTCGGTCCTGGGCTTCTTCTTCCGGCCGCTCAGCGACACGTCGTCCTTGATCAGCGTGAACAGCCGCTGCGCCCTGGCCTGGTCGACGACGACGGTCGCGTGGACCTTCTCGTTGGGGTTGTCCACCACCGGAAGTGTCACGAAGGTGATGTGCTTGACGTCCAGCTTGCCGAGGTCGCGGGCCAGGCTGGCCAGCCGCGAGACGCTGCCGATCGCGCTGTCCACGGTGAGCGCCTTGGTCGCGGTGTCGGCGAGCGTGAAGAGCTTCCTGGGGTTGGTGAGCGACCCGCTGGACTTGACCTTGCGGATCATCGCGCCGAGGAAGCGCTGCTGGAGCTTGATGCGGTCCAGGTCGCTCTGGTTCTGCAGCGCGTGGCGGGTCCGGACGAACTCCAGCGCCTGCTCGCCCTCGATCCGGTGCGTGCCGGCCGGCAGCCGCAGATGCGACTTGGGGTCCACCAGCGGCCGGGCCAGGCACACGTCCACCCCGCCGATCGCCGTGGACAGCGTCTTGACCGCCTCGAAGTCGACCATCATGAAGTGGTCGACGGGGATCCCCGTCAGCTGCGTGACCGCCCGCATCGTGCACCCCGGGTCCCGGCCGCCCACGCCCAGGCTCTCGTTGAACTTCGGGGCCGTCAGCCCCGCCGGGATGCCCGGGATGGTCCGCACCGAGCCGTCCGGCTGCCGCGTCGGGCAGTCCGGGATCGACGTCACGATGTCGCGCGGGATGCTCATCGCGGTGGCGTTGCTGCGGTCGGCCGAGACGTGGAAGAGGATCGTGGTGTCGGCGTGGCCCATGTCGTCCGGGTCGCCGTACGCGTCCCCCAGGCCCTGCCGGCTGTCGGTGCCGATCACCAGCAGGTTCAGCGGGCCGTCGCCGAGGACGTCCTTGCTGCCGGCGTCGCCGACGTCGACCGTGGTGAGGTTGCCGTTGAAGTGCTCGTAGACCAGGTAGCCGCCGACGCCGACGACGACGAGGACCAGGCCCATGGTGGCCGCCACCCACAGCAGCGCCTTCCGGCGCCGCGACAGGCCCTTCCGGCCGGCCCGTCCGCCGCCCCCGCCGCCCCCGCCGCCCGCGCCCGGCCGGCCCCCGCGACCGCCCTGGACGCCCCTGCGGCGGCGCTGCGGGGGCGCCGCGGGGGAGCGGCGCACGCGGGGCCGGGGGATGCGCTCGGGGGGCGCCACGGGGCCGCGGCCGGCCTGCCGCGGCATCTCGCGCGGCCGGGTCCGCCGTGCCGCCGCCTCGGAGCGCGGCCGGTAGGTGCCGCTGGCCGGGTCCAGCACCCACTGCCCCGCCGGATCGATGTCGTCTCGGCCTTGCGTGTCCACGGTCGCTCGGGCCCTCCATCCGGTAACCGCCGGATCGCTTACAGTAGCCGCCCGGTGTGACGCGGAGGTGTCGTACCGAAAGATCCGTTGACCGGACAAACGGACAAAGCCCTGCAATTGCAGGGAATCGGCGGGTGTTTTCCGTGCTTATTGCCGGACTTCACCCGCATGCCCGAACTGGCGCCCGACGCTTACCCCTTGCTGTCGCCCGCCGGTCCCGGCCGGCTCCCGGCTCAGCAGTGGGCGGCGGTCCCGGGGGTCAGCTTCACGTCCTTGGGCGGCGCCGTCGGCGGGCCGATGGGCGCGCCGGGCTTGGTGTAGTCGGCGCCGAGCGTGAGCGTCATGTTGGCGCGCGGCGCCGCGTCCTTGGTGCCCTGGACCAGGGCCGAGGCCGGCAGGCCCATCATCGCCGCGAGCGAGCGCGCCTGGTCCGCCTGGTTCGGCGCATATTGCAGCGTCGTCTTCGCGACCTTGCCATGTGCGTCGCCGCCGTTGGTGGAGCGGTCCACGCCCTGGGTGTTCTGCAGCCACGCCAGCACGTCCTGCGAGGCCCCGAAGACGCCCGTGCCGTTGTAGATCTCCACCCGGGTGTCGTGCGGCTTCGCTTTGGGGCCGGTCAACTTCGGGTCGCTCGCGGCCGATTGCGCGCCCGTCAGCGACACGTCGTTCGCCAGCAGCGCGTAGATCTGCGACGCCTTGTCCTTGTCCGGCGCCGCCGACGCCCCGGTGCCCGTCACCGGCATCGCCACGAAGGTCGTGTCCTGCGGGGCGACCGCGCCCAGTGCCGCGGCCAGGTTGCTCATCGTCTCCGGTGTGCCGAGCGGGGAGTCCGCGGTGACCGCCGAGGGGGCGGTGCGCGCCAGCGCCGTCAGCGTCCGCGGCACCGTGATCGTACGGTCGACGCAGCGGTCGGCCGCGGCGATGTCCTTGGTTCCGCCCTTGACCGCCGCGTAGTCCACGGCCACGACGTGGTCCACTGCCAGGCCGGTGAGCTGCTTGACCGTCCGCAGCGCGCAGCCCGCGTCACGGCCGCCGGTCAGCGACGCCGAGAAGGGCTGCGCCTTGGCGCCCTTGACCGTGCCGCCGCCGGTGGCCGCCGGGCAGTCCGGGATGTCGGTGACCATGGCGGGCGGGATCGCCAGCGCGGTGATGTCGCCGCGGTCCGCCGAGAGGTGGACCAGCACGGCGGAGTCGGTCGACGCGCCCGCCGCCGGGTGCGAGTTCAGCAGCAGGACGTTCATCGCACCGGTGTGCACCGGCTCCTTGGCCCCCGCGCCGGCCAGGTCCACGGTGTGCAGGCCCGGCCCGCCGCCGCCCCCCAGCGCCGCGACGCTCGCGATCCCGCCGACCAGCAGCACCGCGCAGGCCGCCCCCACGCCCCACACCACGGGCCCGCCCGGCAACTGCCCGAGCAGCGCCGCCGCCCCGCCCTTGGCCGGCTTCGCCTTCCGCCGGCCGGCCCGCCCCTGCGGTGCCCCGGTCCGCCGCCCGCCGCCCTCGGCGGCCGTCTGCGGCGCCGGCGGCGTCGGCGGCACCTCGGGGGCCCAGGCGGGCGCGGGCGGCGCCACGGGGGCGTCGTGGCCGTCCTGGGCGGGCTGCTCGCCGGTGTCGTACGAGGCCGGCTGCCCGCCCGTGCCGTAGGCCGACGACTCACCCGTGCCGTACGGGGAGTGCTGCTCGCCGGCGTCGTAGGAGTGCTGGTCCCCGGACTCGTACGAGCCGTACGAGGCGTAGGGGTCGTACGTGCCCTGCGCCTCGTAGCCGCCCTGCGCGGCCGTGCCCTGGCCGTACGCGTCCGGCGCGGACTCCGGCTGCCCGCCGTACTCCTGCGCCTGCTCCTGGCGCTGCGGGGGCACGTCGAGGCGCAGCTCGTACATGCCCGTCACCGGGTCCAGGACCCACTGGTCCGCCGGGTCGACGTACCCGGGCTCCTCCGTGCTCACGGTCGATCGGGTCCTTCCTCCGCGGCCGGCCGGGCGCTCACGTTAACCCATCGGGTCACGTCGCGGCTTTGCCGCAGATGTCCGCGGCGGCGGTCGTACCACGGTAAGTGGGCCCGGAGGTGGGGGCGTCGGTGGGTGTGTCACCCGAGGTCGGCGTGCCCGCGGAGGGCGCGGTGGACGTCCCGCCGGCGGTCGTGGCGGCCGGGGCGCCGGAGGTCGCGGTGTCCTCCGGATGGCCGTCATCGGTGACCGTCACCGGCAGGTCGTCGCGCAGCGCCGCGAACAGCTTGCCGGCGGCCGGCTGCTTGAGCTGGTCGCGGTTGTGGTCGAGCGTGTACTGCTCCTGGGGCAGCGTCAGGAACACCATCTTCTGCGACGGTATCCGCTGGATCTCGCGGGCCAGGCCGTACAGCTCGCTGAGCGAGTCCAGGCCGGGGTCGGCGGTCAGCGAGGACGTCGCCGCCGACAGCACGGGCAGGACCTTCGTCGGGTTGAGCAGCACGCCGTTGCTGGTGACCTTCGAGAACAGCGAGCCGAGGAAGCCCTGCTGGCGGTCGATGCGCTGGGTGTCGCTGCCGTCGCCGAAGCCGTGCCGGGCCCGCACATAGCCGAGCGCCTGCTCGCCGCTGAGCGTCTGGCGCCCGGCGGGCAGGTCCAGGTGCGCCTCGGAGTCGTGCACCGGCTCGGCCAGGCACACGTCCACGCCGCCGACGGCGTTCACGATCTTCTTGAAGCCGGAGAAGTCGACGATGAGGTGGTGGTCGATCCGGATCCCCGTCATGTCCTCGACGGTGCGGATCGTGCAGGCGGCGCCGCCGAACTGGAAGGCCCAGTTGAACTGCTCGAACTTCGGCTGGGTCTGCCCGCCGTCCGGCTTGGTGCAGCTCGGCACATGCGCCATGAGGTCGCGCGGGATGCTCATCGCCGTGGCACTTTGCCGGTCCGCGGCAATGTGCAGCAGGATCGCGGTGTCGGAGCGCTGCGTGCCGCTGTCCCGGCCGTACTTCCCGTTGCCGTTGCCCCGGTTGTCCGACCCGATGAGCAGGATGTTCTCCGCGGACGTCGGCCCCTGGGTCGGCCGCTCGGAGGCGTGCACCTGCAGTTCGTTCTCGGTGACGCGGTCGGTGGTGATGTTCCCGTTGAGCTGCTGGTAGAGGTACCACAGGCCGCCCGCGCCCGCGAGCACCAGCAGTGCGGTGGCCCCGGCGAGGATCTTCAGCCAGCGGTAACTGCGCCGCCTGGGCCCGCTGTCCGCCGGCGCCGCCTGCTCCGGGTCCGCTTCGGCCGCCGGCGCGGACGCCGCCTGCGGCGGGTCGGCGTCGGGCGCCGGTTCCCGGTCGGCCTCCGCGGCGTTCTTCTCGGGCTCCGCATCGGCCCGGTCCTCCGCCGGAGGCATTCCCGACGACGTCACGTCCCCCCCAACCCTCGCATTTCAGGCGCCCCCGGCCCGCAAACATGCGCGCCACTCGTTCAGACGGTCGAATGGGCCGGTTGGTTGCCCCGAGCACGCACCTGGGCGAACTCCCAGGAACGGGCGGGCACGGCGGGGGTTTTCGCGGGAGTTGTGCGGGGGATCCCGGCAGGGCTCCGCAAAGGTCGCCGGGAGCGCCGCGTCAGAGGGTGAGGGTGGTGCGCTCCGCCGCCTCGCGGGCGGCCAGCGCGTCCGGCGACAGGCCCGCGGAGTGCCGGCTCAGCACGGCCGAGCCGCCGACCGCGAGCGGGGCCAGCAGGCCGGCCGCCAGGCCCGTCCACGAGCTGAAGGGGAGCCGGCTGAGGACCCGCGCACCCGGCTCCAGCCCGTACGCCCGCGCCCGGGCCACCACCTCGGCGCCGGTGAGCACGTCCTCGCCCGCGAGCTCCAGCGCCGGCGCGTCCGCGGCCACCGGCGCGTACGGCACAAAGCGGTCGCCCTGCCCCGGCACCTCGGCGGCGTAGTCCAGGAAGCCGGCCGGCGGCTGCGGGAAGCGCCCGCCGAGCGGGCGCAGCGCGAGCGCGACCCGCTCGCCCTTGCAGGCCCGCGCGGTCTCCAGCGTCTCGGGCCCGCTCACCACCAGGTCCGCCCCCGCGGGGTCCGCGCCGGGCGCCACCACGACACCGGCGGAGAAGCCGGCCAGCACCCACACCGCGGTCTGCCAGTGCGCGGGCAGCAGCAGCGCCAGCCGGTCACCGGGCTGCGCGCCCAGCTCGTCCTGGAGCAAATTCCCGGTCTTGGCCACCCAGTTGGCGAACGTCGCGACCGACAGCTCCACGCGCTCGCCGGTCTCGTCGTCGTAGAAGGTGATCAGTGGCCGCGCGGGATCCGCGCGAAGCGCCCCGGCGAGCAGCCCGGCAGGCGTGTCAGCAGCAGTCGACGTCACACCGCCCAGGCTACCGGCCACCCCGCCGCCCTCCACGAGCCCGCCTCCCCGGCGGCCGTACGCCCGCCGGTCCACCGCTCCGGCAGCCGCGCCCCATCCAGGGCGTGGCTCCCGGGCAGGGCACCACACCCGCCGGTTCGCCCTCCGGCCGCCGCGCCCGGCTGCCCGCCCTCCCCGGGCGCCGTGGCGCGCCGTGCGGGCGGATACCCTCGGCGGGTGTCCTCGCCCTTCCCCCGCCCGCGTACCGCCGCCGCCGTGCCGCCGGTCGCGGTGGGCGGGCTCACCCGGACGTGGACGCCGCAGGGGCCGCTGGACGTGCGCCGCACCCTCATGCCGCTGCGCCGCGGCCCGGCCGACCCGGCCTTCCGTATCGACCGCGACGGCACCGTGTGGCGGGCCAGCCGCACCCCCGAGGGCGCCGGCACGCTGCGGCTGCGCGGCACCTCGGCGCAACTGGAGGCGGAGGCGTGGGGGCCCGGCGCCCAGTGGCTGCTGGACGCCCTCCCGGGGCTGCTCGGCGGCCTCGACGACCCGGCGGCCTTCACCCCGCGCCACCGCGTCGTCCACGCGGCGCACCGCCGCAACCCCGGCCTGCGGCTGACCAGGACCGGCCTCGTCCTCGAAGCGCTCATCCCGTCGATCCTCGAACAGAAGGTCACCACCGCGGAGGCGTACGAGGCGTGGCGGACCCTGCTCCACCAGCACGGCGAGCCCGCGCCCGGGCCGGCCGGCCGCCGGATGCGGGTGATGCCGGACGCGCGCGGCTGGGCCCGGGTGCCGTCGTGGGACTGGCACTGCGCCGGCGTCGACGACAAGCGCGCGTCCACGGTGATGCGCGCGGTGCGGCTCGGTGGCCGGCTGGACGCGCTGGCGTCGCTGCCGGCGCGGGAGGCGAGCGTCCGCATGCAGTCCATCCCCGGCATCGGCCCCTGGACGGCGGCCGAAACCCTCCAGCGCAGCCATGGGGCGCCCGACGAGGTCACCGTCGGCGACCTCCACCTGCCCCACCACATCGGCTTCGCCCTGACCGGCGCCCGGCGCTGCGACGACGCCACGATGCTCGAACTCCTGGCCCCTTACGCCGGCCAGCGGCACCGCGCGGCCCGGCTGATCCTGCTGGCCTCGCCGAGCCCGCCGCGGCACGCCCCGCGACTGGCCCCCAACCCGCCGAACCGCCACTCCTGACCACCGGCCCCGGGAGACCGCCCTCAGCGCCCGCCCTCAGCGCCCGCCCTCAGCGCACCGCGATGAAATCCTCCGCCCCGCGCGGCGCCCGCGGCGGCGGCACCTGCGCCGGGCGGCCCACGGCGACCGCGCCCATCGGGTCCCAGTCCGCCGGCAGGTCCAGCACCTCGCGCACCACGTCCCGGCAGAACATCGTCGAGGACACCCATGCCGAGCCCAACTGCTCCCCGGCCAGCGCGACCAGCAGGTTCTGCACGCCCGCGCCGGTGGCGACCACGAACATCTCCCGCTCCGCCGCCGCCCGCCGCGCGTCGGGATAGGCGTGGGCGCCGTCGGCGACCAGGCACGGCACCACCAGATACGGCGCCTTGCGCAGGACGTCACCGCGGCGCAGCCGCTTGGCGATACTGCCCTCGGAGAAGCCGTCGCGCCGCAGGTCCGCCTCCCAGGCGTCCCGCATCGCGTCGAGCAGCCGGGTGCGCACCTGCGGCGTCTCCAGCAGCACGAAACGCCACGGCGTGGTGTGGTGCGGAGCCGGCGCCGTCACGGCGAGCGCCACCGCGCGCCGTACCGCCGCCGGGTCGACCGGCTCGTCGGTGAAGTCGCGGACGGTGCGGCGCAGCGAGACCGCCTCCCGTACCGCCTCCGACGTACCGAGCCGGAACATGTCGTCGGCCGGGCTGCGCACCAGCGCCCGCGCCCCGGGGTCGGGGTCGGGGTCCGCCGACAGGCCCGCGGGCTCGGCATACGACTCTGCATATTGCGCAGCCTCGGCATATGGCGCAGCCTGCGCCGCTTCCCCGGCGGGCAGCACCACATGGCCGAGCCCGCGCACCACGGCCACCGGCCGCCCCGTCGCCTTGCCCTTGACCAGGTCGCCGGCCGCGGCCAGTTCGTCCGCGGTCGCGGTGACCGTGACCACCAGCGGGTTGCCGTACGCGTCCTGCCCGCCGCGCATGTCGTCGAGGACGGCGACGCCCGCGGCGCCGATCGCGACGTCGGTCAGGCCCTGCCGCCAGGGTCGCCCGAACGTGTCCGTGACGACGACACCGACGTTGACGCCCAGCTCCGCGCGCAGCCCGGCGCGGATCCGGCGGGCGGAGGCGTCCGGGTCCTCCGGGAGCAGCAGCACCGTGCCCGGCGCGGTGTTGGACGCGTCCACGCCGGCCGCGGCCATGACGAAGCCGTGCCGGCTCTCGACGATGCGGGTCCTGCCGCGGCGCGCCACCAGCCGTACCGTCTCCGCGTCGATCGCCGCCTCGCGGTCGTCCGCGGCGACCAGCCGCCCCTCCGCCTTGCTGACGATCTTCGACGTGACCAGGACCACGTCCCCGTCGACCAGGTCCACGCCCGTCGCGGCGACGAGCTTGGCGATGTCCGCCCCGGCCCTGACCTCGCCGATGCCGTCCAGCGCGAAGACCTCCATCCGCGCGCCGCCCGCGGCCCCGCTCATGCCCGCACCTCCTGCGCCAGCGCCAGCGCCTCGCGCGCCATCTGCGTGGTCGCCGCCAGCCCCGTCATCATCAGCGGTACGGCCCGGCAGCGGATGCCGGCCGACTCGACCTCGGCGACGGCCCCGGCGTCGACGGTGTCGACCAGCCAGCCGTCCAGCAGCCCCGAGCCGTAGTGCGCCGCCACCGCGGCGGCGGTGGACTCCACGCCGACCGCCGCGAGCACCTTGTCGGCCATGCCGCGCACCGGCGCGTCCCCGACGATCGGCGACAGCCCGACGACCGGCACCCCGGCCTCGGCGACGGCCTCGCGGATGCCCGGCACCGCCAGGATCGTGCCGATGCTCACCACCGGGTTGGACGGCGGGAAGACGATGACGTCGGCCGCCGCGATCGCCTCCAGCACGCCGGGCGCCGGCTTGGCGGCCTCGGCGCCGACCGGCGCGACGGCGTGGGCGGGGACGGCGGCGCGCATCCGTACCCAGTACTCCTGGAAGTGGACGGCCTTGCGCTCGCCCTCGACGTCCACCACGACATGCGTCTCGACCCGGTCGTCGGACATCGGGATGAGCCGCACCCCGGGCTTCCAGCGGGCGCACAGCGCCTCGGTGACGGCGCTGAGCGGATAGCCGGCGGCCAGCATCTGGGTGCGCACGATGTGCGTGGCGAAGTCCCGGTCGCCCAGGCCGAACCACTCCGGGCCGACGCCGTAGGCGGCCAGTTCCTCCTTGACGGCGAACGTCTCGTCCGCCCTGCCCCAGCCCTGCTCTTCGTGGATGCCGCCACCGAGGGTGTACATCACGGTGTCGAGGTCGGGGCAGACCTTCAAGCCGAACAGATGGATGTCGTCTCCGGTGTTGCCGACGACGGTGATCTCCGCCTCCGGCGCCGCTGCCAGCAGGCCGCGCAGAAAGCGCGCCCCGCCGATTCCTCCGGCCAGAACCACGATTCGCATGGTGTCCAGTCTTGCAGCCCGCCGCGGCGGCCCGTACGGCCAGGCGTCCTGGGCGGCCGGCTCAGCGGGCCGGCTGCGGTGCCGCGGCCCCGGCGGGCCGCCCGCCGAGGGCGCCGGCGGCCGGCGTGCAGGTGTGCGGGGTCATCTCGGTCAGGCCGGGGAAGTAGACGTGCAGGCTCACCGCGGGCTCCAGGGCGTCGTTGACGACCTCGTGCACATATCCGGGGGCGAAGGCCCGCTGGTCGCCCAGGCGCAGCGTACGGACGGCCTCGCCGCCCGCACCGCGGACTTTTTCGCGCAGCTCGCCGCGCAGCACGGTCAGGACGCCGGAGGACGGGCCGTGGTCGTGCAGCCCGCTGCCCTGCCCGGGCAGCCAGCTCAGCAGCCACACCTCGTAGCCGGGGCCGGTCTGCAGCCGGGCGTACCAGCGGGTGGTGGCGTCGTAGCCGACCAGCGGGGCCCAGCGCCCGCGGTCGGCCGCGATGGCGCGGGCCAGCCCGGCGAACTCCGCGACGGTGCTGGGGTGTTGCGGCACCGGGGGGAGGAGGTGGGGCAGGGCGAGCGGGTCACCGGCGATGGAGACGTCGGAATACATGGGGTGTGTCCCTGGGAGTGTGCGCAATTGGCGTGTGCGGGATGCCGGGACCGGCGGATGCGGGGCCCGGCGGGGGCTCAGCGACAGCGGCAGGGACAACAGCAGTTCTGCGCGAGCACGACGCAGCAGGACTCGCGGCGGCGGGTCCGGTAGGGCACGTGGTGCTCGGCAGGCATGGTCACAAGGAGACCGGCCCGGCGGACCCGCTGTCAAATAGGTGTCCGTTATGTCGGGCTTCTTTCACCTGATCCGGCGCCCCGACCGGAGAAAGGTTTGTGCACGGGCATGCGCGGATAGATGGAGCGGCATCCGTGGACCATCGGCAAGCCCGTCCGCACACCGCGGCATTCCGCTTGCAGGATGCACCGGCTCCGGGGAGGTCGCGCGGCGGCAATTCCGTCGTTGCTCGTCGTCGTTCGTCGCCGTTCGTCGTTGTGCGCCGTCGCGCATATGACCGAATGCTCCCCCGGGATCGCGTGCTCCCGTGATCGAAATGTGATCCGCGCCCCTTCACTCGCACGGGTGCAACGGGGCGCGTCCTCGCAGCGTCTGACGAGGTGTGAAGGGTGGACGACCGGACCACGGTTGACGGTTCCGGGCTTTTGGTCGGATAACAGCACTTTCCGTGACACCTTGGTTCAGCGGAGTGAATAACGGGCTCAATAGCAGATCTCGGCTTGACTGGCCCGGATCGCCGCACTTGTAATTTCACTCGTGTCGTTCACCCGCAGACGGTGACGGCCCACATCACGGGGAAGCACGACAGACGAGGGGCGCGCATGACCGAGCAGTTCCAGTTGCTGCTGGCCGAAGAGGCCGACGAGGAACTCGGCTGGCAGGAGCGCGCGCTGTGTGCGCAGACCGACCCTGAGTCGTTCTTCCCCGAAAAGGGCGGTTCCACACGTGAGGCGAAGAAGGTCTGCCTCGCGTGCGAAGTCCGTTCCGACTGCCTGGAGTACGCCCTCGCCAACGACGAGCGCTTCGGCATCTGGGGCGGCCTGTCCGAGCGCGAGCGCCGCCGGCTGAAGAAGGGCGTCGTCTGACCGCCGCCCCGCCCGCCAGCGGCCCCCGGCCGGCCCCCTGACCAGCGGCCGTACGCCCGCAGGCCGCCGCCCGGCCGGCCGGCCGCACCACCGCGCAGCCCGCCGCGCACGTCGTCCCGACGTGCGCGGCGGGCTGCCGTTGTTCTCACACCGGGCACACGTCAGGGCGGTCGCACCCGCGTAAGCCGTTAGTGTGGGGGGCCGTCCGAGATGCAACCCCGCCGCGCGCGGGCGCCAGCGTCCACCGCAGTCCAGCGAACCGGGGCCAGAACCTCGATGTCCGTGAACCACCCAGCACCGGCCGTCCATCCGGCCGGCACCCCTGAGTTCCCGCGCCATGTCGTCACCGCCGTGCTGGTAGCCCACGACGGCGCGCGCTGGCTGCCCAAGGCCCTCGCAGGTCTGCTCGCCCAGGACCGTCCCGTCCAGGACGTCATCGCCGCCGACACCGGCAGCGCCGACGACTCCGCCCGCCTGCTCGCCGAATCCCTCGGCGACCAGCGCGTCCTGCACCTCGCCCGCCGCACCGGCTTCGGCGCCGCCGTCGAGGAGTGCGCCCGCGCCGCCGCCCCCCTCACCGCCGACGACCTGCCGTACCTGGCCCCGCGCGGCAGCGGATGGGACCCCGTCAGCCGCACCTGGAACGACGACGACACCTATGGCGACGCCGGCGCCCCGCACGGCGAGCCCGTCCAGTGGCTGTGGCTGCTGCACGACGACTGCGAACCCGACCCCGGCGCGCTCGCCGCCCTGCTGCGGATCGCCGACAGCACCCCCTCGGCCGCCGTCGTCGGCCCCAAGCTGCGCAGCTGGTACGACCGCAGGCAACTGCTCGAAGTCGGCGTCAGCATCGCCCGCAGCGGGCGCCGCTGGACCGCCCTGGAACGCCGCGAGCAGGACCAGGGCCAGCACGACCAGGTGCGCCAGGTGCTGTCGGTGTCCTCCGCCGGCATGCTGGTGCGCCGCGACGTGTGGGACGCGCTCGGCGGCTTCGACCGCCGGCTGCCCCTGATGCGCGACGACGTCGACTTCTGCTGGCGCGCCCAGGCCGCGGGACACACCGTCTACGTCGCCCCCGACGCCGTCCTGTGGCACGCCGAGGCCGCCTCCCGCGAGCGCCGCCCCGTCGACTGCGCCGGCCGCTCCGCCGCCAACCCGCACCGCGTCGACAAGGCCGGCGCCGTCTACACCCTGCTGGCCAACACCCGCGGGCCCCTGCTGCCCTACGTGGCGCTGCGCGTCGTCGTCGGCACCGTCCTGCGCACCCTGGCGTACCTCGTCGGCAAGGTGCCGGGCCAGGCCGTCGACGAGATCGTCGGCCTGCTCGGCGTACTGCTGCGCCCCGGCCGGCTCCTCGGCGCCCGCGCCAGACGCGGCAAAGGGGCCGTCGCCCCCGGCGAACTGCGCTCGCTCTTCCCGCCGCCCGGCGCGACCGTACGCGCCACCGTCGAGCAGGTCGTCAGCAACTTCGGGGGCCGCGCCGACGCCTCCGCGGCGGCCGTCGGACGGCACGGCGGCGGCATCGAGTCAGGACCCGGCGACGACGACGGCGACTTCCTCGAGATCGAGCAGTTCGCCCGCCTCAAGCGCATCGCCCGCAAACCCGGCCCGGTGCTCTTCGCGGTCCTGCTGCTCGTCTCGCTCGCCGCCTGCCGCTCCCTGCTCGGCGGCGGCACCCTGTTCGGCGGCGCCCTGCTGCCCGCCGGCTCCGGCGCCTCCGACCTGTGGCGCAGCTACGCCGGCTCCTGGCACGCCCTCGGCACCGGCGGCACCGAGTCCGCGCCGCCCTACCTCGCCGTCCTCGGCCTGTTCTCCACCGTGCTGTTCGGCTCGACCGGACTGACCCTGACGCTGCTGCTGGTCGCCTCCGTGCCGCTGGCCGGCGTCACCGCCTACTTCGCCTCCCGGCCGCTGGTCGACTCCCGGCTGCTGCGCGCCTGGGCCTCGGTCGCCTACGCCTTCCTGCCCGCCGCCACCGGCGCCCTGGCCGCCGGCCGGCTCGGCACCGCGGTGCTGGCGATCCTGCTGCCGCTCATGGCCCGCGCCGCCGTCGGCTGCGCCGGGCTCCAGCTCGGCGACGCCGCCCTGGACCGCGGCGCCCGCCCCGGGTGGCGCGCCACCTGGGCCCTGGCGCTGATGCTGACCTTCACCACCGCCTTCACGCCGATCACCTGGCTCATCGCGCTGGTGCTCGCCGCCGCGACGCTCGCCTGGCGGCTGGCCACCGGCCGTGGCAACCTGCTCGTCCCGCACCTGCTGCGCTTCGCCGCGCTCCTGGTCACGCCGATGGTGCTGCTCGCCCCCTGGTCCCTGACGCTGCTGTCGCACCCCGGGCGGATGCTGCACGAGGTCGGCCTGCCCTACGGCACCAAGAGCGCCTCCGGCATGGACCTGCTGCTGCTCAGCCCCGGCGGCCCCAAGGGCTCGGGCGGCCTGCTGCTGGTCGGCCTGGTGCTCGCCGCACTCGCCGCGACACTGCGCGACAGCCGCCGCAAGGCCGTCCTGGCCGCGTGGGCCGTCGCCGCGGTCGGCCTGCTCTTCGCCGTCGTCGAGAACGGCCACGCCTGGGCCGGCCCGGCCACCCTGGTCTACGGCCTTGCGCTGCTGGCCGCCGCCGCGGTCGGCGCGGAGGGCGCCAACGAGCGCATCGCGGCCAGCGGCTTCGGCTGGCGCCAGCCCGTCGCTGGCCTGGTCGCGCTGGCCGCCGCCGCGGCGCCGCTGCTGGCCGCCGCCACCTGGGTGCTGCACGGCGCCGACGGCCCGATCGCCCGCCGCGACCCGCAGCAGGTGCCCGCCTTCGTCGCCGAGGAGTCCACCTCCGGCGACCGGGCCCGCACCCTGGTGCTCAGCGGCACCGAAGGCCACGTCTCCTACGCGCTGGTCCGCGGCGACGGCATCCACATCGGCGACGCGGAGATCGCCGCGCAGGCCCCGCGCCGCCCGGCCCTGGACTCCCTGGTCGCCAACCTCGTCGCCGGCTCCGGCGCCGACCAGGGCAGCCGGCTGGCCGGATACGCCGTCCGCTACGTCCTGGCGCAGAAGGGCACCCCGCGCGAGCTCGGCCGCGTCCTGGACGCCACGCCCGGCCTGTCGCGGGTCAGCCAGGCCGACGGCAGCGAACTGTGGCGGGTCGACACGACCGTCTCGCGCATCACCATCACCGCCAAGGGCGCCGCCCCCGTCGCCGTGCCCTCCGGGCTGCTGGAGGCGCACACCAAGGTGCCCGCGGGGCCGCAGGGCCGGGTGCTGCGGATGGCCGACTCCGCCTCCGAGGGCTGGCGGGCCACCCTCGACGGCAAGAGCCTCCCCCCCACCACCGTCGACGGCTGGGCCCAGGGCTTCCAGCTGCCCGCGTCCGGCGGGCGCCTGGACGTGACGTTCAAGGAGCCCGTCACCCACATCGGCTGGCTCGGCGTCCAGGCGTTCCTGCTGCTCGTCACGATCGTCCTGGCGCTGCCCGGCCGGCGCCGCGAGGTCGACGACGACCTGCCCGAGGCCGAGGGCGCCGTCGCCGCCGACATCCCCGCCCAGGCCACCGGCGAGGGTCGCAGGGCCCGCCGCCTCCAGGCCGCTGCGGAGGCCGAGGCCGAAGCCGCCGAAGCCGCTGCCGCCGCCGCAGGCCAGGACGGCGACGGGCCGCCCGCGCCCGACGGCGACGATCCCGGCTACCCGCAGCAGGAGCCCTACGAGGCCGCAGGAGCCCCGTACGACCCCGCGCAGGGCTACCAGCCCGCCGAGGGCGGCTACGACCCCGTGGCGGCCGGCTACGAGGCCACCGAGGCCGGCTACGACCCGTACGCGGTCCCCGCGCCCGGCAGCGGCCAGGGCGGCGACCCGTACTACGCGCCCTACCCCGGCCAGCAGCAGTGGGAGCAGCAGCCCTACCCGGCCGGCCAGGGCGCCGGCTACGACCAGCAGGGCGGCTACGACCCGTACGGCTACCCCGCCCCGCAGCAGCCCGGCTACGACCCCTACGGGCAGCAGGCGCCGCACGACGGGACGGTGACCGGCTACGGCGACCAGGCGCCCTACACCGGGCAGGGCGGATACGCCGACCCCGGCGCCTACGGCGAGGACGGGGCGTATTACGCAGAAGGCGACCACCGCCGCGACGGGAGCGACCACCAGTGAACCGCAGCACCCTCTCCCTGGCCGGCGCCGTCGTCGTGCTCGCCGTCCTCACCGGCGCCGCCTCCCTGACCGGCGGCGACGACTCGGCCGCCGCCCCCGCCGGCAGCGCGGTCCGGCTGCCGGTGCAGCGCAGCACCCTGGTGTGCCCGGCGCCCTCGCAGTCGGAGTTCGCCGACACCACCTACGCCTCGTTCACGCCCGTGACGACCACCGAGGGCGGCGGCACGGGAACCGGCAGCGGCACCGGCAGCGCGCAACTGGCCACCGCCGCGGACAAGCCCACCGTGCTGTCCCCGCCGCTGAAGCAGCCCGGCCGCACGGTCACCTACACCACGGAGAAGACCGACGCGCCCGCCCTGGTCGGCACCGCCGACGGCTCGCTCGCGCCGGGCTGGGCGGCCGGCCAGACCACCGTCGTCGACGCGGGGCCCGGCCGCGGCCTGCTCGGCACCTCCTGCCTGACCCCCGACAGCGAGTTCTGGTTCTCCGGCGCCAGCACCGCCGACGGCCGCCAGGACTACCTGCACCTGGTGGACCCCGACGACGCCCCCGCCGTCGTCGACATCGAGCTGTACGGCAAGGACGGGCTGCTCAAGACCTCCGCGGGCGACGGCATCACGGTGCCGGGCAAGGGCTCCACGCCGGTGCTGCTGTCCACGCTGGCCACCGACAAGGCCGCCGACCTGACGGTGCACGTCGTCGTCCGCAGCGGCCGGGTCGGCGCGGCCGTCCAGGCCACCGACGCCTCGCACGGCGCCGACTGGCTGCCGCCCTCCGCCGAGCCCGCCACCACCCTGGTGATGCCCGGCATCCCCGCCGACGCCACCTCCGTGCAGCTCGTCGCGTTCGCGCCCGGCTCCGACGACGCCGACCTGACGGTCAAGCTCGCCACCAGCACCGGCCAGATCTCCCCGGCCGGCCACGAGACGCTGCACGTCAAGGCGGGCATGACCGCCTCCGCCGCGCTCGGCGACATCACCAAGGGCGACGCCGGCTCGCTGATCCTCACCCCCGGCAACCTGCACGCGCCGGTCCCGGTCGTGGCGGGGCTGCGGATCACCCGGGGCACGGGCAGCAAGCAGGAGTTCGCGTTCCTGCCCGCGACCGCCGCGATCGACACCCGCGCCTCCGTCGCCGACAACCGCGACAAGGCCGCCACGCTGGCGCTGACCGCCCTGAAGGAGGAGGCCCGCGTCAAGGTCACCTCGTGGCCCGGCGCGGCCGGCGGCACGGCCGTCAGCCGGACCGTCGAGGTCAAGGCGGGCACCACGCTGTCGCTCCAGCCGGTCGCGGCGACCGCGGGCAAGGGCTCTTTCGCCGTGACCGTCGAACGCCTCTCCGGCGGCAGCGTCTACGCCTCCCGCGAACTCGCGCTGCCGTTGAACGGCGTGCCGATGTTCACCATCCAGCCGCTGCCCGACGACCGCGGCACGGTCGAGGTGCCCAAGGCGGAGTCCGACCTGACGATCCTCGGCAAATAGCCGCGCCGCACACCGGCCCGGTACATACACCGGCTCTTTGCGCAGCCCCCGCCGGCCCGGTGCGTACGCGGGTCCTTTTACGCGGCCTGCGCCGGCTCGGTACATAGCGCCGGAACGGCCCGCGTGCCGTGTCCCCGGCTCAGTCCTCGCCGTACTTGGGGTCGACGTTCTCCGGGGACAGGCCGAGCAGCTCCGCGACCTGCTCCACCACCACCTCGTGGACCAGCAGCGCCCGCTCGTCGCGGTTCTTGGCGCGGATCTCCACCGGGCGCCGGTAAATGACGATCCGGCTCGGCCGCCCCTTGCCCGCGCCGACCAGCCGCCCCAGCGGCACCGTGTCGCCGTCCCCGGCCGGGCCGTCCTGCGGCCACGGCACCTCCTGCACGGCGAACTCCACATCGGCCAGCTGCGGCCAGCGCCGCTCCAGCCGGTCGGCGGCGTCCCTGACCAGGTCGTCGAAGGCGTCGGCGCGGCTGACCGCCAGCGGCACCTGCGGCGGCGCGATCGGCCCGCGCATGCCGCGGCCGTGCCGGTCACGGTGCCGCGGACGCGGAGCGGAGGGAGGCGGAACCGAACTGTCCATCAGCGTGAGCCTAGCTCCCGGCCGGACCCACTGTCGCGACCCGCGCGGACGCGGCCCCTTTATCGTCATCGCGCGCCGAGGTTCAGACCGCATCAGGCCACAGAACTGACGGAATCGCGCCACCTGGCGATCGGACACGTCACGTGCCACCGTCACCTCCGCCCGCACCGCGCCCCCGCAAACCTCCGATGATCCCGCCATCGCCGCAGGCCAGCCGCACCGCCGCGGCGGAGCGGCCGAAGGGCGGCACCGCACGACACGACCGGGTGAGCCTGCGGAGAGTCGTCGCGGCCCGCTCAAGAGTGCGGTACCGTCCAACGTCGTGAGCCCTGTACGTCGCTGTTCGCGCACCGCCTGCGGCCGTCCCGCCGTCGCGACGCTGACGTACGTCTACGCGGACTCCACGGCCGTCCTCGGCCCGCTGGCGACCTACGCCGAACCCCACTGCTACGACCTGTGCTCCGAGCACTCCGAGCGGCTGACCGCGCCCCGCGGCTGGGAAGTCGTCCGGCTCGCCGTGGACACCGGACAGGTCCGCCCCAGCGGCGACGACCTGGAGGCACTGGCCAACGCCGTACGCGAGGCCGCCCGCCCCCAGGAGCGCCCCCGGCCCGGCGCCCGCGACATCGACCCGCTGGAAGTCGCCCGCCGCGGCCACCTGCGCGTCCTGCGCTCACCCGAATAGCACCGGGGCCACAACACCCGGCACCACCGGGGCACCGCCGCCCGCACCGCCCCGTGCGGCCCGGCCGCACACCCGCCGGGGTAGGTTGTGGCCGACCGCGGCCCATTGCCACGGTCTTCCCGTCCGCGTCCGGATTCCCCGCGACCCGTACAGCAGAGGTGTGCAGTGGCCGACCTGTCGCAACTGGTCAAGGCGTACGACGTACGCGGAGTCGTACCCGACCAGTGGGACACCCCGCTCGCCGAGATCTTCGGCGCGGCCTTCGCCACCGTCACCGGCGCGGACGCCGTCGTCGTCGGCCACGACATGCGGCCCTCCTCGCCCGCCCTGTGCGACGCCTTCGCCCATGGCGCGGCCTCCCGCGGCGCGGACGTCACCCGTATCGGACTGTGCTCCACCGACGAGCTGTACTTCGCCAGCGGCCGGCTCGGCCTGCCCGGCGCCATGTTCACCGCGAGCCACAACCCCGCCCAGTACAACGGCATCAAGATGTGCCGCGCCGGTGCCGCCCCCGTCGGCCAGGACACCGGCCTCGCCGACGTCCGCGCGCTCGCCGAGCAGTGGCTGGAGACCGGCGTCCCGGCCGGCGCCGCGACCCCCGGCACCGTCACCGACCGCGACGTGCTCGGCGACTACGCCGACTGCCTGCGCTCCCTGGTCGACCTGAGCGGCATGCGCCCGCTGAAGGTCGTCGTCGACGCCGGCAACGGCATGGGCGGCCACACCGTGCCCACCGTCCTCGCCGGCCTCCCCGTCGACCTGGTGCCCATGTACTTCGACCTCGACGGCACCTTCCCCAACCACGAGGCCAACCCGCTGGACCCGAAGAACCTCGTCGACCTCCAGGCCCGCGTCCGCGAGACCGGCGCGGACCTGGGCCTGGCCTTCGACGGCGACGCCGACCGCTGCTTCGCCGTCGACGAGCGCGGCGAAGGCGTCCCGCCGTCCGCCGTCACCGCCCTGGTCGCCGCCCGCGAACTGGCCCGCCACCCCGGCGCCACGATCATCCACAACCTCATCACCTCCAAGACCGTGCCCGAAGTCGTCCGCGAGCACGGCGGCGTCCCCGTCCGCACCCGCGTCGGCCACTCCTTCATCAAGCAGGAAATGGCCGCCACCGGCGCCGTCTTCGGCGGCGAGCACTCCGCGCACTACTACTTCCGCGACTTCTGGAACGCCGACACCGGCATGCTCGCCGCCCTCCACCTGCTCGCCGCCCTCGGCGGCCAGGACGGCCCGCTGTCGGCCCTGGTGGCCGCCTACGACCGCTACGCGTCCTCCGGCGAGATCAACAGCACCGTCGCCGACCAGCAGGCCCGTACGGCCGCCGTACGGGCCGCCTTCGCCGGCCGGGACGGCGTCACCTTCGACGACCTCGACGGCCTCACCGTCACCGGCCCCGACTGGTGGTTCAACCTGCGCGCCTCCAACACCGAGCCGCTGCTGCGGCTCAACGTCGAGGCCGCCGACCACGCCGCCGTCGCCCGGATCCGCGACCAGGTCCTCGCCCTCGTCCGCGCCTGACCCGCGGGGCCCGCGCCCATGCGTCGTGCCCGCGCCGCGGACGCGGCGATAGGCTGGCAGCCACCACACACCCGGCCGGCACCCGGCCGGCCGCCCACCGCCCGGAGGACACCGCACATGCCGCTCGTGGAAGCCAGCCTGCTGGACATCCTCGCCTGCCCGGCCTGCCACGCCCCGCTGCGCGAGGACGAGGACGCGGCCGAGCTGGTGTGCACCTCCGCCGACTGCGGCCTGGCCTACCCCGTCAAGGACGACATCCCCGTCCTGCTGGTGGACGAGGCCCGCCGCCCCGGCTGACCCGGAACCGCCACGGCCGCACCCGCACCGCCGGGGCACCGCCCGCACCCGGCCGCAGTCCGGCCCGCACCCCGACCCGGAGGTCGCCTTGTTCGACGAGTCGCTGCTGGAGGACCCCGAAGCCCTCGCCCGCGCCGACAGCCGCGGGCTGCTGCGCGCGGTGGCCGCCGCCGGCGCCCGGGTCCGCACCGCGCTGCGCCTCGCCGACGAAGCCGGCCTGGCCGACCTGCGGCCCGACGGCCGGCCCCGCACCGTCCTGGTCGCCGGCAGCGGACCCGACGCCCCCGCCGTCGCCGACCTCCTCGCCGCCCTCGCCTCCGGCAACTGCCCCGTCCAGGCCCTCGCCCCCACCGGACCCAACGTCGAACGCGCCCGCTGGACCCTGCCCGGCTGGGCCGGATCACTCGACCTGCTGCTGCTGATCTCGCCCCACGGCACCGAACAGGGCCTCACCGACCTCGTCGAGCAGGCCTACCGGCGCGGCTGCTCCGCCGTCACCGTCACCCCGCCCGGCACCCCGCTCGCCGAAGCCGTCGCACAAGTACGCGGCCTCGCCCTGCCGTTCGCCGCCGCCGCCCCCGGCAGCACCGCCGCCGACCCGGCCACCGACCCCGCCGCCGACACCGGCGCCTTCTGGGCGCTGCTCGCCCCGCTGCTCGCGCTGACCGGCCGGCTCGGCCTCACCGACACGCCCGCCGCCGAACTCCAGGCCGCCGCCGACACCCTCGACGAGACCGCCGCCCGCTGCGGCCCCGCCGTCGCCACCTACACCAACCCCGCCAAGACCCTCGCCGCCGAACTCGCCGACGCCCTCCCGCTGCTGTGGAGCCAGGGCCCCACCGCCGCCACCTGCGCCCGGCGCTTCGCCGCCGTCCTCGGCACCCGCGCCGGCAGCCCCGCCCTCAGCGCCGAACTGCCCGCCGCGCTCACCCTGCACGGCCCGCTCCAGGCCGGCACCCACGCGCTCAGCGCCGACTCCGACGACTTCTTCCGCGACCGCGTCGAGGAACCCGACGGCCTCCGGCTCCGCGTCGTCCTGCTCCAGGAAGCCCCCGACCAGCCCGGCTCGGCCGCCCCCGCCGCCCGCGAACAGGCCTACGCCCACGACACCCCGCTCAGCGAGATCGCCGCCACCGGCGGCACCGCCCTGCACATTGCCGCGGAAATCCTCGCCCTGACCGATTTCGCCGCCGCATACCTGGCCGTCGCCTCGACCGAGAGACCATGACCGGCATGAACCGCCTCCTCAACACCGTCCGCCCCTACGCCTGGGGCTCCACCACCGCCATCCCCGCACTCCTCGGCACCGAGCCGACCGGCGAACCCCAGGCCGAACTGTGGATGGGCGCCCACCCCGGCGCACCCTCCCGCGTCGACCGCGGCGCCGGCCCCGTACCCCTCGACACGCTCATCGACGCCGACCCCACCGCCGAACTCGGCGACGCGACCGTCAAGCGCTTCGGCCCCCGCCTGCCGTTCCTGCTCAAGGTCCTCGCCGCCGGCGCGCCCCTGTCCGTCCAGGTCCACCCCGACCTCGACCAGGCCAGGGCCGGCTACGCCGACGAGGAGGCCCGCGGCATCCCCCTGGACGCCCCCGAGCGCAACTACAAGGACGCCAACCACAAGCCCGAGATGCTGGTGGCCCTGTCGCCCTTCGACGGCCTGTGCGGCTTCCGCCGCCCCACCGAGGCCGCCGACCTCATCGACGCCCTCGGCGTCGGCCCCCTCGCCCCCTACGCCGACATCCTGCGCGCCCACCCCGAGGACCGCGCCCTGCGCGAAGTCCTCGCCGCCGTCCTCGGCGCCGACCCCGCCGCCATGGCCGACACCGTGCACGCCGCGACCGAGGCCGCCACCCGGCTGGCCGAAACCCCCGGCACCCCGTACGCAGCCGACTACGCCGCCTACGCCAAAGCCGCCCGCAGCTTCCCCGGCGACCGCGGCGTCGTCGCCGCCATGCTGCTCAACCACGTGACCCTGCAGCCCGGCGAAGCCCTCTACCTCGGCGCCGGCATCCCGCACGCCTACCTCGACGGACTCGGCGTGGAGATCATGGCCAACTCCGACAACGTCCTGCGCTGCGGCCTGACCCCCAAGCACATCGACGTCCCCGAACTGCTGCGCATCGTCCGCTTCGAAGCCGACGGCCCCGCCGTCCTGCGCCCCGAGGCCGGCCCCGACGGCGAAGAGGTCTACGCCGCGCCCATCGACGAGTTCCGGCTCTCCCGCTACGTCCTGGCCCCCGGCGCCGACCCGCGCACCCTCGACCGCGACGCCCCGCAGATCCTGCTGTGCACCGCCGGCCAGGCCCGGCTGCGCACCGGCGACGGCGCCGCCCTCACCCTCGGCCGCGGCCAGTCCTGCTGGATCCCGGCCGGCGAGCACACCGAACTCACCGGCGAAGGCACCGTCTTCCGCGCCACCGTCGCGGCCTGACGCCACCAGAAGGGACCCCCACCACACATGAGCGCGTCCGGCGGATCCAGGGCGATCATCGCGGCACTGAGCGCCAACCTCGCCATCGCCGCGTCCAAGTTCGTGGCGTTCGCGTTCAGCGGCTCGTCCTCGATGCTCGCCGAAGGCGTGCACTCCCTCGCCGACTCCGGCAACCAGGCCCTGCTGCTCATCGGCGGGAAGAAGGCCAAGAAGGCCGCCAACGAGGAACACCCCTTCGGCTACGGCCGGGAGCGCTACATCTACGCCTTCCTCGTCTCGATCGTGCTGTTCTCCGTCGGCGGCATGTTCGCCCTCTACGAGGGCTACGAGAAGATCCGCCACCCGCACCCCATCGACCACTGGTACTGGCCGGTCGCCGTCCTGGTCTTCGCCGTCGCCGCCGAAGGCACCTCCTTCCGCACCGCCGTCAAGGAGTCCAACCACACCCGCGGCTCCCTGTCCTGGATCGAGTACATCCGCCGCGCCAAGGCCCCCGAGCTGCCCGTCGTGCTCCTGGAGGACTTCGGCGCCCTCATCGGCCTCGTCCTCGCCCTGCTCGGCGTCGGCATCTCGCTGGCCACCGACAGCGGCGTCTGGGACGGCGCCGGCACCCTGTGCATCGGCGCCCTGCTCATCTGCATCGCCCTCGTCCTCGCCGCCGAGACCAAGTCCCTGCTGCTCGGCGAGGGCGCCGGACCCGAATCCGTCACCCGTATCCGCGCCGCCATGATCGACGGCGAGACGGTCACCGGCATCATCCACATGCGCACCCTCCACCTCGGCCCGGAAGAACTCCTCGTCGCCGCCAAGATCGCCGTCCGGCATGACGACACCGCCACCGAGATCGCCCGGGCCATCGACGCCGCCGAGGAGCGCATCCGGGCCGCGGAACCCTTCGCCCGCGTCATCTACCTCGAACCCGACATCTACAGCGAAGCCGCCGCCGCGGCCGGCCCCGACCCCGACCAGACCCCCGGCGGACGCTGAGCACGCCACGGCCCGCGACCCCTGGGACTCCTGCGGCCGGACCGCACCCCGGTGTAGATTCGTCAGGAGCCAGACGTCGCTGCTGATGGCGGTCGGGCGGTCACCCCACGGTGACCGGCCGAGGGAGAGAGGGCCTCCGACGGATTGCGCTGCCGCAAGGGGACAGGTGCGCCCGCAGCCGGGCCCACCCACCGCCGCCCTGCGGCTGCGCCGCATCCCTGTCCACCTCGATCGCACCGAGGAGCAGCCCGTATGACCACCACCGCCACCGACTTCAAGGTCGCGGACCTTTCCCTCGCCGCCTTCGGCCGCAAGGAGATCACCCTCGCCGAGCACGAGATGCCCGGCCTGATGGCCCTGCGCACCGAATACGCCGACGCCCAGCCGCTCGCCGGCGCCCGCATCACCGGCTCCCTGCACATGACCGTGCAGACCGCCGTCCTCATCGAGACCCTGGTCGCCCTCGGCGCCGAGGTCCGCTGGGCGTCCTGCAACATCTTCTCCACCCAGGACCACGCCGCCGCGGCCATCGCCGTCGGCCCCGACGGCACCCCCGACAACCCCCGGGGCGTGCCCGTGTTCGCCTGGAAGGGCGAAACTCTCGAAGAATACTGGTGGTGCACCGAGCAGGCCCTGACCTGGCCAGGCACCCCCACCGGCGGCCCCAACATGATCCTCGACGACGGCGGCGACGCCACCCTGCTGGTCCACAAGGGCGTCGAGTTCGAGAAGGCCGGCGCCGTCCCCGCCACCACCGACCAGGACAGCGAGGAGTACGGCTACATCCTCGCCCTGCTGCGCCGCACCCTCGACGCGAGCCCCCAGAAGTGGACCCAGCTCGCCTCCGAGATCCGCGGCGTCACCGAGGAGACCACCACCGGCGTCCACCGGCTCTACGAGATGCAGCAGGAAGGCACGCTGCTCTTCCCCGCCATCAACGTCAACGACGCCGTCACCAAGTCGAAGTTCGACAACAAGTACGGCTGCCGCCACTCCCTCGTCGACGGCATCAACCGCGCCACCGACGTCCTGATCGGCGGCAAGGTCGCCGTCGTCTGCGGCTACGGCGACGTCGGCAAGGGCTGCGCCGAATCCCTGCGCGGCCAGGGCGCCCGGGTCGTCATCACCGAGATCGACCCCATCTGCGCCCTGCAGGCCGCGATGGACGGCTACCAGGTCACCACCCTCGACGACGTCGTCGAGACCGCCGACATCTTCGTCACCACGACCGGCAACCGCGACATCATCATGGCCTCGGACATGGCCCGGATGAAGCACCAGGCCATCGTCGGGAACATCGGCCACTTCGACAACGAGATCGACATGGCCGGCCTCGCCAAGATCCCCGGCATCGTCAAGGACGAGGTCAAGCCGCAGGTCCACACCTGGACCTTCCCCGACGGCAAGAAGCTCATCGTGCTGTCCGAGGGCCGCCTGCTCAACCTCGGCAACGCCACCGGCCACCCGTCCTTCGTGATGTCCAACTCCTTCACGGACCAGACGCTCGCCCAGATCGAGCTCTTCACCAAGCCCGAGGAGTACCCGATCGGCGTCTACGTGCTCCCCAAGCACCTCGACGAGAAGGTCGCCCGCCTCCACCTCGACGCCCTCGGCGTCAAGCTCACCACGCTGCGCCCGGAGCAGGCGTCCTACATCGGCGTCAAGGTCGAGGGCCCCTACAAGCCCGACCACTACCGCTACTGAGCCGCACCCCCCGGCCGCCCGGCCCCGCCCGGGCGGCCCACCGAACCACGCCGGCCCCCGCCTCCCCACCGAGGCGGGGGCCTCGCCCGATCCCGGGAACCCGCCATGCCCCGAGGCCGCTACTCGCTCCACGACACCCACGACCACACCCCCCTGGGAGAAGAACACTTCCACTGCGCCACCGGCCCCGCCGGCTGGCGCTACACGGCGCAGACCACCCGCCCCGACGGCGCCCACGCCGGCTCCGTCGACCTCACCCTCGACGACCTCGGCCGCCCCATCCGCCTCGAACTGCACGCCTCGGCCTGGCAGGTCCGCGCCGCCGCCCTCGACGGCGTCACCTGGGTACGCACCGACCCCACCGGCGAACACGCCCAGGAGGGCAACGCCCCCGCCCACACCTTCACCGGCGCCTCACCCGCCTTCCTCGTCGCCACCGCCCGCCTGCTGCGCCTCACCCCGGGCGGCCCCGCGACCCGCGTCCGCCTCGTCGCCTTCCGGCCGCCCGTCCTCGCCCCCCTCACCGTGGACCAGTCCTGGTCCCTGCTCACCAGGACAGCACACCCCGCCGACACCGGTTTCCTGCCTGTGGACAACTACCTGGTGTCCGACCTGTCCACCGGCGAGCAGCACGAGGTCCACCTGGCGGGCGACGTCGTCCTCGCCGCCCCCGGCATCGAGCTGGAAGACCTCGACACGCCGCCGTCGACCTTCGGGTGATTTGACGCTCCTGGGGGCAGGATGTAGGTTAGAACGGTTGTCAGGAGCTGGGGTTCCCGGCCCTGAACAATGCAGATCCTTGCCACGTCGCCGGACGACGACACCACAGCCCCGAATCGGGAGAAATCTCGTACGGGGCAAACGTGTCCCCGAAGGCGGGTGGTAATTCCGACGGAAAAT
>NZ_JAATEJ010000021.1 GCF_012034175.1 Actinacidiphila epipremni
ACCGGTCGAAGAACTGTAGCCGGCCGCGTTGATGTTGGCCTGGACGGCGTTGTCGGTGGCGTCCGAGGGATATCCGGCGACGATGGCGCCCTCGTAGAAGGTCCCCAGGGACTGGTTCGTGTTGCCGTTGCAGCAGTCGCCGCCGCTGCCGAGTACGATCGCGCCCTGCTTCTTCATCGGGCTGTAGCCGGAAGGCAGGGCGCCGTCCCACAAGGTGGTCAGGCCTCCGGACTGCGCGTCGGCGCCCTTGATCGCGAATCTGGAGGTGCCGTTGTTCTTGAGCATCGCGGTGACGAACTTGCTGGTGAAGGCCCGCTGACTGGTGTTCCAGGACTGGCTGCCGCCCGAGTACAGTCCGTATTCGAGGTCGGCCTGCACCCAGGGGCCACTGCCCGAGCAGCCGCCGAACCAGCAGCTGGTACCGAAGTAGATGGCGTCCATCGCCCCGGCCCCGTCGGCCTTGCGGTCGGTCTCGCTGTTTCCGTAGTCGAAGCAGCAGCCGTTGTTGACGTGGGTACCACTCGTCACCATGTAGGCGCCCTCCGGAGCACTGCCGGTGGGGACGCCGGTGAGATGGCCGTCACGCCAGTAGCTGTTGCCCGGGTTGATGTACAGCGAGTAAGCCTTGCCCCCGCCGACCGTCAGTGACTCGGAGGTGGCGTTCGCCGGGGTGTCCGAGCCGCCCGCCCCGCCCGGGCCCTGGTACTTCAGGTCGTTGCCGTGGCCCGACTGGTCGTAGACGGTCGTGATCACGCATGAGGTGTTCGCGCAGAAGGAGTCCTGGGCGGAGGCGTCGGCGCGTCCTCCGGCGGCGACCACGCCGATGTCCTTGGTCGCGCTGTCCGACGAGCGCCGGACCTGGTAGAGACTGCCGGTATAGGCGGCGTAGAGCGCGCGGACCGTGCTGTGGGCCGCCACGCAGGGCGTGCCTCCGGCCGCGTAGATGTCGCATGACTGTTGTGCCGCGGCGTGCGACGTACCCGCGGCGCCCGTCAGAGCACCGGCGGCCAGCGCTAACGTCGCCCCGGCGCCCAGCAGACCGCGCCGGCAACGGCGCAGCCATGATCGGATCATGACGTTCCTCTCTCGTTCGTGAGGCCGCCGCGGTGGCGACCGTGGCGGGCCGGACCAGCCGGGGTGTTAGCGCTAACACTTTCCACCTCGGAGAATTGCCGCTTTCCGAAGAGGGGCGGCCCCTCGTTGAGGCCGTCGGAGAGCCCTGGCGTGTCCGACACGGGACGGCAGGTCCGACCTGTCGGTGGGGGCCACTTTCCCCCCGGGGTGCGGCATGAGCGGCGATGACGGGCCGCTTCCACGGTCGAACGTCCCATGCACTCCTAGGGATCCCACGAGTCCGGCGGCGTTGTCAAGAAGTGCGGCGCGGTGTGGGTAACGGAAGACGACGGGTGCCGCAGAGGTGGCGAGGAGGTTCCGAAATTTTTCGTACTGATTGCCGCCCTCGCGGCGGCTCGTGCTGAGTCTGCCTGCTCGTCCGGACGCGCCGGGAGTCACCAGTTGTTTGTGTGAGACGTATTGACGCAGTCCGGCGGTCGACCTAGGGTGCCCGAAACGATCGCAACGAGCGCGAAAAAGTTTCGCTCCAGGTGTGTGGGCCAGGGTGTTGAAACCGGACAACTCCGGGTTCACGCACGCGATCTGTCGAGGTGTGAGGGACGGTGCCGTCGCCCTCTCGATTTCCCGGACGCGGGGGAGGGCCCATCGGTGTTACCGCTCACCTGCCCGAGGGGCGTACCGGCCCCCGATGCCAGGGCCCGTGCCCCACGCAGATGCCTCGGCACGACTGCCCAGGCGACCGGGACTGCTGTCCGGTAGCCGCCAGTCCATCGATGCCAGCTCAGGGAGTCTCCAGGATGAGAAGGAACGTACGCGGCGCCACAGCCCTCGCGGTCGGTGTGGGCCTCGCGCTCGCCGTCACCGGATGCGCCGGCGGCAGCGACGACGGCGGCAGCGGCGGCAGCAGCGGTTCGTCGGGTGGCAAGGTGACGGTCACGTTCTGGGAGAACGCATCGCCCGGGCCCGGCGCGGAGTACTGGAAGGTCGCGGCCAAGGCGTTCCAGGCACTCCACCCGAACGTCACGATCAAGATCCAGTACGTCCAGAACGAGGACTTCGACGGCAAGCTGCAGACCGCGCTCAACTCCGGCTCCGCACCGGATGTCTTCCTGCAGCGAGGCGGCGGCAAGATGCAGGCCATGGTCGACGCCGGTCAGCTCCAGGCGCTCGACCTCACCGCCGCCGACAAGGCGAACACCGGCGCGGCGGCGCTCGCAGCCGGGACGGTCGACGGCAAGGTGTACGGGATGCCGATCGACACGGCACCCGAGGGCATCTACTACAGCAAGGACCTCTTCCAGCAGGCCGGCATCACCTCACCCCCGGCGACGATGGACGAACTCCAGGCCGACGTGGCGAAGCTGAAGGCGACCGGTGTCGCGCCGATCGCGGTCGGCGCCAAGGACGCCTGGCCGGCCGCGCACTGGTACTACAACTTCGCACTGCGCGAGTGCAGCCAGGACACGATGACGAAGGCTGCGAAGTCGCTGAAGTTCGACGACCCGTGTTGGACCAAGGCGGGCGAGGACCTGGCCTCGTTCATGAAGGTCGACCCCTTCCAGAAGGGATTCCTGACGGCCTCGGCGCAGCAGGGCGCGGGATCCTCGGCCGGCATGCTGGCGAACCACAAGGCGGCCATGGAGTTGATGGGCAACTGGGACCCCGGGGTGATCGCCGGGCTGACCCCGGACCAGAAGCCGCTTGCCGACCTCGGCTGGTTCCCCTTCCCCGCCGTGTCCGGCGGCCAGGGCGATCCGAGCGCGATCATGGGCAGCGCCGGCGTGTACTCGCTGTCCAAGAAGGCGCCCAAGGAGGCGTTCGAGTTCTTGGAGTTCCTTGTGACGAAGGAACAGCAGGAGGCGTACGCCAAGGCGTTCGTCGCAATCCCGGTGAACAAGCAGGCCCAGGGGGTCGTTACCGACTCCTACAGCATTTCGGCGCTGGAGGCATTCAACAAGGCCGCCTACACGATGCAGTTCCTCGACACCGAGTACGGCCAGAACGTCGGCAACGCCATGAACACCGCCGTGGTGAACATGCTCGCTGGCAAGGGGTCGCCCACCGACATCGTCAAGGACACCAACACCGCCGCCGAGAGGGGCTGAGCGACCAGTCCATGAGCGACACCCTGGGTACCGACGCGGCCGTCGGCCGCCAGTCGCGGGTAACGGCCGGGGCCAGGGGCGCTGCCAAGCTCCCGGCCCCGCCGCGAGCGACTGCGCGCCGCCGCGCCCGCGTCCGCTTGCGACTCGAGATCGCGCTGCTGTCCGCACCGGCGATCCTCATGTTCCTCGCGTTCGTGATCTTCCCGGTCGCGCTCGCCGCGTACTACGGGTTCTACCGGTGGCACGGCTACGGTGCGCCCACCGACTGGGTCGGACTGGGCAACTACCGGCTGATCCTCACCGATCCCGCGTTCCAGCAGGTCCTCAAGCACAGCTTCATGATCATGGGGCTCTCGCTGGTCATCCAGGGCCCGCTGGCGATCGGCCTCGCGCTCCTGCTCAACCAGAAGATCCGCGGCCGGTCCGCCATCCGGGTCCTGATCTTCGTGCCCTACATCATCTCCGAGGTCATCGTCGGCACCGGCTGGAGTCTCATGGCCCAGAGCGACGGAGCGATCAACGACCTGCTGCGGCACATCGGACTGGGCGCGCTGCAGGCGGACTGGCTGTCGGACCCGAAGCTGGCCATCTGGACACTGATGGCCATCATCTCCTGGAAGTACATCGGATTCGCGGTGATCTTGATGCTCGCCGGGCTGCAGTCGATCCCCCAGGAGCTCTTCGAGGCCGCCGCGATCGACGGGGCCTCGTACTGGCAGATCCAGCGCCGGATCACCCTGCCGCTGCTCGGGCCGACGATCCGCATCTGGGCGTTCCTGTCTATCATCGGCTCGCTGCAGTTGTTCGACCTGGTCTACATCATCTGGGGCCAGTACGTCTCCGGGACGGCAGGTACCTCGACCATGGCGATCTACATGGTCGCCCAGGGCCGCAACGCCGGCAACTACGGCTACGGCAGCGCCATCGCCGTCGTGATGTTCCTGATCTCGCTCGTTGTCGCGCTGGTCTACCAGCGCTTCGTCCTGCGCCGCGACCTGCGCGGCGCCGTGGCGGAAGGAGCCGTCCGATGAGCGCGACGACCGCCAGGTCCTGGTTCCCCGCGGGCCCGGGGGCGCCCGCCGGACGGGGCGCGGTCGGTGACAGACCACAGAAGTGGGGCCACCCTGTCACCTACTTCGTCGCCCTGCTCTTCATCGGCGTCTGCATCGCGCCGGTCCTCTACATCGTGCTCGGCGGCTTCCGCACCAACTCGCAGATCACCACGAGCCCGGCGGGCCTGCCGCATCCCTGGGTCATCGGCAACTACGTGGACGTCCTGAAGTCGAACAGGTTCTGGGGCGAGTTCGCAAACTCGCTGATGGTCGCGCTCGCAAGCACGCTCGGCATCGTCGTCCTCGGGCTGATGGTGAGCTACGCCATCGCGCGCTACGACTTCCGGCTCAAGGGCGCGATGTACTCCCTGTTCGCCGCGGGTCTGATGTTCCCGATGGTCATCGCGATCACCCCGCTGTACATCGTCGTCAAGGACCTCGGCCTCGTCGACAACCTGCTGGGTGTGATCGTCCCGCAGATCGCCTTCGGCCTGCCGACGACCGTCATCATCCTGGTGCCGTTCCTGCGGGCCATTCCCGACGAGATCGAGGAGGCCGCCGCGATCGACGGGGCGAGCCGGCTCGGGTTCTTCGTCCGCATGGCGGTTCCGCTGTCGCTGCCCGGCGTGGTGACGGTCGGCATCCTGGCGTTCATCGGCAGCTGGAACAACTACGTCCTGCCCCTCTACATCCTCAACTCGCAGGCCAACTTCACCTTGCCGCTCGGCGTCCAGGCGTTCTCCTCGCAGTACTCCACGGACACCGCGAAGGTCCTGGCGTTCACCTCCCTGGCGATGCTGCCGGCGCTGGTCTTCTTCTCGGTATTCGAAAAGCGGATCGTCGGCGGTCTCACCGGCGCCGTCAAGGGATGAAGCCACCCGGGGGGGCTGTCCGCACGGACCGGGCGGCGCGTCCCCGCCTGCGACGACTACTGCTTCCACCAGGTCTACGACTGCACCGGCCACGCCCCTCATGAGTGGGCCCGCGTCCCTGACCCGTCCGGGCCGGCGCGGTGTACCAGCGGCCTCGGCCGGTGTTGCCAAAGTGCCCGGCGACATGGTCCCGTACTCCTCCGGGTGCCCGGCCGTGTCCGCCCGTCATGTCACGGGCGGACACGGCCACCGCCGGGATCGAGCCGCTCGGCCAGGTGGCGGACGGCGGGCAGCCCGGCGTGCACGCCGGCGCGCTCCCGCGTCGCCGATGCCGGCTCAACCGGCGTAGGTCTCGTACTCCGCGACCTCGGGTGTGCCGTTCGAGCCGGTGATCTCGAAGGTGATCTTGCGGAGCGAGGTGGCGGCGAAGGTGATGGCTCCGGCCCCGGTCCCTGAGGCGAGTACGGCTCCGGTGTCGTGGTCGACGACCCGCCAGGAGCCGATGCGGCCCTCGGTGCCCGATGCCTCGCGGATGCGGATCGCGGACACGGTGACGGGGGAGGGCCACTTGACGGAGAGGGAACCGGTCGACCCGTTCGGCGACCAGTAGGTGCTCATGTCGCTGTCGATAGCGTTGCCGTAGCTCGTGCCGCCGCCCTTGCTCGAGCCGTCCGCGCCGGCGCCGATGCTGAGGTTGGTCCCGCTCGGCTGGGTCGGCGGGGCGGTGGGTCCCGTGGTGGTGGGGGTCGCCGTCGGCGTGGGCGTGGTCGGCTGCGAGGTGGGGACCGAGCAGTTGCCGTCCGAGACCTTCAGACCCTTGCCCGCGCCGGCGGTCCGGCCCACGATGTCCGGCACGCAGCTTGCGGCGTCCAGCGCGTAGGGGTACGGGATGGTGACCGTGGTGTTGGACTGCGGGTCGGGTCCCGCGGGGTGGTTCTCACTACCGGGCGCCGTCCAGGTCACGTTGTCGTAGATGTTGCCGCTGACCTGCCAGTAGCCGAGTTCGTCGGTGTAGAAGGTGCCCAGGACGTCGCGGGAGTCCTTGAAGTAGTTGTTGTCGACTCTGGCGTGGCCGCCCATCCGGGAGTTGATGCCGGACTTCGTCAGGCCCACGTAGTAGTTGTCGTAGCTGTGGGTGGTGCCGCCGCGCAGCAGGGGAGTGCGGGAGTCGATGTCCTGGTAGAGGTTGTGGTGGAAGGTGATGAAGCTGCTGCTGAGGTCGCTGTCGCTGTGCCCGATGAGGCCGCCGCGGCCGGAGTCGCGCAGGATGCTGTACGACAGGGTGACGTACTGGACGTTGTCCTTGAGGTCGAACAGACCGTCGTATCCGTCGTCCTCCCCGCCCGACGCCTCCAGGGTGGCGTGATCGACCCAGACGTTGTGGACGTCGGATTCCATGCCGATGGCGTCCCCGCCGTTGGACGTCGGTGTGCCGGACTTCTTGACGTTCCTGACCGTGACGTTCTGGATGATGATGTTGCTGGACTCGCGGACGTGGATGCCCAGCTGGTCGAACACGGCGCCGCCGCCGACTCCGACGATCGTGACGTTGCTGATCTTCTTCAGGTCGATCTCGTCGTCGGCGGTGTCGCAGCTGCTGCCCGAGACCGAGCTGGTGTTGCCGTGGTTGACGGTTCCCTCGACCTCGATGGTGATCGGGGTGCTGCTGCTGGCCCGGTTGCACAGGGCGGCGTTGATCTCGGTCCCGGTGGTGGCGCGTACCGTCTGGCCGCCCGCGCCGCCGGTGGTGCCGCCGTTCATGGTCGCGTAGCCGGTGGCGCCGGTGGCGGCGGCCGATGCCTGGGGCATCAGCAGGACCACGCCGGTGACGGCCGCCAGGGCTGTCGTGGTCGCCGCCGCACAGAGCCGTATCGCGGTGGGTCGTTTCATGCTCGTCCTCTCGGTCCTCTCGTTCGCCGCGCAAGCGCCGGTCGGTGGGCGCTGCGGGCCGTGGGGGGTGGAGCGGGCGGCCGGGCCAGGCCGGCCGGGGTGCCGGCCGGCCCGGCCGCGGGGGGTTACGGCGTCACCGTCCTGCCGCCCAGGGTGACGACGAGCTTGCCGTCCGAGGCGAAGGACCAGCCGAGGGCTCCGCTGTATGCCGAGCACTGCGAGCCGTTGGTGCCGGACCAGAACTGGTCGGAGCTGTCGGTGTCTCCGACGACCTTGTCGTTGGAGCCGCCCGACGCGAACCGGCACGAGGTGTCGTTGCGGAAGACGGAGGCACCGGTCTCCCAGTGGAAGTTGCGCTCGGAGTTGTCGATGCTGACGTTGTTCGTGACGGTCATGTCACCGGGGTTGCTGTTGTAGGTGAACCCGTCGTGGCCGTTGCCGTAGGCGATGTCGTGGCGGACCGCGTGGTCGACCGCGATCTTGTCGCCGCCGAGCTTGAAGCCGTTGCGGTCACCGGCGTCGTTCTGCTGCCCGTTGCTGAGGGTGCCGTTGCGGTAGGAGAGGGAGTACTCGATGGTGACGGCGCCGATGGGGCCCGTCTCGGTCTTGGTGAACAGGTCCCAGCCGTCGTCGATGTTGTTGTGGGAGACGTCGTAGCGGAAGACGTTTCCGGCACCGGAGGTGAGCTTGGCCGCGAAGCCGTCGGCGTCCTCGCCGTCGGAGTCGGAGTTGTCGTGCGACTCGCAGCTGAGGACGAGGTTGTCCGCCGGCCACTGGCTCTGGGGGGTGGTGGAGGCGATCCGGGAGATCTGCAGCCCGGTGTCGTGGTTGTAGGCCGTGACCGTCCGCTCCACGATGTTGTGGCTGCCGCCGATGAAGATGCCGTTGTCACCGGCGTGCTGGACGACGATGCCGTACACGTGCCAGTAGTCGCCGTCCAGTTCGAGGCCGCGGTTCGCCGAGTCCTCGCTCTGGGCGGAGAAGTCCAGTACGGGCGTCTCGCCGGGGTAGGCGGACAGCAGGGTGCGGGCGGCGGCCGTCCCGTTGTTGCCCTGTGCGACCACGACGGTCTGCGCGTACGCGTACGTGCCGCCGCGCAGGTAGATCGTCCCGCCGGGGCCGACCCGGCTGACCGCCGAGGCGAGCGTGGTGGGGTCCGACTGCGTCCCGGCAGCCGCGGAGGTGCCGCCGGGTGCCACGTAGATCGCGCCGGTGGTGGGCGGAGCCGTGGTGGGCGGAGCGGTGGTCGGTGGGGCAGTGGTCGGGGCGGTGGTCGGCGGTGAGGTGGGACCGGTACCGCCGGTCGCGGTGAGCGTCCAACGCTTCGTGGCGACGCTGTCGCAGGAGTTGGTCTGCACGAGTGCGCCCGCCGAGGTGGAGTTGTCCTTGATGTTCATGCACTTGCCGCCGTTGGCATTGGCGACCCGGTAGCTGCCGCCGTCGGCGGTCAGCGTCCAGGTCTGGCTCGCCGCACCGGTGCAGGTCTCCTGCCGGATCGGTGCGCCCGCGTTGGTCCTGGCGTCCTGGACGCCCACGCACAACCCGCTGGAAACCGAGCTGAGCGTGTACCCGCCGCTGACGGCGGTCAGCGTCCAGCGCTGGTTGCTGCCGTTGGCGCAGGTCTGCTGCTGCAACTGGACGTTCACGGCACCGCTGGAGCCGGGCACGTCCAGGCACAGCGAGCTGCCGGTGTTGGTCAGCGTGTACGTTCCGGCGCCCACGGCTGACGCCGCTCCGGCTGCGTGGGCGGGCACGAAGGCCAGGCAGACGGCGGCGGCTGTCGCGGCCGTCGTGCCACCCGCGATGCCGGCGGCCTTGCGCCGGCGCGACCCGAGGCGCCGGGGGGCGTGCCTGGACGGGGGGTGGTCTGCTGAGTTCATGGAGTGACTCCGTTTCACCGATACGGAAGCGTTCCCCCATGGGGCAGGTGCGACGTCCACCGCCAAGGCGGTGGGGCGTCGCGGAGCCGCGGACGGCAGGGTTCGGTCTGCTCCGCCGGCGCGAGCGCCGGACAGCCGGCGGCAGTGCGGACACGGCTCAGGTCCCCGGCGCGGTGGGGGGACGCGCCGGGTGTGCTCATGGCCGAGACCGGTAGGCGTGGACCACGGAAAAGTGGCGTCACATACATGACATGCTGTATACGACGCACTGGAGCACGGCCGAAGCTACGAGCCCGCTGACGGCATGTCAAGGCACCGGACCGACCTTCCCGCCCGGGCGTAAAGATCGCAGGTCCGCGCCAGGACCGCAAACCTACGCATCGACACACGTTCGACCAGGAGCTCCGCACGAAGTCGTGCGCATGGCATTGACGGCTTCCCGGGGCGCCCCTACGGTGACACCCCATGCAGCCCCTGTCGTACGTGATATATGATCCGTCGCCGATCATGCCGCCGGCAGCGCTTCCCGGAGGCACCACGCGTATGAGAGAGCGGCCCGGCCCACGGAGGAGAGCCCTATGAGCAGCACTCAGGCGCGCCCGTACCCGGCCGAGGCACGATCCGGCAGCGAGCACACGGTCCCCGCAGCGCAGGCGGCTCGTATGCGCAGACGGCGGCGGCGCCGGGAGACGCTCACCGCCTACCTCTTCCTCGCACCCTGGTTCGGCGGGCTGCTGTTCATCACCGTGGGCCCGCTCCTGGCCTCCTTGTACCTGTCGTTCACCGACTACAGCCTCATCGGCGGCTCGCGCTGGGTCGGCCTGGACAACTACACCCGGATGTTCACCGACGACCCGCGGTTTCTGAAGGCGCTGCAGAACACCACCGTCTACGTCTTCGTCTCGGTGCCCCTGCAACTGACCTTCGCCCTGCTGCTGGCCCTGCTGCTGGACCGGGGCGTGCGGGGCCTGGCGATCTACCGCTCGATCTACTACCTGCCCTCGCTGTTCGGCAGCAGCGTGGCCATAGCCGTGCTGTGGCGGAAGGTCTTCGGTGACGACGGCCTCGTCAACCACTTCCTCGGCCTGTTCGGGATCAGCGGCCACAGTTGGATCGGCGACCCCTCCACGGCGCTGTGGACGATCGTCGTCCTGAACGTGTGGACGTTCGGCTCACCGATGGTGATCTTCCTGGCCGGACTCCGGCAGATCCCGGTCAGCTACTACGAGGCCGCCGGCATCGACGGGGCCGGTAAAATGCGCCAGTTCTTCCACATCACACTGCCCCTGCTCACACCCGTCATCTTCTTCAACCTGATCCTGCAACTCATCCACGCCTTCCAGTCCTTCACCCAGGCATTCGTGGTCAGCGGGGGAAACGGAAGCCCGTCGGACTCCACGCTCTTCTACACGATGTACGTCTACATCAAGGGCTTCAACTCCTTCGAAATGGGCTATGCCTCGGCGATGGCCTGGTTCCTGGTGCTGATCGTCGCCTGCCTGACGGCACTGAACTTCCTGATGTCGAAGTACTGGGTGTTCTACGGTGACAACTGAGGAGGCAGTCATAAAAGCCGCACGAGCCGGCCTGAACGACACACTGATGGCGAGAATCCTGCTCTCGCTCCGCGGGAAGAAACTCCTGGTCCATCTCGGCCTCGGCCTCTTCGGGCTGGTAATGCTCTATCCGCTGCTGTGGATGGTCTCCAGTTCCTTCAAACCCGACGGGCTGATCTTCCGCGAGCAGGGACTGATCCCCACCAGCGTCACCGGGCGGAACTACGCCGAGGGCTGGAACGCGCTGAGCAGCCCGTTCAGCCACTACGTGGTCAACTCGCTGATCGTCACGGGCGGCGCGGTCCTGGGGAACCTGACGGCCTGCTCGCTGGCCGCGTACGCGTTCGCCCGCATGGAGTTCCCGCTCAAGCGCCTGTGGTTCGCAGTGATGCTGGGCTCGATCATGCTGCCCGTGCAGGTGGTGATCGTGCCGCAGTACATCCTCTTCAAGCAACTGCACTGGATCAACACGTTCTACCCGCTGATCGTGCCGAAGTTCCTGGCCACGGACGCCTTCTTCGTCTTCCTCATGGTGCAGTTCATCCGGACCCTCCCGCGTGATCTGGACGAGGCCGCACGGATCGACGGGGCCGGCCACTGGCGTGTCTTCAGCCGTATCATCCTGCCGCTGTCGCTCCCGGCGCTGGCCACCACAGCCATCTTCACCTTCATATGGACCTGGAACGACTTCCTCGGCCAGTTGATCTTCCTGACCGAACCCGAGAAGCAGACCGTGCCGGTCGCTCTCCGCACTTTTCTCGACTCCACGGGCCAGTCGTCCTGGGGGCCGATGTTCGCGATGTCGGTGCTCTCTCTCGGCCCCATCTTCGGATTCTTCCTCGCGGGTCAGAAATACCTGGTCCGCGGTGTTGCCGTCACCGGCCTGAAATAGCCGCCGGCCGCCTGGCACCCGCCATCGCCGCCGGACCCGTTCCGGGCGGAACTCATCGAAGGAGAGATGTCCGTGCTTCACCAGCAGAAGAGAACGACAAGACTGTGCGTGGCGCTGGCGGTCGCCGGCGGAATGCTCGCCATCGCCGCCTGCGGAGGCGGCTCGGGGTCCGGCGGCGACGGCAAGGTCACGCTCCGCGTCAGCTGGTGGGGGGACGCCAGCCGCGACAAGATCACCGAGCAGGCCGTCGCCCTGTTCGAGAAGCAGAATCCGAACATCGAGATCAAGTCGTCGTACTCCGACTGGGGTTCGTACTACGACCAGCTCACCACGAAGGTCGCCGCCGGGGACACGCCGGACGTCTTCGCCATCGAGATCCGCAAGCTCGGCGAATTCGCCCGCCGGGACACGCTCGCCGACCTCAAGGGGCTGGTGAACACCGCGGACCTCGACCAGAAGCTGCTCACCAGCGGTGTCGTGGACGGCACCCAGTACGGCATCCCCACCGGTGCCAACGCCTTCGCCGTGATGGCCAACACCTCGGTGTTCAAGAAGGCCGGCGTCCCCATCCCGGACGACTCGTCCTGGACCTGGGAGGACTACCAGAAGGTGAGCGCCGAGCTCGGCGCGGCCGGCGGCAGCGGCATCTACGGTACCCAGCTCAACTTCAACGACGCCTTCCTGAAGGTCTTCGCCGCACAACACGGCGAACCCCTCTACAAGGACGGCAAGTTCGGCGTCTCGGCCGGCACCCTCGCCGACTGGTTCCAGCTCAGCGTGGACATGATCAAGGCCAAGGGCTCCCCGGACGCGAACCTCAGCAACGAGCTCGGCTCCGACAGCATCGAGCAGTCCCTCATCGGCACCAACAAGGGGGGCATGGGCATGTACTGGACGAACCAGCTCAGCGCCGCCAGCACCGCCTCGGGCGGCCAGATCGACCTGCTGCGGATGCCGCGGGACGCCGGGGCGACAACCGGCGGCATGTTCCTCCAGCCCACGATGTTCTGGGCGGTCGGCGCGCACAGCAAGCAGCAGAAAGCGGCCGGCAAGCTCGTCGACTTCCTTGTCAACGACCCGCAGGCGGCGAAGATCCTCGGCAGCGACCGCGGCCTGCCGATGAACAGCAAGGTCCTGGCGGAGATCCGCGACAGCCTTCCCGCGGCCGACCAGGCGTCGCTGGCCTACGTCGACAAGGTCCGCACCACGCTTGCCGACTCACCGACCGCCTATCCGAACGGCGCCGCCGACATCCCGGACATGCTCCAGCGCTACGGGCAGGACGTCATATCGGGCCACAAGACCCCCGAGGCCGCCGCCAAGGCGTTCCTGAAGGAAGCCGACAGCACGCTCAGCTGAGCTGCCGCCCGTCGACGCCCGGCGCGGCGCAGCTGCGCCCGGGCGTCGGCCGTTCGCCGCACCGGCCCGGCCGGCACGTCCGCCCCCGGGGCACCGCCGTCGAGAACCACTGTCGACGACCGCTGTTGAAGACCGCCGTTGAAGACCGCCGTCGAGGAGTTGTCTGTGAAGCCGTACGGGAAACGCCGCTACGCCGTCGTCGGGCTCGGCAACCGGGCGCGCATGTACGTCGACGCCCTGCTGGGCGACTGGAGCGACACCGGGGAGATCGTCGCGCTCTGCGACACCAACCGCACCAGGATGGACTACTACAACCGGCGCATCACGGCGTCGGGCCGCCCGCCGGTGCCGTGCTTTGCCCCATCCGACTTCGCCACGATGCTCGCGGGGGCCGACGCGGTGGTGGTGACCTCGGTGGACGCCACCCACACCCAGTACGTGTGTGCAGCGCTGGAGGCGGGGGTGGACGTCGTCGTGGAAAAGCCGCTCACGACCGACGCGGAGGGGTGCGCGGCCATCGAGACGGCCGCCGAACGCAGCGACGCCCGGGTCATCGTCACCTTCAACTACCGCTACTCGCCGCGCAATTCCGCGCTGCGCAGGCTCCTGGCCGACGGGGCCGTCGGCGAGGTGACCTCCGTGCACTTCGAATGGCTGCTGGACACCATCCACGGCGCCGACTACTTCCGCCGCTGGCACCGGGACAGGACACGCTCGGGCGGGCTGCTCGTGCACAAGTCCACCCATCACTTCGACCTGGTGAACTGGTGGCTGGCGGCGAACCCCGAACTGGTCTTCGCCCAGGCGGACCTGCTCTTCTACGGCGCCGAGAACGCCGCGAGGCGCGGACTGGGCCCGCGGCCGAAGCGGGGGGCCGGCGCGCCGGCGATCGGAAGCGACCCGTTCCTGCTGGACATGTCGCGCGACGAACGCCTCGCGCGGCTCTACCTCGACGCCGAGCACGAGGACGGCTACCACCGGGATCAGGACGTGTTCGGCGACGGGGTGACGATCGACGACACCATGGCCGTCCTGGTCCGCTACGACAACCGCGCGATCCTGACGTACTCGCTGCACGCCCACGCCCCCTTCGAGGGATACCGCGTGGCGGTGAACGGCACCGAGGGCCGGGCGGAACTGGAGGTCTGCGAACGCGCCTGGACGCCCCCGCACGCCGCCATCGACCCGTCGGCGAGGGCGAAGGAGCACGCCGAGGGAGCCTGGGAGCGGCTGTCCCTGCAACGGCACTGGGCCCGGCGGGAGGAGATCCCGCTGGACGGCACGGTGAGCCGCGGCAGGTCGGCGGGCGGGCACGGCGGCGGTGATCGGCTGCTGCTCGACGATGTGTTCCGCGGCCCCGGCGACGACCCGCTGGGCCGGCAGGCGGGATACCGCGACGGCATCCGCAGCGTGCTCGTGGGCGTTGCGGCAAGCGCCTCGGCTCGAACGCATGAGCCGGTAGGACTGGTGGAGAAGGGCACCTGCCTGCGATGACCCCGGCCGGTGTCAGAGCCGGTGAATCGATGCCGCCCTCGTGCTCCCAGCTGTGGCAACACCGCCGTCATATATGATGTGCCAGGATTCATGTCCATCGGAGAAGGAGCGCACGCACTCATCTCCCCCCTCGCACCGTAGGAGTCCCGACAGTGGCCGACATGGTTGTGCCTTTCGGCAGCGCACGTCCGGGGGTGCTACCACCCTCCCGTACCGAGGCAGTCCTGGAAACGATCAAGCACGCGATCCTGATCGGCGAGCTCAAGCCGGGCCAGGCGCTGGTCGAGGCCGAATTGGCGGAGCGGCTGGGCATCTCCAAGACCCCGGTACGCGAGGCGCTCAAGACGCTGGCCGGCTCGGGACTGGTGGAGATGCTCCCCTACCGGGGGGTCACCGTCCGGCGGGTGGACACAGCCCTGGCACGTGCCGTGTACGACATGCGGCTGCTGCTGGAGCCGGTGGCCGCCGCCCGGGCCACGGCGTCCGGGCGCGTGACGGACGAGGCCGCCTCGGCGCTGGACCTCGCCGACGGGGCGGAGGACGCCGCCGACCGGTCACTGGCCAACCGGGCCTTCCACCGTGCCCTGTACGCGGGTTGCGGCAACCCACTGATGGTGAAAGCCCTCGACGACCTGCGGGACCAGACGGCCCTGGTGTCCAGTGCGGCATGGTCCCGGCAGCCGTCCTGGGAGCAGGAGGCCCGTGAACACCGCGAGATCCTGGCTGCCGCCCGGGCCGGGGACTCCGATCTTGTCCGGGCCCTGATGCGCGGCCACATCAGCGCGTTCGTGGCGCGCAACTTCCCTGAGAGCGAAGTGGAGTAGGCCCACATATGACCGTGAAAGCGTATGAAAGCCCGGCACTCCTGGACGGCCTGCGCGCCAGGCTGGCGACAGTGGTGGCCGTCCCGGTGACGCCGTTTCGTCCCGACGGCGGTGTGGACTGGGACACTCATGCCGCGCTGATCCGGCACCTGATGGACAACGGCGTCGAGGTGGTCACTCCCAACGGCAACACCGGTGAGTTCTACACCCTCGACGCCGCCGAGACCCGCCGTGCCGTGGAGTCGACGGTGGCTGCGGCAGCCGGCCGCGCCGACGTGATGGCGGGCGTCGGACTGGACCTGGCCGGTGCCGTCGCCGCGGCCCGGCACGCCCGTGACGCCGGTGTCAGCTCGGTGATGGTGCACCAGCCGGTACACCCCTACCGCTCCGCCGAGGGATGGGTCGCCTACCACCGTGCCATCGCCGACGCCGTGCCCGAACTGGGCGTCGTGCCGTACATCCGCGATCCGCGCGTCGGCGGGGCGCAGGTGCGCATGCTGGCCGACCAGAGCCCGAACGTGATCGCCGTCAAGTACGCGGTCCCCGACCCGGTGCGCTTCGCCTCCGTGGCCCGGGACGCCGGGCTGCACCGCTTCACCTGGATCGCCGGCCTGGCGGAGCTGTCGGCACCCGGTTACTGGGCGGTGGGCGCCACCGGCTTCACGTCCGGCCTGGTCAACGTGGCGCCGCGCCTTTCCGGGGCACTCCTGCGAGCCCTGCGCGAGGGTGACTTCGACCAGGCGATGGCGGTGTGGGAAGCCGTGCGGGTGTTCGAGGAGCTGCGGGCGGCGGATGCCTCCGCGGACAACGTCAGCGTCGTGAAGGAGACGCTGGCCCAGCTGGGCATGTGCGGGCCCGAGGTCCGGCCGCCGTCCCGGGCGCTGCCCGAGGCGGTCCGGCGGCGGATCGCCGAGGTCATAGCCGCATGGCGCGCGGGCGGCTGGCTGTGAGCGGCGGCGGGCCGGTGGTGCTGCGCAGCGCGGCATGGTTCGGCGAGGGCGCCACGGGCGGCGACCTGCGTGCCTTCAGCCACCGCTCGCGGATGCGCCAACTCGGCTACCTGCCCGAGGAGCACCTCGGCAAGCCCGTCATCGCGATCCTCAATCCGTGGTCGGACATCAACCCCTGCCACATGCATCTGCGGGAGCGGGCCGAGCAGGTCAGACGCGGTGTGTGGCAGGCGGGCGGCTTCCCGCTGGAGTTCCCCGTCTCCACCATGTCGGAGACGTTCCAGAAGCCCACGCCGATGCTCTACCGCAACCTCCTCGCCATGGAGGCCGAGGAGCTGCTGCGCTCCTACCCCGTCGACGGCGCCGTGCTGATGGGGGCCTGCGACAAGACGGTCCCCGCGCTGCTGATGGGGGCCACGAGCGCCGGGCTCCCGTCGATCGTCCTGCCGTCCGGGCCGATGCTGCGCGGCCACTACCGCGGCCGTACCCTCGGCAGCGGTACCGACCTGTTCGCGTACTGGGACGAGCACCGCGCCGGCCGGATCGGCGAGTGCGAACTGGCCGAGGTCGAGTGCGGACTGGCACGCTCAGCCGGCCACTGCATGACGATGGGTACCGCGTCCACCATGACGGCGGCGGCCGAGGCGCTGGGGATGGCGCTGCCCGGCTCCTCCTCCGTCCCGGCGGTGGACAGCGCCCATCACCGGATGGCCGCCGCCTGCGGTGCCCGCGCCGTGGCGCTGGTGCGGGAGGGGCTGACCCCGGCGAAGGTGCTCACCCGGGCGGCCTTCGAGGACGCCGCGGCCACCGTACTGGCGTTGGGCGGCTCCACGAACGCGCTGATCCACCTGATCGCGATGGCCGGCCGGGCCGGGGTGGAGCTGTCCCTGGAGGACTTCGACACGATAGGCGCCCGGGTGCCGGTGCTGGCGGACGTACGGCCGGTCGGAGACCACCTGATGGAGGACTTCTACTACGCAGGCGGCCTCCCGGCGCTGCTGGCGCAGCTGGCGCGGGATCCCGGTGTGCTGCATCCCGAGCGGGAGACCGTCTCCGGAAGGCCGTTCGCCTCCTACTACGCCGATGCCGAGATCCGCTTGCCGAAGGTGATCCGCACCCGCGAGGACCCGGTCGCCCCCGAGGGCGGAGTGGCCGTGCTGCGCGGCAACCTGGCCCCCGGCCGGGCGGTCGTCAAGCACCTGGCGGCCGATCCGAAGCTGCTCACCCACACCGGTCCCGCCGTGGTCTTCGACTCCTACCGCGAGCTCAAGGACCGGATCGACGATCCGGCGCTCGGCATCACCGAGGACACCGTCCTGGTGCTCCGCGGCGCGGGACCGCTCGGTGGGCCGGGCATGCCCGAGTACGGGATGCTGCCGATCCCCGCCTACCTGCTCGAACGCGGCGTCAAGGACCTCGTGCGCATCTCCGACGCCCGGATGAGCGGCACCAGTTACGGCACCTGCGTCCTGCACGTCGCCCCCGAGTCGCATGTCGGGGGACCGCTCGCCCTGGTCCGCACCGGTGACCTGATCACCCTGGACGTGCCGAACCGGCTGCTGACCCTTGAGGTGCAGGACGAGGAACTGCGACGCCGCCGCGCCGCCTGGCAGCCGCCCGCCCCGCACTACGAGCGCGGCTACGGAGCGCTGTACGCCGAGCATGTCACGCAGGCCGACACCGGTTGCGACTTCGACTTCCTGTCCCGGCCGGGACGCAACCCGGAACCCGATCCGCGCTGAGCCCGCCGGCGCCGGGCCGCTCCCCGTGCGTCCCCGTCCCGGGGCCCGCGCCCGCGGGTGCCGCGCTCGGCCGACCGTACCGCGTACCCGACGAAGGGCACCCCGACCATGCCTCCAGCAGACGCACACCCCGCCCGGCAGCCGGCGGCCCGCGGACTCGACCGGGACCCGTCGACGGCGGCGTCCACCGGTACAGTCCTGCTGACCGGGGCGGCCGGCGCTGTGGGCACCTTCCTCCGGCGCGGCCTGCCGGCGCTCGGCTGGCACCTGCGCTGTCTCGACCTGGTGCGGCCCGCGCGGGACGACGGCCTGGAGTGGGTGACGGCCGACATCACACGTCCGGCGGAGCTGGCCGCTGCCATGGCGGAAGCCAGCGCGGTGGTGCACCTGGCGGGCATCCCCGGTGAGACCGGTTTCGACCGGCTGCTGCACACCAACATCGACGGCACCTACCGCGTCTTCGAGGCGGCCGTGCGGGCGGGCGTCCGCCGGTTCGTCTACGCCAGCAGCAACCACGCCGTCGGCCGCCACCGGGCCGGTGCGCCGCTGGACGGCGCCGCTCCGGTGCGTCCCGATTCGCTGTACGGGGTGAGCAAGGCGTTCGGGGAGGCGCTGGGAGCCTACGTCGCCGACCGGTTCGGCATGGCCGTGGCCGGCATACGTATCGGCAGCTGCTGCGAGCGCCCGACACGGCTGCGCCACCTGGCCACCTGGCTGAGTCCTGGTGACACCGTCCGGCTCGTCCACGCGATGCTCACCGCGCCGGGCCTGACCTACGCGACGGTGAACGGCGTCTCCGCCAACACCCGCGGCTGGTGGGAACTGGACAGCGCCAGGGCGATGGGCTACCAGCCGCAGGACGACGCCGAGGAGTACGCGCAGGAGCTGCTGGCCGGGTTCGGCGGTCCGCTCGCGGCAGACGACCCGGACGCGATGTACGCCGGCGGTCGCATGGCCGTCCCCGATCCGGCCGTGCCGGGAGGCGAACCGTCCGGCGGGTGTGCGGCGCCGCAGGCGTGACCCGGGCCGCGTCCGCGGCCACTTCGCCCGGCCGGTGCCGGCTCGCGGCTCAGGGCCGCGGGTGCGGCGGCGCGGGTGGGGTCGCGCTCGCGCGGAACAGCTCCCCCGCCTCGGCGGGGCCGAGTTTGCCGTCGGCGATCACCGTCACGACGCGCCGTGTGACGGGCTCGGCGGCGGACACCGTCAGCGGCTGCGCCCACGCCAGGCCGGAGCCGACGCCCGGATACTGCCCGGCTCGGACGAACCACGGGTCGGCCCCGCCGAGGAGCAGGGTCCAACCGTCACCGGCCATGCCCATCCATGCCGCATGGCGTCCGTGCACGGCCCGCTCGCCCTCCGCGCCGTCCGAGGCGTAGACCCGCGGCGGCCGGACGTGCTTGGGCGCACGCCAGAAGAAGCCGCCGTACCCCGCCCCGGGGCGGCCGTTCGCGGCCGGGCTCGCGAGACGCAGCGGCCGGCCCGTGGCGTTCGTGAGCGTGAAGGCCAGCTCCAGCCGCCAGGCGGTCGGGGACACCTCGCGCAGGCCCACCGTGCGCCGCTCCACGAGGAGCAGTTGCCCCTGCGCGGTCCAGGCGAGCTCTTCGTCGAACCCGGTGGCCGACAGCCCGACCCAGCGGGTGTGGCGCTGGACGCCGTGGTTGTCCAGCTCCGTCGGCCCCTGCCCGTGCACGAAGGTCCGCCCGCCCCAGAAGTTGTACCCCCCGAGGTCGGGAACGGCCACGCTCGCCCCCAGGTGGTGCAGGTGGTCGGCCGGCATCAGCTCCGTGACCTGTGTGCCGCCGAGCGTGGTCAGCGGATGGAGGTACGGACGCGGCGACAGCCTCGCGGGCAGATCCGGCTCGTGGACGTACGTCCCCACCGCGCGCGTACCGCAGCGAAGTTCCACGGGGCTCACCGGGAACGCACCCGGCCGGCCGCCGCCACGGCCCAGGGGACGTCGAGTTCGGTGAACAGCTGGAGGGACCCGGCCGCGGCCTCCACCGCGCTGTCGACGCCGTCGATCACCCGGCGAGGTGAGTGCCGGCCGGGGACGCTCTGCCACCACCGGTCGGGGACCGCCGACGGTTCGGGTGCGGTGCGCACCGCCTCGACGACTTTCGTGAACGCCCCGGTGGCGGACAGCGGCGCGATCAGTTCCGCGCGGTCCGCGACATGGTCGAGCAGGTTCTCCAGGAGATCGGTACGGCCGAAGAGCTGTTCGTCCGGACCGTGTCCTGCCCGCTGCACCAGCACCCGGTCCTGCTTGTACCAGAAGGTGATCCGGCCCCGCGTGCCGTGGACGACCACGTAGGGCTCGGCGGCCTGGCGCGCGCACAAGGTCGCGGCAACGGTGATCACCGTGCCGCGGGCGGTGCGGATCCGGACGCAGGAGGTGTCGTCGGCCTCGATGTCGTGCGCACGCAAGAGCTGCGTCTCGATCGCCACGACGTCCTGGGACCGGTCGCTCCTGTCGATCCGCAGCGCGGTGGCGACGGCATGGGCCAGCGGATTGGTGAGGACGCCGTCGACGACGTCGGCGCCTCCCAGCCGCCGACGCCCGGACCAGGCCGACCGGGTGAAGTAGTGCTCCTCACGGACCCAGTTGCCCGCCGCCCCGATGCCGCGCACCTCTCCGATCGCCCCGTCCTCGACGAGGGTGCGCACGGCCGCCACGGCATGCGAGCCGAACGACTGGAAGCCGACCTGGCACGCTCGCCCGGCGGCGTCCATGCCGTCGGCGAGCTCTTCGAACCGCGCCCAGGACGGCGCGGGCGGCTTCTCCAGCAGGACGTGCGCACCGTGCCGCGCGGCGGCCAGCGCCAGGGGGGTGTGGGTGTGTATCGGAGTGCAGACGATCGCCACGCGAGCCGCGGTCCTGTCGATCAGCGCCCCCAGGTCGCGGTCGAAGTCGGGGGCCCCGAGGCCGGCGGTGACCTCGTCCCCAGGAGGTTCGACGTCGCAGACGCCCACGAGCCGTACCGCCCCGCGGGGCACCAGCCTGCGCAAATTCTCCAGGTGCCACCGTCCGTGGCCATTCGCCCCCGCCAGGACCACGGAGATCTCTTCCATGCCGCTTCACTCCTCCACTTGGCTCGTACCGAGGCCGTGACCCGGCCGTATCCGGTCGGGGGCAGGGCGATCGCCACACGCGTTTCGGAGAGCCCGCACGGGCCGGAGGCCGGCCGCGGCTCCGGCAGCGTCCGCTCGGCAGCGGGCGAGCCAAGGACGGTTGCCGGGCGGCATCCGGACGGTGTGGCGGGCAGACCGCGGCCACGCGTGGCAACCGTGAGCGAGAACCCTCCCATGAGCCCAGATCATATATGACGTATGACGCGCCGAAAACAGGAGTGGTCCAACGGCGTGTCAACGGCGCGTTCTTGCGTCGCGTCCGAGCCGCTTCCGAAGGTGGGCGAAGCCGTGACCGACGCGGATGCGTCCGGAGGAAGTGGGCCCAACGTGATGTGCCGGTACCAGCCGACGTAGCGGCGGACCTCGTACTGGTCAGGGCCGCACTCGTTCTTCGCAGCCTGGAAGCAGTCCTCGATGGCCCGACACGCCCACTCGCCTGCGTGGCCGCACGGCATGTGGCGTGAGCCGCCGCCCAGTTGCGAAGCGACCACGGAGTTGGCGCATTCCGGCAGGTACGCCCGCCGGCCCGACTCACAGCGCGGCAAGGAGCATGACCGCCATGCCCAGGGCCATCGCACCGTGGCATCCGGCGTCCGCCGCCCGCAGGAGCACGGCGGTCTCCTGCGGGCGGCGGACCGGCGCGGAGGGCCCGGCGGCAGACGGCAGCTCCTGTAGCGCCGGGGTGAGCCGGGCCGAGCCCAGGGGCAGGGACAGCCACCACAGCCCCATGGCGACGAAGACCGCGAGGAGCACCACGGCCACGCCGAAGGAGGGCCCGTGGAGGCGTACGGACATACCACCGCCGGGGCCGGACATGGCCATCCCGGGCATGCCGTGCATCGATCCGGACCCTTCGGCGCCCGAAGGCGCGCTGCCCATCCCGTCGGACATCGCGAGCAGCATCCACGCCATCCCGCCCATCATCACGGAGTGGAGCACGGCGTGCGTGCCGGGGTGGCCGGCATCCGCCGGACGCCCGCGCCGGCTCCCGCGGGCGCGCCGCACGGCCACTGCCGCGAACCAGCTCGCGGCGAGGGCGAAGAAGACCGCCTGCGGCGTCGCCGGGACGTCCATCCCGGCGGGCCAGGCCATGACCGCCATCGCGACGCCCATCACGGCGTGAAGGGCGTGCGCCGCCCGCTCCGTCGCCGGCAGCCCGTCCGGGCGCAGTGCCCGCATCAGGCTCACGACGGTGACGACGGCGAGCATCGTGGTCAGGACCCAGCGCAGCCCGTGCGCGGCGATCACCGGGTGCCCTCCGCCGCCACGGGGCACGTCGCCGTCGCGCCCGCGGCCGGGCCGGCGCTCCCGAGCCGTCTGCCCCTGAGGAGGGCGGTGTCGCTCGCTGCCATACGGTCTCCTGTCCCTGCTCCTGCTCTGCCGAGCGATGCCGTGCAAGCGGCGAACCGTTCGCCCGCCCTCTTCATTCGTCGTGCCGACCGGGCAGGGAGTTCCGCGGGCGCGGAGCCGTCGCGCCCGTCCCGCTGCGGGTACGCCTTCGGTGGCGTCGGCGGCCCTCGTCACCGCCGGAACCGGCCGGGCACGCCGGCGTACGAGCAGATCGCCGGTGCGGTGCGGGCGGACCCGTCCGGCGGGCGGAACGGACGCGGTGTCATGATGGCCGGACCATGAGGCATTCGGGGCGGGCAGCCGCCGACGTACGACTACTGCGGGCCTCGGTGTTCGCGGTGGTGTGCGTCCTGCTGTCCGCGGCGGGGCACGCGGCGGCCGGCGGCGGCTTCCCGCGGCTGCCCGTCCAAGTGGCCGGATGGCTCGCGGTCATGGCGTTTGCCGCACCGCTGGCCGGGCGGCCACGGCCTGGGCGCGGCATCGCGCTCGGCCTGGGCGCCGGGCAGTTCGGGCTGCACACGCTGTTCTGCCTCGCCGGCGCCATGCCGCCGGCCGCCGCGGCGCCCGCGGCCGGTGGACGGGCCGGAGTTCTCGCGCTGGCCGACCGGCTTCGCTGCGGCGGCCCGACGCATCCCCTGACCTCTGCCCAGGCCGCCGCGCTGATCCGCGACGCGGGACTCGACCCCGCGCAGGCGGCCTCGTATTCCCCGGCTGCGGCCCACCACATGCCGGGCATGCCGATGACCTCCGCACCCGGGAATCTGCTGCACCTGCTGCCGTCGCCGGAGATGGCCGCAGCCCACCTCCTTGCCGCGGCGGTGCTGGGGCTCGTGCTCTGGCGGGGGGACGCGGCCTTGTGGGCGCTGCTGTCCGGGCCGCTCCAGACCCTCGCCCCGGCGCTCTTCGTCCTCGTACCGGCCGCGGTCGTCGCGCACGCCGCGCACGCCGCGACGCGGCTGCTGGCGGCCGTCCGCCGCAGCCTGCGCCGTCACCGGGACGGTGTGCACGCCCGGCCGCCGACCCGCTGGGCGGTGCTCGCAACGGTGGTCCGCCGCGGTCCGCCGACCGCCTTCGCCGCAGCCTGAGCCGGAGCCGTCCCTGGAAGGGCGCGCTGTCGGCTGCTCCTGCGGCCGGACACATCCCCCTTCCCTTCACGTGAGAGCGGCCCAAGCCGCCCGCGTGCGTGCCGGCGTGGCCGCGGACGAGTGCCGCGGGGCAGCTGCCGTGCGCCGCCGGGGCGCCCTGCGCCCTCTCACGGACGTCCTCCTCCGAGGTTTCTCGATGCATCCCCGACCTGCCCTTGCCCTTGCCTGCGCCGGCCTTGCCGCCGCGGGCGCGCTCACCCTCTCCGCGTGCTCCTCCCGCTCCGGCGACTCCGCCGGCCAACCGCTCGCCGTCGTGTCCGCGCCGACCGACCCGTCCGCGCCTCCCGGGGCGATCTCCCTGGACACGCCGCTCGCCAAGCCCGACCTGGTGCTCACCGACCAGACCGGAAAGCCCTACGACCTCCGCAAGCGGACGGCCGGGCGGGCGCTGCTGCTCTACTTCGGCTACACCCACTGCCCGGACGTCTGCCCGACCACCATGGCCGACCTGGCGCTCGCCCTGCGCCGCCTGCCCTCCGGCACGGCGCGGCCCGACGTCGTCTTCGTCAGCACCGACCCGCAACGCGACACCCCCGGCCGCCTCAAGAGCTGGCTCGGCTTGATCGACACCCGCTTCACCGGCCTGACCGGCGACTTCGCCACCATCCAGCACGCCGCGCAGCGGCTCGGCATCAGCGTCCAGGCGCCGCAACGGCAGGACGACGGCAGCGTGACCGTCAGCCACGGCGCGGAGGTGCTGGCCTTCTCGCCCGCCGACGACCGGGCCCATGTGCTCTTCCCCTCGGGCACGCCGGAGGCCACCTACGCCGCCGACCTGCCGAAGGTCGCCGCCGGGCGGAACCGGTGACCGGCCGGAAGCCGGCAGAAGGGGGACGCGCATGCTGACGAAGGCGGTCGCGGCGGTGCTCGACGGGCAGTCCACGCCGGGGATGCCGGGGATGCCGGGGATGCCGGGCATGCCCGGGACGGGGGGACACGGCATGTCCGGGCCCATGTGGATGCCCACCGCCCCGCCGACTCCCGCGCGGCTGCTGGCCTGGCATCCGCAGCCGCTGCCGGTCGAGCCGGCGGTGTGCGCGCTCGCGCTGCTGCTCTACGCGGTCGCGGTCGTCCGGCTGCACCGGCGCGGTGACCCCTGGCCCGCCGGGCGCACCCTCGCCTGGACGGCGGGCGTGCTCAGCGTCGCCGCCGTGACCTGCACCGGCATCGGGGGTTACGCAATGGCCCTGTTCAGCGTGCACATGGTGCAGCACATGGTGCTGTCGATGCTGTCGCCGATCCTGCTGCTGCTCGGGGCGCCGACGACGCTGGCGCTGCGCGCCCTGCCGGCCGCCGCCCGCGGGCGGACCGGCCCGCGCGAGCTGCTGGTGCGGCTGCTGCACAGCAGGTTCACCCGGATCGTGTCGTCGCCGCTGTTCACGCTGCCGCTGTTCGTCGCGAGCCTGTACGGGCTGTACTTCACGCCGCTGTTCGACCGGGCGATGGGGTCGTGGCCGGGCCATGAGTGGATGCTCGCGCACTTCCTCGCCACCGGGCTGCTGTTCTTCTGGCCGATCATGGGCATCGACCCGGCGCCGCGGCGGCCCGCACACCTCATGCGGATGCTGGAGCTGTTCATCGGCATGCCCTTCCACGCCTTCTTCGGCATCGCGCTGATGATGGCGAGCAGCCCGCTCGTCGGCTTCTTCGCCCACCCCCCGGCCGGCTGGCACATCTCGGCGCTGGGCGACCAGGGCACCGGCGGCGGCATCGCCTGGGCGTTCAGCGAAGTGCCCACGCTGCTGGTGCTGTTGGCCCTGCTGGTGCAGTGGGCGCGCTCCGACAGCCGGGCCGCGGCCCGCGGCGACCGGCAGGCCGAACGCGACGACGACGCCGAACTCGCCGCCTACAACGCCTACCTGGCCCGGCTGGCCGGCGGTACGCCCGGATCGCCGTGAGGAGCCGGCGGCACGACCGCGGCACGAGGTCAGGCCGAGGCTTCCGGCTCGCCCGCGCGGCGGTCTTCGCCGCGCTGTGCGTCACGGTCAGCGGCCTCGGGCACTGCCTGATGTCCGGCTCCGGCGTGCCGGGCTGGGCGCTGGGCTACGCCTTCGCCTCCGTCACCGCCGCCGCCTGGTGGCTGACCGGCCGTCAGCGCGGCGGGGTCGCGGTGACGGGCGCGAGCGTGGCCACCCAGGGGCTTGTGCACCTGCTGTTCACGGTCGCCCAGGCGCTCGGGCCCGGCGGCCTGCCGCGCGGCGCGTCGACGGCCGCCGCCCACGGCCCGGGGGCGGCCGGCATGCGGGGCATGCACGAGTGGTCGCCGGGGATGCTGGCCGCGCACGCCGGCGCCGCCGTGCTCTGCGGCCTGTGGCTGTGGCGCGGCGAAGTGGCCGCGTGGCGGCTCGCGCGGCTGGTGGCGGCGCCCGTGGTGGCGCCGCTGCGGCGGGCCTGTTCCGCGTACGCGCTCGGCGCCGCCGTACGCGAACCCCGCAGGGTGGTGCCGGCCGCGCGGCCCCCGGTACGGGCGGGGGCGGGCGCCGTCCTGCGGCACGCGCTGGTACGGCGGGGTCCGCCGGCTGTCGCCGTGACGAGCTCACCGGCGCCCGGACCCCCGGGCAGGCCATTGCGCGGCCGGGCCCCTCGCGGGCCCGGCCGGGTCTGACGGGGCGTGCCGGGCGCGGCGCCGGGCCCCGCCGCGAGCGGGCGCACCCGGACCCTTGTCCCGGCCCCGCGCCGTGGCGCATCCGCGTGCCCGTTACGGGAGTCCCCGTGCCGGCCGCGCCGTCCGCCGCGTGGGCCGCCCCGTCCGCGCGACCGCCGTTCCGGTGGTCGCGCCAGTGGAGGACCCACCATGACCGCATTTCCTGCTCACACCGCCCGCCCGCCGTCGGCGCGCAACGACTCCCAGGTGACCGCCTGGGCCCTCGCCGCCGGTGGCGGCGACGCCGAGGCGGCCCGCCGCTTCATCGAGGCGACGCACGGCGACGTCCGCCGGTTCGTCACCCACCTCACCGCCGACCTGCCCGGCGCCGACGACCTCACCCAGGAGACGTATCTGCGCGCCCTGACCAGCCTGCCGCGTTTCGCCGGGCGGTCGAGTGCGCGCACCTGGCTGCTGTCGATCGCCCGCCGGGTGGTCGTGGACCGCTACCGCCACGACGCCGCCCGGCCGAAACCGTCCGGCCACACCGATTGGCAGGAACTCGCCGAGCGGCGGCAGCCGGCCGGCCTGCCGGGATTCGACGAGGGCGTCGTGCTGCTCGACCTGCTGCGTGCCCTGGAACGCCGGCGGCGCGAGGCCTTCGTGCTCACCCAGCTCCTGGGCCTGCCGTACGCCGACGCCGCCCTGCGGGCCGGCTGCCCCGTCGGGACGGTACGGTCCCGGGTCGCGCGGGCCCGCGAGGACCTCGCGCGGCTGGCCCTGGCCGACGAGGACGACCGGACGCGGAAACTGACGACCGCCGCCTGACGGCCGTTCAGCCCCCGGGGGACGGTCCGCACGACCGCCCCCCGGGGGATCCGCCGCCGGGAGGCCGTGCGCGGCACCTCCTCGGAGGAGTCGTACGGGCGGCCTCCCGGGTTCCCCGACTCGCCCCACCGGCGGAAGCACGCGGGGCACAGGGGCGCGACGGCCGCGGCGACCGTGCTTCCGCGCGGCTGCGGCACGCGGTGGCGGCGCCGCGGGCCCGGGGTATGCCCCAGCCGGGGGACCGCGTGCCGCCCGCACCCGGACCCGACCCGTACGCAGAAAGCAGGCCCGTCATGACCGACCTCAGCAGCCTCGAACCCCTCGCGACCTTCTGCGGGAAGTGCGACTGCGGCTGCCCGCAGCTCTTCCTCGACCCCGACGCGTCCGCGGAGCAGCGCGTCGTCATCACCGACGACTTCGGACACCAGGTGCGCATGAGCGCCGACCAGTTCGGCTCCCTGGTGGAGGACGCCAAGGCCGGACGGTTCGACGCGCTCGGCTGACGGCCGGCGCGCAATCCGCCCGGAGAGGCGGAGAGGCGGGAGCGGCCGGGGGGGGCCGGCCCCCTCGGTCGCCGCCCCGGTTGCCGCCCCGGTTGCCGCCCCGGTCGCCGGCTCGTGCGGCCGGCGGCCCGGGCGGTACGGCGCGGCAGCGTACGGGAACTTCTCCTCCCGCGCGGCCGACTGCTGAGAGGTGACGCACGACAACCGCGCGGCCGAACCCGTCGCGCCGAAGAACCCCCAGCGCCGTCCCGCCGGTCCGTGGCGCGGCGCCCTCGCGCCGCTCGCCGTGGTGGCCGTGGCGCTGTTCTCCCTCACGCTGTACGCCTCGTCCGGCGCCGCCGGTGCCCTGCCGGCCCGGATCAGGGTCACCGCCGGGCAGGTCCTCGCGCCCACCGGCTCCGAGACGACCTCGGCGTACTTCGACCTGGCCAACACCGGGCAGTCCGCCGACACCCTGCTGTCGGTCAGCTCCCCCCGGTTCGGCCGGGTCATGATGGCCCACACGGTGCAGGAGCACGGCGCCGGGCGCATGGAGCCCGTCCGGGCGCTCGCTCTCCCACCGGGCAGCCGCTTGGCGATGTCGCCCTTCGGCACCGACCTCATGCTGCCCGCCGACCCCTCGCAGACGCCGGGCAGCACCGTCGACTTCGACCTGCACTTCGCGGGCAGCGGCACGATCCGCGCCCGCGCGGTGGTCGTGCCGCTCGGCGGCTGACGCCGTACCGGCGTGCGAACGACACCACCCCCGTGCCGCCCGGCCGGCGGCGCCATGCTCTGGAGAGACATGCCCCCCTTGCTTGCCGCCCCGCGCCCCGGTCCCATGACCGGGAGGCCCGCCGGTGCCGCACCCGCCCCGGCCGTCCTCGTCGTGGCTTTCGTCCTCTTCCTCGCCGTCGTCTTCGGCGCCTCCTACGCCGCAGGTGCCGCGGCCGGCCCCGTCAACCCCCGTATGCACCCCGCGCCGACGGGCGCGCCGGCCGACGGGCACGGCGGGACGGGGGACATGGGCGGGATGGGGGGCATGGGATGAGCGCCGCACCCGCGGGAGCGCAGACGGCCGCGGCCCCGGAGAGCGCCGTGACCGACCCGACCGCGACCGACCTGACCGTGACCGACCTGACCGTCACGGGAATGACCTGCGCCGCCTGCGTGGCCAGGGTCGAAAAGCGGCTGGCGCGGCTGGACGGCGTCACCGCCACCGTCAACCTCGCGACCTCGACCGCGCATATCGCCCACCCCGCCTCGCTGACGGCCGCCGATCTCGTCGCCGCGGTCGAGGCCGCCGGGTACGGCGCGCAGCCGCGGCTGCCGGACGCCCCGGCCGACGAGCCCCGCGCCGACCGGGGCGAACTGCTGCGGCTGCTCGCGGTCGCCGTGCTGGCGCTGCCCGTGCTGGCCCTGTCGATGGTGCCGTCGTGGCAGTTCACCTCCTGGCAGTGGGTGTGCTTCGCGCTGGCCCTGCCGGTGGCGACCTGGGGCTCCTGGCCCTTCCACGCCCGTGCCGTAAAAGGGCTGCGGCACGCCACCGCGACCATGGACAGCCTGGTCTCGCTCGGCGTGGCGGCCTCGCTCGGCTGGTCCACGTACGCGCTGCTGCTCGGCGGTGCGGGCGCGGCCGGTTACCGGATGCCGTTCACGCTGCTGCCCTCGACGCACCACGGCGTGCACGTCTACCTCGAAGGCGCGGTGAGCGTCCCGCTCGCGGTGCTCGCCGGGCGGCTGCTGGAGGGCAGGGCCCGCCGCGGCACGGGCGAGGCGCTGCGCGCGCTGGCGGAACTCACCGTCCCCGAGGTGGCCCTGCGCGCCGCGGACGGCACCGAGCGACTGGTGGCACCGGCGCAGCTGCGGGTCGGCGACCACTTCACCGTACGGCCCGGCGAGCGCGTCGCGACGGACGGCACCGTCGCCGAGGGGAATTCGGCGCTGGACCTGTCGCTGGTGACCGGTGAGAGCGAGCCGGCCGAAGTGCGGCCCGGCAGCCCGGTCGTGGGCGGCGCGGTCAACGCCGGCGGGCTGCTGGTGGTGCGTGCCACCGCGCTGGGGGCCGACACCCGGCTCGCCCGTATCACCCGGGCAGTCGCCGACGCGCAGACGCAGAAGGCGCGGGCGCAGCGGCTCGCCGACACCGTCGCCGGGATGTTCGTCCCGTCCGTGCTGGCCCTCGCCGTGGCAGTGCTGGGCTTCTGGCTCGGGGCGGGCGCGGCGGCCGAGGCGGCGGTGACGGCGGCGGTCGCGGTGCTGGTCGTGGCCTGCCCGTGCGCGCTCGGCCTGGCGACCCCGACCGCGCTGCTCGCCGCGACCGGCAGGGGCGCCCGCCTGGGCGTCCTGGTCTCCGGGGCCCGCGCCCTGGAGTCGCTGCGCGACATCGACACCGTGGTGATGGACAAGACCGGCACGCTGACCGCCGGCCAGATGACCGTGACCGCGGTGGCGTGCCGGCCCGGGGGTCTCGGTGAGGAGGCGGTGCTGCGCCTCGCGGGCGCGGTCGAACGCGGCTCGGAGCACCCGCTGGGCCGGGCGTTGGCCGCCTACGCCGCCCGGCGCCGCCCTGCCGGCGGGGCGCTGCCCCCGGTCGAGGACTTCACCGCGATCCCGGGGCGGGGGGTCACCGGCACGGTGGAGGGGCACCGTACGGCGGTCTGCGCCCCGGACGAGGCACTGACCGGCCCCTTGGCCGCCGCCGTCGCCGAGGCCGCGGCGCAGGCCCGTACCTGCGTGCAGGTCACCGTCGACGGGGTCCCCGAGGCCGTGATCACCCTCGGCGACAGCCTGCGCGCCGACGCCTACCGGGCCGTGGACCACCTGCGCAGGCTCGGAGTCCACCCCGTGCTGGCCACCGGCGACAGCGAAGGTCCCGCCTTCGCTGTCGCCGAAGCGCTCGGCATCACCCGCGTCCATGCCCGCCTCACCCCCGAGGACAAGGCCGCGCTGGTACGCGACCTGCGCTCCGAGGGGCGCCGGGTCGCCGTGCTCGGCGACGGCGTCAACGACTCCGCCGCCCTGGCCACGGCCGACCTCGGCATCGCCATGGGCACCGGCACGGACGCCGCCCGCGCGGCCTCGGACGTCACGCTGGTCCGCGGCGACATCCGCGCGGTCGGCGACGCGGTACGGCTCGCCCGCCGGACGATGACCACCATCCGCGCCAACCTCGCCTGGGCGTTCGCCTACAACCTGGTGACCGTCCCGCTGGCCGCGACCGGCTGGCTCGACCCGATGCTCGCCGCGGTCGCGATGTCCCTCAGCTCGCTGCTCGTCGTCGCCAACAGCCTCCGCCTGCGCACCTGGGAGCCCACCTCGCACCGCCGGGCCGGGCGTACGCCACGGGGGTGACATCGGAGGAGGCCGCGCTTTGTCGGAGCGGCAGTGAGACCACCTCGCGACGGCGTACGGGCGGCACCGCCAGCTACTCCCGGCCGTCGGCAGCGGAGCCCAACCACCTGGCCTCGTAGCCGGCGTCTTTGTCCTGCACCGCGACGGGCATCGCCGAACGGGCCGTCATTGCCCTGCGCTCAAGTGCATCCGTTTCCCTGCTGAACGCGTCCTTCACACCGTCGCCCCCGTCGCCATGGTCCTGGGCGAGGGCGTTCAGGCGTCCGCGGAAGGGCTGTGCGGGGGCGGTTAGGGAGACCGGCGCGCTCATGGGCGCGTGCCGAGGACGCGGACGATCGGGGGCGTGCGAGGGTGATGCGGGCGAAGATGATCGCGGGGGCCGTGGTGCTCGCCGCAGTGGCGGTCGCGGGGTGCGGCGGCAGCGGCGGTGTCCACCGGGGCGCCGACGCGGATGACACCCTGCGCGCCGAGCTGGGCCGGATAACGGACACGGCCGAGCACCGCGCCTGGGTCGACTTCGGCGACCTCGAAGCCCAGCGCAAGGCCGGCCTGACGGGCACGGGACGGGCGGCCTCGCAGTTGAGCGCGCACGGGTGGGGCGAGATCGCATCCGCCGCCCAGCTCACCCAGCAGAGCTTCGGCTTCGACGGCCGCACGGCGAACGTCGCCGTCGAGGCCGGCAACCCGCCCGACACCGGCGGCCGGCTCGACGGCGGCATCGACCCGTCCGCGGTGACGCCGAAGCTCCAGGCGCTCGGCGGCACACCGGAGAAGGACGGGCCGACGGGCAAGACCTGGCGCCTCCAGCAGGACCACAAGATCTCCTTGACCGGCAAGCTCGCGGACACGTTCACCGGCGCCGCGGTCGGGCAGTTCAACCTCGTACGGACCGGCGGCTCGTCGCTCGTCCACGCCTCCTCGCTGGCCGCGCTCGACGGCGTCGACGCGGACGGCGGCCACACCCTCGGCAGCGACGCCGCCTTCAGCGCGGTCGCCGAATGCCTCGACCACCCGCTGGCCGCCGAGCTGACGGACCGCGGCACCGGCGACGTCAAAGCGGCGGTGAACGGCACGGTGCTCGGCGTGGGCACGCGCGGCACCTCGGCCGCGGACCTGACGAACGAGCTGTGCCGGACGAACCCTTCCGCGTCCGCCGCGAACGCACTCGCGGCCCGGCTGCGCACCCAGCTTGCCTCGGGCAGCTCGCGCTCGGCCAACGAGCCGTGGTCGCAGCTGCTGACGGACGCGAAGGTCACGGTCGACGGCGGCGCGCAACACGTCGTGCGGCTGACGGCCCACCCCGCGGACGGCCGCGGCGACGTACTGATGCAGGCGCTCCTCACGGGCGACCTCGCACCCCTCCTCGGCACCTGACCCCCACCGGCCCGCGTAACACCGAGTCGCCGGCCCGCCCCCGAGACACTCCGCCCGGCGCCGACGACCCGGGCGGCCACGCCGACTTCGGCTTCCAGATGTCCGACCGGGCGGTGTGGCCGGCCGTCAAGGCCCAGGGCTACCGGACGGGACACCCCCAGGCCGGCGCCTACGCCGACGGCGTGGTAACGAGAAGTGTTCCGGCGGGGCTGCGTATCACCTCCGGCACCTGTGTGGACACCCTCCCCACCGCCACCACGGTTGACAGTGCCACGCAGGTGATACATCCTGCCGCCGTCGGCTCCCGAGATCCCCACCTCTCGCGGCAGACAGCTGAGAAGACGATTGTGAGCGCTAACGTTCCGCGTACGCCGAGAGCCTTGCCCGGTCCCCCACACCGCAAGGAGTATCCGATGCACGTCCGAACGCCGCCCCCGCAGGGGCGTGAGCCGATGAACCCCCCGCGTCGTGCCCCGCTCGTGTGGGCCGCGACCGCCGTTCTCACCCTGCTGGGCGCGAGCCTGGCCGTGAGCCCCGACGCGTCCGCCGCCACGACGGCGGCGGTGACCGTGAACGCCGGGCAGGTGCTGGCGACCGTGCCTGCCACCGGTGTCGGGACCAACGTGGCCGTCTACGACGGCAACATGAACGACGCGGCCGTTCCCGGGCTGCTCAGTGCGGCTGGGATCAAGGCCGTGCGCTATCCCGGCGGCTCGTACTCGGACATCTACCACTGGCAGACCCACACCACCGACGGCGGCTACGTCGCCCCTGGCACGGACTTCGACACGTACATGAGCACGGTGAAGGCCGCGGGCGCCCAGCCGATCGTCACCGCGGACTACGGTTCGGGGACGGCACAGGAAGCGGCCGACTGGGTACGGTACGCCAACGTGACGAAGGGCTACGGTGTCAGGTACTGGGAGATCGGCAACGAGGTCTACGGCAACGGGGAGTACGGCTCCAGTTGGGAGACCGACAAGCACTCCAGCCACAGTGCCACCACCTATGCGACCAACCTGGTGCAGTACGCCTCCGCCATGAAGGCCGTCGACCCGAGCATCAAGATCGGCGCGGTCCTGACCACGCCGGGCAACTGGCCGGACGGCCTCACGGGGCCGGGTGACACCGCCGACTGGAATCACACGGTCATGTCGATCGCCGGACCGAAGATCGACTTCGTGATCGTCCATCATTACCCGACCAGCTCCAGCGAGGCCGACCTGCTGGGCAAGCCGCACGCGGAGATCCCGGGCATGGCGAGCACCCTGCGCTCCCTCATCGACCAGTACGCCGGGAGCAACGCCCCCGACGTCGGGATCGCGGTCACCGAGGCCAACGGCAACATGTACAAGGATGCCGCCTCGAACGGGCTCTTCGCCCCGGACGAATACCTGACCTGGATGGAGAACGGTGCCTTCAACGTCGACTGGTGGGGCCTGCACAACGGGACCGACTGCAGCAAGGTGACCAGCGTCGACGGCGGCACCGACTACGACGACTACGGCGTCCTCTCCAGCGGCGCGTCCTGCGAGCCGCCGCTGGACACCCCCTTCGCGCCGTACTACGGCACGCAGATGATCACGAAGCTCGCCGCGCCGGGCGACTGGCTGGTCCGCGGTTCGAGCTCCAGCTCCCTGCTGGCCGTGCACGCCGCCAAACGGGCCGACGGTGACGTCGATGTGATGCTGATCAACAAGGACCCGTCCAACGCGGTCGCCGTCTCGCTGGACTTCGACGGCTTCAGCCCGTCCGCCACCACCCCGACTGTCTATACATACGCCAAGAACGGCACCTCGATCACCTCCGCGGTCTCCGGCAGTGCCGCCCAGCAGAGCGTGCCGGCCTACTCGATCGTGGTCGTGCAGCTGCACCCGGGGAGCGGTGGCACCGCGACGGGCGGTACGACATCGGGCGGTGCGACGACGTCCGGCGGTACGAGTGGCGGCACCGGCTCGGGCGCGTGCGCGGTCACGTACACCAAGAGCGAGTGGCAGGGCGGTCTGACGGCGGACATCAAGGTCGCCAACACCGGGAGCACGCCCGTCAGCGGCTGGACGCTCGCCTTCAGCTTTCCCGGAGACACGAAGGTGACCAGCGTGTGGAACGCCGCGGTCACCCAGAGCGGCTCTGCGGTGAGCGCGAAGAGCCTCTCCTACAACGGCACCATCGCGCCGGGCGCCGACGTCTCCTTCGGTTTCCAGGGAGCATGGTCGCAGAACGACGCGAGCCCCGCGGTCTTCGCTCTCAACGGCGCCGCCTGCACGGTCGGCTGACTGCACCGGGCGGCCGGGAACCCGAGGGGGGCGTCCCGGCCGCCCGGCCCCCGGCGCGCGTGGCGCCGGGACCGGGCCCCGGTTTCGTACGGAAGCCCGGCGTGCTGCATTCCGGCCACCCGCCCCTCCGGCCGCTCCCTTCCTGGGCCAGCGCCGGCAGCCGGCCGACGCCGCTCACCCGCTCACCCGCTCAGGAGCCTCGGAGGCTGGTCAAAGCCCTTTCGGGGACGGCGGACAAGGCATGGGCGGTCGCCGGGATGCCGAGTCACGCCGTTTCGCGGGCAGGGCCAACAGCGGCGCCAGCTGGGCCGACGACACCCGGCATGGCGACCTGGTGCGCGACAACCACGGGCCGACGGCCGGCGTGGAGGCGCGATGACGCTCTGCGGATCTTGCGATTTCTGCGCCGCCAGGGACGGGCAGGCCATCGGATGCGCGACTTATGTGTGGGGCCCACTCGTGAAGGGCATCGCCGGCTGCCGCGGGGGGTGTGAGGTTTCGGTGTGGGGGAGTGGCTACAGATGTCGACCTGCCCGAACGGGCCGCCGCGTTGGGTCGATATCTCTGTATGACTCATTGACACACCCTGGGTTTGCTTGGATGCTGCTGCCCACGCAGCTGGTGAACATCAGTTCACTCTACGAACAGATGGGGCTCGTATGTTGAATGAGAAGGCGCGCAGAGTCGGGCGCCGAACACCCACCGGCGTCAGCGGCCGGTGGAGAAAGCTGGCCGTCAAGGCCTCGGTCATCGCACTCCTGGCTGGTATGGCGGGGATGTCGCCCGCCTTCGCCGACGACGGTGACGTTCTTGCGTCACAGAACTTCACGAACATCGCGTACAAGGACCCGATCCCTGCCACGACGAAGGGCAACCTGCTCGACATCTACCTGCCCGAACGGGCCAAGGGGGAGAAGCTTCCGCTGGTCATCTTCTCCAACGGCTCGGCCTGGACCGCGGACAGCGGCAAGGGCGGCGCGAACACGTGGGCGGCTGCTCTCGGCTCGGCCGGGTACGCGGTCGCCGGTGTGAGCATCCGGTCGAGTTCGCAGGTGCAGGCGCCCGGTCAGATCCAGGACGTTCACGACGCCATCCGCTACCTGCGTGCTCACGCTGACGAGTACGGGTTCGACCCGAACCGGTTCGCGTTCGCGGGCTTTTCCTCGGGTGCTTGGGCCGCGGCCATCGCCGGCACGACCGGTGGCAGTGACAATCCGCTCTTCTGGGGTACCAACCCCGCCACCGAGGGCGTATCGGACAAAGTCCAGGCTGTCGTCACCTACGCACTTCCGGCGAACTTCCGCACCATGGACTCCCAGTGGGGTGGGGATGCAACGTGGGGCGTGGACGAGAACGGGCTCGCGGTTCCTCCGAGCGGAGTCGGCATCACCGGACTGCAGCACAATCCCACGAACTCCCCGGAGTCGTCGCTCGTGGGATGCAAGGGCGGCAGCATGCCGGCCGGCCTCCAGGACCCGGACTGCGTCTGGGCCGACCCGGCCAGCCCCGTCCAGAACGTGTCGGCGGACGACCCGCCCTTCCTGCTCATGCACGGCGGGAGTGACAACCTTCTCCCCTTCCTCCAGAGCCAGCAGATGTTCGACGCCCTCGCGGCGGCATGCGTGGACGCGACGTTCCAGTGGGTCGCGGGCCAGGGCCACACGGGCAGCTACCCCGCCAGCGTCCAGAACGTGACTCGGAGGGTCCAGCAGGTCGACCCGAGCACGTGCAAGAAGCAACCGGTGCGCCAGTACTTCGGTACCGCGGACGCTCCCATCACTGACGAGTTGCCGAACTTCGGCTACGTACAGGCGTTCCTCGACCGGGTACTCGCCCCGACCCCGCCGACCGCCCCGTCCACCCAGGAACTCCTGGTGAACGTGCCGGACGCACCTCCCGGTGAGTTCGGCTGGACGATCGACGGCGACAACGGCCTGGTGGACCTCGGCACCGCCGAGGACCACGACGGCGACTACTTCGACGCGACCGGGAAGATCAACCCCATCGCCGTGTCGGACAGCCGTCGCTCGCTCGCCCCGTGGTCGATCTCGGCCAGCGTGAGCGACTTCAAGGACGGCGACAAGCAGTTCTCCGGCGCCTACCTCGGCTGGACGCCGCAGGTACTGGAGGCCGGTGCGGGAGCCAAGGCCAGCGGCTCGGTGAGTCCCGGCTACGACGACCACGGCGCCGGCTTGTCCGTCTCTCGCGGCCTCGGCTGGGCCGACCAGAACCACCCCAAGGGCACGGCCAAGCTGGGCGCCGACCTGGAACTGAAGATCCCGGGCAGCGTCGACAAGGGCGCCTACCGCGCCACCCTCACGATCACCGCTCTGAGCAGCTGATCCGACCCGTTCCAACCGGTGGGGTGGGGCACCAGGAGGTGCCCCACCCCGTCTTTCTTTCCAGGAGACCCCTGAGATGCACGTGCCCGTAGGTCGCCGGAAGACCACCGTCGCCGTTCTCCGCCGTATCGTCGCGGCGGCCCTGCTCGCCGCCTTCGCGTTTGCCGCCCTACCCGCCGGCCCCGCCGCCGCGGCGGACGGCGATGTGACCTGGACGGTCAAGACGGCGGCCAACAGCTACGGCGACGACCGGCCCAGTTTCAGCTACGCAGTCAGCCCGGGCGGACAGGTCAAGGACGCCATGGTTGTCGCCAACCGCGGCAAGGTGCCGCTCGACCTCGCCGTCTACGCCGCCGATGGCTTCACGACCGACGCGGGGCAACTTGACCTGCTCGCCAGGGACAAGAAGTCCGTCGGAGTCGGCGCCTGGGTCCACGCCGGCCGCGACAGCGTCGAGATCGAGCCCGGCAAGTCCGTCGAGGTCCCCTTCACCGCCACGGTTCCGGACAACGCCACCCCCGGCGATTACGTGGGCGGCATCCTCACTTCGCTCACACAGCGCGACGATGCCGAGGGCATCAACGTGGACCGGCGCCTCGGTATCCGCGTCAAACTGCGGGTCAGCGGCGAGCTCAAGCCCGGTCTCGCGGTCGAGCACCTCAAGGTGAGCTACGCGGGCTCGCTCAACCCGTTCACCGGGGGCGACGCCACTGTCAGCTACACGATCCACAACACCGGCAACACCACGCTGTCGGCCCGCCAGGCGGTATCGCTGCACGGCCCGTTCGGGTGGCTGCGGGCCGAATCGGACGACATTCCCCCGGCGCCGGACCTGCTGCCCGCGGAGAGCTGGAAGGTGACGGTGCCCGTGCATGACGTGGTACCAGGATTCAGCCTGACCGCGACCGCAGCCGTCACACCGCAGTTCGCCGACCCGTCGGGTTCCACCACCTCGCTCAAGACGGTGCGGGCCTCGACGCACGGCTGGGCGGTCCCATGGACACTGCTGCTGCTGATCGTCCTACTGATCGTGATCTCTGTCGGGGTGCTGCTTCAAGCGCGCCGCCGCCGTACGCGGCGCAAGCTGCGTGAGGACGCCCTCGTACAGGCCGCCGTCGAGCAGGCGCTCAGCGACCGGACGACCCGGTAGCTGTCGTTGTTCCGACCTGGCGACGAGGTTCCGCCAGGTCGGGCAACAGCATCGCGTCGGTGCCACCCCGCGGTGGGGCCGTCACCAGGGGCCGGTGAGTGCGGTCCGCGCCTTGCCACGGCCGCGGCACCGACGCCGTCGGCCCCGTTCGGTCGAGCCGAGCGGGGCCGGGCCGGCCGGGTCAGGCCTTTGCCACCTTGGCGGCCTGGATCTGCTCGTATATCCGGGTCCGGAAGGCTGTGAAGCGGGGGTCGGCGCGGGTGGTCAGCTGATCGCGCTCGTCGGGCAGGTCGATCGTGAGTTGTTCCTGCACCACAGTGGGGGAGTTGGACAGGACCAGTACCCGCTGGCCGAGGTAGACGGCCTCGTCGATGTCGTGGGTGACGAACAGGACGGTCACCCCAAGGTCCTGCCACACGCGCCGGACCAGGTCCTCCAGGTCGGCTCGGGTCTGGGCGTCCACGGCGGCGAAAGGCTCGTCCATGAGGAGCACTTCGGGCTCGTAGGCGATCGCCCGTGCGATGGCGACGCGCTGCTGCATGCCGCCGGAGAGCTGCCAGGGGTAGGCGTCGTGGGCATGCGTGAGCCCGACCTCGGCGAGGGAGCGTTCGACCAGTTCGCGGCGGCGCTGCCGGCTCATCTCCTTCTTCTGCCTCAGCGGTAGTTCCACGTTGTCGCGTACGCGCAGCCAGGGGTACAGGCTGCGGCCGTACTCCTGGAAGACCAGTGCCATGCCCGGCGGCGGTGCGGTGACCTTGTGCCCGCCCAGCAGCACGTCGCCCGCGCTGGGCGCGAGCAGGCCGGCAAGGCACTTCAGCAGCGTGGTCTTGCCGCATCCCGAGGGGCCGACCAGGCAGGCGAGCTCTCCCGGTTCGAGTGTGAACGTGAGGTCGCGGACGGCCTCCACCCGGCGTCCGGCGCCCTCGTACACCTTCTGCAGGCCGCGTACTTCGAGCATGGGTTGTCCGCTTCCGTTCTTGTGAGTCATGAGGCCCGCCGGGACGCCCGCAGACCGTGGTACCAGGCCAGGGCTCGGCGCTCGACCAGTTGGAACAGCATGGAGAGTACGAAGCCGAGCAGGCCGAGGAGGAGGATGCCGCTCCACATCTCGGGGATGGCGAAGCTGCGCTGGAAGTCGACAATGGCGAAGCCGAGGCCGTTGCTGGCCGCGAACATCTCGCTGATGACCATCAGGATGATGCCGATCGACAGCGCCTGGCGCAGGCCCGCGAAGATCTGCGGGCTCGCGGCGGGCAGTACGAGGTGGCGCAGCCGGGCGGGAGCCGGCAGCCGGTAGCTGCGGGCGGTCTCGATCATCACCTGGTCGACGGCACGCACTCCCTCGACCGTGTTGAGCAGAACCGGCCACAGGCAGCCGCTGGCGATGACGATGAGCTTCATGGTGTCGCCGATGCCGGCGAACAGCATGATGATCGGCACCAGAACCGGCGGCGGCAGGGCCCGAAGGAATTCCAGGACGGGTTCGAGCGTGGCCCGCAGCTGCGCGTGCAGACCCACGAGCAGCCCAAGACCGATGCCGGCCACGGCTGCCAGCAGGTAGCCGGCGGTCAGGCGCAGCAGGCTCGGCACCACGTCGTGGGTGAGCCTGTCGCCGTCCCAGGTCGGACCGAACGTGCGCAGAATTGTGCGCAGCGGCGGGGAGTAGATGCTGGTGCTGTCGTCGCTCACCAGCCACCACGCGGCGATCAGCAGTGCCGGCAGTGTCAGGGCCCACATCACGTTGACCAGGATGCGTCTCATTACACGACCCATTAGACGACTGCCTCTCCGCGGACGGACTGGTGCCAGGAGAGCAGCCGGCGCTCCGCGGCCCGTGCGCCCAGGTTGATGCCCAGGCCGAGCAGTCCGGTGACCGCGATGAGCGCGTACATCTGCGGGACGGCCTGCGAGGACTGGGCGACGGCGATCCTGACGCCGAGGCCGGGCGCCCCGATGACCAGTTCGGCGGTGATGGCGAGGATCAACGCGACCGCGGCGGCAAGCCGGATGCCGGTCATCAGATAGGGCAGGCCGGTGGGCCACAGCAGGTAGCGGATCCGGGCCCAGGTCCCGAGCCGGTAGCTGCGAGCAGTTTCCTCCGCTACCGGGTCGATGTCCCCGACGCCGTAGAGCACCTGCACCAGTACTTGCCAGAAGGCCGCGTAGACCACCAGGAGCAGTGTGGAGCCGATCTGCGTGCCGTACAGCAGGACGGCCAGCGGGATCAGCGCCACCGAGGGTATAGGGCGCAGGAACTCGACGGTGGAGGCGGTGAACCGGCGAAGCCAGGGCACGAGGGCAAGCAGCACGCCGGCGACGACACCGCCAGCGACGGCGATCAGCAGCCCCAGACCCCAGGCGATGAGAGTGTCGCCAAGGGCCGACCAGAAGGAGCCCTGGAGCACCTGGTCCCACAGAGCCACCGCGATCCGGCTGGTCGGCGGGAAGTAGGCGGACGGCACCAGGCCGGTCCGTGGGAGCAGTTCGATGAGCACGAGGAATCCGAACAGCCCGCACAGACCCAGCCCGGCACGGCGGGCGGCGCTCACGGAAGCAGCTTGCTCAGGTCGGGAGCCGAGGAGATCAGACCGTCCTGCTGCCCGAGCTTCCCGAGGGTCTCCAGCGATGCCTTGTCAGGCTCCGCCGGCCAACTCGGCAGGATGACCTGGGAGAGCAGGGACGCCGGGATCTGCGTGTAGGTGCTGACCACCTTCCGCACCTCGTCCGGGTGGGCGGTGGCGTAGGCGAGGGACTCGCTCAGAGCGGTCTGGAACTTCTTGACCTCGGCGGGATGCTGCGCGGCGTAGCTCGTCGAGGTGAAGTACAGGGCCACGGTCAGGTCGGGGGAGACGTCCACGAAGTTGGACGCGACCACCCGTCCGCCGCTGGCCTTCACCGAGGCCAGGGCCGGCTCGACCACCCAGGCGGCGTCCACCTGGTGCTTGGTCAGCGCGGCGGGCATCTGGGCGAAGTCCATCTCGACGAACTTGACCTTGCTCGGATCGCCACCGGCCTTGCGCACCGACTCGCGCACGGTGGTGTCTCCGATGTTCTTCAGGGTGTTGACCGCGACGGTCTTGCCCTCAAGATCCTTCGCCGACGTGATCGGACTGTCCTTGGATACCGCGATGCCGCCGAAGTCCGCGCCGTCCTTGCCGGTCGAGTTGTTGCCCTCGGCCACGCCCTTGACGGGAACGTTCTTGTCCTGCGCGACCATCAGCGAGGTCACGTTGGAGAAGCCGAACTGAAACTGGCCACTGACGACGCCGGGGACGATGGCGGCTCCGCCCTGGGCGGTGGAAAGATTGAGCTTGATGCCCTGTTTGTCGAAGAAGCCCTTCTCCTTGCCCAGGTAGATGGGTGCGACATCGACGATGGGCACCAGTCCCACGTTGAGGGTGACCGTGCCTCCGGCCTTGTCGGCGGCGGTGTTGTCGGAACCGGAACCGGAACCGGATCCGCAGGCCGCGGCCGTGAGAAGGACGGCGGTGACACTGAGGCCGGCGAGTATGCGGCGCATGAAGACCCCTGGTGATCGAAGCAGTGGAAGACACAGCAGGGCAGAGCAAATGTGCGCGTGGCGCACAAAGATTCTCATCGAGAACATAGGGCCGCTCGCGGGTGAGGTCAACACTCCCGCTTGAGGCAGATCCGTAACGATGAGTCGGGACAAAACGACCGCTTCCGTCGCCGTCGGCTCGCGCTTTGGACGCTCCCGAACGTTCCCCCTGCGTGGGAACGTTCGCATAGCGCACGGTCCGGAACCGGTCTCAGCTTGTCCGCGGCTGCGCTTTCTATGTGGTGGGCGGTGCGGTGAAGCGGCCGGCGATGCGCAGGTCCGACTCCACCGCCGCCGCGGACTCGCGAAGAGCGGGGAGGACGTCGCTCAGGCACTCGGCGAGCGACAGGCGAGCGCTGTGCATCGAGACGTTGATCGCGCCGACAACCCGGCCGGCGCTGTCGCGGACCGGGACTGCAAGGGAGCGCAGGCCGACTTCCAGTTCGTCGGTGACCACGGCGTATCCCGCGTCGGCGACCTGTTCGAGCACCCCGTCCAGCCGGGTGCGGTCTGTGATGGTGAACCGGGTGAGGGGACGGAGCTCCTCCGTCGCCAGAAGCCTGCGGCGCTCGTCGTGCGGCAGGGCTGAGAGCAGGACGCGGCCCAGGCTCGTGGCGTAAGCGGGGAAACGGGTGCCGACGCTGATGTGGACGCTCATGATGCGGCTCGTCGCGACCCGGGCGGTGTAGCGGATGTCGGTCCCGTCAAGGACGGCCAGTGATGCCGATTCGTGGACCCTGGCGACCAGGCTGGCCAGATGGGGCTCGGCCAGACCCGGCAGGGCCACTCGGGACAGCGGGGCGTAGCCCAGCTCCAGCAGGGCTGGAGTCAGTCGGAAGGAGTACCCCTCCGTAGTCACGTAGCCGAGATGCTGCAGGGTGATCAGTGCGCGCCGGGCCGTCGCACGGGCCAGGCAGACGCCTTCCGCGACCGCGGACAGGCGCAGTTCCGCGCGTCCCGCGTCGAAGGCTGTCGGCACGAGCAGCCCTCGGGCGAGGGATTCGATGAAATCCGCGCCCAGTTCGTCCTTCGAGGCGGAGATCCACTCCGCGGTGCGGGCGGGTACCTGCTCGGCGGGCGCGGGTGGCTCCCGTAGCACCTGTTCCATCGCGTCACGGGCGCGCGTCAGCGCGGGAAGCAGGGCCGTGCGGAGGTCGCGCGCACTGTGGCGGCTGGTGTGGCTGACCACGCTCAGCGCGCAGACCAGGGCGCCCTCGGGGTCGTGCACAGGAACGGCCATGGCCACCAGGCCGGGTTCGATCAGCTGGTCGTCCAGGGCCGAGCCGTCCACCTTCGCCCGTGCGGCGCGCTGCCGGAAGTCGGGGAGACCGCGCCTGCCGGGTGGCGCTGCGGGGAACGCGAGCTGGTCGGGATCGGCGGCGCGTCGGGTCTGCCAGTCCGCCCACTGCGCCGGACTCCACAGCGCGGCGAACAGTGCTCCGGGAGCCGTGCGTTCGGCCGGGAGCAGGTCGCCGATACGGAAGCTGAGCGAGAGGCTGCGGCGGCGGGTTGCCTGGTGGACAAAGCGGATGCCGTCGCGATCGGGGACGGCGAGAGAGACGGACTCGTCGAGCGTGTCGGCGAGGCGGTCGGCGATCGGGCCGAGCAGCTCCGGCAGGCGGGTGGCGGCGAGGTAGGCGTTGCCGAGTTCCATCAGCGGTGGCGCCAGCGACGCGCTTCGGCCGTCCAGGCGCACGTAGCCGGTGCGGGCGAGGGTCGCCGTGATCCGGTCGACGGTGGAACGGGCCAGGCCGGTGGTGCGGACCAGTTCGCCGAGCGTCAGCCGGTGCTCGGGAGCTGTGGCGAGGGTGCGCAGTATGGCGACGCCGCGCAGTAGCGGCCCGACGGCCTCCGCAGGGACGTCCGGCGAGGCCGATGTATCCGTGTGGATCGACTCGCGCATCAGGCGGTTCTCCTGCCGGGAGGGTGTTGACAGCCGTGGCCGCAGTACGCAGACTGCACACCATGAGGGAACTGAACAATAGTTCGTCTAGTGAACGTTGGGCAAGTGGCCGGGGTGGGGCCGCCTAATGGACAAGGTCCACCCCAGTGCCGCCGCTGCGGTGCGGGACATACCCGACGGCGCGTCACTCGCCGTCGGCGGCTTTGGTCTCAGCGGTGTGCCGAACACGTTGATCAAGGCCCTGTACGAGCATGCCGCCAAAGACCTGCAGGTAGTGTCCAACAACTGCGGTGTGGACGGGGGCGGCCTCGGCATCCTGCTCGCGGCGGGCCGGATCGCCCGGGTCACCGGCTCCTACATCGGTGACAACAGGGAGTTCGCCCGCCGTTATCTGGGCGGCGAACTGGAGGTGGAGCTCGTCCCGCAGGGGACGCTCGCGGAGCGGCTGCGAGCCGGTGGCTGCGGTATACCCGCCTTCTACACTCCGGCCGGAGTCGGCACCCAGGTCGCCGACGGCGGCCTGCCCTGGCGCTACGACACCCAGGGCGGTGTTGCGCTGGCCTCTCCGCCGAAAGAGGTCCGCAGCTGGGACGGCCGTGCCTACGTGCTTGAGCGTGGCATCATCACCGACTACGCGCTGGTGCGTGCCGCCAAGGGCGACCGGCACGGGAACCTGGTCTTCAACAAGGCGTCCCGCAACTTCAACCCGCTGGCGGGGATGGCCGGGCGGATCACCGTCGCCGAGGTCGAGCAACTGGTCGAGCCCGGTGGTCTGGACCCCGACGAGATCCACCTCCCCGGCGTGTTCGTGCAGCGTGTGGTCGAGCTGACTCCCGCCCAGGCCGGGGACAAGGGCATAGAACGGCGCACGACCTCCGGGCCTCCTGGACGAGGGACGGTGCGCGCCTGATGGCATGGACCCGCAACGAAATGGCGGCCCGAGCGGCCTTGGAGCTCAAGGACGGCTCCTATGTCAACCTCGGCATCGGGCTGCCCACGCTGGTGCCGAGCTTCCTGCCCGCCGGCGTGGACGTCGTGCTGCACTCCGAGAACGGCCTGCTCGGCGTCGGCTCCTACCCGACCGAGGACGCGGTCGACCCCGACCTGATCAACGCGGGCAAGGAGACGGTCACCGTCGTGCCGGGGGCGTCGTTCTTCGACTCCTCGCTCTCCTTCGGCATGATCCGCGGTGGGCACATCGACGCCGCGGTCCTGGGCGCGATGCAGGTCTCGGCCTGCGGTGACCTGGCCAACTGGATGGTCCCAGGGAAAATGATCAAGGGCATGGGCGGTGCCATGGACCTGGTCCACGGCGCCCGCCGGGTCATCGTCGTCATGGAGCACACCGCCAAGGACGGCAGCCCGAAGATCGTGGACACCTGTACGCTCCCGCTGACCGGCCGCGGCTGCGTGCACCGCGTCATCACCGACCTCGGCGTGCTCGACGTGACCGAGGACGGGCTCGTTCTGGTCGAGACCGCGCCCGGCGTCACCGCCGAGGAGATCCAGGCGGCCACGGCCGCGCCGGTGCGCGCCGCTGCCGGCCCGGCCGAGAGCTGACCCCCGTACCCGCAGACCCGATCCGGCTTCGCCCGACGCAGCGCCGGGTCCGCCGGCGCCCCACCCGCACGCAGGAGTTGCACCCGTGACCGACCGTCCCCGTGACGTCTATGTCGTCGATGCCGTCCGCACCCCGGTCGGCAAGTACGGCGGCGCGCTCGCCCCCGTACGACCGGACGACCTCGCCGCCCACGTGCTCCAGGCACTGCTGGACCGCACGCCGCAACTCGACCCCACCCTCATCGGTGACGTGTATCTCGGCAACGCCAACGGAGCCGGCGAGGAGAACCGCGATGTCGCCCGGATGGCCGTACTGCTGGCGGGCCTGCCGGTCAGCGTGCCCGGGGTCACCGTCAACCGTCTGTGCGCCTCCGGGCTTGAGGCGGTCATCCAGGGCGCGCGGGCCATCGCGCTCGGTGACGCTTCCCTCGTCCTGGCCGGCGGGGTCGAGTCGATGACCCGCGCACCCTATGTGCTGCCGAAGAGCGATCGCCCCTTCCCCGCGAGCCACACCGAATTGCACTCCACCACCTTGGGCTGGCGCATGGTGAACCCGCGCATGGCGCCCCAGTGGACCGTCCCGCTCGGCGAGTCGGCGGAGCTGATCGCGGACAAGCACGGGATCACCCGCGAGCAGCAGGACGCCTACGCCCTCGCCAGCCACCGCAAGGCCGCCGCGGCATGGCGGAACGGAGACTTCGACGCCGAGATCGTCCCCGTCGCCGTTCCGCAGCGCAGGGGCGAACCGGTGATCGTCGACCGCGACGAATGCGTCCGCCCGGACGCCTCCCTGGAAGCAATGGCCAAGCTCAAGCCCTCCTTCCGCACGGACCACGGTACCGTCACGGCCGGCAACGCCTCCCCGCTCAACGACGGCGCGGCAGCAATCCTGCTGGCAGACGAGGAGGGCCTCAAGGCCACCGGCCGTGAGCCCCTCGCCCGCGTCTCGGCCTCGGCCGTCACCGCCATCGAGCCGCACTACTTCGGCCTCGCACCCGTGGAAGCCGTCCGCCGGGCCCTCTCCAAAGCCGGCCGGACCTTCGCCGACCTGGCAACGCTCGAACTGAACGAGGCCTTCGCGGCCCAGGTGCTCGGTTGCGTGGCCGAATGGGAGGACCTCGACCCGCAGGTCCTCAACCCGCTCGGCGGAGCCATCGCCCTCGGCCACCCGCTCGGCGCCTCCGGCGCCCGGCTGGTCGCCACCGTCGCCCACCAGCTCAAAGCCCGGGGCGGCGGAACCGGCGTCGCGAGCCTGTGCATCGGCGTCGGCCAAGGCCTCGCCCTCGTCCTCGAAAGGTGAACCCCGTGCCTCCGACCCAGAGCCGACCTCTCACCCAGCAGGAGATCTCGCGCGAGATCGCCGAACAGGCCAGGGCCCACGCGGACAGCGGTGTCGTCAGCTCACACCCCGACCGTGACTACGCCCCCTACCGCAGCAGCCTGCTCCGCCACCCGAAACAGCCGCTGGTCGTCCTGGACGACCCGGAGGCGGCGGAGCTGAGCGGCCCGGTCTTCGGCGTCACCGACGTCACCGACCTCGACCACGACCTGACACGGCAGCACCTCGCCGAGCCGCTCGGCGAGCGGATCACCGTCACCGGCCGTGTCCTGGACCGGGCCGGACGGCCCGTGGCCGGCCAGCTCGTCGAGATCTGGCAGGCCAACGCCTCAGGCCGTTACGCCCACCAGCGCGACCAGCACCCCGCCCCGCTCGATCCCAACTTCAGCGGTGTCGGCCGCTGCCTGACCGGTGGAGACGGAGAATACTCCTTCACCACGATCAAGCCGGGCGCTTACCCGTGGCGCAACCACGAGAACGCGTGGCGGCCCGCGCACATCCACTTCTCGCTCTTCGGCACCGCGTTCAGCCAGCGGCTCGTCACCCAGATGTACTTCCCCGGCGACCCGCTCTTCGCCTACGACCCCATACTGCAGTCCGTCACCGACAACGCGGCACGCGAGCGCCTGGTCGCGGCATACGACCACGAACTCTCCCGGTCGGAGTGGTCACTCGGCTACCGCTGGGACATCGTCCTGGACGGCCCGGGCGCGACACTGACGGAAGACCGGCTCGGCACGGAGGCCGCACGATGACACGATCAGTACCGGTGGAGCCCACTCCGTCGCAGACGGTCGGGCCGTTCTACGGCTACGCACTCCCCTTCGCCGGCGGCGGTCAGGTCGCCCCGGCGGACTGCCCGGACGCGATCACACTTCACGGGATCGTCCGCGACGGTGCCGGACAACCCGTCCCCGACGCGCTGATCGAGACCTGGCAGCCGGCGCCGGCCGGGGCGTCCGCGCCGTCCGGCTCCATGCGCCGCGATCCGGTGACCGGCCGCCACCTGGGCCGCAACGGCGTGGACTTCACAGGCTTCGGCCGTGTCGCCACGGACGCGGACGGCCGCTTCTGCGTGCGCACGCTGCCGCCGCCGGCGGCGAAGCCGTACGTGTCGCTGTGCGTTTTCGCCCGCGGCCTGCTGCACCATCTCTTCACCCGCGCCTACCTTGCGGCGCCGGAGGGCGAGCCACTGCTGGCCGCACTGGAGCCCGAGCGGAGCGCGACGTTGCTCGCGCGCCAGGAGCGCGCGGGGGTGTTCCGCTTCGACATCACACTCCAGGGGGAGAAGGAGACGGTCTTCCTTGACTTCCAGTCCTGAGGGCCCGTCGAGCCAGGACCTGGACGTCGGCCTGCTGGCGCCCGTCTCGGTCGGCAGCGCGGCGGAGGCGCAGACCTCCGACCGGGCCTTTGTGCAGGCGATGCTTGACGCGGAGGCCGCGCTCACCCGTGCCCAGGCGCGGCTGGGCCTCGTGCCGCGCGCCGCCGCGAAGGCGGTGACCGGCGCCGCAAGGGCGGACGCCTTCGACCTGCGCGCGCTCGCGGTGGCCGCGAGGGCGGGCGGCAACCCCGTCATCCCGCTGGTCCCGGCGCTGACCGCGGCGGTCCCCGCGTCGGCGGCACCGTACGTGCACCAGGGGGCCACCAGCCAGGACATCATCGATACCGCCACCATGCTGGTTGCGGCCCGTACCCTCGACCCGCTGCTCGCCGACCTCCGCCGCGCGGCTCTTTTCCTCGCGGCGCTGGCGGCGCGCCACCGCGACACCCCGATGCCTGGCCGCACCCTGACCCAGCACGCGGTCCCCACGACCTTCGGCCTCAAAGCCGCCGGCTGGCGCGCCCTCCTCCTCGACGCCCACGACCGCCTCGCCGCCGTCCGCGCCGCGCTCCCCGCCCAACTGGGCGGCGCGGCGGGCACGCTCGCGGCCTTCACCGCGGCGGCCGGAACCACGGGGGCGGAACCCGTTGCGACTCCCGCGACGGCTTCGGCCTCCGGGCCCACAACCGCAGGTGGCGACCTCGGCCTGCGGCTCGTCGCCGCGTACAGCGCCGAGCTCGGGCTCGCGGAGCCGGCTCTGCCATGGCACGTACTGCGGACGCCCGTCGCGGATCTCGGGGCCGCACTCGGCTTCACGACCGCCGCCCTCGGGAAGCTCGCCGCTGACGTCCTCACGCTCTCGCGGACCGAGATCGGGGAGTTGTCCGAAGGCCACGGCGGCGGTTCCTCGGCCATGCCGCACAAGAGGAACCCCGTCCGGGCCACGCTCATCGCCGCTGCGGCCCGCCAGGTACCCGCGCTCGCGACCGTCCTGATCGGGGCTCTCGCAGCAGGCGACGAGCGGGCGGCGGGAACGTGGCATGCCGAGTGGCAGCCGCTGCGCGAGGCGCTGCGGCTGACCGGCGGGGCCGCGCGCGACGCCGTGGAACTGGCCGAGGGCCTCGCCGTCCACACCGACCGGATGCGCGCCGGCCTCGACCTGACACAGGGGCTCATCGTCTCCGAGCGGCTGGGCATCACGCTCGCCGCCGTCCTCGGCCGCGACGCCGCCAGAACCGCCCTGACGGAGGCTTCCCGCCGCAGTGCGCAGGAGGGGACCCCGCTGGCCGACACCCTCCGCGACGTGCTCGGCGACCGGTTCCCCCCGCGGACACCGGCCGTCTGCACCGACCCCACGACCTACCTCGGCTCCGCGCCTGCCCTCACCGACCGAGCCCTGCTGAGGCAGCCCGATGCCGGACATCACCCGGCTCCGACCGACGACTCGCGGAGAGCCGACAGATGACCACCCCTCGCCGCCTCCTCCACCACCGCATCGAAGGTCCGGCCGAAGCGCCCGTCGTCGTGCTCGGCCCGTCCCTCGGCACCTCGCTGCACGTCTGGGACGGCATCGTCCCCGCGATTGCCCGTGCATACCGGCTGGTCCGCTTCGATCTGCCAGGACACGGCGCCTCCGCACCCGAACTGGTCAAGGCCGGCGCGAGCGTCGACGATCTCGCCGCGCTCGTACTCGAACTCGCCGACCACCTCGGTATCGGGACCTTCGCCTACGCGGGTGTCTCCCTCGGCGGCGCGATCGGAGGCCACCTCGCCGTGCACCATCCACAGCGGCTCTCCGCTCTGGCACTGATCTGCTCCAGCGCCCGCTTCGGCGAGCCCGAGGCATGGCAGGCCCGCGCGGCACTCGTCCGCGGGGAGGGTACGAAGCAGCTCGCCGACAGCGCGCACGCGCGCTGGTTCACCCCCGGCTTCGACGGACCCGAGGCAGCCGAGCTGACCGCGGACCAGCGCAATACCGACCCCGCCGCTTACGCTGCCTGCTGCGACGCCCTCGCCACATTCGACCTGCGCGACCAACTGCCCCGTATCACCGCGCCCACCCTCGTCGTCGCCGGGCGCGAGGACAAGGCCACCCCGCCGCCCCACGCCCGTGCCCTCGCGGACGGCATCCGGAGCGCGACGCTCCTCGAACTGCCGGGCGCCGCCCACCTCGCGCCCGTCGAGCAGCCGGACGCCGTCGCCGAGGCCGTCCTGCGGCTTCTCCCGCCCACCCTCTCACCGGGGATGCGGGCCCGCCGGGCCGTCCTCGGAGACGCCCACGTCGACCGCGCCATCGCCAGGACCACCGACTTCACCGTAACCTTCCAGGACTTCATCACCCGCTACGCCTGGGGTGAGATCTGGACCCGCCAAAGCCTGGACCGGGCGACCCGCAGCTGCATCACGCTCACCGCACTCGTCGCGGGCGGACACCACGACGAGCTCGCCATGCACGTACGCGCCGCGCTGCGCAACGGGCTCACCGCCCAGCAGATCGGCGAGGTCCTGCTCCAGACCGCTGTCTACTGCGGCGTCCCCGCCGCGAACAGCGCCTTCGCCATCGCTCAACAAGTCCTGGACCAGGACGACTCTCAAGGAGTTGACACGTGAACCCCACCACCGCCCGTACCACTGTGGGCATCATCGGCGGCGGGCCGGCCGGGCTGCTGCTCGCCCGTCTGCTGCACCGCGCGGGTGTGGACAGTGTCGTGCTGGAGAGATGCGACCGTGCTTACGTGGAGCAGCGTCAACGCGCCGGGATACTGGAGCAGGCCACCGTCGACGTACTGCGCGAAGTCGGTGCCGGTGAGCGGATGGACCATGAGGGCCTGGTTCACCACGGCATCGAGCTCCGCTTCGACGGCCGCGCGCACCGTATCGACTTCCCTGGCCTGGCCTGCGGACGGTCCGTCATGGTCTACGCGCAGACGGAGGTGGTCAAGGACCTGATAGCCCTCCAGCTCGCCCAGGGGGGGCCGCTGCTGTTCGAGGCGGAGGTCAGCCGGGTGACGGGCACGGACACCGACAGCCCGGTCATCCACTACCGCCACGAGGGCCAGGACCGCACACTCGCCTGTGACGCCGTCGTCGGCTGCGACGGCTTTCACGGGGTCGCCCGCAACGTCTTCGACGGCCCCCGCGTCTTCGAGCGCACCTACCCGTACTCCTGGCTCGGCATCCTCGCCGACGCGCCGCCCTCCTACGACGAGCTGATCTACGCCCACTCCGAGCGCGGTTTCGCGCTCGCCAGTATGCGCACCCCAACCGTCAGCCGCCTCTACCTCCAGGTGCCCAACGGCACCGACCCCGCCTCGTGGTCGGACGGGCAGATCTGGGACGAGCTTGACTTCCGGGTGGCCACGAAGATGAACCGCGGGGCGATCATGCAGAAGTCGGTGCTGCCGATGCGCAGCTTCGTCAGCGAACCGATGCGCTCCGGCAGCCTCTACCTCGCGGGCGACGCCGCCCATATCGTCCCGCCGACCGGCGCCAAGGGACTCAACCTGGCCATCACCGACGTCGTCGTGCTCGCCCGCGCGCTCGCGCACCGGCAGGCGACCGGCGAGACAGCGCTTCTCGATTCCTACTCGGCTGACTCGCTGCGGCGGGTCTGGCGGGCAGAGCACTTCTCGTACTTCATGACCAGCACCCTGCACACCGCCCCGGACCAGTCCCCCTTCGAGACCCGCCTCCAGCTCGCACAGCTGGACCGGATCGCCAGCTCACCGCATGCGGCGGCCGAGCTCGCGGAGAACTACACCGGACTGCCGTTGCGGCCGTAGCGGAGGCCGTGGCCCGCACGCGCGGCCACCTCGCCGTCCACAACGCCGAACTCGGCCGTGCGTACCGGGACGGCTGAGGGCGGCGGGAGTGGTCTGCCGTTCCTGCAGCAAGGAGATCTTGCGGTGCGGTGCGCTTACGCGTGCGAGGAAGTCCGTCTTCGTCAGCCCGGCTTCGGCGAGCGCATCTTCACTGCGCCGGCGAACAGGCCCCCGCTTCCGCGCGAGGTCGCTGGTCACGTGGTCTGGGCCCGGGCGGGCAGGTGGGGCAGGTCGGGCGTGACGTCGGGGCCACCCGGCGTTCTCCCAGGAGCGGCGAGGTCGGGGAAGCCGCGATGCGGCGCCGGGGGGTGTCGCTTGCGCGTGGATACTGAGGGTCATGCGCATTGACTTCGATCCTGAGCAGCTTGACCGCAATGCCTTCTACCGGCTTTTGACGGCGACGGTCGTGCCGCGGCCCATCGCGTGGGTGTCGACGACATCCGCCGCGGGGACGGACAACCTGGCGCCGCACAGCTTCTTTTCGGTGGCCTGCGTCAGCCCGCCCGTCGTGCAGTTCACGTCGGTGGGGCGGAAGGACTCGGTGCGGAACGTCGAGGAGACGGGGCAGTTCGTGGTGAACCTCGCGCCGGAGCATCTGTTCGAGGAGGTCAACGCGACCGCCACGGCGTTCCCGCACGGGGTGAGCGAGTTCGACGAGGTCGGCATCGCGCGGGAGCCGAGTGCGCGGGTCAAGCCGCCGCGGGTGGCGGCGTCGCCGGTGGCGCTGGAGTGCGAGCTGCACAGCACCGTCAGGCTGGGGGACTCCACCGTGGTCTTCGGGCGGGTCGTGCACGCGGCGGTGTCGGAGGCCGTGCTGGTCGACGGGCACCCCGATATCCACAAGCTGCGTCCGCTGACCCGTATGGGCAAGGACGAGTGGGGGACGCTCGGGGATGTGCTGGAGATCCAGCGCATCCCGCTGCAGGAGTGGGAGGAGGGCCGGCGACGCTGATCCGTCGCCCCCCGGCTCGGCGCGGTCCGGTGCGGCGGTCGGCCGCCGGGGCTAGCGGTCGGCGGGCGTCACGCCGCCGGCCGCGACTCCGCCCGCGGGTTCGGCGTCCCCGGCCGCGACCCCGCCCGCCGCTTCGGCGTCCCCGGTCGCCCGGCCGCGGCGGGTGCGGCGGGTGCGGGTGACGGCCAGTGCGCCGAGGGCCGTCACCGCGAGGAAGCCCAGTGCCAGCAGGAACACCGGCGAGGTGGGGGAGGCCGCACGGCTGCCGGCTGCCACGTAGGCGGCGGTGTTCGCCGTGCAGCCGGCTGCCGTCGCCGTGAGGAAGGGCAGCAGCCTCGCCCGCGACACGGCTGCGGCGTAGTTCGCGGCGGCGAAGGGCACGCCGGGGAAGAGCCGCATCGCCAGCGTGCTGCGGAAGTCGTGCGTGGACAGCTGCCGTTCGAGGGAGAGGGCGACCCGCCCCCGCAGCAGCGGGCGCAGTGCGTCGCGGCCCAGGAACCGTCCGAGGACGAAGGCCAGGCCCGCGCCCAGCACCGTGCCGCCGACCGCCGCCGGCAGGCCCGCGTGGATGCCGTAGAGCGCCCCGGCCGCCGCGTTGAGCAGCGGGCGCGGCACGAAAGCGACGGTGCACAGCCCGTACGCGAGGGCGAACAGCAGCACCGCCGCGAGCCCCGACGCGTGGGGCTGCCAGCCGTGCGCGGTCATCAGCCGCTGCGGTCGCCACGCCACCACCACCGCACCGGCGGCTGCGAGTACGGCGACGAGCACGGCGAACCGCCCCCACGGCGAGACCAGCACGCGGGAGACCCGAAGCACACCTGACGGCACCTCGGGAGCGTAACCCCTCCGCGGGGCCGCGCCCACGCGGTGGAGCCGGAAAACCCTTCGACGGCACGCCCGTCCACCCGGCATGATCGACCGTATGTTCCGGCTCGCCTTCCTCGCAGACGCCACCGCAGCAGCGGTCGCGGCGTCGAAGGCAGCCCTGCCCTCCGACGCGGCGAGCGGCGCGAAGCCCGCGCCCGCCGGCCGGAGCGCGCTCTTCGGCGGCGCCCGACGCTGACCCTCCCCGGACCGACGTCCGGTGGGACCCCGCACGGGGAGGGTCGGCCCGACCCAGGGGTCCTCGACTCACCCGGCGTCCCAGGAGGAGACACCGTCATGTCCAAGCAGGCGTACGTGCGCACCAAGCCGCACCTGAACATCGGCACCATGGGCCATGTCGACCACGGCAAGACCACGCTGACCGCCGCCATCACCAAGGTCCTGGCCGACCGCGGCACCGGCACCTTCGTGCCGTTCGACCGCATCGACCGGGCCCCGGAGGAGGCGGCCCGCGGCATCACCATCAGCATCGCGCACGTCGAGTACGAGACCGCGACCAGGCACTACGCCCACGTCGACATGCCCGGCCACGCCGACTACGTCAAGAACATGATCACCGGCGCGGCCCAGCTGGACGGCGCGATCCTGGTCGTCTCCGCGCTCGACGGCGTCATGCCGCAGACCGCGGAGCACGTACTGCTGGCCCGGCAGATCGGGGTCTCGCACATCGTCGTCGCGCTCAACAAGGCCGACGCCGGCGACCCGGAGCTGACCGACCTGGTCGAGCTGGAGGTGCGCGAGCTGCTGTCCGCACACGGCTACCCCGGCGAGGAGCTGCCGGTGGTACGGGTGTCGGGGCTGCGGGCGCTGGAGGGCGAGCCGCGCTGGACGGCCGCGATCGGCGAGCTGCTGGACGCGGTCGACGGGTACGTGCCCGTCCCCGTGCGGTACACGCAGGCGCCGTTCCTGCTGTCGGTGGAGAACGTGCTGACCATCACCGGCCGCGGGACGGTCGTGACCGGCGCGGTCGAGCGCGGCGGTATCGCGCCCGGCGACCGGGTCGAGCTGCACACGGCCGCGGGGGAGGCGCTGGCCAGCGTCGTCACCGGCCTGGAGACCTTCGGCAAGCCGATGGAGCACGCCGAGGCCGGCGACAACGTCGCGCTGCTGCTGCGCGGGGTGCAGCGCGGCCAGGTGCGGCGCGGCGACATCGTCGCGGCGCAGGGCAGCGTCACCCCGCACCGCCGCTTCACCGCGCGCGTCTACATCGTGCCCGCGGCAGAGGGCGGCCGGCACACGCCGGTCACCACCGGCTACCGGCCGCAGTTCTACATCCGCACCGCGGACGTGGTCGGCGACGTCGACCTCGGCCCCGCCGCCATGGCCCTGCCCGGCGACACCGCCGACGTCACCGTCGACCTCGGCCGCGCCCTGCCGCTGGAGCCGGGCCTCGGCTTCGCCATCCGCGAGGGCGGCCGTACGGTCGGCGCGGGCACGGTGACCGCGCTGCTCTGAGGCTGCTCCGGGGCTGCTCCGGGGCTGGTCCGAGGCCGCCCGGGCGCTGCTCGGGGGTCGCTCGGGGCGGGCGCGCGGCCCCGCCGGCCCGGTGGTCCGGCCCCCGCCGCTGCCCGGTACGGTGACACGTACCGGGCAGCGGCGGGCCGTCCGCACCGGCACGGGACAATGACCCCGTGCCCGACAGCGACGACCCCCGCAACGCCCCCGCCCCCGCCCCCGCCTCCGGCGACAGCCGCGCCGCCCGCAACCCTCATGGCGACAGCCACGCCGACGGGCACGCCCGCGGCGTCAGTGCCGCGCGCAGCCTCTATGGCTCACGCGACGCCGACTGGAAGGCCCCCGGCGACCGCGACGGCCGCAACACCCACGATGACGCCGCCGGCCGGGACCGCGGGGCCGGACCCCGCGACGCCGCCGCCGGCCCGGACCGCAGGGGCCGCGACCGCGACGACGACGCCGAGCCGGACGCCCGCGAGCCCGTCCCCGTCCTCCGTGAGGTCGACTTCGGCACCGCCCGGCTGCTCCCCGACATCGACCGCGACCGCGCATGGCTGCTCACCGTCGACGGGGCGCCGCAGTCGTACGTCGACCTCGACGACCCCGGCCACCTGGAGTTCGAGTACGTACGCCGGATCGCCTACGCCGTCGAGGCCGCCTTCCCCGGCGGCGAGCCGCTGGACGCCGTCCACCTCGGCGGCGGCGCGATGACGCTGCCGCGCTGGCTGGCGCACGTACGCCCCGGGTCGCGGCAGCAGGTCGTCGAGGCCGACCGGCGGCTCGCCGCGCTGGTCGCCGAGGCGCTGCCGCTGCCCGAAGCCCAAGCAGCGCCCGCGGCGCCGGAAGCCCCGGAAGCGCCCGCGGCGCCGCATGCGCCGGAAGCCCAGAAAGCAGCGCTCAGCGTCCACACCCAGGACGCCCGCGCCTGGCTGCGGCACGCCCCGCCCGGCTCCGCCGACCTCCTCGTCGCCGACGTCTTCGGCGGCTCCCGCGTGCCCGCCGCCCTCACCTCCGTGGAGTTCGTCCGCGCCGCCGCCCGCGTACTGCGCCCCGAGGGGCTCTACGTCGCCAACCTCGCCGACTCCGCCCCCTTCGCCTTCCTGCGCTCCCAACTCGCCACGGTACGCGCCGCGTTCGCAGCCGAAGGCGGCGCCGACCTGTGCGTATTGGCCGAACCCGCGGTGCTGCGCGGACGCCGCTACGGCAACGCCGTGCTCGCCGCGAGCCGCCGTCCGCTGCCGCTGGCCGCCCTCACCCGGCTGTGCGCCGCCGACGCCTTCCCGGCCCGCGCCGTCCACGGCCCCGACCTCGACCGCCTCACCGGCGCCGCCCGCCCGGTCACCGACGCCTCCGCGACCGCCTCGCCCGAGCCGCCGGCGGGCGCCTTCAGCGTCGGCTGACCCCGCCTCACGCCGCCGCCCCCTGCTCCAGCCCCGCCGCCCCCTCCGCGTCCCGCCCGGCAGCGGCCCGGCCGCCCGCCGAGGCAGGCGCCAGCTCAAGCCGCCGGACGTCGCGCAGCACCAGCACCGCCGCCGTCAGCAGCACCACCAGCGCCGACGAACCCCACAGCGCCGCCCGCAACCCGAAAGCCGCCGCCACAGGCCCGGCCAGCGCCACCGCGAGCGGCGTCATCGCGACCGAGCCCAGCCAGTCGTACGCGGCCACCCGCGACATCAGGTCCGCCGGGATCTCCTGGTGCATCGCCAGCATCCAGCCCACCGCGAAGACCTCCACCGCGAGCCCGCCGGCGAACATCACCAGCGCCAGCGACCACGCCGGCAGCAGCAGGGCCAGCGCCGCACCCGGCAGGGCCAGCGGGAAGACGCACAGCGTCCCGACCAGCAGCGCCCTGCGCGGCTTCCAGCGCACCATCAGCACCGCGCCGCACGCCGTGCCGAGCCCGCCCGCCGCCAGCGCCAGGCCCCAGGGGCCCGCGCCGCCGAGGTGGTCGCGCGAGACGAGCGGCCCGTACACCGACTCGACGGCGGTGACCATGCCGTTCACGACGGAGAACTGCACCACGATGCCCCACAGCCACGGCCGCGACACCACCTCCCGCCAGCCCTCGCGCAAATCGCCCAGCACCCCGCCCGCCGGCGCCGCCCGCGCGGCGCCCGCGGTGTCGATACGGGCCCGCATCACCGCCGACACCGCGAAGCCCGCGGCGTCCGCCGCCAGCACCCATCCGGCGCCGACCGCCGCGACCAGGGCGCCGCCGAGAGCCGCGCCGCCCACCACGGCGGCGTTGGTGGCCAGCCGGTAGACGGAGATGGCCGGGCCCGCGTGCCCGGCCTCGACGGTGGCCAGCACCAGGCCCTGGGCCGCCGGCGCGAAGAACGCGTGCGCGCCGCCGCCGACCGCGGTCAGCACCGCCATCTGCCACAGCGCGGCGTGCCCGGTGAGCACCAGGGCGGCGAAGAGCGCCTGCGAGCAGGCGTTGACGACATTGGCGAGGGCCATCACCCGCTGCCGCGGCAGCCGGTCGGCGACCGCGCCGCCGACGAGCAGCAGCACCACCATCGCCGCGGTGCGCGCCGCCGCGACCACGCCCACGTCGGTGGCGTCGCCGCCGGACTCGATGACGGCGAAGGCCGCGGCGATCGTGGCGCCCGAGTTGCCCGCGCCGGTGACGAACGACGCGCCCACCAGGAGCCGGTAGTTCCGTCCCGCCCAGGGCGGGATGCCGAAGCGCTGCGCGTCTGCCGTCATCCGGGGACTATCGCGGACCGCCCGCCGCGCTGCCAAACGATTAAGCGGCCGTCCGGGGGCCGGGCGCCGGCGCCCGCCGGGAACGGGGAAGCGCACGTCCGGGGCCTGGCGCCGCCCGGCGAAGGCGCAAAAAGGCGGCGGCCGGACCCCCGGCCGCCGCCCCGCTCACCCGTCACCCGCGCGCTTCACCCTTCACCCGCGCGGGTGCGCGCTCACTGCTTGATCGGCCGGATCGTGCTCTCGATCCGGTCGACGACCGACTGCGCGAGCTGGTCCGGCACGCCCTGCCGGGCCCACAGCACCCACACCACCGGCGTCGGCGTCTTCTGCGCCGGGTCCAGCCACGCGACGGCGTACGCGATGCCGTTCGACGAGCACTTGTTGGCCTTCGGCACGGCCGTCGTCGTGGCCTGCGCCTGCCAGCCGGTGATGCCGTAGGCGTTGTGGAAGGCCTTGCTGTTCTGCGCGGCCGAGACGGTGCCCTTGCCGTTCTCCTGGAAGGCGTACTTCGCCCACGCCCGGGCCTCGTTCTCGGCGGCCTCCTTCATGCTGGACGCGCCCGCGGCGCCCTTCGTGCCGGCGGTGGCGTTGGCGACGGTGTTCTTGCCGTTCTTGCAGGCGTCCTCCATGTAGTAGGCGGGCGCGCCCACCACGACCTGCGGCTTGCCGGCGTCGTCCTCGTAGCCGATGCTCAGGCTCTCGCTGCCGACCGTCCAGTTCGGCGGCACGTCGAAGGCCGAGTTGCGCTCCTCGCGCTTGACCGCGTGCCAGCCGGGGACGACCGGGTCGACCTGGCCGGTGCCCGCCGGGCCGCGCGCGCCGTCGTCGTCACCGCCGTCGTCGGCCGGCGGCTCCGTGGTGCCGGTGCCGGACGGCGTGGGCGCGGCGGTGGAGGTGGCGGCCGTCACCGAGGGCGAGGCCGAGTCGTGCGCGTCCGTCTTCTTGTCGTCGCCGGTGACGAAGACCACCGTCACCACGACCGCCGCGATCACCGCGAGCGCGGCCCCGATGGCGACCGCGACCGTGGTCTTGTTACGGCCGCCGGGCCCGCCGCCGCCCGGAACGCCGGGCACGGGCGGGCCGAAAGCCTGCGGCGTCGGGTAGCCGCCGGGCCCGCCGGGCTTCTGGTAGCCGGGCTGCGCGTACGGGGAGGCCGTGCCGTACGGCTGCGTCGGCTGCTGGTACGGCGGCGGCTGGACCGGGGGTCCGGGCGGGCTTGGCGGCTGCGCCGGGGGCTGCTGGCCCTGCTGCGGGTACGCCGGCTGCTGCGGCGGATAGCCGGGCTGCCCGTACGGGCTCGGCGGCTGCCCGTACGGTCCCTGGGGCTGCTGCGGCGGGGTATTGCCGGATGGGTACTGCTGTCCGCCGGATTGTCCCCCGGCCTGCTGGTCTCCTGGCCACATGGCTGGAAACACTAGGGGAGCGGCGCCGCCGGTTCCACGCCGGATCGGCCTACTGGCTGGTAACATCCAGGCATGCCCGAGACCTTGCCCGAAGAGCCCGCCGCACCCGCCTCTTCTGCGCCTTCCGCACCCGACGCCCCGGCCGCCCCCGCCGCACCCGCCGCGCAGTCCGCCCCGCCCTCCATAGGCGACCTGCTCACCGCGACCGTGCCGATGGTCCGCACCCTGAAGCTGCGGTACCTGGAGACCACCGCCGAGCGCGCGGTGCTCGCGCTGCCCGACGACCCCGAGTACCACAACCACGTCGCGGGCCCGCACGCCGGCGCGATGTTCACCCTCGCCGAGTCCGCGAGCGGCGCCGTCGTGCTCGGCGCGTTCGGCGACCAGCTCGGGCGGGCCGTGCCGCTGCCGGTGCGCGCCGAGATCGGCTGGACGAAGCTGGCCCGCGGCCCGCTCACCGCGACCGCCGTGCTCGGCCGCCCCGCCGCCGAGGTCCTGGCAGAACTGGACGCGGGCACCCGGCCGGAATTCCCCGTCGAGGTGTCGGTCCGCCGCGAGGACGGCGCCGAGACCTCGCACATGACGATCGTCTGGACGCTGCGCCCCAACGGCTGACCGGCCGGAACGCCCCGGCGGCCGGCCGCCGCCCGCCGCGGTTCGGTTAGGCTTCCTGTGAGTGCGCAGGGAGCGCGTTCGACCGTCGTCGCGGGGAGGGACACGCCTGTGCACGTCCAGGACTGGCTCGACGGCATCCCGCCGGTCGCCGTCTACCTGATGGTGGGTCTGGTGGTCGGCCTGGAGAGCCTGGGCATCCCGCTGCCCGGCGAGATCGTGCTCATGACGGCGGCCCTGATGTCGTCGCAGGGCCACGCCAACCCCTGGCTGGTCGCGACGGCGGCGATCATCGGCGCGGTCGGCGGCGACTCGGTCGGCTACGCCATAGGCCACCGCGGCGGGAAACCGCTGCTGGACCGGCTCGGCAGACGCTTCCCCTCCCACTTCTCGCCGGGCCACGTGGCCACCGCGGAGCGCTCCTTCCAGCGCTGGGGCATGTGGGCGGTCTTCTTCGGCCGCTTCGTCGCCCTGCTGCGGATCTTCGCCGGCCCGCTCGCCGGCGTCCTGAAGATGCCCTACGGCCGCTTCCTGACCGCCAACGCGCTCGGCGGCATCGTCTGGGCCGGCGGCATCACCGCGGTGATCTATTACGTGGGCCAGGTCGCCGAGCCCTGGCTCAAGCGGTTCGGCTACGTCGGGCTCGGCGTCGCGGTGCTCTTCGGCATCGGCTCGCTGGTGCTCGTCAAGCGGCGGGCGGCCAAGGTCCAGGCCGAGATGACCGCCCCCGCGGAAGAGGTCGAGGTCGCGGCGGCCCAGCCCGGCGACTAGCCCGGCCCGCCGTCCCGCTCCTCAGTCCCGCCGACCGCCGGGCGGCCCTCAGCCCCGACCGCCCCCCGGAGCCGCCGCCCGCGGAGCCCTCAGCTCCGCCCGTCCCCGACCGCGTCCCGGTGCACCGCCGCCAGCGCCACGTAATGCTCCGCGTTGAGCCGCACCACCTCGCGCTCCTCCCGCGTCAGCTCCCGCCGCACCTTCGCCGGCACACCGGCCACCAGTGAGCCGGGCGGCACCTGCATGCCCTGCGGCACCAGCGCCTGCGCGGCCACCAGCGAACCCGCGCCGATCCGCGCGCCGTTCAGTACCGTCGCGCCCATCCCGACCAGCACGCCGTCCTCGACGACGCAGCCGTGCAGCACCGCGTTGTGGCCGACCGAGACGTTCCCGCCGACGACCACCGGGAAGCCGAGGTCGGCGTGGACGGAGCAGTTGTCCTGCACATTGGAGCCGGCGCCGATCGTGATCGACTCGCAGTCGCCGCGCAGCACCGCGTGGTACCAGACGCTCGCCCCGGGCCCGAGGGACACCCGCCCCAGCACCACCGAGGTCGGCGCGGTGTACGCGGCCGGGTCGATCTCGGGCCGCACGCCGAGGATCGCCGCGACCAGCGCCCCGGCCACCCCGCCGGCCACCCGCCCCGCCGCCCCGCCCGCCGGCTCCCCGGCGCCCTCCGCCGGTGCCGCTTCCCCCGCCCGCGCCTGCTCCGCCATCCGTCCGCGTCCTCCGTGCCGGTCCGCCGCTTCCCCCGGCACCGTATACGGTGGCTGCGTGCGCAGGAACGAGAACGTGTTCTTCTCCGCGACCGGCAAGGCGCCCGCGGCCACGCCCGCCGGCCGGCCCGCCGGCGCCGTCGCCGCGGTCGCCGGATGGCGCCGGCGTGCCGCCTCGCGGCTGGTGCACCGCGTCTGGCGCTGGGCGCACGAGGCCGGCGCGATCACCGCCGAGCGCCCGGGGCCGCTGCGCTTCCGCCGGATCGGGCCCGGCACCCGGCTCGCGCACCCGCAGGGCACCGTCTTCGGCGAGCACTGGATCCACCTCGGCGACCACTGCGTCATCGGCGAGCAGGTCACCCTCACCGTCGGCCTGCTCCCGCCCGAGGCCGCGCCCCCCGGCACCCCCGCCCCCGACTTCGGCCCGGAACCGGTGCTGCGGCTCGGCGACGGCGTGGTCCTGGGCCGCGACAGCCATGTCGTGGCGCTCGCCCCGATCACGATCGGCGACAACGTCTTCTGCGGCCCCAACGTCTACCTGACGAGCATCAACCACTCCTACGACGACATCACCCGGCCGATCGGCGAGCAGTGGCCGCGCACCGCGCCGGTCGAGGTCGGCGCCGGCAGCTGGCTCGGCGCCAACTGCGTCATCCTGCCCGGCGCCCGCCTCGGGCGGAACGTGGTGGTCGCCGCGGGCTCCGTCGTACGCGGCGAGGTGCCGGACTACGCGGTCGTCGCGGGCGCGCCGGCCCGGATCGTACGGCGCTGGGACGCCGGCGCGCAGGGCTGGGAGCCGCCGCTGCGCACCCCGGCGCCGGCCGTCCCCGTGGCGCCGGCCGAGGAGGCCACCGGGGCGGACCTGGGCGGCAAGGATGCCCCGGGTGGGGAACTGCTCCCGGCAGCAGGGGAGTTGGAGCAGCAGCCCTGAGCCTGCGGGGAGCCCGCGGTTTGTTAGATTCGCCGCATGCGCGCCCCCATCGGAGACTTCGACGACGCCCAGCCCGCCACCGAACGCCGCGACCTGCTGCCGCCCCCGGTGGCCGCGGCCGTCACCGCCGAGATGGTCCACGTCGACAGCGACCCGGAGAAGGCGGACACCGCCGTCTTCGCCGCCACCTACGGCGAGTCGCTGCTGCGCCAGTCGGCGAACTGCGTGGTCGTCGCCGGCAAGCGCGGCCAGGACGTCACCCTCGCGGCCTGCGTGGTGCTCTCCCACACACGTGTCGACGTCAACGGCGCGGTGCGCCGCCGGCTCGGCGCGCGCAAGGCGTCCTTCGCGCCGATGGAGACCGCGGTCGGCGCGACCGGCATGGAGTACGGCGGCATCACCCCGGTGGGCCTGCCCGCCGGCTGGCCGCTGCTGATCGACCCGGCCGTGGTGGAGACCCCGTGGGTGCTGCTCGGCAGCGGCTTGCGCCGCGGCAAGCTCATCGTGCCCGGCAAGCTGCTCGCCGACCTGCCGAACGCCGAGGTCGTCGACGGCCTCGGCATCTGACCGCCCCGCCGGACCACCCCCGGCCCGCCGGCCGACGAGCTCAACGGCGCAGGCGGTCCCCCACCCAGCGGCTCGGGGCCGCGAGGGCGATCGCCAGCGGGTTGAAGAAGAACGTACGCACGTCCAGCGGGCGACGAGGGCCGCTGTGCACGGTCACGAATCCGCCGCCGGGGTGAGGAGTCGCCTTCGCCCGCGCACGGCGTTCCACGGCCGTCGCCAGCGGGTCGCCGACGAGCAGGAGAACCGGAGAGGCCGCGATGACGGCGGCATAGGTGAGGACGCTCACGCGCTTGGAGGGCATGACCGTCCAACGTCCCGCGCCCGCAGCACGGTTCCCGCGACGCGGACCGCTCCGACCCCCGGGGCGTAGAAGGACAAGCTCAGCCCAGCCGGGGGATCTCGATCGCGGGGCAGCGGTCCATCACCATCTCCAGGCCCGCCGCCCTCGTCCGCTCGTACGCGGCCTCGTCGATCACCCCGAGCTGGAACCACACCGCCTTCGCGCCGGCCGCGACCGCCTCGTCGGCGACCGCGCCGGCCAGGTCGGAGTTGACGAAGACGTCCACCACGTCCACCGGGAAGGGCACGTCGGCGAGCGAGGCGTACCCCTGCTCGCCGTGCACCGTCTCCGCCTTGGGGTGGACGGGCACGACGCGCTTGCCGAAGCGCTGGAGCACCGAGGCGACGCCGTACGCCGCCCGGGACCGGTTGTTCGACAGGCCCACCACGGCCCAGGTGTCGCCGGACTCCCGCAGGATCCGCCGCACCGCCGCCGCGTCGCCGTACCCGCCGCCTTGCGTGGCCATCGCCGCCCACCGCCCTTTCCGCCTCGTCGTGCACGATCCTGCCCGGTCCCGCACGATCCTGCCTGCTCCTGCCCGGTCAACCGGGACCCGGCCGCCGCCATTCCCCGGACGGCCACGCTCTAGGGTGGGGGAATGGCGGACTCGTACCTGACCGTGGCGCGCCGGGGCGTCCACGAGAGCGAGATCAAGCGCTCCCGCTTCCTGTGCACGCTCGCCCCCGCCGCCGACGAGGGCGCCGCGCAGGCCGTGATCCGCGAGGTCCGCACGGCGCACCCGGCCGCGACGCACAACTGCTTCGCGTACGTCATCGGCCCCGACGGACGGCTGCACCGGGCCAGTGACGACGGCGAGCCGGGCGGCACCGCCGGTACGCCGATGCTCCAGGTGCTGCTCGGCCGCCAGGTGCGCGACACCGTCGCCGTCGTCACCCGCTACTACGGCGGTGTCCAGCTCGGTGCCGGCGGGCTCGCCCGCGCCTACGGCGGCGCGGTGTCGGCCGCGCTGGACGAGATCGGCACGGTCGAGCGGCGCCGGCTGGTGCTGCTCACGGTCGTCGTGGACCACGCGCGGGCCGGCCGGCTGGAGAACGACCTGCGCGCCGCCGGCCGCGCCCTGCGGGACGTCGCGTACGGCGCCGCGGTGACCTTCACCGTCGGGGTGCCGGAGGCGGACGTGCCCGCCTTCACGTCCTGGCTCGCCGACGTGACCGCGGGCGCCGCCGCCTGCACGGCGGGCGGCAGCGCCTACGTCGACGGGTGAGGAGCCCTCACCAGCGCGGCGACCTGCCCTCGTACGACGGGTCGATGGAGCGCATGTAGCCGGTGTCGTCCCGGTTGCGCAGCCCGCAGCGCACATACGCCTCGTGCAGTCGCGCCAGCGCGTCCCGGTCCAGCTCCACCCCCAGCCCCGGTGTGCGCGGCACCCGTACCGAACCGCCGGCGAACTCCAGCGCGCCGGGGACGACGACCTCCTCGGTCTTCCACGGCCAGTGGGTGTCGCAGGCGTACGTGAGGTTGGGCGTCGCGGCGGCCAGATGCGTCATCGCGGCCAGGCTGATGCCCAGGTGCGAGTTGGAGTGCATGGACAGGCCCAGGCTGAAGGTGCGGCAGATGCCGGCCAGCAGCAGGGAGCGCTGCATGCCGCCCCAGTAGTGGTGGTCGGACAGCACGACCTGCACCGCGTCGCGCGCGACCGCCGAGGACAGCTCGTCGAAGGCGACCACGCACATGTTGGTGGCCAGCGGCATCGGCGCCTGCCGGGCGACCTCCGCCATGCCCTGCTGGCCGGGCGTCGGGTCCTCCAGGTACTCCAGGACGCCGTCCAGCTCCCGCGCGACCCGTACGGACGTCTCCACCGTCCAGGCCGCGTTGGGGTCCAGCCGCAGCGGCACCCCGGGGAAGGCCTTGTGCAGCGCCCGGACCGCCTCGATCTCCTCCCCGGGCGGCATCACGCCGCCCTTGAGCTTGATCGCGCCGAAGCCGTACTCCTCGGTCATCCGCCGCGCCTGCGCGACGATGCCGTCCGGGTCGAGCGCCTCGCCCCAGCCGTCGGGCTCGGCGCCGGGGTGGCCGGCCCACTTGTAGAACAGGTACGCGCTGAAGGGCACCTCCTCGCGCACCGCGCCGCCCAGCAGGTCGCTGACCGGCAGCCCGGCAGCCTTGCCCTGGATGTCCAGGCACGCGACCTCGAACGGCGCGAAGACCCGGTCGGCGGTGCTGCTGCTGGTGATCATGCCGGTCAGGCCGTGGCCGTCGGAGCCGGCGTCGCCGGCCAGCGCCTCGGAGATCCGGCGGTGCATGCCGCCGAGGGTGTGCACGTCCATGCCGGTGATGACGTCGACGGCGGTGCGCAGCCGCCGCAGATGGCCCTCGTCGGCGTACGTCTCGCCGAGCCCGGTGATGCCCTGGTCGGTGTGCACCTCGACGATCGCCCGCAGCGCGTACGGCTCGTGCACGCCGACCGCGTTCAGCAGCGCCGGGTCGCGGAAGGCGACCGGGGTGATGTCGACGCCGGTGATCCTGATGCCGCCGCTCACCGGGACGCCTCCGGCGCGACCAGGGCCCGGCCGGCCGCGACGATCCGGGCGAGCTCGGCGAGATCGGCCGGCGACGGCTCGGTCAGCGGTGGCCGCACCCCGCCGACGTCCAGGCCGCCGAGCCGCACCGCGGCCTTGACCAGGGACACCGCGTAGCCGGGAGTACGTTCGCGCAGCGCGATCAGCGGATGGAAGAAGCCGGCCAGCAGCGCCTGCACGGTCTTGTCGTCGCCGGAGGTGACCGCGCGGTGGAAGGCCAGCGAGATCTCCGGGGCGAAGCAGAAGACGGCCGAGGAGTAGAGGTCCACGCCGATGCCGCGGTAGGCGGGCACGGTGCCCTCGGCGGTCGGCATGCCGTTGAAGAACCGGAAGTCCTTGGTGCCCGCGACGGCGTCGGCGCGGACCGCGGTGACGATCCGGGAGAGCAGGTCGAGGTCGCCCAGGCCGTCCTTGAAGCCGGCCACCCGCGGCATCCTGACCACCGCCACGGCCGAGGCGACGTCGAAGCGGGCGTTGCCGCGCTGGTAGACGACGACCGGCAGCTCGGTGGCCGCGGTCACCTCGCGCACATAGGCCACCAGGCCGGCCGGCGGGGCCTGCACCAGATACGGCGGCATCAGCAGCAGCCCGTCGGCGCCCGCCTGCGCCGCGGCCCGGGCGAAGGCCCGCGCGAGCGGCAGCGAACCGCCGGCCCCGGCGAACACCGGGACCCGGCCGCCGGTCGCCTGCACGGCGGTGCGGACCACGTCGGCGTACTCGCCCGGTTCGAGGGCGTGGAACTCACCGGTGCCGCACGCGACGAACACACCGCCGGCGCCGGACTCGACCCCCCGCCGTACATGCTCCGAAAGTATCGGAAGATCGACCGAATCTTCTGAGGTGAACGGTGTCACCGGGAAGAACAGCACGCCGTCGAGCATCGATGCCTCTCATTGTCCACACATATGAACGCTCATCATGAATGCGAATCCTTAAGGACTGTAGGCGCCCCCTTCCGACCGGTCAATGGCCAGCGGAAATCGTGACCCGCGGCCACCGCGGGGGCGGGTGCCGGGCGTGCGGGCCCACCGGCCGTGCCGGGTGCGGGACATCGGACCGGGGCGGGCCGCCGGCCCTGCCGGGCGGGCGGATTGGCCGGGTATGCGGACCGGGTCGTCGAAGATTCGACACGGAAGTTTTCGAATCGTCGGACGAAAGCTTCGAAAGCCGGGGCCGGTCGCGCAAGCGGCGAGCGCGGCACCCACGGGCCGCCCGCGCGCCCTAGAATCCTGTGATCACCCCGGGCACCCGGCGGAGGGCGAGGAACGGCGAGCGTGGGCGGGCACATCGAGGCGGCCGAGTGAGGCTGCTGCACACATCGGACTGGCACCTGGGCCGGTCCTTCCACCGGGTGAGCCTGCTGGAGGCGCAACGGGCCTTCCTCGACCACCTCGTGGACGTCGTCCGCGCCGAGGACGTCGACGCCGTCCTCGTCGCCGGCGACATCTACGACCGGGCCGTGCCGCCCCTGTCCGCCGTCGAGCTGTACGACCGGGCGCTGCACGCGCTCGCCGCGGCCGGCGTGCCCACCGTGATGATCTCCGGCAACCACGACTCCGCGCGCCGGCTCGGCGTCGGCGCGGGACTGCTCGGCCGGGCCGGCGTCCACCTGCGCACCGTCCCGGCCGGCTGCGACCGCCCCGTCCTGCTGCGCGACGAGCACGGCGACGTCGCCGTCTACGGCATCCCCTACCTCGAACCCGCCCTGGTCCGCGACACCTTGGGCACCGACCGGGCCGACCACCCCGCCGTGCTCGGCGCCGCCATCGACCTGATCCGCGCGGATCTCGCCACCCGCCCTGCCGGCACCCGCAGCGTCGTGCTCGCCCACGCCTTCGTCACCGGCGCCGCGCCCAGCGACAGCGAACGCGACATCACCACCGGCGGCGTCGACTCCGTGCCCGCCGCGCTCTTCGACGGCTTCCACTACACCGCGCTCGGCCACCTGCACGGCTGCCAGACCGTCGGCGAGCGCCTCCGCTACAGCGGCTCGCCGCTGGCCTACTCCTTCTCCGAGGAGCACCACCGCAAGAGCATGTGGCTGGTCGACCTCGGACCCGGCGGCGCGATCGACGCCCGCCGGCTCGACACGCCCGTGCCGCGCCGGCTGGCCCGGCTGCGCGGCACGCTCGCCGAACTGCTCGCCGACCCCGCGCACGAGGCGCACACCGACTCCTGGGTCGAGGCCGTCCTCACCGACGCCGACCGCCCCTACGAGCCGATGGCCGCGCTCGCCAAGCGCTTCCCGCACATCCTCAGCCTCGGCTTTGACCCCGGGAACCGGCCCGAGGACCCCGACGCCTCCTACGCCCGCCGCCTGGCCGGCCGCAGCGACCAGCAGATCGCCGAGGACTTCGTCGCGCACGTGCGCGGCAGCGCGCCCGACGACCACGAACGCGCGGTGCTGCGCGACGCGTTCGACGCGGTGCGGGCCGCCGCGGCGGGAACGGAGCGCGACTGATGCGCCTGCACCGGCTGCGGCTCACCGCCTTCGGCCCCTTCGCGGGCGAGCAGAGCGTCGACTTCGACGAGCTGTCCACCGCGGGCCTGTTCCTGCTGCACGGCCCCACCGGCGGCGGCAAGACCTCCGTCCTCGACGCGGTGTGCTTCGCGCTGTACGGCCAGGTCCCCGGCGACCGGCCGGCCACCCGGCTGCGCAGCGACCACGCCGCGCCCGGCACCGCCACCGAGGTCGTGCTCGAACTCACCCTCGCCGGGCGCCGGCTGGAGATCACCCGGCGCCCCGAGCAGCCGCGCGCCAAGAAACGCGGCACCGGCGTGACGATGGAACGCGCGGTCACGCATCTGCGCGAGCGGACGGCCGGCCGGTGGCACGGCCTGACCCGCTCCCACCAGGAGGCCGGCGAGGAGATCCGGCAACTGGTCGGCATGAGCTGCGAGCAGTTCTGCCAGGTGGTGCTGCTGCCCCAGGGCGAGTTCGCGACCTTCCTGCGCGCGAGCGCCACGGAGCGGGCCGCGCTGCTCGGCAAGCTCTTCGACACCAGGCGCTTCCGCTCGGTGGAGCAGCGGCTGCGCGACCGCAAGCAGGAAGCTGCGCAGCTCCTGGCGGCGGGCGACCGCCGCACCGCCGAACTGGCCGCCCGCATGCGGCAGGCAGCGGGCGAGGAACCCGCCCCCATCCCCGGCCAGACCACCGGCGAGCCCGCCCACCTCGCCGCGGCTGCCGCGAAGACCCGCGGGGGCGTCGCCGGCCCCGCTCCGGCCGCGCCCGGCGCGGGGTCCCGTGCGGGGGGAGCCCCGGGGGTGGCGTCGGAGGGGGGCCGTGGCGTGGGCACTTCCGCGGAGCAGCTCGGGCTCGACCCCGCCGAGCCCGCGGGGCTGCTCGCGTATGCCGCCGTGTTGCGCAGCAACGCCCGGGAGCGGCACGACATCGCCCGGATCGCGCTCGCTCACGCCGAAGCCGAGCACGCCGCAGCCGCCCTCGCCGCCGAGCAGGCGCGGGACGCCCATGCCGCCCGGCGGCGCGTCGAGGACGCCTGGCGCCGGGTCGCCGAACTCGGGGAGCTGCGCCCGCAGCGCACCGCTGCCCGGGAGACGCTGGCCCGCGCCCAGCGGGCCACCACGGTGGACCCGGCCCTCACGCACCGGGACAAGGTCGCCGCCCAGCACGAAGAAGCCCTCGGCCTCGAACGCGCCGCCGCGAGCGCACTCGCGCAGGAAGCACTCCTCGACCTCCCGGCGCCGGCTCGCACGCAGGGCGTGGACGGCGCGGACGGGGCGGTGGCCGCGCGTGCCCTTGACCCGGGCGGGCCGGGCGTCGGCGGGGACGGCGAGCCGGCGTCCCCGCGTGGCGCGGGTCGCGGTGGCGTCCCCGCGCTGGACCCCGGTGCGCTCGTGCGCCGCGCCGGCGACGTGCGGGAAGCGCTCGGCGGGCTCGCCGCCGCCGTGGACGTCGAGGCGCGGGTGCGGGAGATCGCCGGGCGGCGGGCGCAGGCGGAGCGGGAGGAGCGCGAGGACGAGGAGGCCGTACGGGACGCCGGGGGGTGGCTCGGCGGGTGGCCCGAGGAGCGGGCCCGGTTGCAGGCCCGGCTCGACGCCGCGCTGGAGGCCGCCGCGCGGGCCGGCGACCTCGCGGGGCAGCGCGACGCCGCCCGGCGGCGCAAGGACGCCGCCGCGCAGCGCGACGCCCTCGCCGCCGACCTCGGCCGCGCCGAGCAGACCGCCCGGGAGGCGCGCGACCGGGCCGCGGACGCCCGGGAGACCTGGCAGGACCTGCGGGAGAGCCGTATCGACGGCATCGCCGCCGAACTCGCCGCCCAGCTCGCCGCCGGCGAGCCCTGCCGGGTGTGCGGCTCCGCCGACCACCCCGCGCCTGCCCGGCCCACCGCCCGGCACGTCACCCGCGCCGACGAGGACGCCGCCTACGCCCGCTTCCAGCAGCGCGCCGCGGACCACGACGCGGCCCGCGAGACCGCCACCCGGCTGCGTACCGCCCTGGAGGCCGCCACCGCCACCGCGGGCGACGCCCCCCAGGCCGAACTCGCCGCCGCCCACGCCGATCTGGTCGCCCGGCATGACGCCGCCACCCGCGCCGCGGCCACCGTCCCCGAGGCCAGGGCGGCCCTCGCCCGCGCCGAGGAGGAGCGCGACCGGCGCACCGCCCAGCAGCAGGACGCCCTCCACCGCGCCGCCGCCCGCACCTCCCGCCGCGAGGAACTGGACGAGCAGTACGAGCGGTTGAGCGGCGAGCTGGCCAAGGCCCGGGCCGGCCACCCGACCGTCGCCGCCCGCCGCGACCACCTGACCCGTACCCTCGCCCTGCTGGAACGCGCCGCCCACGCCGCCCGCGAGCGCGCCGACAGCCGGCAGCGCCTCGCCGAAGCCGAGTCGGCCCTCGCCGACGCCGCCGCCCGAGCCGGCTTCGCCACCCCCGCCGAAGCCGCCGCCGCGCTGCTGCCCCCGCCCCGCCTGTGGGCCGCCGAACGCGAGGCGGAGACCTGGTCGAAGGAGGAGGCCGCGGCAGAAGCCGAACTCACCACCGCCCTCTCCACCCTCCCCCCAGACCTCTCCGCCCCCGAGGCGGCGGGCTCGGCCCCTGACAACGCCCCCGCCACCGCAGCCGACTCCGCCGCCGGCCCGGACGCGGCCCCCGACCTCGGGGCGCTCGCCCGGCTCACCCACCTCGCCGGTGAGGTCGCCGCCCGGGCGCAGGGGGCGCTCGACGGCGCCAACCTGCGGCTGCGGTGGGCCTCCGCCGCCGAGGCCGGCGCGGCGGCGCGGTGTGCGGACCTCGACCGGCTCGGCGCCGAGGCCGATGCCGTCGTGCGGGAGCTCGCGCCGGCGCGGGCGGCGCACGACCGGATCGCCCGGCTGTCGGACCTCGCGTCGGCCACCTCCGCGGAGAACCGCTACCGCATGGAGCTGGAGACCTATGTGCTGGCCGCGCGGCTCGAACAGGTCGCCGCCGCGGCCGGGTTGCGGCTGCGGCGGATGTCCGGGGGCCGGTACACCCTCGCCCACAGCGACGCCCGCGGCGGCGGCCGTACGAAGTCCGGCCTCGGACTGGTCGTCGTCGACGCCTGGACCGGCACCGAGCGCGACACCGCGACGCTCTCCGGCGGCGAGACCTTCTACGCCTCGCTCGCCCTCGCCCTGGGCCTGGCCGACGTCGTCACCGACGAGGCGGGCGGCATGCGCCTGGACACCCTCTTCATCGACGAGGGCTTCGGCAGCCTCGACGAGCAGGCCCTCGACGAGGTCCTGGACGTCCTCGACGGGCTGCGCGAACGCGACCGCGCGGTCGGCATCGTCAGCCACGTCGCCGACCTGCGCGACCGCATCCCCGCCCAACTGCGGGTCGGCAAGGGCCGCGACGGCTCCACCCTCCACCAGAGCGCCCGCTGAGCGCGAGCGTCACAGCACCAGCGGGCGCCGCTCCAGCGGCGAGGAGTAGACGACGCTCGTCGTCACCGCGCCGAGCCCGGAGATCCGCCCCGCGGTCTCCTCCAGGTGCCGCATCGAGCGCGCCGCGACCTTCAGCACGAAGCAGTCCTCACCGGTGACGTGGTGCGCCTCCAGGATCTCCGGGGTGGCCGCGACCAGGTCGTGGAAGGGCTTGTAGTTGCCGTGCGGATAGCGCAACCGCACCATCGCCAGGATGGGCAGCCCGATCCGCTCATGGTCGATCACCGCCGAATACCCGGTGATCACCCCGGCCTCCTCAAGGCGCCGCACCCGCTCGGTCACCGCGCTCGGCGACATCGACACGGCCCGGGCCAGCTCGGCGTAACTGGCCCGGCCGTCGCGTTGCAGGGCCTCCAGCAGCCGCCAGTCGGTGGCGTCCAGGGAATGAGCGGTCATTCCGCAGGAATACCAGCACAATCCCCGGCCGATCAAGCCGTACGCCGGGGAACGATCCTTCCGGCAGCCCGCCCCGCGACCGTAGATTTCCGGTCATGACGACCGACACCAGCATCACCGCCCCCGCCGTGACCAGCACGAACGCCGTCCTGCGGGTGCCGCCCGCCGCGCCCGCGGAAGCCGCCGCGCACTTCGCGGCGAGCCTTGCTTTCCACACCGACGTCTCCGACGTCGCCGCCGCCCTGACCGCCGCCGCCGAGTCCGGGACCGGCCCCGGCTTTGTCCTGGTGGACAGCCGCAGCACCCGGGCATGGGAGCAGGGGCACATCCCCGGCGCCGTCCACCTGCCCACCGACCGGGTTGCGCAGCTCGCCGACACCTTCCTCGACCGCGCCGTCCCGGTCGTCGTCCACTGCTGGGGCCCCGGCTGCAACGGCGCCACCCGCGCCGCCCACGCGCTCGCCTCACGCGGCTTCCAGGTCAAGGAGATGCTCGGCGGCATCGAGTACTGGATCCGCGAGGGCTTCGGCTACGAGAGCGCCGACGGCCCCGCGCACCGCGCCGCCGACCCCCTCACCGCCCCCGCCGGCGCCGACGACTGCGGCTGCTGAGCCGTCACCGCGGCAGCGCGCGCAGCTCGTACGACCACAGCTCGCCGCGGTCGGCCACCCGCGCGAAGCCGACCCGGCGCAGCACCGCCTGCGAGGCGGCGTTGCCCGGCTCGGTCGTGGCCAGCACCCGGTCCACCTCGGGCTGGCCGAGCGCCCACTGGCACAGCGCCCGCGCCGCGTCGGTCGCCCAGCCCTCGCCGCGGCCGGACGCCGACAGGTCGTAGCCGATCTCCACCGCCCCGCCGTCCGGCGGCCCGTGGAAGCCCGCGCCGCCCAGCGCCGTGCCGTCGGCGGTGCGCTGGATCGCGAAGACGCCCCAGCCGGGACGGTAGGCCCCGGCCGCGGCGGCGGCCACCGTCATCGAGGCCGCGCCTATCGTGCCCTCGCCCGGCCCGCCGTCGATCCACGTCAGGCCGGCCGGCTTGCCGTCGGCGAGCTGCGCGGCGTCCTTCGGGAGCTGCTCGCGCAGCGTCAGACGGCCTTGGGTCAGCACCAGCCGGCCGCCGTCGAGGGAAGCATGCAGGGTCATCGGGCGGTACCGCCTTGTCCTGGGTCGCCGGGCGACAGGGGAGGGGACGTGCGAGGCGAGGCGAGGGGGCCGTGGTGGCGCCGGCCCGGTGCCACCACGGCCCGCAACGCTACAGCGCCGAGATCTCGGCGAGCAGGTCGTCGAGCCCGAGCGAGCCCTGCGACAGCGCCGCCATGTGCCACGCCTTGGGGTCGAAGGCGTCGCCGTGCGCGGCACGCGCCGCCTCGCGGCCCTGGAGCCAGGCCCGCTCGCCCAGCTTGTAGCCGATCGCCTGGGCCGGCATGCCCAGGTAGCGCACGATCTCGCTGTCGACGAACTCCGGCTGCCGCCCGCTGTGCCGGCCGAAGAACTCCCGGGCCAGCTCCGGCGTCCAGCGCTCACCGGGGTGGAAGGGCGAGTCCGCCGGGATGTCCAGGCCGGTGTGCATGCCGATGTCGATGATGACCCGGACCGCCCGCATCATCTGCGCGTCCAGGTAGCCCAGCCGGCGCTCCGGGTCGCCGAGGAAGCCCAGCTCGTCCATCAGCCGCTCCGCGTAGAGGGCCCAGCCCTCGGCGTTCGCGCTGACCAGGCCCGCCGACGCCTGGTAGCGCGACAGGTCGCCCGCCACATGCGCCCACTGCGCCAGTTGCAGATGGTGGCCGGGCACACCCTCGTGGTACCAGGTGGAGACCAGGTCGTAGACGGGGAAGCGGGTGCGCCCCATCGTGGGCAGCCAGGTCCGGCCGGGACGGGAGAAGTCCTCCGACGGCGCGGTGTAGTACGGCGCCGCCGCGCCACCGGGCGGCGCGATGCGCGCCTCGACGACCTTGACCCGGTCGGCCAGGTCGAAGTGCGTGCCGTCCAGCGCCGCGACGGCCTCGTCCATCAGCGCCTGGAGCCAGTCGCGGACCTCGTCGACGCCCTCGACGGCCTGGCCGTGCTCGGCCAGGTACCCCAGCACCTCCCACGGGTCCTTGCCCGGCAGGATCTTCTCGGCCTCGCCGGCCATCTCGGCGCGCAGCCGGTGGTATTCCGACCAGCCGTACGCGTACGCCTCCTCCACGTCCAGGTCGGTGCCGTTCCACATCCGCGCCCACGTCAGGTAGCGCTCGCGGCCCACCGCGTCCGGCGTGCCCGCGACGGCGGGGCCGTAGGTGTCGCGCAGCCAGTCGCGCAGGGCCGCGTAGGCGGCGGTGGCCTCGGCGGCGGCGGCGTCCAGCTCCGCGCGCATGTCCTGCGGGCCGTCCGCGACGAGCGCGGCGAACCAGCTGCCGGCCGGGTCGTCGCCGCCGGTCCACTCGCCGAACTGGGCGACCATCGTCTCGACCTGCCGCGGCCCGCCCGGCAGGCCCTTGGCCAGCCCCTCGGCCAGCGAGGCCCGGTAGCCGTCCAGCGCCGCCGGCACCGCCCGCATCCGGGCGGCCAGGTCCGCGTAGTGCTCGGGCGTCTCGGCCGGCATCAGCGTGAAGCCCTCGCGCATCTGGTGCGCGGGGGAGTTGAGGTTGCTGACCGCCCGCAGGTGCTCGCCGGCCTCGTGCACCGCCAGGCCCGCCGTCAGCCGCTCGCGCAGCAGCCGCGCGCACCGCCGCTCCACGTCGCTGTCCGCCCCGGGCACCGCCTCGGCGGCGGCCAGCCGGTCGAGCGTCCGGCGGGCGAGCGCCGCGTGCTCGTCGGCGCCGGCGGGCGAGAAGTCCGGCAGCAGCCGGGCGGAGGAGGGCACACCGAGGTAGGTGCCGAGCAGCGGGTCGAGGGCGATGAGGTCGTCGACATAGGCGTCGGCGACCTCCCGGGGAAGCGAGGTGCTGGTCAGATTGGACATGCGGCCATCCTCGTACGAAACACCCCGCGAAAGCCACCGGGATCGCCCCCCGGGGGGGAGCACTCCAGGCCGCAAGGTCGGGCCCCAAGACGGCGCCGCGCCGAAGATGTTACGGCCCCGGGGCCCGCCCGCCCCCGCGTGTTACGCCCGGCGCGCGGCCACCCACGGCAGGCTCGCGGCCGACGCGGGGGCCGCCGGCAGGGTCGCGGTGAGGACCAGCGTGCCGTCCTCGACGTGGTAGTCCAGCGGGAGGCCGAGGCCCCGCATCAGCGCGGCCACGCCGCTGTTGGACGCGCGGGTCACCGCGTACACGCTGGAGCGGCCCGCCTCCGCGGCGAGTTCGACGAGCCGGCGCAGCAGCACCGCGCCGATGCCGCGGTGCTGCCAGGCGTCCTCGACGAGCAGCGCGACCTCGTTCTCCTCGCCGTCCCACAGCAGGTGGCCGAGCGCGACCAGGCGGCCGGCCGCGGTCTCGACGGCCAGCGAATGGCCGAAGCGCGGGCTCAGCAGGTGGTCGAGGTAGCGGTCGGCGTCCTCGGCGGGGCCGTGGTAGCGGCGGGCCAGCGTCGCCGGCGAGCAGCGGTCGTGCATCGCCAGTGCCGCCTCGCGGTCCTGCGGGCCGACCCGGCGCACCGTCAGCTCCTCACCCGCGGGCAGCCGTACCGCCTGCCGGGCCGCCGGCACCCGCACGCCGAGCCGGGCGTCCAGCTCCACCAGGGCGCGGGCCCGGGCGAACTCGGTGGGCGTGAAGGGCAGATGGTCGCGCCGTACGGTGATCGTGCCGCCCGAGGGGTCGCGCAGCCGCATCACGGTGGGCTCCCACACCTCGCTCGCCGGCTTGCCGGCCGGGTCCGAGGTGACCGTGCAGCGGCCGAACAACTGCCGCAGCGCCAGGGGCAGTTCCGCCGGGTCCAGGGCGGTGCGGGTGGCCAGGGCCAGCATCCGGGTCGGGGTGTCGACCAGGTCGTGCGCGTCGGCCCGCTCCAGCCACACGTCCGCGCCGCCCGCGCCCGCGACGGCCCGCGTGACCTCGGCGGCGGTGAGCGCGGGCGGGGTGCGCAGCAGGAACTCGTCGACGGTGCCCTCGGCCAGCGGGTGCGTCTGCAACGTCACGATGTCCACGCCGTGCAGCGCCAGCGCCGCGCACACCGCGGCGAGGCTGCCGGGGGTGTCCCGCACAGTGGTGCGCAGCCGCCACAACGCGGGCTCGGCGGCGCCGGCGGGATGTCCCCCCGCGGGGGCGGCCACGGCCGCTCCTGAGGCCCGCGCCGGGCCGGACGTACGGGACAACCACCGCAGACGGAACCGGGTCACGGCCCCGCCCGGAGGCTCGGGAGTCGTATGAGGCATACGCCTACAATGGCGAACCGGTGTTGCGTGATCACGAACATGCCGTGACCGGACGGTAAAGGACGGATCTTCTCGGTTAACTGACCTTTTCCCCGCCTTTGGCGGCCGTTGCCGGTACGAAACCGACCGCCCCGGCCGCCGGTGGCCGGTCAGCCCGCCGCGCCGTCCCCGCCGCCGAAGACATGCGGGTGCCCGGCGGTCGGGAGCCGCGGCGGACACGGGTCCGGTGCGGCGTGCGGCACGCCGACCCCCTGCCCGCGGCGCGACGCCGCGCCCGGCCCGCGCGCCCCGCGCGCCCCCGCGGAAGACGCCGCGGGGGAAATGTCCCGCGCCGGGAACTCCGGTCCGATGGCGGGAGTTGTCTCGGTACGGGCCGGTGCGCGGCACCGGCTCGGCCAGCCGCCCCGACCGGGCGCCCCCGTCCCGGTCGGGGCGCCGCGGTCGCCCCGCGCCTGCCTGTCCCCTCCTCGGGCAGGCGCGGCGGCGACCGGCACCCCGCCGGTGCGCCGCCGGCGCCTGACGGCCCGTGGGATACGCTGGCGCGATGCGGGACACGCGACTGCGCGGTCGCCCCGGCGGCGGCCCCGGCGCGGCGCCCGCCGAGGTGTTCGAGCAGCACCGGGCGGTGCTCACCGGCGTCGCCTACCGCATGCTCGGCCGCTTCGCCGACGCCGAGGACGTCGTCCAGGAGGCGTGGCTGCGCTGGGCAGGCGCCGACCACGGCGCGGTGCGCGAGCCGCGCGCGTACCTGGTGCGTACCACCACCCGGCTCGCCCTCGACCGGCTGCGGCAGGTCCAGTCCCGCCGCGAGACCTACGTCGGCGAATGGCTGCCGGAACCGCGCGCCACCGACACCCCGCCGCCGCCGGACGCCGAAGCGCACGTCCTGCGCGCCGAGTCGGTCTCCCTCGCGCTGCTGGTCGTCCTGGAGACCCTCTCCCCGCTGGAGCGCGCGGTCTTCGTCCTGCGCGAGGCGTTCGGCTACCCGTACGCCGACATCGCCGCGATCCTGGGCCGCGCAGAACCCGCCGTACGGCAGCTCGCCGGCCGGGCCCGCCGGCACGTCGAGGCCCGCGAGCAGCGCTTCGACGCCGACCCCGCGCTCGGCGCCGACATCGCGCAGCGCTTCCTGGCCGCATGCGCCACCGGCGACCTCGCCGGGCTGCTGGCGCTGCTCGCCCCCGACGTCCGGCTCATCGGCGACGGCGGGGGAGTGCAGAAGGCGCCGCGCCGCGTGCTGCGCACCGCCGACCACGTCGGCCGCTTCCTGCACGCGGTCTCCACCGACACCCCGCCCGCCATGGGCGTCGCCATACGCGAGGTCAACGGCGCGCCCGCGATCGTCATCACCTCGCACGGCGCCCCGCACACCGTGATCGTGCTGGAGACCACCGGGGGCCTGGTCTCCTGCGTCTTCCTGCTCACCAACCCCGGCAAGCTCACCGGCGTGGCCTGACGCCGCCCGCGCCCGGGCTCACAGCCCGCCGGAGATCCGCAGCACCGCGCCCGTGGTGTACGACGCGTCCGGCGACAGCAGCCACGCCACCGCGCCCGCGATCTCCTCCGGCTGCCCCGGCCGCCGCATCGGCACCCGCTCGGGGTTGCGCCACGGCCGCTGCGGGTCGCCCATCGCCGCGTGGATGTCGGTGACGATCATGCCGGGCTGCACCGAGTTGACCCGCACCCCGTCCGGCCCCAGCTCCTTCGACAGGCCCACCGTCAGCGCGTCCACCGCCGACTTGCTCGCCGCGTAGTGCACGTACTCCCCAGGGCTGCCGAGCGTCGCGCCGCCCGAGGAGATGTTGACGATCGCCCCGCCGTTGCCGCCGTACCGGGTGGACATCTCCAGCGCCGCCCGCCGCGCGCACAGCAGCGCGCCCATCAGGTTGACGTCCACCACCCGGCGCATGACCTCCACCGGCGTCTCGGTGAAGCGGCCGAGCGGACCGGTGATGCCCGCGTTGTTGACCAGGCCGGTCACCGCGCCCAGCTGCTCCTTGACCACGTCGAAGAAGCCGTCCACCTGCTCGGCGTCACTGGTGTCCACCTGGTGCAGCACGCACGTGCCGCCCTGCTCGCGGATCCGCCGCGCCACATCCTCGGCCGCGTCCTTGGAGCGCTCGTAGCCGATGCCGACCCGGTGCCCCGCGGCGGCCAGCCGCACCGCCACCGCCGCCCCGATGCCGCGGCTGCCCCCGGTGACCAGCGTGACCTCGTCCATCGGCCCTCCGCTCCTTCGTGCCGCCGTACGGCCCAGACGCCGCTCGATGATCACGAACACTATCGCAGCGCACCGTCAACATCGCATGAACACTGGACATATCGCCTTCCGGCGGCGGGGGTGCCGGTTCGAGGATTGGTCTTGACCAAGCCTGACGGGCGGCTCTATCGTCCTTAGTAGTGCAAGAACCTTTAATAAACACTGGTTAGGAAACAAGGCTGAACAAGCCTTGGGCGGATTGCGAGGACAGGGTGGGGACCACGCAGCTCGAATCGGTGCCGGAGCCGAAGTACTGGCACCTCAAGACGGTGCTGAACGACGCCCTCGACTCGGAGTTCGAGGTCGGTGAGATCCTGCCGAACGAGCGCGACCTCGCCGCCCGCTTCGGCGTCGCCCGGGCCACGCTCCGCCAGGCGCTGGAACAGCTGGAGCTCGAAGGCCGGCTGCAGCGCCGCCGCGGTGTCGGCACCACCGTCGCCCCGCCGCGCATGGGCGTGTCCGTCGGCCCGGCCGCGCACGCCTGGCCGGGCGCCGGGCGGGACGCGTGGGAGACCGCCGGCTGCGTCGAGGCCGTACCCGCCGCCGCGATCGCCGCGCTGCTGGGCACCGGCGCCGACGAGGCGGTGCACACCATCCGCCGGGCCCGCGTGATGCGCGGCCAGCCGGTCGCCGCCGAGCTGCTGTACGTACCGCGCTCCTCGGTCCCGGGCCTGTCCGCGGACCTCACGCCCGCCGCGCACGCGCCCGCCGTGCTGCGCGAGCTGCACGCACTGCCGCTGGAGGGCGAGGACCGCGCGGTGGAGCTCGGCTCGGCCCGCGCCGAGGACGCCAAGCAGCTCGACCGGCTGCCCGGCGCCCCGGTGCTCGTGGTCACCTCGCGCTACTACTCCGCCGGCCGGGTCGCCGCGGTCTCGGTCGCCACCTACCGCGCCGACACCTGCAAGCTCACCTTCGGCGACGCGGGGGCCTTTGAAGTCACCCACCACCAGGAGGACCGCGCGCAGGCCTCCTGACCCGCCGCCGGTTCGATCCGTACGGCCGAGGGCCCGCTCCCGCCGAGGGCGCGGGCCTTCCGCACGCCGGGGGTCAGCGCAGCGCCATCGACGTCTGCTGCACGGTGAACAGCTGCTCCTCGACGTGGTCCAGCGCCAGCCGCAGCGCGCCGGTGGCGATCGCCTCCTGGCCCAGCGCCGACAGCGTCACCCGCGGGGTGCGCAGGCAGTAGCGTTCGAGCTCGGCCCGCAGCGGCTCCAGGATGCCGTCCAGGCCCGCCGCCCAGCCGCCGATCACGACCAGCTCGGGGTCGATCGCCAGCACCAGCGCCGCCACGTCGTGCACCAGCCGCTGCAGGAAGCGCCGCACCGCGTCGTTGGCCTGCGCGTCGCCCTGCCGGGCCAGCGTGAACACCCGCTCCACCGCCGGCTCGTCCAGCGGGTGCAGCGGCTCCCCGGTGGTCGACAGCAGATGCTCCGGCGTCACGTCCCGCCCCAGCAGATGCAGGGCGCCGATCTCGCCCGCGGCGCCGCCGGAACCGCGGTGCAGCCGCCCGCCGATGAGCGAGCCCGCCCCGGGGCTGAGCCCCGCGAGCACGAAGACCACGTCGTCCGTGCCGATCGCCGAGCCCTTCCAGTGCTCGGCCACCGCGGCGACGTTCGCGTCGTTCTCCACCAGGACCGGACATCGGAACGACCGGCGCAGCCGCTCGCCCAGCGGCAGCCCGGTCCAGCCCGGCAGCGCGGTGCTCAGCCGCACCTCGCCGTCCGCGCCCACGATGCCGGGGCTGCCCACCCCGACCGCCCACAGCGTGCTGCGCGCCACCCCGGCCTTGCGCAGCAGCTCCGCGACCGTGCCGCGGACCCGCTCCAGCCGGTCGTCGGCCGAGGCCGCCTCGTCGACGTCCCGCCAGTGCGAGCCCAGCAGCTCCCCGCCCAGGTCCGACAGCACGACCCGCACCTGGTGCGCGCCGATCTCGATGCCCAGCAGATGCCCGGCCTCGGCGTGGAAGCGGAACCGCCGGGCCGGCCGGCCCTGCTTGCGGGCGTCGCCGGCCTCCGGGCCGACCTCCACCACCAGGTCGGACTCGGTCAGCCCCTCGATGACGCCCTCGACGGTCGGGCGGGACAGCCCCGTGCTCTGGACCAGCTCGGTGAGGGTGGGGGTCTGCGCCCCGCGCAGGGCGTGCAGGACGACCGCGGAGTTGATCCGCCTGAGCAGGGACGGGTCCCCGCCGGTGAGTCGCCCCACGTATGTCCTCCCAGCCTGTGCCTGTGTGTGGCGGATCGTACCGGGCCGCAGGGCGCGCGGCGAGTGCGGTCCCGTTACGTTTGTGCGGCAGCGCCGCGACGGTACGTCACCGCCGCCGCGCGGCCCCGCTGACGTACCGTCAGGACGTGCGCACCGGTGGGCCGGGCGCCGCCTCGCGCAGCCGGCCGAACTCCGCGGCGAGCGCGGCGGGCGTCCAGTGCGCGTTCAGGCCGCTCGGGCTCGGCAGCGCCCAGATCCTGGTGGCGCCGATCGTCCGCTGCTGCGGGCCGACCTGCGCGTGCCGCTCGCCGAAGGCCACCCGGTAGGCGGTCACGCCGAGCACCGCCAGCCACGCCGGCTGGTGCTCGATGACCTTCGCGGTCAGTATCCGCCCGCCCTCGACCAGCTCCCGCGTGCTCAGCTCGTCGGCCCGCGCGCTCGCCCGCGCCGCCACGTTGGTGACGCCGAGCCCCAGGTCCAGCAGCCCGGCCTGCTCGGCGGGCGCGAAACGCCGCGGGGTGAAGCCCGAGGCGTGCAGCGCCGGCCAGAAGCGGTTGCCGGGCCGCGCGAAGTGGTGGCCCACGTACGCCGACATCAGGCCCGGGTTGATGCCGCAGAACAGCACCCGCAGGCCCGGCGCGAGCAGGTCGTCGAGAGTACGGTCGCGGGCCGCGGCCAGCTGCTCCGGCGTCATGCCGGCCGCCCCGGCGCCCGCCGTGCCCGGCTCAGAGGATCGCCCCCGGGCGGTACGCGGCGGCCTGCGGGCGGGCCTTGACGACCTCCTCCACCCGGCGGACGACCTCGGCGACCTGCCCGGCCGCGGCGCCGGTGAACGACAGCCGGTCGGCCATCAGCGCGTCCAGCTGCGTGCGGTCCAGCGGGATCCGCTCGTCGGCCGCGAGCCGGTCCAGCAGCTCGTTGCGCTCGGTGCCCTGCTCGCGCATCGCCAGCGCCGAGGCCACCGCGTTCTCCTTGATCGCCTCGTGCGCGAGCTCCCGCCCGACGCCCGCCCGCACCGCGCCCATCAGCACCTTGGTGGTGGCCAGGAACGGCAGGTAGCGGTCCAGCTCGCGGGCGACCACCGCGGGGAAGGCACCGAACTCGTCCAGCACCGTCAGGAAGGTCTCCAGCAGCCCGTCGAAGGCGAAGAAGGCGTCCGGCAGCGCGACCCGGCGCACCACCGAGCACGACACGTCGCCCTCGTTCCACTGGTCGCCCGACAGCTCGCCGGTCATCGAGGCGTAGCCGCGCAGGATCACCATCAGGCCGTTGACCCGCTCGCACGAGCGGGTGTTCATCTTGTGCGGCATGGCCGACGAGCCGACCTGCCCCGGCTTGAAGCCCTCGGTGACCAGCTCAAGGCCCGCCATCAGCCGGATCGTCTTGGCCAGCGACGAGGGCGCCGCGGCCAGCTGCACCAGCGCGCTCACCACGTCGTAGTCCAGCGAGCGCGGGTAGACCTGCCCGACGGAGGTGAACGCGCGGCCGAAGCCCAGGTGCCCGGCGACGCGCTGCTCCAGCTCGGCGAGCTTGCCCTGGTCGCCGCCCAGCAGGTCCAGCATGTCCTGCGCGGTGCCGACCGGGCCCTTGATGCCGCGCAGCGGGTAGCGGGCGATCAGGTCCTCAACCCGCTCGTAGGCCACCAGCAGCTCGTCGGCCGCGGTCGCGAAGCGCTTGCCCAGCGTGGTGGCCTGCGCGGCGACGTTGTGCGAGCGGCCGGCCATCACCAGCTCCGCGTACTGCCCGGCGAGCTGCCCCAGCCGGGCGAGCACCGCGACCGTACGGTCGCGCACCAGCTCCAGCGACAGCCGGATCTGCAACTGCTCGACGTTCTCCGTCAGGTCCCGGGACGTCATGCCCTTGTGGATCTGCTCGTGCCCGGCGAGCGCGTTGAACTCCTCGATCCTGGCCTTCACGTCGTGCCGGGTGACCTTCTCGCGCTCCGCGATCGAGCCCAGGTCCACCTGCTCCAGCACCCGCTCGTAGTCGGCGACCGCCTGCGCGGGCACCTCGATCCCGAGGTCGCCCTGCGCGCGCAGCACGGCGAGCCACAGCCGGCGCTCCAGCACCACCTTCTGCTCGGGGGACCACAGGGCGGCCAGCTCCGTGGAGGCATAGCGGCCGGCGAGGACGTTGGGGATACGCGGCTTGGCTGTCACGTGTGGAGATTCTACTGGTCGCGGCGCCGCCGCCGGCTCCGCGCGATCACGGCGACGGTACGGCCGGCCCCCCGGCCTGCGGCCCCGGCACCGCCCGCGCGGCGGGCACCGGCGCGGGGTCGGCCGGCGGGTAGGGCAGCAGCTGCGGGCGCTTGGGCGGGCGGCCGTCGCCGGAGGAGCGGCCGGTCAGCCGGCGGCCGATCCACGGCAGCAGATGCTGCCGGGTGAAGCGCAGGTCGGCGGTGCGCCGGGCGGTCCAGCCGAGCCGCACCCCGGGCGGCAGCGGGGTGCGCCAGTCCGCCTCGGCGGGCAGGCCGAGCGCCTGCCACACCGCCTCGGCGACCCGCCGGTGGCCCTCCGCCGTCAGGTGCAGCCGGTCCTCGCCCCACATCCGCGGGTCGCCGAGCACATCGGCGCCGTAGAGGTCCACCACGACCGCGCCGTGCCGGGCGGCCAGGTCGTCGATGAAGCAGAACAGCTGGTCCATCCGCGGCAGGAACCGGGTCGCGACCGGGCCGCGGCGGGCGGGACTGCGCATCAGCACCAGCCGCCCGCACGACGGGGCGAGCCGGCGCACCGCGTCCTCCAGGTGCCCGCACACCACCTCGACGTCGCAGCCGGGGCGCAGCACATCGTTGAGCCCGCCGACCAGGGTCACCAGGTCCGCGCGCATCGCCGCCGCGGTGTCGACCTGGTCGTCGACGATCTGCCGGATCAGCTTGCCGCGCACCGCCAGGTTGGCGTACCGGAAGCCGGCGCCGTCCGGGCGCGGCAGCGCCGCGAGCCGCGCGGCGAGCAGGTCCGCCCAGCCGCGGTAACTGCCGTCGGGCAGCAGGTCGGACATGCCCTCGGTGAAGCTGTCGCCGAGGGCGACGAAACTGGCGTAGCTGGGGTCATCGGCACGGGTCTCCATCGCGCCGCGATCCTATCCGCCCGCCCACCGCCGCCCGGGCACGACCCGCACCGCCGCGCACCCGGGCCCGCCGCGCACCCGGGCCGCGACCGCCCCGGGGCCGCGCCGGCCGCCGTACGGGCGGAAGCCTGACGTGGTCAGCCCACCATCGACTGCGTGCCCAGCACCGACAGCAGCGCCAGGCGTTCGGCGTCCTGGGAGCCGGGCTCGGCGGTGTAGACCATGACGCGCAGGTCGCTGCTCTCGACGCTCAGCACGTCGCAGTCCAGCGTCAGCACTCCCAGCTGCGGGTGGTCGACGGTCTTGCGGGAGCCGTCGTGCTCGCCGACCGCCCGGGCGTCCCACAGCTGTGCGAAGCGCTCGCTGCCGGTCCGCAGCTCCGCGATCAGCGCGCGCAGCCGGCGGTCGGCGGGGTAGCGGGCGGCGGTCGCGCGCAGCCGGGCGACCTGTGCGACCTCCAGCGTGGCCTTCGTACGCGAGGTGTGCCGGACCCGGCCGGTGTCCGCGCCGAGGAAGGTGCGCCACACCGCGTTGCGCTCCTTGCCGTGGCATTCGCCCATCAGCGCCGTGTAGAGCGGATTGGCCAGCAGCAGCGTCCACGCCGCGTCGAAGACCGCCACCGGCGTGCCCGACAGCCGGTCCAGCATCCGCTGCACGCTCGCCGGGACGAACGCCGGGACCGTGCCGCGGCCCGGCGGCACCAGCCCGGCGGCGTGGAAGAGCTGCTCGCGCTCCGGGCCCGACAGGCGCAGCGCCCGGCCCAGCGCCTCGACGACCTGCTCCGAGGGCTTCGCCGAGCGGCCCTGTTCGAGCCGGGTGATGTAGTCCACCGAGATCCCGGCGAGCATCGCCAGCTCCTCGCGGCGCAGCCCTGCCGCGCGCCGCTGCCCGCCGGCGGTCAGCCCCGCCGCCTCCGGCGGCACCCGGTCCCGCCAGCGCCGCAGCATGTGCCCGAACTCCGTGGTCGCCATGCCTCCACTGTCGCACCGGGCCCGGCCGGCCGTCCTGGTACTGGCGTTCCCAGGAAGCGCGGGGCCCGGTCCGGGGTCGCGGTAGCGCGGCAGGTCACTCGGCGAGGGGCAGGCACTCGGCGAGCAGGCCGACGAGGTCGCGCCAGGCGCGCTGCGCGTGCCGGGGGTGGTGGCCGACGCCGGGGACCGTGGGGTGGTCGACCGGTGGGTGGTAAAAGGCGTGCAGGGCGCCGCCGTAGACCACGAGGCGCCAGTCGACGCCCGCGGCCTGCATCTCGGCGGTGAATTCGTCCCGTTGTGCGGGCCCCATGATCGGGTCCTCCGACCCGACGCCGGCCCACACCGGGCAGCGGATGCGCGCCGCCTCGCCCGGCCGGCCCGTGGTCAGCGCGTTGAGCGTCCCGATCGCGCGCAGGCCGGCGCCGTCGCGGCCGAGTTCCAGCGCGATGGCGCCGCCGGTGCCGAAGCCGACGGCGGCGATCCGGTCGGGGTCGGTCCGCGGCTCGGCGCGGAGCACGTCGAGCGCCGCGTGGCCGATGCCGCGCATCCGGCCGGGGTCGGCGAGCAGCGGCATGCAGCGGGCCAGCATCTCCTCGGGGTCGCCCAGATAGCGCCCGCCGTGGAGGTCGAAGGCCAGCGCCACGTATCCCCGTTCGGCGAGCGCGTCGGCCCGGCGCCGCTCGACGTCGCTGAGCCCCACCCCCTCGGGGCCGATCAGGACCGCGGGCCGGCGGCCGGCACCGGCCGGCAGCGCGAGGTGGCCGACCATCGTCAGGCCGTCGGCCGGGTATTCGACCACGCGCGTGGTCACCGTCGTCATGAGCCCGGACTGTAGTGAGCGCCGGGCCCGGTGGGGCCGGTGTTCTGCGGCCGGCAGAAGCCCGTGTCCCCGGCGGCTCGGGTACGCCGCGGCGCTGCCCGGCCCGGCCGGGTCACCGGCCGCCTCTTACGCGGACGGCCCGCCGGCCCGCAGGAACGGTCCGTCAGCCGCGGGCCGGGCCGACCAGCTGCTTGAGCACGTCCTCCATGGTGACCAGCCCCACCCCGCGCCCCTCGGCGTCCACCACCGCCGCCAGGTGCGCGCTGGCCGCCCGCATCGCGGTCAGCACGTCGTCCAGCGGGGTCGCCGCGTCCACCCGGGTGATCGGCCGCAGCGCCGAGCGCGGGAAGGCGGCGTCCCGCGGCTCGGCGTCCAGCGCGTCCTTGACGTGCAGATAGCCCAGCACCCGCCCGCCGCCGTCGGCGACCGGGAAGCGCGAGAAGCCCGAGCGCGCGGCCAGCCGCTCCAGCTCGTCCGGGGTGATGCCGAGCGGCGCGCGCACCACCTCCTCGGCCGGCAGCACCACCTCGCCGACCGGCCGCCGCCCCAGCTCCAGCGCCTCCCGCAGCCGCTGCGTGGCCCGGCCGCCCAGCAGCCCGGCCGCGCCCGCGTCGGCCACCATCCGCGCCAGCTCGTCGTCGGAGAAGACCGATACGACCTGCGCGCGCGGCTCCACCCGCAGCAGCCGCAGGCAGCCGTTGGCCAGCGCGTTGATCCCGAAGATCAGCGGACGCAGCGCCCGGGTGAAGACCACCAGCGGCGGCCCCAGCAGCAGCGCCGAGCGCACCGGGTCGGCCAGCGCGATGTTCTTCGGCACCATCTCGCCGAACAGCATGTGCAGATACGTCGCGAGCGCCAGCGCCACCACGAAGGCGATGACGTGGATCGTCCCGTCCGGCACGCCCACCGCGTGCAGCACCGGCTCCAGCAGGTGCGCGATCGCCGGCTCCGCGACGATGCCGAGCACCAGCGTGCAGGCCGTGACGCCCAGTTGCGCCGCGGCCAGCAGCGGCGCCAGGTGCTCAAGACCCCACACCACCCGTACCGCCCGCCGGTCGCCGTCCTCCGCGGCGCCGGCGACCTGGTCGCGCCGCACCGAGATCATCGCGAACTCCGCCCCGACGAAGAAGGCGTTCACCACCAGGGTGAGCAGCCCCACCAGCACCTGCACGACCGTCATGCCGGCGGCCCCTGCCACCCGTCCGGCGGCGACACCAGCCGCACCCGGGCCGCCCGGTGCCCCGAGGCGTCCAGCACCTCCAGCAGCCAGCCGTCCAGCCGCACGGTGTCGCCGCGCACCGGGATCCGGCCCAGCCGGTCGGCGACCAGCCCGGCCAGCGTCTCGTACGGGCCCTCCGGCACCCGCAGCCCGATCCGCTCCACCTCGTCGCCGGTCCGCGTCGCGCCGTCCGCCTCGTACGTGCGCCGGCCGTCCGGGTGCTCGCCGACGACCAGCAGGTCGGGCCGCTGCCGCGGGTCGTGCTCGTCCCACACCTCGCCGACGACCTCCTCGACGATGTCCTCCAGCGTCGCCACCCCGGCGGTGCCGCCGTACTCGTCGATGACCACCGCCATCGCCCGCGAGCCCGACAGCCGGTCCAGCAGCCGGTCGACGGCGAGCGACTCGGGCACCAGCAGCGCGTCCTTGAGCAGCTCGGTGACCGGTGTGCGGATCCGCTGGGCGGCGGGCACGGCGAGCACGTCCTTGATGTGGACGGTGCCGATCACCGCGTCCAGGCTGCCGCGGTAGACCGGGAAGCGGGACAGGCCCGTCGCCCGGGTGGCGTTGGCGACGTCCGCGGCGGTCGCCGCCGCCTCCAGCGCGGTGACCTGCACCCGAGGCGTCATCACGTTCTGCGCGGTGAGGTCGGCCAGGCCGAGGGTGCGGACGAACAGCTCGGCGGCGTCCGGCTCCAGCGCGCCCTCCTGCGCCGAGTGCCGCGCGAGCGCCTTGAGCTCCTGCGGGCCGCGCGCCGACGCCAGCTCCTCGGCCGGCTCCAGGCCGATCCGGCGCAGCACCCGGTTGGCGGTGTTGTTCAGATGCCGGATCAGCGGCCCGAAAGCGGCGGTGAAGGCCCGCTGCGGGCCCGCGACGGCCTTGACGACCGGCAGCGGACGGGCGATCGCCCAGTTCTTCGGCACCAGCTCGCCCACCACCATCAGCACCACCGTCGAGGCCGCCGTGCCCAGCACCAGCGCGAGCGAGGCCGCCGCCCCGGCCCCGAGCCCGGCGGCCCGCAGCGGCCCGCGCAGCAGCTCGGCGATCGAGCCGCGGGAGAGCATGCCGATGATCAGACCGGTCACCGTGATGCCGAGCTGCGCGCCGGACAGCTGGACGGTCAGCGACCGCACCCCGGCCAGCGCCGCCGCCGTGCCCCGCTCACCGTCGCGCGCGGCCCGCTCCAGCTCCCCGCGCTCGATCGTGGTCAGCGAGAACTCCGCCGCGACGAAGACGCCGCAGGCCAGCGCGAGAAGCAGGGCCAGCAGCAGGAGCAGCGCTTCGGTCATCGGACACCTCCGTCCCATGATCGGCCACCGGCCCGCCGCCCGCGCGCAGCACGCGCCGGACCGCGCGTGTCCGGCGCGTATCCAGCCCGTACACGGCGCGCGTCCGGCGCGCATCCGGCGTGCCTCAGGCCGGCCGCAGCGGCTTCGACCAGCGCCGCCACTGCTCCTGCGGCGCGTAGCCGACGGCCCGCCACATGTGGTGGGCCCGCACATTGGTCTCCAGCACGATCGCGTCGCACCGCGGCGCGCCCAGCGCCGTGAAGCGCGCCTCGGCCGCGTCCAGCAGCGCCCGCCCGATTCCCCGGCGGCGCGCGTCCGGGTGCACGGCCAGCCGGTAGAGGTGGCAGCGCCAGCCGTCGAAGCCGGCGATCACCGTGCCCACCAGCTTCCCGTCGAGCTCGGCGAGCAGCAGCGCGCCCGGGTCGGTGGCGAGCAGCCGGCGTACGCCGTCCTCGTGGTCGCTGACGCTGATGCCCTCGGCGGCGACCGTCCAGAAGGCCAGTACACCGGTCACGTCGGCGGGCCCGGCGGCCCTGATCTGCGGTTCGTCCATACCCGGCATCCCACCAGCGGCGCGCGGGCCCCCGCCGGGGATTCCGCCATACGAGACGGGCCCCCCGGCCTTGCCGCTACTAGCGCCACGGCGCTAGCGTAGAGGGATGCCGAAGACCCAGTTGAACGTACGGGTGGACGTGGCCACCGCCGAGACCGCGCGGGAACGCGCCTCGCAGCGCGGCATCAGCGTCAACCGCTACATCGAGGAACTGGTCCAGCGGGACGAGGGCGAGAGCGGCCGGGCGTTCGTGCAGGCCGCGGCCGACTTCATGCGCGACTACGAGGAGATCTTCGCCGAGGAGTTCGGCGGGAAGGATGCGGGCGCGCGTTGAGCCTGAGCATCGACCTGGCCTGGCTGCTCATGGTCGCCGAGCACAACACCCCCGGCGACCCCCAGGTCACCGACTGGGGCGCGCTCGTCGCCGCGGTCGGCCGGCACGACGCCGAGATATTCGGCGTGCCCGTCTACCCCGACGACCACACCCGCGCCGCCGCCCTGCTCCAGCTGCTGCTGCACATCCCCGCCCTGGAGCGCTCCAACGCGCTGTTCGCGTCCGCCGTCGCCTACGCCTATCTGGTGGCCGGCGGCCGGCGGGTCGCGACCACCCCGGAGCAGGTCCGCGACCTGGCCCGGCTGATCAAGGACGGCTCGATCAGCGTCGGCCGGATCGCCGACGAACTGCGCGCCTGGACCGTCACGGCCTGACCGGCGTACGGTCCCGGGCCGCCGCACGCCCGGGACCCGTACCGTGTGCCTGCGGGGGGCTACGCCTTGAACGGCGGCGGCGTGTACACCTGCGCGAAGGCCTCGCCGTCCCATGTCCCGCCCAGCTGCGGCGCCAGCCACTCCGGCGCGGCGGCGCGGAAGGCCGCGGGGGAGAGGGCGCCCACCGCCTGCGGCAGCGCCCCGAGCAGCGGCGCGCCCGCGATCTGCGGCACGTCCGCGACATTGCAGCACTCGGCGAGGTCCGGGTCGCCGCGCCAGGAGCCGAAGACGACCCCCGAGCAGTGGACACCGCGGGACTTGAGCGCCTCGGCGGTCAGCGCCGTCGCGTTGAGGGTGCCCAGGCCCGGCTGCGCCACCAGCAGCACCCGGGCCCGCAGCAGCGCGGCGGCGTCGGCGAGCGTGGACCCCTTCGCGTCGAAGCGCACCAGCAGCCCGCCGGCGCCCTCGACCAGCACCACGTCGTGCACCGCGGCCAGCTTCGCCGCGGCCTCCGCGATCTCCTCGGGCCCCACCGTCGGCAGCCCCGACCTGGCGGCGGCGGTCGCCGGGGCCAGCGGCTCGGGATAGCGGGCCAGCTCCACCGCCGTCACCGGGCCCGCGAGCCGCGCCACCTCCGCCGCGTCACCCGGCTCGCCCTCGGCGACGCCGGTCTGCGCGGGCTTGAGCACCGCCACGCTCAGCCCCTGCGCCAGCGACGCGGCGGCCACCGCGGCGGTCGTCATCGTCTTGCCGACCTCGGTACCCGTACCGGTGATGACCACGATGGCCATGGGAATCGCTCCGTTCCTCGTGTCGTGCCCGCCCGGGCCCGCGCCGGGCGGGCGCCGCCTGGTGGCATCTGCCCCAGGACGCCCCGTTCACCGCGCTCATCCGGCGAGCGCCGCGTCCCGCACGCCCGCGCAGATCCGCGCCACGTCCTCGTCGCCCGTCACATACGGCGGCATCGTGTAGACCAGGTCGCGGAAGGGACGCAGCCACACCCCGGCGCGCACCGCCGCCCGGGTCGCCGCCGCCATGTCCACCGGATGGTCCAGCTGCACCACGCCGATCGCGCCGAGCACCCGGACGTCCCGCACCCCGGGCAGCCCCGCGACCTCCGCGAGCCCGTCGCGCAGCCCCGCCTCGATCCGCTTGACCTCGCCGGCCCAGTCCTGGCCGAGCAGCAGGTCCAGGCTGGCGCCCGCGACGGCCGCGGCCAGCGGGTTGCCCATGAACGTCGGCCCGTGCGCCAGCACCGGCACCTCGCCGCCCGAGATGCCCTCGGCGACGGCCGTGCTGCACAGCGCCGCCGCCATCGACAGATACCCGCCGGTCAGCGCCTTGCCGACGCACATCACGTCGGGGCTGACCCCGGCGTGGCCGGCGGCGAACAGCGCCCCGGTACGCCCGAAGCCGGTGGCGATCTCGTCGAGGACCAGCAGCACCCCGTGCTCGTCGCACGCCTCCCGCAGCACCCGCAGGTACCCCGGGTCGTGGAAGGACATGCCGCCCGCGCCCTGCACCACCGGCTCCACGATCACCGCGGCGAGCTCGTCGGCGTGCCGGGCGACCAGCTCCCGCAGGTGCGCGGCGTAGGCCGGGTCCACGCCGGCGTCCACGCCGGGCGGCGGCGCGTCGGCGAAGACCTGCTCGGGCAGCACACCGGACCACAGGTGGTGCATGCCGCCGTCCGGGTCGCACACCGACATCGGCTGCCAGGTGTCGCCGTGGTAGCCGCCGCGCCAGGTCAGCAGCCACCGCTTGGCCGGCCGGCCGCGCGAGCGCCAGAACTGCAGGCACATCTTGACCGCGACCTCGACCGACACCGAACCGGAGTCGGCGAGGAAGACATGGCGCAGCGGCTCCGGCGTGATCTCCACCAGCCGCGCCGCGAGCCGCACCGCCGGCTCATGGGTGAGACCGCCGAACATCACATGGCTCATCCGCCCCAGCTGGTCGCGGACCGCGGCGTCCAGCACCGGGTGCCGGTAGCCGTGGATCGCCGACCACCACGACGACATGCCGTCGACGAGTTCGCGGCGCCCCTCGGCCGGCGCCGCCAGGTGCAGCCGAACCCCCTCGGCCGACGCCACGACCAGCGGCTCCTGGCGGCCGGGCATCGGCCCGTACGGGTGCCAGACGTGCTCGCGGTCCAGGTCCAGCAGCACCCGCGGCGGCAGCGGGCCGCCCGCGGCGCCGTACCCGGCCGTCGGCGCGGGCTCAGGCATTGGGCGGCAGGTCCGTCCCCGCGCCGCGCCGGCGCACCGCGACCAGGTCGGTCCGCGCCCCGGGCACCGCCGGCGCCTCCTGCGCCCGCGCGGCCCCGGCGGTGTGCCCGCCGGCGCACGCGGTGTCGGCGCAGCCGCCGCAGCCCCCGTCGTGCGCCCCGCACACCCCGGGCGCCGCGTCCGTGCGGTGGGCGGGCAGCGTCGTCGTACCGGCGCCCTCCACCTCGAAGCCGGCGTCGGCGATCATGTCGAGGTCGGCCTGCCCGGCCTGGCCCTCACTGGTCAGGTAGTCGCCCAGGAAGATGGAGTTGGCCAGGTGCAGCGCCAGCGGCTGCAGCGCGCGCAGATGCACCTCGCGCCCGCCGGCGAGCCGCACCTCCACGTCCGGGCACACGAAGCGGACCATCGCCAGGATCCGCAGGCACCGCTGCGGGGTGAGGTTCCACTGCTCGGCCAGCGGTGTCCCCTCGAAGGGGATCAGGAAGTTCACCGGCACCGAGTCCGGGTCCAGCGCCCGCAGCCCGAAGACCACGTCCACCAGGTCCTCGTCGCTCTCGCCCATCCCCGCGATGAGCCCCGAGCACGCCGACATCCCCGCCGCCTGCGCCCGCTGCACGGTGTCCACCCGGTCGGCGTACGTGTGGGTCGTGGTGATCGACCCGTACGTGCCCTCGGAGGTGTTGAGGTTGTGGTTGTACGCGTCCGCGCCGGCCTCCTTCAGCCGCTCGGCCTGACCGCCGGTCAGCAGGCCCAGGCACGCGCAGACCTCGACGTCCTCATTGCCCTCCTTGATCGCGGCGATGGTCCGCGAGACCCGCTCCACGTCCCGGTCGGTGGGCCCGCGCCCGCTCGCGACCAGGCACACCCGCTTGGCGCCGCCCGCCACCCCGGCGCTCGCCGCCGCGGCGGCCTCCTCGGGCTTGAGCCAGGTGTACTTGAGGATGTCGGCCTTCGAGCCGAGCCGCTGCGAGCAGTACGAGCAGTCCTCGGGGCACAGCCCCGACTTGAGGTTCACCAGGTAGTTGAGCTTCACCCGGCGGCCGAACCACTGGCGGCGCACCCGGCCCGCGGCGGCCACCACGTCCAGCAGGTCGTCGTCGGCGCTCGCCAGCACGGCCAGCGCCTCCTCGCGGGTGGGCTGCTCGCGGCGCAGCCCCTTGTCCACCAGAGTGGTCAGCACAGTGGTCAGCAGGTCCATGAGGGGATACTCGCGCACCCGCACTCCCCGGGCCAATGACGGACCGCACAACACCGGTGGCCCGGGGTGTGTGCATCACCACACCCTGTGCACGATTGCGGGCCAGTACGTTGCAGGGGGACGCCCCGCGAGGAGCCCGCCGTAGCCTCCCACCTGGAGCCGTACCGACCGAACGCGCCGCCGTACCGAAGACCCGCCGACCCCTGGGGGACCGACCGCCGTGACCAGCACACCGCCCGACGCGCCGCACGGCCCCTTCGGCTGGATCGCGGAGCAGGCCGCCGCCCGCGCCGCCGCCGGGCTGCACCGCGAACTGCGCCCGCGCCCGGCGGAGTCCGACCTGCTCGACCTGGCCGGCAACGACTACCTGGGCCTGACCCGGCACCCCGAGGTCACCGAGGCCGGCGCGCGGGCGTGCCGCCGGTGGGGCGCCGGGGCCACCGGTTCCCGGCTGGTCACCGGCAGCACCGCGCTGCACGCCGGACTCGAAGCGGAACTGGCCGATTTCACCGGCTTCGAGGCCGCCCTCGTGCTCGCCTCCGGCTACGCCGCCAACCTCGCCGCGGTCACCGCGCTCACCGGGCCCGGCACCCTGCTGGTGTCCGACGCGGCCAACCACGCCTCGCTCATCGACGGCTGCCGGCTGTCCAGGGCCCGCACCGAGGTCACCGCGCACGCCGACCCGGCCGCCGTCCGCAAGGTGCTCGCCGGGCACAGCGGGCGGGCGGTCGTCGTGAGCGACACCGTCTTCTCGGTCGACGGCGACGCGGCGCCGCTCGCGGGCCTGGCCGCCGCGGCCCGCGCGTCCGGCGCCGCGCTGCTGCTCGACGACGCCCACGGCCTCGGCGTCCTCGGCCCCGGCGGGCGCGGCGCCCCCAACGGCGCGGGGCTGGCCGGCGCGCCGGACGTGGTGTGCACGGCGACGCTGTCGAAGTCGCTCGGCGCACAGGGCGGAGTGGTCCTCGGCCCCGCCGCCGTGATCGACCATCTGGTCAACGCCGCACGGACGTTCATCTTCGACACCGGCCTCGCCCCGGCCGCCGCCGGCGCCGCCCTCGGCGCGCTGCGGCTGCTGCGCCGCGAGCCGGAGCGCCCCGGCCGGGCGCTCGCCGCCGCCCGCGCCTTCCACCGCGGGCTGACCGCCGAGGGCCTGGACGCGACCGCCCCGGACGCCTGCGTGGTCTCGGTCCGTGCCCCCTCGCCCGCCGCGGCCGTGCGGTGGGCGGCGGACTGCCGCGCCGCGGGCCTGGCCGTGGGGTGCTTCCGCCCGCCGTCCGTCCCGGACGGCGTCTCCCGGCTGCGGATCACCGCCAACGCGGCCCTCACGCAGGGGCAGATCGCCTCGGCGATCGCGACCGTCGCGGCCACCGCCCCCGCCGGCGCCCGCTGAACACACGTGTGCCGGGCCCGCGGTGGACCGCGGACCCGGCACACATGCGGTGCCGGCGCGCTACCGCGCCGCGAGCGTGCCCGTGGCGAGCGCCTGGACGAAGGAGCCCCACGCCCCCTCGGGGAAGAGCAGCGCGGGGCCGGTGACGTCCTTCGAGTCCCGTACCGCCACCTGCCCGGAGGGCAGCCCCGCCGTCTCGACGCAGTTGTTCGCCGCCGTGCTGTGGCTGCTGCGCCGCCAGGCCACGGCGCCCAGCTCAAGGCTGGACCTCACGTGGGCAATGGACGGGGACGGTGCAGTCATGGTGCCTCCTTGTCACGCCGCGGGCAGTCGCGAGAACTCCTCCCCGATTCCCGCGATCAGCGCAGCGGATTCCGCACACGGAAGCGCGCGATCGCACAATCGGGCGAACGCGGCTGTGTAAGCGGCGATGTCCTCTTTCCGATCGACGCAGAGACTACCCGTCAGATGGTCGAGAACCACAACGTCCAGATCCGCAATGCGCGGAAAGGAGAAGATGACGAAAGAACCCGTCACCCCTATGTGCCCGCCCGCGGCAAATGGCAGCACCTGAAGGGAAACCTGCGGCAGTTCGGCCGCCTGTGCGAGCCACCGCAGTTGACCGGCCATCACCTCGGGCCCGCCCACGCAGCGCCGCAGCACCGCCTCGTCCAGCACCGCCGCCAGCTCCAGCGGCGGGTCCTGGTGCAGCACCGCCTGCCGCGCGATCCGTACGTCGACGAGCGCGGCCACCTCGCGCGGGGACAGCTGCGGCATGACGTCCCGGGTCAGCGCGAGCGCGTAACCGGGCGTCTGGAGCAGGCCAGGCACGACGCTGGTCTCCAGCGACCTGGCCCGGCTCGCACCGGTCTCCAGGCTGATGAAGTCCCGGTACTCCACCGGCAGCACCTCGCGGAAGTCGTGCCACCAGCCGCGCTGGTGGCCGTGGCCGGCGAGGGTGCACAGCAGGTCGCGCACATCGCGGTCGCGCACCGCGTAGATGTCCAGCAGCAGGTTGACGTCCTCGGCCCGTACGCTGCTGTGGCCGGTCTCGATCCGGCTGACCTTCGACTGGTGCCAGCCGGCCCGCGCGGCGGCCTCGCCGCTGGTGAGTCCTGCGAGATCGCGCAACCGGCGCAATTCCGCGCCGAGTCTGCGCCGGCGTACGGCGGGCACTCGTTCCATCGTCTTCGCGCCTCCTCGGTGTGCGGCCCGCCCTCCGCGCGTGCCGCCCTATTCACCCGATACGACAGTCTGCCGACCAAGTGCGTTCTCACGTAGCAGAGTTCACCGATTCGAGCGACAGATATATGCAAGGCCCTGCGCAGCAGCCGCATTGGCGGCACGATGAGTGTCATTCTGGCGCGAACCCGGCGCAGGCGAGGCGGCCCAATTCCGCCCCGTGCGGGCGCGATCGCGTGCCGGAGCCAGGTCACGGCGGGAAAGGGAAGCGTCGCCATGGCAGATCTTCAGGAAGCATCCGTCACTCTGCCGAGCGAACCCGCGTCGGTGACCACAGCCAGGCGGTACGTGTGCGGGGTGCTCGCCGAATGGGGCCTGCCCCTCGCGGCGACCGCGCTCGACACCGTCCGCCTCATCGTCTCGGAACTGGCCACCAACGCCGTCCTGCACACCTCCGGCATGTCCCCGACGTTCACCGTCGACGTACGCCTGGAGCACGGCGAGCATCTGCACATCGGCGTCACCGACAGCCATCCGCGCTGGCCCCGGCAGTCCACCGTCCCCGCCCAGCAGGACAACGGGCGGGGCATGGTGATCGTCGGGCACCTCACCGCCGAGTCGGGCGGCTCGCTGCGTGTCGCCCCGACCCCCGACGGCGGCAAGACCGTCTGGATCACCCTCCCGTGGGCGGTACCGGTCGTCAGTTGACCGGACGTCGCCGGGAGGGCGCGGGGGCGGCGCCGGGTCAGACCCGGCCGTACCACACGCTGCGGGTCCAGATGCGCTCCAGGCGCACCCGCGCGCCGGTCTTCGGGGCGTGCCAGATCTTGCCGCCGCCGGCGTAGATGCCGACGTGGTAGACGGACGACGCGGACGAGCCGCTGTGGAAGAAGACCAGGTCGCCGACCCGGCGTGTGGCGGCGCTGACATGGCGGGTGCTGCCGTACTGCGCGGCGGCGGTGCGCGGCAGCTTGCGGCCGGCCTGCTTGAAGGAGTAGAGCGTCAGCCCCGAGCAGTCGAAGCGGTTGGGGCCGGTGGCGCCCCACTGGTAGGGGGAGCCCTTCTTGGACGCCGCGACGCCGAGGGCCTTCGCGGCCAGCGTGGCGGCCTCGGCCTGCTGGGCGGCGCCCGGGAGCAGCGAGGGCACGGCCACCGCCGCGGCGGTCAGGACGGAGGCGGCCCCGAGACGGGACAGACGGGCGGACAGAGCGACAGGCGCGGTCATGCGCAACCCTTCGTCGTCGGCCTGCGAAGGATGACCTGTCGGGTTCGAGCAGGCGAAGATGCCCGGCCGCGTGTCGCGGCTTCACCCCAAGGGGCGGCCCGAAGTGCTCGGTGCCCGCCCCGCCGTGCCTGGGTCCTCCGCTCCCGCCGTTGCACTCGAGTCGACCTGGCATCCGCACGCCGGCGGGACTCGGCGTCCGTGCGGACCGCCCCGCCACGGCGGCGGGGGCTTGTCGTCACCACGGATCGTGACCCACCCGGCACGCCCGCGCCCGGCGAGAAACGCCCTATGTGAGGCTCATCACGTTTGCTCCGTCCGGGTGGCGGTGTTAGGCCGGCCGGGTTGATTTTCTCCGGGGCGAACCCTGTGACCTGCGCGGTTGGCGCCCGGCGGGCGCAGTCCCGCGCAACCGCACCGCCGGCCCGCGCCGGCCGGGCGCTCCTCCAATGGGCTGAGCCGGCGTTCGGCCGAACCGGGGGCCGGGCGCGCCGCCGCCGGGCACCGCGGGCGCACGGGCCGGCTGACGGCCCGTCACCCGGAACGTCCGGGTCAACGCCGGGTCAACACCGGTGTGAAATCACGCTTTGATGAAGAATCACCCGCGTGGCCTGTTCACCGCACATGCGCAAGGGAAAGGATTCGCATCTGGTCACAGTGATCACCGTGGTCACAAAACCACGGGAGAGAGGGGGAGTTTCGACGTGAGACGCACCATCGTGCTCGTCTCCACCGGCGCCCTTGTCGCCGGAGCCATCGCCGCCGCCCCGGCCGCGACCGCCCACACCACGCGCCCTAGCCGCCCGGCCGCCGTGTCCGTCCCCGAGCAGGTCGGCGAGGCCGTCGCCGCCGCCGCGGCCTGGCGCACCGGAGTGGCATGGGCGGACTGCCCGGCCGACTGGGGCCTGGCCGCCCCGGTGCAGTGCGGCTGGGTGACCGTCCCGGTCGACTACCGCAAGCCGTTCGGCGCGACCATCGAGCTCGCCGTCGACCGCGCCGTCAGCACCGGCACCAAGGCCGAGCACCAGGGCGCCCTCCTCTACAACCCCGGCGGCCCCGGCGGCTCCGGCCTGCGCTTCCCGGTGCGCAGCACCACCTCCGCGGCGCTGTGGACGAAGACCGCCAAGGCGTACGACTTCGTCGGCTTCGACCCGCGCGGCGTCGGCCACTCCGCCCCGATCTCCTGCCAGGACCCGGCCGAGTACGCCAAGGCGCCCAAGGCCGACCCGGTGCCGGACAGCGACGCCGACAAGCAGGCCCAGCGCAAGCTCGCCGCCGAGTACGCGGCCGGCTGCCTGGAGCGCACCGGCGCCGCGATGCTCTCCCAGATGACCACCCCCAACACCGCGCGCGACCTGGACGTCATCCGCGCCGCCCTGCGCCAGGACCGGCTCAACTACCTGGGCGTGTCCTACGGCACCTACCTCGGCTCGGTCTACGCCACCCTCTTCCCGGCGCACGTCCGCCGGATGATCATCGACAGCGTCGTGAACCCCGCGCGCGACCAGATCTGGTACCAGAACAACCTCGACCAGGACATCGCCTTCCAGAACCGCTGGGCCGACTGGCAGGCATGGGTCGCGAAGTACGACTCCGTCTACCACCTCGGCACGACGGTCGCCCAGGTCGAGGCCCGGTGGGAGGCGCTGCGCGCGAGCGCCAAGGCGCACCCGATCGGCGGTGTCGTCGGCCCCAACGAGCTGCTGGGCTTCTTCCAGAACGCCCCGTACTACGACTCCACCTGGGCCACCGTGGCCGGCGTGTGGAGCCAGTACGAGGCCGGTGACACCCAGGCGCTGCTGGACGCCGCGGCCCCCGACCCGTCGGACACCGCGGGCAACACCACCGGGGAGAACGGCAACGCCGTCTACTCCGCGGTGGAGTGCACGGACGCCAAGTGGCCGACCAGCTGGCAGAAGTGGGACCGGGACAACACCGCGCTCAACGCGAAGTACCCGTTCCTGACCTGGTCCAACGCCTGGTTCAACCTGCCGTGCGCCACCTGGCCGGTGCGCCAGCAGACCCCGGTCGACGTGCGCTCGCACCGCGGGCTGCCCGGTGTGCTCATCGTGCAGAGCACCAACGACGCGGCCACCCCGTACTCCGGTGCGGTGGAGACCCACCGCCGGCTGGCCGGCTCGCGGCTGATCACCGAGCAGGGCGCCGGCTCGCACGGCGTGACCAACCTCGTCAACGCCTGCATCAACTCACGGGTCGACGACTACCTGCTGCACGGCACGCTCGACCGGCACGACGTGGTGTGCGGACCGCACGCCGCCCCCGTGCCGTAACCGGCACCGCCGCACCAGCGCCGCGTTGAAGGCCGCCGGCCCGCACCCCGCCACCGGGTGCGGGCCGGCGCCGTGTCAGCGCAGCGTCCAGACCTGGTTGGGCCGGGTGCCGCCCCCGCCGTAGCAGTCCCAGATCTGCAGCAGCGCGCCGTTGCCGGAGCCGGCCGCGTCCAGGCACTTGCCGGACTGCGGGTTGGTCACCGTGCCGTTGGCGTTGACCTGCCACTGCTGGGCGCCGGTGCCGTTGCACGACCACAGCTGGACCTTGGCCCCGTCCGCCGTGCTGCCGCCGGAGACGTCCAGGCACTTGCCCGACTGCGGGTTGACCAGCGTGCCGCCGCCGCGGGTCCACTGCTGGTTGCCGCTGCCGGAGCAGTCCCACAGCTGCACGGGCGTCCCGTCGGCCGGGCCGCCGCCCTGCACGTCCACGCACCGCCCGCTCTGCTGCCCGACGACCGTGCCGGGCGTGCCGCCCGTGCCGCCGGTCGACCCGCCGGTGCCGCCGCCGCTGGTGCCGCTGCCGTTCGCGTCGTACGAGAAGGAGTTGACGGCCAGCCCCGGGCCGCCGACCCACGGCTCGAAGCCGAACTGGACGCTGGTCATGTACCAGGCCCGCTGCATGTAGCCGCGGTTCACCGAGTCGTTGGTGAAGTCCTTGAGGTTCACCGTGAGGGCGTTGACCGGCTGCTGGCGCACGTACGACACGGTGTTCCATGCCGGGCTGCTGCCCTGCCTGCCGTACCAGACGTCCCAGGCGGCGCCCTCGATCGAGACGGTGCCGACCCGGCTGCCGAACGGCTGCGGCGGGCCGGAGTGGTTGGCCCAGATCATCATCTCCTCACCGTTGTTCTGCCCTGCCGGGTTGGGGCTGGAGTCGAACCAGATGTCGTAGCTGGCGTCCCAGTTGCCGGCCGCGGTGCTGAAGTTGACGCTGGAGGTGGGGTTGGCGAAGGCCGACACCTGGAGCGGCAGGCCGTTGCCGCTGGAGCAGTTGCCGTAGTGGCAGCCGGCGTAGATCGCCGGATACGCCGCCGGCGCACCGCCGTTGACGTTGTGGTTGCCCGTCGTGACGGCGAAGCCGTCGTCGCTGACGTTGATGCACTGCTGGATCGAGTCGCCCCACTCGTTGTTCATGACGACGTACTTGCCGCCGGAGACCTTCGTGCTGCCGAACGGGTCGCAGAGGGTGGTCGCGGCCGACGCGGACGGCGCGCCGCTCAGGGAGAGGGCGGCCAGCAGCAGCGCGGCCACCAGCGCCGCCGCCGCGCCGATGACGCGGTGCGGTCGCGGCAGGGAACGGGGTCGGAATCGGGATCTGGGCACGGTGATCCTTTCGATCGCCGGGCAGGGCTGTCCGCCACGCCCGGACGGTGGGGGGACGCGCCCCCGCAGGACTGCCGTGGGAGCGCTCCCGGTGCTGAGGTCGCCGACGGCACAAGACGCCGGGGACCGGACGCCGCGGCGGGCCCCATCCGCCGGGCGTCGGCAACTCATGAAGGCAGACGGCGTTTTGGCGCGTCAAGCGGCGCGTCGGCGTTCATGAGTCGAACGCACCCGGAGCGAAGCTCCCACGTGCGGGAACGCCGCCGCGGCCGGTCGAAAATTTTCGGAGCCGCGGCCCGGGGGAGCCCGGCGGCCGTACCGCCGAGCCGGCGCGGGGGAGCGCCGCAGGTGGGCCGCGGGGGTGCGGATCGCCGCCGCAGGGGCGGCCGTCCGGGGCCGCGGCGGCGGACGGCCGGCGGCGGACGGCGGCGGCCGGGACCGGCCCGGGGCGGGGCCGCGAGGGTGGCCGGGCCGGCGTTCCGGTCGTGAACGGGCGCCGCGGAGCTGCGGCTGCGGTGCCGAACCGTCAGAAGCCTTGCCGGGGGCCGGAGTCGGGGCTAGGGTTCCGTCGCGTCAGCCATCAGCTAGTAGCTGCTAACCAAGCGTCCCGCGGCGGCCCCACGCCGCGGGACGCCCCACCGGCCCGGCGCACCCCCCTCGCACCGGAACCTGCGCGCCGGACCGGTCGTCCCCCCGTGCCGTCATGGCGCTCGCCCGAACGCGCCACCGTACGGCGCGCGTTGCTGCGTTCGTTGCGGCGCACATGACAATTGTCCGGACCATTGCGGCGCCCGCGATGCTGCGCCACCCTCACCCTGTCCGCACCTCATCGATCCCCCCACCGCCTCCTTGCCCGAAAGGAGCACAGCGATGAGAACCCCCCTCCGCACGGGCCGCCGGCCCCGAGGTACCCGCCCGCGCCTGTCGCTGACCCTCGGCAGCGTCCTGGTCACCCTCCTCGGCACGCTCCTCGGCCTCGCCGGCACCGGCGGCACCGCCGCGGCGGCCGTGCCCGCCCCGCCGGCCGGCTGGACCACCGTCTTCAGCGACGACTTCACCGGCGCGTCCGGCACCGGCCTGAACCGTACGAACTGGCTCTACGACCTCGGTACCGGCTACAACTACCCGGGCGCCGCGGGCAACTGGGGCACCGGCGAGGTCGAGTCGGCCACCGACTCGACGCAGAACGTCTACCAGGACGGCCAGGGCCATCTGGTCATCAAGGCCATCAGGGACGGCGCCGGCCGCTGGACGTCCGGCCGCATCGAGACACAGCGCACCGACTTCGCCGCCCCGGCCGGCGGCCAGCTCCAGATGAGCGCCTCCATCCGGCAGCCCGACCCGGCCAGCGGCCTCGGCTACTGGCCGGCCTTCTGGGCGATGGGCGGCGCGGCACGGCCGGTCGGCGCGACGAACTGGCCCGGCATCGGCGAGCTGGACATCATGGAGGACGTCAACGCGCTCAGCCGGCACTCCACGACCTTCCACTGCGACGTGTGGGCCGGCCAGTGCCACGACCCCGACGGCATCACCAGCGACCTCCAGCCGTGCGCCGGCTGCCAGACCGCCTTCCACACCTACTCCGTCGTCATCGACCGCACCAACACCGCCGCCGAGCAGCTGCGCTTCTCCCTCGACGGCACGACGACCTTCACCGTCAACGAGAACCAGGTCTCGGCCGGCGTCTGGCAGGCCGCCGTCGACCACGGCTTCATGGCGATCTTCGACCTGGCGATCGCCGGCTCCTACCCCGACAAGGTCTGCGGCTGCTCGTCGGCCGCGCAGGCCGGCAGCATCACCTCGGGCGCGTCGATGAGCGTCGACTGGTTCGCGGTCTACCAGAAGGCCGGCTCCGGCTCGACGGCCGGCGGCACGTCCACCGGTACGTCCACGGGCACGTCCACGGGTACCTCGTCCGGCACGTCCAGCGGCACCAGCAGCGGCACCTCGTCCGGTACGTCCTCCGGTACGACGAGCGGCACCACGGCCGGCGGCTCCACCGGCGGCAGCACCACGACGCCGGACTACACCGCCGGCGTGGACCGGGTGAGCAGCACCCAGGCGCGCATCACCTTCCGCCCGACGACCCCCGCCGCCTACGTCGACGTCCACTACCTCGTCAACGGCGCCGGCCAGCAGAACTTCCGGATGGCGAACAACGCCGGCACCTGGACCCAGGACGTCACCCTCAATCCGGGCACGACCCTCACCTACTGGTTCACCTACGAGAAGAACGGCCCGCAGTACGACTCCCCGCACTACACCTACACGCAGAGCTGACCCGGCGGGCCGGCCGCCGGGCGTGCTCAGCCCGCGGCCGGCCCCACCCGCGGCCCGCCGGCCCCGTGGCGGCCGGCGAACGCGGCGTCGAAGGCCGCGCGGGCGGGCCCGCCCGGCTGCCGCTCCAGCACGGCGAAGACCACCTCGTCGACCGCCGCCGCGAACCGCCCGCCCGGCCGCAGCAGTACGGCGAAGGCCGCGGCCACCCGCGCCGGGTCGTTGCGGAAGACACCGCAGCCCCACGCGCCCAGCACCAGCCGCCGGTAGCCCTGCGCGACCGCCACCTCCAGCACCCGTTCGGCCCGGGCGTCGAGCGCCGGGCCCACCTCCGGCAGGCGCTCCGGCGCCGTCCGCGCGACCACCCCGGCGTTGGGCGCGGGCGAGGTCAGGAAGCCCGCCGTCCACGGGGTGTCGAGCAGGGCGCCGCGCGGGTCGCGGAAGACCGGCACGGCGGGGGAGTGGATCACCCGGTGCGTGTAGAGCGGGTCGCGGTGCTCGCGGTGGTGGGCGTAGAAGCCGGGGGCGCGCAGCAGGCACGTGTGGAGCGCCGACGCCCGGCACAGCGCCTCTTCCTGCGCCTGCGCCCCGTTGAGGTAGCCGCCGCCGGGGTTGCGGGCGGAGGCGAAGTTCAGCACCGCGACGGGCCCGCCGCCCGCCGCGGCCAGCCGGCGGGCCGCGCCCAGGCTGTCCTCGCCGGTGACGGTGCAGGCGGCCCCGGGGCCGGGCGCCGCCGCGGGCACCGGCACCGGCTCGGGGCCGAACAGTGCGGTGCCGCCGGCGGCGGCCGTGACGCCCGCGGCCAGGTCGACCCACTGGCCGCCGGGCCCCCGGTAGCCGCCCTCGGCGACGTAACGCTCGTTCTCCTGGGCGATGTTGCGCAGTCGTGCACTCACGGGCCCTCACGCTACGGGCCGCCCGCCCCGCCCCGCGACCGGTTATCCTCCGGCCGGGCGCCCCCGTGACCCCGGCCCCCGCCGGGCACGGCTCAGGGCTGCGCGCCGCGCCGCAGCCGCGAGGCCACGCCCTTGCGCCCCTCCTGCTCGGCCTTCACCTCGGCCGCGTACCGGTCCACGTACTCCTGGCCCGACAGCGCCATCACCGCGTACATGATCTCGTCGGTGACCGCCCGCACCACCGCGCGCTGGCCCTCAAGGCCCTGGAAGCGGCGGAAGTCCAGCGGCTCGCCGAAGCGGATGGTGACCCGGCCCAGGCGCGGGAACTTCCGGCCGGGCGGCTGGAGCTCGAAGGTGCCGAGCATCGCGCACGGGATCACCGGCGCGTTCCCGCGCAGCGCCATCACCGCGACGCCGGTCCGGCCGCGGTAGAGCCGGCCGTCGTGCGAGCGGGTGCCCTCGGGGTAGATGCCGAGCAGTTCGCCGCGGCCCAGCACCCCGAGCGCCGCGTCGATCGCCGACTGCGAGGCCGACCCGCCCGAGCGGTCGACCGGGATCTGCCCGATGCCGCGGAAGAAGGCCGCCGTCAGCCGGCCCTTGAGCCCGGGCCCGGTGAAATACTCCGCCTTGGCCAGGAAGGTGATGCGGCGCGGCAGGATCGCCGGCATCACGAAGTGGTCGGAGAAGGACAGGTGGTTGCCCGCGATGATGGCGGCCCCCGTCTCCGGGACGTTCTCCAGGCCCTCGATGCGCGGCCGGAAGAACAGCCGCAGCAAAGGCCCGAGAAAGACGTACTTGAGTACCGTGTAGAACACGGGCCCGCTCCCCCTCCACCACCGGTCCCGGTACGCCCGGGCCGCGCCGCCGGTCGCACCGGCGTCCCGGCAGAGTAGTGCCCGCCCCGCCCCGCCGACCAGCGCGGGCGCCGCCGGCCGGCGCCCGCTGCCGCGTCCCGCCGGCCGGATGCCGGGTCCCCCCGGCCGTACGGCTCAGTGCGCGGCCCGGCGCGGCATCAGGAAGGCCACCGCGGCGGCGACCACGAGCCCGCCGCCGGCCATCAGCAGCGTCGACTCCACCGCCGCGTTCATCCCGTGCCCGGCGCGGGAGAAGAAGGCCGTGCCCAGCACCGCGACGCCCACCGAACCGCTGAGCTGCTGCACCGCGTTGAGCACCCCGGACGCCGACCCGGCCTCCTCGTCCGACACCCCGGCCAGCGCGATGTCGAAGAACGGCGCCATCACCATGCCGAGCCCGATCCCGCTGACCAGCAGCCCCGGGACGAGCTGCCACACGCCCGGCGTGCCCGCCGCGTGCACCGTCAGCGCGACCACCCCGATGCCCACGGCCGCCAGCAGCAGCCCGCCCTGGAGCACCACCCGGCCGAACTTCCGCCCCAGCCAGGCACCCGACAGCGTCGCGCCGATCGCCGACCCGAGCGCCCACGGCACCATCGCCAGCCCCGCGCGCTGGGCGCTGTAGCCGAGCCCGAACTGCAGGTACAGCGGCACGATCAGCATCAGCCCGGTCAGCGCGGCGAAGAAGACCAGCCCGGCCGCGAGCGACCCGGTGAAGCCGCGGTGCCGGAAGAGCCCCGGCTCCAGCAGCGGTGAGCCGCCGCGCCGCCGCACCCACCCCTGGTGCCGGGCGAAGACCGCGTAGACCGGCAGCGAGGCGGCCATCAGCAGGTACGACCACAGCGGCCACCCGAGGTCGCGGCCCTGCACCAGCGGATAGACCAGCGCCAGCACCGCGGTGCTCAGCAGCAGCACGCCCACCGGGTCCAGCTTCGGCCTGTGCGGGGCCCGGCTCTCCGGCAGCACCCGCAGGGCCACGGCGAAGGCGGCCAGCGCGATCGGCACATTGATCAGGAAGACCGCCCGCCAGCCGGTGCCCAGCAGGTCCGCGTCGGTCAGGTAGCCGCCGAGCACCGGCCCGGCGACCGCCCCGAGGCCCATGACCGGGCCGAACACCCCGAAGGCCGCGCCGAGGTCCTCCGGCGGGAACAGCTCGCGGACCAGGCCCAGGCCCTGCGGCACCATCATCGCGGCGAAGCCGCCCTGCGCGGCCCGCATCCCGATGAGCATGCCCGGCGAGGTCGCGCAGGCGCACAGCAGCGAGCACAGGCCGAAGCCCGCGACGCCGATCAGGAACATCCGGCGGCGGCCCACGATGTCGCCGAGCCGGGCGCCGGTGATCATCAGCACCGCGAAGGCCAGCGTGTAGCCGGCCGCGATCCACTGGATCTGCGTGGAACTGCCGCCGAAGTCGGCCTGGATGGCGGGGGAGGCGACCCCGACGATCGTCGCGTCGAGCAGGTCCATCACCTCCACGGCGAGGACCACGGCGAGGCCGAGCCGGCGCAGCGCCCGCCCGCGGTCCGCCTCCGGCCCGGCGGCCGGAGCCTTCGCGGGCCCGGTCCCGCCGCGCGCCGGGGCGTCCCCGGCGGTGCGGACCCCGACGGCGGTGTCCCGGCCGGGCGGGTCGGAGTGCGGTGCGGTCATGGTGGGGCCCTTCGCTTGGGGCGCCGGGGCGGAGCGCGGCGCGAACGCTGTTCGTGTGATGACGAACACCGTTCTAGGTGGCGAACGCCGTTCGTGTCAAGAACGCTGTTCGTTCCCGCACGAACGGCGTTCGTATCGAGTACGGTGAGCGTGTCCGTCCCCGTGAGGAGGTGCCGCCATGGCCCAGCCGTCCGAGCAGGCCGCACCGGCTGAGCCGTCCGGGCAGGCCGCGCCCGTCCCGCCCTGGGAGCGCCCGCGCCGCGCCGCCCCCCGGCGGGTCTTCACCCGGGAGGCGATCGTCACCGCGGCGCTGCACATCATCGACACCGAGGGCGTCGACGCGATGACCATGCGCCGCATCGCGCAGGAACTGGGCACCGGCCCGGCGTCGCTCTACGCGCATGTCTCGGGCCGCGAGGACCTGATCCACCTCGTCCTGGACCGTGCGCTGACCGAGGTGCGCTGCCCGCCGCCGGATCCGCAGCGCTGGCAGGAGCAGATCAAGGACGTGCTCCGCCTGGTGCGCCGGGTGCTGGTCTCGCACGGCGACCTCGCCCGGCTGCTGCCCGAGATCGGCTTCCCCACCGGGGAGAGCGTCACCGTCACCTCCGAGGCGATCCTGGCCATCCTCGCCTCGGCCGGCCTGCCCAAGCAGGCGTGCGCGTACGGCGTGGACGCGCTGAGCCTCTACGTCAGCGGCATCGCCGCCGAGGAGGCGGTACGGGCCAGGTCCGCCGACGCCGGCCGGCCGGCCGGCGAGGCCCTGGCAGGGCGGGCCGACCGCTACATCGCGGCGCTGCCGCCCGACCGCTTCCCGATGCTCACCGGCATGGCGGCCGAGCTGACCCGCGACGTCGGCGACGAGCGCTTCGAGTTCGGCCTGGACCTGCTGCTCACCGGACTCGCCGCCCTGGCCCCGGTCCGCGCCTGACCCCGGCCCCCGCGAAGGCCGGGGAGCGGCCCAGGACCGGCCCCGGGGGAAGCCGGCTCAGCCCCGCCCGCGCCCCTGGAGCGAGGCCAGATACGCGTTGTACGCCACGAGCTCGGCGTCGCCGTCCCGGTCGGCCGCGCGGTCCGTGCGCCGTGCCTGCCGCTGCTCCGAGGTGTACCACTGCATCAGCAGCGCGATCAGCACCACCACCGAGGGGATCTCGCTGAAGGCCCACGCGATGCCGCCGGCCGCCGTCTGGTCGCTCAGCGCATCCACGCCCAGCGACGCCGCCGGGTGCTTGAACGTGGTGACCAGCGGCTCGCTCGCCATCATCACCGCGATACCGAAGAACGCGTGGAAGGGCATCCCCGCGAAGAGCTCCAGCATCCGCATCACATAGCCCGGCCGGTGCGGGCCCGGGTCCACGCCCATGATCGGCCAGAAGAACAGCAGCCCCACCGCCAGGAAGTGCACCATCATCGCGATGTGCCCGGCGTCGCTGCGCATCAGCGTGTCGAACAGCGGCGAGAAGTACAGCGCGTACAGGCTCGCCACGAACAGCGGCAGGGTGAACGCCGGATGCGAGATCACCGCGACGTACCGGCTGTGCAGCAGCTTCACCAGCAGCTCGCGCGGCCCGGTCCGCCCGCGGCCGGCCGTCGGCAGCGCCCGCAGCGCCAGCGTCACCGGCGCGCCCAGCAGCAGCAGGATCGGCGAGAGCATGCTCAGGATCATGTGCTGCACCATGTGCACGCTGAACATGACCATGCCGTAGTCGTTGAGCCGGGTGCACATCGTCAGGCCCACCGTCAGCACGCCCAGCACGAAGGCGGCCGTCCGCCCCGGCGACCAGCTGTCGCCGCGCCGGCGCAGCCGCAGCACTCCCCAGCCGTACAGCGCGAGCCCCAGCAGGCAGCCGGTCAGGAAGAAGGGCTCACCGCTGAAGGCCAGGCCCCGGGCGAGGGTGAACGGCGGCAGGTCCATGTGCATACCGTGTCCGCCGTGGTCCATCCGTCACTCCTCCGTCGCGCCGACCGGGCAGCGGGCCGATTCGACCGTTCTGCCCGCACCAGAGTAGAACCGCCCCCGTCCCGGACTCCGGGCGGGGGCGGCCTCGCCGCGCACGTGGCGGTACGACCAGGTCAGCGGCGCGCGGACCTCACAGCACGCACTCGGCCTCGGTGTAGCGCTCGGCGGGCACGGTCTTGAGCTGCTCGACGGCCTCGGCCAGCGGCACCAGCGTGATGTCGGTGCCGCGCAGCGCGGTCATCATCCCGAACCGCCCGCCGTGCACGGCCTCCACCGCGTGCCAGCCGAACCGGGTCGCGAGCACCCTGTCGTACGCGGTGGGCGTGCCGCCGCGCTGCACATGGCCGAGGATGACCGGGCGGGCCTCCTTGCCGAGCCGCTCCTCCAGCTCCACCGAGAGCTGGTTGGCGACCCCGCTGAAGCGCTCGTGCCCGTAGACGTCGGTGGCGCCGGCGGTGAAGTCCATCGTGCCCTCGCGGGGCTTGGCGCCCTCCGAGACGACCACGATCGCGAACTTCTTGCCCGCCTCGAACCGCTTGCCGACGACCGCCGTCAGCTCCGCGACGTCGAAGGGCCGCTCCGGCACCACGATCGCGTGCGCGCCGGCCGCCATGCCCGAGTGCAGCGCGATCCACCCGGTGTGCCGGCCCATGACCTCCACGATCAGCACCCGCTGGTGCGACTCGGCGGTGGTCTTCAGCCGGTCCAGCGCCTCGGTCGCCACCGTCACGGCGGTGTCGAAGCCGAAGGTGACGTCGGTCGAGGCGATGTCGTTGTCGATGGTCTTGGGCACGCCCACGATCGGCAGGCCCGCGTCGGACAGCAGCCGGGCCGCCTTGAGGGTGCCCTCGCCGCCGATCGGGATGATCGCGTCCAGGCCCAGGTCCGCCACATGGCCCCGGGCCTGCTCCACGCCGCCGCGCAGGTGTGCCGGCTGCACGCGCGAGGAGCCGAGTATCGTGCCGCCGCGCGCCAGGATGCCGCTCACGGCGTCCAGGTCGAGCTTGCGGTAGTCGCACTCGAGCAGGCCCTTCCACCCGTCGTGGAAGCCGATGACCTCGTCACTGTGGTCCACGACGGCGCGGTGCACGACGGACCGGATGACGGCGTTCAGCCCGGGGCAGTCGCCGCCGCTGGTCAGCACACCAATACGCATTGCTCTCGATACTCCCGCAGCTCGTCCGGGCGGCCGGACCCCGTCGTCCGGATGGATCACGGCAAGCTTACCGAGCCTTGCGCCCGCGCCTCCACGCCGACCGAACTGCGGACACCTGACGATTGCCCGAACTCCGGGCGAAGGCCGCGCGGCGGCTTGCCCGCGGCCCGCCCCCGCCCCGCGTCAGGCCGGCTGGGTGGCCGCCGCGATCCGCTCGGCGCGCAGCGCGTCGTACCAGCGGTCGTCGGTGGGCGGCAGCGCGTTGACGTCCAGGGCGAGCTTGATGAGCATGTCGGCGATGTGCGGGTTGCGCGCCATCACCGGGCCGTGCATGTAGGTGCCGAAGACGGTGTCGTTGAACGCGCCCTCGGTGCCGTCCCCGGTGCCGTTGCCGCGGCCGATCCGCAGCCGGGCGAACGGCCGGGCGGTACGGCCCAGGTGCGTGATGCCCTGGTGGTTCTCGAAGCCGGTCAGCGGCGGCAGGCCCAGCTGCGGGTCGATGTCGGCCAGCACGTCGCCGACGCAGCGGGCGCCCTCGCCGCGGGTGCTGACCACGTCCAGCAGCCCCAGGCCCGGCTCGGGGCGGCCGAGGTCGTTGACGAACTCGTGGCCGAGGATCTGGTAGCCGGCGCACACCGAGAAGACGATCGCGCCGTTGGCGACCGCCCGGTTCAGCCCGCCGTCGCGGCGCAGCCGCTCGGCCGCGAGCCGCTGCGGGCGGTCCTCGCCGCCGCCGATCAGGTAGATGTCGCCGGAGGTCGGGACGGGCTGGTCGGAGCGCACGTCCACCCGGGTCACCGGGACCCGGCGCTGGAGCGCCCGGCGCTCCACCACCAGCGCGTTGCCCTGGTCGCCGTAGGTGCTCAGCAGGTCGGGGTAGACCCACACCAGGCGCAGGCTGGACTCACTCATAGGGGCTTCTCCTCGGTCGGCGGGCGGCGCGGGGTCAGTTGCCGACGCGGCGGCGCAGGTCCTGGAAGGCGGTGTAGTTGGCGATGGTCTCGATACGGCCGGGGGGCGCGGTCCTGACGGCCTCGTCGAGGTCGGCGCACACCGTGAACTGCAGCCCGGCCACCTCCAGGCGCACCGCGAGGTCCAGCTTGCGGTCGCCGATGACCATGATGGGGTGGCCGGCCAGCCGGGTGTAGTCCACGTCCCACAGCCAGGAGGTGTCGGTGCCGTCCGCGCCGCGGGCGTTGACCGACAGCACCACCGGCGTCGGCGGGCCGTCGATGAGCGAGAACGTCTCCAGCCAGCCCGCCGGGTTCTTCGCCAGCAGCAGCCGCAGCTCGCGCTGCTGGAAGGTCACCACGTCGTAGCGCCCGGCGACCGCCTGCACCTTGTACATCCGCTCCAGCGCGACCTTGGGGTCGATGCCGAAGGCCGCCGCGGCGGCGGCCGACACCGCGGCGTTGGACTTGTTGGCGCGGCCCGGCAGCTGCAGGTGGATCGGCCAGGCGACGCCGTACGGGTCCACGACGTGGTCGCCGGACAGCGCCCAGGTCGGGGTGGGGCGGCGGAAGCCGCACTCGGCGCAGTACCAGTCGTCGCCGGGGCGCTGGAGCACGCCGCCGCACGACGGGCACGACCAGGCGTCGTCCTTCCAGGACTGGCCGGCCGCGACCCACACCACGGTGGGGCTGGAGGACGCCGCCCAGGTGATCAGCGGGTCGTCGGCGTTGGCGATGATGATGGCCTCGACCCCGGCCAGCCCCTCGCGCCACTTCTCGGCGAGCATCCGGGTCTCGGCGGCGCGGTCGAGCTGGTCGCGCGAGAGGTTGAGCAGCGCGATGGCCTTGGGCGCGACATCCCGGGCCACCCCCGCCAGGTACTTCTCGTCGACCTCGATGACGCCGAAGCGGGCGTCGGAGCCGCCGGCGAGCGCGGAGGTGATGCCGGCCGGCATGTTGGCGCCCAGCGCGTTGGAGACGACCGGGCCGCCGGCCCGCAGCGCCTCGGCGAGCAGCCGGGTCGTGGTGGTCTTGCCGTTGGTGGCCGACACCAGCACCACGTCCAGGTGCCGGGCGAGCCGCGCCAGCAGGTCGGGGTCCAGGCGCAGGGCGACCTTGCCGCCGATCACCGACCCGCTGCCCTTGCCCGCCGCGCGCGACACCGCCGCGGCTGCCTTGCCCGCCGTCACGGCCAGCTTCGCCCGCGGCGTCAGCGGCTCCGATTTGCCTGCCATCGTCGTCTTCCCTCCAGCATCCGGCTCGGCTGCGGGCCGCGGTGGAGGCCCGCGGGCGGCCGGTGTCCGGTCCCCCCGGGGCGACCGCCGGGGCGGCCGGCAAGTTCCGGTCGAGGTCAGCCTATCGACTCCGCGGCCCGGACCCGCACTTCGGCGCCCGCAGGCAATCCGCCGGTCACCGTACGCGCGGCGCCACGCGCCGGCGCCGCGCTCACAGCCCGGGGCTGCCCGCCCGGTCGCCGGCCTCGGCGAGCCGGCCCCACAGCAGATCGGCCAGGTGGCGTACCAGGAGGTCGCGGGACAGCGGGCGCTCGCCCAGCCACCAGTCGCCGGCGGCGTACATCATCCCGACGATGCCGTGCCCCCAGACCCGGGCGACCTGCCGGGTGTCGGGGCCGAGGTCGAGCCGCTCGGCTATCACCTCGCCCAGGTCCTCGCCCATCCGGCGCAGCAGCGGGACCGAGTGCCGCCCGACGTCGAAGCCGCGCTCGTCGGAGGGGGTCTCGGCGGGGTGCATCAGGAAGCGGTAGACCTGCGGCCGGGTCTCGATCGCCGACAGGTACGCGTGCAAGGTGGCCTCGACGCGGTCGCGGCGGTCGCCGGGGGAGTCCAGCGCGGCGCGCAGCGTCGCCAGCAGCGCGTCGGTGTGCCGCTTGGCCAGTGCCCGGTACAGCCCGCTCTTGTCGCCGAAGTGCCGGTAGAGGATCGGCTTGGTGATGCCGGCCTCGGCCGCGATGGCGTTCATCGACGCCTCGGGGCCGTCCCGCAGGACGACCCGTTCGGCGGCCTCCAGCAGTTCGGTGCGCCGCCGCTGCGTGGCCGTCTGCTGCTCGTGCCGCTGGCCGGTCTCCACCTGGCCTCCCGTCGTCCGCTTGCCGGTGGTCTGCGCGCAACGTAACACCCCTGGACCGCTAGCCCCGATGCGTCGTGGCGAGTTGACACCGCTTACCCGACGGTAACAGACTGCTGTTACCGCAAGTAACTAGCATGTGGAGGGGACGATGGGCGGCTTCACGCTCGACCTCGATGACGACCAGCGGTCGGTCCGCGACTGGATCCACGGCTTCGCCGCGGACGTGATGCGCCCGGCCGCCGCCGAGTGGGACGAGCGTGAGGAGACGCCCTGGCCCATCATCCAGGAAGCGGCGAAAATCGGCTTGTACTCGCTGGATTTCTACGCCCAGCAGTTCTTCGACCCCACCGGACTCGGCATCCCGATGACGATGGAGGAGCTCTTCTGGGGCGACGCCGGCATAGCCCTGTCCATCGTCGGCACCGGCCTGGCCGCGGTCGGCGTGCTCGCCAACGGCACCGAGGAGCAGATCGGCACCTGGGTCCCGCAGATGTACGGCGACGCCGACGACGTCAAGGTCGCCGCCTTCTGCTCCTCCGAGCCCGACGCCGGCTCCGACGTCGGCGCGATGCGCACCCGTGCCACCTACGACGAGGCCACCGGCGAGTGGGTGCTCAACGGCACCAAGACCTGGGCCACCAACGGCGGCATCGCCAACGTCCACGTCGTCGTCGCGGTCGTCGACCCCGACCTCGGTACCCGCGGCCACGCCTCCTTCATCGTGCCGCCCGGCACCCCCGGCCTGTCGCAGGGGCAGAAGTTCAAGAAGCACGGCATCCGCGCCTCCCACACCGCCGAGGTCGTCCTGGACGGCGTACGCGTCCCCGGCGACTGCCTGCTCGGCGGCAAGGACAAGCTCGACGAGCGGCTGGCCCGGGCCCGCGAGCGGGTCAGGACCGGCGGCGCGGAGCGGATCAAGAACGCCGCGATGGCCACCTTCGAGGCCTCCCGCCCCGCCGTCGGCGCGATGGCGGTCGGCACCGCGCGGGCCGCGTACGAATACGCGCTGGAGTACGCCAAGGAGCGCACCCAGTTCGGCCGGCCCATCATCGACAACCAGGGCGTCGCCTTCCAGCTCGCCGACATGCGGACCCGGATAGACGCCGCCCGGCTGCTGGTGTGGCGGGCCTCCTGGATGGCCGCCACCGGGAAGCAGTTCACCTCGGCCGAGGGCTCGATGTCCAAGCTCTTCGCGAGCGAGACCGCCAAGAAGGTCACCGCCCAGGCCGTCCAGATCCTCGGCGGCAACGGCTTCACCCGCGAGTACCCGGTGGAGCGGATGCACCGCGACAGCGCGATCTACACCATCTTCGAGGGCACCAGCGAGATCCAGCGCCTGGTCATCGCCCGCACCCTGTCGGGCCTGCCGATCCGCTGAGGCACCCGGGGCGCACCCCGGGCAGGGGTGCGCTCAGCGCCTCACTTGCCGTAGCCGCGCAGCAGGAACCACGCCATCAGCGCCACGCCGACCACCGACACCACCAGGACGGTGCGCATGACCGGACCGGGCCCCGGGGAGTTCGACACCGCGAGGGTCGTCATGTCGTGGATCGCGCCGATGTGCATGGAAGGCTCCTTCTGCTCCGGCCCCCCAGACTAGACCCGGCCCCCGCCGCTACCGCGCCGCGGGTCGCCCGGGTCCCTCGGCCGGATGCCGGCGGCCCGCGGACCTGGGGCGCAGCGCCTCGGTGAGCTCGTCGAGCGTGTCGGCCAGCAGCTCCGCGCCGCGCCGCACCACCCGGTCGCCGGCCGGGTCGGACGGCCAGCGCGCCAGCTCCGCGTGCAGCGCCGACCAGTCCGGCGCCCGCCGCCGCCGTACGTCCGCCGCCGCGGCCCCGGTCGCCTCGCGCAGCACCGCGGCGAACCGGGCGGCCTCCGGCACCGGCGGGGCGTCCTTGGCCGGCTGGTGCGCCTCCATCAGCAGCCCGACCCGCCCCACCGCCGACAGCGCCGCGTCCGCGTCCCGCACCGCGCTGCGCGACACCCCCCGGTGCCGCACCGGCTCCGCGTCCGCCCTGGCCACCGCCTGGTCCCAGGCCGCGCCCGCCGCCCGCAGGTCCAGCAGCGCCCCGCGCACCGCGCCCGGCCGCCGCCGCGCGGGGTCGGCGTGCGCGTCCATCACCGCCGCCACATAGCCGCATGTCGCCTCGGTCCACTCCGCGAGCCGGTCGCGCAGCCGCGGCGTCTCCCACGCCGGGAAGACCGCGTACGCCAGCATCGCCAGCAGCCCGCCCAGCAGCGTCAGCAGCACCCGGTCGCGTACGGTCTGCTCCAGCTGCGTGCCGCCCATGCCCAGCAGGAAGACCACATACGCGCCCACGCACGCCTGCGCGACGACGTAACCGCTGCGCATCAGCAGGTACATCAGCCCGATGCTCAGCACCGCCAGGCCCGCCAGCGCGTAGGTGCCCGGATGCGCGGTCTGGGTGATCGCGCTGGCCAGCGCGACGCCCACCAGCGAACCGGCGAAGCGGGCCACCCCGCGCTCGTAGGTCTGGGAGAAGTCCGGGCGCATCACCATCACCGAGGCCATCGGCGCCCAGTAGCCGTGCCCCAGCGGCAGCGCGGCGCCCAGCACATAACCGGCCGCGGCCACCACCGACACCCGCAGCGCGTGCCGCAGCACCGGCGAGTCCCAGCGCACCTGGCGGCGGACCGTGCGTACCGCGGTCGGCAGCAGCTCGCCGACCGAGGGGCGCAGCAGGTGCGCGGTCCCGGTCGCGTCCGAGGGCCCGGAGCCCTCCGCCCGCTCCACCGCCGCCGACAGCAGCGCCACCAGCCGGGTCGCCGACCGGCGTGCCGCGCCGGTCAGTTCCGCGCCGGGCGCGTCCGCGCTCAGCAGCGCGTCGGCGCGCTCGGGCAGCTCCAGCGGGCCGCCGGTGCGGATCGAGTGCGCCACCGCGTCCAGCACCGACGCGGCCACCGCCAGCACCTCGCGGGCCCGCTCGCGTTCCGGCCCCTCGGCCGCCGCGCCCACCGTCGGGTCGGCGAGCGAGGCCAGCACCGGGCGGATCCGCTCGGCCAGCGTCCGCTGCCCGTGCAACTCCTCCGGGCGCCGCCGGGCCTGGCGCGGCGTCAGCTCGGCCGCCTGGCGCGCGGCCATCAGCGCGTCGGCGTCGAAGGGCGCGACCGGCTCGTACCGCAGCCGCCGCGCGTAGTCCGCCTCGGCCGCAAACGCGTCGGCCAGCGCGTCGCGCTGCGCGCCCCACCGGCGGACCGGGAAGAGCACGATGAGCGCGGCCTGCACCAGCGCGCCGAGCGCCACCAGCCCCGCGTGGTGCAGCGCGCTGAGCACCGACGTCGGCAGCGTGACCGTCACCAGCATCACCGCGATGGTCAGCGACGCCACCATGCCGGTCGTCGGGCCCAGCGCCCACGCCATCCCCGCGCCGAACGACCACACCGCCAGCAGCAGCACGAACAGCACCACATGGGACGCGGCCAGATACCCCAGGAACGTGCTCACCGCGAGCCCCGCGCCGCTCGCCAGCGCCAGTAGCGGACGGGGCCGCCAGCTGCGCTGGAAGGTCGCCACCCCCGCCGCGAACGCCCCGAAGGCCGAGGACGCCGCGACCGGCGGCGACCACAGCCACAGCGCGAGCCCGACCACGATCGCGACGCCGGCCGCCGCGCGCAGCGCCACCAGCGGCTCCAGCCGGGGCCGTTCGACCCGCAGGCCCGACCGCGCGGTCCTCCGCAGCGCACGCAACCACGTCATGCAGCAGAGAATAGGCAGATCAGCCGCGCCCAGGGCGCCGCGCGGCCCGCCCGGGCCGCGCCGCCGGCCCGCCGCGAGCCGCGACGTGACGCCCGCCACGCCCCGGGAGGCCCGCACCCCTCACACCCGCCCGCCGCCTTCTGCTTCAATGGGGGACATGGCCGGCACTACTGACCCCGGGACAGGTCGCAACGACCTCGAACCCTTCTGGCCGTCCCGGCAGGAGCACCACTTCGACCGCTGGTGTTGCCGCGCGATCCCCGCGCGGACCGGCGAGCCCCGCTGACCTGCCCCCAGACCCGGCCCGAAGCGGCCCGGCGGCAGCAGACGACGCCTCCCGCGCACAACGGAGTCCCACGACCCTTCGCGCGAAAGAGCCGAGCCATGTCGAACGTGCCCACCGCACCCCACCTTTCCCCCGGCACCGCCCGCACCACCGTGCCCGCGCCGCACGCCGCCCGGCAGCGGCTGCGCGCGGTGCGCCCCGACGAGGTGCCGCCCGCCCCCGACTTCCTGCCGCCCGGCGCCACCTGGCTGCCCGCCCCGGGCCATGTCCTGCCGGCCGTCCCGGGCGGCGCCCCGATGGTCGGCTACCTGGTGCTGGTGCCCGCCGAGACCGCGGCGCCCGCCCCGGCCCCGGCCGCCGACCCCGTACCGGCGCCCTCCCCGCAGCCGCCGGCCGCGCCCGGCGCACCGGCGCTGCGCATCGACCCCGACCGCCGCACCGCCGAGGTGGACGGCCGTCAGCTGGACCTGACCTACCTGGAGTTCGAGCTGCTCGCGCACCTGGTGGCGCATCCGCACCGGGTGCACTCGCGCGACCAGCTCGTCACCACGGTGTGGGGCTACGGCCACGTCGGCGACGGCCGGACCGTCGACGTCCACATCGCCCGGCTGCGCCGCAAGCTCGGCGCCGCCCACCGCGGCAGCATCGTCACGGTGCGCAGGGTCGGCTACAAGTACACCCCCGCCCACCCGTAGGCCCCGCCGCGGCACCCCGCCGCGCGGGCCCGGGCAGGCACCCCGGCCCCCGCGGCGTCCCGGTTACGGCTATGCCTACGGCCCCGGCTACGGCACGACGGTGACGGGCCACTTGCCCGCCTTCACCAGCCGGACGGCCACCGAGCCCACCAGCCGGTGGCCGGCCCGCTCCGAGGCGCCGACCACGACCGCGTCGGCCTTGAGCTCGTCGGCCGCCGCGGCCAGCCCGCCGAAGGCGTCGCCGCGGAAGGTGTGGAACTCCCACCGCACCTGGAAGGTGCCGCGCAGCCGCTCCACCGAGCGGCGGATCTCGGCCACCAGCTGATCGGCGATCCCGGTGTCCACCTCGGAGACCGGGACGCCGAGCGCGGCCCCGCCCGGCAGGTACGGCTGGACGTAGACGAGCGCCAGCAGCGCGTTCTGCCGGCGGGCGAGCCCCGCGGCATAGGCGGCGGCGCGCCAGGACGAGTCGGTGCCGTCGAGTCCGGCCACGATGACCTTCGGCCCGTCGGTACCGCGTTCGAACCGCACGGGGGATTTCTGCTCGTCCACGCGGCCAGGCTATCGGCCTGCGGCCTGCGGTTTCATCCCCGAGCACACAGCGTGTTCACCCCAATGGGTGTATTGCCACGACATGTGCACCTTTGCGGGGCACGCTTCTCGGGAGGAGTGAAACAGGCGGCGCCCCTGCGCCCGGCGCGCACCACGGTCAGGTCCGCGCCCCGCGCCCGGCACGCCGCCCACGCCGCTACCGGGGAGGTTTGTCATGCCGAGCGTGTCCACGAGTGTTTTCGTGCCGAGGCCGGACACCGAGGTCTTCGACTTTCTCGCCGACGCCCGCAACCTCGCCCTGTGGAGCTCCGGCGTGAGCTCCGTCGATCCCGACGACGTCGTGCCGGGCCGCGATGCCCAGTACCGCTACCGCTACCCCGGCAGGCGCCGGCCGCACCGGCTGGTGTGCGCCGACTTCCAGCCCTCGCGCCGCATAGTCTTCCGCGGCCAGCGCATGTGGAGCCCGCTGGGCACCCAGGTGCCGGTCTACGCGTTCGACCTGATCCCGCGCGCCGACGGCACGATGGTCCGGCTGTCGGTCACCAGCTGCCTGAGCGCCGCGCTGCTGCTGCTCGCCCCCGTCATCGCGATGGCCTGGCGCCGCGACCTGCCCGTCGACGCCCGCAAGTTCCGCGACCTGCTCGGCGGCCCCCTCCCCGCCGCCGCCCCCACCGCCGCGCCCGCACCCACCGCCCCCGCCGCGCTCACCGGACCGCCGCCGCCCGCCGCCGGCCCGCCCGCCGCGGCGCCGGCGGGCGCTGCCGCGCTGCCGGCGTCCTCTGCGCCGGGCGGATTCGACTACGCTCATTGAGTGTTAAACTAATCGTGTGACCGGGCGCCCCCGAGCCCGTCACGGCGACCGCCCCGGCCTGGTCCCCCCGTCCCGGCCGGGGCACCCGCATGTCCGGGCCCGTCCGCCTCCCCGGGCAGCCACGACGCCCCGCCCTCCCCGTCGCGCCCCGGATCGCCCGCGCCCCCTGTGCCCTCCGCGTCCTCCGCGCCCACCCCGGACAGCTTCTCCGGGTTGACCACCAGGTAGATGTCGGTGACCTTGTCGCCGGCCGCGTCCAGGTCGACGACCATGACCGCGCTGGGGGAGTCGTCGGTGACGACGACCACCGACGGGTCGCCGTTCACCTGCCGGTAGCGGATGTCGGCGGTGCGCGGCAGCCGCCGGGAGGCGTAACCGGTCAGCAGCCTGGCCACGTTCTCCCGCCCGGAGACCGGCCGCACCAGCGCCCCCGGCTTGCCGCCGCCGTCCGCCCACAGCGTCACATCGGGCGCCAGCAGGCTCATCAGGCCCGCCAGGTCGCCGCCCAGCGCCGCCGCGATGAACCGCTCGGTCACCTGCTGCTGCAGCCGCCGGTCGGCCTGGTAGCGCGGCCGGCGCGCCTGCACGTGCTCACGCGCCCGGTGCGCCAGCTGCCGCACCGCCGCCGGCGTACGCCCCAGGATCCCGGCGATCTCGCCGTGCGCGTAGCCGAACACCTCGTGCAGCACGAACACCGCCCGCTCCAGCGGCGTCAGCGTCTCCAGCACCACCAGCATCGCCATCGACACCGACTCGCCGCGCAGCACCGACTCCGCCGCGTCCGCCGCCCGCGCCGCCTGCGCGCTGTCCTCGGTCTGCGGCGTGGCACCGGTGGCCAGCGGCTCGGGCAGCCACGGCCCGATGTACGTCTCGCGCCGCCGGCTGATGCTGGCCTGCCGCGCGAGCGCCTGGTTCACCGCGATCCGCACCAGGTACGCGCGCGGGTTGCCGATCGGCTCGCCCGCCGTGTCGCCGGCGCGCCGCGACCACGCGAGCCAGGTCTCCTGGAGCACGTCCTCGGTGTCCGAGACGGAGCCGAGCATGTTGTAGACCACCGAGAACAGCAGTTCGCGATGGCTGACGAAGTCCGCGGTCGCGCGGTCGCCCGCCGCCGGGCCGGCGACGGCCGGTGAGTCGGACACGATGGAGCCTCCTGTGACGCGTTTCCCCGATGCCCATGAGAGGGACGGCGCGCCCTCCAGCGTGACATCGGCGGCCACCGGTGTGACACGTGTCTCGCCGTGCGGCGCGCCGCTGTCACACCCGCGCCCCGCCCGCCCTCTCATCACCGTGGGCCGCACCCGTGGCGGCCCGGCGGTGTACGCCCGGCGACGGGCGGGCAGGGGGGAGCCGCCGGGCCGTCGTGGCCCCGCCGCCGCCCCGCCCGGGACGGCGCGACCGACCACGTACGACAGGGAGCAGGCCACCGTGGCCGACACGCAGCAGGACATCGACTTCACCATCATGATCGCGACGCACCGCGCGTTCCGCCGCGACCTGCGCCGGCTGGCCGCCGCCGCGCAGGCCGGCAAGGCCCAGTCCCCGCACGTCCGGGCGGGCTGGGAGAACTTCAGCCACCAGCTGCACAACCACCACAGCGTCGAGGACGCCGCCCTGTGGCCCCAGGTCGAGGCCAAGATCGGCGGCCGGCCCGACGACCAGCGGCTGATGCAGCAGATGGAGCAGGAGCACGCCGACCTCGGCCCGCGCATCGAGGCCGTCGACACCGCCCTGAAGACCTCCGACCCCGCCCTCCAGGCCCGCGTCGACGAGCTCTACCAGGTGATGGACCACCACTTCCGGCACGAGGAGGACAGCGCCCTGCCGCTCATCGGCGACGTCCTGACCCGCGCCGAATGGAAGAGGTTCGGCCTGGCCAACGCCCGCAACCTCGGCGTCAAGGGCGTCGCCACGTACATCCCGTGGGTCGTCGACGGCGCCACCCCCGCCGAGGAGCGCGAGTTCCTGGGCGCCTTCCCGCCGCCGGTGCGGGTGGTCAACAAGGTCCTGTGGCAGCGCGGCTACCGCAGGAAGGCCCTCTGGCAGCACTGAGCCCGCGCCGCCTAGTAGCGCAGCACCGCCGCGACGTGCCCCACCTCGGCCAGCTCGCCGTCGGGCACGAACCGCACCCGCGCACCGGTGTCCAGGGCCTGCTCGGCGATCTCGTCGACGATGTCGTCCCGCGCGCCCCGGTCGCCGGTGGCGGCCGGCACGAGGTGGTCGCCGTCGTCGCGCACCGTCGTACGGAAACCGTCCTCGATCGCCACCAGGTCCACCCGGGCCTCGGCCACCGACTGCCACACCTCGTCCACGCCGCCCGCGAACGTCCTGCTGCTGCGGGCCTCGTCCAGCTCGTCCAGGACCGACCTGACCTCTTCTTGCGCCCGCCGCCCCGCCGCCTCCGCCAGCGCCTGCCGCAGCGCCTCGGCCGGCCCCTCGGCGAGCCCGCCCTGCACGATCTGCTCGGCCGGCTCCTTGACCAGCTTGCCCGCCTCGTCCAGCGCCGCCAGCGCCTCCGCCTCGGCCACGATGTACAGCGGCTGCGGATCGGCGGCGATGACCACGCCCGCCCGCTCGGTCACCTCCCGCAGGAACTGCCGGGTCCGCTCGTCGTTGAAGGTGCTCGGCGTGTCGCCGATCTGCTCCTGGCGCTCGGGGTCGAACTCCGCCGGCTCCCGACGCACCGGGAAGGTGCCGGTGACCTGTTCGAGCGCCCGCCCCTTCGACCCGCTCCACATCGTGGCGACGTCCGCCGACAGCGCCAGCACCCAGTAGGGCCGGTTCGCCACGTGCGCGGCCACCAGGTTGCGGGTCAGGAACGTCTGCGCGAGCAGCACCCGCGCCGGCACCGTGCGCGCCAGCGTCCACACCTGGTGCTCGCCGGGCGCGGCGAAGATCGCCAGGCCGTCCTCGGCGTGCACCAGGTCGATCTCGCCGAGCGCCTGGTCCAGCTGCCCGATCACATCGATCCGGTCGGCCCGCGAGACCTCCGGGTCGTTGTGCACCGCGTCCTTGGCCTCCTCCAGCAGATTGCGCAGCCGCACTGCGTCCTGCGCGTTGTCCGGCTCGCGGCGGTGGGTCGGCAGCAGGATCGAGACGGCCGGGTAGGGCCGCGGACGGCGCAGGTCGGCGAGGATCGCGGGGCTTATCGGCGCGTGCATAGCGGTGCCCTTTCGGCGGCTGCATCATGTGCCGGAGACGTCCCCCGGGGCGTCTCTTCGTCCCTTCCTGGATATATCAATGTGCCGCCCCCCGCAGCTCGTGGCCGGTGCCGCGGGGTGCCGGGCGGGCCGCCGCGCGCCGGCCACCGGCGGGGCCGCTGCTGACAGTGCCGTACCCGTGTGCGAAGCTTCCGACTTCGACGAGGGGAGGCGGCGGTGAGCGCGCAGGACGCCACAGCCGGCAGGGGAGGGCCCGCGGCGCAGGCGGCCGACACGCCGCCCGCGGGGGCCGCGCCGCCGGGTGCGTACCCGCCCGGCCCGGGGGACGGCCGGTCCCGCCCCGCGGGCGCGGCGGCAGCGGCGGGCGCGGCACTGGCCACCCTCGCCGTCGCCGGGACCGCGCTGGCCGGCGTGCTGCTGCGCCCCAGCCGCGGGCTGTTCGCCGACAGCGCCGGGCCCGCCGGCAACACCGCCGTCGTCATCCTGGTCTCGCTCGGCTGCCTCGCCGCGGGCCTGGCGATCAGCGCCCGCTACCGCAGGAGCCTCGGCTACGACCAGAACCTGCCCGCCGTCGAGCAGCGGCTTGCCGACGCCGTGCGGTTCACGCTCATCGGCGCGGCCCTGCTCGTACCGCTCATGCTGCTGCTGATGCACCGCTTCCCCGGCGGCTCCGGCACCCCGCCCGAGCAGAGCCGCCGCGTCCCGCCCTCCCGCATCCCCGTCGATCCGCCCCCGGTGCACGACCGGCCGCCGCAGGCACCCTCCCACGGCTGGTCGTTCCACGTCCCGCACGCGCTCGGCTACCTCCTGCTCGCCGCGCTGGTCCTCGCGGTGCTGCTCGCCGCCTACCACCTGTGGCGCCAGCTGCGCCGCGGACCGGTCCCGCGGACCGCCGGCACCTACGGCCAGGCGCCCGGCGACCACGACCTGCTCGCCGACGCCGTGGACTCCGGGCGCCGCGCCCTGCTCGACGGCGACGACCCGCGCGCCGCCGTCATCGCCTGCTACGCCGCCATGGAGGACTCGCTGGCCCGCTCCGGCGTCGCCCGCCGCGCCTCCGACAGCCCGCAGGACCTGCTGGAGCGCGCCGCCGGCAGCGGCCTGCTCGACGGCCCGCACGCCACCGACCTGACCGCGCTGTTCCGCGAGGCCCGCTACTCCACCCACCCCATGGACACCGCCCACCGGGACCGCGCCGCCGCGGCCCTCGACGCCATCGCCGCCCAGCTCGCCGAGCACGCCGCCCGGGTGGCGGCGGCCAGGGCCGAGCAGCCCGCGCCCGCGGCCGGCGGACCGAGCCCCGCGGGAGGCGACCGGTGAGCACACCCCCGAAGCCCGGCGCCCCCGGCTCCGTACGCCACTCGCTGCGGGTGCTGCTCGCCACCGGCGCCGCCGCCGTCGTCCTGCCCGGCCTCGCCGCCGGCTGGCCCGGCGCCGCCACCGGGCTGGCCGTCAGCACCGTCGCGGGCCTGGCCGTCGCCCGCTACGTCTCCGGCGCCGCCGCCCAGGACAGCGGCCTGCGCCGCAACGTCCGGCTGCTCGGCAGCCGTGCCCCCGCGCTCGGCGAATGGCAGCGCCTTGTCGACAAGTCGATCGGCGACCGGGCCGACCTCCACTTCGACACCACCCTGCGCCCCCAGCTGCAGCGGCTGTTCGCCGCCCGGCTCGCCCAGCGGCACGGCGTGCAGATGTACCGCGACCCGCGCCGGGCCGCGGCCCTGGTCGGCCCCGATCTGTGGCCGTGGATCGACCCCGGGCACCGCCCCGCACAGCCCCCCGACCACCCCGAGCAGGTGCTGCGCGCCCTGCTCGACCGGCTGGAGGCGCTGTGACCGCGCCGCCCCGGCCGGCCGCGGGCGACCGGGCCGCGCCGCCCGCCCGCACTCCGTACCACGACCAGGCCCGAGGTGAGGACCGCACGTGACCGAAGACCGCACACCCCCGACCGCCGCCGCGTACGGCATGACCCCGCGGGAGGCCGGCGAGCGGGCCGCCGCGGTGCTCGCCGAGGTCCGCACCGCCGTGGTGGGCAAGCCCCGCCCGCTGGGCATGGTCATGCTCGGCATCCTGGCCGGCGGCCACGTCCTGATCGAGGACCTGCCGGGCCTGGGCAAGACGCTGCTGGCCCGCTCCTTCGCCACCGCCCTCGGCCTGGACTTCCGCCGTATCCAGTTCACCCCCGACCTGCTGCCCTCCGACGTCACCGGCGCCCCCTTCTACGACCAGCGCACCGCCGACATGGTCTTCCGCCCCGGCCCCGTCTTCACCCACCTGCTGCTCGCCGACGAGATCAACCGCACCCCGCCCAAGACCCAGGCCTCGCTGCTGGAGGCCATGGCCGAGTCGCAGGTCTCCATCGACGGCAGCACCCGCCCGCTGCCCGACCCCTTCGTCGTCATCGCCACCGCCAACCCCATCGAGTACGAGGGCACCTACTCGCTGCCCGAGGCGCAGCTCGACCGCTTCCTGCTGCGGGTGCGGATGGGCTACCTCACCCCCGAGCAGGAGACCGGGATGCTGCGCGCCCGGGTCGCCCGGGCCGCGCCCGAGGCGGTGCTGCGCACGCTCGGCAACCCCGGGGAGCTGATGGCGATGCGCGCCGCCGTCGAGCAGGTCGAGGTCGACGACGACCTGCTCGCCTACGTCGTCGCGCTGGTCGGCGCCACCCGCGCCCACCAGCACATCCAGGTCGGCGCCTCGCCCCGCGGCGGCCTCGCCCTGGTCCAGCTCGCCCGCGCCCGCGCCGTGCTGGACCTGCGCGACTACGTCACGCCCGAGGACGTCAAGGACGTCGCGGTCGCCGCGCTCGCCCACCGCGTGACCCTCAAGCCGGAACTGTGGGTGCGGCAGATCGACGCCGACGACGTCGTCGCCGAGATCGTCCGCTCCGTCGCCGCCCCGCAGACCCTGCCGCGCAGCCCCGTCGCCTCATGACCGACCGCCACGCCGCCGCCCTGGACCGGGCGCTCGGCGGCGGCACCGGCGAGAACCCGGTCGAGCCGCCGCCCGCGCCGCCCGCCGGCTGGCGCGCCTCGGAGCGCGCCCTGCGCTACGGCACCGTCGCCGCCACCGCCGTGGCCGCCGCGCTGCTCACCGGGCACGCCTGGCTGCTGGCCGCAGCCGCAGCGCCGCTCGCGCTGCTCGCCCTCGCCCTGCCCGCCGGCACCCGCCCCCGGCACGTCGAGGCCGCCGCGGACGTGCAGCCGCGCCGCTGCTTCGAGGGCGAGCAGCTCACCGCCACCGTGACCGTCACCCACGACGGCACCGTCGGACGCCTCGACCCCGGCATCACCCTCGGCCCCGGCGTCCGCCTCGACGACCTCACCACCGGCCCCGAGCACCTCACCCTGACCCTCACCGCGCAGCGCTGGGGCCGCTGGACGGTCGGCACCGTCGACCTCGACGTGTACGACACCGGCGGCGCCGCCCGCCGCACCGTCCGGGTCGACCTCGGCGAGGTCGCCGTCTTCCCCGTCCCCACCGCCGCCGGCGTCACCCCCATCCCGGTCCGGCTCCCGCAGCGCCTGGGCGAGCACACCTCGACCCAGCGCGGCGAGGGCGTCGAGGTCACCGGCGTCCACCCGTACGTCCGCGGCGACCGGCAGCGGCGCATCCACTGGCCGGCCACCACCCGCCGCGGCGAGCTCCAGCTGCAGCAGTTCGCCGCCGAGAGGGCGTCCGACACCGTCGTGCTGCTCGACGTGCTCGCCGACGTCCGCGACCCGGCCACCGGCGCCTCCTCGCTCGACGAGACCTTCCGCGCCGCCGCCGGCCTCGTCCGCGCCTACCTGCGCACCCACGACCGCATCGGCGTCGTGTCCGTCGGCGGCGCCACCCGCTGGCTCCAGCCCGGCAGCGGCCAGGCGTACTTCTACCGCATCGTCGAGAGCGTCCTGGACGTCCGCAAGGACCTCGGCTACCGCACCACCGGCCTGCGCCGCCTGCCGCCGCCCGCGCTGCCCGAGAACGCGCTGGTCTACGTCTTCACCCCGCTCACCGACCAGCGCATCCTCGACGTCCTCGACCAGGTCAGGGCGCGCGCCAACCCCATGGTCGTGGTCGAGATCCCCAGCGGCGACCCCGCCGTCGAACCCGGCGACACCACCGCGGAGCTCGCCCTGCGGCTGTGGCGGGCCGACCGCGAGGCCATGCGCTTCGCCCTGACCGAACGCGGCATCGCCGTCATCACCCACACCCCCGGCGAGACCCTCGACCTCGCCCTCGCACCGCTGCTGCGCACCCGGATCCGCGGAGGAAGCAGATGAGCCACAGCCCGTCGGCCCGGCCCCCGGTCCGCGACGGCCGCCTCCTCGACCCGCCGGCCGCCGGCTTCGTCGCGCCCGGCCGGCCGGCCGCCCGGCTGCTGGGCACCGCGCTGGCCGTGGCCGCCTGCAACCCGCCGCGCACCGTGACCGGGCCGCTCATCGGCTGGGTCCTGGTGCTGGCCGCCGCCGGCGCCGCGTGGTGGGCCGCGCCGATGGTCGACGCCCGCCCGGTGCTCACCTCCATGCGCTGGAGCACCATCGCCTCCCACCGCCGGAACACCCTGCTCCCGGCCGGCGCGGTGGTGCTGGCCGCGCTCACCGCTCCCGCCGCCTGGCTCGCCGGCTGCGTCGTCGGCCTGCTGGTCGCCTACCTGCTGGCCACCGACGCCTGGACGATGAGCGCCGCCGCCCCGCCGGCCACCGACCGCGCCACCCCCGCGGTCGCCGCGACCGCCGCCGCGGCCGTCACCTTCGCCGCCGCCCAGGCCCCCTTCTCCGCCACCGCCTGGTCCCGCCTCCCGGCCGCCCTCGCCCTCGCCGCCACCACCACCTGCGTCGCCCTGGCCCTGCGCCACCGCTCCCGCTGACCGGGCGCCGCGCCGCACACCCCGCCGACCGCACCTGTATCGGTTCAGTAAATCCTCGCCGGCATGCGGAACGCGGCGCTTCCCAGCAGCACTTGGCGTGCTTTACCGTTTAATCGCCCGCCTCGCCGGAGGCGCCGCGCCCGCCGCCGTCGCCAAGGAGAGCCGATGAAGGACGTCACGCCACTGGTCGACGGCTGGACCCTCCGCCTGCCGGGCACCGGCGCGGAGGCCGGCCGGGTGGGGGAGCCGGGCGGGACGGTCCCCGCCGCCGTCCCCGGCTGCGTGCACAGCGACCTGCTGGCTGCGGGGCTGATCCCCGACCCCTTCCTGGACCGCAACGAGACCGAGGTGGCCTGGGTGGGCCGCGCCGACTGGACGTACCGGACGGCGCTCGCCGCGCACCCCACCGCCCACGAGCGCACCGACCTGGTCTTCGACGGCCTCGACACCGTCGCCACCGTCACCCTCGGCGACACCGTGCTCGGCTCCACCCGCAACATGCACCGCTCCTACCGCTTCGACGTCACCGGCGCCCTGGACGCCGGCCCGGTGCCGCTCACCGTCGCGTTCACCTCCGCCTACGAGGAGGCCGAGCGGGTGAAGGCGCTGCTCGGTGACCGCCCGAACTCGTATCCGGAGCCCTTCCCGTACCTGCGCAAGATGGCCTGCTCCTTCGGCTGGGACTGGGGCCCGACCCTGGTCACCGCCGGGATCTGGAAGCCGGCGCGGCTGGAGCACTGGTCGACCGCCCGGCTGGCCCGGGTCACCCCGCTGGTCACCGTCGGCGCGGACGGCACCGGGCGGGTCGAGGCGCGGATCGAGCTGGAGCGCACCGCCGCCGGCGCGGACCGCCCGCTGACGGTGCGGCTGCGGGTGGGGGAGCACACCACGCACACGCCCGTACCCCCCGGCGCGCAGCATGTCACCGCCGTCACGCAGGTCCCCGGCCCCGAGCTGTGGTGGCCGCGCGGCTACGGCGAACAGCCGCTGCACGACTGCGAGATCACCCTCACCGACCCGGACGCCGGCGCGCTCGACCGCTGGCAGCGCCGCGTGGGCTTCCGCACGGTCCGGCTGGACACCGCGGCGGACGCGCACGGCACCGCCTTCACCCTGGTCGTCAACGGCACCCCCGTCTTCGCCCGCGGCGTCAACTGGATCCCGGACGACGTCCTGCCCTCCCGCGTCGACGCCGCCCGCTACCGGCGGCGGCTGGAGCAGGCGGCGGCGGCCGGCGTGGACCTGGTGCGGGTGTGGGGCGGCGGCCTGTACGAGAGCGACGACTTCTACGACGTGTGCGACGAGCTGGGCCTCATGGTGTGGCAGGACTTCCCGTTCGCCTGCGCCGCCTACCCCGAGGAGCAGCCGCTGCGCGGCGAGGTCGAGGCCGAGGCACGCGAGAACGTCAGCCGGCTCGCCCCGCACCCCGCCCTGGTGCTGTGGAACGGCAACAACGAGAACCTGTGGGGCTTCCGCGACTGGGACTGGGAGCCCGAGCTCGCCGGCGACTCCTGGGGCGAGGGCTACTACCTGGGGCTGCTGCCCCGGATCGTCGCCGAGACCGACCCGACGCGGCCCTACTGGCCCGGCAGCCCCTGGTCCGGCTCCTGGGACCACCACCCCAACGACCCCGGCCACGGCACCGCCCACTCCTGGGAGGTGTGGAACCGCCAGGACTACACCGCCTACCGCGACAGCGTCCCGCGCTTCGTCGCCGAGTTCGGCTGGCAGGCACCGTCGGCGTACGCGACCGTCCGCCGCGCCATCGGCGACGACCCGCTCAGCCCCGACTCGCCCGGCATGCTGCACCACCAGAAAGCCGGCGACGGCAACGGCAAGCTCGCCCGCGGACTCGCCCACCACTTCCCCGTGCCCGCCGACTTCGACACCTGGCACTACCTCACCCAGGTCAACCAGGCCCGCGCCGTCGCCACCGGCGTCGAGCACTGGCGCTCGCACTGGCCGCGCTGCGCCGGCACCGTGGTGTGGCAGCTCAACGACTGCTGGCCGGTCACCTCCTGGGCCGCCGTCGACGGCGACGAGCGCGAGAAACCCCTCTACCACGAGCTGGCGCGCCTCTACGCCGACCGCCTCCTCACCGTCCAGGACCGCCCCGGCGGCATGGTCGCCGCCCTGGTCAACCAGTCCGCGCAGCCCTGGTCCGGCGAGGCCGTGCTGCGCCGCACCGCGGTGGACGGCACCGTGCTCGCCGAGGCCCGGCTGCCCTTCGCCGCCGCCCCCCGCACCGTCGCCGAGCTGCCGCTCCCGCCCGAGGTGCTGCCCGCCGCGGACGGCAAGGAGCTGCTGGCGGTACGGGCCGGCGCCGAGCGGGCCCTGTGGTTCCCGGTCCGCGACAAGGACTTCGGCTACCCCGCCCCCGCCTGGGACCTGGAGCTCGCCGTCCGCCCCGACGGCACCGCCCAGGTCACCGTCACCGCCCGGGTCCTGCTGCGCGACCTGCTGCTCCAGGCCGACCGGCTGGACCCGCGGGCACGCACCGACCGCGGCCTGACCACCCTGCTGCCCGGCGAGAGCGCCACCTTCACCGTACGCGGCTGGGCGCACCCCACCGCGCAGGCCGCCGCGGCGGCGCTGCGCACCGTCAACGCCGCCGTCGCGCCGCCGGCTACTTCACCGCCCCGCGCGTGAAGCCGTTGTAGATGAACCGCTGCAGGAACAGGAAGACCACCAGCGTCGGCACGATCACCAGGATCGCGCCCGCCGAGATGTCCTCCCAGTGCGCCCCGAAGGGGCCCTTGAAGCGGAAGAGCGACGTCGAGATCGTCCCCAGGTCCTCCGAGGGCATGTAGAGGAACGGGATGTAGAAGTCGTTGTAGACGGTGATGCCCTTGATGATCACCACGGTGGCGATCGCCGGCTTCAGCAGCGGCAGGATGATCCGCCAGTAGATCGTGAACGCGTTCGCGCCGTCGATCCGCGCCGCCTCGTCCAGCGACACCGGGATGCCCCGGATGAACTGCAGGAAGATGTAGATCGACACGATGTCCGTGCCCATGTAGAGCACGATCGGCGCCCAGCGGCTGTCGAACATCCCGAAGCTGTTCACGATCTTGAACGTCGCCACCTGCGTGGTCACGCTCGGCACCAGCGAGCCGACGAGGAAGAGCGCGACGACCAGCCGGCGCAGCCGGAAGCGGAAGCGGTCGATGGCGTACGCCGCCATCGACCCGATCAGCACCGTCCCGGCGATCGAGAAGACCAGGATGAAGGCGGTGTTCCCCAGGGCGCGCAGCATCTTCCCGGCCCGGAAGGCCGTCACGTAGTTGTGGTAGTTCAGCCAGTCGTGCGGCAGCGTCAGCGCGCCGCTGCCGTCGGCCATCTCCCGGGACGTCTTCAGCGACGTCAGGAACACCGCGGCCAGCGGCAGCAGCACCAGCGCGCTCGCCGCCACCAGCGACAGGTACATCAGCGCCCTGGCCACCCGCGCGGTCATACGAGGTCGCTCCTCTCGTCGGGCACCAGGACCCGCTGGAGCCAGGTCACCAGCAAGATGATCACCAGCAGCGCGACGGCCGCCGCCGACGCGAGCCCCACCTTGCCGAACTCGAAGGCCAGCTTGACCGTCTGGATCACGAAGGTCTGGGTGCCGGCGGCGCCGCTCGTCATGATGTACGGGATCTCGAACGCCGACAGCGACCCGGAGACCGCCAGGATCGCGCTCAGGCTCAGCACCGGCTTGATGCCCGGCGCGATGATGTGCCGGAACTGCTGCCAGCGGTTCGCGCCGTCCAGCTCCGACGCCTCGTACAGCTCACCGGGAATGGACTGGATCGCGCCCAGGAACAGCACGAAGTTCAGCCCCATGAAGCGCCACACCGACACCCCCGCCAGCGAGGTGTTGGCCGTCCGCCCGCCGCTGAGCCAGAAGTGGTGGCCGTGCGCGCCGAAGGCGCCCAGCACGGTGTCGAGGGTGCCGTGCGGCTGGAAGAAGTACAGGAAGACGAAGCCGATGGCGACGCCGTTGAGCAGGTAGGGGAAGAACAGGATGCCCTTGAAGAGGTTGCGCAGCCGTACGTCGAAGCTGAGCACCGTCGCGAAGTACAGCGCGAGGGCGATCTGCACCACCGACGCCACCAGGTAGTACAGGCTCACCGAGAACACCTGGAAGAGCTCGGGCCTGGTGAACAGCTCCACGTAGTTCCTGGTCCCGACGTAGCGGCGGTCCGGGCTGACGCCGTCCCAGTCGGTGAAGCTGTCCCTGATCATGTTCCCGACCGGCACATAGGTGAACGTGATCAGCAGGGCCAGCGGCACCGCCAGGTACAGCCACGGTGTCACCGTCCGCCAGACCCGGGCGCGGCTCACAGGCTCGCGGTCTTCTGCGCGGACGCCCACTTCTTCGCGAGGTCGTCGAAGACGCCCTGGAGGTCGCCGCCGGCCGCGCCGCGCGCGACGTCGATCAGGTGCCGGCGGTAGTCGGGCTTGTCCGTCATGCCGATCTCCGACTGGTTGTCGATCGCGGTGACGGTGGCCGCCTTCGCCTGCGACATCTCGACGAACCGGACACCGGCGTCCTGGAACGGCTTCAGCGCGGTCGGCTGCTGCCCGCCGCGCAGCGTCGGCACGGCCTGGTTGTCCTGCACGTAGCCGGACTTGTCGGTGAACCAGTCGATCCACGCGCGGGCCGCGGCCTTGTGCGAGGAGTGGATGTTCACCGCCTCCTGGTAGTCGGGGGCCACCGGCGTGCAGAACTTGCCGTCCTTCTGCGACGGGAAGGGCATGTAGCCGATCTCGGCCGGGTCCCTGCCGGCCTTCTTCGCCGCGTCCTGCATCTGCACGATCGCCCAGGAGCCGAGCCACATCGTGCCGATCTTGCCGGTGGCCAGCAGGCTCTTGCTGTTCTCCCAGTTGGTGGTGGTCGGGTCCGGCTCGGAGAGCTTGTCGTGCACGATGTCGTACAGCAGGGTGTCGCCAGTGTTGAGGTCGCCGCCGGGCTTCCACGGGTCCGGGTCGCCGGCCGGCTCGTCGGTCGCCGCCGGGTCGCAGGTCACCGCGCCCTGCACCTGGGTCCAGGCGGTGAGCGGCCAGCCGTCCTTGTAGTTGGTGTAGTACGGCGTCGCGCCGGTCTTCGCCTTGACCGCCCTGAGGTCGGCCAGGAACTCCTCGGGCGTCGTCGGCCAGTCGGTGATCCCGGCCTGCTGCCAGACGTCCTTGTTGTAGACGAAGCCGTCGGCGTTGGCGAAGTTGGCGATGCCGTAGACCTTGCCGCCCACGGTGGCCTTCTCGGTGAAGGTGTACTTCTTGGCGAGTTCCCCGGCGCTGCCGAGCGAGGCGAAGAACTTCGGGTAATCGTCGGTCTTGACCGCCGCGGGGATCATGAGCACGTCGCCGTAGTTGGACGTGTTCATCCGGATCTTGACCTCGCCCTCGTAGTCCGTGATCCCCTCGAAGGTCACATGCACCTTCGGGTAGATCTCGTTGAACCGCGCGGCGTACTTCTTGAGCGTGCCGTCCTGCACCAGGTCGGTGCGCTGCGTGAGGACCTTGATGTCGCCGGTCACCGCGGCCGGGTCGGTGGGCGAGGCGGCCGAGTCGCCGCCGGACGACGACGAGCCCCCGCCACCGCAGGACGTCGCCAGCAGCGCCATGGCGGCGAGCAGCGAACCGGCGAGTGCTGTGCGCTTCATGTGCACCAACTCCGTTTCCACGACGCCCGAGCAGGTCCGGGCCTGATGCCCCCGCGATGCGGTACTTAAGCGTTTCAGTGGCAGAACGACCGCACTATTGCATTGGGTTGTGGACCGGTAAAGGGAACGGTTCGGCGCTGATGCTTAACCGTTACATAGGTCGTTCAGTACGAGCCGGCGGCGCACGCTGCGGTAGGTTGGGCGCGAGCGCCGGCCCGCCGCACGGCCGTCAGGGGCACGCGGCACCCGAGAAGGCGTCCCGCGCAGGGCGGGGACCGCCGCCGGCCTGGTGAAAGGCCGTCATGCCGCCGTCCGCGCAGCCACCCGTGACCCCGGGGGACACCGGCGCCCCCGCCGGCCCATCCCTCGCCGCCGGCGCGTCGATCTCCGCCTCCGTCGACGGCGTCGCCGCCCGGCTGCGGGCCGCGGGCTGCGTCTTCGCCGAGGACGAGGCCCGGATCCTCCTCGACAGCGCCCGCGACCCGGCCGAGCTGGCCGCGATGGTGGCCGCCCGGGCAGGCGGCGACCCCCTCGAACACGTCGTCGGCTGGGCGGAGTTCTGCGGGCTGCGGATCGCCGTCGACCGCGGCGTGTTCGTGCCCCGCCGCCGCACCGAGCTGCTGGTCCGCGAGGCCGCCGCGCTCGGCCGCACCCTCGCCGCCGGCGGCGAGCCCGTCGTGGTGGTCGACCTGTGCTGCGGCTCCGGCGCGGTCGGCGCCGCACTGGCCGCGGCCCTGGGCCGTACGGTGCTGCACGCCGCCGACGTCGACCCCGCAGCCGTCGCGTGCGCGGCCCGCAACCTGGGACCCGCGGGCGGGCAGGTGCACCAGGGCGACCTGTTCGACGCGCTGCCCGCCCGGCTGCGCGGCACCGTCGGCCTGCTGGCCGCCAACGTCCCCTACGTGCCCACCGCCGCGGTCGGCCTGCTGCCGTCCGAGGCCCGCGACCACGAGGCCCCGGTCGCCCTCGACGGCGGGCCCGACGGCCTGGACGTCATGCGCCGGGTCGCCGCCCGGGCGGCGCGGTGGCTCGCCCCGGGCGGCTCGCTGCTGGTCGAGGCCGGCGAGCGGCAGGCCCGCACCGCCGCGCGCGTGCTGGCGGCCGGCGGCCTGACGACCCGTACCGCCACCGACGACGACCTCGGCGCCACCGTGCTGATCGGCACCCGCCCCCGCGGATAGCCGCGGGTCAGTCCTGCTGCTCGGCCGGACGCAGCCCCGCCGACCACTTCTCCTCGATGTTGCCGAACTTCCACACCGCGAGCGCCACCGCCCAGGTGACGAAGAACAGCCCGACGATCACATAGCCCACGATGTTCAGGTCCAGGCCCCCCACCCAGTCCCAGAACGCCCCGTGCAGCCCCGCCTTGTCGCTGACCAGCCCCAGCAGCTCCACCGTGCCGATGATCAGCGCGACGGCCACCGACAGGCCGGTGATCGTCAGGTTGTAGTAGACCTTGCGGACCGGCTTGGAGAACGCCCACTCGTAGGCGAAGTTCATGAACGACCCGTCGATCGTGTCCAGCAGGCACATGCCCGCCGCGAACAGCACCGGCAGGCACAAGATCGCGTACCACGGCAGCCCGGACGCCGCGCCCGACCCGGCCAGCACCAGCAGCGCGATCTCCGTCGCGGTGTCGAAGCCCAGCCCGAACAGCAGGCCCAGCGGGTACATCTGCCACGGCTTGGTGATCGACTTCATCAGCCGGCCGAGCAGCCGGTTCATGAACCCGCGGTTGTTCAGCTGCTCCTCCAGCGCGGCCTCGTCGAAGTGGCCGTCGCGCATCTGCCGGAAGACCTTCCAGATCCCGGCCAGGATCAGCAGGTTGATGAACGCGATGACGTAGAGGAACGTCCCCGACACCGTCGTGCCGATCCACCCGGTGACGTCGTGCAGGGTCGAGTCGTCGTTCTGCACCGGGTCCGACAGCGACCTGATGCCCAGCGACAGCAGCAGCGCCAGCCCGAAGACGATGCTGGAGTGGCCCAGCGAGAACCAGAAGCCCACCGACAGCGGTCGCCGGCCCTGCTGCATCAGCTTGCGGGTGGTGTTGTCGATCGCCGCGATGTGGTCGGCGTCGAAGGCGTGCCGCATGCCCAGGGTGTACGCGGTCACGCCGATGCCGATGCCGAACGACTTGGTCCCGAGGCTGTAGTGCTCCGGTGCCACGATCGCCACCAGCGTGAACCAGCCGATCACATGCAGGGCGACGATGAAGGCCGCCATCCCGCCGACCCGGGTCCACTCCGCCCGGGTCATCGAGCCCGCCATACGTCGCAGGCGCGACCCGGTGGCGTCCGGGGCCTCGGTGGTGCTGCTCATGCCTTCGTCCTCCGGGGGAGCGGCCGGTGTGCTTTTCCGCATCAGACTACTAGTTGCGAACGATGTGCAATAGGCCGCCCCCGGCGGCCGGAACCTCCGGAGACCTCGGTCACAAGCTGCGGAATCCCTGGTGATCGACCCTTCGCCGTGATTGACGCATGACAGATCGGAGCCCTACGCTCGCCGGGTAAGTGATGACGTGGGGAAGCTGGTGGAACTCCAGCACGGTCGCGCCACTGTGATCCCGTCCCGCCGCCCGGCGGCACGACGGGAAGTCAGATACCCGCCCATCACGACGCCCAGCACACCAGGGACGCACGATCCCCGAAGGAGGGCTCACCTTGAGCAGCATTTCCACCACCCGCCCCGCCGCCACACCGGTCGTCCTGCCGGTCACCAAGGCCGGGCTGTGGCTGGTCGGCACCGCCGTCCTCGCCCTCATCGCCTACTACTTCATCGGTGTCGACCAGGGGGCCGTCTCGGTGTTCGGCAAGGACATGCACATCCACGAGTTCGTCCACGACGCCCGCCACTTCCTGGGCTTCCCCTGCCACTGACGGCAGGCCGCCCCCAGGAAGCCCACGCGACCGCCCCCTGAAACGACGGACAACTCGACATGGAAAAGAAACTCGTGCTGCGCGGCGTCCTGGCCGGCGCAGTGGCCGGCCTGCTCGCCTTCGTCTTCGCCCGGATCTTCGCCGAGCCGTACATCGGCAAGGCCATCGACTACGAGAGCGGCCGGGACGCCGCCCAGGCGGCCCTCGACAAGGCCGCCGGACTCGCTCCCGAGGCCGCGGGCCCTGACCTGTTCAGCCGCACCGTGCAGGCCGACATCGGCATCGGCGTGGGCCTGATCGTCTTCGGCATGGCGATGGGCGCGCTGTTCGCCGTCGCCTACACCGTCTGCCTCGGCCGCGTCGGGGGGCTGCGCGCCCGCAGCCTCGCGCTGCTGGTGGCCGGCGGCGGATTCGTCGGGATGTACCTCGTGCCGTTCCTGAAGTACCCCGCCAACCCGCCGGCCATCGGCCACGAGGAGACCATCAGGGCCCGCAGCGGGCTCTACCTCATCATGGTGGTCTGCTCCGTCGCCTTCCTCGCCGGCGCGGTCTGGCTCGGCCGCCGGCTCCAGCCGCGCTTCGGCAACTGGAACGCCACGCTGCTGGCCGGCGCCGCGTTCGTCGTCGCCATCGGCGTGGTCATGCTGCTCCTGCCCTCCCTCGGCCACCTCGGCTACAACAAGGAGCACTACGGCAACCACGCCACCGAGACACCGCAGCCGCTGACCGACGGCAAGGGCCACATCGTCTACCCGGGCTTCCCCGCCGACGTGCTCTTCGCCTTCCGCTTCTACTCCGTCGGCGCGCAGCTGCTGCTGTGGTCCGCGATCGGCCTGGTCTTCGCCCCGCTCGCCGAACGCGTCCTGCGCCCCGTCACGGAGGACGGCGCCGTCCGCGGAGCGGCCCCCCTCCCGGCATGACCGAAGCTCCCCACCCGGGCGCGGTGATCGACGCGATCACCGCGCTCGGGCCGTTCTTCGCCTTCACCACCCACCCGGCGGACCCTTCCCGTACGGCCGGCGCGCCGCGCCCGGGGGAGTGGCAGCCCCTGGACGCCGCGGCGGTCGCCGCCCGCGTCACCGCCGTACGGCAGTGGCTCGCGGCGGCGGGCGGGCAGCCGCCCGCGGCGGTCGAACCGCGCGTCGCGGCCTCCGTCGCCCACCTCGGCCTCGCCGCCCGCCTGCTCTCGCCCGCGCTGGCGGCGGCCGTGCTGCACGGCATTCTCCTCGACCACACCCTCGCCCAGGTCCGCTGGCAACCGACGCTGGGCGCCCCGGCGCCCCTGTCCCTGCCGGAGTCCGCCCTGCGCGCGCCCCTTGAGGCGGCCCGCACGCCGGGCGGGCGGCCGGGTCCGGGGGGCGCGACCGGGCGTGCCGCCGTGCCGGAGGGGGAGGCGTCCTGCGACGCCTCGGCCGCCCGCGCGGGGGAAGGGCAGAACCTTGCCGCGCCGCCTGGCGCCGAGCACATCGGGCGCACGGCGCCCGATGCCGCGCCGGAGGGCGGCGCGCCGGCCGGCGCGCAGCGCCACGCCGCCCCGCGCGCGGCCGTACCGCCCGTCACCGCGCCGCAGGCGGAGGCGCCGGCCGATGCCTTCGCCGCCCGGCTCGCGGACGGGCCGCTCGCCGAACTCGCCGCGCTGCACGTACCGTTCGGGCTGTCCCCGCACATCGCGCTGGGCAACACCGCCTCCGCCCTCAACGGCGCCGCCGGCATGATCGCCGCCGCCCGGCCCGACCTCGCCGCGGCCAGCGCCGCCTTCGCCGCGGAGGTCCTGGCCCGCGAGCCGCTGCGCCCGCAGGCCGGCCGCACGGCCACCGGCGGCTTCCGGCGCCGCAGCTGCTGCCTGATCTACCGCGCCGCCCCCGACCGCCGCGGCGCCCTGTGCGGCGACTGCGCCCTGACCCCCTCGGACCGCCGCCCATGAGACACCTGCACGTCATCGGCATCGGCGCCGGCGACCCCGGCCAGCTCACCCTCCAGGCCGTCGAGGCGATCGGCCGCGCCGACGTCTTCTTCCTGCTCGACAAGGGCGAGGCCACCGCCGACCTGACCGCCCTGCGCGAGCTGATCCTGCGCCGGCACGCCCGCGACCCGTACCGCGTGGTCACCGCCCGCGACCCCGAGCGCGACCGCACCGCGCCCACCCCGGGCTACGCGCCCGCCGTCGACGACTGGCGCAGCCGCCGGGCCGCCCTCTACCGCCGGCTCCTCACCGACGAACTGCCCGACGGCGGCCACGGGGCCTTCCTCGTCTGGGGCGACCCGGCCCTCTACGACAGCACGCTCGCCGTCCTGGCGGAGGTGCGCGCGGGCGGCGGCCCGGACCTCGACTGGACGGTCGTGCCCGGCATCAGCTGCATCGCCACCCTCACCGCCCGGCACCGCATCACCCTCAACCAGGTGGGCGCCGCCGTCCAGATCACCACCGGCCGCCGGCTGGCCGACCACGGCCTGCCGGCCGGCGCCGCCGACGTCGTCGTGATGCTCGACGCCCACCAGGCGTTCACCGCCCTCACCGGCCACGGCCTGCACATCTACTGGGGCGCCTACCTCGGCACCCCCGACGAGATCCTGCTCTCCGGCCCGCTGACCCCCGCGCTCGCGGCCCGCATCACCGCGACCCGCGCCGAGGCCCGCGCCCGCAAGGGCTGGATCATGGACACCTACCTGCTCCGCAGGCCCCGCGAAGCCCCCGCCTCCGCAACCCCCGAGCCTGCCTGTCTCGTGCATGCCGTGGCTTCTTCGGCGCCCGCCGGGGAGCCCCGCGCCGGTGCCTCGGCTGCTCCTGCGACCGCCGTTTCTGCGACCTGCGAGCCTGCCTGTCCCACGCCCGCCGCCGCCCCGCCGGCGCCCGCCGGGGAGCCCCCCGCCGGCACTCCGCCCGCGGGGCGCGCCCCCGCGACCCCCGAGCCCGCCGCAGGCGATGCGCGGTGACGTTGCGCGTGCTGCTGCTCGGCGGGACCAGCGAGGCCCGGGTTCTCGCCGGGCTGCTCGCCGCCGAGCCCGGGATCGACGTCACCAGCTCGCTCGCCGGCGCCACCTCCGACCCGCGGCTGCCCCCGGGGCGGACCAGGAGCGGCGGCTTCGGGGGCGCCGCGGGCATGGCCGGCTGGCTGCGCGAGCACCGCGCCGGCGCGCTGGTCGACGCCACGCACCCCTTCGCCGCCACCGTCAGCCGGCACGCCGCCACCGCCGCCCGCACCGCGGACGTACCGCTGCTCGCCCTGCGCAGGCCCGGCTGGACCCCCGGCCCCGGCGACGCGTGGCACTGGGCGGACACCGCGGCGCACGCCGCCGCCCTGCTGCCCGCGCTCGGCCGCCGGCCCTTCCTGACCACCGGCCGCCGCGACCTCGCGGCCTTCGCCGCGCTGCCGCTGGACTTCCTGATCCGCACCGTCACCCCGCCGCCCCCGCCGCTGCCCGCCCGCCACCGCCTGGTCCTGGGCCGCGGCCCGTACCCCCTCGACGGCGAGCGCGCCCTGCTGCGCGCGCACCGCGCCGACGTCCTGGTCACCAAGGACAGCGGCGGCCCCGCCGCCAAGCTCGCCGCCGCCCGCGAGGCCGCCGTCCCCGTCCTGCTGCTGCGCCGCCCGCCCGCACCCCCGGGCGTGCCCGCCGCGGCCACCCCGGAGGCCGCCGCCCAGTGGCTGCGCGACCTGCGCTGACCCCGTGTGCCGCCCGGCATGCCGACCCCCGCCGCGCGCCCCGGCCGCGACGGGGGGATGATGTATGTCGGTTGCCCATGCCTGGAGGTCAAGCCATGGACTATCCGGAAACCTACGAGCTCGTCTTCCATGCCGCCGCCGTCGAGGACGACGCCGTCCTCGTGCACCGCACCGAACGGTCCGGCGCCGGCGGCTACCCCATCTACCAGGACGAGACCGGCATCGTACGGGCGGAGATCAGCGCGGACGGCGAGGTCCGCATGGTCGCCAGCGGAGGCCACCAGTCCCTCGACACCCCGCTCGCGGTCCGCCCCGTCACCGGCTGACACCCGCGGGGCCGCACCGTACGGCCCCGCGCCCCCCACGCGACACCCCGCCGCGGCCCGGATCAGCGTCCGGGCCGCGGCCCCGCGCCGTCGATCAGCACCGCCCGGTCCCGCGCCGCCACCACCGCCGCCGACAGGCTCTGGATGTCGTACGCCCCGTGGTGCCGCCTGCCGTTGATGAAGAACGTCGGCGTGCCCGACACCCCGCTCAGGTCCGCCGACTCCACGTCCATCTCCACCCGCCCCGAGCCCCTGCGCCCGCGCAGCGCCTCCCGGAAGGCGTCCACGTCCAGCCCGAGGTCCCGCGCGTGCCGCAGCAGGTCCTTGACGCCCAGCTCGTTCTGGTGGGTGATCAGCAGGTCCCGCATCTCCCAGAACGCCCCCTGCGCCGCCGCGGCCTCGGCCGCCTCCGCGGCCAGCTGCGCGTTCGGGTGCACGTCCGGCAGCGGCAGGTGCCGCCACACGTACCGTACGTCGCCGAAGTCCGCGAGCAGCTCGCGCACCACCTGCTCGGCCTGGCCGCAGTACGGGCACTCGAAGTCGCCGTACTCCACCACCGTCACCGGCGCGTCGGCCGGCCCGCGCATGTGATCGCGCTCGGGGTCCACCGGCTCGGCCAGGTCCACCACCGACTCCGCCGTGCCCAGCAGCGCCCGCGCCCGCAGTGCCTTCGGCAGCCGGGAGGTCACCAGCGCCACCACCGACGTCGACAGCATCGCGAAGACCACCGCGCTGAGCACCCCGATCTTGGCCTGCTCCAGCTGCCGCCCGTGGAAGGCCAGCGTCGCGATCAGCAGCGACACCGTGAAGCCGATCCCGGCGATCGTGCCGCCGCCCAGCACCGCCGCCCACCCCACCGGCGGGCGCATCCGCCCGCGGCTCAGCCGCGTCGCCACCGCCGACGCGCCCACGATGCCGACCGGCTTGCCCAGCCCGTAGCCCAGCAGGATGCCCCAGGTGACCGGCGAGGTGAAGGCACCGGCGAGCACCGAGCCGTTGATCTCGATGCCCGCGTTGGCCAGCGCGAACACCGGCACGATCGCGTAGCTGCTCCACGGGTGGTACAGCCGCTGCAGCCGGTCGTTGGGCGACAGCGCGAGCGCGATGCCCTGCCGCGCCTCCCGCTCCAGCTCCGCCGTCGGCTGCTCGCGGAAGGACCGGAAGAGACCGCTGGCCCGCTCCAGCGCGTCACGCTGCGCCGGGTACGCGTACGACATCAGGCCCATGAGCAGGCCCACCACCACCGGGTCCACCCCGGAGTGCAGGAACGCCACCCACGCCACGACGCCCAGCAGCGCGTACACCGGCCCGCGCCGCGACCCCGTGCGGCGGAAGAACGCCGCCGCCACCAGCACCCCGAGCCCGATCAGCAGCGGCGTCCACGACAGCGACTCGCTGTACGCGATCGCGATCACCGCGAGCGCGAGGAAGTCGTCCACGACGGCCACGGTGAGGATGAAGGTGTGCAGCCGGCGCGGGAAGCGCGAGCCGAGCAGCGCCAGCATGCCCAGCGCGAACGCGGTGTCGGTGGACATCGCCGCGCCCCAGCCGTGCGTGGTCGACGAGCCGGAGTTCACCGCCAGGTAGATCGCCGCCGGCACCGCCATGCCGCACACCCCCGCCAGCAGGGGCAGCGGGATCCGCCGGCGGTCGCGCAGCTCCCCCATGTCGAACTCGCGCCGCGCCTCCAGGCCCACGACCAGGAAGAACAGCGTCATCAGGCCGCTGTTCACCCACTCGCGCAGGTCCATGTCCACGCCGTGCGAGCCGATCCGCACCGACAGATGCGTCTGCCAGAACGACGCGTAGCCGCCCGGCGTGATGTTCACCCACGCCAGCGCCGCCAGCGTGCCGGCCAGCAGCACCGCCGCGCTGCCCGACTCGGTGCGGATGAACGCCCACGGCGACGACGCCCCGGAACGGTCCCGTTCCGTACGGCCCGTCAAGGGGGTGGTGAAACCCCGGAACATCCAGCCTCCCTGTCATGCGCGCCTGCCACACCTGGCATGATCCGTCCCCCGGGACATTACGGCAGACCAGCAGCCCGCGGGGCGTACCCGGTGGGAGGATGGACCCGGTCCGGCATGCGGACGGCGACGAGGCGACGAGGCGACGACTAGGGGGGGCGGCCGGCGATGGCGCGCGACGAAGCCGTGATCGGCTGCACCGGGCACCTGCTGGTCGCCACCCGCGGTCCCGAGGGCCCCGGCGAGGTGCTGGTACGGGTGCGGGGCGGCACGGAGGCGTTCCTCGCCTGGTCCGACGGGCCGCTGGCCAAGGGCAGCCAGGTGCTCGTGGTGGACTCCCGCGGCAGCCGGCAGGTGGACGTGATCGCGTGGGCCGACCCGCTGGACCCGCTGGACCCGCTGGACGCGACCGGCGGTTGAGCCGCGGCAGACCGCGCGGCCGGCCGCGCGGAGCAGACGAAGGAAGAAGGCAACAATGTTTGGTTACCGCGTTCCCGCGCCCGACGAGGCGATGCTCATATCCGGTGGTCGCCGGGGCCTGGGCGGCGCGCCGTTCCGGGTCGTCACCGGGCACGGCAAGTTCGTGCTGCCCATCCTGCGCAAGACCCGCTTCCTGACCCTCGCGATGTGCGAGGCCGAGGTCGCCGAGACCTGCGTGACCCGGCAGGGCATCTCGCTGACGGTCAAGGCCGTCATCGCCTTCAAGGTCGGCAACGACCACGAGAGCATCGTCAACGCCGGCCAGCGCTTCCTGTCCGACCAGGACCAGATGGCCGTCCTCACCGGCCGGATCTTCGCCGGCCACCTGCGGGCCATCATCGGCTCGATGACGGTGGAGGAGATCGTCACCGAGCGGCAGAAGCTCGCCACCGAGGTGCTGGAGACCTCCAAGACCGAGATGGCCAAGATCGGCCTGACCGTCGACTCGCTGCAGATCCAGTCCATCGACGACGGCGACACCGGCTACATCGAGGCGATGTCCGCCCCGCACCGGGCCGCCATCCAGCGGCAGGCGCAGATCGCCCAGGCGCAGGCCACCCAGGCCGCCGTGGAGGCCCAGCAGGTCGCCGCGCGCAACCAGGCCGAATACGCCAGGCAGACCGCCGTCGTCCAGGCCGACTACTCCGCCCAGGTCGACCGCGCCCAGGCGCAGGCCGCCCAGGCCGGGCCGCTGGCCCAGGCGCACGCACAGCAGGAGGTCATCGCCGCGCAGACCGAACTGGCCCTGCGCGCCGCCGAACTGCGCCAGCAGCAGCTCGTCGCGGAGATCGTCAAGCCCGCCGAGGCCGAGGCCGAGCGCATCCGCACCCTCGCCGCCGCCGAGGCCGAGCGGATGCGGATTCAGGCGGCGGCTGCCGCCTCGCACGACCGGGTCGCGCTGGACCGGATGCTCATCGACCAGCTCCCGCAGATCGTCAAGGAGGCCGCCAACGGCCTGGCCGGCGCCAACGTCAACGTCCTCAACGGCGCCGACGGCCTCGGCGAGATCGCCGCGGGCCTGGTCGGCCAGGGCCTGACGATCCTGGACTCGGTGCGTAAGAACCTGCGCGCCGACCCCGAGGACGGCGGCTCCCCGTCGAACGCGGTCGAGGTGCGCCGCCCGCAGGGGCCCGCGGACGGCCGGGTCGACCTGGACTGACGCGCCCGGCCGGACACCCGCCGCATCACCCCGGGACACCCCGGATCACCTCAGGACGCCGCCGCGGCCCCGCCGGCCCGGCGGCGTCCGCATGCCCGCGCCGGCGCGGGCACCGGGGACGTAATCGTGCTAAGTGGCGCATGCGGGACACCGGTCGCACAGTGGAACAAGAGGGCCGAACCGCCGGTCCGCGCCGCAGGCCCGCCGCCGGGCGGGGGCGCGCAAGGGCGCACGGCCGTACCGCGGCGCGGCCGGGAACGGCCCGGCGGCACGCCGCTCCACCCTGCCCACTGAGGGGATTTCCCATGGCGAACGACAACGCGTCCAGGTCCGTCTCCAGCCGCCGCGACGACATCGGCGGCAAGACCAGCATCGCCGACTCCGTGGTGGCGGTCATCGCCGGCATCGCCGCGCGCGAGGTCGACGGGGTGCACACCATGGGCGGCGGCGCCTCGCGCGCGGTGGGCGCCGTACGCGACACCGTGTCGCGCTCCAAGGACTTCACACGCGGCGTGAAGGTCGAGGTCGGCGAGAAGCAGGCCGCCGTCGACCTGGACGTCGTCGTGCTCTACGGCACCGAGATCGCCGACGCGGCCTCCCAGATACGCTCCCACGTCGCCAACGCGGTGGAGCGCATGACCGGCCTCGAAGTCGTCGAGATCAACATCAACGTCCGCGACGTCTACATCCCCGGCGAGGACAACGACGAGGAATCCGAGTCCCGCGTCCGCTGACCGCTCGGACCCGCCCGGCCCCCGCGCCCCCGACGGCCGGTACGCCCCCACGGCGTGCCGGCCGTCCGCGTGCCACCGGGCGCCGGCACGTCGCCCTGACGCGGTTCAGCCCAGCGTCCGCGCCCACTCGTCCGTGGTCAGCACCTCGCCGCGCCGGCTGAGCACCTTGCCGACCAGCGCGGCGTGCAGCTCCGGGTCCGGGTCGGCGCATGCGTCGGACAGCACGGTGACCCGGTAGTCCAGGTCGGCCGCCTGGAGCGCGGTCGACAGCACGATCCCGCCGGTCGCGATACCGGCGAGCACCAGGTGGCCGACGTCCATGGCCGCGAGGATCTGGTGCAGGTTGTTGCCCGCGAAGGCGCTCACGCGGTTCTTGTGCACGACGAGCTCGCCCTCGCGCGGGGCGGCGTCCGGGTGGATCGCGGCGCCCGGGTCGTCGGCGGTGTAGAGGTGCGGGGCGAGCGCCCCGAAGGTCTTGTTGCGCGGGTGCGCGTCGACGTGGCCGGGCCGGAACCGCAGGACGACGTGCAGCACCGGCACGCCCGCCGCCCGCGCCGTCTCCAGCGCCCGTACGGCCGCCGGCAGGTAGTCGGCGGGCAGCCGCCCGAGGTGGTGCAGCTGGAGGTCCATCGCCAGCAGTGCGGTACGCGACATGCCGGTGCCTTTCGGTTACGCCGCCCCCCGCGCGGCCAGCGCTGCCGCCAGCGCCGCGCGGATCGGGGCGAGATCGACGTCCGCGGCGACCGTCGCCGCGTCGGGCTGCCGGGTGCGGGCCGGCTCGGTGCCGAACAGCGCCCGCAGCAGGCGCGGGTGGACGGCGCGGGCGATCACGTCGTGCGCGGCGTCCTCGGCGTCCTGCGCGGTGAGCCCGCAGCGCCGGGCGAGGAAGTCGGCGAGCCGGCGGTGCGTCGAGTCGAAGACCGCCTCGTAGTACCGCGCGGACGCCTCCGGCAGCCGCTCGGCCTCCGCGATGCCGAGCCGGCACATCCGCAGCGTCGGCTCCCACTGGAGCATCTGCACGAAGCGCCCGCAGTACAGCACCGCCGCCTCCGTGGCGTCCTGCGCGTACGTCTCGGGTGTGCCGAGCCGGTCGAGGTAGAGCTCGCGCACCAGGTCGACGACGGCCAGGAAGAGCTTGTCCTTGCTCTCGAAGTGCGCGTAGAGCGTGCGCTTGGAGGTCGAGGCGCCGGCCGCGACCTGGTCCATCGAGGCGCGCTCGAAGCCGGACTTGAGGAAGACGTCCTTCGCCGTGAACAGGATGTGCTTCCGCAGCTCGTCGCCGCGCCTTGCCATACGTCCTCCCGTGCAGCAAAGTAAACGGTACGGTAGAGTTTACTTCTGGTCGCTTCCCATCAGGTCGAGGAGTCCGACATGATCGTCGTCACCACACCCACCGGCAGTATCGGCCACCAGGCCCTGGAACACCTCATCCGGGCCGATGCCCCGCTCCGGGTGATCGCCCGCGACCCCTCGCGGCTGCCCGCGGCCGTCCACGAGCACGCCGAGGTCGTCAAGGGGGCCTCCCACGACCCGGCCGTGCTCGCCGAGGCGCTCGCCGGAGCCGACAGCCTGCTGTGGGTCATGCCGCCCGACCCCGCCGCGGCCAGCGTCCACGCCCACGCGATCGCCTTCACCGGCCCGCTGTGCGACGCGATCACCGCCCACCGCGTCCCCCGCGTCGTCGGCGTGTCGAGCCTGGGCCGCGCGGTGGCGCGACACGCCGGGCAGATCTCCGCGGTCTTCGCGATGGACCACCTGATCGAGAGCACCGGCGTCCACTACCGCTCCCTCGGCATGCCCGGCTTCATGGACAACATGCTGTGGCAGCTCGAACCGATCAGGTCCCAGGGCGTCTTCTTCGGCTCGCTGCCCGCCGACCGCAAGAGCCCGGCGTGCGCCACCCGCGACATCGCCGCCGTCGCCGCCGGCCTGCTGCTCGACCCCACCTGGACCGGCCAGGAGACCGTCGCGGTGCCCGGCCCCGAGGACCTCTCGCCCGACGACATGGCCCGCGTCATGTCCGAGGAGCTCGGCCGCCCGATCGGCTACCGCCGGCTGCCCGCGCAGGCCCTCCAGGCGTCCATGGTCGAGCGCGGCATGACCCAGGCGTGGGCGCAGGGCCTGACCGACATGACGGCCGCCGTCGAGGCCGGCCTCTACGACGCCGAGCCCTACCCGGACCGCGCCACCACCTCCCCGACGACCTTCCGCACCTGGTGCCGCGAGGTGCTCCGCCCGGCCCTCGGCGCCTGACCTCCCGTCGGCGCCCCCCCGTCGCCCCGCAGGCCCTCCAGGCCGGGACCGCGAGTCCCGCCCGGAGGGCCGCCCGCTCACGGCGCCGTGACGTCCGCCCGGTCGATCGCCACGTTGTTCCCCGAGCTCGCCCCGTTGCGCTGCCCGGTGTTGACGAGGGTCAGCGTGTGCGCGCCCGGCGAGAGCACCGGGCTCGTCCACACCACCCCCGAGGCGTTGCGCGCCGGCGCGTAGCCGTCCACGGCGACCGCCGGCCCGCCGTCCACCGACACCGAGAAGATGCCCTGGTCGACGTCCCGCACCGCGTGCAGCGCCACCCGCGAGCCCTGGAAGTGGAAGCCCGCCGTCGCCCCGGCCACGTACGACCAGTTCGCCGTCCCCGCGTACATGTCCGGCACCCCGGTGGTCACGCCCCAGTTCGCCCCGTACGTGAAGTAGTCCGCGCCGCCGCCGGTCACCGTGCCGTCCACCACCGTCGTCGTCCCGCCGGACCCGGAGCCGTTCCCCGGCGTCAGCGTCACCGCGTACGCGTCCGTACCGCTCACGTAGGAGACCGGCACCGACAGCGTCGAGCCGGCCGACACCGCGACGTCCGCGTCCTGCACCGTCAGCGGCGCGTCCAGCGGCGCCACGTCGGGGATGCGCTGCACCAGCACGTGCACCTTCCCGTTCGCCCCGACCAGCCACGGCGTGGCGGCCAGCCCCGTCACGTTCAGCGTCGTCGCGCCGGACTGGCCGGAGTTGCTGCCGAGCAGCGCGTACGCCGTCGCCGCCGCCTGGTCGCGGCTGCCGGCCACCGCGATCGCGCCGCTGCTCGTCGAGGCGACCGTCGCGCCGCTCATCCGCGCGTACGCCCGGTACGTCCACCACTGCCCGGTCGGCTGGCCGCCGGCGGTCAGCAGCGAGTCCAGCGACGGGCTCGTGCAGCAGTCCGACCAGATCGCGTGCGCCGCCTGCGACACGCCCGACACCGCGAGCCGGTCCAGGAACCACGCCGTGTACCCGGCGTTCTGCTGCTGCGAGAACAGGTACTCGTTGATCGTCGTCGGCCGCGCCGGCACCCCGTGCGCCGCCATCAGCGCGCCGGCGTCCGCGTTGTCGGCGGCCGGATCCGCGCCGAAGTGCCAGTTCACCACGTCCGGCAGCGTCCCGTCGGCCTTGGTCTGCCCCAGGAAGCCGTCCAGCCACCCGTGGTTGTAGCCGCTGTACGACGGCCCGACGACCACCGCCGACGGCTGCAGCCGGCGGATCTCCCGTACCGCCGTGTCCCACATCCGGTAGTACTGCGCGCTGTTGACGCCGCGCTGCCAGAAGCCGGTGCCGTCCGGCTCGTTCCAGATGTCGTACGCGACGCTCACGCCCGACGCCCGCACATCGCCCACCACCCGGTCGACGAACGCCGCCCAGTTGGAGCAGTCCCCGTTGTCGCACGGGTAGACGGTGTCCGCCGGCTGCGTGGTGTCGGCCCCCCAGAGGTCCGACACCAGCAGATGGTAGGTGGCGTGGTAAGGCGCCCCGGTCACCCGCCGGGCCTGCGACAGCGCCGAGTCGATACGCGCCTGGTAGCCGCTGCCGGCCCGGTAGCCGTCACCGAGCCAGCCGCCGCCGGCCAGCCGGGCGCCGCCGCCGCGGAAGAGCGTCGGGGCGAGCGGCTGGAGCAGGCTGTCGGCGGGGCCCGAGCCGTCCTGGCTCAGCCCGTACAGGAATCCGGACCCGGCATGGCTCGGGGCGGCGCCCGGCCGCGACAGGTCGATGCTCACGCTCGTGTCGGCCGCGCCGGCCCGCGCCGGGGCGCTCACCAGCCAGCTTCCGGCGAGCGCCGCCACCGCGAGCCCGGCCATGGCCCGGGCCCGCAGTCGCCGCAAGGGACGGTGGTTCATCGTGCCTCCTGTGGGGGAAGGTGCGCCGCGCGGCGCACAAGGGAAAACGCACGGAACGCAAGAACTCACAACCGGACGAAAAGCTCGCCGTCACGCCAGCGGCGGCTCCGCGTCGCCCCGCACGAACAGCGGGATCCGCTCCAGCGGCGCGTCCACCGTGACGTGGTCCCCGCCCGGATACCGGCGCCCGGTGTGCGCGTCCCGCCACTGCGCCCCGGCCGGCAGGTACACCCGGCGCTCCCGCGCCCCGGCTCGCGTGACCGGCGCGACGAGGATGTCGGGCCCGAAGAGGAACTGGTCCTCGACCTCCCAGGCCACCGGATCGCCGGGGAATTCCAGCAGCAGGGGCCGCATGAGCGGTATCCCGGTGCGCTCGCCGTCCCGCAAATGCGCGTGGACGTAGGGCCGCAGCCGCTCGCGCAGCCGCAGCAGACCGGTCAGGATCCCGTACGCCTGCGATCCGTACGACCACACCTCGTTGGGGCCGCCGCCGTCACCGACCATGCCGTGGCTGGTGCGCGGCTCGCGGTGCCCGTGCAGCCGCAGGATCGGGCAGAAGACGCCGAACTGGAACCAGCGCACGAGCAGTTCGCGGTACGCCTCGTCGTCCGGGTCGCCGCCGTGGAAGCCGCCGATGTCGGTGGTCCACCACGGGATGCCGCTGAGCGCCACGTTCAGCCCCGCCCGGACCGAGTCGGCGAGCGCCGGGAAGGTCGCCGGGATGTCACCGGACCACAGCACGACGCCGTGGGCCTGCGAGCCCGCCCACGCCGAGCGGATCAGCGAGCACACCGCGTCCTCGCCGGCCGCCCGCAGGTGCTCGAAAATCCCGCGGGCGTGGTCGCGCGGGTAGAGGTTCGCCACCTCGCCGCCGGTGCCCGCCGCGAAGTCCAGCTGGTGCGGGCCGGCCGGCCGCATCTCCGGCTCGCACCCGTCCAGCCACAGCGCCCGTATGCCCAGGTCGTAGTAGTGCTCCTTGACGTTGCGCCACAGGAAGGCGCGGGCCCGCTCGTCCGTGGCGTCGTAGAACGACACGTCGATCTCCGCCGTGCCCTCCCCGTCCGGCCACTGCGCGTGCGCCGTCGACCCGCCCGCCGCCGCGGCCAGCAGCCCGGCGTCCCGCATCACCGCGTGGTTGTCCGACAGCGGGCTGACCGACGGCCACACCGACACCGCCGGCTCCACCCCCAGCTCCCGCAGCTCCTCGACCATCGCCCGCGGGTCCGGCCACGCCCGGCGGTCGAAGTCCCAGTCGCCCAGGTGCCGCCAGTGCAGGTAGTCGACCACCAGCACCGACAGCGGCAGCCCGCGCCGGGCGTACTCCCGTGCCACGCCCAGCAGTTCCTCCTGGTCGCGGTAGCGCAGCTTGCTCTGCCAGAAACCCGACGCCCAGTCCGGCAGCCGGGACGGGAAACCGGTCGCGCCGGCGTACGCGGTCAGCACCTCGGCGGGCGTGTCGCCCACCGTCAGCCAGTAGTCGATCTGCCGCGCCCGGTCGGCCACCCACCGGGTGCCGTTCGCGGCGAACTCCACCCGCCCGACCGCCGGGTTGTTCCACAGCAGGCCGTAGCCGCGGCTGGACAGCGCGAACGGGACCGACACCTCGCCGTTGCGCTGCGCCAGCTCCAGCACCATGCCCTTCTGGTCCAGCCGCCCGTGCCCGTGCTGCCCGAGCCCGTAGATGCGCTCGCCGTCGTAGGCCGCGAAGCGCTGCTCGATACGGTGCAGGCCGCCGCCGAGCGGGTCGAAGTGCCGCGGCCCCGGCCACCAGAAGTGCGCCGGCTGCTCCCGCAGCACCTGCGCGCCGGTGCCGGCGTGGTGGAAGGCGACCAGCCCGCTGCGCCCGTCCACCTCGACCCGCACTTTGCCGTACCGGAGCGTCGCGGACGCCCCGTCCGGCGCCACCCGGGCCTCGAAACCGGCCTCGTCCACCGGGGGTTGCCGCGCGCTCAGCGCACCCGGCAGGTCGGGCAGTACACGGTCCAGGCCGGCGCGGACGCGGACGCCGTCGGCGCCCCACGGCTGGACGGCCAGCAGATGGTGGCCGTGGCGCCAGGTCAGGGTGTGGCCGGCGACATCGAACGGGGTGGGCACGGACTCTCCTCGGGGTGAGCTCGGACAAGGGGTGCGGGGGAGGGGGCGCGGGAGGGGGGAGGGGTCAGTCCTTCAGGCCGCCGCTGCCGATCCCCGCGGCGACGTAGCGCTGGGCGAGGACCAGCAGCAGGGCCGCCGGCAGCGAGGCGACGACACCGGTGGCCATCACGCTGTTCCAGTCGGTGAGGTTCGCCCCGATGAAGCGGTAGATCCCCACCGTCACCGGCGCCCGGTCGTCCTGCGTGGTGAGCGTGACGGCGAACAGGAAGTCCGCCCAGGCGAAGAGGAACGAGAACAGCGCCGCGGTGATGACCGCGTTGCGCGCCACCGGCAGCACCACCGACCAGAACGTCCGCAGCCGCGACGCCCCGTCCAGCGCCGCCGCCTCGGTCAGCTCGCCCGGCACGCCGCGCAGGAAGGAGTGCAGGATCAGCGTCGCGAACGGCACGCACAGCGTGGAGTCGGCAAGCACCAGCGCCACCGGCGAGTTGATCAGCCGCAGCCGGTCCGCGGCGACGTACAGCGCGTTCGCCATCACGATCCCCGGGATCATCTGCGCCACCAGCAGCGAGAACAGCAGCGCGCGCCGCCCGGGGCTGCGCAGCGTCGCCATCCCGTACGCGGCGGGCGCGGCGATCAGCAGCGTCACCGCCACCGTGCCCAGCGACACCCCGAGGCTGACCAGCAGATGCCCGCCCTGCGAGTCCAGGACGCTGCGGTAGCCGGCCAGCGTGCCGTGCAGCGGGAACCACGTCGGTGTCGGGCTGACCAGGTCCTGCGTCCGCAGCAGCGAAGCGTCGACCATCCAGTAGAGCGGGAAGAGCATCACCGCCACGATCAGCACCCCGGCGCAAGTGACCACGACCTTGCGGCCCTTGGCCGGCCCGCCGCCCGACACGTAGGCGGGCCTTGCCCGTTCGGCGCTCACCGGGCCCGCCCTTCCTGGTCGCGCACCGCACGCAGATACAGCGCCGCGAAGACCACCGCGAGCAGGATCAGCAGATTGCCCACCGCCGCGCCCCGCCCGAACGTCAGCTGCTGGAAGGAGAGTTGGTAGGCGTATGTGGTCAGCGTCTGCGAGGAGTTCGCCGGCCCGCCCTGCGACACCGTCATGATCACGTCGAAGGCCTTGACCGTGTAGATCAGCCCCAGCGTCAGCACCACCAGCGACACCGGCCGCAGCATCGGCAGCGTGATCCGGGTGAAGCGCTGCCACGCGTTCGCCCCGTCGATCGCCGCCGCCTCGTACAGCTGCTCGGGAATCGCCTGCAGGCCGCCGTACAGGATCACCATGTTGAACGGGATGCCGACCCAGATGTTCACCAGCGTCACCGCCACCAGCGACATGTGCGTGCTGACCAGCCACGGCACCGGCTGGTGGATCAGGTGCAGGTGCAGCAGCGCCTGGTTGACCACGCCGGAGTCGTTGTAGAACATCCAGCGCCACACCGTGCCCGACACCACCAGCGGCAGCAGCCACGGCACCAGCAGCAGCGAGCGCAGCACCCCGCCGAGCGGGAAGGACCGGCGGAAGAACACCGCGAGCCCCAGCCCGACGGCGAACTGCAGCAGCAGCGAACCGGCCGTGAACAGCGCGGTGTTGACCACCGTGCGGGTGAACTGCGGGTCGTGCCACACCGCCCGGTAGTTCGCCAGCCCCACATAGGGCGCAGAGCCGGTGAAGAACGACGCGACGGTGTAGTCCTGGAAGCCCATCCGCACGTTCGACGCCAGCGGGTAGACGTAGAAGGCCGCCACATAGGCCCACGCGGGCAGCACGAAGGCGAACGCCCGCCACCCGGTGCGCCGCCGGCCCGGAGCGCGCCGCGCGCCCCAGGGCAGCAGGCGGCCCCCTGGCGCTCCCGCCGCCCCCGCCCCCGTCGCCCCGGCCGCCGCGGGGGCGGTGCGGCCGGCCTTGCCGAGCAGCGCGGACATCAGCTGCCGGCCTCCTTCTGCGCCTCGGCGAGCGCCGACTGCGGCGACTTCCCGCCGGCCAGGCTCGCCTGGATCGCCGCCCACAGCGCGGCGCTCACCTTCGGGTAGCCGGTGCCGAGTTCGGCGGTACGCGCCTGCGCGGTGCCGATCTCCGCGACGAACGCCGCCAGTTGCGGGTCGGAGCTGCCCAACTGCGCTGCCGCGGACTGGTTGCTGGGGATGTAGCCGGCGTCCTTCGACCACTGCGCGCTGTGCTGCGCGTCGAGCAGGCAGGTGACCACGGCGACCGCCTTGGCCTCCCGGGCCGGACTGCTGTGCCCGACCGTCCACACCTCACCGCCCAGCGGCGTGACGGGCTTGGCCGAGGCCGACGGCACCGGTATCGGCACGATGCCGAAGTGCAGGTCCTGCTTGGCGTTCAACGCCGGGAGCTGCCATGGGCCGTTGACCATCATCGCGGCGTTGCCCGACAGGAACTGCGCGTTGACGTCCGCCTGGCTCCAGTTCACCACCGACTTCGATGCCGCCCCGCTGTCGGCCAGGTCCTTCCACAACGCCAGCGCCTGCACCGCCTGCGGCGAGTCCAGGTCCTTCAAACTCGCGCCCGCGGTCCAGAAGAACGGCTCGAACTGGAAGCTGCCCTCCTCGGTCGCGATGGCGGAGAACGCGATGCCGCGCTGCGCGCCCTTCGTCAGCGCCTTCGCGTCCGCCGCCAACTGCGCCCAGGTGGTGGGCGGTTGCAGCTTCGCGGCGGCGAAGAGGTCCTTGTTGTAGTAGAGCGCCAGGCCGTTGACACCCGGTGCGATCCCGTACGTCTGCCCGTCGTACTGCCCCGCGGAGACGATCGACGGATACAGCCCGGTCGTCGACAGGCCCGCCTTCGACAGCGACACCAGGCCGCCGGTGGAGGCCAGTTGCTGCAGATCCGGGTTGTCGATGAGCGCCAGGTCCGGCATCGAGCGGGCAGCGGCCTGCTGGAGCAGCTTGGGCATGAACTGCTCGCGCGGCACCTGCTGGTGCTTGATCTTCACGCCGGCCTGCGCGCCGCAGGCGTCCAGCACCTTCGGCAGCTGCGTGTTCTGCGGCGCGGAGGTGTAGTAGTCGGTCTCGGTGAGGGTGTCGGCGGATCCCGAACCGGCCGAGGTCGCGCCGCTGCCGCAGGCGGTGAGCACCAGGGCGCAGGCGGTGAGGCCGGCGGCTGCGGCGGGTCTGGACAGCAGGGGAGGGAGGGTGGTGCGGCTCATGAGAGTGGCCTCTTCGAACTGGTCGAACTGATTCGACAGATGACAGGAGGAACGGCGGAACGCCGGGACGGCGGAGCGGCGCACGGCCGCGGACTCAGGACGGTGAACGGGGCTCGGAGGATCCGGGAACCGGATCGGCGGACGGGGGGAGGGCGCGGAGCCCGGGGGCCGGAAGCGGGTGCCGGGGCCAGGGGGTCGGGTGTCGGGGTGCCGGGAGCCAGGGGCCGGGGGAGCGGCGGTCAGCCGGGCGCGGGCGCGGTGCTCGCCCGCTCCGTCCAGGTGGGCGCGAGCAACTGCCGGGCGGGAACCGGCCGGGAGGCGATCATGCCCGCCAGGCTGCGGACCGCCAGCCGTGCCAGCTCCTCCGCCGGCAGCGACAGCGAGGTCACCGGCGGCGTGGTGCGCTCCGCCTCCTCGTCCGTGCACAGCGCGATCACCGACAGGTCCTCGGGGATCCGCCGCCCCATCGCGGCCAGCCGGTCCATCGCCGGCCGCAGGGCACGCTCGTTGTAGACGATCAGCCCGCTCATGTCCGGGAGTTGCTCCAGCAGGGCCGCCAGCGACTGCTCGACCCCGGCCGGCGAACCGTCGCAGGACGCCCACGCCGAGCGCTGCCCGCGCTTGTCCAGCGCCGCCAGCACCTCGTCGCGCGCGTGCGAGGCGTATGCGGCCCGGCGCTCGAACACCTCGGGGGTCTGCCCCAGGTAGCCGACCGCCCGATGTCCCAACTCCAGCAGGTGATCGGCCAGTTCCTGCGCCATGGTGGCGAAGTCGAAGTCCACCCGCGGCAGTCCGTGCGCCCGGTCGGGGCTGCCCACGACGACCGCGGTGCACCCCGACTCGCCCAGCAGCGCCACCCGCGGGTCCTCCTCCTGCACCTCCATGAGCATCACCCCGTCCACCAGCGAGGCGGCGACGACATCCCGGATCGCGGCACCGTCGTCGTCCGCGGTGAGCATCAGCAGCTTCAGCCCCGCCTCCTGGGCCTGCGTCATCGCCGCCCACACGTACGGCATCTGCACCTGGTTGTGCGGCCCGTGCACCATCGGCAGCGCCATCGCGATCACCCCGGTGCGCCGCGTCCGGATCGACCGCGCCCCGGCGTGCGGGGTGAACCCCAGCTCCCTGATGGCCTGTTCGACCCGCTGCGACGTCTCCGCCGAGATGGACCGGTTCCCGCTGAGGACGTACGACACCGTGCTCCGCGACACCCCCGCCTGCCGCGCGACGTCCGCGATGGTGACCGCCATACCCGCCCCCTACGACGCCGGGCCCTCGCCCGAACTCCGTCGAACCGATTCGATGCCGGGGACCGTAGCACCGCCCGCCCCACCCCTCAAGGGTCCGCGCACGACTTGCCCGGCCCTTTCCGGCGCTGCGCGCCCTCAGCCGTCGCCGAGCTCCCCGCGCACCGTCTCCGTAAGCCCGGCCGCCGCACGGAGGTCCACCGCGGCGGCGGTCGGGGCGAGCGCGGCGAAGTCCGTACGGGAGACGACGCCTGCGGTCGACGTGTCCGCCCACGCGCACACCGGCAGATAGACCCGGCGGTCGGCGGCGGAGTCGGTCCCGACCACCTCGCAGGTGACCTGGCGGCCGGCGCCGGGGGCGGCGAACACCTGCGGGGAGACGGCGACCTGCCCCCCGCCGGTGTCCTCGGCGTAGACCAGCAGGCCCCGCACGGCCCGGGCGCCGTCCTCCACCGTGCCGTACCCGCCGTCCACGTCCAGCACATCCCGGGCGCCGGAATTGTCGACATGGCGGTACGAGCCCCCGACCGTGGTCAGGCCGCGGGCCCACGCCCCGGCCGCGGCAGCGGAGCCGGAGTCCCGCACCAGCGCGTACCGCCCGTGGTCGAGCGTCCGGGGCACGCTCAGATGCGCGCCGCCAGCTTCCGCATGCCGGAGCGCCACCCCGGCCCCCACCACCACGACCGCCCCCACGACGACCGCCGCCACCACCCCCGTACGGCGATTGCGCCCCACCATCCCCGCCACCTCATTTCCCGGCCCGCACCTACCGTAACCGGCCCGGCTCAGCCCCCGCGGCCACCCCACCCGCCGGGCCGGGCACGGCCGTTACGCGGGCGCCGCCGGCCTCGAAGCGCGTAGCGCCCGCCGCTCCCGTACCGCCGCCGAGCCGACCGCGACCACGATGCCGCCGGCCGCCCACGCCGCCAGGATCCACAGCGCCCCGGTGATGGCGTTGCCGTGGAAGTAGACGGTGTTGCGCACCACGGTCGTCCCGGCGCCGGGCGGCAGCGCCTGCCCGATCGCCCGCCAGAACGGCGGAAGGAGGGCCGCCGGATACACCCCGCCCGAACTCGGGTTGCCCAGGACGGTGAAGATCAGGATCGTCAGACCGAGCCCGATCGTCCCGGCCACCGACTGCAGCGCGACACTCGCCGCGCCGGACGCGAAGACGATGAGCGTCCCGATCCCGACCAGCTCCCAGAACGCCCCCGGCAGGCTGTGCAGCCCCGGCCCCACGATGATCGCGCCGCCGATGCCCGACAGGAACGCGTACGGCACCATCGCCGCCAGCCGGATCAGCACCCGGCGCAGGTTCGGGCGGTTGGACCCCGCGGCCATGCTCAGCGCCGACGCGGCCAGGTAGCCGCCGATGGTCCAGCTCAGCACGAGGTAGAAGGACGACAGGCCGCGTGCGTCACCGGACGCCGGCGGGCGGATGTCGCGCACCACGACCTGGCGGTGCTGCGCGGTGTTGACGGTCTGCAGCACCTTGACCGCGGCGTCGGAGGCCGAGGGGCCGGCCGCGGACGCGACCAGCAGCGTGTCGGAGGTCCCGCGCGGGTCCACGACGAGGACCGCGTCCGTACGCCGCTGAAGGAGCTTGCGCGTGCCCTGCGCGCGGTCGGCGACCGCACTTGCGTGCACCGGTTCCCCGGGCAGCGCGTCGAGCCGGGCGATCGCCGCCCGCTGCACCTGCGCCGGCGCGACCACGGCGATCGGCACCCGGTGCGGCTGGGGCGCGTGGAAGGCGCCCATGTACGACAGCGCGAAGCCCAGTTGCAGCAGCAGCACCCCGAGCATGACCATCGCCGCCCGCAGCGTGATCGCGTCCCGCAACTCCTGGGGAAGGCTGCGCCTGCGGGCCGGACCGGGCTGGACGTGCCCTTCGCTGCCTGCCAATTCCCTCACCCCTCCAGCGCCGCGCCCCCCGGACCGCGGCCGGGATCGCCACATCGTCCGCCGGACCGCGACGCCGCTCCCCGCGGACGCGCCCGTACGCCCGCCCCCGCCACCCCTTCGGCGCAGTGGCCGCGGCTCCCTCCTGACCAGGTCGGCCGGTCGGCACCCGGTAGCGGTGCCGCGGGCCCACGATGTCGACAAAGCGACTGCCGCTGGCCCCGATATCGCCGACCGCCTACGCCGGCAGCGCCCGGCCGATGCCGCGCCCCGCGGCGAGCATCGCCGCCGCGTACCCCTGCCGCCGGGCCCCGGGTCGTACGTCATGGCCGGTGTGCCCGCCCGCCGCCTCCGGCACGGGCGTCGGCCGATGCCGTACCGCGACCCGGCCGAGCACGCGCTCCCCGCCACGGCGTCGTTGTCGGTACGACCCCGTCCCGGCGCACCCCGCCTTCTTCCGCTCGCCGAGCACCCGCGCGACGTACGCGCCGAACGCCGCGGGGCCGACGTCTCCCGGTCCCGGCGGGACTCGTCCACCGCGGCCAGGAAGGACTCCCGCAACCGGGCGGTCGGGGCGATCAGTTCGGCCATCCGCCCCTAATGCCCAGGGCGAGGGCTGTCCCGGCATGCGACCCACCGTCAAGGACTGAGCACGTACCGTCAAGGACAACGGGCCTCGTCACCCCTATGGTCGTGAGCAAGCGTCGGGCACGGCCTGCCGGGGAGGCGGCCGTCACCCGACCGCGCTCACCGAACACCCAGGGGGACCCGATGAACGACCGTCAGCCCGACAAGCCCGCCGCCGAGGCGACGCCGGACAACTTCTACAACGAGGCGATCCCGGACCACCTCTACACGGACGGAAAGCCGACCGAGCCCGCCGCGGAGGCGTCCCCGGCGAGCTTCTACGCCGACGCGGCTTCGGCGAATGTCCACGCGGAGGCTGCCCCGGACCACTTCTACACGGACGGGAAGCCGGCCGGGCCCGAGGCGGAGGCGTCCCCGGCGAATGTCCACGCGGAGGCGGTCCCGGCGAACTTCTACACGGAGACGCAGCCGGACAACGCCCACGCCGAGGCGGCCCCGGACGCCGCGCCCGAGGCCACGGGCGAGCCGTCACAGTGACCGCCGTGCCCGGCCGCCCCGGAGGGCGAGCACGGGCAGGACAGGCAACGCCCCCGCGGAGCGCCGCACACAGGTGACGGCAGCCCGCGGGAGGTGCGAGCACCTGCGGCCCGCCGTCCGCATCGCGCTCCCCGGCCCTGCCGGGCGGACGCGGGCCGCAGGAATCCCCCCCCGGCAGCTACGCCCGGCGCCCCGCCGACCATGAGCGCACGGCGCCGCGCCCCGCCCTGCCCCGAGGTCAATGGGGCCAGGGCCCTGCCATCCGCGTGGTCGAGGCCCAAGCCATCTCGCCACCACTGCAAGGCAGTCGGCTGCACGCGGCGCCGGACCCCGCCCCACCCCCGCGGCCAGTGGGCTCCGGGCCCCGCCACCTGCGTGGTCGCGGCCCGCGCCGGCGCGACCACCACCCCGCCGAGCACCACCGCAACGCTGTCGGCCGCGCACGGCGCCGTACCCGCCTTGCCCCGAGGCCATGGGCCCAGGGCCCCGCCACCCGCGTGGTCGCGGCCGACGCGCCAGCTCGACCACCACCGCAAGGCGGTGAACCCGGCGCCGACCCCCGCCCCACCCCCCAGGGCAGCGAAGTCAGGGCCCCGCCACTTTCGTGGTCGCGGCCCACGCCAGCGCGAGCGCCACCGCGTCCTCCGCCAGCGCCGCGGGCCAGTCGGCGTGCCCTCCCGCGGCGCGGGCCTGCCGCCAGGCCGCACCCGCGTACGCCCCGCCCACCGCCGCGAGGCTGCCCAGCACGGTCGCGACGGCGACCTCCGGCCACCGCCGGGAGCGCGGCGGCGGCCGGCCGGCGGAAGAGCGGCCGGAAACGGAAGCGTCCGGCGCCCGGGAGGCCAGCGCCGCAGCCGCCGTCGCACCGGCGACCGCGCGCGGGCCGAGGCCCAGCGGCGTACGGCGGTCCGGCGTCGACGGCAGCTTGTCCGTGACGAGCTCCCCCACGGCCAGCGCGGCCGACACGCCCTTGGCGGCGGGATGGGCCAGCGCCGACGTCCCGCCGGGCAGCTGCCCCGGCGCGGTGGTCGCGGCCACTCCCGCCACACCCAGCTGGCTGCGCAGCCCCGAGACGGCCCCGATCAGTACGGCCCCGCCCACCGTCCGCCCGTTCACGGCCGCCCCCGCCCGGCAGCGGCCGTATAGGTGACCAGGCCGTACGCCAGATGCGGGACCACATCCGACAGCCAGTCCTTCGCGGACCACGTCCGCGGATCGCTGATCCCCAGCTGCGCGAGCGGTATGTCGCTCGCGGCCATCGCCAGCCCGGCCGTCACCGCCGCCCCGGCCCACCAGGGCAGCCCCAGCCCCGCGCGCCGCAGCACCGCCGTCGCGGTGCCGGCCCCGACCCCGACGGCGATGCCGTTGAGCGCCCCCAGCCCGGTGAGCCGCGCCTCACGTTGCGCGCCCTTCCCGGGAATGCCGACGCCGGCCTTGCCGGCCAGCAGATCGATCGTCTGCTCGGGCGTACTGCTGGCCGGCCTGCCACGCAGCGCCATGTCCGCGTAGGTCACCGTGTTCAACGCGGTCGTGCCGGCCGCTCCGGCCAGGGCGCCGCGGGTGAGAGTTCGCATCATGAGCTACGGCTGTCCGAATTGTCGGCTCTTATGCCCGGCGGTCGACCCGGCTGCCGCCCCGGCCGCCGGACGGAATGGCGAGCGATACGTCGACGTTGTGCCGTCAATGACCCATTCCGACGAAAATGCGACGCCACCCGCCGCCGGCACCCCGGCGGCCCGTGCCCGCCTGGAGAGCGCCCGCGCGGCGGCCGACGCGCAGATCACCGCCCTGAGCCGCGACTACGACGGGATCGTCGCCGCGAACGCCCTGGCCGCCGTCGACGACGAGCACGACCCCGAGGGGTCCAGCACCGCCTTCGAGCGCGCCCACGTGGGAGCCCTGCTCGGCCAGGCGCGCGAGCACCTGGAGGCGCTCGACCGGGCACTGGACCGCTTCGAGCAGGGCACGTACGGTCGCTGCGAGGTCTGCGGTGAGCCGATCCCCGCCGAGCGCCTGGAAGTGCTCCCGGCCGCGACGACCTGCACCCCCTGCGCGTCCGCCCGCCCCCGCTGACCTCCGGGCAGCCGGAGCAACCCGGAGCAACCCGGAGCGGCCAGGGCGGCTGGAGCGCCCAGCCCCCGCTCCTCCTCGTACGCTGGCTCCCGTGCCGCCCACCCGCCTGCGCCGTATCGCCGTCCTGGTCCTGGAGGGCGCCAAGCCCCTCGACGTCGGTATCCCCGCGCAGGTCTTCACGACCCGGGCGAGCATGCCGTACGCGGTCCGGGTGTGCGGAGCGGCCCCCGGCCTGGTGACGGGCGGCGACGGCCTGGCCTACCACGTCGCCGACGGACTCGACGCCCTGACCTGGGCGGATGTGGTCTTCGTGCCCGGCTACCGGCACCCCGACCGCGAGGACCCGCCGCAGGCCGTGGTGGACGCCCTGGTGGCGGCGCACGACCGCGGCGCGCGGCTCGCCGCGATCTCCACCGGCGCCTTCGCCCTGGCGGCCACCGGCCTGCTCGACGGCCGCCGCGCCACCACCCACTGGCACTACACGCGGGCCCTGGCCGACAAGCACCCCCTCGTCCACGTCGACGAGAACGTCCTCTTCGTCGACGAGGGCAGCGTCCTGACGTCCGCGGGCGCGGCCTCGGGCATCGACCTGTGCCTGCACATCCTGCGCGGCGACCTCGGCGTGGCCGCCTCCAACCACGCCGCCCGGCGCCTGGTCGCGGCCCCGTACCGCAGCGGCGGCCAGGCGCAGTACGTGCCCCGCAGCGTCCCGCAGCCGCTGGGCGAGCGTTTCGCCGCGACCCGCGAATGGGCCCTGCACCGGCTCGGCGAGCACCTCACCCTGGAGTCCCTGGCCCAGCACGCGGCGGTCTCCCCGCGCACGTTCTCCCGGCGTTTCGTCGAGGACACCGGCTATACGCCGATGCAGTGGGTGATGCGGGCCCGTATCGACCTGGCGCGCGAGCTGCTGGAACGCTCCGACCGCACCATCGAGCAGATCGCCAACGACGTTGGCCTGGGCACCGGCGCGAACCTGCGCCTGCATTTCCGCGGCATCCTCGGCACCACGCCGAGCGAATACCGCCGCACTTTCTCCCGCGGCGAATAGCCGGCTCCTCGTTTTCTGGTAGGCCGTGGCGTGATCCTTTCGAACCATGGCGCCCGCGCCACGGCCGTGTCCGCCGCCGGCGGGCGAGGCTGGAGGCATACCCGAGGACGAAGGGACCTTCTCATGACCCGTATCGCCATCAACGGATTCGGCCGTATCGGCCGCAATGTGCTGCGCGCCCTGCTGGAGCGCGGCAGCGACCTGGAGGTCGTCGCCGTCAACGACCTCACCGAACCGGCCACCCTGGCCCGCCTGCTGGCGTACGACACCACCGCCGGCCGGCTCGGCCGCCCGGTGACGGTGGAGGACGACACGCTGGTCGTCGACGGCCGCCGTATCAAGGTGCTGGCCGAACGCGACCCGGCGGACCTGCCGTGGAGGGAGCTGGGCGTCGACATCGTGCTGGAGTCCACCGGCCGCTTCACCTCGGCGAAGGCCGCCCGCGCCCACCTGGACGCGGGAGCCGCCAAGGTCCTGGTGAGCGCCCCGTCGGACGGCGCGGACGTGACGATCGCCTACGGCGTCAACACCGGCGACTACGACCCGGCCGCCCACACGATCGTCTCGAACGCCTCGTGCACGACCAACGCCCTGGCCCCGCTGGCGTCGGTGCTGGACGACCTGGCGGGTATCGAGCACGGCTTCATGACGACGGTGCACGCCTACACCCAGGAGCAGAACCTCCAGGACGGCCCGCACCGCGACGCCCGCCGCGCCCGTGCCGCGGCGGTGAACATCGTCCCGACGACGACCGGCGCCGCCAAGGCCATCGGCCGCGTCCTCCCGCGCCTGGAAGGCAAACTGTCCGGCGACTCGATCCGCGTCCCCGTCCCGGTGGGCTCGATCGTCGAGCTCAACACGACGGTGTCCCGCGAGGTGACCCGCGACGAGGTACTGGCGGCCTACCGCACGGCGGCGAACGGCCCCCTCGCGGGCATCCTGGAATACGCCGATGACCCCCTGGTCTCCTCCGACATCGTCGGCGACCCGGCCTCCTCGATCTTCGACGCCGCCCTCACCCGCGTCGACGGCCCCCACATCAAGGTCGTCGCCTGGTACGACAACGAATGGGGCTTCTCCCACCGCGTAGTAGACACCCTCCACCTCCTCGCCTCCGCCTGACCGCGCGGCTGCTCCGGGCTACCGGGGAGGCGCCGGGCGCGTAGAGCCCTGTCCGGCCGGAGACGGGGCTGCCCGGGCCGCCCACCTGAGCCCGCTTCATAGAAAGGCATGCCAGAAGCCGTTGCCCGAGCCATTGCGCTGAGCATGGGCTCGAGCGTGGGTTCCCGGCCGGGTGATCTTCGGCTGTTGCGTGTATGAAGGCAGGGCCTCTGGTGCATCTCGGAGTCGTCGAGACCGACGCACGCGCCAGGAGGCCCTGTTGCCGCAGTTCTACGCCTTCGTGCCGGACTGACGCGCGCACCGTCCCGAAAACGCGGGCGACCGCCCGGACCGGGAACGTCGGCATCCGTCGGACATGACAGGCGCGAGTGTGCTGCCGTGCAGGACCCGCTGCTGTGGCTGGAAGGCAAGGAACGCCAAGCCGGAGTGTTCTGCCACCGGCACCTGGCCGAGACGGTCCCTTCCCCGGTCGCAAGCGGGATCGCCCGGCGTCCACGCTGCCGTCTCACGAGCGTCTGTACCTGCAGGAGTTCCCGCCCGGATGTCGTCGCCGACTGCACCGGCGCTCCGCTTCTCCGCTGCTCTCATTCACTTCCGAGACGTAATGGTGCCATGCAATGGTCACCCGATCTTCATTCCATAGGGCGCATGGATTCCGCCGTGTTTTTTGCCACATAGGCTGCCCACAGATATTTTCCAAAAATCGCAGGTTTGTCCGTTAAATGCGTGCTGGATTCTGTGTGGTGGGGGCCTTTAGGGTCCGATCCGCTGCGTGTTCGATTAATGCGGGTGGGGTGGGGGCACATGAGGTGGGGAGAAGTGCGTCGTCGTGCGCGGCGCCGGGTTCTGGGAGCCGCGGCGGTCACGGCGTCAGTGGCCGTCGTGGCGGCTGTGCTGCCGGCGCTGGGCGGCGGTTCCTCGGTGGCGCATGCGGATACTGCCGGTGGGCCCGGGGTATCGAAGCCGAAGTCGGCGGAGCAGGCGGCGGCCGTGCAGGCCGCGGCGTCCGGGGACCCGGTGGAGGTCGTCGGAGACCGGACGGAGTATTCGACGACGTATGCCGAGCCGGACGGCATGTCGTTCCGGTTGGACCAGTCGGTGGTTCCGGTGCGGGTGCATCGTGCGGATGGTTCGTGGGTGGCACCGGATCCGACGCTGGAAGTGCGGCCGGACGGTAGCGTCGGGCCGAGGGCTGCGGTGGTGGACCTGGCGTTCTCCGGCGGCGGTGAGGGCGCGGGGCTGGTGAAGGTGACCCGGGACGGCAAGTGGCTGTCGCTGGGCTGGCCGGGAAGTCTGCCGAAACCGGTGCTGGACGGGGCTACCGCCAGCTACCCGGATGTCCTTGACGGGGTCGACCTGCGGATGACCGCGTCGGCCGAGGGGTTCAGCGAACTGCTGGTGGTCAAGACCCCGCAGGCAGCTGCAAATCCGCAGCTGCAAAGGATCGAGTTCGCGCTCCAGTCGGAAGGCGTGACGGTCGGGCCGTCCGGCGGTGGCGGGATGACAGCGGTCGATACCGAAGGCCGCCCCGTGTTCTCGGCGCCTGCGGCGTTGATGTGGGACTCGCGCGGTGACGATGTCGCGGGCGACCCGGTGGGGGCTTCCGGGGACGCATCTGCTGCAACTGGCTCCAGCAGCGCTCCGAGGAGTGATGCGGCCCGGGGAGCAAGTAGCGCGGCGGACGACCCGTCCAGTGGCCCGGGCGACGGCGACGCCTCGGCTGTACTGCCGGTTGAGGTCACCGCCGCCTCCTTGGCGGTGACGCCGGACCCGGAACTGCTGGCGAACCCGGACAGCGGCGCGTACCCCCTCTACATCGATCCGTCCGTCGGATTGGCCCAGTCCGCGCGCACGCAGCTGCGGTCGGACGGCTACACGAACTACAACTGGGGCAACGGCAGCAACAACGAGGGCGAGGGCATGGGCCACTGCTCCTCGTACGCCGGCTACTACTGCGGCCCCGGCTACACCGAGCGGCTGTACTACCAGTTCTCGCCCAGCCAGCTGACGGGCAAGAAGGTCCTGGACGCGACGTTCCGGGACACCGAGTCCTGGTCGTTCACCTGCGACGCGAAGCAGGTGGACCTGGAACGCACCGGCAATATCACCTCCGCCACTTCGTGGTCGACGCGCCCGAACAACCTGGGCGTCGTGGCCACCCGCACGGTCGCGGCCGGCCGCGGCAGCGAGTGCAGCCCCTCCCAGCCCGCCGCGCCGATCGAGTTCCACGACGCGCGGCTGACCACTCAGGTCGCGGACCTCGCGGCGGGCAAGTTCTCCCAGCTGACGCTGCTGCTCCTCGCACACGACGAGTCCGACACATCGGCGTGGAAGCGGTTCCGCAACGACGCGGTGCTGTCGGTGACGTATGTCGGTCTGCCGGCTGTCCCGACGAACTACGGACTCGTTGCCGGCACCGGGGTCGGCTGCGAATCCGATTGGACCGACCCGCAGATCGTGGGTGACACGACGCCGTCGATGACGGCGAAGACGGCGACGCAGTCGGGCGGTGCTTCGGGTGCGAGCCTGCGGATCTACTTCTACGTCGAGCACCAGGCTGCCGACAAGTCGTGGGCCATGGTCACCGAGCCGGTCCGGCCGTCGAGCGGCTATATCGGCAGCGGCGTGACGGAGACGGACCCGACACCGGTCACTTTGAAGGACGGCGATCTGTACCGGCTGGCCGTCTACACCCGTTCGTACTACAACAATGGCGCGAACTACATTCAGTCGAACAGCAACCTGTCCACGACCGGATGGTGTTATTTCCGTGTCGACACCACCGCGCCGAAGCCGCCGGTGATCACTGGGGGCGGCCCGTATTCGGAATGTCTGCCGGACGTGTGCGCCGCAGCGGGTGGCCCAGGCATCCCTGGACAGTTCACCTTCGGCCCGGCCAGCGGTGACGTGAATATCTCATACCAATACAAACTGGTCTCTGATAAGCAGTGGTCGGCCGAGATCGCCGGCGCCACCGTTCAGAAGACCATCACCCCGCAGCTCGCCGGTACCCAGCAGTTGCTGGTGCGGGCGAAGGACGGTGCGGGCTGGGGGCAATCGGCTCCCTTCCTGTTCAACGTCAAGGAGGGACAGGGCCCGGTCGGCCAATGGCACTTCGACGACGGCGTCACCGACCCCACGGTGACGACCGTGGCCGATACGGCCACGGAAGGCATCCGACACAACGCGACGCGGTACACGGCAGGTTCCGGCTGGTCGATCTTCGGCCGGCGAGGCAATCCCGACCAGTCGCTGTGGCTGAACGACACCAGTGTCACTGCGAATCAAACGGGCTACGCAGCCACGGACACGCCCGTGGTGAACACCCAGGCGTCGTTCACGATCTCCGCCTGGGTCTGGCTCAGCGACGACACGCAGTTCCGGGCGGTACTGGCACAGCCGTCCAACGACACCTCGGGGTTCTCGCTGTACTACTCCCCGGGACTGCACCGGTGGGTGTTCTCGTGGAGCTGGAACGAGGGCACGACCCACCAGGCGATGGGTGCCGGCACCAATGTCGGCCTGGTCGCGCCATTGAAGGTGTGGACGCACCTGACCGGCGTGTACGACCGTACGAACCAGACCCTTCTGCTGTACGTCAACGGCCGTCCCCAGGGCGCACCGGTACAACTGCCGGACACGGCCGTGGCCGGCGCCGCGAACGGCGCGTTGCAGTTCGGGCGCTCGGGCGGCGCCACTACCGGCACGTTCACCGACTACTGGCGCGGCCGGCTGGACGAGGTGTCCGTCTGGCAGCGCGCCCTCACCTCGGACGAGATCGCCCTCGACGACGCCATGCAGGGCACCGACGGCACCCCGGCCGTGGAGATGGTGGCCGACTGGAACCCCGACGGCGCCACCGGGACCACCCTCGCGGACACCGTCAGCGGCTACGGGCGCAACCTCGCCCTGACCGGTGGAGCGTCACTGGACGGCCAGGCGCTCGTCCTGGACGGCACCAGCGGCGCCGCCAAGGCCACCCCGGACGGTCCTTTGGTGGACGGCACCGGATCGTTCACGGCCACGACTCTGGCCGATCTCGACAGCGCGGCGCTGGCGAACAAACCGATCGGCTACACCGCCCAGCTCATCGGGCAACGCAGCACCACCGGCTCCTCGTGGGGCATCTGGTACCAGCTGACCAGTGTCGCGACCGAACCGGATCCGGACGGCGGGCCCGATCTCACGGTTCCGCACGGCAAGTGGTGGTTCGGCCGGCTGGGCAGCGACGGGGCCTTCGACGGTGTCGTCTCCGACGACCTCGCCGACTTGGGCAGCCCGGTACGGCTGACGGGCACGTACGACGCCCCGTCCGGCACCGTCCACCTCTACGTGGGCGGCGTGGAAAACGGCGGCGACGGCATCCACTCCTATACCGCTGACGCGGGCTCGGGACTGTTCACGGTCGGCGAGGCCCAAGCCGCCGCCGATACCTCCTTCGCCCACTTCGCCCCCGGCAGGGTCACCGACGTGCGCCTGTGGTCCGGTGCGATGAACAAGCAGCAGATCGACAGCCTCGACGGCTGACTCCCGGCGGGGTGGGCGCGCACCGAACCGTGGTGTGCGCCCGCCCACCACGCACTACCCATGAGTTCCGCACGGGTTTGTCCCCGTGCCTTCAACCGACCGCTGGGAGGACCAGTCGTGAGTGCCCGTAGGGGAGCCAACTGGATGACGGACACCTTCGTCCGCGGCATTCTGTTCCCGCGGAAGAAGGCCGTTCGGCCTGTGCGTCGGCGCCGTCTTCCGGCGGCTGTCGCCATTGTGGTGACCCTTGCTGTCGCGGTGCCGACCGGCGCCACTGTGACACCGGCCGTGGCCGCCTCCCACGGGCTCGGGAAACCTTCCCTGCCCGCAGCGCACTCCGACCGCGTCGACCCGGTGCGCGGGCTCGGCGCCACGGCCGAGCGTCGGCATGTCGCTGAATTGCGGGCCGCCAACACCGCACAGGCCAAGACAGCGCGTGCCGAGCAGAAAGCCGCCTGGCCTGCGGCCGCCGACGCCACAGGCGCGCTGACCACCGGGCAGGCGCTGCACCTGGAGGCCGGGGGGCTTCCCGTCACCATCGAACGCACCACGACCCACCCGGCGTCCGGGCAGATGCGGCTGCACGTCGTAGGCCAGGCCCAGGCGCAGGCGGCGGGCGTGGACGGTGTGCTGCTGTCCGCCACCGCGGACGGGACGGGTACCGCCCGGGTGAGCGTGAACTACGCATCGTTCGCGTCCGCCTACGGGGGCGGCTGGGCCGGCCGGCTGCGACTCGTACAGCTGCCTGCCTGCGCGCTGACCACACCGGCCCGGCCCGCATGCCGCACACAGACCCCGCTGAAGTCGAGCAACGACCCGGTCAGGCAAACCGTTACCGCCGAAGTAGCGCTGAACTCCGCATCCGCCACCTCTGCGGTCGCAGGCCCCGCCACGGTGATGGCCGTCGCAGCCGGTGCGGGGGAGGCCGCCTCGGGCGGCGGCAACTACTCCGCGTCGCCGCTCTCGCCGTCGTTCACCTGGGCGGCGGGCAACAGTTCGGGGTCTTTCACCTGGTCCTACCCGATGACCACCCCGCCGGCGGCGGCCGGCCCCGCCCCCGACCTGTCCTTGACCTACGACTCGGGGAGCATCGACGGCCGCACCGCATCGACGAACAACCAGGGCAGTCAGGTCGGTGAGGGCTTCGATCTGAGCACATCCTCGTACGTGGAGCGCTCGTACGCCTCCTGCGACGACGACGGCGAGACCGGTAAGTACGACGAGTGCTGGAAGTACGACAACGCTTCCCTGGTGCTGAACGGCAAGTCGACGGAGCTGGTCAAGGACGACGCGACCGGGACCTGGCGGCTGAAGGACGACGACGCCTCCACCGTCACCCACTCCACCGGCGCTGCCAACGGCGACGAGGGCGACTCGGGTGTCGACGGGGCGGGTGAGTACTGGACGGTGACCACCGGCGACGGCACCCGGTACGTGTTCGGGCTGAACAAGCTGCCCGGCGCAGGGACCGAGCGCACCAACTCGGTGTGGACGACGCCGGTGTTCGGCAACAACGCCGGCGAACCCGGTTACGCAGACGGCACCGCCTTCTCCGGGCGGTCGCTCACCCAGGCCTGGCGGTGGAACCTGGACTACGTGGTGGACCTGCACGGGAACGCCATGACGTACTGGTACACGCCGGAGACCAACTCCTACGGCAAGAACGGCGCGACCACGGGGACGGCCACGTACACCCGTGGCGGCTACCTCGACCACATCCTGTACGGACAGCGTTCCGACGCCTTGTTCACCGGCACCGCCTCGGACAAGGTGCAGTTCACCTATTCGGAGCGGTGCACGGCGTCGGACTGCTCGTCGCTGACGAAGGACACGGCGCCGAACTGGCCGGACGTGCCCTTCGACTCGATCTGCGCGAGCGGCGCCACCTGCCATGCCGTCAGTCCGACGTTCTTCACGCGTAAGCGCCTGACAAAGGTCGAGACGTTCGCATGGAACGCCGCGGCGAGCCCGGCCGCCTACGCCCCCGCCGACGCCTACGCGTTCGACCAGCAATACCTCGACCCCGGCGACATCGGCAACAGCACCGACCAGACCCTGGTGCTCAGCACCATCCGCCACATCGGTGAGAACGGTGGCACCCTCGCCCTGGACCCGGTGACGTTCCAGTACCAGATGCGGCCGAACCGCGTGGACGCGCCGACCGATGACGTGCTGCCGTTGAACCGGCCGCGGATCGCCTCGGTGACCTCGGAGACCGGCTCCATCACCACCGTGACGTTGTCGAACCCGGAGTGTGTGCGCGGGAGCAGCATGCCGGCGGCCGAGGACGACGACACCACGAGCTGCTATCCGGTGTACTGGCACGTCAACGGTGCCGACGAGGCGACGCTGGACTGGTTCCACAAGTACCGGGTCACGGCGGTGGAGGTCGCCGACCCGACCGGCCACGGCGAGAGCATGGAGACCACCTACGCCTACTCCGGGCCGGCCTGGCACTACAACGACGACCCCTTCACCCCGGCCAAGGAGCGCACCTGGTCGCAGTGGCGCGGCTACCACACGGTGACCACGACCACCGGCTCGGCGGCGGGCACGCAGTCGAAGACCACGACGGTGTACCTGCAGGGCATGGACGGCGACAGGCAGAAGAACGGCACCACCCGCTCGGTGTCCGCCGCCGGCATCGGGTTCACCGGCTTGAGCGTGCCCGGTGTGACCGACAGCGACCAGTACCAGGGCTTCACCCGCGAGGAGATCACCTACAACGGGACCACGCCGGTCTCCGTCACGGTCAGCGACCCGTACTCGGCCAGGACCGCCTCACAGCAGAAGTCGTACGCCGACGTCGACGCGTACTACGTCCGCACCGCCAGAACCCAGACCTCCACCTACCTGACCGCGTCCGGCGGTTGGCGGACCGGCAGCTACAGCACCACCTACGACGGCTACGGCATGGCCGTCGAGCTCGACGACGCCGGCCAGGTCGGCGTGAGCGGCGACGAGTCCTGCACCCGCACCTGGTACGCCCGCAACACCGCCATCGGCGTCACCGCCCTGGTCTCCCGCACCCGCGCGACCTCCCGTGCCTGCTCCACCACCGAAACCGACCTGAACCTGCCCACCACCAGCGCGACCCGCGGCGACGTCCTGTCCGACACCGCGACCGTCTACGACAACACGAGCGCCACCACCTGGACGCCGGCGCAGACCCCCACACTCGGCGAGGCCACCTGGACCGGCCGCGCCGCCGCCTACCCGGCCACCGCCACCAATGGCGAGCGCAACCCCACCACGTGGCAGACCCTGACCAAGACGACGTACGACGACACCACGGCGAAGCTCGGCCGGGTCCTGTCGACCACCGACGCCGCCGGGAACAGCACCAAGACGGCATACGTACCCGCCGCCACGGGACCGGCGACCCGGGTACAGGTCACCAACGCGAAATCCCAGATCACCTACACCTACCTGGACTTCGCCCGCGGCAGCACCCTCAAGGCGTACGACGTCAACGGCAGGATCACCGAGTCGGCGTACGACCCGCTGGGACGGGTGACCAGCCTATGGCTGCCCAACCAGTCCCGCGTCGACGGCTACGGCGCCAACTCCACCTACAGCTACCACCTCAGCAGCACCGCACCGTCCTACGTGGCCACCTCGAGCATCATCGCAGAGGGGTCCTACAACACCAGCTACCAGATCTACGACTCGCTGCTGCGCCCCTTGCAGACGCAAACGCCCACGCCCAACGGGGGGCGGCTGCTGAGCGACACCCGCTACGACGGGCGGGGCCTGGTCTCCGAGTCCTACTCCGACGTCTTCGACTCCACGACCACGCCCGACGGCACCTACACGCGGGCGGAGTCCGGGCGCGCGCCGAAGCAGACCGACACGGTCTTCGACGGCGCCGGCCGCCCCACCACGTCCCGCTTCCTCATCTACGGCGTGCAGAAGTGGAGCACCACCACCTCCTACACCGGTGACTCCACCGCGACCAGCGCACCGGACGGCGGCAGCGCCACCCGCACCATCACCGACGTCTTCGGCCGCACCGTCGAGCAGCGCGAATACGCCGGCACCACCCCCGCCGACACCGACTACGGGTCCGGTGTCGGTATCCCATACACCACGACGGACTTCACCTACACGCGCGACGGCAAGCAGAAGACGGTGACCGGCCCGGACACCACGTGGTCGTACACCTACGACCTGTTCGGCCGACAGGTCTCGGCGACCGATCCCGACAAGGGAACCACCAACACCAGCTACACCGCCCTCGACCAGATCGACACGACCACCGACGCCCGCAACACCACCCTGCTGTACGACTACGACGTCCTCGGCCGCAAGACCGACCTGTGGCAGACCTCGCGCACCGACGCGAACAAGCTCGGCCTCTGGACCTACGACGGCGTGCTCAAGGGCCAACTGGACTCCTCGACCAGCTACGTCGGCGGCACCACCGGGACGGCCTACACCGAGAAGGTCACCGCTTTCGACACCATGAGCCGGCCCACGAAGACCGAGCTCGACCTGCCGGCCACCGACCCGCTGGTCACCTCCGGAGCCGTGGCCGCGAAGCTCGTCACGTCGACCGCGTACAACAAGGACGGCACGCAGCAGTTCGTCGACGATCCGGCAGCAGGCGGCCTGCCCTCCGAGGACGTGGTCACCCACCACAACACCCTCGGCCTGCCCACCGACGTCCAAGGCGCCAGCGGCTACCTGCTGTCCGCCACCTACACCAACCTCAGCCAACCCCAGCAGCTCACCCTCGGCACATCCCCCAGCGAAGGCGTCCTCAAGGCGTACGTCACCAACACCTGGGAAGAGGGCACCGACCGGCTCCTGGCATCCGTGGTCACCGACCAGACCCACCCCTACCAGGACCAGAACCTCAGCTACGGCTACGACACCGCCGGCAACGTCACCCACACCTTCGACCCCACCACCCTCGGCGGCACCGCACAGGCCGACAACGAGTGCTACACCTACGACGGCCACCAGCGCCTGACCGACGCCTGGACCCCCACCACCCCGGACTGCTCCACCACCGGCCGCACCACCGGCAACCTCGGCGGAGCCAGCCCCTACTGGACCTCGTACACCTACAACGACGCCGGCCTGCGCACCACCCAGACCGACCACACCCCCGCCACCAGCACCCTGACCACCTACTGCTACGACCCGGCCCGCCCCCACGCCCTGACCTCCGTACTGACCGCCGCAGCCACCTGCACCGGGACGCCGGCCGCCTACGCCTACGACCCGGACGGCAACACCACCACCCGGCCTGACGGCACCGACACCCAGACCCTCACCTGGACATCCCAGGGCCAGCTCGACACCCTCACCGAGAAAACCAGCACAGGCACGGTGACCGGCACCACCAGCCACGTCTACGACGCCGACGGCAACCTCCTCATCCGCCGCGGCACCACCGACGACACCGTCCTCTACCTCGGCGACACGGAAGTCCACCTCGCCACCGGCACCACGCCCAAGTACTGGGCCCAGCGCTACTACGGCGCCGCCGGCGTCACCCTGGCCTTGCGCAGCAACCAGACCGGCACCAACACCCTCACCTGGCTCGCCGGCGACCAGCACGGCACCGGCACCCTCGCCATCGACGCCACTACCCAAGCCCTCACCAAGCGCTACACCACCCCCTTCGGCGCCCCCCGCGACGGCACCACAGGCACATGGCCCGACGACAACGGCTTCCTCGGCAAACCCACCGACGGCACCACCGGCCTCACCTACATCGGCGCCCGCCAATACGATCCCACCACCGGCCGCTTCATGAGCGTCGACCCCGTCCTCGACACCGGCGACAGCCAATCCCTCAACGGCTACACCTACGCCGACAACAACCCCGCCACCCTCAGCGACCCCTCCGGCCTACGCCCCATCGGCGCAGGCAACGGCGGCTACGACAGCGACCAGTACAACGCATCCCACAACGCCTACTGGACGAACACCGCCAGCGGCGGCTGGACCTACAACCAGGTCAGCCAGACAGAAGACAAAAAACACGTATTCGTAGGCGTCGTCTCCATCCCCACCTACGGGCCGAACGTCGTATACGGAGCGACCTTCAAAAAGCCGAAGAAGAAATCGAGCAACCCGGTCAAGAACTTCTTCGGCGGGGTGGCGGACTCGATCGTCGGCAGTATCCCCAGCCCGGCGGCGGCACTCGCTGATGCTATGAATGAACTGTCTCTTGGGATGACCGGGGGACACGCCGGCAAGGCTGCACCAGATATGCCGATCTATCCGTTCGGCGACCCTGATTTCCTAGGTGTCGACGCGGACTCCAGTGCCTACAAGCTGGGAGAATTGACAGGACTGGCTGCTCAGATGTTGGCCGGGCCGGCTGGTGAGGAAAAAACAGGCGGAAGCCTGGTGTCGAAGCTCCTGAGCAAATTTCGCAGCGGTGGCTGCAGTTTCGATGGTGAGACGCCTGTTCTTCTCGCCGACGGGGAAAGCAGGCCGATCAGCCAGATTCACCCCGGTGATAAAGTCGAAGCGGGTAGTGCCGAAAACGGCAGGCGGCAAGGCGGACGTACAGTCACCGCCACTTTCATCAACCACGACGACGACTTGATCGACCTCCAAATTGAAACCCCGTCCGGCCGGAGCGCCACCCTCCACACCACTGCGCAGCATCCATTTTGGGACGACACGGCCCACGCCTGGGCGCCTGCCGGCCAATTGACCCCCGGCCATGCCCTTGAAACGGCACAAAATTCCCATGCGCGTGTTGTTGCTGTTCATGTCATCGCCGGCGCCGCGGATATGTATAACCTCAGCGTCGACCAGCTCCACACGTACTACGTGCTTGCTGCGGGAACCCCGGTCCTAGTGCACAATACCGGGGCTGGGCCGGCAGTTTGCTTCCGAGGTGCGAGGCCAGGGGATTCTCCGACCTTCGTTCCCCGTCCGAATGACTACAAGGTCGATCCCGCTACGGGGTTCGTCAAGGGCACGCATGGGCTATCTGTCTTCGACAACCCTGAAAGCGTCGCGGGCAAGGGGTTCGTGCCGCACGAGGTGGACATGGGAACTGTCCCCGATTCCCTTCGCATCATCCAGCGCGGTAACGATCCGCGGCACTTCGAGATTGTGCCCGCTCCGGGTGCTAACCTTACGCCCCAGCAGTACACTGACGCGCTAGCTCAGATAAGGACCAGGTAGGTATGGACGATAAGAAAGCACCGCTGTACAGACTTGAGTTTCCCGAATACCTCGATGGGTATGAAATTGAGACCGAGGCCAAGGGCTACTTGGTCGAAGTGCGTATCTCGGTGGAGGGGGATGTATTCGACCTTGTGGTCTATGATCCTGTACGGTTGCAACAGGAGGTCGTAGATGAAATCTCGGAGAATGGTTACTTCGCTGTGGCGAATGTGCTTGTGGTTCCAAAAGTGACCAGAGAGGAAATCACTCGCGCTGTCAACATCCTCGCTAATAGCAAATTCAGTGGGCTGGGGCGTCGAGTCATTGGTTGAAATGAACTACGGCTCCATCGATTTCTGGCCGGAGAAGCGGCGCTCAATTTTCCACTCGCTGCGGTTGGTTTCGTACCGCCAGGCCACTTGGGCATCGATAGGCGGTGGCCCGCCGCTTAACCTCGATCTTTCGTGACGGTCCGCCGGTTTTTCCGGCGGACCGTTTGGGTTGTTGGGGCTGAGGGCGGGCAGGCTGATGGCCCGGCTATCGTGTCGGATGGGCGCCGGGTTCCATGTGGCTCCGGTCAGGTGGTGCTGTTCGTAGGGACAGGAAATGTGCTGGATGCTCCTAT